>NZ_LBJF01000024.1:0-562846 GCF_028128735.1 Bradyrhizobium sp. CCBAU 53415 | reverse complement strand
AGCGCGATGACGATTCATCCAAATCTCATCGCGCTTTAATGCGCGGGCCCGCCGGCTGCCTTCACGCGCCGCGTCAGCAGCACTGCGATCGCGGCCAGGACCAGCACGGCGCCGATCACCGCAAAGGTGTCGGAATAGCCCATCACCAGGGCCTGGCGTTTTACGGTCTTGCCGAGCGCGATGATGGCTTGCTCGCGTGCGGCGTTGGGACCGGGGACACCGTGGGCCATGAAATAGTCCGTCATCTGGGCGATGCGGCTGCGGACCTCCTCGCGGCCGAGCGTGACTGAATGCCCGATGATGTTGGAATGGAACTGCTCGCGTTTCGTGATGATCGTCGCGAGCGTGGCCGTTCCGATCGCGCCGCCGAGATTGCGGAACATGTTGCTGATGCCGGAGGCCGCGGCAGCATCCTGCGGCGCGATGCCGCCTGACAGCACCGAGGTCAGCGGCGTCAGCACCATGGCCTGGCCGACTGCGCGCACGATGTTCGGAATCCAGAGCTGGTCACCGGCGTAGTCCGGCGACATCGCCGTGTTCATGAAGCAGCTATAGGCGAAGATCAGAAGGCCGGTGATGGCGATGTAGCGCGTGTCGAAGCGCTGCATCAGCCTGGGAATCAGCGGGATCAGCACGAGTTGCGGCAGGCCGGTCCAGGCCAGCACGTTGCCGATCTGCTCGGAGTTGTAGCCCTGCGCCTGGCCGAGATAGGCGGGCAGGATGTAGACCGAACCGAACAGCGCAAAGCCGACCATGGTCATCGCGACGGTGCCGAAGCCGAAATTGCGCTGCGTCAGCAGGCGCAGCCGGATCAGCGGCTTTTCGATTCTGAGCTCGATCGCGATGAACAGCGTCAGGCTGACGGCCGCGACGATCGCCAGCTTGACGATGAAAGGGGAGGAGAACCAGTCGTCCTTGTTGCCTTCCTCGAGCACGGCCTGCAGCGCCGAGAGGCCGATCGCCATCGTGACGATGCCGGCCCAGTCGCCTTCCTTCAGGAGACCAAGCTGCATCTTCTGCCGCTCCAGCGTCAAATAGAGCGCGGCGACCATCACGGCGGTCGGGATCACGTTGACGAAGAAGATGGTGCGCCAGCCATAGGTCTCGGTGAGATAACCGCCGATGGTCGGGCCGATTGCCGGTGCAAAGGTGACTGACAGCGCGAAGATGGCGAGCCCGATCGGCTGCTGCGGTTTCGGCAGCTTGGTCAGGACCAGCGTGAAGGCCATCGGGATCAGCACGCCGCCGGCAAAGCCTTGCAGGCCGCGCATCGCGATCATCGACGGGAGATCATGGGTGAAGGCGCAGGCGACCGAGAACGCCGCGAACAGCGTTGCGCTCGCCAGCATGTAGCGGCGGAACGTGAACACGCGACTCAAATAATCGGTCAGCGGGATCACGATGATTTCGCCGATGAGATACGACGTCGAGATCCAGGAGCCGTTGTCGGCGCCGGTGCCGATGCCGCCCTCGATATTGGCCAGCGAGGCATTGGTGATCTGGATGTTCAGGATCGCCATGAACGAGCCGATCATGGCGGCGAGCACGGCGATCCAGGTTGCGAGGCTCGCGCGGTCGGGATCGCTCGCGGAGCGATCAGGCGTCGCGGCCGGTGTTGCTTGCGTCGAGATTGAGAGGCTGTTTGACATGGCATGACCCTCCGGAGACGAGCTTGGCTTTGGGCGTCACGGCCGCATTCGCGGCCGGCGCGGTCGAACGTGTTGCAATGGTGGGGATCACGGACATGCCGGGCCGCAGCGCGATCGCAGGCCCATACTTGTCGTCGAGCACAATCTTGACCGGGATGCGCTGCACCACCTTGGTGAAATTGCCCGTGGCGTTGTCGGGCGGCAGCAGCGCGAATTCCTGGCCGCTGGCCGGCGACATGGAATCGACGTGACCATGCAGGACCTGGCCCGGGAACATGTCGACCTCGATATCGACGGCCTGTCCCGCCTGCACATGGGTGAGCTGCGTTTCCTTGAAATTGGCAACGACATAGGCGGCATCAGTCGGCACGATCGACATCAACTGCGTACCCGCCTGCACGAACTGGCCGACGCGCAAGGACCGATTGCCGACGACGCCGTCGATCGGCGAGACGATCTTGGTGTAGCCGAGATTGAGCTCCGCCTGCTGCTGGATCGCGGCTGCGCGGGCGGCGGCGGCCTTGGCTTGCGCGATCTCGGCCTTGAGGAGATCGACCTGCTTCTGCGCGGAGATGAGGTTGGCGTTGTCGCGCGCGATCGCGGCGTCCGCGCCGGCGTCGCGCGCCTGAGCCTGCTGCGCGTTCTGCACGCTGCCATACCCGGTCCTGGCGAGATCCGTGTAGCGCTTGTTTTCCTGCTGCGCGAAGGTCTTTGCGGCCGTGTCGACATCGATGGTCGCCCTGGCGGCAGTGATCACCGCTTGCTGAACCTCGAGCTGTGCCTCCTTGCTGACGACCGCCGCGTTCGCTGCCTGGACGTCGGCGCGAGCCTGGTCGAGCGCGACCTTGAAGTCGCGGTCGTCGATCCGGGCCAGCATCTGGCCGGCTTTCACATGCTCGTTATCAGCGACCAGAACTTGGTTGAGATAGCCGCTGACCTTCGGCGCGATGGTGGTGTTGTCGGCCTTCACATAGGCGTCGTCGGTGGAGACGAGGTACTGGCCGACGGTCCAGTAATCGTGGCCGTACCAGCTGGCGCCGGCGAGCGCGACGGCCGCGGCCGCCATCAGCAACAGCTTGCGAAGGTTGGGTTTTTTGCGGCTGACATGGGCCAGCTCGGCGGGCAGGACGCCCTCCGGGGCGGTTGCTGTCACAGCAGCCTGGGCGGCAGCGGATGGGGTGGTGTGGACGGTCATGGCCGGCTCCCCTGAATTAGGAAACTTGATAATTTCCAAAATGAGACTAGCTTTGGAATCGTCAATGGAATGACAGTCGTCATTTAAAGGCATGGCTCAGGCAAGATCGGACAGCGAAGTTCGTCCGCGCGGGCGGCCACCGGTCCGCAGCGACGACGAGACCAGGCGGATCGTCTTCGACGCCGCACGGCACGCCTTTGCCCGCGACGGCTATGAGGCGACCAGCACCGAAGAGTTGGCGCGCCGCGCCGGCATCTCGACCAGGACGCTCTATCGGCTGTTTCCGGGCAAGGCTGCGCTGTTCGCGGCGATGTGCGCCGACCGGCTGGAGCGATTGCTCTCCGCCGTCGACCTGCAAGGAAGCGATGAGGTCGATATCGAAACGGGCCTCCGCGCCGCGCTGCTCGCCTGCGCCGATCTCGCGCTCGATCCGGAGGTCGTGGCGTTGCAGCGCATGGTGCTGCAGGAATCGGCCGCGTTTCCCGATCTCGCCGCGAACTTCTACAAGAACGGCATATCACGCACCGTGACGGCACTCGCCCGCTGGTTGCGCGTCCAGGTCAGGTGCAAGCGCATCGTGATCGAGGATGCCGAGGAAGCCGCCGGCATGCTGATCGGCATGGTCGCATCGGCGCCGCAGCGCGCGGCGATTTATGGCGGCCTGCCTCTGCCGTCACGCAGGCAGATTGAGCGCCGGGTGCAGACCTGTGCGGCCTTGTTCCTCGACGGCTGTCGCGCGGCGCCGGCCTAGCGGCGCCCTTTGACAATCCGGATCCGTCCGGCTATATACTTCGCATGCGAAATAATGAGGCCGCAACCAAGCATCACCGGCTGATCTATCTGCTGAGCGTCGCGCACCGCCGCCTGCAGCGCTGGATGGCGGCGCAGCCGCAGAGCACGGTGACGCCGGCGCAGGCGGGGCTGCTGTTCATCCTCGGCAGGCAGGACGGCGTCCTGATGGGCGAGGCGGGTGCGGCGCTCGATATGGGGCCGGCCGGCATTTCCGGCCTCGTCGATCGCACGGAGGCTGCGAAGCTGATCGAGCGGCGGGCCGATCGCGAGGACGGACGCGCCTGGCGCATCTGGCTGACGCCGAAGGGACGGAGCGCGCTGACGCAGGTGAAAGCCGGTGCGGCCGAGGTCAACGCGGCGCTGACGGACGGATTCACGATTGCGGAGATCGACGTCGTCGCGCGCTGGCTGACGAGCATTCAGAGCAAGTTTCCAAGAGGAGCAGACCAATGACCGAGCACGTCCGGATCGAGAGCAATGGCGGAATTCTCACGCTGACATTGGCCCGCCCCGACAAGAAGAACGCGCTGACGGATGCGATGTACGGCAGGCTCGCCGATGCGATCGAATCCGCCGGGTTCGATCCGTCCACCCGCGTGATCCTGATCCGCGGCGAGGGCGACATGTTCACCGCCGGCAACGATGTCGGCGAATTCGCCGCGGTCGCAGCCGGCAAGTCCGAAGGCAGCCGCAACGTCGTGCGCTTCATCCAGTCGCTCGCGCGCTGCACCCGGCCGCTGGTCGCGGCCGTGCAGGGCCGCGCCGTCGGCGTCGGCACCACGATGCTGCTGCATTGCGATCTCGTCGTGCTCGCCGACGACGCGCAACTGTCGACGCCCTTCGTCAGCCTCGCGCTGGTGCCGGAGGCTGCCTCCAGCCTCTTGATGCCGGCGCGCATCGGCTACGCGCGCGCCTATGAGATGTTCGCGCTGGGCGAGACCGTGCCTGCCAAGTCGGCGCTGGAATGGGGCCTTGCCAACCGTATGGTGCCGCTCGACAAGCTCGATGCCGAGGCGCTCGCCCTCGCGCAGCGTCTCGCCCGCCAGCCGGCCGGTGCCCTGATCGCGACCAAGCGGCTGATGCGCAATGGCGAGGCGCTGGTCGCGCAGATGCAGGCCGAAGGCGAGCAGTTCGCGCAGCGTCTGCGCACCGCCGAGGCGCGCGAGGCGTTTACGGCGTTCGCCGAGCGCCGCCCGCCGGATTTCACGAAAGTGGCCTGAAAAGGCCGCGGCCTGCCAGGAGGCGCAGCGGTCACAACCGCAGGTATTTGATTAAAGTCTTAACCAAACCTTGGCAGGTCACCATGCAAGATGACCGCTCGCGACGAGCAGGTCTTTTGGTCATGTCAGTTTTTAAGAAATCGGTAAGTACGCTCCTCCTGGTTCTGATGACACTGCTGGCGGCCGGCGCGCTCACCAGCACGGCAATCCAGATGGTCGGCGCCTTTGGCCGCTACAGCGACAGTCTGGAGACCGAACGGCTCGCGAACGCCGACAAGGCGATCTTCCATGGCGTGCTGGCCCTGCGCAACAATCGCGGCGATGCCCAGAGCGCGCTGCTCGGCGAGGACGATGCGCGCGCCAAGCTCGGCGACGCCGAGAAGGCGGAGCAGGCCGGCTTCGACGCCATCGTCGCCGCGCTCTCCACCGTCGAATTCGCCCGGCGCGACGAGCTCGCAAATGCGTTGAAGCAGCGCTGGAGCGAGGCCGCGCCGAAGTTCCAGCTGTTCCACGACGAGGCGAAGCTGCCGCGTGCGGAGCGCAGGGTGGAGCGTACCGCACCCTGGTACGATGCCGTCACCAAGGTCATCGAGACCGCGAATCTCGCGTCCACCGCGGTGTCGAACCGCGCCTGGATGAACGATCCCTTCATCGCCCGCATGATCCAGGCCCGCCGCCTCGCCTGGCAGGTGCGTGATCGCTACGGTATCCAGTGCTCGACGCTGCGGCCGAACGTCAACGCCAGCAAGCCGCTCGACGAGACCCAGAAGCAGACCGTGGCTGGCTGGAACGGCATCGTCGCGGCCGGCTGGACCGGCCTGGAGGAGCTGCTGGCTGCGCCCGACGTGACGGCGGACCTGGTCAACACGGCGAAGGAGGCGCGGACCAGGACCGACGGCGTTCTCAAGCGGATCGGCGAGCTCACCAGGAATTTCGACGGCAGCGGACGTCCGGCGATGCCCGCTTCGGAATGGAACGCGCTGTGCCAGTCGCCGTTCGCGTCCATCGTCGCGGTCGCGAACAAGGCTCTCGACCAGTCGATCGCGCGGGCGGCGATGGTTCAGGCGAAGGCCCTCACCAACCTCATCGTGCAGTCACTGGCGTTCCTGCTCGCTTTGGCCGTGACCCTGGCCGGCGTGTTCGTGGTGCGCAACCGCCTCATGCGTCCGGTGCGCGCCATCCTCGACGCCATCGCGCGCATCAGCGCGCGCGACTATGCGACGCCGGTTCCGCAATCCCGGCATCCCGACGAGTTCGGCACCATGGCCGCTGCGCTCGAAAGCTTGCGCGAGAGCGCGGCGACCGCGGAACGGCTGGGCCAGGAACGCGAATCGCAACAGGCGCTTCAGCTCGCTCGCTCCGGCACCGTCGATGCCGCCTGCCGCGGTTTCGACGATACGGTGCAGGCGGTCATCCAGAGTGTCGTTGCCTCGACGCGGGAGCTCGACGCCACCGCGACCGGCGTGCGCTCGCTGGTCTCGGAATCGAGCAGCCAGACTGCCGCGGTCTCCTCCGCCGCAGAGCAGGCCACCAACAATCTCGAAACCATCGCGGCCGCGACGGAAGAGCTCTCCGCATCCGTCGGCGAGATCTCCGCGCAGGTGCAGTCGAGCGCCCGCGAGGCCCGCGAGGCCGTGATGCAGGCCGAGCAGACCAACGCGACGGTCGAGATCCTCGACCAGACTGCGAGCCGCATCGGCGAGGTCGTGAAGATGATCAATGCGATCGCCGGCCAGACCAACCTTCTGGCGCTGAACGCCACCATTGAAGCTGCGCGCGCGGGCGAGGCCGGCCGCGGCTTCGCCGTGGTCGCGGGCGAGGTCAAGAGCCTCGCTTCCCAGACAGCGACAGCGACGGAAGAGATCTCGCGCCAGGTCGAGGAAATCCAGGGCGCCACCGGCCAGGCGGTTGCCGCGATCCGCTCGATCGGCGGCGCAATCAGTGGCATCGACGAGAAGATGACGGCGATTGCCGCCGCGGTCGAGCAGCAGCGCGCGGCGACCACCGAGATCTCGCGCAACTTCCAGCAGGCAGCCCAAGGCACCCGCGAGGTCACCGACACCATCGGCAGCGTCGCGAGGCTGAACCAGGAGACCGGCAACGCCGGCACGGTGCTGTCGGAGTCCGTCAAGAAGATGTCCGCCGACGCCGATCGTCTCCGCGTCGCGGTCGAGGGCTTCCTGGGAGCGGTGAAGACCGCATAGCTTCGCCTCATTCCTCCATCCTGACGTCGTGCGTTCGGCATTGCCGCCCGCGTGCGCGGCGGGTACATCTGTGGCGCCGCATCACATATGCGGCGACGGACGCAAGACATCAGGGATGGAGAGTTCGATGCCAGTCACGCCACAACACAAGGCCCAGCGCCCCTATCGCGGTGTGTTCCCGGTCGTGCCCACCATCTTCGACGAGCGCGGCGAGCTCGACCTCGAGGGCCAGCGCCGCTGCATCGATTTCATGATCGACGCCGGCTCGAATGGCCTCTGCATCCTCGCCAATTTCTCCGAGCAATTCGTGCTCACCGACGCCGAGCGCGAGACGGTGATGCATGTGGCGCTGGATCATGTGGCCGGCCGGGTTCCCGTGATCGTCACCACCACGCATTTCAGCTCGGCCGTGTGCGCGGCACGCAGCAAGCAGGCCGAGGCGGCCGGCGCCGCCATGGTGATGGTGATGCCGCCCTATCACGGCGCGACCTTCCGGGTCCCGGAGAAGGGCATCGTCGAATTCTTTCGCGTGCTCTCCGGCGCGATCGACATTCCCGTCATGATCCAGGATGCACCGGTGGCCGGCACGCCGCTCTCGGTCGAGTTGCTGGCGCGGCTGTCGCGCGAATTTTCCAACATCCGCTATTTCAAGATCGAGGTTCCCTTCGCCGCCGCGAAGCTGCGAAGCCTGATCGAGGCGGGCGGCAGCGACATCGAAGGCCCCTGGGACGGCGAGGAGGCGATCACGCTGCTGGCCGATCTCGACGCCGGCGCCACCGGCGCCATGACCGGCGGCGGCTATCCCGACGGCATCCGCCAGATCATCGATCCCTATTTCGCGGGCAAGCGCGAGGAGGCGAAGGCCGCCTACGAACGCTGGCTGCCGCTGATCAACTACGAGAACCGGCAATGCGGCTTGATCGCATGCAAGGTCATGATGCAGGCCGGCGGCGTGATCAAGTCGGAGGCCGTGCGGCATCCGCTCCAGCCGCTGCATCCGGCAACGCGAGCCGGCTTGCTCGAACTCGCAAAGGAGCGCGACGCGCTGGCGCTGCGGTGGGGTAAGTAGGTCTCCCCATCGTTGCGAGCAGCGCTCGCGACGACACAGTCCAGACCGGTTCCGCGGAGAAGGTCCGGACGGCATCGTTTCGCACGCAATGATGGGGCCGCCCATTTCGGTTGGAAGTGTCGAATTGGCGCAATTCCGCCAGTTTCCCCGGGCCCGGCGATCAAGTATCGTACGCTGACCAACCAGACTCTGCGGAGCAGTCAAGACATCGCGCAAGACCTCTTCACTATGCCGTTATCCCGAGTCAGGTTGGCGCAAACCGACAGAACAGGGAGGCAGTGCCATGACGATGAGGCCGGATCCCACCTTTCACGCATCGCCCAAGCTTGCGATGGAAGCACCTGCGGAGAACTTCGCCTACACATTGCTGCTCAGTCCGGACTTCTCAAAGCCGGATGCTCTCGCGGTCATCGACGTCAAGCCGGGATCGCCGACCTATGGCCGGATCGTCCACACCGTGACGATGCCGAACAAGGGCGATGAGTTTCATCATTTCGGCTGGAATGCGTGCTCCTCCGCCTTGTCGCCGCTCGCCGGACACGCCTTCATCGAGCGGCGCTATCTGATCATCCCAGGGCTCCGCTCGTCGCGCATCTACATCATCGATACCAAGCCCGATCCGACCAAAGCCAAGATCCACAAGATCATCGAACCGGAGGAAGTCTTCAAGAAGACCGGCTACTCGCGGCCGCACACGATCCATTGCGGGCCGGACGGCATCTACGTGAGCACGCTGGGTGGCGGCGGCAAGGACGGCACCAACGGACCTCCCGGCGTTTTCATCATGGATTGCGAGACCTTCGAGGTCCTGGGGCGATGGGAGATCGATCGCGGCCCGCAGACGCTGCATTATGATTTCTGGTGGAATCTGCCGCGAGACTACATGGTGACGAGCGAATGGGCATTGCCGCCACAGTTCGAGAACGGGATCGTCCCGGAGGATCTGCTTGCGAACAAATATGGCCATCGTCTCCACTTCTGGGATCTTCGCGCACGTCGCAACGTCCAGACCATCGACCTCGGCGCCAATCATCAAATGGCGCTGGAGGTACGACCGGCGCACGATCCGGTTCGCGAATACGGCTTCGTGGGTGTCGTGGTCGACACCACGAACCTCGAAGCATCGATCTGGACCTGGTGGCGAGAAGGCGGGAAATTCCATGCGGAGAAGACGGCGACGATCCCACCCGAGCCCGCGCCAAAGGAGAAGCTGCCGCCGCTGCTGCAGGGATTTGGCGCCGTGCCGCCGCTGGTGACCGACATCGACCTGTCGATGGATGACCGGTTCCTCTATGTCTCGTGCTGGGGCACGGGTGAAATGCGCCAGTACGACGTCAGTGATCCGCGCAAGCCGAAGCTCGCGGGCTCGGTCCACATCGGAGGTATCGCGCGCCGCACGCCGCATCCAAATGGCAAAGCCTTTGCGGCGGGTCCGCAGATGGTCGAGATCAGCCGCGACGGCAGGCGCGTGTACTGGACCAATTCGCTCTACTCCACCTGGGACGACCAGTTCTATCCCGATGGGGTTCCGGGCGTGGAGGTCATGGCCAATGTCGGTCGCGACGGCGGCATCGAGCTCGACAAGGACTATTTCGTGAGCTTCCCCGACGGATATCGTGCGCACCAGATCAGGCTCGAGGGCGGCGATTGTTCGACGGACTCGTTTTGCTACCCGTCGGTCTAGATTGGGAACACGCGAGCCCGGCACTCGGCTGGCTGTGGCTCGCCCTTGTTGCGAGCGGTCTCTACCACGGCGTCAATCCCGGGATGGGATGGCCGCTCGCCGTTTCGGCCGGGCTTATGGACAAGAGCCCGCGCGCGCTTCTCCGCGCCTTGTGGGCCCTGTCGGCCGGGCATCTCCTCGCGACGCTTCTCGTGCTGCTGCCCTTCGCGTTCCTGCTCGTGCTGGCGGAGTGGCAGCGTCCGATCCAGCTGGTCGCGAGCCTTCTCGTCATCGGTTTCGGCGTCTATCGGTTGATCGCTCGGCGCCATCCCCGCGCACTGGCACGAATCCCGCCAACGCAATTGGCGCTGTGGTCATTTGCCGTCGCCATTGCTCACGGCGCCGCCTTGATGCTCGTGCCGATCTATCTCGGGCTCTGCCAGGCGTTCGAGCTCGATGCCGGCCATGAGGCGGCGGGCGAGTTGATGAAGGCGAGTGTCGGAATGGCGGTGCTGGTGTCCCTGGTGCACGTTGCCGCCATGGTCGGCGCCGGCGGATGTCTGGCGTGGCTGGTCTACCGCTATCTGGGATTGAGGTTCGTTTCGCGAAGCTGGTTCAATCTGGATGCAGTCTGGGCGACCAGTCTTGTTCTGGTCGGCGCGGTGGCGTTCGCCTTCAATCTTGCGAGCTGGCGCTGAGGTCTACCGTGCCAAAGTCCATTCGCCGACGATGCGGAAGCGCGCCCTGGTCTCGTCCTGCCTGAACAGGGCGAGGCGGTCGATGACCAGCGTGTCGAGACCACGCGCCGCAAATCGTCCCCGCAGCATCTCCAGGATCGGCCCGCGCCGCTCCGCGTCCAGCCGTCCCGTCAGTGTCATGTGGAAACGGAATTCCTCCATCACATAGGGGTAGCCCCAGCGGTCAAGATAGTCGCGCTGCCGCTCATCGAGCTTTTCCGGTTTCCGCCGCGCGCGGTCTTGCGCCGTGAGGGAGGCGCGGAAGGAATCGAATTCACGAACGCAATCGGCGGCAAATTGCTGAAGCGCATCGACCGGCTCGGCCGGAATGACGGCAATGAAGCCGCCGATGGTGTCGACGACAGGGCGGATCACTGGAATTGTCCGCGGTTGGCCGGCGAATGTCGCGCAGGCCGCCACGAGCCCGGCTTCGGTTCTGCCTGATGCCAGCGCCATCGGCGCTTTCAACGTGGCGTGAAAGCCGTATTTGCGGGGATCAGCCGTGATGTCGCGCCAGTTCGGAGCAATTTGCAGCGCCTCGCGCGGGAACGGCACCTCGTCGCCCGTGTAGGCGTCATAGCCGAGCAGCTCGGCGCCGAAGCGGGAGAGGGCGCTGTCGGCGCCGGCGGCAAAATAGATCGCGTAGCGGGGAAAACCTGTCATTGGCTCAGCATAGCCGGTTTATGCCGCGACGACAGCCTCGCGCGGCGCCGCCACGGCGGCGAGCAGCCGTGTCGCATCGGTGAGATGCACGAGCTTGCCGCCTGAGATCACCCCGATCAGCCGCGGCCGCAGCTTCACGCTGTCGTCGACGAGGAGAATGTCGGCGCGGCGTCCCTCCGCGAGCATGCCGCGATCGGCAAGACCGGTCGCGCGCGCCGGGCCGGAGGAGACCAAATCCCAGGCCTGTGCCAGCGGCACCACGCCATCGGCGGCGAGGCGGAACGCGGCGAGCAGCTGGGCGGGATAATAGTAGTCCGACGCCAGCACCGAGCAGAGCCCCTTGGCGATCATGTCGGATGCCCTGGTCCAGCCGGTGTGGCTGCCGCCGCGCACGACGTTCGGCGCGCCATAGACGATGGCATCGCCGTGGCTCGCTGCCGCTTGCGCCGTCGCCTCGTTGACCGGAAACTCCGCGATGTCAGCGCCGAGCTCGCGAAACGCCTGGCGCATCGACGGCGTTGCGTCATCGTGCGAGAGCATCCGTACCTCGGCCGCGCGGGCAGAAGCGGCCAGGCGCGACACCGAAGCGGGCACCTCGTCGGCGCGCGAGATCACGCGCTCGACCAGCCGGTCGAATTCGTCGCTCGAAAGGCCGGTGCGCTCCACCATGCGGTTGCGCTTGCGCGGCTTGGCCATGTCGGCCACTGTGCCGTCCATGTGGTCGTTGAAGGCGAACAGGTCGACGCGGCCCTCGGCGAGCCACTGGGCGATCTCGGCCTCGGCGTCGAGATTGTAGGTCTCGTGGCGCAGATGGAAGCGGGTGTCGGCGGCGAATTGCGGGCGCTGCCGCTCGATCGCCTCCATCAGGCCACGCGCATTGTCGGCGCTGCGCAGGCCCGGCTCCCACGAGCAGGTCGTGGCGTGAAACACCGTCGTGATGCCGTTGCTGATCGCCTGGCGATCGCTGTCGGCGAGCGCGACGTCGATCGGAAAATCGACGCCGGCGCGCGGCATCATCTGCCGTTCGAAGGCATCGCCGTGCAGATCGACGATGCCGGGCAAGACCAGCAGGTCGCGCGCATCGATCGCCAGCCGCGCACGGCCGCGGGAAGCATCGACCTGCGCAATGTCCGTTCCGGACACCAGAAGCGAGGTTTCGACCAGCTCGGCGCCGATCAGGGCCCGGCCGCCTTCTAGGAATATGTCCGTCACGCGACCGCGCTTCGTTTGCTGGCAGGAGAATTGGTGAGAGAGCTCGCCCGTGCTTCGTATGTCGAAAGGAAATCTTCAATCCCGAGCTTGCGGAAATCGGGCAGCGCCTCGCGCAATTTGTCGTGATCCCAGTCCCACCATGCGAGCTTCGCGAGCCGGCCGGCGATCTCCTCCGAGAACCGCCGCCGCACGATACGGGCCGGATTGCCGGCGACGATGGTGTAGGCGGGCACGTCCTTGGTGACGATGGCGCCGGCGGCAATCACCGCGCCGGTGCCGATGTTGCGGCCCGGCAGCACGATCGCGCCATGGCCGATCCAGACGTCGTGGCCGATATGGACGTGATGCTGGCGCCGCCAGTCGAAGAACTCGGCATCATCGCTCTCACCCTCGAAATAGGCGCTGGAGCGGTAGGTGAAGTGCGCCTGTGTCGCGCGGTGCATCGGATGGTTGCCGGGATTGATGCGCGTCATCGCCGCGATCGAGCAGAATTTTCCGATGGTGGTGTAGGTGATCTGCGAATCGTTGACGACATAGGAGTAATCGCCCATCGCCACTTCATGCAGGATCGTGCGCGCGCCGACCTCGGTGTAGGCGCCGAGCCGGGTCTCGTGCAGTCTGGCCGAGGGGTCGATGGTCGGCTGAACCGAAAGAACTTTGGCGGCCATGATGCATCCGGGGTGTGAGGGCGGGCATTCCTCTTCGAGTGGCTTGATGACGATGTCATGACGCCGAGATGACAGGGGATGAGGCGTGCAGGATCGCCGCACCGCAACGGCGCCGTCACACAAGTGTTAAGCATGGACGTTAGCGGTTGGCTCCAGCTACTCTGGAGCCCTGCATGCTGGTGGTGGATGGTCTGACGTGTCGCTTCGGCGCAAAAGCCGCGGTGGACGACGCTTCGTTTCAAGTTTCCCCCGGCGGCTTCGTCGGTGTGATCGGGCGATCCGGCGCCGGCAAGTCGACATTGCTGCGGAGCATCAACCGCCTGGTGACGCCGACCGGGGGGCGCATCCTGTTCGACGGCGTCGACGTTACCGCGTTGCGCGGCAAGGATCTCCGCCAATGGCGCGCGCGCTCGGCGATGATCTTCCAGCAGTTCAACCTGGTCGGCCGGCTCGACGTGCTCACCAACGTCCTGATGGGGCGCCTTGCGACGATGCCTGCCTGGCGTTCGCTGACGCAGGCCTGGCCCGAGCAGGACAAGGCTCTGGCGATGTCGGCGCTCGAGCAGTTCGACATCGCTACGCTCGCCGCCCAGCGCGCCGACCAGCTCTCCGGCGGTCAGCAGCAGCGCGTGGCGATCGCCCGCGCATTGGTGCAACAGCCCGACATCATTTTGGCCGACGAGCCGATCGCCTCGCTCGATCCGCGCAATACCAAGGTCGTGATGGATGCGCTTCTGCGCATCAACAAGCATTTCGGCATCACCGTGCTCTGCAACCTGCATTCGCTCGATCTCGCCCGCAGCTATTGCGACCGCCTGATCGGCATGGCCGCGGGCCGCGTGGTCTTCCACGGTGCGCCGTCCGCGCTGACCGATCACGTCGCGCGCGAGCTCTACGATCTCGAAGCCGCCGATGTCATGGGGGCCGTGCCTGTTCCGGCGCCCGAGGGCGTCCCGGCACTCGGAACGGCCGCTGCGGCGTGAGGCCGCGCGCGTCTTTGATTGCGTACGAACCGACTTCAACCAGGAAGGGGCTATTCATGATCACCCGTAGACTGATTCTCGCCGGCGCCGCCGCGCTGACCCTCGCCGGGCCGGCTTCCGCCGAAGACTGGAAGGCGAAATATCCGGAGATCACCTTCGCGGTGATTCCGGCGGAGAATGGCAGCGGCGTCACGGAGCGCTTCGGGCCGTTCGTCAACTATCTGTCGAAAGAGCTCGGCGTGAAGGTGACGTTGCGGGTCGCCAACGACTACGCCGCCGTGATCGAGGGCCAGCGCGCCGGCAACATCCACATCGGCTATTACGGACCGGCCTCGTTTTCCCGCGCGCGTCTCACCGGCGTGAAGACCGACGCCTTCGTCATCGACGTCAACTCCGACGGCTCGAAGGGCTATTATTCGGTGTTCTACGTGCTGGCGAAATCGCCGTACCAGAAGCTCGAGGACCTCAAGGGCAAGAATCTCGGCCTGGTCGATCCGAACTCGACCTCGGGCAACAACATGCCGCGCTTCAAGATGAACCAGATGGGCATCGATCCCGACGCCTATTTCTCCAAGGTCGTCTTCACCGGCAGCCACGAAAACGCCGTCCTCGCGCTGGCCCAGGGCACCGTCGACGTCGCTGCCAACTGGTGGAACGCCGACGACGATTCCAACCTGACCCGCATGCTCAACAAGGGCATGGTCAAGGCCGCCGACGGCACCGTGATGAAGAAGGAGGATTTCCGCATCATCGTGAAGTCCGACCTCATCATCAACTCGCCCTATGCCTATCTCAGCAACCTGCCCGACGACATGAAGGCCGCGATCAAGAAGGCCTTCCTCGATGCGGCGCAGAAGGACCCCGAGGCGTTCAAGAAGCTCTCCGACGGCAAGAACAAGCCGTGGGCGCCGATCACGAACGAAGACTACAACAAGACGATCGAGCTGATTAAGTTCGTCGATCATCTCCGCAAGAAGGCGTCCTGACCGAATCGGGACGACGCCACTGGAGCGGGGTCGATGGACCCGGCTCTTTTCTTGATGGGGATGAGTGGCTTCGATGACAATTGCGGTTTCGATCCTTCCCGACCAGCAACTGGCTGCGCTGAATGCGGCTTACCGCAAGGCGGTCGCGCGCAAGCGGTTGCGGCTGCTGCTTGGCGCTGCGCTGTTCATCGCCGCGCTGCTCGTCGCCGCGATCGGCGCCGAAGTGAATTTGCGCACCTTCTTCGCCCATTTCGGCAATTTCGTCAGCTACTTCGATCGGATTCTCACGCTCGACACCGGTCAGCGCGTCTGGACCGACATCGGCGAATGGTTCTGGGGCTGGCACAAATGGCTGAAGCTCCTGGGCGAGACGCTGTTGATCAGTTATGTCGGCACGCTAATAGGCGCGGTCTTCGCGGTTGCGCTCAACTTCTTCGCCGCCGAAAACACCGCGCCGTCGCCCTGGCTGCGCTTCGTGGTGCGTCGCCTGCTCGAATTCGCCCGCACCGTGCCGGGCATCGTGTTCGCGTTGATCTTCGTCATTGCCTTCGGCCTGGGGCCGATGGCGGGCGTGCTGGCGATCGCCATCCATTCGACCGGCGCGCTCGGCAAGTTGTTCTCCGAAATCGTCGAGAATGCGGACATGAGGCCGGTCGAAGGCGTGCGCTCGACCGGGGCAAGCTGGCTGTCCTGCATGCGTTTTGCCGTGCTGCCGCAGGTGATCGCCGGCTATGCCAGCTATGGGCTGCTGCGCTTCGAGATCAATGTGCGAGAAGCCTCGGTGATGGGCTTTGTCGGGGCCGGCGGCATCGGGATGGAGCTGATTGTTGCGATCCGCAAGTTCTACTATTCGGACGTCAGCGCGATCCTCCTGACCATCATCGTCACGGTCTTCCTCATCGACATCGGCACCGGTTGGCTGCGCGGCCGCCTGTTCGGCAGGGAGGCGCGGACATGAGCCGCCATCCAGAGGTCGATACGGCACAGCTTCGCGCCCGCCATCCGGATGTCTTCAGCCGGCCGGCGTCAGCGCGTCTCGCGACGCCGGCGATGATCGCCGCCGCGCTCGCGCTTCTGGCGTTCGGGCTGGTCGACCTCGACTTTTCACCGTCGCGTCTCGCTGCCGGCGTCAGCCAGCTCGGCTGGATCACGATGATGATGATCCCGCCCGATCCCGGCTCATCGCTGCCGCTGTATCTCAAGGCGCTCGGCGAGACGCTGTCGATCGCGCTGCTCGGTACCACGCTCGCCGCACTGTTCGCGCTGCCCGTGAGCCTGCTTGCGGCGCGCAACATCGTGCCGTCGGGTTTCTTCCGCTTCCCGGTCCGGCGTTTCCTCGATTCGATACGCGGCGTCGACACGCTGATCTGGGCGCTGGTTTGGATCAATGTCGTGGGTCTCGGGCCGTTTGCCGGGGTGCTGGCGATCGCGGTGTCGGATTTCGGCGCGTTCGGCAAATTGTTCTCGGAGGCGATCGAAGGCGCCGACCAGAAGGAGGTCGAGGGCATCCGCGCTTCCGGCGGCAGTGCCCTGCACGAGATCCGCTTCGGCCTGATGCCGCAGGTGCTGCCCGTCATCGCCGGCCAGGTGCTGTACTACATCGAATCCAACACCCGCTCGGCCACCATCATCGGCATCGTCGGCGCCGGCGGCATCGGCCTGCAACTGGCCGAGCAGATCCGCGTGCTGGAATGGCAGAAGGTGTCGTTTTTGATCCTGATGATTCTGGTCGCAGTCGCCGCGATCGATTTCATCTCCGGCAAGCTGCGATTCGCGATCATTGGGCGAAGGGCGGTGGCCTGATCGCCGCCACCAGCTCCTCTTCCCTTCTCCCCTTGCGGGAGAAGGTGGCCTTGGGCCGCCGTTCTTGGGAACGCCAAAGCGACGCTTCGGCTACGGCGCCGGATGAGGGGTATCTGCCCGCGAACTCGACTGCCAGTTTCACGCGCGGAGACATACCCCTCACCCGTTCTCCACCAGAAACTCCACTCGCTCCGCCGCGAAGCGCGAATGCTTCGTCAGCAGCGGCTTGCACTCGAGATCGTGGTCGGTGGCATCGACCACCAGGATCGGGCGTCCGAGCGCGAGATCGAGCCGGGCGGCATCGGTCGCATCGACGATGCCGGCGGTGATTCGGGTCGCACCGCGGCGATAGTCGCGCACGCCGTAATGTTCGAGCAGTTTTGTCATCGAGCGTGTCGCCGCGAACACGGCCCCCGCCTCCGGAAACAGGTCTGCCGACAGCCACGTCGTGGACACGCAGATCGGCGTGCGGTCGGCGAGGCGGATGGCCTCGATCCGCACCAGCGGCGCGCCGGTCTTCAATCCCAGCTCCCGCGCAAGCTCGCGCGTCGCGACGTCATTGGTCGCCTCGATCAGCCGCCCATGCGGTTCGCGGCCGCCCGCACCGACGATCTCGGAAAAGCGCGTGCGCGAGCGAAGCGGATAGGCCAGCTTCGGCGCCTCGACATAGGTTCCGCTGCCGCGCTCGGCCCGCACCAGGCCGCGCTCGGCGAGGGCGGCCAGCGCGCGCCGCACGGTGTGGCGGTTGACGCGATAGGTTTCGGCGATCTCCATCTCGCCCGGCAGCTTGTCGCCGGCCGCAAAGCGGCCGTCGGCGATGCCGCGTTCGATGCCGTCGGCCACGAGGCGCCATAGCGCGACGCCCGAGGAGGCTGTGTCCTGCATGCTCATGTCGCGGGAAACCTACTCCAGAAATCACATCATTGTCACGAAACAGTCATGGCGCTTCCGTATGAAGTTGTCTATTATCATAGACAACTTCGACGCGGCAAGTTCGGTGGACCAGGTGACGCAGCACAACACCCAGCAAGCCCAGCGCAAGGCCGCGATGGCCGTGCTGGCGCACGCGGAGGCGGGCGAGATCGCCGCTCGCCTCCGCAACTTTTCCCTCCCGGCCCATCAGGATCTGCGCATGCCCGAAAGCGGCCTCGTCATGCTGCGCGGCCGGGTCGGCGGCGACGGCGCGCCGTTCAATCTCGGTGAAGCCACGGTCTCGCGCGCCGCGGTGCGGCTTGCGAGCGGTGAGGTCGGGTTCGGCTACACGCTCGGCCGGAACGGTGAGAAGGCGCGGCTGATCGCGCTGTGCGATGCTCTGGTGCAGTCCCGTGATCATGGCGGGCTCGTCGAGCGCAGCGTCATCGCGCCGTTGCGCGAGCAGATGATGGTCGAGCGCAGGCAGGCGGCGGCCGAGACCGCTGCGACGAAAGTTGATTTCTACACCATGGTGCGCGGTGAGGGGTGAGATCATGACCACGATTTCGGAACTGCCGCCGGGTTTCGCCGACAAGGTGCTGTCGGCGCAATCGACCTTTCGCTCGGTCATGGACGCGATGGCGCGGCCGGGCTCGGTCCGGCGCATCGTGCCGATGGCGGGGGCGCCGGGGCCGATGATGCGCGGCACGGCCGCAATCGCACTGACGCTGTTCGACCACGACACGCCGCTCTGGCTCGATGCGTGGATGGCGGAGAGCCCCGACGTGGTGAAGTGGCTGAAATTCCATACCGGCGCGCCGGTGGTGCAGGATTGCTCGATCGCGAGCTTCGCGCTGGTCAGCAGCGGCGCGGCGCTTCCGCCGCTCGACCGTTTTGCGCTCGGGACGAGCGAATACCCGGACCGTTCGACCACGGTGATCATTCAGCTCGAGAGCCTGGTCTCGGGGCGCAGCTTCGAGCTGCGCGGACCCGGCATCGACGGTGTCGCGACGCTGCAGGCGTCGATCGAGCCCTTCGATCTGTTGGAGCGCCTCCGGCTCAACGAGGTGCTGTTTCCGCGCGGCATCGATGTGGTGTTGGTCGCCGATGACGCCGTGGTTGCGATCCCGCGCACCACGCGCGCCGTGAGCAAAGGAAGCTGAAAGCATGTATGTCGCAGTCAAAGGCGGTGAACGCGCCATCGAGAACGCCCATCGCCTGCTGGCCAATGCGCGGCGCGGCGACCAAAGCGTTCCGGAGGTCACGCTCGACCAGATCTCGGAGCAGCTCGGCCTCGCCGTCGACCGCGTCATGGGCGAAGGCTCGCTCTATGATCGCGAGCTCGCGGCGCTGGCGATCAAGCAGGCGCGCGGCGATCTGATCGAGGCGATCTTCCTGGTTCGCGCCTTCCGCGCCACTCTGCCGCGCTTCGGCGCCAGCGAGCCGGTCGACACCGGTGCGATGCGCGTGCAGCGGCGGGTGTCCTCGACCTTCAAGGACATTCCCGGCGGCCAGATCCTCGGGCCGACCTTCGACTATACCCACCGCCTGCTCGATCCCTCGCTCGCCGAAGGCTTCGTTCCGGACGCGCCGGCGACGGCTGAGGCGGCCACCGCGCCAACGCCGCGCGTGACCGACATTCTCGGCCGTGACGGGCTGATCGAATCCTCGCCGCAGGCCGACGACGGCGCCAGCGTCGGCGATCTCACCCGCGAGCCGCTGAACTTTCCTGCGGATCGCGACCTGCGCTTGCAAAATCTGGCGCGCGGCGATGAAGGCTTCCTGCTGGCGATGGGCTATTCCACCCAGCGCGGCTATGGCCGCAACCATCCCTTCGCCGGCGAGATCCGCTTCGGCGAGGTAGAGGTGGAATTCTTCGCGGAAGACGCCGGCTTCGCCGTGCCGCTGGGCTCGATCGAGCTGACCGAGTGTCAGATGGTCAACCAGTTCAAGGGTTCTGCGACCGAGGCGCCGTGCTTCACCCGCGGCTACGGCCTCGCCTTCGGCCAGAGCGAGCGCAAGACCATGTCGATGGCGCTGGTCGATCGCGCGCTGCGCGCGCGTGAGCTCGGCGAGGAGGCGCTCGCACCGGCGCAGGACGAGGAGTTCGTGATGTCGCATTCGGACAATGTCCAGGCGACCGGCTTCGTCGAGCACCTGAAGCTGCCGCATTATGTCGACTTCCAGTCCGAGCTCGGCCTGCTGCGCAAGCTGCGGCAGGAGTTCGCGGACGCCCAAGCGGGCGATGCCATGAAGGAGGCCGCGGAATGAACGCGCCCGCCTACAACTTCGCCTATCTCGACGAGCAGACCAAGCGGATGATCCGCCGCGCGATCCTGAAAGCGATCGCCATTCCCGGCTATCAGGTGCCGTTCGCCAGCCGCGAAATGCCGATGCCCTATGGCTGGGGCACCGGTGGCGTGCAGGTCACCGCCGCGATCCTCGGTCCCCAGGACGTGCTCAAGGTGATCGACCAGGGCTCCGACGACACCACCAATGCGATCTCGATCCGGAAGTTCTTCGCCAAGACCGCCGGCGTTGCGACCACGACGGCGACGGACGAGGCAACGGTGATCCAGACCCGTCACCGTATCCCGGAGACGGCGCTGAACGAAAACCAGGTGCTGGTCTATCAGGTGCCGATCCCCGAGCCGTTGCGTTTCCTCGAGCCGCGCGAGACCGAGACGCGGCGCATGCACGCGCTCGCCGAGTACGGCCTGATGCACGTGAAGCTCTACGAGGACATCGCCCGCTTCGGCCACATCGCGACCGCCTACGCCTATCCGGTGAAGGTGAACGCGCGCTACGTGATGGATCCGTCCCCGACGCCGAAATTCGACAATCCCAAGATGGACAACTGCCCGGCGCTGCAATTGTTCGGCGCTGGCCGCGAAAAGCGCATCTACGCGATCCCGCCTTATACCCAAGTGGTCTCGCTCGATTTCGAGGACCACCCGTTCGAGCCGTACCGCTTCAACGCGCCCTGCGCGCTGTGCGGCGCGGAAAATTCCTATCTCGACGAGATCGTCACCGACGACAAGGGCGGGCGCATGTTCGTCTGCTCGGACACCGACTATTGCGAGGGCCGGCAGACCGCGGGCCATCACGGCAGCCTCAGTGCTGCGCCCTACAAGGAGAAGGCGCGGGAGGCGTCGAATGGCTGATCACGACATGCTCGACAACGACGAGCCGCTGCTGGTCGCGACATCTCTCAGCAAGTCCTTCGGCCGCATCGCTGCCTGCCGCGACGTCTCCTTCGCGCTCTATCCCGGCGAAGTGCTGGCGATCGTGGGCGAATCCGGCTCGGGCAAGTCGACGCTGCTGCAGACGTTGTCGGGTCAGCTGGCGCCGAGCGCGGGCCATGTGTCCTACCGAATGCGCGACGGCGTTACCCGTGATCTCACGACGCTCGGAGAGGCCGAGCGGCGCTTCCTGTTCCGCACTGATTGGGGTTTCGTGCACCAGGACCCCGCGCAGGGCCTGCGCATGGCGGTCTCGGCCGGCGCCAATGTCGGCGAGCGGCTGATGGCGGTGGGCTGGAATCACTACGGCCGCATCCGCGACACCGCATCGGACTGGCTCACCCGCGTCGAGATCGACGTCGCGCGCATCGACGATGCGCCGCGCACCTATTCCGGCGGTATGCGGCAGCGTCTCCAGATCGCCCGCAACCTCGTCACCGAGCCGCGGCTGGTATTCATGGACGAGCCGACCGGCGGCCTCGACGTGTCGGTGCAGGCGCGCCTGCTCGACCTGCTGCGCAGCCTCGTCGCCGAACTGCATCTCGCCGTCATCATCGTCACCCACGATCTCGCGGTCGCGCGCCTCCTGTCGCATCGCGTGATGGTGATGAAGGGCGGCCGCGTCATCGAGACCGGCCTCACCGACCAGGTGCTCGACGACCCCCGCGAGCCCTATACCCAACTCCTCGTCTCCTCGATTCTCCCGCCATGAGCTTTTCGATGACCGCCATGATCGATGTTGCCGATGCCCAGAAGACCTTTACGATGCACTTGCAAGGCGGCATCGAGCTGCCGGTCGTGCGCGGCGTGACCTTCCACGTCAATCCCGGCGAATGCGTCGTGCTGTCGGGGCCATCAGGTGCCGGCAAATCGTCGATCCTGAAGATGATTTTTGGCAACTATCGCTGCGATAGCGGCCGCATCGGCATCCGCCATCGCGGCACGGTGATCGACCTCGCCACCGCCGAGCCGCGGCAGGTCCTCAATATCCGCCGCTCCACGATCGGCTATGTCAGCCAGTTCCTGCGCGCGGTGCCGCGCGTGGCCACCATTGACGTCGTCGCCGAGCCGCTGATCGTGAACGGCGTGGCCAGATCCGAGGCGCAGCAGCTCGCCGGCGAGCTGCTGCATCGCCTCAACATCCCCGAGCGCCTCTGGCAGCTTCCGCCCGCGACCTTCTCCGGAGGCGAGCAGCAGCGCGTCAATATCGCGCGCGGCTTCATCTCGGACCTGCCGATCCTGCTGCTGGACGAGCCGACCGCCTCGCTCGATGCCGCCAACCGCACCGTCGTGGTCGAGCTGGTCGCCGAGAAGAAGCGCCAGGGCGTCGCCATGGTCGCCATTGTCCATGACGACGAAATCCGTCATCTGATTGCCGACCGCATCGTCGACGTCACCAGCTTTGCTGCCGCGGCCTGAAGGAAATGGAAATGAACGCCGAGCCGAAGGTAACCGTGATCGCCAACGCCAGGATCGTGCTGGCCGACCGGGTGATCGAGCAGGGCTGGCTCGCTCTTGCGGACGGACGCATCGCCGAGATCGGCGAGGGCAGGGCGCCCGCGGGCGCCGAGGATGCCGGCGGCGACCTCGTCATGCCCGGCCTGATCGAGCTCCACACCGACCATCTCGAAGCGCATTACGTGCCGCGGCCAAAAGTGTTCTGGAATCCGGTCGCCGCCGTGATCTCCTATGACGGCCAGCTCGCGACCTCGGGCATCACCACGGTTTTCGATTCACTCCGGGTCTGGCGCGAGGACGGCGCCGAGGAAGTCGATGGCCGCGCCGGCGTGCTCGCCGCCGCGATCACGACCGCGCGTGATGCCAGCCTGCTGCGCGCCGATCACTTCCTGCATCTGCGCTGCGAGATCCCGATGCCGAGCGTGGTCGAGGAGGCCAGGGAGCTGATCGACCGTCCCGACGTCAAGCTGATGTCGCTGATGGATCACACGCCGGGGCAGCGCCAGTTCCGCGACGAGGTCAAGCTGCGTGACTATTATCGCGGCAAGGGCGGCGGCAAGACCGATGCCGAGCTCGACGAGCTGTTCGCAAAGCGCTTCGAGTACCAAAAGCAATATGCGGCGACCAACATGCGCGAGATCGTGGCGCTGGCGCATCGGTACAAGATTCCTCTGGCGAGCCACGACGACACCACCGAGGAGAACGTCGCGGACGCCGTGCGCGATCGCGTTTCGGTGGCGGAGTTCCCGACCACGCTCGAGGCCGCACGCGGCCTGCATCAGGCCGGCATCGACATTCTGATGGGTGCGCCGAATGTGGTGCGCGGCGGCTCGCACTCCGGCAACATCGCCGCGGTCGATCTCGCCCGCGAAGGCCTGCTCGACATCCTGTCGTCGGACTACATCCCCTCCAGCCTGCTGATGGCCGCGCTCCAATTGCCGGAGCACGTGCCCGCGATCAGCCTTCCGGCGGCGGTTCGCACTGTGACGAAAGCCCCCGCCGAGGCGGTCGGCCTCACCGACCGCGGCGAGGTCGCGCCCGGCAAGCGCGCCGACCTCATCCGCGTGCATGTCGCAGGCCACGTTCCCGTCGTTCGCAGCGTCTGGCGCGAAGGATTCCGCGTCGCATGAGCGAGACCGTGACCGTGGTGCAGGACGAGGCGGGTGCGATCGGCCCCGGACGGTTCGTGCTCGTGGTCGGCCCCAGCGGCGCCGGCAAGGACACCTTGCTGCGGCTGGCCCAGGCGGCCTGCGCCGACGACCGCGACATCGTCTTTCCGCGCCGGGTCGTGACGCGGGAGTCCTCCACTGACGAGGACAACGTTGCGGTGAGCCGGGATGAATTCCGCCGCGTGCGTGAGCACGGCGATTTTGCCGTGCACTGGGAGGCGCACGGGCATTCCTATGCGCTGCCGCTCGAGATCAACGACGACATCCGTGCCGGCCGGGCCGTTGTTGCCAACGTCTCGCGCACGGTGATCGGCGCGCTGCGTCGAGCCTATGTCAACGTCGTGGTGGTGGCGATCACTGCGCCGCCGGACGTGCTGGCGCAGCGGCTTGCCGCGCGGGCGCGGCACAGCGACGGCAACATCGCCGAGCGGCTGTCGCGCAGTGTCGACGATGCGTCGGTGCAGGCCGACGTCACCATCCTCAACGCCGGCAGCGCCGACTACCACGGCCGCCAGCTCGTGCGCGTGATCAGGAATGAATGCTGGCAGGATGAGTTGCCGGCACAATGAGGAGGCTGGAATGTCGGTGATCGAAACGGTCGAACAGCTGGAAGCCATCTACGGCGCAACCAATGATGCCTCGACCGTGAAAGTCGCCGACCACGTCACGCCGCTCTATCGCGTCTTCATCGAGAAGGCGCCGTTCGCAGCGCTCGCCACCATCGGGCCCGAGGGCATCGATTGCTCGCCCCGCGGCGATCTGCCCGGCTTCGTCCGCATCCACGATCCCAGGACGCTGATGCTGCCGGACCGCCGCGGCAACAACCGGGTCGATTCCCTGCGCAACATCGTGCGCGATCCCAGGGTGTCCCTGATGTTCCTGATCCCCGGCTCGGGCAACGCGGTCCGCGCCAACGGTCGCGCTCATCTCTCGATCGATCCGGAGCTGCTGGCCTCGTTCAAGGTCGAGGGCAAGGCGCCGCGCAGCGTCATGGTGATGAATGTGGAGGAGATCTACTTCCAGTGCGCCCGCGCCATCGTGCGTTCCGACCTCTGGAATCCCGACAAGCGTATCGATCCCAGGAGTTTGCCGACACCGGGCCAGATCCTCGCGGAAATGAGCGAGAACAAGGTCGGTGGCGCGGAGTACGACCGCATCTGGCCGGAACGGGCGGCCGCGACGATGTGGTGAGTCGCTGCGCCTCGATCGGCAGCTGATCGTCATGTCCGGGCTTGTCCCGGGCATCCACGTTCTTCGCGCTACCGGTAAGGCGTGGATGGCCGGGACAAGCCCGGGCGTGACGGCGTGCGCTCAGTTAAACGCCATGCCCCCGCTCAGCGCCACGGTCTGCCCGGTCATGTAGGCATTGTCGACGAGCAGCATCACGGCTTTCGCCACTTCCTTCGCCGTGCCGAAGCGGCCGAGCGGGATGCGGCTGACGAGCTGGGGCTGGCCGCTCATCATGTCGGTCTCGATCAGCGACGGCGCCACTGCGTTGACGGTGATTCCCTCCTTCACGAGCCGCGCGGCATAGCCTCGCGTGAGGCCTTCCATCCCGGCCTTGGATGCATTGTAGTGCGGGCCGATCGAGCCGGCGCCGCGCGCCGCGCCCGAGGAGATGTTGACGATGCGGCCCCACGTTCTCGCGCGCATCGACGGCAGAACGGCCTGCGTGCACAGGAAGGCGGATTTCAGGTTGACCAGGATGGTGCGGTCGAAATCATCCTCGGTGAGATCGTCGATGCCGCGCGTGATGGCGATGCCGGCATTGTTGACGAGGATGTCGATCGGCCCGAGCCCGGCCGTGACGCGCTCGACCATTCCAGCCACGGCCTCGCGCTGCGAGACGTCGGCGGCGACGACGATGGCGCGGCCGCCTTGCCTGCCGATCTCGCCGGCCAGCTGCTCGGCCTGCCCGATCTGCTGGCGGCAATTGATCGCCACGGCAGCGCCCGCATCGGCCAGCGCGCGACAGACGGCAGCACCGATTCCGCGCGAGCCGCCGGTGACGAGCGCCGTGCGCCCCTTGAGAGTCTCTGACATGAAAGCTCCGATCGATGCAATGGAGGGCCGGATCGTCGTGCGACAGCCGCTGGCATTCAACTCACAAGGTCAACTCCTGGCATGGTCGAGTTCCCCTTCTTGATTGGCGGGGATATCTGACCGCAACGCGCAAGGCGGAAGATTGATCCGCCTAGTTCCTCAGCGCCGCCAGCAGCTCGTCCGGGCGCTCGGCCATGATCATGTGGCCGGCGCCGGGCACCACGACGGTCTTCGCATGCGGGATCGCGGCGGCGAGCGCCTTGCCGGCCTTCGCCGGGGTCATCATGTCGCGCTCGCCGAGGATCAATGTCGTCGGCACCTTCACGCTTGCGGCGGCCGCAAGCGCATTTGTGTAGGCATTGCAGGCCGACAGATCCTTGAACAGCACGCCCGGCTCGCAAACCTTCAGCACGGCCTGCGCGCCGCCATGCATCCACAAGCCCGGCGCGAGGCTGCCGCCGAGCTCGGCCTTGAAGCCGAGACCCCAGATCGAGACCATGTCGTTTGCATCCTGCGAATTGGCTTCGGCCGCCTTCAGGAGATCCGGGCCGACCGTCATGGTCGCGGCGGTGCCGATCAGGCTCAGCGCGGAGACCTTGTCGGGATGCCGCGCCGCCGTCTCCAGCGAGATCAGCGAGCCCATGGAATGGCCGATCAGATGCGCCCTGGTGGCGCCGGCCGCATTCAGCAGCGCCGCCGTCCAATCCGCCATCTCCGCGATGCTGCCGAGGGAAGGCCCGGCGGAGCGGCCGTGGCCGGGCAGGTCGGGTGCAAGCACGGCAAAACCGTGATGGGCGAACCAGCGCGTATGCAGCGCCCAGGTGGAATGATCGAAGCCGGCGCCGTGGATGAACACCACCGTGGGCAGCGACTTGTCGAAGTCGCGGCCGCCGGTTGCGACGAACACATCGGTGCCGTTGACGGAGAGCTTCATGGCGTCAGACCTTTTGCGAGATGCGCAGCGCTTGGGCGAGATCGTCGATGATGTCGCTCGCCGTCTCGATGCCGACCGACAGCCGCACCAGCTCCTCGCCGATCCCGGCCGCCTCGAGCTGCTCGGCGTCCATCTGCTGATGCGTGGTCGAGGCCGGGTGGATCACCAGCGTCTTGGCGTCGCCGACATTGGCGAGATGGCTGATCATGCGTAAGCTTTCGATGAACTTGCGGCCCGCGGGGCGTCCGCCCTTGATGCCGAAGGAGACGATCGAGCCGGCGCCGCGCGGCAAGAGCTGCTTTGCCAGCTGATGGTCAGGATGATTTTCGAGCGCGGGATGCAGCACCCAGTCGACGGCCTTGTTCGACTTCAGCGCCTCCAGCACGAGATGCGTGTTCTGCATGTGGCGGTCCATGCGCACGGGAAGCGTCTCCACGCCTTGCAACAGCTGGAACGCGTTGGTCGGCGACAGGCAGGCGCCGAAATCGCGCAGACCTTCGGTGCGCGCGCGCATGATGAAGGCCGCCGTCCCGAACTGCTCGTCGAAGACGATGCCGTGATAGCCGCCATAGGGCTCGGTCAGCACGCCGAACTTGCCGGAAGAGCGCCAGTCGAAGCGGCCGCCGTCGACGATGGCGCCGCCGATCGCGATGCCGTGGCCGCCGATCCATTTGGTCGCCGAATGCATGACGATGTCGGCGCCCAGCTCGATCGGGCGGCTGAGATAGGGCGTGGCAAAGGTGTTGTCGATCAGCAGCGGGATCCTGGCCTCATGCGCGATCGCCGCGACCTTGGGAGTGTCGAGCACCTCCAGCCCGGGATTGCCGATGGTCTCGCCGATCACGAGCCTGGTGTTCGGCTGGATCGCCGCGCGGAACGCGTCGAGATCGCGCGGCTTGACAAAGGTGGTGGTGATGCCGAAGCGCGGCAGCGTGTGCGCGAGCAGGTTGATGGTGCCGCCATAGAGCGAGCTCGACGCCACGATGTGGTTGCCGGCATTGAGCAGCGTCGCGATGGCGAGATGCAGCGCGGCCATGCCGCTCGCGGTGCAGATCGCGCCGACGCCGCCCTCGAGCGCGGCGAGCCGCTCCTCCAGCACGCCCGTGGTCGGATTGGAGATGCGGGTATAGATGTGGCCGGCGCGCTCCAGGTTGAACAGCGCCGCGGCGTGGTCCGAATCCTGGAACACGTAGGACGTGGTCTGGTAGATCGGCACCGCCCGGGCGCCGGTCACGGGATCCGGATGCTGGCCCGCATGCAGGCTCAGGGTCTCGAAAGCAGGCGGCTTTGGCGCGGGCATGCGTGGCCTCGTTGATCAGTCGGCGATGGCGGCTCTTGTGCCACAAAAACGTCTGCGAAGTCAGCCATTGACAGCGCCGCGTTCGCGGTGGGCTCCCTCGCCCCGCTTGCGGGGAGAGGCGAAGAGGTCCCGTCCGCGTCAGCCTCAACGCTTATCCCCCGATCGCCTGTTCGATCAGCCGCGCCTCGCGCAGCAAAATCTCCGCGACCTCCTGCTCGCGCCTTGGTCCGAGCCTCGTGCGAACGGCGGAGACGGTCATCGCCGCGGCGGGTTGCCCGTCCGGCGTCTTGATCCAGGTCGAGAGCGATTTCGTCCCCTGTACCAGGCCGATCTCCCGCAGGCCATAGCCCAGCCGTCTGGCGGCGGTCACCTCGCCCAGCACCGTCGCCACATCGGTCCGGTAGGCCTCGAACCGCTTCTCGTTGGCTGCGACGATCTTTCGCGCGTCCGGCGCCGGCATCGCGGCGAGGATGGCGACGCCGGCGCTGGAGACGCCGAGCGGCCGGCGCGCGCCGACCTCGATCGACAGCACCTGGATCGGATAGACGCCGATCCTGCGATCGACGCACAGCGTGTCGTTGCCGGTGCGCACCGTCAGGAACAGCGTGTCGCCGATCTCCGCGGAGGCGCGCTGCAGCGACGGATTTGCGGCGACCAGCAGCCGCGAGGGTCGCGGCCGTGCGAGTGCCAGCTCCGGCACTTGGTTGCCGATCGCGTAGCGGAGGGTCCGCTCGTGCCGCTCGACGATGCCTTCCTCGATCAGCACGTGGACGATGCGATGCACGGTCGGGCGGGTGAGGCCGGTCGCCCGCACGACCTCGGCCAATGGCACACCGTGTTCGCGGCCTGCGGCCAGGATGCGCAGCACCGCGAGCGCGCGCCGGATCGCCTGCGCGCCCTGCCGCGGCACCACGGCGCTGCGGGCGGATCTCATCGCGCGTCCCTTGTCCATAATATGGACAAGAACGCCACAAATCCCTCGACAGGGCAAGCGCGCATCTGGAGATTGCGCTCCGATCGGAGTGTCTTTGAGCTGTCTTGCGCGACGTCAGGGCATTCGAAATGAGTCGGAAACGCCGCCGGGAGGTTAACATGAGATTAATCTGGATTGCCATAGCTGCCGTCACCGCGATGCTGGCTGGGCCTGCATCGGGCCAGCAATGGCCGGCGCGCAACGTCAAGCTGATCGTGCCCTATCCCGCCGGCGGCAATGTCGACAGCGCCGCGCGCATCGTCGCCGACAAGCTCCAGGAGAAGCTCGGCCAGCCCTTCATCATCGAGAACAAGGCCGGTGCCGGTGGCATGATCGCGGGCGAAGCCTTCGCGAAATCCGCGCCCGACGGCTACACGCTGTTCGTCGGCGCCAACGGCCCGGTGCTGTTCGCGACCGAGATCAACAAGCGCGACGCCTACAACTGGAAGAAGGACTTCCTGCCGATCTCGACGATCTCGATGACGCCGCTGGTGCTCGAGGTTCATCCGTCGGTGCAGGCCAACACTTTCAAGGAATTCATCGACCTCGCCAAGCGCGAGCCCGGCAAGCTGACCATGGCCTCGCCCGGTCCCGGCACCACCAACCATCTGCTCAGCGAGCTGATGCAGTCGAACCTCGGCCTGCAATGGGTCACCGCGCACTACCGCGGCAATGCGCCGGCCATCAACGATCTGCTCGGCGGCCAGGTTCAGTTCGCGTTCGACCAGCTCACGGTCAGTCTCCAGCACATCAAGGCCGGCCTGTTCCGCGCGCTCGCGGTCACCAGCCCGCACCGCCTGAAGTCGCTGCCCGACGTGCCGACCTTCGCCGAGCTCGGCTACAAGGATTTCGACGGCCAGACTTTCACCGGCCTGTTCGCGCCCGCCGGCACGCCGGCGCCGATCGTGGACAAGCTGCACGAGACGCTGGTTGCGATCCTGAAAGATCCCGCCGTGATCGACAAGTTCGAGAAGCTCGGCGGCGAAGCCACGCCGATGACGCCGGACGAGTTCAAGGCCTATCTCGAGCGCGAGGACGCCAAGTGGATTCCGGTGGTGCGCAAGGCCAACATCGCGGCCAACTGAGCCATGCGGATCGATCCCACCGAGCTCGGCGCCGAGCGCATCTACCGCCTGATGACCGGCATCGTGGTGCCGCGCCCGATCGCGTGGGTCACGAGCCTGTCACGTGGCGGCGTGCTCAACCTCGCTCCGTTCAGCGCCTTCACCTTCGTCTCTCAGAAGCCGCCGATGCTCGCCATCAGCGTCGGCCGCAAGGGCGCCGATTACAAGGACACGGCACACAACATCCTCGATACCGAGGAATACGTGATCCATATCGCCGACGCACCTCTGATGTCCGCGGTGCACGACTCATCCGTCGAGCATCCGCCTGAAATCAGCGAGGTCGAGCATCTCGGGCTGGAGACGCTGCCCTGCGACCTCATCAAGGTGCGACGGCTCGCGGCCGCGCCGGTCGCGATGGAATGCCGCTTTCGGCAATGCCTCGAATTCGGCGAGGCGCGCAGCCGGCTCATCGTCGGCGAGGTCGTGATGTTTCATCTGCGCGACGGCCTCGTGAACGACGGCAAGGTCGAGACCACGGCGCTCGACCCGATCGCCCGCATCGGCGGGCCGCGCTACGCCCGCCTCGGCGAGATCGTGACGCTGAAGACCGTGTTTCAGACTCTCAAATCGACCGACTGAGCGAGTGGCCGCTCGCGCGGGCGAGGCCTCTCAACATCATTGGAGAAAACGACAATGCGACTCCTGAGCTATCTCGTGGACGGAGAGCCGCGCTATGGTGCTGCCGTCGAAGGCGGTGTGGTCGATCTGACCAGGCGGATCGGCCGCGACTTCTCGGATGTGAAGGCGCTGATCGCAGCCAATGCGCTCGCCGATGCCCAGGAAGCGGCGGCCGGGCAGAAGCCCGACTACGCGCTGGAAAAGCTCGTCCTGCTGCCGCCGGTGCTGGCGCCGGAGAAGCTCTGGTGCATCGGCGTCAACTACGCCGAGCGCAATGCCGAATACAAGGACAATTCGGATCTGCCCAAATATCCGAGCCTGTTCGTGCGCAGCATATCGTCGATGACGGGCTCCGGCCAGCCCATCGAGAAGCCTGGCGTATCGGACCAGCTCGACTACGAGGGCGAGCTCGTCATCGTGATCGGGCAAGGCGGCCGCCACATTCCGCGCGAGAAAGCGTGGTCGCATATCTTCGGCATGACGCTGTGCAACGAGGGCACGGTTCGCGACTGGCTGCGCCACGGCAAGTTCAACGTCACGCAAGGCAAGAATTTCGATCGCTCCGGCAGCATCGGTCCGTGGATCGTCACGGCGGACGAGCTCGATCCGCGCGGGCCGCACGACATCGTCACGCGCGTCAACGGCGAGGTGCGGCAGCAGGATACGACCGAGCGGCTGATGTTCCCGTTCGACTTCCTGATCTCCTATCTCTCCACTTTCGCCACGCTGAAGCCCGGCGACATGATCGTGACGGGCACGCCGACCGGGGCGGGCGCGCGCTTCGACCCGCCGCGCTGGCTGAAAGTCGGCGACGTCGTCGAGGTCGAGTCGAGCCGCATCGGCGTGCTGTGCAACTCCGTCGCCGCGGAGCAATAGATCATGCTGGATAGTGCGACGATCGAACGGCTTGCCGCGCGGCTCGACGAGGCCGAGCGCACGAAATCGCTGATTCCGATGTTCACAAAGGAGTATCCGGATATCAGCATCGAGGACGCCTACGCCGTTCAGCGCGCCTGGACGAAACTCCAGCTCGGCCGCGGCCGCGTCATCAGGGGGCACAAGATCGGCCTGACCTCGAAGGCGATGCAGAACGCGGTCGGCATCTCCGAGCCGGATTACGGCGTGCTGTTCGCCGACATGTTCTATGCCGACGCCACGCCTGTTCCGTTCGACCGCTTCCACGCGCCGCGGATCGAGGTCGAACTCGCCTTCGTGCTGAAGGCGCCGGTGCGCGGGCCCGATTGCACCATCTTCGACGTGCTCAACGCCACCGACTACGTCACGCCCGCGCTGGAGATTCTGGAGACGCGCATGCACCGCGTCGATCCGGAGACGGGAAAGACGCGCAAGGTGATGGATACGATCTCCGACAACGCCGCCAACGCCGCGCTGGTGCTCGGCGGCCGGCCGTTCCGTCCGATGGATGCCGATCTGCGCTGGATCGGCGCGCTGCTGTTCCGCAACGGCGAGGTCGAGGAGACCGGGCTTGCCGCCGGCGTGCTCAATCATCCCGCCAACGGCATCGCCTGGCTCGCCAACCGCCTTGCGCCGCACGACGAATATCTCGCCGCCGGCGAGGTGGTGCTGGCGGGATCGTTCACGCGTCCCGTCGACATCCGCCGCGGCGACACCTTTCATGCCGACTATGGCACGTTCGGCTCGGTGTCGTGCCAGTTCGTCTGAACCAACAAGCATCAGGGAGCGCACCATGACACGGCGCAAGAGCATCCACATCGGCGGCTTCAAGCACGTCAATCCGATTCCGAACGCCTGCCGCATCGGCAACCTCGTGATGTCGGGCGTCATCCTCGGCCGCGATCCCGCGACCAACGCGATGCCCGAGAGCCTCGACGCCCAGTGCGCCAACATGTTCGCGCACATGAAGGCGACGGTGGAGGCCGCCGGCGGCACCACCGACGACATCATCAAGATGACGGTGTGGCTGAAGGACCGCGGCAACCGCGGCCCCGTCAATGTCGAATGGCTCAAGATGTTTCCGGACGAGCATTCGCGCCCGGCGCGCCATGCGCTGCCGATGGACAACATGGATGGCGGCGCGCTGGTGCAGTGCGACTTCACCGCCGTGATCGACTGAGGAGCTTTGCGCATGCCGACCTATCTGCCGTTCGATCCCAACCCGCGCCGCCCGATCAAGGCGCCGCCGCCGAAGACCGTCGACAGCCAGTTTCACGTGCTGGGGCCCATCGACAAATATCCGGAGCGCCCCGGCGCCGCCTATCGGATGCCGACCGCGACCTGGGAAGCGGCGCTGCGCATGCACAAGGCGCTCGGCATCGAGCGCGGCATCATCGTGCAGACCACGACCTATGGCGCCGATCATGCCGTCGTGCTCGACGGGCTCAAAGAGATGGGGCCGAACTATCGCGGCTGCGCCAACGCGCTGGTGTTCGCCGAGGCGAGCGACTCTTACCTCGCCAGGCTGCATGATGCCGGCGTGCGCGGCGCGCGCTTCAGCTTCCGCCAGGAGCTCGGCGCCGTGCTGTCGGACGCCGACTTCGCCCGCGCCATCGCCCGCATCCGCGAGCTCGGCTGGTACGCCAAGATCCAGCCCGAGAAGGACGGCATCATGTCGAGCGTCGCCAAATACGAAGATCTCGACGTCCCCGTGCTGATCGATCACATGGCGCGCCCCGATCCCGAGGCCGGCAGGGCCGATCCGAACCTGCGCAAGATGCTGGAGCTGCTCGAGAAGGGCAATTTTTGGGTGATGCTGTCGCTCGGCGAGAAGACCTCCAAGATCGGGGCTCCCTACGACGACGTGATCCCGATCGCGCGCGCCTATATCGAGGCGGCGCCCGACCGCTGCGTCTGGGCCAGCGACTGGCCGCACCCGGTCTCGGTGAAGCAGCCGCCGAACGATGCCGACCTGCTCGAGCTGATGTACCGCTATGCGCCTGACGAGGCGGAGCTGGAGAAGATCCTGGTGCACAATCCGGCCAAGCTGTTCGGCTTTGCGGATTAGAAGGTTCTAAGCCCACCTTCGTTGTTGCGGCAGCCAGGCTTGATCGGATCGTCGCGCACCGCGTTCAGATCGGCTGCTCCGCCAGCCGATCGCGCACCTCGGCGGCGATCTCGAACGATCGCAGCCGCGCGGCGTGGTCGTAGATCTGCCCCGTCGTCATCAATTCGTCCGCGCCGGTCTCGGCGATCAGCGCCTTCAGCTTCGCTTCGACCACGTCGGGCGAGCCGACCGCGGAGCATGACAGCGACTGGCCGACCATGGCCTTCTCCGCCGGCGACCACAGCGCGTCCATGTCGCCAGTCGGCGGCGGCAGCGGCCCCGGCGTGCCGCGGCGCAGATTGATGAACTGCTGCTGCAGCGATGAGAACATGCGCTGCGCCTCGCTTTCGCTGTCGGCCGCGAACACGTTGACGCCGACCATCGCATAGGGCTTGTCGAGCTGCGCCGAGGGCTCGAAGCGCGCGCGATATTCGCGCAGCGCCGGCATCATCATCTGCGGCGCGAAATGCGAGGCGAACGCAAAGGGCAGGCCGAGCATCGCCGCAAGCTGCGCGCCAAAGGTGCTCGATCCCAGGATCCAGAGCGGCACCTTGGTCCCGATGCCGGGCACGGCGCGGATCGCCTGGTTCGGCTGCAAATCGCCGAGCAGCGCCTGCAATTCCAGCACATCATGCGGAAAATTCTCGGAACTGGTGGCGAGATCGCGCCGCAGCGCCCGCGCCGTGAACTGGTCGGTGCCCGGCGCGCGGCCGAGCCCGAGATCGATGCGTCCGGGATAGAGCGACTCCAGCGTGCCGAACTGCTCGGCGATGACCAGCGGCGAATGGTTCGGCAGCATGATCCCGCCGGAGCCGACGCGGATCGTCCTGGTCCCGCCCGCGATGTGGCCGATCACCACCGACGTCGCCGCGCTCGCGATCCCCGTCATGTTGTGATGCTCGGCGAGCCAGAACCGCTTGTAGCCCCAACGTTCGGCATGCTGGGCGAGGTCGAGCGAGTTGCGGAATGCCTGCGACGCGTCGCCGCCCTGGCGGATGGGTGCGAGGTCGAGGATGGAGAAGGGGATCATGTGAGGGTACCCGTGAGGGGCGCAAAGGGCGCGAGGCCTCACATATAGGAGGACAAAGGCGGGAATAGGAGGACAAAGGCGGGAATGCTGCACGGACCTGCCACGCGATTTGGATATCGATGGCGCACGTGTCCTTTGAGCTAATCGAGCGGCCCGCGCCCCGGTTCACAACACTGTTATTGCGACCTATGGCGCCCTTCGTCTGAACTGGGCGTTTTGCGCTTGGTGTTGTAGCTTGCCGGGCAACTGCACGGTTGTCAGGAGGAACTGACATGACCAGGGTCGTACTCAACCGCCGTAGCCTGCTCGCCGCTGGCGGGTCCGTCCTCGCAACCGGCGTTTTGACATCAGGCGTTTCCGGTTTGCTGTTGCCCGCCCGCGCGGCAGGCCTCGCGCCGACCGAAACGATGTCCGGCGGGGCGAACAATTACCGCAAGGGCGCGGCGATCGTGGAGCGGATCGGCAAGGGCGGCTTCTGGATGAGCGGCACGGTGCGCCGCGCCGGCGACGGCGCGCCGCTCGCCGGGCAGCGCATCCAGATCTGGGCGCACACGGTCGAAGGGCAGGAGCACGAACCGCAGAGCCATGGCGCCACGCTCACCGACAAGGACGGCAAGTTCCGGCTCGAGATGCCGCAGATCATTCCGATCTTCGGCCAGCCGCATGGCCATCTCGCCTATGACAGTGGCGAGTTCAAGACCGTCTTCCTGCGGCCGGTGATGCGGAGCGCCAAGGAAACCAGCCTCGAGGCGCACTTCGTGCTGCAGCCGGTCTGAGCCGACCTGCAAATGAAGGGATGGAGATCGGCCCGGGCGATACTGATCTGGGCCGCCCTTGCCCTGGCCATTGGCGTCCCGATCGCCGCCGCTGCGGCAAGCGAGCAACTCGCATGGCGCGGCCCGGTCTATATCCTCGCCGGCTTCGCCGGGATCATCGCGCTCGGTCTCGTGCTGGTGCAGCCCCTGCTGATCGGCGGATATCTGCCGGGCCTGTCGGCCTATCGCGGACGGCGCGCCCATCACTGGATCGGCGGCGCGCTGGCGGTGGCGGTGGTGATCCACGTCGCCGGCCTCTGGTTCACCAGCCCGCCAGACATGATCGATGCCCTGACCTACGCATCGCCGACGCCGTTCTCGCCCTTCGGCGTGACCGCGATGTGGGCGATCTTCATCGTCGCGCTTCTGGCGGCCCTGCGCCGGCGGTTGGGATTGCGGCTGCGAACCTGGCGCATCGTCCATATCCCCCTCGCGATCGTCATCGTCGCAGGCAGCGTAGTGCATTGCCTGCTGATCGAGGGGACGATGGAGACGATCTCGAAGGCGGCGCTTTGCGCAGCTGTCCTCGCGGCGGCTGCGAGGATCATGGTTGACCTCTGGAGACGGCGGACGTCGCGCGGCGAGAGTGTTGCGCGGCAGTAGACCGCGCGCGGAACCGACCGCGCGTCGCAGACCTCCTTGTTCGAACGCACCGAGCCTCATTCATTGGGCGGCGCCAGCGCCGGTGCGCTCTGCTTGCCGCGAAATGCGAGGGGGCGTATCTTTGTGCGATGGCCGCCAGCGCTCCCGATCTGAAAGCGTTCCTGCTCGCCACACCGTTCTTCGGCGGTCTCCCGGGGCCGAGCCTCGACCTCCTGATGTCGATGCTGGGCGAGCGCCGCTTCGATGCCGGAGCAGCCGTGGTGACGGAGGGAGAGCCGGGACGCTCGATGTTCATCGTCAAATCCGGCCGGCTCGCGGTGAACAAACGGACGAGTTCGGGCAGCGTCATCGCCATTTCTCGTCTCGAGCCCGGTGATTTCTTCGGCGAGATGACGCTGATCGAAATGCAGAACCGCTCCGCCACGGTGGTCGCGGAAAGCCCGACCGAACTGTACGAGCTGACAGCCCAGAAGCTCTACGCCTGCTACAAGGCCGATATCCACGCCTATGTGATCGTCCTGCAGAATATCAATCGCGAGCTCTGCCGGCGGCTGCGCCGGGCGGACGAGCGGTTTGCAACGCGGCGGGCAGGTGGCGACGATTGATGATGTGCAGGACGTGTAGAGCCGTTGCGAAACCGGCACCATCATGTTTCGCCACCGAGGAAGGCTCGATAGGTCTTGGAAATCACGACTTATCGTGCGCGTACTTCTCCAAGACGAGCCGGTTATATTCGTCTCGCACGGCTCTTCGCGAAATATGCCCTTTTCGGTCCTTGGCGATTTTCAGAAGGTCGGAATCAGTCGGTGCCCTCGACGCCCGCCTGAATCTCGCAAAGAGCCGGGTCGGAGGCGACGACGTCCTTCCAAACAGCCGGTCAAACCATTCCATGGCGTTCTCCCGGACGGACCGCAGGTTACGACATTATCACCATCAATTTGAGGGTCAAAAGGACAGCGTGACTGCATCTTTGCGAAGAGCACCACCGTAGGCGGATATCGGTCGCAGCGATTTTTGATCCGTCGGGCAAAACACCTCATCCCCCGCAAAACCGTCAACCCCCTGTCGCGAAAATATTCCACTTTACCGAAATTCGGAAATACGGCATTCTCTCTCCATCCCGGCCCCCGGAGAGGGGCGATCGTACGTCGTAACGAAACGTGGGCAGGGGGGCGGTGGACGTGGCGGCGTCGGGCACGCGAAGATGGGACCAGGGCGAGATGAACCTCGTGAGGTCCCGACCGCGTGCGGACGAACGGCGCTCAAGTCCGGTGAAGCCCTCGGGCGGAGCCGGGCCAGCTGCGTACGGCAAAACCGTGTGGTCCTGACCGTCGTTGCTACGGTCAGGCCTTGCGGAGATGTCTTGAGGCCCGACCGGGTCGCGAGGCATCGCCAATTCGCGAGGCGACGGAGGCCAGAGGGAACTCGGCTCCGGGGAGAGCAGGCATAAGCCGTCAAACCATCGCGCAGGGAAGGCCGGTTGTTCGGCCTCACCTGTATGCCGCTGTGCAGCTTCTTGTAGCGCAACCTTCGCACAGTGGACCGCGGGTGCCCGGCCGGCATCCGGCCTTCCCTGCGCCCTCTTCACAGAAGAGGGTCAAGGAAACGAGCAAAACTCGGACGCTTCGCGCCGCGAGAACGCTGCTTCATGTGTGAACACGGGAATGACCAGGTGGTCTCGCCTCGCCGGTGTCGCCTGAATCAGCGGCGGGCGGCGATCGCCGTCAGCTCCAGCCTGACGCCCGGGCCGAGATCCGCGACGCCGATGGCGGCACGCGCCGGCAGATGGTCTGCGGTGAAATAGCGCTTCCACACCTGGTTGAACGCCGCCTTGTCGGCGAGATCGGTCATGAAGATGGTCACCTGCAGGACGCAGGAGAGATCGGAGCCGGCCCCATCGAGCAGGGTCTTCAACTGTCGAAGCACATCGTCGGCCTGGCCTGCCATGTCGAGCCCCGCATCCTCGGGAACGATGCCGCCGAGATAGAGCACGCCGTTATGCTCGACGATCTCGTGGAGCAGTCCTTCATAGGGCAGGGAACGTTTGATCACGATGGCATCCGTGGAAGTTGCGGGCTCGCTGGCCAGGCGCAAGGCTCGTTTCAAAAGGCTTGTTTCAACAAGGCTCGCTTCGATGGGGGAAGCTGGTGCTGCCAGACAGGATTGAACTGTCGACCTCTCCATTACCAATGGAGTGCTCTACCACTGAGCTACGGCAGCATGTGCTGGTGAAGAATCGGCTCGCCCGGAGGGGCCTACCAAGCGGGCCGATATCTGCCACAAGCCCCCCTCCTGTGCAAGCTTGCAGGCTCCGTCGAAACGAGAAAATCGGGCCGATATTGGGGTCAAAACCCGCATTTTGGCTTGAAACGACCGACTTTCAGCCAATTCGTGCTCCGATATCCCCGGCCAACTGGCCAGTTGCTCCGGGCGCCGGATTCGATCCATTTCGCGTTTCGCACGATCGGATCGCGCCGGCCTCTTGAGCTGCCACAGTTCGGTGGCATCCTGCTGCCGGTTGCTGTGATGGATCCAGGATGGCTGACGAGACCGACAAGAGCGCGAGCCAGGCGAGGGCGTCCCGCGACGACCGCCTGAAATCGGCGCTGCGCGAGAACCTGAAGCGGCGGAAGCTGCAAGCCCGCGAACGCGCCGCAACGGCCGGCCCCTCGCAGAACGAAGATGGTTCCCTAGATGAGGGGACCGCCGGCAAGACCGGCAGTTGAAGACTGGCGGCCAGAATTTTTGGAGTCATGCAGTGGCAATGGGGCAGGACGAAACGCAACGAACCGACCGTGACGAGCAGATGTCGCGGTTCACGCGCCCCGAGCAGACCTTTCCGGCGCTGACACCCGCCGAGATCGAACACATCCGGCACTTCGGCGAAATCCGCACCTACGCGGATGGCGAGTTGCTGTTCGAGACCGGCAAGCCCGGGCCCGGCATGTTCGTCGTGCTGGAGGGCCATGTCGCCATCACCCAGCGCGACGGGCTCGGTCACGTCACCCCGGTGATCGACCAGGGGCCGGGCCAGTTTCTGGCCGAGCTCAGCCAGCTCTCCGGCCAGCCGGCGCTGGTCGACGGCCGCGCCGTGGGCGATGTCGAGACGCTGCTGCTGCCCCCGGACCGGCTGCGCGCGCTGCTGGTCGCCGAGGCCGAACTCGGCGAGCGCATCATGCGGGCGCTGATCCTGCGCCGGGTCAATCTGATCCAGGGCGGCGTCGGCGGTCCCGTGCTGATCGGGCCGTCGAACTCCGCCGGCGTGGTGCGGTTGCAGGGCTTTCTCACCCGCAACGGCCAGCCGCATCATCTGCTCGATCCCGACCGCGATCGTGACGCCGCCGAATTGATCGCGCGTTATTCGCCGAAGCCCGACGACTGGCCGCTGGTCGTCGCCGCAAGCGGCGCGGTGTTGCGCAACCCCGATGAGACCGAGCTCGCGCGCGCCATCGGCATGATCGGCGGCGCGAAGGGCGACCGCATCTACGACGTCGCGGTGGTCGGCTGCGGACCGGCGGGGCTTGCCACCGCGGTGTACGCCGCGTCCGAAGGATTGTCCGTCGCTGTGCTCGACATCCGCGCCTTCGGCGGCCAGGCCGGCGCCAGCGCGCGCATCGAGAACTATCTGGGCTTTCCGACCGGCATCTCGGGCCAGGCTTTGACCGCGCGCGCCTTCACCCAGGCGCAGAAATTCGGCGCCGACATCATGATTCCGGTGACCGTGAAGTCGCTCGACTGCACGCGCAAGGACGGTGCATTTTCGGTGACGCTCGAGGGCGGCGATCCCTTGCGCTCGCGTTCGGTCGTGGTCGCCAGCGGCGCGCGCTATCGCCGCCCGCAGATCGAGAACCTCGACAAGTTCGAGGGACGCGGCGTCTGGTACTGGGCCTCGCCGGTCGAGGCGCGGCTCTGCGCCGGCGAGGAGGTGGCCCTGGTCGGCGCCGGCAATTCGGCGGGGCAGGCCGCCGTGTTCCTGTCGGGCCACGCCAGACGCGTGCTGATGATCATCCGCGGCGGCGGCTTGGGCGCCAGCATGTCGCGCTATCTCATCGAGCGCATCGAAGCGACGCCGAACATCGAATTGATGTTCAACACCGAGATCACCGCGCTCGAGGGCGACGAGGCCTCGCTGCTGCGGCGCATCCGCTGGAAGAGCCGGCTGTCGGACGACGAGGATTTCGCCGACATCCGCAATCTCTTCCTGTTCGTCGGCGCCGATCCCGCCACCTCCTGGCTCGACGGCTGCGGCGTGACGCTCGACCGCGGCGGCTTCGTCGTGACGGGTGCGCAGTCCGAGCAGAACCAGGGCAAGCTCGTGGCGCCGCTGGAAACCTCCGTGCCCGGCGTCTACGCCGTCGGCGACGTCCGCTCCGGCTCGGTCAAGCGCGTCGGCGGCGCCATCGGCGAGGGCGCCCAGGTCGTGGCCTCCCTGCACGGCTATCTCGGCGACGCCGCAAAACCGGCGCTTTAGGCAAGGAGAAGACAAGGGAATGGCAAGCCGAAAGTGGCTTGCCATCATGCTGCTTGATGCAGACTATCTCCTCATCCTGAGGAGCGCGCCCGAGCGCGCGTCTCGAAGGATGAAGGCCCGGAACGACGACCCGGGCCTTTCATGGTTCGAGACGCGTGCTTCGCACGCTCCTCACCATGAGGATCCAAACACAACAAATTTTTCACGGGAGGACTAGATGGCTGAAATCGTCGTGCTGTACAAAACACCCAAGGATGCCGCCGCCTTTGACAAGTACTATGCCGAGACGCACATCCCGCTCGCCAAGAAACTTCCCGGCCTGAAGAAATACGCAGTCAGCAAGGGGCCGGTCGCATCTCCCGCAGGTCCTTCCGGAATCCATCTCGTCGCCATCCTCACCTTCGACAGCGTGGCCGACATTCAGGCGGCATTCGCCAGTCCGGAAGGCAAGGCGACCGGCGCCGACGTGCCGAAATTCGCCAGCGGCGGTGCCGACCTCTTGATCTTCGACACCAAGGACGTGTGAAGGATCGATTCAACTTTCGTCGAAACTGCCGTCCTTCGCGACAGCGGCGCAAAAAAATCAGCCATGCGTTTTTCGATTCGCACGATGACGCATGGCCGTGCACTTGCATGCGACGCCAACACGGGTGGCAATCCCATGAGGACCGTAATACTACTCTCATCATCTCAATGCGGAGAGTAGGAGAGATGTCATGGTCCTTGGGTTGAGTCTGCCCGCCTTTACGCTGATCCATGTCATCATCAGCCTGATCGCCATCGTCGCCGGCCTCGTCGTGATGTTCGGCCTGCTCGGCTCGAAGCCGATGCCCGCCCTCACCGCGATCTTCCTGCTGACCACGATCCTCACCAGCGCCACCGGTTTCCTGTTTCCGTTCAAGGAGTTGCTGCCCTCGCACATCATCGGCATCATCTCGCTGGTGCTGCTCGCCATCGCCTGCATCGCGCTGTACGGCATGAAGCTCTCCGGCGTATGGCGTCCGGTCTATATCGTGACCGCGATGATCTCGCTGTATTTCAACGTCTTCGTGCTGGTGATCCAGTCGTTCCTGAAGGTGCCGGCGCTTGCCGCGCTCGCACCGGCCGTGCCCCCGGCGCCGCCGTCCGGGCCTGTGTTCGCCGTGGTGCAGGGCATCGTGCTGGTGTTCTTCGTCGTGCTGACGATCGGCGCCTGGCGCCGCTTCAGGCCGATGGCGTTTGCTTGATCACACGATTCTCATCGCCACAGGTTGGCGCGAGAGCATCGACTTCAGACCATCGCGCAACCATCTCCGCATCGCCGGCTCGCGTTTTGCGAGCCCCGGATTGATTCCCGCTGAAGGAGCTGTTCATGCCCACCATCACCACCAAAGACGGCGTCGAGATCTTCTACAAGGATTGGGGCGCGGGCCAGCCGATCGTGTTCAGCCATGGCTGGCCGCTGTCGTCCGACGACTGGGACGCGCAGATGCTGTACTTCGTCACGCGCGGCTACCGTGTCGTCGCCCATGATCGCCGCGGCCACGGCCGCTCGGCGCAGGTCGCCGACGGCCACGACATGGATCATTATGCCGACGATCTCGCCGCGCTCACCGCGCATCTCGACCTCAAGAACGCCATCCATGTCGGCCATTCCACCGGCGGCGGCGAAGTCGTGCACTACATCGCGCGCCATGGCGAGAGCCGGGTGGCGAAAGCCGCGATCCTCTCGGCGGTGCCGCCGCTGATGGTGCAGACGCCGGCCAATCCCGGCGGGCTGCCGAAGAGCGTGTTCGACGATCTCCAGAAGCAACTCGCCGCCAGCCGCACGCAATTCTATCGCGACCTCCCCGCCGGGCCGTTCTATGGCTACAACCGCCCCGGCGCAAAGCCGTCGGAAGCGGTGATCCAGAACTGGTGGCGCCAGGGCATGATGGGCGGCGCGAAGGCGCATTACGACGGCATCGTCGCATTCTCGCAAACCGATTTCACCGAGGACCTCAAGAAGATCAACGTGCCGGTGCTGGTGATGCACGGCGACGACGACCAGATCGTGCCTTACGCCGATTCCGCGCCGCTGTCGGCCAAGCTTCTGAAGAAGGGCACCCTGAAGACCTACAAGGGGTTTCCGCACGGCATGCCGACCACGCATGCCGAGACCATCAACGCCGACCTCCTGGCGTTTTTCAGGGAGTGAGGCTTCGGGGAGATCGGGCTCGCGGCTAGCGCTGCGAGCCCGTTGGGGGACGTCCCGATGCAGGTCATCATCTTCGGCGCGACCGGCATGGTGGGCCAGGGCGTCTTGCGCGAATGCCTGATCGACCCCGCCATCGATCGTGTGCTCGTGGTCGGCCGCAGCCCGACCGGCGTGGGCAACGCCAGGCTCGTCGAGATCATTCACACCGATTTCACGGATTATTTCGCGATCGAAGCCCAACTCACCGGCTACGATGCCTGCTTTTTCTGCCTCGGCGTCTCCTCGATCGGCATGAGCGAGGAACGCTACCGCCACCTCACCTATGATCTCACGCTCGCGGCCGCGACGACGCTGGCGCGGCTCAATCCGCAGATGGTTTTCATCTATGTCACCGGCGCCGGGACCGATTCGACCGAGCAGGGATCGCGGATGTGGGCGCGGATCAAGGGCAAGACCGAGAACGATCTCTTCAAGCTGCCGTTCAGGGCCGCCTACATGTTCCGGCCCGGCGCGATCCAGCCCCTGCACGGCGCCCGGTCCAAGACCGCCTGGGTGCAGGCCATCTATGCCGTGAGCGGACCGCTGTGGTCGGTGCTGCGCAGGATTTCGCCGCGGCTCGTGACCTCGACCGAGCAGATCGGCCGCGCCATGATCCGCGTCGCCCGGGAGGGATATCCGCGCCAGGTGCTGGAGATCGAGGATATCAATGGCCTCTAACCTGCCGGCCCGTTAATTTGTGCGGAAATTTCGGGGCCCGCGCGCGTTGAGCCCTGTCCGCTCCGAAGGAGAAGCGTCGGCGATGTCGCCCCAGCTCAAACTGATCGCGCTCGATGCCGACGACCTCGCCGTGATCTCGACCCATGTCCAGGACGCCCGGGTCCAGACCTCCGACATCATCTGGCGGCAGGGCGAGAAGCGGCTTGTGGTTGGCATGAGCCGGCTGGACTGGGAGCAGACGCTGGAGGGCGAGGCCGCGCCACGCCGGCTGGTCGCCGCGCTCCGTTTCGACCGTGTGCTCGCCTGCAAGTCGCGCAACATCGACCTCGCCGCGCCCGACAAGGTGCTGGACCTCGTCGGCATTGAATTTCACCCCCAGGACGGCCGCCATGAGGAGCCCGGCGGCAGCGCCCTGCTTTTGTTCGCCCAGGGCGGCGCCATCCGCCTCGACGTCGAGTGCCTGGAATGCGAGCTGACCGATCTCGGGGCCGACGCGCTGGGAATGGGGCCGGGTATCGAGGAATGAGGCGGTATACCAGCGCCCAGCAAACCTGTGTCGTCCAGGCGTCCGCCGGGACGACACCTGGCAAGGGTTGACGGCGGGTGGCCGCCGCGCCATTGAGCAGGGGACCTGGTGCGCCGATCCGCCCCTCCAGACCAGCCAGAAGCCAAGCGAAACATGCCCGTTCGCCTCGACCGCAGCAGCGCCGATTTTGACCAGCGATTCGCCGCCTTCCTCGCCGCCAAGCGCGAGGTGTCGGCCGATGTCGAAGCCGCCGCGCGCGCGATCGTCGACGATGTGGCCAGGCGTGGCGATGCCGCCCTGCTCGAGGCCACGGCGAAGTTCGACCGCTTGAGTCTGGATGCATCGGGCCTGCGCGTCTCCGCCGCCGAGATCGAGGCCGCCGTGAAAGCCTGCGATGCCGCGACGCTGGATGCGCTTGAGCTCGCGCGGGACCGCATCGAGACCTATCACCGCCGTCAGCTTCCCAGGGACGAGCGCTTCACCGACCCGCTCGGCGTCGAGCTCGGCTGGCGCTATACCGCGATCGAATCCGCCGGCCTCTACGTGCCCGGCGGCACCGCCGCCTATCCGTCATCGGTGCTGATGAACGCCGTGCCCGCGAGGGTCGCCGGCGTTTCGCGCCTCGTGATGGTGGTGCCTTCGCCGGACGGCAAGCTCAATCCGCTGGTGCTGGCCGCCGCGCATCTCGGTGGCGTCACCGAGATCTACCGTGTCGGCGGCGCGCAGGCCGTCGCCGCGCTCGCGCACGGCACCGCGACGATCGCGCCGGTGGCAAAGATCGTCGGCCCCGGCAACGCCTATGTCGCCGCCGCGAAGCGGCTGGTGTTCGGCAAGGTCGGTATCGACATGATCGCCGGCCCCTCGGAGGTGCTCGTCATTGCCGACGATACCGGCAACGCCGACTGGATCGCCGCCGACCTGCTGGCGCAGGCCGAGCACGACGCGAGCGCGCAGTCGATCCTGATCACGGACTCGGCACGCCTTGCCGCCGACGTCGAAAAGGCGGTCGAAGCGCAGTTGAAGACGCTGCCGCGCGCCGCGATCGCAGGCAGCTCCTGGGCCGACTTCGGCGCCATCATCATGGTGAGGACTCTTGCCGACGCGATCCCGCTTGCGGACGCCATCGCCGCCGAGCATCTCGAGATCATGACGAGCGATCCCGACGCGCTCGCCGCAAAGATCCGCAACGCCGGCGCGGTGTTCCTCGGACCCCATACGCCCGAGGCGATCGGCGATTACGTCGGCGGCTCCAATCACGTGCTGCCGACGGCGCGTTCGGCGCGATTTTCCTCGGGGCTGTCGGTGCATGACTTCATGAAGCGCACCTCGATCCTGAAATGCGGACCCGATCAATTGCGTGCGCTGGGTCCGGCCGCGATGACGCTCGGCAAGGCGGAGGGGCTGGACGCCCATTCGCGTTCGATTGGATTGCGCCTCAATCTGTCATGACAAAGCCGCCCGAACAGGACGACTCGACCAACCGCATCGTCGGTGTCTCGCTCGACGAGGACTCGATCGGCCGTTCCGGGCCGGACATCGAGCATGAGCGGGCGATCGCGATCTACGATCTGATCGAGCAGAATTTGTTCGCGCCCGAGGGTGCGGAGGGGAAGGGCCCGTTCACGCTGCATATCGGCATCACCGGCAACCGGTTGATGTTCGACATCCGCCGCGAGGATGGCACGCCTGTCGTCGCGCATCTGTTGTCGCTGACGCCGTTCCGGCGGATCGTGAAGGACTATTTCATGATCTGCGACAGCTACTACCAGGCGATCCGCACCGCGACCCCCGACAAGATCGAGGCCATCGACATGGGTCGCCGCGGCATCCATGACGAGGGATCGCGCACGCTTCAAGAGCGGCTGAAGGGCAAGGTGCGGGTCGACTTCGAGACCTCGCGCCGCCTGTTCACGCTCATCACCGTCCTGCACTGGAAGGGTTAGGCGCATGATCCCGAAAAGTGTGCAGCGGTTTTCCGACGAGGCCATGCCCCCTATCAGAAGGGCCTGACCGCGATGGCGGGTCCGCCACGCGCACGCGATCCGCAATCGGTGCTGTTCGCCTGTGCGATGAACAGCGTGCGCTCGCCGATGGCCGAGAGCCTGCTGCTGCACATGTTTCCGCAGGGCCTCTACGTGAAGTCGGCCGGCACCAGGAAGGGCGAGCTCGATCCATTCGCAGTGTCCGTGATGGCCGAGCTCGGCCAGGACATCTCGGCCCACAAGCCGCAGACCTTCGAGGAGCTGGAGGACTGGGAGGGGCTGAATTTCGACCTCATCATCACGCTCTCGCCCGAGGCGCATCACAAGGCGCTGGAGCTGACGCGGACACTCGCGGCCGAGGTCGAATACTGGCCGACGCAGGATCCCACCACCATCGAAGGCAGCCGCGACCAGAAGCTCTCCGCCTATCGCGAGGTCTGCGATCAGCTCTTGATGCGCATCCGCCGGCGCTTCGCCAAGGCGGGCGCGGCATCGGGATGATCTCGTGCCCCGGACGGCTCTTTATCCCTCGCCCCGCTTGCGGGGAGAGAGGGTCGGTGTGAGGGGGAGTCTCGGCAACGACGGTGATAGCGAGAATCGCGGAGAGTCCCCCTCACCCGGAATTCAAGCACGCTTGAATTTCGGCCTCTCCCCGCAAGCGGGGAGAGGCGAAGACCTCCCGTAACACCGACGTCACAGAGCGCAGGCACAGGCATGTCGGAAAGCTCGAATCACCAGACCTCCGGTTCCCGGTTGTGAAATCAGCCCCCTTCCGATAGGTTCCGCGCGCAATTCACCCCCTGCTTCATCCCGCAAATCACCTGATGCTCGGCCGCCCCAAATTCGTACTTGCCTCCGGTTCGCCGCGCCGCCTGTCGCTGCTCAACCAGGCCGGCATCGAGCCGGATGCGCTCCGGCCGGCCGATGTCGACGAGACGCCGAAGCGGGGTGAGCTGCCGCGCGCCTGCGCCAATCGCCTCGCCCGCGCCAAAGCCGATGCGGCGCTGAAATCGGTGCAGCTCGACGACGAGCTGCGCGGCGCCTTCATCCTCTCCGCCGACACCGTGGTGGCGGTCGGTCGCCGCATCCTGCCCAAGGCCAATCTGGTCGATGAAGCCGCGCAATGCCTGCGGCTGCTGTCGGGCCGCAACCATCGCGTCTACACCGCGATCTGCCTCGTCACGCCGCGCGAAGCCTTCCGTCAGCGCCTGGTCGAGACCCGGGTGCGCTTCAAGCGCCTCTCGGAGGACGACATCCAGGCCTATATCGGCTCCGGCGAATGGCGCGGCAAAGCCGGCGGCTATGCCGTGCAAGGCATCGCCGGCTCCTTCGTGGTCAAGATGGTCGGGTCCTACACCAACGTCGTCGGCCTGCCGCTCTATGAGACCACGACCCTGCTCGGCGGCGAGGGTTTTCCGATCCGCTTCGGCTGGCTCAACACCACCGCGGTGTGAGCGCGACGGCTGGCTGACAAGAATCTCGAAAATAACCCCATGCGCAGTAGAATGGCCCGGCCGGATCCGGGCCGCGGCCCATGTACCGTTGCTTCGGGAACCCGTTTGCCGACAGGCGCTTGAACTTCCTCACCCCACTTGAGCTGCGCACCTCATGGACGACCAGGTCAAAAAGCCCGCCGGCCCGCTCAAAACCTGCCCGATCTGCGGCAAGCCGCAATCGGAAGCCACCCGTCCGTTCTGCTCTTCGCGCTGCCGCGACGTCGATCTGAACCGCTGGCTGAAAGGCTCCTACGTCATCCCCGGTCGCGACGACGAAGTCGATGACGTCGAATAATCAAGTAATTCCAATTGGATGGTTGGATGCAGGCTTCATCCCGCGGCAGTCTTGGCAGGGCCGGTCCGCCTTGTGCACAGCCGGGCCCTGGCCGGCGAGCATCCTGGCGAAGCCGGGTGGACAGGCAGCCCGGAGCCCACTATAAACCGCCCGCTCGATGGGCTTTGGCCCCTCTCTTGGAGCACGCCCAGGTAGCTCAGTTGGTAGAGCATGCGACTGAAAATCGCAGTGTCGGTGGTTCGATTCCGCCCCTGGGCACCATCTCGCCTCAGCACCCAGGTTTGACTTGAGCCGACTGCCGCTTGCCCCGAGCGGAGATGGCCGCCGCGTGCGGCGAAGCGAGCGACGGCACGCCCGAGAGGACTCCGCGGGCCGCGGGGGTCTGCGAACGATCCGACATCGCCTCAATGATGGGCCGACACGCCCTTGACGCACTGGGTCAGCAGATCGGCGGTGGCGGATCGACCGACATCGCCCAGGCTGATCATGCCGACCATCCGCTTGCTCCTGTTGATGACAGGCAGCCTGCGGATCTTCAGCATCTCCATGTGATGCACGGCTTTCGCCAGATCGTCATCTTCCCGGCAGCAATGGATGCCTTCGGTCATCACGTCCCGCGCTGTCATGCCCGTCGCGTTGAAGTCCTTGCGCGCGAGCCCTTTGCAGACGATGTCGCGATCAGTCACCATCCCGATCAAATGGTCGTCTTCGCCGATCGGAATGCAGCCGATGTCGCGCCCTTGCATCAACTTCGCGAGTTCGGTGATCGGGGTGTTGGGGCTGACCCAATCGACGCCCTTGTGCATCACGTCCTTGACCTTCATGGAGGATCTCCGTTGCGAACGCAGCCCCCGTGTCGTGACTATACAACGAACCGGGCGCGATCGCACGCGCGCCGGAGGCGTGCCCGGGAACATCTCGCCTTCATGCCGCGTCAGTCGTGCGCACTGAAGCGTCCATGCGGTGCACTGGCCGTCAGGCGCGCGAACTGCGCATGGGTGAGCTGAAGCAGCGTCTCGTGATCGCCGGCTTCGATATAGACCTGAGGCTGGGCGCGGATGCTGTCGTCGACGACGAGATCGAGCCCGTAGCACCGGCCGACCGCCGGAACGGCTCCGTGCGCGCAGTCCGCGAACAGCCGGTTGATCTCGGTCTCGTTGGCCATCACGAGATCCCCGCCGAGCCTCTCCTTCAAGTCCGGCAGGTTGAGATGGTGCGATGCCGGCACGACCGCGAGCATATAGCCGCCGTCATGCCGCAGCACGACGGCCTTGGCGAGGTGATCGCCCGAGACGTGGCAGGCTTGCGCCGTCCGCGCGGACGACATGGTGAGAGCGTGCGGGATCTCGGCGTACTCGATATTCTCCGCAGCCAGATATCGGTGCAATGTGGGGGCAATGGTCATGGCGTAGCCTTTCGGATGGGTGTGCGAGCCATCCACCGTGAGGCTGCCCCCGCCGCACGATGGGCGGCCGCGTGATTGCCGGGCCGCAGCATAGGCCTCGCCCTCGGATGCCGCAATCAGAGCGTTTTCCAGCTAAGTGGAGCACCGGTTCGCGTGAAGAAAACGCGTCAAGACAAGGATCGGGAGCCCGGTTCCTGGCGCCTCTGCACTGGCGCTACGGCAGCGCCATCCATGCACGTCGCCCGCTGCGCGGACTTTTCGGGCAGGGGTGCGATGACGATCGACAAGGCCAATCCCCCCTTTTGGAAAGCGTTCGACGGTTGCTGCGGCGATGGCTGGGCGGCAGTTCGTCGGTGGCTGAATTATGTATATATCTCAATCATATAGGAGATCGCAATTTGATCCCGGCCGGCGCGCAATTTCCACGACGTCGGACATCCCCGAGATGCAGCTGCCGCCGGGCCACTACCCTCGTTCGTTATACGAGCCCGGCTGCGGCTGATATGATCCTGCGACGGCAAACGGCAGCTCGCCACCATACTTGCTTGCGATGCCGGCCCTCTGATCGGATCTCGAGAGGGCCTTTTGAAGGCGTTAAGCTCGATGGCCTTTGTTTTGCGGTCGTGGTGGATTTCCCCGGCGCGCTGCATCAAGGCAACGGCAAGATGCAGCCCATCGGTGCCCCACATCGAATTCAAGTGGTCATGCCCGAGGGCTTCGAGCACAGGGCTGCCGAGGTCGCGTCCGCCAACCTCCGCTCGACCGGTGCCATCCCATTCGAGACTCAGGGCACGCACAGCTCGCTCGCCAATGTCGTGCAGACTCCCGAGGGCGTTGCGGCGCGATGCGGCGCTGCCGCCGGGGCCGCACCTTCGGTGTCGGCTCGTGATCCTCCGGCGGGCGCGATGCGCGCGTCGCGAAGGATGAAGGTCCGGCTCCCGGATTCGTCACGGCGCTTGCGGATGAACCTATGTACGGGCGTGCGATACTGGAACACCTGCTCTACCGCGATCGCTTGATCGTCGCGATCGGGACCGCCGTCGTCGCGGCGCTCGCCTGGACCTATCTCGCGGGCGGCGCCGGCATGGACACCGACATGATGGCCGAGATGCCGGACATGGCCCCGATGCCGTGGACGCTGCGCTCCGCCGCGCTGCTGTTCGCGATGTGGTGGGTGATGATGATCGCGATGATGGTGCCGAGCGCGGGGCCCACCGTCCTCCTTTATACGACGATCAGGCACAAGCATGAGGATGCATCCCGTGCGGCAATCGATGCCTGGATTTTTCTCGCCGGGTACCTCGTGACGTGGGCCGGCTTCAGTCTCGCTGCAGTCCTGGCCCAATGGGGCTCGAACGCCTCGGCCTCTTGTCGATGGCGATGGCAAGCACCAGCGCGGTTCTGGGCGGCGTCATCTTGCTTGCCGCGGGGCTCTACCAGTTCACGCCGCTCAAGCACGACTGCCTGCGTTACTGCGAGAGCCCGCTGCTGTTTCTCAGCCGGCATTGGCGGCCCGGCACGCGCGGGGCATTCCGCATGGGGCTGCGCCACGGCAGCTACTGCGTCGGCTGCTGCTGGTTTCTGATGGTCGTGCTGTTTGTCGGCGGCGTGATGAACCTGGTCTCGATTGTCGGGCTCGTGCTCTATGTCCCCGCCGAGAAGCTGCTGCCGTTCGGCCGGAGATTGAGCTATGCAGCAGGCGGGATCCTCATCCTGTCCGGCGCGATCGTTCTTGCGCGCGCGGTGTCAGGCCCGACACCGCCAGCGCTGCCGAAGCGCGATGAGACTGGGATAATTCGTCATCGCGCTTTGGATGCTTGTTTGAGGATATCCTTTCGGAAAACCGCTGCGCACTTTCTCCGGATCGTGCGTTGATATACTGCGCGCTGCTGGCGGGGGCCGCGGTCCCTGAACCGCGTCAGCTCCGGCGTGCAAAAACCAGCTGCCGGACGTCGATCTTTCCGGCCCTGAATCCTGCCTCGCAGTAGCACAAATAGTATTCCCACAGCCGGCGGAAGGGCTCGTCGAACCCGAGCGAGGTCAGGTCGCTCCAGGCCCGGCCGAAGTTCTCTCGCCAGAGCGCTATCGTCCTTGCGTAGTCCTGCCCGAACACGCGCTCGCGAATGACAGGCACCTCGAAGCGTTCGCCGAGCGAGCGCAGGATGTTTGTCGAGGGGAGCATCCCTCCCGGAAAGATGTATCTCTGGATGAAGTCCACACGCTGCCGATAGCTGTCAAAGAGCTCGTCGCGGACCGTGATGGCCTGGATGCCTGCCAGACCGCCGGGCTTGAGCCGCCGGTTCAACTGGTCGAAGTAGGCTGGCCAGAATTGCTCGCCGACGGCCTCGATCATCTCGATGGAGGCGATGCGATCGAAATGACCTTCCTGGTCGCGATAATCCTGCAACCGGACCTCGACCTTCTCGGCGAGCCCGGCTTCGTGGATTCGTCGACGGGCAAATTCGTGCTGTTCCTTGCTGATGGTGAGTGCCACCACGCTGGCGCCGTAAGTCTTGGCGGCGAACTCGGCGAAGCCGCCCCAACCGCATCCGATCTCGAGCACGCTCTGACCGGGCCGCAATTCGATGACTTTCGCCAGTTGTTCGTATTTGTGCTGTTGGGCGGAGGGCAGGTCGGCTGTCTCGACCGGAAACAGAGCCGACGAGTAGGTCATGCTTGAATCGAGCCACGCAGCGAAGAACTCGTTTCCGAGATCGTAATGCGAATGGATGTTGTGCCTCGACCCCTGTCTCGTGTTACGGCGCAATCGATGAAGCACCCGCCGGCAGAATCGGACCAGCATGTTCCCGGCAAAGGCACTGTCGACCAGCTCTTCGTTGAGACAGAACACGTAGAGAAGCTGGGTGAGATCGGGCGTGCTCCAATCGCCTCGAATGTAAGCCTCGGCCATGCCGATGTCGCCGCCCACGACGAGGCTGCGCGCGAACCTGTAGTTGTTGAGCTCGATGGTGGCCGACGGACCCGGAAGCCGCCCGCGCAACGTGACGGTTCTCTGGTCGGGAAGGCGTACGTGAACCGAGCCGTAACTGAGCTGCGATGCAAGGCGCAGAGCCAGTCGGGCAAGGAATGGGACACCATCGAATTGAACGGCTTGATGCGTGGCTGCGAGGTCCATGGTTCAAATCTCGCGTTGTTTCAAACGGGGCACGTACGGAGCACCCTTCAGCCAAAGCCGCATCGCTTCCCAGTGGATGGCTGCGATCACCTTGAACGTCAGGAAGGGCAGACCGAACATCGCCGCCAATAGCGAGTGGCTGGTCAGAGGGTGGCGGCGTCCGCGGAACGCCGCCGCAAACATCGCGCCCTGCTCGCTCGTCTGCACGATCCTGACCATCACGTCTCGCTCCGGTGGAGAAATGCTGAAGCGGTAGTGCGTCTCCATCGCCATGAAAGGCGAAACGTAAAATTCCTTCGCCTGGCTCTGCCGTATTGTGCAGCCCGGCCGCGCATCCTGCACGGGCAGGATGTAGGAATGCATGTCCCCGAAGGTGTTGCGGACCTCGTAGATCAACAGTGCGAGATCGCCGGACGCGTCGTAACAGAAATAGACCGAAAGCGGGTTGAACACGTAGCCCAGGACTCTGGGATAGCAGAGAAGGAGAATGCGACCGCCCGAGAGCTCGACGCCGCGCTCCGCCGCCAGTCGTCGGGCGTACTGGCTCAGGCGCCCGCCTTTGCCGTCGCCGTGATCGCACTCGTGGAAGCTGAAGGGGGCTGCTCGGTTGATACCGAATAGCCAGGACTGGCGATCCGCTTCGTTCAAACGATCCAGGTCGATCAACAGGCTCATCACGCGATAGGTGAACCGGTGTCGCACGGGCCGCCACCTCGCGTGCATCACTTTTCCCCAGTAGAGCGCGGCCGGCGCTGTCGCATTCTCCGCTTCGGCGGTTTTCGTGCGGGCCATCGTGCTACTCGGCTGCCTGGACCAGGAACGAGTCCGGCTGCCGCCACGGAACCTCGCAGCCAAGCGCGTCGGCAACGGAGATGCCGGCCTGCAAGCCATCCTCGTGAAAGCCGTAGCCGGTCCAGGCACCGCAGAACCAGGTTCGGCGGCGCCCTTGAATTGCGGGGAGCCGACGCTGCGCCGCGAACGCTGCCAGGTCGTATTGCGGATGGGCGAAGCTGAATTTTCCAAACGTCAGATGGGCCGCCGGCTCGAAAGGAGGGTTGAGACTGACGAACAATGGCTTGCGGTCGTCTATGCCCTGCAGCCGATTCATCCAATAGGTCACCGCGACGTCGTTCTGGACGGGCGTTTGTCGCGGCCATTGCAGGAAGTTCCAGGATGCCCATGCCTGGCGGCGCCTGGGCATGAGATTGCGATCGCGGTGCAGATAGACGGTGTTGGGGGCATATCTGATCGCGCCGAGAACGGAGCGCTCCTGGGCGTCGGCATCCGACAGCGCCGCCAAGGCCTGATCGCTGTGACAGGCCATCACGACGGCATCGTAAGTCTCCGCACCACCATGACTGTCGCGGATCGTCACGCCATGCTCCGCTCGATGGATCGACGTCACTGCACAGCCTAGCCGAATGTTGTCCTTGAACATAGCGGTGAGCTTGTCGACATAGCGCCGGCTGCCACCCTCCACGGTCCGCCAGCGCGGCCGGTCCAGGTGCAGGAGCCGGTGGTTGTCGAAGAAGGCGACGAAGTTTTCCGCTGGGAAAGACAGAATGTCGGCCGACGAGGACGACCAGATGGCCGCGCCCATCGGTCCAAGATAATCGGAGAACAGGCGCGGCCCGAACGATTCCTTGCGCAGATACTCGCCGAGCGTCAGGTTTTGCAGCCGGCCGGCGCGCAAGTCAGCCGCGCTCTGCCTGTTGAATCGCAGGACCTCGGTCAGCATGCGAAAATAGGATGGCGATGAGAGGTTGCGCGGTTGTGCAAACAGGCCGCAAACAGTCTGCAGAAAGGTCTCGCCGCCACCCCGCCATTCGAACCGGCCATGATCGGCGGACATGGCGAAGCTCATGCAAGTCTCGACGGTCCTCACGCCCAGCTGCGCGAACAGCGCGGTCAATTGCGGATAATTCGCCTCGTTGAACACGATGAAGCCGACATCGACGTCAACGGCCTCGCCATCATAGTCGACGCGAACGGTATGGCTATGTCCGCCCGGGCGCAGTTCGCGCTCGTACACCGTCACGGCATGGCGTTTCGACAGGAGCCACGCGGCAGCATTGCCGGCAATTCCGGTCCCGATCACGGCCAAACGCATTCTCTGTCGCCCCCACTGGATACCGTCAATACGGTGCTCGATACGGTCGCTGCGCAAGGAAACGTTCGGCGAGATGGCGCGGATCACCTTGCGGACCATCGGCCGACCCGTCGCCGAGCGCGAAACCGGCCCCTGCAGTCGACGTATCGAGGAGAGGGCAATTCTGGTGAGGGCATGGTTTTGGTGCATGTTCAGGCAATAGGCGGTATTGCGCTGGCCCTTTGTCTCCTGATGGGACTGGCCTGGGTCGTTCAGCAGCGTACGGGAAACTCCGGATGGGTTGATGCAATCTGGTCCTACGCGACCGGCCTCGCTGGCGCGGTCGCCGCTCTGTGGCCTCTCGACGCTGGCACGCCGGCACGCCGAGTGCTCGTCGCAGGGCTCGCGTTGCTTTGGTCGGTGCGACTTGGAACGCACATTGCGCGCCGCGCCGCGGCGGGCATCGACGATCCGCGCTACGCGAACTATGCGCGGCAGTGGGGGACGGCGGCCCCTCGCCGGATGTTCCTGTTCCTGCAATCGCAGGCGCTGGTCTCGGTGCCGCTGCCGTTCGCCATCTTCCTCGCAGCCCACGCCCCTGAGCCTGGATTGCGGCTGCAGGACTATGCCGGAGTTGTCATCATTCTGGGGACTGTCGCTGCCGAAGCATTGGCGGACCAGCAATTGCGCCGGTTCAAGCTCTGCCCATCCAACGCCGGGCTCGTCTGCAATGCCGGCCTTTGGCGATGGTCGCGTCATCCGAACTATTTCTTCGAATGGCTGGGGTGGTGGGCTTACCCGGTCATCGCGCTGTCGCCCGGATATGCGTGGGGGTGGGCCAGCCTGGCGGCGCCGGCGATCATGTACTGGATACTCGTGCATGTGACGGGGATACCCCCGCTCGAGGAGCAGATGCTGCAATCGCGCGGCGACCGCTATCGGGAGTATCAGGCACGAACCAATGCATTCTTTCCGTGGCCGCCGAAACACGCGCATTGATGGCCGGTGGCCGTTGACTGGACGCAAGCGGGCGCGAGTGCGTGGATATGATCCGGCGTGGCTCGCCGTTCGTTAATCCGGTGCCGGGTTCGACAAGCCGGCCAGATGCCATCGGACGGGAACGCGGACATGAATCTTCTCTTCACCTATCTTTCGGTGGCTTTGACCTTTGTTGCAATCGATATGGTCTGGCTCAAGATCATGGTTGAAAGGCTGTACCGGCCGGCGCTGGGCGACATGTTGCGCGGCGAGCCCAATCTGGCGGCCGCTGCGGCATTTTACTTGTTGTATCCCATCGGTTTGATCTGGTTCGCGGTGCTGCCCGCGCAGCAAGACGGGAGTGCGCTGCGCGCCTTCACGTCCGGCCTGATGCTCGGCTGCTTCAGCTATGCGACCTATGATCTCACCAATCAGGCGACCCTTCGGAATTGGTCGACCGGGCTGACACTTGCGGACGTTTGCTGGGGATCGTTTCTCGCCGGCGTCAGTGCCTGGATCGGATTTCTCGTCGCTCGAAAGCTGGCACACCAAGCGTGAGCAAGCGTGGCAGGCCGAGCTAGGTATAACTTCGCCCTCCGAGCTGGTCGAACGTGTCTCTGGTTTCCGCGATCTTGTCGGACAAGGACCTGAATGTGCTTTGAGCCTGCAGCTTCGCATCTTCGTCGAGCAGGAGGCAGGCGAGATCGACCAGTTGATCGCTTATGCGCTCGATGGCAGCAAGCAGCCGATCGAGGCTTATTCCAGGATCGTCGGCTCCGACACGTTCGACATCTCTCAGAACCGCTTCGAGCCGTGCGATCGAAGAGACGAGCCGGTTCCCGCGATCGGGTTCCGGAAACGCGATGATCTCTGCAGCCATGCGCGCTCTCCGGCGTCAGGCCGCAGCCGCAAGGCAATCCTTGCGCACCGCCAGGATGGTTCGATGCAGCCAGGTCTTGATGGTGCCGACCGGCACACCGAAGCGTCGTGACAGGCTGGCGCGGCTCTCGCCTTCGATATAAGCGAGAGCCACCAGCCTGCGGCGATCTTCCGGCAAACGAGCCAATGCTCTGCGCGCGATCGGCTCGGCACTGGCGTAGTCGAAATCCTCGATCGATGACGCGCCGGCTCCCGCCGGAACCAAGAGCGCTTCGTTCAATTCGCAAGTTGGCTGCCTTCTGGTCCGCCGATGATCAATAGCGGCATTCCGGACGATCGCGGACATCCAGGCTATCGCCGGGGCGCGTCCGGGATCGAACCGACCAGCCTTGCGCCAGATCTTCAGAAAGGTCTCCTGGAGGATGTCGTCGACGTCGTGAGGTGAGGCTCCAACGGCCAGCGCTATCCTGCGTAGCCGGCCTCGTGTCAGCGTGTGGAGCTCTGCGAAGGCACGTGTCTCGCCTGCGGAAACGCGTGCCAGGAGTTCAGGCAGCCTCTCGCTCGGCACCTGACTCGCCAGGCTTGAACCGGCCATGTCCTGTCTCCCTTGCGTTTGTTTCGAAACGCTCCGGGCGCATGTCTGGATCACTCCGGGAGAAGGATTTGAGAAAATCAAAGTCGCACGAACGGCCCGATCAGTCGGCCGAGAAAACCGTTCATGCGCAGATCGCCGGTCATTGCGACCAGGCAGACGCATGGGCCTTCGTCCCCGACGATGGGACGATGCTCGATCTCGTCATCACCGTAATCGAAATCACCAGGGCCAAAGCGTCCGCCCTCGTGGCTGAAGCTGCCCTCGAGGACGAGGGTCAGTTCGGTGCCGGTGTGCGTGTGTTCAAGCATGCGCGAGCCTGGCGCGGACCGAAGCAGAAAAGCGCGCGCCTTGCCCGAACCGGAAAGCTCAATCGGCCGCATGCTCAGACCCGGCGCGATGCGCCGGCGCTTGCCGATGCGATACTTTTGCAGTGCCGGCGGAAGATCATGATTGGCGTCGGACGTGAGGGGCGGCGCCGCTTGGCCTTCCGGAGAGCTGTCAATTCGCGACATGACGCGGTCGAACGCATCTGGTGCGATCGGCACCGGCTCGACATCCTCCAGCGCTGCTCCCGCAAGCTGCTCGATGGCCCGCACAAAACGGGCGCACCGGGCGCATCCTGCCACATGAACTCCTACGACCAGCTGATGGGCCTCTTCCAGCTTGCCGGCCGCGAAATCGGCCAGAAGATCTTCAGGGGGGTGGTGGCTGATCGTCATGCTTCTTCGTCCAATATGTCTCTCAACCGGTTCATCGCCAGCCTGATCCGCGACTTGACCGTTCCGAGCGGAATACCGAGCAGGCTCGCGATTTCAGGATGCGCCCTCTCCTCGATGAACGACAGCCTCACCACCATGGATTGCTCTGTCGAGAGTTGCTCGATGGCCGACTCGATCCGTGCGGCATCCTGCACCCGCGAAATGATGGCATCTGCCGATTCGGCTGGGTCCGGTGCATCTGGCAGCTCGGAATCGGTATGCAGACGGTTTGCCCGCGCTCTGCGACGGAATAAATCGATCCGCAGGTTGCGCGCGATCGTGAATATCCAGGCCGCCGCGCCCGCCGTCGCAGGATCGAAAAGGCTCGCCTTCCGCCACACGGCGATCATCGCATTTTGGGCGATCTCCTCCGCCTCGTCGGAGCTGCACCCGGCTTTCTGCATCAGTCCCTTGATGCGAGGCGCGAAATGCTCGAATAGCCGCTTGAAAGCGGCCCGGTCACCGTGAGAGGCGACGCGTCCGATCAAATCAGCCCAGTCCACCTTTGCCTTCGGCCCTTTGCTCGCACCAATCGACAGCCGCGCCTCACCCCGCCGGGGCACGCGAGCTTCAGCCCGGATTGGCACATCTATAGCCCGGATAGCAGCGATCATAGCGCCTCGACAAGCGATCTCCGAGGCTGAGAACGAGCGGGAACAGGCCCCGGATCACTGTGCAGTGCCCAATTGTTGGTTCCAACCGGCATGCCTGCACCCGGCCATTCCTGGCACTCCGCTTGCTCAGTCAGGACCCAAGCCAAGGTCTCGGCGAAGAGGCCGTATCAGGTTGAGGCAAGCGATGCAGAAAGTGTCCCGTTCTGGTGCTGCCGGTGAACTCCGGCTCGATGCGTTGATCGCCGATTTGTGGTGGCGCGTTCGACTCCTAAACACCGACATCCTCGAGGAGGAGACGCGGGCCGGGGTGTTCGACGTGCAGCAGCCGACATATCCGCTGCTCGCGCTCAACCTTCGCGCGCGACGCGACAACCTGGTGTCGACGATCGGCGTGCTCGAGCAGCGGGCGAGATCAACGTCGGAAGCGGCTTGAGAGCGGTCTCCGGGCCGGCGGCCGTGCCACGCCGCACGGCGGGGTGCGCAACGAGCATCGTCGCATGGCTCGAATGCCTCCAGCGCTTGTCGGGGCATGAGTTGAATTCCCGCCACGCTGCCTGTGATATTGCTGGTCTCGGCAACCCCGCGAGGCCTCCATGCTCCCGATTCCCGCCGACATCTTCACCGAGCCCGAGGACGTCTCGTCCGACGGCCTCGCCAATCTCGGCCCGCTCCGCGCCCTCGCCGGCACGTGGCAGGCGGACAAGGGCATCGACATCAATCCGAAGGCGGAAGGGCCCGAGCGGCGGACCTTCATCGAGCGCATCCGCATGGACCCGATCGACCCGCAGGCCAATGGGCCGCAGCTGCTGTACGGGCTGCGCTACCACATCCATATCAACACGCCCGAGGAAGACATCACGTTCCACGACCAGGTCGGTTACTGGCTGTGGGAGCCCGCGACCGGGCTGATCATGCAGACGCTGGCGATCCCCCGCGGACAGGTGCTGCTGGCCTCGGGCAAGGGCGGGCCGGATGACAGGACGATCACGGTCACCGCGAAGCGCGGCGACACTGCTTACGGGATCTGCTCGACTGATTTCCTGGAACGAGCCTTCCGCACCGATGCTTACCGCTGCGACATCACCTTCAACGACGACGGCAGCTGGACCTATCTGATCCAGACCGCGTTATTCGTGCGCGGCGCGCCGTTCAATCATCGCGATACCAACACGCTCCAGCTGGTTGCGCCGCCAAGGCTCAATCCGTTGGCGGTGATCGTCAACGGTCGCGCCGGGCGCGGATCCGCGGCCTGAGTGCTACCCGGAGGATTGCATGAAACCGTATGTCATCTGTCTGATGCACTCCAGCCTCGACGGTCGCACGCATCCCAGCCGCTGGCGCCCGAAGGGCGCAGGGACGGATTGGTTCGAGAAGATCCATGACGAGCTCGGCGGCGATGCCTGGGTGATCGGCCGCGTCACCGGTTCGGAGTTCGCCAAGGGCAAGCCCTATCCCGCAACGGACGCAACGTTCCCGCGCGAAAACTGGTTTGCGCGGCGCGATGCGAAAACCTTTGGCGTCGTGCTCGATGCACAGGGCAAGATTGGCTGGGGGCGCGCGGACATCGGCGGCGACCCCATCGTCGTCGTGCTGACCGAGCGCGTACCTGATTCGCATCTCGCCGGCCTGCGCGGCGAAGGCGTGTCCTACATCTTTGCCGGCAAATCCGAGATCGACCTCGCGCTGGCGCTGGACATTCTCGCCCGCGAGCTGGGTGTAAAGCGTCTGCTGGTGGAGGGCGGCGGCATCGCCAACGGCGCGTTCCTGCGCGCCGGTCTCATCGACGAATTCAACCTGATCCTCAGCCCCGCAGTCGACGGCGCAAAAGGCGCACCCTTCGTGTTCGACTCGACAGAGGCGGACAGCGAGCGGCGCGCGTCGATCACCGCGATGACGCTGGAGAGCACGCGCGAGCTCGGCGGCGGCGTCCTGCTGCTGCGATACCTGATCAAGAACGATCCGCAAGCCGCGAGCCGGTAAAGCGCGGCCATGTCCGACACCTCCGAGCACATCGTCATTGTCGGCGCCGGCGCGGCCGGCCTGATGGCGGCGCGCGAGCTGGCGCGTGCCGGCCGGAAGGTGACGATCCTGGAGGCGCGCGAGCGCTGTGGCGGCCGCATTCATCCGCTGCCGGCCTCGGAGTTCGGCTATCCCGCCGATGGCGGCGCCGAATTCGTTCATGGCGAGGCGCCGGTCACGCGCGGCCTGCTGCGCGAGGCCGGGCTGTCGCTTCAGGAGATCGAAGGCGAGCAGTGGAGCTTCGACGGGACGAAGCTCGCGCGTGAGGAGCGCCACGATCCCCATGAAGCGGAGCTTCAAGCCATCCTGCGCGACTTGAAGAATGACCTCACCGTCGCCGACTTCCTGCGCCGGCATTTTGCCGGGAGTGACTATGCGCCGATGCGCCGTTCGATCGAGCGAATGGTCGAGGGGTATGACGCGGCCGATCCTGAGCGCGCGTCCACGCTGGCGTTGCGCGCGGAATGGATGGATGGCGGGCACGCCCCGCAGGCGCGCATCGATGGCGGATACGGCGCGATGATCGACGTGCTGGCCGCCGACTGCCGCAGGCACGGCGCCACCATCCGCCTCGGCAGCGTCGTGTCGGCCATTGCGGAGGAGGGCGGCGCGGTGACCGTTCGCTGCGCCGGCGGCGATGTTCACGCCTGCGATCGCGTGATCCTCACGGTGCCGCTTCCGCTGCTGCGCGAGATCGCGTTGCCGGCGGCGGCGCGCGCGAGGCTTGCTGCTGCCGACGACATCGGCTTCGGCAACGTCATCAAGATCCTGCTGCGCTTCGCGCGGCCATGGTGGCGCGCGCGCAAGGAAAATCTCGCGGACATGACTTTCCTCTTGTCCGACCAGGCGATCCCGGTGTGGTGGACGCGCTATCCTGGCCAGCATCCCGTGCTCACGGGCTGGTTCGGCGGCCCGCGCACGACCGAGCTGGAAAGCCTCGATCCGCAAGGATTGATCGATGCCGGGCTCGACTCGCTCGCCGCCGTCTTCGGCCTGCCGCGCGACGACATCGCGCGCGAATTGGTGGCGGCGGCCGCGACCAACTGGGCGCATGATCGTTTCGCCCGCGGCGCCTATTCGTGGGCGACGCCGCGGACGCGCGAGGCGCAAGCGATCCTCGCACGTGCCGACGGCCGGGTGCTATTTTCCGGGGAAGCTCTCTATCGCGGACGTGACATGGGCACGGTCGAGGCCGCGCTCGCGAGCGGCCTGGAGACGGCGGGGACGATCTTGCGCGAATGACAAAAGAGGCCCGCATCTCTGCGGGCCTCTCGTCTTTTGTCCTACCAGCGTCCGCCGCCGAAGCTGAACGTCACGCCGGGACCGCCGCCGTAATAGCCGTACGGTCCGCCGCCGTAATAGCCGTGGTGCCTGGGGTAGTAGCCGTAGCTCCGGTAGTGCGGACGATAATAGCCGTGGTGATGATGGCGCCAGCGATGGTGATGGCGTTGGCCATGATGATGATGCCGGTGCTGCGCGCTGATGTCGGTCGAATGGCCGGCTGGCGTGTTCGGCTTCGCGCTTGAATTGCCGGCCGCGTTGGCTGCCGATCCGCCGGCAAACGCCGCAGCACCGAGGGCGATCGCGGCAATCAGATACTTCATGTCGTCACTCCAGTTGAATGTCGTGCGACAACACATGGGAGCCGGCTGGGTTCCGGCCAGTGCGGGCGTCGAAACGACGCAGCGTGCGACGTGCGATCTCGCGCAAATGATCGTATGTCGTGAGGTGTATCGTCGCATCGCCGGCGCCCATCGCGCCGCCGCCATCACTTCGCCGCGAATGATGCGATGACCTCGTCCGCAATGACGATTCGCGCGAATTCGCCATTGAGATTCGACAGCGTCATGGCGTGGATCTCCTCGGCGGAATGCGCCTCGCCGTCGGGCCCGACGCGGTCGAACGTCCAGGTCGCATCGCGCACCAGGCGCGCATCGAAGCCGAGATTGCCGGCCATCCGCGTCGTCGTCTCGACGCAATGATTCGTGGTGGCGCCGCAGATGACGAGCGTGGCGATGTTGCCTGCGCGCAGGCGCGTCTCGAGATCGGTGCCGATGAACGCGCTGTTGACGCGCTTGACGATCACCGCCTCGCCGTCCTGCTCGCGCGCCTCGTCCTTGACCGCGTAGCCGGAACGCGATGGCAGAAACGATGAATTCGGCCTGGTGCCTTCGTGGCGGATGTGGAAGATCGGCGCGCGGTTCGTTCTGAAGGCCTTCAGCAGATCGACGATGCGCGCCACCGCATCCGGATTGTTGCGCCGCTTGCCCGCCGCCTCCCATTCGTCGAACGCGCGCTGGACGTCGACGACGATGAGGGCGGGGAGGGAGTGGGGCATCGTAGACGCTTCCGGAGTCTTGTCGGCGCGACTATGGGAGGCGAGCAGGAAAGTGCAATGCCAATCTTCCCTCGTTTCGGGACGGGGACTTGCAGCCCGGATGCGCGGAGCGATATCCGGAAAGACTGTTCCCGCATTTCGCTCCGCTCATGCCGGCTACGCGCCGCTCGTGCCCCGGACGCAGCGCAGCGTCTCTTCGACGGTGCGCTGCAGAGCCGGGGCACCTCTTTCAAGGGGAGCCCTTCGCGGCATGGGTCCCGGCTCGGCGGAGCAGCGCTCCGCGCTGCACCGCGTCCGGGACACGAACGTTGCGCGAGCTATGCTCTCACGGATGCGGATCGGGAAAGCCGTGACGTTCGGAGAGTGCGGCGAGGATCGCGTCCTTGTCGGCAATGAAGGCGCGACCCGCATGGCTGCCGGTCTGGCGCGGCGATGTCGCTCCGTCTGCCAGCACCAGCAGCGGCAGCGACTGATTCTGCTCGCCAACCAGTGCGATGACCGGCTGCCGCGGGCGCGGCCACGGGACGCGCTCGACGTCGAGCTTTGCGGCCAGCTGCGGAAACGAGGCCAGCACGCCCTCGATCAGCGCGCAATGCCAGCAATAGAACAGGCGCCCCGGAAAGGCCGGGTCCTCGAAGCCGGGGCGCAGCAGCAGCAGGCGGTCGCGCGTCATGGGTCGCTCCGAAGCATGGCCGCCTTGCTGAGGATCAAAGCGGCGGGAACTGGCCGGCCTAGTGTCGAGCCACCAAATGATTGGGAATCGATGGGATGCGAGAGAACGCCATGCCGGAGCCGACGAGTCAACCGGATGGGCTTGCCGAGATCAGGACGCTACCGGAGCTCCTGCGCTGGCGCGTCAAGGCGACGCCGGCGGCGGAGGCCTATCGCCATTTCGACGGCGCGGCCGCGCGCTGGGTCAGTCGGTCCTGGCAGGAAATCGATGCGGAATTCGATCGCTGGCGGCGGGCGCTGGCTGCGGAGGGTTTTTCGCCAGGCGAGCGCGTCGCCATCCTGATGCCGAACGGCATTGCGCATGTCGCGATGGACCAGGCGGCGCTGTCGCGCGGCCTCGTTCCGGTACCGATGCATGCCGTCGACAACCCCGATAGCATCGCCTACATCCTCGCCGATTCCGGTGCGCTGCTGCTGTTCGTGGATACGCTGTCGCGCTGGCAGGCGATCACCGCCACGGGCCAGTCGCTCGACCGTCTCAAGCGCGTCGTCTGCGCGGACGCGGCGGGGCCTAATGCCGCCGATGCCCGTATCGTCCCGCTCGACCGTTGGCTCGCAGAATCCCACGGCGCAAGCGCGCCGCTGGCTGACGTCCCGGTCGAGCCGGGCGATCTTGCCGCCATCGTCTACACCTCGGGCACGACCGGCCGGCCCAAGGGCGTGATGCTGTCGCATGACAACGTCGTTGCCAACGTGAAGGCCGTTGCGCGGCGCATCGCCGCCGTGCCCAACGACGTCTTCCTGTCCTTCCTGCCGCTCTCGCACACCTTCGAGCGTACCGGCGGCTACTATTATCCGATCGCGGTGGGCGCCTGCGTCGCCTATGCGCGCTCGGTGTCGCAGCTGGGGGAAGACCTGAAAATGGTACGGCCGACGGTGCTGGTCTCCGTGCCCCGGATCTATGAGCGCATCCACGCTCTGATCATGCAACATCGCGCGGCGGCCGGTGGCGCAGAACGCGCGCTGCTCGATCTTGCGCTTGCCGTCGGGGGCCGGCGCTTCGACGCGCGGCAGGGGCGAGGCTCGCCGGCGCTGTTCGACCGGCTCGCCTGGCCGCTCCTAAAGCGTTTCGTCGCCGACAAGGTGCTGGCCCAGTTCGGCGGACGCCTGCGCGTTGCGGTCTCCGGCGGCGCTCCGATCGCCGAGCCGGTCATCCGCCTGTTTCTCGCGCTCGGGCTCGACATTCTTCAGGGTTACGGCATGACCGAGACCTCGCCGGTCGTTTCCGTCAATACGCCCGACGACAACGATCCGTCCTCCGTCGGCCGCGTTCTCGACGGCATCGAGGTCAAGCTCGGAGAGAACAACGAGTTGCTGGTGCGCGGCCCCAGCGTGATGCTCGGCTACTGGCACAAGCCGGAGGAGACGCGCAGGGTCAAGGAGGCCGACGGTTGGCTGCACACCGGCGATCAGGCCCGCATCGAGAGCGGGCGGATCACCATCACCGGTCGCATCAAGGACATCCTGGTCACTTCAACCGGCGAGAAGATCGCGCCGGTGGATCTGGAGACCGCGATTCTCGCCGATCCCTTGTTCGAGCAGGCCTTGGTGATCGGCGAACAGCGGCCGTTCCTCGCCGCGTTGGTCGTGCTGAATGCAAGAGCCTGGGCCCAGGAGAAGGAAAGGCTCGCGGCGAGCGGCAAGCAAGGCGCCGCGGCGGAACGGGCCGCTCTGCTGGCCAGAATAGCGGCCGCCGTGAAGGCCTATCCGTCCTACGCGACACCGCGCGCGGTATGGTGGACGCTGGAGCCGTGGACTATTGCCAGTGGCCTGCTCACGCCGACGTTGAAGAACAAGCGTCCCGCGCTCGAGCGCCGTTTCGCCGCCGAGATCGAGCAGATCTACGCCAGGAAGCCGGTCGGGATAACGTCGACGTGATTTCGCCTCGCGTCGCCCTTGATCCAGCGCAACTTCGGCCGCTGCCGCCCGATGCAATGTGGCTGCCACATTCGAAATGCAATCGAGGCAGGTCATGAAGGCGTATTTCATCGGCGGTGGCATTGGTTCGCTCGCGGGCGCGGCGTTCCTGGTTCGCGATGCGCAGCTGCCGGGGCGCGACATCGTGATCTACGAAGCGCAGCCGCTGGTCGGCGGCAGCCTCGACGGCGCGCAGCTCGCGAACGGCGCGTATTCGCTGCGCGGCGGGCGCATGCTCACTACCGACCATTACGAATGCATCTGGGATCTGCTCTCGAGCATTCCCTCGCTCGAACGTCCCGGCCTCAGCGTGCGCGACGAGACGGTCGCCTTCAATGAAGAGAACCCGGCGCATTCCCGTGCGCGTCTGGTCGACCGCAACCGCTTCAAGGTCGACGTCTCGCACATGGGCTTCTCCGCGCGCGATCGGCTCGAACTGCTGCGGCTCACCGAGGCCTCGGAGGAGACGCTCGGCAATAGCCGCATAACCGACTGGCTGTCGCCCGGATTTTTCGAGTCCAATTTCTGGTACATGTGGCAGACCACCTTCGCCTTCCAGCCCTGGCACAGCGCGGTCGAGCTGAAGCGCTATCTGCACCGCTTCATGAGCGAATTCCCGCGCATCGAGACGCTCGGCGGCGTCAAGCGCACCGTCTACAATCAGTATGACGCGATCGTGCGGCCGCTCACCGACTGGCTGAAGCGCCAGGGCGTGCAGTTCGTGCGCGACACGCGCGTCATCGACATGGCGTTCGAGGCCGAGGGCGCGCGCTTGCGCGTGCGCCAGCTCACGCTCGACCGCGACAGCCGCACGGCCAACGTCCGGCTCGAGGACGACGATATCGTCTTCTTCCAGAACGGCTCGATGACGGACGCCTCCAGCCTGGGCTCGATGACCGAGCCGCCGCCGCGTCTGACCAAGGCCGATAGTCAGGGCTGGTCGCTATGGGAGACGATCGCGAAAGGGCGTCCCGAATTCGGCAACCCGTCGACCTTCAACAATTCGATTCCCGAATCCTATTGGTTGTCGTTCACCGTCACCTGCCGCGATCCACGGTTCTTCGACCAAATGGAGGCGTTCTCCGGCAACAGGGCCGGCACCGGCGGGCTCGTCACGTTCAAGGATTCCAACTGGCTGATGTCGGTCGTGCTCTATCACCAGCCGCATTTCACGGGGCAGCCGAAGAACGTGCAGGTGTTCTGGGGCTATGCGCTGCATCCCGACCGCGTCGGCAATTTCGTCGGCAAGCCGATGTCCGATTGCGGCGGCGCGGAGATCCTGAAGGAGCTCTGCGGTCACCTGAACTTCGATCCCGTCGTGTTCGAGGATGCGATCTGCATTCCCTGCCGCATGCCCTACATCACCAGCATGTTCATGCCGCGCAATCTGGCCGACCGGCCGCTGCCGGTGCCCGAAAATTCCGTCAATCTCGCCTTCGTCAGCCAGTTCGTCGAAATTCCTGAAGACGTCGTGTTCACCGTCGAATATTCGGTGCGCGCGGCGCAGATGGCGGTCTATCGGCTCATGAAGATCGATCGCCCGGTGCCGCCGGTGACGCGGCACGACAAGTCGCTCGCGGTCATCTTCGCGACGCTGGAGAAGGCGTTCGCGTGATGGATGGAGCTATTTGAACGGGTCCTGGATCGACGGCGCCGACTGGCGGATGCGGCGCACGCTGACCGGCGTGCCGTCGGAGACGAACAGGAGCTCGTATTTCCGGCCCTGATTGTCGGTCGCCGAGCAGGTGACGTCGTTCACCTTCCTGGCGGCGAAATTGCCGGTCTGGCGGCAGACACCGGTGGAGGTCTGCTCGGCCGGCACCGGTAGGCCGTCGACCTTGGGGCGGTCCTTGGAATTGAGCAGCATGCGGTCGATCGGCAGTTCGTAGGAATTGTCGTCGGCGCGCTTGCCGTTCTCGCCGGAGAACGACACGACGTGGCTGTCATCGGACGGATTGTCGACCGCGACCGCGAAATTGACCCGGCCCCTGTCACCATGGGCGTAGGCCACCGTCTTGCACGCGAAGGTGCGCCCGGCGACCTTGAGTGTCTTGCAGTGGCCGGACATCAGCGCCAGGAGGTCGATAAAGGCGTTCTGCGCCGGTGGATTGTTGACCGGGATGGGCTTGGAAGTCTCGGCAAAACAAGGACTTGCTAGCGCCATGATCGAGACGGCGAGGGCTGGGCGGCAGAAGCGCATCGTCAGGCTCCCATGCCGGAGTGCTGGAGCAGAAAAGTTCCGACCAACAACCATCGAACCATCAATTGGTTGCGATCCCGTTTGTTCTGCAAGACCCGACTGGAATACCACCCGCCACCCCAACGACGATTCGTCCAACTCGCGCCCAACCTGTCGCGGCCGGCATTTGCCGCCAGGCCGGTGTTTTTTTCGTGGCAGAGCTAGCCTGTCGCCGCCTGCCAGCGCGTATCGCGCAGCGAGGGCCGGCGGTGCAGGCGGGCGTCCAGCAGGGCGCGGGCGCGGGGGAACTCGCCGCTGCGCATGAGCGCGACGATACAGGTGTCCTCGATCAATTCGCGCTGCGCGTGGCTGCCGCCGATCCGCACGACCTCGCTGAGGACCGGCGCGAGCATTTGCACGCAGGCAGCGTAATCCTCATCGGCGAAAGCCGCGAGCGCCCGGAAGATCGCCGGCACCACGGGGCCGGCCGGGAGCTTGCCGTCGGCGAGCCGGTGCTCGATCGCTGCAAGGCGCGTGGCGAGGGCCTCGCGGTTTTGCGTCGCGGCTGCGAACAGCGCCATGTGAACGTCGGCAAAGGACAGGCTCGATTTCGGAAACAGCTTTTGCGCGGCGGCGTCGGCCTCGAGCCACAGCGCCTTCGGCACGGCATGGCCGTAAGCCGACAGGCGCCAGAGCAGCGAGGCGGCGTCGGTGATGACGTTGAGCGGCGGCGCCTGCGTCGCGTCGGGCTGAAGCACGTCGGCATAGATCGCCAGCGCCCGTGCGGCATCGCCGTGCTCGAGCGCGCCGAGCGCCTGATGCCAGCGGATGTGGCCGTGCAGGATTCCGGCGCGGTCGTAAGTCGGGATCCAGTCGTCGACGAGACGATCGGCCGCGTCGATCGATCCATCCTCGAACATCGCATGCAGCACCGCGTGCGCGGCGTGGGCGTTCGCCCGGCGCAGATTGAAGCCGCGCTCGGTGACGGCGCGGCCGCGCGCGACGTCGCCATTCTCGGTCATCGCCCAGCCGGACATGGTGAGGAACCACCAGTCCTCGCCGTAGTGCGGCGCGACGCGCTGGCAGAGCTCGTGTCGGGCGCGATCGTGGTCGGCCATGCCGGAGAATGCGAACAGGCCGAACGCGCCGAGCGGCAGCGACAGCACGACGGCGTCGCGCGGCCAGCTCTCGATGTGCTTCAGCGTCGATGCGATCGCTTCTAGCAGCCGACCCTCGATCGCGAGCGCCAGCGTCTCGACATGCGAGCGTTCGCGCTCGGTGCCGCGCTTTGCGGCGAGCTCGCGCGCGAGCGCTGCCTTGCCTCGGGCGAGATCGCCCTGCTGGTAGAAGGCGTGCACGCGGGCGCGGGCGATGTGAGCCAGCGCGAAATCCGGGTCGGCCGCAATCGCGCGCTCCAGCGTCTCCGCCGTGCCGGTCCATCCCGCGAGCATGAGGTCAATGCCCTCGCGATAGGCGGATGCCGCCTCGTGCGACGTGGTGGAGAGCGGCAGCCCGTAGCGGTCTTCGAGGGGCATCGTCGTTTCTCGTTCTCACGCCGTCCGCGCGCGGCGGCCCTCGATCGGATAGGCGGGATCGTTGTAGCCCGGCGTCGAGGGATGGCCCGGCGTCACCAGCCGGTCGATCAGCGCCTCGTCCTCCGCGGTGAAGCGATAGTCGAGCGCGCCGATGTAGCCGTCCCATTGCTCCTCGGTGCGGGGGCCGGCGATCACCGACGAGACGAAGGCGGAATTGAGCACCCAGGCGACCGCGAACTGGCCGGCGGTGATGCCCTTCCTCTCTGCGTGCGCCTTGATCTCCTGCGCGAGGCGAAGCGATTCCGGCCGCCACTCGGTCTGCATCATGCGGGTGTCGTTGCGGCCGGCGCGGGTCTCCTTGTCGGGGGCTGCATCGGGCTTGTACTTGCCGGTGAGCACGCCGCGCGCCAAGGGACTATAGGGCACGATGCCGAGGCCGTAATAGGAACAGGCCGGGAAGTGCTCGACCTCCGGCATGCGGTTCATGGCGTTGTAGTAGGGCTGGCTCACTGCGGGTCGGTCGATGCCGAGCCGGTCGCAGATGTTGCAGATCTCGGCGACGCGCCAGGCGCGGTAGTTCGAGACGCCGAAATAGCGCACCTTGCCCGCGCGGATCAGGTCGCCCATCGCGCGCACCGTCTCTTCCAGAGGTGTGGCGTGATCTTCCTTGTGCAGATAGTAGATGTCGATGTGGTCGGTGCCGAGCCGCTTCAAGCTCTCGTCCGCCGCCTGCAGCACCCAGCGCCGCGACAGCCCGCCGCGATTGGGATCGTCGCCCATGGGGTTGGCGAGCTTCGTCGCAAGCACCCAGGCGCTACGGTTGCTGGCAATGGCACGGCCGACCACCTCTTCGGAGGCCCCCTTCGAATAGGCATCCGCCGTGTCGATGAAGTTGATCCCGGCATCGCGTGCCTTGGCGATGATCCGCTTCGATGCGGCTTCATCCGTGGGACCGCCGAACATCATGGTGCCGAGACAGATCGGCGACACTTTCAGGCCGCTGCGGCCGAGCTGACGATATTGCATGGGCGGGTCCTCGAGATCTCGTTGGATGGCAGCATAGCCATCCCATCCCGTCATTGCGAGCGCAGCGAAGCAGTCCATAGATGCGCCGGCGGAAAGATACTGGATTGGTTCGCTGCGCTCGCAACGACGCGGAGGCGACCTGACCGTTTCGCTTACGCCGGCCCCTTCAGGATCTTGAACACGCCATTCGCCATCACGATGCAGCGGCCATCCACAGTCACCTCCGTGCTCATGAAGATCAGGCTGCGCGTCGAGCGCACCACGCGGGGACGGGAGATCAGGATGTCGCCGATCTGGCCGGCCTCCACGAAATGAGTGTCGAGCTGCACCGTCGCCATGTATTCCTTGCCGGAGACGTAGCGGGCGGTCATGCCGCAGGTGCGGTCGGCAAAGGTCATCATCACGCCGCCCTGGACCATACCGCGACGATTGTGATGCTTGTCCTCGGTGGCGAGGGCGAACTCGTAATGGCCGTCGACCTTGCGTTCCCACAAGGGGCCGATCAGGTGCAGGAAGCCCGTGGTCTCCAGGATGCTCCAGCCGTCTGATTTCAGCCTTGCGGCGGCCTTGGTGGTCATGTCGTCGTCCATTCCTGCGCGGGCCTTGCGAGCTCATTTCTTCGAGGCCGGACGTGGTGTAGTCAAGCATCATGAGACGGTTCGACGATGCCACACGACGGAATATCGCGGATGCCTGCGCAGCCTTCACGCGCCTGCCGGAGGATGATGCGCGGGCGGGGCTGAAGCGCGCCGCGGTCGCGGTTGCGTTGACCGCGAGCGAGGGCGACGACACCGCGCTGCTGCTCACGCTGCGCGCATCACATCTGCGCGCCCATCGCGGTCAATGGGCGCTGCCGGGCGGCCGCTGCGATGCCGGCGAGACGCCGGTCGAAGCCGCGTTGCGCGAGCTCGACGAGGAGCTCGGCCTTCGCCTCACGAATGCGGATGTGCTCGGCACGCTCGACGACTATCCGACGCGTTCCGGCTATCTGATCACGCCGGTCGTGGTCTGGGCCGCGGGCAGCGCTGCGATCCGGCCGAACCCGGAGGAGGTCGCTTCCGTCCATCATATCGCGCTGGCGACGATCGAGCGCGAGGACGCCTTCGACTTCGTTGCGATTCCCGAAAGCGCGCGGCGCGTGATCCGCTTCCATCACCGGATGAGCCTGATCCACGCCCCGACGGCGGCGCTGATCTACCAGTTCCGCGAGGTGCTGGCGGGGCGGCACACCCGCGTCACCGACCTGGAACAACCGGTGTTCGCCTGGAAGTGACGCAAGAGCTAAAAAAAGAGGTAAACGGCGCGTTAACGTGACGGTTACCGGATGCCTGCTAAGAGGGCAGCATGCATCGATCGATTCGAAACAACCTTGCGCTGGTTCCAATCGCGCTTGTCCTGATCTCACCCGCTGCGCGCGGCGGCGAGGCCGACACGCTGCCGCCGGCCGTTCGCAATGCCAACGCCCAGCTGCTGTCGCAGTTTTTTGCGCAAGGTGCCTCGCCGGCCGTGCTCGAATATCGCCGCAAGCTCGCGGAATATCAGGCCGCGCGCGCGGCCTTCGATGCCGAGGCCGGCGCCTATTGGAGCCAGATCTACGAGAAGCGGAAGACGCGCAATGCCAAGCGGCGTAATGGGCAGCAGGTCACGCTCGACGATTACGTGCTGGAGCATCCGCCGCTCTATACCGGACCGAAGCGCCCGGTGAACCCGGAGCCGGAGGAAACGCCGGAGCGCCCGTCCCGAAAGCCCATTCCGGTGGTCGCCGATCTGCTGCGTGCGGCGCAGGAGCTCTATCAGTTCACGCCGCAGCGCCCGACCAGCGAGGTCGAGTTCAAGCGCGCCTATGCGCGCTACGCGCTCGCCTCGGGGCTGACGCGCGAGCAGGCGGTGCGGGTCTATTCGTTCGAGACCGGCGGCACCGGCAGCTACGACGTGCAGGCGGGCATCGAGCATGGCGGCAAGCGCGCGATCTCGACCGCGATGGGCTACAACCAACTGCTGACCACCAACAGCGTCGAGCTGCTGGCCGAGCAGGGCCACGAATTCATTCGCGCGCTCTCCGACAAGGTGGCGCGGACCTCAGGGCCGGCGCGCCGGGCGCTCGAACACAAGCTCGCCGTGCTCAGGAAGATGGTGGCGCATGCGAAGTCGGTGCCGGACACCTGGTCGGAGCACGAGAAGATCGGCAACACTCCGCAGGGCTGGGCCATGCATGCGATGGTGCTCGACGTCGACATCGGGCCGATGCTGCAGACCCACAAGCTGCTGACCTCGGTGCTGTTCGCCCGCGCCAAGGGCTACAGCCGTCCGCTCACCGCCGCCGAGCTCGAGATGATGAACCTCACCGGCGACGGCACCGGCCTCGACATGGTGACGATGCCGCAGGCGATGCGCGAGCAGGTGCCGACCTCCAATTTCTTCCAGCGCGGCGGCTACGAGCGCAACCCGGTCGCGATCCGCCACAACACGGTGGCGAAGCTGCTCGCCGTGACGGACGAGCGCATGAACTCGAACAGTGGTAAAGCCGGCGCAAGGGAGCTGGCGGGGGCGTTTTAGACGATGTCGTCCCGCCCCATCCTCCGCTGTCATGCCTCGGCTTGACCGGGGCATCCAGTACGCCGCGGCCTCTCCATTCAATCACCACGGCCTCTGGAATACTGAATCGTCCGCCCCAGTGCGCAATTGCGCACAAGGCGGACGATGACACCGGGTGCGATGCGGCGCTGTCGGCCGCCAGCCCGCGCCCCTACTGATCCGGCCCGAACTTGAACTTGCCGTCGCTCTCCAGATACGAGCCGCTGCGCATGTAGAGCTGGCCGTTGTGGCCGATGAAGAACAGTGTGCCCTTCGGCACCTTCTTGGCGCCCTTCAGCAGCTCGCCGGCATTGCTGGTGCCCATCTTGTAGGAAAAGGTCTTGCCGTCCTTGTCATAGGCGTAGCCCATGTCGGATTTGAGCTCCCACGGAGTTGCCGCGGTCTGCGCCGATGCGGGCGCGGCAAAGGCGCCGAGCGCCATTGCGATCGCAAATGTCTTGATTGAAAATGCCGTCATCCCATCCTCCCACGGTCGGGACAGTGCAAACTTGAACAAATCACGAACGATATGTCCGGGTCAATTTGCGAAAGCGCCGCAGCGCATCACGTCTTGCCCAGCAGCTTGTGATTTTCCCTTCGTCCCCTCGCGACTATGTTCCGCTTTCCGTCTAGAACGCAATTCGACAAATGATTGGCAGGGATGATTCGGATGCGCCATGTGATCAAGCTTTGCTGGGCTGCTGTAGTGTCGCTGACGGCGCTGGCGCCGGCCGCCCGGGCCGATGAGTACCAGCTCAGCCACAACCAGCGCATTTCGTGCAGCCGCGGCCTCGCCCCGGGCAAGCTGAACACGGCGACCTGCAAGTCCTACACCTATCTCTTCAACACCAAGACCTCGGAATATTTCCGCTGCCAGGTCTCCCTGGCGCTGACTCGCGACAACAAGGAAGTCATCAACGTCCAGACCGACGGCGGCTGCACCAAGAAACCGCGCGTCTTCGAGACCGACGGACATTACGACTTCGACGCCACCGAGACCGAGCCGCCGAACACCAACTCGTTCTTCGGTCCCGGCGGCTATTCGGTCTGGGCCGCCGACGTCACCGCGCAGAAGGTGCGTGGCTGCATCATCATCTCCTCCGGCCTCGGCTCCGACATCTCCAAGTGCCTGGACATGTCGTTCCAGTGAGGGCTCTCACCCGGCGCGCGGGACGATGCTGCGCATCGCCCGGACGCGCCGACCTCTCCGCGAGCGGGAGAGGTGACCGAGCAGGCCGCCCCAACCATCGCACCTGACGCAGCTCGGTCCACGCTGCGCCACGTCGCCGCAGCCGCCAAGTTCCCCGACAATCGACCCGGATCGGCCGTTTGCCGCAGTCCTGTTTTGCCTTTTGGATGGGTTGACCCGCACCGCTCATCCGGCCAATTTCGCCGCCGGTTTGGGGAGTACAACAACCATGAAACGGACGATTTTTGGCGTGGCCGCGGCTCTTGCTCTGGCTGCGTCGGCACCTTGCGCGCAGGCGCAATCCTTCATCAACGTGCTGACCGGCGGCACCTCGGGCGTCTACTATCCGCTCGGGGTCGCAATCGGGAAGATCTACGGCGACAAGATTCCGAACGTGAAGACGCAGGTGCAGGCCACCAAGGCGTCGGTCGAGAATTTGATCCTGCTGCAGCAGGGCCGCGGCGAGCTGGCGTTCACGTTGGGCGATTCGCTCAAGGCCGCCTGGAATGGCGAGGAGGAGGCGGGCTTCAAGACCAAGCTCGACAAGCTCAGGACCATCGGCGCGATCTATCCAAACTACATCCAGATCGTCGCCACCGCCGACAGCGGCATCAAGACGCTTGCGGACCTCAAGGGCAAGAGCCTGTCCGTCGGCGCCCCGAAGTCGGGCACCGAGCTGAATTCGCGCGCGATCCTCAGCGCCGCCGGCATGAGCTACAAGGATCTCGGCAAGGTCGAGTATCTGCCGTTCGCCGAATCCGTCGATCTCATGAAGAATCGGCAGCTCAACGCCACGCTGCAATCGGCCGGGCTTGGCGTAGCCTCGCTGAAGGACCTGTCGACCTCGAGCCCGATCACGGTGGTGTCGGTGCCGAAGGAGACGGTCGACAAGATCGGCCCGCCCTTCGTCTCCGCAATCATCCCGGCCAACACCTATACCGGCCAGGACAAGGACGTGCCGACGGCGGCCGTGATCAACTATCTCGTCACGAGCTCCGCCGTGTCGGACGATCTCGCCTATCAGATGACCAAGCTGGTCTACGAGTCGCTGCCGGAACTCGCCAACGCGCACGCGGCCGGCAAGGAGATCAAGCTGGAGACCGCGGCCGCCGGCAGCCCGGTTCCGCTGCACCCCGGCGCGATCCGCTATTACAAGGAAAAAGGGCTGATCAAGTAGTCAGCCCCATCCACCGACGTCATGCCCGGGCTTGTCCCGGGCATCCACGTTCTTGGGGGCACCGTAAGCCGTGGATGGCCGGGACAAGCCCGGCCATGACGTATGCGGCGGCAGTGCCGTGCTATTATCGCCCCCCACGGGGCTAAGGACGAATGAGATGCTGGAAAAGGCAGAGGCCACCGAGGCCCCGATCAAGGTCGAGTTCGACAATTTCGAGCACGGCTTCCCGGAAGGGTTCGGCCCGGGCTGGTGGGGCGCGCTCGCCTACTGGATCGGCATCGCTTTTGCCACCTTCCAGCTCTATGTCGCCGCCTTCAACTACCTGCCGAGCCAGGTGGTGCGCGGCGTCCATGTCGGGTTCCTCGTTCTGCTCACCTTCGGCCTGATCGCCAACTTCACCGCAAAGAGCAATTTCGGCCGCGCGCTCGGCTGGGCGATCGGCGCCGCCGGTTTCTTCTGCGGCCTCTATCAGTGGATCTTTTACGCGGACCTGATCGCGCGCGACGGCGATCCGACCCGGCTTGATCTCGTGGTCGGCACGCTGCTCGCGGTGCTGATTTTCGACGGCACACGGCGTCTCATGGGCGCGGCGCTGCCGCTGATGTGCGGCGCGTGTCTCGTCTACTGGTTCTTCGGCCAGTACCTGCCGTCGCCGCTCAACCATCGCGGCTATGATTTCGACCAGATCGTCACGCATCTGTCGTTCGGCACCGAAGGCTTCTACGGCGTGCCGATCTACGTCTCGGCGACCTACATCTTCCTGTTCATCCTGTTCGGCTCGTTCCTGGAGCGCGCCGGCATGATCCAGCTGTTCACCGACGTCTCGCTCGGCCTGTTCGGCCGCACCCGTGGCGGACCTGCCAAGGTCGCGGTGTTCGCCTCGGGCATGATGGGCACGATCTCCGGCTCGGGCGTCGCCAATGTCGTCACCGTCGGCCAGTTCACGATTCCCTTGATGATCAGGTTCGGCTACCGCCGCGCCTTCGCCGCCGGCGTCGAGGCCACGGCCTCGATGGGCGGGCAGATCATGCCGCCGGTGATGGGCGCGGTCGCCTTCATCATGGCGGAGACGCTCGGCGTGCAATATTCCGAGATCGTGAAGGCGGCTGCGATTCCTGCGGTCCTCTATTTCGCCTCAGCGTTCTGGATGGTGCATCTGGAAGCCGGCAAGCATGGTCTCACCGGCATGAAGCCTTCGGAAACCCCGAGCGCCTGGAAGGCGCTGGTGAATGGCTGGTATCTGGTGCTGCCGCTCGCGGCCCTTGTCTACATGCTGTTCGAAGGCTTCACGCCGCTCTACGCCGGCAGCATGGGTCTTGCGCTGACCGTGGCCCTGATTCTGGGCACCAGCATCACGGCGGGCGTCTCGGCAACGGTCATCCGCTACATCTTCTGGATCGGGCTCGCGCTCGTCGTCGCCGCGCTATCGCGTGACGGCCTCAAGATCGTGCCGGTCGGTTGCGTGGTCGTCGGACTGATCGTGATCACCGCCTTCGTGCGCGGCGGCTTTGCCGCCTTGCGTGCCTGCCGCGATGCGCTGGCCGAGAGCGCCAAATCCGCCATCACCGTCGGCATGGCCTGTGCCATCGTCGGCGTCATCATCGGCATGATGTCGCAGACCGGCGTCGGCACCATCTTCGGCGGCTGGGTGATCGGTCTCGGCGAGAAGAGCCTGTTCCTGGCGCTGGTCATGACCATGCTGCTGTCGATCCTGCTCGGCACCGGTATTCCGACCATCCCGACCTACATCATCACCGCTGCCCTCGCCGCGCCTGCGCTCGCCAAGCTGGGGGTGCCCTTGATTGCGAGCCATATGTTCGCGTTCTACTACGGCATCATGGCCGACCTTTCGCCGCCCGTGGCGCTGGCCGCGCTTGCGGCGGCACCGATCGCCAAGGAGAACCCTGACAAGATCGGCTGGGAGGCGATGCGCATCGCGCTGGCGGGCTACGTCATCCCCTTCATCTTCGTCTATTCGCCGGCTCTGATGCTCCAGGCCGGCGATCCCATGGCGGCCAGGCTCGGCTTCTACGGCGCGGTGGCGCTGGCCGCCACCAAGGCGCTGGTGGCGATCGCCCTGTTCGGCATGGTCGCGATCGGCTTCCTGTTCACGCGGCTGACGCTCCTCGAACGTCTGGTCGGGCTCGGCGCGGCGTTCTGCCTGCTCGGCGACTTTCCGTTCAGCGACACCGCGGGCTTCGTGCTCGCCGCCGCCCTCGTGCTGTGGCAGTGGCGGCAGCGCCCGCCGGCGACGGTCGAGGCGGCGTGAGTCTCTGCTTCGCAACAGCAGGTGGCGTGAAGGTGCTGGCGCTCACCGCCTTCACGCTGGTGTGGACGCATTCGATCGCGAAGGTCGACTGGCAGGAAGACTGGCGCGTCACGCCCGCCGGCCTCGAACTGGTGCGGGCCCGCGTCAAGGGCACCGGCCCGGGTATGGAGCCGCCGCCCGAGGCGCGGCTGGTCGACGGCTGGTTTCAATGGCGGCCGCAGCGTCCACCGATGCAGGAGGTCGTGCTCGGCAATTCGGGCGCGGCGGGGGAATGGCGGTTGTGCCATGACGGAACGTGCCGGACATTGTCGGAGATTGTTGGCCATCCGATCGGTGCTAACGTCACCAAAATGAGCATCTGCGAACAACAAGAGAAATAAGGGAGATCACGATGGATCGGCTCAAGGGCAAGGTTGCGATGGTGGTGGGAGCCGGCTCGATTGGCCCCGGTTGGGGCAACGGCAAGGCAACCGCGGTGACGTTCGCGCGCGAGGGCGCGCAGGTGTTCTGCGTCGACCGCAATGGTGTTGCGGCCGAGGAGACCGCAAAGATCATCGCCGGGGAAGGCGGCAAGGCGACGGCTTTCACGGCCGACGTCTCGCGGTCGGCCGAAATCGAGGCGATGGTCGCGGCGTGCCTGAAGGCCTACGGCTGCATCGACGTGCTCGACAACAATGTCGGCATCGCCGAGATGGGCAGCGTGGTCGAGGTGAGCGAGGAAAGCTGGGACCGCGTCTTCAGCGTCAACCTCAAGAGCGCCTATCTCGCCATGAAGCACGTCATCCCCGTCATGGTGAAGCAGGGCGGCGGCTCGATCATCAACATCTCCTCGATCGCCTCGATCCGCCACATGGGCATCTCCTACGTCACCTATGGCACCTCGAAGGCGGCGATGAACCAGATGACGCGCACCACTGCGATCGAGTTCGCGCGCCATCATGTCCGCGTCAACGCGATCCTGCCCGGCTTGATGAAGACGCCGATGGTCGAACACTCGGCCGGCCTTGCCGCCAGCTACGCCAAGGGCGACGTGGAAGCGATGTGGCGCGCGCGCGATGCGCAGGTGCCGATGGGCCACATGGGCGACGCCTTCGACGTCGCCAACGCCGCGCTGTTCCTGGCCTCGGACGAGTCGAAATACGTGACCGGAATCGAGCTCGTGGTCGACGGCGGGATCACGTGCAAGGCGGGGGCTTAGTTGCAATCTCCACCGTCGTCCCGGACCAGCGCCCTTGAGCGCGCCGATCACGATTCATCCTCATCGCATCGCGCTTTAGTCTGGCTACTGCGCCAGCGCCAGGATGCCGCCGGCAAACGCGTGCCACGCTGCCGTCTCGCTGACTGGCCAGTTCAGCACCTTCACCGCCAATAGCGCGAGCGTGCCGTAGATGTAGACCGGATGCACGCGGCCCTCGGTGCGCCAGTCGCGCACCATGGCGACGACGAGCAGAAGAGAGGCGACGACGGCGGGTGCAATCGTCACGGGCACTGGCGGCGGGCCGGGCGGTCCCGGCGGCGCGAGGAAGGTCAGGAACCAGCGCGCAATCGCGGCATCGAGGATCGAGACCGCCGCCAGCAGCATCAGGCGCTTGTGAAGCTCGGCTGTGCGCGTGTTCACGATCGCCAGCACGAACACCACGGCGAAGAACGCGATTCCGCTCATCGGCACGATCGAGAAGCCGATGCCGGCCTCCTTCTGTCCGAGCGCGGCGGAATGCTGCATCACGTGCACGGAGGCGAGGAAGCCGAAGATCGTCATCGCAGTCGCGAGCGACACGCCGGCGATGCCGAGCGAGCGGTGATTGACCACGCGGCCCGACGCCGCGAGCCAGGTTTGCAGCACGAAGTAGAGCGACCAGGTGAAGAACAGCAGCCCGTGAAAGTGAATCACGGGGCTGGCGGAGAATGTCCGGTTGGCGAGCGGCACCCAATAGGTCGGTGCGAAGCCGAGAAAGGCGGTCGCCGCGCAGGCCAGGGCCATGTGGAAATAAAAATATCGTGCAGGCGACGCATCACGCGCGCGTACACGACGGTCGTCGATCAGGGTCGTCATCAGGAGTGAGTCTGGGGAGGCGGGGTTTGGTTCAATGCCCCGGCTGTCACCCTTCGCTGTCGTCCCGGACAAGCGCAAGCGCAGATCCGGGACGACGGCTGACAGAATCATCCCCCCGCGCTCAATTCGGCGCGATCGAGCTCTTCCTCGAGCCGATGAAACGCGTCGTCGCCGATCACCTCGGTGGCGCGGAGGTCGAAGATCGATTTGCGTGCGGCGTCGATGGCGCGGCGGCGCAGGGGATCGGCGGGCAATTCGCCGTTGGCGATACCCCCGTTCGGATCAGTCTCGGTCTGCATCAGGATGGCGCGATATTCGAGCCGCAGGATTTCCGCTTCCTCAGACGGATCGCTTTCGATCGCGTCGAGCGCCGCGCGATAGGCGATCGCGCGACCGCGCGCGACCTCGACGCCGACGGGATCATCGTCCTTGAGGTCGAAGGCGAGGATCAGCGGGCGCAGCGTCAGGCCCTGGATGATGAGCGATCCCAGCACCACCGCAAAGGCGATGAAGACGATGAAGTCGCGATGGGGGAAATTCTCCGGCAGGGCAAAGGCGGTGGCGAGCGTAACGAGGCCGCGCATGCCGCACCAGGAGATGATCAGGCCGCCCTTGGCCGAGGCGACCTGTTTTGGATCCTTCGGATGATAGATCCCGCGGGCGACCAGCACACGGAGCGTCCCGCGGTAGAACGTCACCCAGAACAGCCGGACCAGGACCACGGTGAGCAGGATGCAGGCGGCGGCCACGCAATATTCCCAACGCACGTCCGCGTCCAGCCGCGTCCAGATCGGCCGCATCTGCATGCCGATCAGCATGAAGGCGAGCACGTTGAGCACGAAGACCATCGTCTCCCAGACCGCATAGGACGGCACCCGCAGCCGCGCCGGCATGCGCGCCGGCGCCGTCCGCGCGACCGTGATGGCATAGACCACGATGGTGAGGATGCCGGAGAGGCCGAGATGCTCGGCAGCGATCCAGACCAGGAAGGTGGTGGCGAACTGCACGATGATGGCGCTCGGCGCCTCCGTCACCCGCTCCATGAACAGCGGAATGATGCGGCCCGCGGCAAGGCCGGCGACGACGCTGCCGATCAGCGCCAGCGCCATGGTCGGCGCGACCTGGCTCCAGGTCAGATGCTCGGTGGCGACCGCGCCGACCGCGATCCGATAAATCAGAAGCGCACTGGCGTCATTGAGCAGGCTCTCGCCCTCGAGGACCTTGACCATGCGATAGGGAAGCTTGACCTGGCTCAGGATCGCAACGGCGGCGGCCGCATCCGGCGGCGCAACGATCGCGCCGAGCGCAACCGCGGCGGCCCAGGGCATGTCGGGCATCAGCCGGTGCGCGACATAGGCCACGGCGGCCGTGGTCAGGCCGACCGCGACGACCACCAGGGTCGAGACCGGAACCCAGTTGTTGCGCAGATCGCGCAGCGAGGTATCGAAAGCGGCATCGAGCAGGACCGGTGCGACAAAAAGCGCCAAGGCCAGGTCCGGCTCCAGCGTCCAGGAGGGACTGGACGGCACGAAGGCGATCAGTGCGCCGCCGATGGCGAGAAAGGTCGGATAGGGGACCTTGATCCGCCGCGCCAGCGCCGATAAGGCAACAGCGCCGAGCAGAAGTGCAATGATCCATTCGAATGTCGACACGATGATCCCCGAAGCCGATTTGAGCGGCGCCACAAGCTAGCACCGATCCGGCCGTATGATGGATAGTACGGCCCAGAAGCAAGACCTCAAGGCAAGACCTTCCGACTACAACGAGCATGCGTTTTCGAAAAATCATTCAATCGTCAGGTGCCGTATTGCTCAGCGCGCTCTCGCTCGCCGCCTCCCATGCTGCGACCGGTGGCGAGCCGGCTGCCGTGATACAGATCGATGTCGAGTCATGCCTCGCGGCGGCTGCGGCCGATGACATCGACAAGGCCGTGACGGACTGCGCCGGCGTGATCGACAACGAGAAGACGGTGAAGGGGGATCTGATCAAGGCGCTGATCGCGCGTGCGGCGCTCTATGCGCGGCACGACCAGGTCGACCGCGCCATCGCCGACGACAGCCGCGCTCTTATGCTCGATCCGGGCCTTGCGGACATCTTCAATGCGCGCGGCGAACTCTGGCTCAGGAAAGGCGACAAGCCCAAGGCGGTGCAGGATTTCGGCGCGGCGCTGAAGATCGATCCGAATCACGAGAAGGCCAGGGCCAATCACAAGGCGATGGCGCGCGAGATCGAGCGGATCGGCGCGCAGATGGCAGTCGCCGGCAAGCCCAGCTTCAATTGCGCCCGAGCGCGCCGTGCGGTGGAAAGGGCGATCTGCGGCAATCGCGAGCTTGCCGATCTCGATCGCGAGATTTTTGGGTCGAACGCGCGTGCGATCCGGGAAGCGCGCAGTCCGGCGGAAGCGAAGAACCTCCAGCGTGAGCAGGACGAGTTCATTGCCCGCCGCAATGCGGGGTACGGCCGGCCGGGGTACGATCTGAAGAAGGCTATGCAGGAGCGCTTGCGGCGGCTGAACGGGGCGGACGGATATTGACGGGCCTTTCCTGCTCCAACCGCGGCGCGGCCTGGAAGAAGCTCGGCCAGAACGACAAATCGCTCGCTGATGACACCGAGGCCATCAAGCGCGATCCGGGAGAGGGAGCGCAGCGCCGGTGCCGCAGCGGCTGTGTCTTCCCCGAAAGGCCCATCCTTTTCGGCTTGAACCGTGGCCCGTTCCCGCGAAAATAGGCCCACAACACGGCCGGCAATTGATCCTGGTCATGGCGGGGCGCCTGTCCTGCCACAAGGGTCAAAGACAGGCGAATAAAGGCACGGGAGCGCGGGAATGAACGTCCAGGGAAACGTCGACGGCAGAGGTCGTTATCACGAGGTCCATGCGCGCTCGCTGGCCGATCCCGAAGGCTTCTGGGCCGAGGCGGCAAAGGAGATCGACTGGATCGAGCCTCCGACGAAGATATTCGATCCCTCGCAAGGAACTTACGGCCGCTGGTTTGCCGGCGGCGTCGTCAACACCTGCTACAACGCGCTCGACCGCCATGTCGAACGCGGCCGCGCCGACCAGGTCGCGCTGATCCACGATTCGCCGCTGACGGGCAGCATCACCAGGCTCACCTATGCGCAGATGCTGAGGGAAGTGCAGGCGCTCGCCGCCATCATGCAGGATTTCGGCGTGACCAAAGGCGACCGCGTCATCCTCTATATGCCGATGGTGCCGGAGGCCGTCGTTGCGATGCTCGCCTGTGCGCGCATCGGCGCGGTGCACAGCGTGGTGTTCGGCGGCTTCGCCGCAAAGGAGCTCGCCACCCGCATCGACGACGCGCAGCCGAAGCTGATCCTCTCCGCAAGCTGCGGCATCGAGCCCGGCCGTATCGTGCATTACAAGCCGCTGCTCGACGAGGCGATCAGGCTCGCCGGCAGCAAGCCGAAAGCCTGCATCGTGCTGCAGCGTCCGCAACTCACCTGCGAGATGACGCCAAGCCGCGACTACGACTGGGCCAGCCTGCGCCGCAAGGCGCTGAACGACGGCAAGAACGCGGCTTGCGTGCCTGTCGCCGCGACCGATCCGCTCTACATCCTCTACACTTCGGGCACGACCGGCGTGCCGAAGGGCGTCGTGCGCGACAATGGCGGCCATCTGGTTGCGGTGAAATGGTCGATGTTCAACCTCTATGGCGTCAAGCCGGGCGAGGTCTGGTGGTGCGGCTCCGACATCGGCTGGGTGGTCGGCCACAGCTACATCGTCTACGGACCGCTGTTTCATGGCGCGACCACGATCATGTACGAGGGCAAGCCGGTCGGCACGCCCGATGCCGGCGCGTTCTGGCGCGTGATCTCCGAGCACAAGGCGGTGGCCTTCTTCACCGCTCCGACCGCATTCCGCGCCATCCGCAAGGATGATCCGGAGGGAAAATTCATCCGGCAGTACGACCTCTCCAAATTCCGCACGCTGTTCCTCGCCGGGGAGCGCGCCGATCCGCCGACGGTGGAATGGGCGGAGCAGCAGTTGAAGGTGCCGGTGATCGACCATTGGTGGCAGACCGAGACCGGCTGGTGCATCGCCGGCAATCCGGTCGGCCTCGGCATGCTGCCCGTGAAGCACGGCTCGCCGACGGTGCCGATGCCGGGCTACCAGGTCGACGTCGTCGATGAAGCGGCAAAGCCGGTCGGCCCCAACACCATGGGCTCGATCGTCATAAAGCTGCCGATGCCGCCGGGATGCCTGCCGACCCTGTGGAATCAGGACGCGCGCTTCAAGGAGGCATATCTCAGCGAATTCCCCGGCTATTACAAAACCTCCGATGCCGGCTACAAGGACGAGGACGGCTATGTCTTCGTCATGGGCCGCACCGACGACATCATCAACGTCGCCGGCCATCGGCTCTCCACCGGCGGCATGGAGGAGATCTTGGCCTCGCATCCGGACGTCGCCGAATGCGCCGTGCTCGGCGTCAAGGACGCGATCAAGGGCGAGGTGCCCTGCGGCTTCCTGGTGCTCAAGGCCGGCGTGAAGCGCCCGCCGGCCGAGATCGAGAAGGAGATCATCGCACTGGTGCGCGACAAGCTCGGCCCGGTCGCCGCCTTCAAGCTCGCCATCACCGTCGGCCGCCTGCCCAAGACGCGCTCCGGGAAGATCCTGCGCGGCACCATCAAGAAGATCGCCGACGGCGAATCCTGGACCATGCCGGCGACCATCGAGGACCCCAAGGCGCTCGACGAGATCGGAGAGGCGCTGAAGGGGAGGGTGTGACGCGGAGCGTCAGAAGGGCGTTGCTTCGCCACCCTCCACTGTCATCGCCCGCGCAGGCGGGCGATCCAGTACTCCGCGCTGCCAATTGTGTAACCCAATGGCCGCCGCGGCGTACTGGATTCCCCGCCTTCGCGGGGAACGACAGCGAGTGCGGAACAGCCTCCAGCGACTTACAATCTCCGCATTCCGCGCTAAACAGGGCCGGCCAACAGGGGACCTCGTATGCCACTCGCCGCCGCGCCGCGCCTGCTTGCAGCCGTCTCTCTCGCCATCGCCCTCTCCGCCTGCTCCGCGCGCTACCAGACGCCGGTGGCGGTGGGCGGCGACGACGACGACGCGGTCTGCCAGGGCCGGGGCTATGCGCAAGGCTCGCCGGAATATGTGGCCTGCCGAAAGGACCGTGACGTCCAGCGCAATGCCGCCACCGCCCGCGCCGATCGCCGCCAGCGCGACCTCGGCGAGTACATGCTGAACCATCCCGAGCGGCCGTGACGTGAGGCGCGGCATTATGGTGCCGCGCCACGCGCCTTGCATTCGCGCCTTTCGTGACACATCTGCAACGCCGCGCCCAAATCGCGGGCCGCTTGTCCTGATTTGATCGGCATCAAATCCTTCACCATCCCCTTTCTGCTCTGACGCTGATGTCGCGCAACGATGCGCGAGAGATGGCTGAAGGGGATTGAAATGCACAGAACGACGAGAAACCTGGCGCGGCTCGCCACGATTGGCGCGATGCTGGTAGGCACCTTTGCCTCGGCGCAGGCTGCCGATTTGCCGGTCTACAAGAAGGCGCCGCCGCCGGTAGAGGCGTTCAATCCATGGATGATCCGCCTGCGCGCGCTCGGCGTGCTGCCTGATGGCGGCGGGAGCAGCGTGAACGTGGCAGGCGTGCCCTCGCTCTCGTCGCCGAATTCCGGCCTCTCGATCAGCGATCAGGTCGTCCCCGAGCTCGACATCAGCTATTTCTTCACCAGGAACATCGCGGCCGAGCTGATCCTCGGCGTCACCAGGCACTCGCTCAGCGGCACCGGCTCGCTGGCGAACCTGCCGATCGGCAAGACCACGTTGCTGCCGCCGACGCTGACGCTGCAATATCACTTCGACAATTTCGGCGCGTTCAAGCCCTATATCGGCGCGGGCGTGAACTACACCGTGTTCTTCAACAACTCCGCCGCCAATGTGCCGGCCGCCATCGTCGGACCGCCCGCGATCGTCGCCACCACCACGAACCTTCACGTCAGCAACGCCTGGGGCGGCGCCGTCCAGTTCGGCTTCGACTACATGATCGACCGGCACTGGGGTCTCAACGTCGACGTCAAGAAGCTCTGGCTGCGTCCGAACTACTCGGCGACCGTCAGCGGCCTGCCAGTCACCGGCACGGCGCATATCGATCCGTGGCTGGTCGGCGCGGGTGTGACGTACAAGTTCTGAGGGCGTTGCTGGCGATAGATTCCGCTGTCGTCCCCGCGAAGGCGGGGACCCATACCGTGGAATCTATCGATCGTCGTTGATAGGAGTACCGAACAACGGCTCTTCGCCAAACTGCTTCCTGTGGTAATGGATCCCCCCTTCGCGGGGACGACACTGAGGGCGCGGTAGCGGCCCGCCCTTATCAACGGCAGAGAGCACGCACAAACAAGAACGCGGCAGGTTTTCCCGCCGCGTTCTGATTCACGACTGATGGCGAACGAAGCGCGGAGCCTTACTCCTCCTCGTCTTCGTGCTTCTTGCCGCCGAGCGTCTTCAGCTTGGCGAACACGGCGTCGACATTGAGATCGTCGCTGGACTTCTCCGCGGGCTCGTACTCGTCCTTGCGGGTGGTCTCGGAGGCCGGCAGCAGGGTCGCGCCGCCATAGGTTGCGTCGATCGGCTTTTCCTTGGCGGCGCGCTGCACCTCGAAATCGAGCTCGATCTGCGAGCAGAGGCCGAGGGTGACAGGGTCGATCGGGGTCAGCGACGACGTGTTCCAGTGGGTACGGTCGCGCACGCTCGCGATCGTGCTCTTGGTGGTGCCGACCAGGCGCATGATCTGGGCGTCCTTGAGCTCGGGATGGTTGCGCAGCAGCCAGAGGATGGCGCTCGGGCGCTCGTGGCGACGCGAGACCGGGGTGTAACGCGGTCCCTTGCGCTTGGGCTGGGGCGGCAGCACCACCTTGCTCTCCTGGAGGCGGAGCCGGTAATCCGGGTTCTTCTCGCCCTTCTCGATCTCCTCGCGGGTCAGCTGGCCGTTGGAGAGGGGATCCATGCCCTTGATGCCCTGGGCGGCGTCGCCGTCGGCGATCGCGCGCACCTCGAGGGGATGCATCTTGGTGAAATCGGCGACCTGGTCGAAGGTCAGCGCAGTGTTGTCGAGCAGCCAGACGGCGGTCGCCTTGGGCATCAGAGGTGCGTTGCTCATGGCAAATCTCCTTTGTGCTTCGCCCACCCCTCTGGAGGCGAAACCGGTGGTCATCAGCGATGACAGGGAATTCGCGCTATATAAGCCCGGAGGGGGTAGCCACGCAATGGTTCTGCTATAGATAGTGCCTTGACACCGCCCGAAAGGGGGCCCAATTCCCTTTGAACCGCTGTAGGGCTCAAGCCGACTGTTCTAAGCCCCTATTCCATCCATCGACCGCCCCCGCCTGAAGGCGAAACGGGCGATTCGGTCCCGAGATCGCTCAATGTCAGCCAAACCAGACCTCAAGATCGTGCTTTGTTCTCCCCGCGGCTTCTGTGCCGGGGTGGTCCGGGCGATCGACACCGTGGAACGGGCGCTCGATAAGTACGGCGCCCCGGTCTATGTTCGCCACGAGATTGTGCATAACAAATACGTCGTCGATGGGTTGAAGAAGAAGGGCGCCATCTTCGTCGAGGAACTCGCTGAGATCCCGGAAAACACCACCGCCCCGGTGGTGTTTTCGGCCCACGGCGTGCCGAAGTCGGTTCCGGCAGACGCCCAGTCCCGCAATCTGTTCTCGCTGGATGCGACCTGCCCGCTGGTGACGAAGGTGCACCGCGAGGCTGCGATCCACTTCAAGCGTGGCCGGGAGATCTTCCTGATCGGTCATTCCCACCATCCCGAGGTGGTCGGCACGCTTGGCCAGCTTCCGCCCGGCGCCGTGACCCTGATCGAGACCGCCGAGGACGCCAAGACGATCACACCGAAGGACCCCAACAACCTCGCCTTCGTGACCCAGACCACGCTGTCGATCGACGACACCGCGGAGATCGTGGCGCTTCTGAAGGAGCGCTTCCCGAACATCAACGGCCCGCACAAGGAAGACATCTGCTACGCCACCACCAACCGCCAGCTCGCGGTGAAGAAGGTGGCGCCGGTGGTGGACGCGCTCATCGTTGTCGGGGCCCCCAATTCGTCGAACTCGCAGCGCCTGCGCGAGGTTGCCGAGCGCGAGGGCTGCAAGATCGCGGTGCTGGCGCAGCGCGCCGCCGACATCGACTGGGGCAAGTTCGGCAACATCACCAGCCTTGGCATCACCGCAGGCGCGTCCGCGCCTGAGGTGATCGTAGAGGAGATCATGGACGCCTTCGCCGAGCGCTACACGCTGCACGTGGAGACGGTCTCGGCCGCGGAGGAGAACGAGTTCTTCCCGCTGCCGCGTCAGGTGCGCCCCGAAGCTGCCGCTGAGTAGATCTTTATGGCGGTCTACACCGACGTCGCCGCCGACGAGCTTGCGGATTTCCTGAAGCAGTACGATCTCGGCGAATTGCTCTCCTACAAGGGCATCGCGGAGGGCGTCGAGAATTCCAACTTCCTGCTGCATACCAGCAAGGGATCGTTCATCCTCACGCTCTACGAGAAGCGCGTGGCGAAGAACGATCTGCCGTTTTTTCTCGCGCTGATGACGCATCTGGCCGAGCACGGCGTCAACTGCCCGCTGCCTGTGAAGGGACGCGACGGCGAGGCGCTGCGCGAGCTGGCAGGCCGGCCCGCGGCGATCATCACCTTTCTCGAAGGCGTCTGGCCGCGCAAGCCGAACGCGACCCATTGCGCCGGCGTCGGCGAGGGGCTGGCCAGGATGCATCTGGCCGGCGCCAATTTTGCGGTTCGGCGCGCCAATGCGCTCTCGGTCGCGGGCTGGCGTCCGCTGTTCGATTCGGCTTCAAGCCGCGCCGACGAGGTGCAGCCGGGCCTGCGCAGCTTTCTTGCCGCCGAGCTCGACTATCTCTCGAGCGGCGTCTGGCCGACCGATCTGCCGCAGGGCGTGATCCACGCCGACCTCTTCAACGACAACGTCTTCTTTCTCGGCGACAAGCTCTCGGGGATCATCGACTTCACCTTCGCCTGCAACGACATGCTGGCCTATGACGTCGCGATCTGCCTCAACGCCTGGTGTTTCGAGCCAGATCACTCTTTCAACGTCACCAAGGCGCGCGCCTTCCTCAACGCCTATGGCCGCGTGCGAAAGCTCAGCACAGCGGAGGAGGCCGCGCTGCCGCTGCTGGCGCGCGGCGCCGCGATCCGCTTCCTGCTGACGCGGCTGGTCGACTGGCTCAACGTGCCGCCGGGCGCGCTGGTCAAGCCGAAGGACCCCTTGGAATATGTCCGCAAGCTGCGCTTCCACCAGAGCGTGACGAGCGTGCGCGATTATGGGCTGACGCCGTCGGGGCTGGTGGCGTGAGCGAGCTTCCCAATGTCACGATCTATACCGACGGCGCCTGCTCGGGAAATCCCGGGCCGGGCGGCTGGGGCGCGATCCTGAAGTTCGGCGACAAGGAAAAGGAGCTGAACGGCGGCCAGCCGCACACCACCAACAACCAGATGGAGCTGATGGCGGCAATCTCCGCGCTGGAAGCGCTGAAGAAGCCGTGCACGGTCGATCTCTACACCGACAGCCAGTATGTCCGCCAGGGCATCACGGGCTGGATATTCGGCTGGAAGCGCAACGGCTGGCGCACCGCCGACAAGAAGCCGGTCAAGAATGTCGAGCTATGGCAGCGCCTCGACGCCGCGCTGAAGCAGCACGAGGTCCGCTGGCACTGGGTCAAGGGCCACGCCGGCCATCCCGAGAACGAACGCGCCGATCAGCTGGCGCGGGACGGGATCGTGAAGGCGCGGTTGCAGCAGCGGGTGAGGGAGTAGGCATTTCGCTCGTCATTCCGGGGCGGTGCGAAGCACCGAACCCGGAATCTCGAGATTCTCAGGTGCGCAATTGCGCACCACAGTTCGGTGCTGCGCACCGCCCCGGAATGACGTTGTGGTTACAGCTGCCCCAGCAGCGTATCGCCGCCGGAGACTTCGACCTTGCCGGGCATCGCCTCGAGGTTCAGCTTCTTGACCACGCCGTCCTCGACCAGCATCGAATAGCGCTTGGAGCGGATGCCGAGGCCGTTGGCGGAAGCGTCGAGCTCCATGCCGATCGCCTTGGCGAAGTCGGCGTTGCCGTCGGCGAGGAAGATCGCCTCGTCGCGCTGGTCGGTGTCGCGCTTCCAGGCGTTCATGACGAAAGCGTCGTTGACGGAGACGATGGCGATGGTGTCGACGCCCTTGTCCTTCATGGCGTAGGCGTTGAGGAAGATGCTCGGCAGATGCATCTTGTGGCAGGTGCCGGTGTAGGCGCCCGGCACGGCGAACAGCGCCACCTTCTTGCCCTTGAAGATGTCGTCGGTGGTCTTCACCTGCGGGCCTTCCGCCGTCATCACGCGGAATTTCGCCTCGGGCAGCTTGTCGCCAGTCTGGATCGCCATCGTTGGTCTCCCTGAAAATCGGTCCCGCTTTTTAGACCGTGCGGCTGGTCTGCACAATATTGCCGGCGGGGAAAGCAACGGCGGTGGCCGCCCATCACCTCGATGTCATCAGCCGGAAAAGCCGCCGTCGTCGAGGAAGGCCTGCTCTTCCTTCGTGGTCGGACGTCCGAGGACACGGTTGCGGTGGGGAAAGCGGCCGAACCGGCGGATGATGTCGGCATGCACCCGGGCGTATTCCAGGTTCTCGGCATTGTCCGCCTTGTCGGCATTGCCGGCATTTTGGAACAGCGCGACGCAATGCTCCTGGTCGGACAGATGCTCGGAATGCATGAAAGGCAGATAGAGGAATTCGCGCAGCACGGGATCGACCCTGCGATCGACGCCGCGATCAATGGCCCGGCGCGCGACGTCTCGCGCCAGCGCATCGCTGGAAAACGTCCTGGGATCGTCGCGGAACATGTTGCGGGGAAACTGGTCGAGTACGATCACCAGCGCGAGCGCGCCGTCGTCGCTGTCTTCCCATGATGCCAGTTCGCCGGCGGCCGCCTTGTGCCAGACTGGAAGAAAGCGGCGCCTGACCTCCGTGTCGAATGCGTCGTCGTGCGCGTACCAGCGCTCGCGGCCGGCCTCGCGCCAGAAGGCGAGAACGCCTGACGGCGCGAATTGGCTGGCGGCGATCATGAAGTGGAGACGCGCTTACGCCGCCTCCGCCTTCTTCTCGTCGCGGAGCTGCCGGCGCAGGATCTTGCCGACATTGGTCTTGGGCAGGTCGGTGCGGAATTCGATGTGCTTGGGCACCTTGTAGCCGGTGAGCTGCTCGTGACAGAACGCGATCACCGCCTCGGCGGTGAGGTTCGGGTCCTTCTTGACCACGAACGCCTTTACCGCCTCACCCGACTTGGAATCGGGGATGCCGATCACGGCGCATTCGAGCACACCCGGATGGCTCGCAATCACTTCCTCGACCTCGTTGGGATAGACGTTGAAGCCGGAGACCAGGATCATGTCCTTCTTGCGGTCGACGATCTTGGTGTAGCCCTTCTCGTCCATGATGCCGATGTCGCCGGTGCGGAAATAGCCGTCAGCGGTCATCACCTTCGCGGTCTCTTCCGGCCTGTTCCAGTAGCCCGACATCACCTGCGGGCCCTTGGCGCAGATCTCGCCCGTCTGGCCGAGCGGGACTTCGTTGCCGTCGTCGTCGCGGATGGAGATGTAAGTCGAGGGCACGGGAATGCCGATCGATCCCGAGAACTCGGTCGTGGTCGCCGGGTTGCAGGTCAGCGTCGGCGAGGTCTCCGACAGCCCGTAGCCTTCGGCGATGAAGCAGCCTGTCACCGCCTTCCACTGCTCGGCGACCGGGCGCTGCACCGCCATGCCGCCGCCGTTGGAGATCTTCAGCTTGGAGAAGTCGAGCTTCTTGAAATCGGGATGGTGCATCAAGCCGTTGTAGAGCGTGTTCACGGCCGGGAAGCTGTTGACCTGGTATTTCGCCAGCTCCTTGATGAAGCCGGGAATGTCGCGCGGGTTGGGGATCAGGAGATTGCAGCCGCCGGCGCGCACCGCGAGCAGATAGCAGGCCGTCAGCGCGAAGATGTGATAGAGCGGCAGCGCGCACACGATCATCAGCTGGTCGACATGCGGCGGCGCGGCGAGCGCCGGCTGGAGCCAGGCGTCGTTCTGCAGGACGTTGGCGACGATGTTGCGATGGAGCAGCGTGGCGCCCTTGGAGACGCCGGTGGTGCCGCCGGTATATTGCAGGAATGCGACGTCGCCCGGCGAGAGTTTCGGCTTGTTGAAAGTCATGCCACGGCCGGCGGAGACTGCGTCGTTGAAGGCCACTGCTCCCGGCAGTGACCAGGCCGGTACCATCTTCTTGACCCGGCGCACGACGAGATTGACGATGATCCCCTTGAAGCCGAGCAGGTCGCCCATGCTGGCGACGATGACGTGCTTCACCTGCGTCTTCGCGATCACCTGCTCGACGGTATGGGCAAAGTTCTCCAGTACGATGATGGCTTCGGCGCCGGAATCCTTGAGCTGGTGCTCGAGCTCACGCGGAGTGTAGAGCGGGTTGACGTTCACGACCGCATATCCGGCGCGCAGCACGGCGGCGATCGCGACCGGGTATTGCAGCACGTTCGGCATCATGATCGCAACGCGGGCGCCGCGCTGCAGCCCGCGGCCCTGCAGGTAGGCGGCGAACGCGACCGACATCTGGTCGAGGTCGCGATAGCTGATCGACTTGTCCATGCAGATGAACGCCTTGCGGTCGGCGAACTTCGTGAAGCTCTCCTCGAGAAGGTCGACCAGCGATGCGTATTGCGTCGGCTCGATATCGGCGGGTACGCCGGGCGGATATTGCTTGAGCCAGATACGCTCCATGGAAAACTCCCCTCATTGACCAGAGCCCGTTGTGCCTCGGGCTTGCCTCGTTGCCGCCAGTATCCAGCCTGCCGGAATGGGTGGCAAGCCGTCGTGGCTTAGGGCAAAGGTCGGGACGTAGCTACTGGAATCGTCGCAAACCGCGCTGCCGCAGGTGCGAAGCGCGGGCTGCGTTCTGATCCCGGGCGGCGTTAGCTGTTGTTCGCCGGCTTGGCGGCAGCCGCAGGTTTGGTCGCAGGCTTGGTCGCGGCCCCGGTCGTAGCCTTGGGCTTGGCCGGCTTCGCCGCCTGATCGCCGCTTGCCGCCGGCTTCCCGGCGGGCTTCGCCGCCGCATCGTGCCTGGTTGCGGCATGCCTGGTCCCAGCCGGCTTGGCTGCGGTCTTGGCGTCACCCTTGGCGTCACCCTTGGCCTCATTCTTGGCGGCGGACTTGGCACCAGATCTGGCTTCGGACTTGGCATCCGGCCTCACCGCCGCCGTCTTGGTGTCCTTGCCCGCGTCTTTCGGCTTGTCGGCGGCGTCAGGCTTCTTGGCGACGCGCGACTTCTTGCCACGCGGCTTGGACGCGGTCTGCTGGTCGGCGTCGGCCGCGACCGCCGCGATCAGGGCGGTGCCGGTGCGGGTCGGGCCGGTATAGACCAGCACGGGTTCGACCGCCGCGGGGGCCGAGGCCATCAGCTCGGACGCCTTCATCAGCGGCGGCTGCAGGCCGGCCGTGAAGAAGGTGACCTGAGCCTCGCCGCCGGTGGCCGAGGCCGATCCTGACGTGCCGCCATTGGTCGCAATCAGCGCATCGTCGTCGTCGCTGGCCGGCCGCTTGCGGTGGGGCCCGCACATCTCGTCGCGCAGGTTCGGGGGCGAGGCGTCGACCGGCACGAGGTTGTCGACGGTGCCGAGCGAGGGGCGCAGCCAATTGAGATTGTCTTGAGCGAAGCCGCGCTCCAGCAGCTGCGCGGCCTTCACCGCGCGCGCGGTGCCGGAACTGGCGCCGAGCACCACCGCGATCAGCCGGCGGCCGTTGCGCGTGGCCGAGGCCACCAGGTTGTACCCGGAGGCGCAGATGAAGCCGGTCTTGAACCCGTCGGCGCCGGGATAGCGGCCGATCAGCTTGTTGAAATTGCCGGTGACGCGCTTGCCGAAGCGGATCGCCGGGATGTGCACGAAGTATTCGTATTCCGGCAGGTCGCGCAGGAATGAGCGGGCCAAAATGCCGAGATCGCGCGCCGACGTGATCTGACCGTCGGCGGGCAGGCCGTTCGGATTGACGTAGCTCGTCTGCGTCATGCCGAGCTTCCTCGCGGTGTCGTTCATCATCGCGGAGAAGCCGTCGATCGAACCGCCGACGCCTTCGGCGAGCACCACGGCCATGTCGTTCGCCGACTTGACCATCATCATCTTCAGCGCGTTGTCGACGGTGAGCTGCGTTCCCGGACGGAACCCCATCTTCGAGGGCGATTGCGAGGCCGCTGTCGGCGACACCGTGAGCAGCGTGTCGAGCGTGAGCCTGCCGTCCTTGACCGCCTTCAGCGTGACATAGGCGGTCATGATCTTGGTGACGGAGGCCGGGTACCAGGGAATGGTCGCGTTGTCGGCCTGCAGCACCTTGCCACTGTCGGCTTCGATCAGCAGCAGCGCCTCGGCGCTCGCCGCGCGCGGCGCGAGCAGCGCGGCACATGCAAGCGTCGCAGCGAACAGGTTGAACAGGGATTTGCGAAGCAGCGGACGAAGGGCGTGCACTATCCGATTCCGGTCCTTGGAGACCCGCCGGTTCCGGTCGGCTCTCGTGATCTGATTGTCGGGTCTGAAATCCAGCGCCGCCGCTTGCGGCGTCGCAAACCTATACCGGCTCGTGCGTCGAGAATAGGGGATCGGCGCGGTATTCCTCGATGAAATAGGCCGAATTTCGACGGCGCTGCGGGGACTTGCTAGGGGGATTTCACCGCCGTCGCGGCGGTCTCGGCCGCTGTCGCGCCGGCCCGTGCATTCTCCTGAACCATGAACTGAGCCCTGGCGAGCCCGGCGAAATGGCCGCCTTTGGCCACGAGTTCATCGAAAGTTCCGCTTTCGATCACGCGCCCGTTCTCGAACACCAGGATCTGCGTGGCGTTGCGGATGGTCGAAAGGCGGTGGGCGATCACGAACGTGGTGCGGCCCTTCATCACTTCGTCGAGAGCGGCATTCACCTTGGCCTCGGTGACGGCGTCGAGCGCGGAGGTGGCTTCGTCCAGGATCAGGATCGGCGGGTCCTTCAGCAGCGCACGGGCGATGGACAGGCGCTGGCGCTCGCCACCGGAGAGCATGCGGCCGCGTTCGCCGGCATTGGTCTCGAAGCCGCCGCTGCGCTCGATGAATTCGAGCGCCTGCGCGCGCTCCGCCGCCTTGCGCATCTCGGCCTCGGTCGCGTCCGGCTTGCCGACCCGCAAATTCTCCGCGATCGAGCGGTTGAACAGCAGCGCTTCCTGGAACACCACGCCGATGTTCCGCCGCAGCGAGGTCAGCGTGACGCCGCGCACGTCCATGCCGTCGATCTTGATGACGCCGGATTGCGGATCGAAGGCGCGATGCAGCAGCGCAATCGCGGTCGACTTGCCCGCGCCGGTCGGGCCGACCAGCGCAATGGTCTGGCCGGGCAGTGCGGTGAAGGTGAGGTCCTCGATCGCCGGCCGCTTGCCGTCATAGGAGAACGTGACGTCGTAGAACTCGACGAGACCCGACAGCCTGCCGGCATCGATTGCGTCGGGCCGGTCGTGCACCGCGGGCACGGCGTCGAGCACATTGAAGAACTCGCGCAGGCGCGGGGCTTCCATGAACACGTTGTTGATGAAGCTGACGACCTGCTCGAGCTTCTGGATCAGGAGCGTCGCGAAGCTCACGAACATCACGATCTCGCCGACCGAGGTGAGCCCCTGGTCGTGCAGGGCGATGCCGAAGGTGAAGATCGCGAGCACCGTGATAGTCGTGGAGGCGCGTGTGATCACCGTGACCAGCGCCCACCACGACAGCACCGGCATCTGCGCGGCCAGCAGCTCGTCGGCGACCGAGCGCAGCCCTTTCACCTCGGATTCGACGCGCACGAAACTCTGCACCAGCGCGACGTTGCCGAGCGCGTCCGAAGCGCGCGCGGAAAGCTCGCTGTAATGTTCCTCGACCGCCATCTGCATGCCGAAGGTCTTGCGCACCACGAAGGTGGTCAGCGCCGTGAAGACGATGCAGAGCACGAACAGCAGAATCGCGAGCCGCCAGTTCAGGTAGAGCGAGAGCGGCAGCAGCACCACGATCGAGAGGATCGCGGCAAAATGCTCGCGGAAGAACCCGAGCCAGAGCCGCCACAGCGCGTCCGTGCCGTTGAGCATCACCTTCATCAGCCGGCCGGAATGGGTGCCGGAGTGGAAGGTCAACGGCAGTTGCAGGATATGCTCGAAATAGCTCGTCAGCACCGCCTGACGCTGGCGGTGCGAGAGCCGGTCGGCTTGCAAGGCCACGAGCGCGCTGCAGGCGATGGTGAAGAGCCCGAACGCGACCCACGCGGCCAGGAACGGCCAGGCCGAGTTCGACCCGGCCACCGTCTTGCCCGAGAGCACGTCGACGATACGGCCGAACAGCACAGGCTCGGCGAATTGAGAGGCCGCGAGCAGGAGATTGGCGACCGCGAGCAGCCAGCCCAGCCGCGCCTCCTTGCCGAGCAGCTCGAGAACGCGGGTGTAGAGACGGAGGATCGACATGCGGGCGACGAATTCGAGTGGCTAACGGAGCCCGTATCTTAATCAGGGATCGCGCGGGAGATATAGCGGAAGCTCTCAGTTTTGCTCAATTGATCAGCCGCCCGGCGACCGGTGGCAGAAACCGGTCGTCGAAGACGTCACCCGCGGTGAGCCGCTTGCGGAATTTGAAGTCCTGCGCGATCTGGCCGATCGAACGATCGAAGCGTGCCGGGTCGACGCTGCCGAGGCCGTTGCGCCTGACCTCGTCGGTCAGGATGTTGTCGGCGAGGATGGTGCGAAGGCGCTCCAGCTCCAGGTTGCGGTCGCCGTCGCCGATGCGGCTCGCCGCCTCCTCCGCCGCTCGTCCCGGCTCCCTGACGGTCGCCGTGATGCCCGCCATCAAGGCGCGGACGAAGCCCTTCACCGCGTCCGGCTTTGCTGCGGCGAAGCCGGGATTGACCACCACGGCAAAGCCGTAGGCTTCGCAGCCGTAGTCCGCATAGCGCAGCACGACGAGATCGGCTCCGGGCACACCGCGGTCGCGCAGGTTCACCGCAGAGAGATAGCTGAAGCCGGCGACGGCATCGACCTGTCCCGCGGACAGGATCGGCTCGCGCACCGCCGCGCTGATCTTGTGGAATTTGACGCGCGTCGCCTTGACGCCGTTCTGCTGCGCCAGTGCCGGCCACAGCCGCATCGCCAGATCGTGGTCGGCAACGCCGACGGTCTTGCCGTCGAGATCGGGCAGGAGGTGGATGCCGCGGCTCCTGCGGGCGATGATCGCGTAGGGCGCGCGGTTGAACAGCATGAACACCGCCTTGACCGGAGCCGCGTCGTCCCTGTCACGAAAGCGGATCAGCTCGTTGATGTCGACGAGCGCAAGCTCGCTGTCGCCCTTGGCGAGGCGTGCGAGCGCTTCCGGCGATCCGCCTGCGCTGTTGAAGGACACGTTGAGACGCTCGGCACCGAACCTGCCGTCCTTCGCCGCAAGGAAGAACGGCGCCATGCTCGCGTCCGGCGGGCGGTCGAAGGTGAAGTTGATCGCAACGGATGGCGCGGTGGTCTCGGCCGCGCCGGCATCGCGTGCAATCAGCGTCGCAAGCAAGATCGAGAGAGCCAGCAGGCCGTGAAGGGCGGTCGATTTCAATCCTGACATCAGTTGCGCCGGTCCCGCATTGTTGTGGTTTCGTGACGCTTGCAGCGCCGGCCGGCGACGAGCGTGCGCGCGCCAACATGAACGGCGGATGAGCGGCGTTGCGGCATCGTTACGCAACCCCGTTCAGCTTGCGTTGGGGTTGGGGAACCTAACTTGGGCTATGCGGGTTTTGACAGGCATGAGCCTGTCCGCAGGCGTCCGTTCCAGGTCCCAAAGGAGGGCCCAAGACATGTTTGAGCGAGTCTCCAAATTTGCGGGCCGAAAGGCCGTTCTTGCCACCGCCGCGGTGCTGGCGCTGACCACGATTGCCCCGACCGCCTCATATGCGGGCGGCCGCCACTGGCATGGCGGTGGAGGCGGCGCGGCCGCAGCTGCGGCTTTCGCCGCCATCGGCACGGGTCTCGCCATCGCGGCCAGCCGCAATGCCTACGCCTATGACTACGGTCCGGGTTACGGCTACTACGGCGGTCCGGTCTATTACAGCGCTCCGGCCTACGGTCCCTATTATGGTCCGGGTCCGAACTACCAGTATCAGCGCTATGGCGGCACGGCTCCGTCCGAGCTCTGCGGCCAGGGCTACTATCAGAACTGCTACTAGCTCGGTATCCATGGGTTGACCATGATGGGCCGGCGCGCTTGCCGCGCCGGCCTGTTTTCTGCTTTTATTGTCGTGCGTTAACACGCTCGCCATTTGTTTAGAGTAGTTTTGAGTACCATGAGTGATTCGCTTGAGCGGCTATATCTGGCTGTGCTCGCGGCCAGGGATCTTGATCCGGCAATATCGCGTACGGCCCGGCTGTTTCAGCGCGGCCCCTCGAAAATGGCAAAGAAGCTGGCCGAAGAGGCCATCGAAGTCGTGATCGATGCGGTCAACGGCGATAGCGAGGCCGTGATCCGGGAAAGCGCCGACCTGCTGTACAATCTCACCGTGCTCTGGGCCTCTGCCGGCGTGCGTCCCGAGGACGTCTGGCGCGAAATGACGCGGCGGGAAGACATGCTCGGCATCGCCGAGAAGCTGCCGAAGTCGTCGATGAAGCTGCCCAAGGTCGCCTCGCCGCGCGTGGCCGCCGGGCGGCCAATTGTCGCGCTCGAGGGCCGTGCCGCACGCAAGCGCCACTAAAAGCGCGATGCGATCAGGGTGAATGGTCATCGCGCTTTAGCCTCTTGTTTGAGCATGATCTTTTCGGAAAACCGCTGCACACTTTTCCGAATCACGCTCGAAACGTCACAATTCGCCTCAATCTCGGCATGGACAAATCCGTCCCATGGTGCTTGATCGCGGCGCCATGCTGAAACGTATCTACGACTGGTGCATCGACGCCGCCCACAAGCCCTACGCGCTCTGGATCATGGGAGCCGTGGCTTTCGCAGAGAGCTCCTTCTTTCCGGTGCCGCCGGATGTGATGCTGGTCCCGATGTCATTGGCGCGCCCGCAGCGCGCCTGGCTCTATGCGGCGGTCTGCACCGCGACCTCGGTGGTCGGCGGCATCCTTGGCTATGCCATCGGCGCGCTGTTGTTCGATTCGGTCGGCCATTGGCTGATCCAGGTCTACGGCCTCGGCGACAAGGTCGACGCCTTCCGCGCCTCCTACGCGGAATGGGGTGCCGTCATCATCCTGCTCAAGGGGCTGACGCCGATCCCCTACAAGCTCGTCACCATCACCTCGGGCTTTGCCGGCTATAACATCATCCTGTTCATCCTGTGCTCGATCGTTGCGCGCGGCGGACGCTTCTTCGTCGTGGCGATCCTGCTCAACCGCTATGGCGACTGGATCCGGGTCCGGATCGAGAAGCATCTCGGTCTGTGGGTCGCGATTGGCGCCGTGGTGCTGGTGCTCGGCTTCGTCGTCGCGATCAAGCTGATCTAGGGCATGATCCGGAAAAGTGTGAAGCGGTTTTCCGAAAAGATCATGCTCACGTAGTAACCCGCGGCTTTGCCGCCGGGCCGGCTTCGGCTACGTTTGCCATCATGATGGTTCGATCCGGCAATCCGGTTCTGCGGCTCGGGACGCTGACCTCGGCAGCGTTGCTGCTCCTGCTCGGTGCCGGCGGGACCGGGTGGCCGCAATCCGCCCCGCCTGCGCTCCGCCTCCAGGAGCAGGCAGCGCAGGGAGCGCAGACCGCGCCGCCGCCCTCGACGCCGGCTGCTTCCGCCCCGCCGGCGCGCGAGGAAAATCCCGGGCTGATCAATGAAATGGGCAAGCTGTTCGACAAGCTGCCCTCGATCCTGCCGGCGATCAAAAGCCCCAGCGAGACCATGAATGACCTGTCGCGGCTGGCCAAGCCCTCGACCATGGTGTCGGGGCGCGTGGTCTGCCCGGTCTCGTCGAACGGCGCGCCCGACTGCAGGCAGGCCGCCGACCAGCTCTGCCAGAGCAGGGGTTACAAGGAAGGCAAAAGCCTGAACGCCGATTCCGCGGAAAAATGCTCGGCCAAGGTCCTGATCCCCGGCAGGCAACGCAAACCGGACGACTGCCGCACCGATACTTTCGTGACCAGCGCGCTGTGCCAGAACTGACGTGGCGGCCCGGCGCGCGAGCAGCAAGGAGTGCCCATGAGCCGGACGGAGCAGGACTTCCTCGGACAGCGTGAGATCGCCGACGACATCTACTACGGCGTCCAGACCATCCGCGGGAAGGAGAACTTCCACATCACCGGCATTCCGATGAACCAGGAGCCTTACTTCGTGAAGGCGCTTGGTTACGTCAAGAAGGCCGCTGCCATGGCCAATCGCGATCTCGGCGCGATCGACGCCAAGGTCGCGGACGCCATCATCCTCGGCTGCGACCGTGTCATCGCCGGCGACATGATGGATCAGTTCGTCACCGATTTCATCCAGGGCGGCGCCGGCACCTCGACCAACATGAACGCCAACGAGGTGATCGCGAACCTCGCGCTGGAAGCGCTCGGCTTCACCAAGGGCGACTACCAGCACGTCAGTCCCAACGATCACGTCAATTACGGCCAGTCGACCAACGACACCTATCCGACCGCCTTTCGGCTGGCGCTGATCCTGCGGCTCGAGAGCTACATGACGGCGCTGCGCCAGCTCCAGGAGGCCTTCTTCGCCAAGGGCCGCGAGTTCGACCGCGTGCTGAAGATGGGCCGCACACATCTGCAGGACGCGGTGCCGATGTCGCTGGGGGCCGAGTTCCGCGGCTGGGGCACCACCATCGGCGAGGAGGTCGACCGCATCTCGGAAGCACGTGCGCTGCTCCGCGAGATCAATCTCGGCGCAACCGCGATCGGCACCTCCGTCACGGCCGCGGTCGGTTATCCCAAGCTCGCGGTCCGGCACCTCAGCGCGCTCACCGGCGTCGACTTCGTGCTTGCCGGCGATCTCGTCGAGGCGACCTCCGACACCGGCGCCTATGTGCAGCTTTCCGGCGTCCTGAAGCGCACGGCGAGCAAGCTGACGAAAATCTGCAACGACATCCGCCTGCTCGCATCCGGCCCGCGCGCCGGCTTCAACGAGATCAACCTGCCGCAGTTGCAGCCGGGCTCCTCGATCATGCCCGGCAAGGTCAATCCTGTGATCCCCGAGGTCGTCAACCAGACCAGCTTCCTCGTCATCGGGCTCGACACCACGGTGACGCTCGCGGCCTCAGCGGGCCAGCTCCAGCTCAACGTGATGGAGCCGGTGATTTCGTTCGCGCTGTTCTTCTCGATCCGGACCATGGAGCGCGCGGTCAACAGCCTGCGCGAGAATTGCGTCGTCGGCATCACCGCCAACGAGGAGCACACCCGCAACATGGTGTTGAATTCGCTCGGCATCGTCACGGTGCTGAAGCCGCTGCTCGGCTACAAGCGGTGCGCCGAGATCGCGCGCGAAGGTTACAAAAGCGGCAAGTCGCTGCACCAGATCGTCGTGGTCGAACGCAAATTGCTCACGCAGCAGAAGTGGGACGAGATGTTCTCGTTCGAGCGGCTGATCAATCCGGATCTGGTCGGGTAGGCGGTCGTCGCATCGACCGCCGGCGTTCATGGGCGATCGATGCTTTCTCCGCGCGTCATTGCGAGGAGCCCTTGCGACGAAGCAATCCAGATTGTCTCCATGGAAAGAGACCGGATTGCTTCGCTGCGCTCGCAATGACGGAGGAGGCAGATGGGCTAAGAATTCCGCTGCTTGGAATTGCACCAGCCCCTCCGCCACGGCGCCAAAACGCAATACTTGACAGTGGAAAGATTGCCTTGTTGGTATCATTCCAATCGTCGATTTTTGACCGTCAACAAAGGATCGCTTCGCAATGTCCATGCCCGCCTTGTTCAAGGGGCGCCTGTCGATCCCGGTGATCGGTTCGCCGCTCTTCATCATCTCGGTGCCAGATCTCGTGATCGCGCAGTGCAAGGCGGGGGTGGTCGGCTCGTTTCCGGCGCTGAACGCGCGGCCGCCGGAGCTGCTCGACGAATGGCTGGCGCGGATCACCGAGGAGCTGGCGGCGTATGACCGCGCCCATCCCGACAAGCCGTCGGCGCCGTTCGCGGTCAACCAGATCGTGCACAAGTCGAACAACCGACTCGACCACGACATGCAGCTCTGTGCCAAGTACAAGGTACCTATGATCATCTCCTCGCTCGGCGCGCGCGAGGAGCTGAACCAGGCCGTGCACGGCTGGGGCGGCATCGTCTTTCACGATGTGATCAATCAGAAATTCGCGCACAAGGCGATCGAGAAGGGCGCCGACGGCCTGATCCTGGTCGCGGCCGGAGCCGGCGGCCATGCCGGCACCATCTCGCCGCTGGCTTTCGTCGCCGAAACGCGAACATGGTTCGACGGTCCGATCGCGCTGTCAGGGGCGATCGGCAACGGCAAGGCCATCCGCGCCGCACGCATCCTCGGGGCCGACTTTGCCTATGTCGGCTCGGCCTTCATCGCCACCAAGGAGGCCAACGCGGTCGAGAAGTACAAGGAGATGATCGCCGGCTCGAGCGCCGACGACATCGTCTATTCCAACCTCTTCACCGGGGTGCACGGCAATTATCTGAAGCCCTCGATCCTCGCTGCCGGCATGGATCCGGACAACCTGCCGACGTCCGATCCTTCGAAGATGAATTTCGGCACGGACGCCTCCGGCGAGCGCGCCAAGCCAAAGGCCTGGAAGGAGATCTGGGGAAGCGGCCAGGGCATCGGCAGCATCGACAAGGTCGTGCCGGCGGCCGAGTTGATCGCGCGTTTCAAGAAGGAATACGACGAAGCGATCGATCCGCCATTGCCATAGTCGTGTCCCGGACGCTGTGCGGCATGAAATGCCGCTCCGCAGAGCCGGGGCCCATCGTTCAACGAATGGACCCCGGATCAGCAGCGCACCGCTTGCGCGCTGTGCGGCGTCCGGGGAACGCGCCGCGAGAATGAGCACCACATGACCCCCATCTATCGCGTAGACGGCAATAGCGTCCTCACCAGTCCGGATGCGGCCGGCCCCTGGGACCGGCGCATGCAGCACGGCTCGGCACCGGCTTCGCTGGTGACATGGGCGGCCGAACGCATTCCGACGCCTGTTGCGATGGACATCGCGCGCGTCACCATAGATCTGATGCGTCCGGTGCCGGTCGCGCCGCTCACGATCGTGACCGAGGTCCTGCGCGAGGGCCGCAAGATCCAGCTCTGCGGCATCAAGCTGCTCGCGGACGGCGTACAGGTCGTCGGAGCCACCGTGCTGAAGGTCAGGCGCCAGGTGCTGAACCTGCCCGATGACGTCGAGGAGCTGCCGGTCACGCTGCCGTCGCCGGAGGACTCGCTGGTCGAGGACGGACACGCCGCCACCAGCCCGTTCGTGCGATCGGTCTCGATGCGCGCCGCGCGGGGCCGCTTCGGCCAGGCCGGCGCCGGCGCGATCTGGTTTCGCGTCGACCATCCGCTGATCGCCGGTGAAGCGGTCTCGCAGGCGATGCGCGCCGTGGTCGCCGCCGACTTCTCCAACGGCACCGCCTCGACGCTCGACTTCCGCGCCTGGACCTACATCAACGCCGATCTCACCGTGAGCTTTTCGCGCCAGCCAGTCGGCGAGTGGATTTTGCTCGACGGCGACTCCTGGATCGGTCCTGACGGCGCGGGCCTCGCGATGTCGCGCCTGGCGGACAGGCAGGGATATTTCGGCCGGGCGGTGCAGAGTCTGGTGATCGAGAAGCGGTGAACGTGACGACGAATGCCGTGTTCGCTCCCTGAGCCGATTGAACGGCAGGCTTCCGCCGCCGCGGAAGGGATGCTTGGTCGCGAGCCCCTGTCCGGAGGTCTCTGGGGCGACGCAGGCATCCTGCCAGTTCACATTCCGTAGAAGATCTTGATCTCCCACAACACCACGATGATAGCCGTGATCAACGTGATCGCGGCGACGGCACTTTCCAGGGAAGCGACTCTCATATCCTACTCCGCTTCCCAGCCCCGTCAGCGGTCTAGTTGATTCCCTGATTCGCCGGCAATCGCGCGGCCATCGCGAACGCGCACTCGGTCCCGCATTGTGGTGCCGGGGCCACAATGACACCGTAAAATCCCGGGGATTTACCCCACCATCCGGTCCCTCCCGCTCCAGAACCCCGCACGCAATACCTTCTTGTCGACCTTGCCGACGCCGGTCATCGGCAGCTGCTTGACGAACCGGATCTGCTTCGGGGCATGCGCCGAGCCCTTTCGCGTCTTGACCAGGTTGATCAGCTCGTCCGGATCGGGCTTTGTCCCCTCGCGCGGCACGACGATGGCGGTGACGGCTTCGCCCCATTTCTCGTCGGGGATGCCGACGACCGCGACCATGGCGACGTCCGCGTGCTGCGACAGCACGTCCTCGACCTCGCGCGGGAAGATGTTGAAGCCGCCGGTGACGATCATGTCCTTCTTGCGGTCGAGAATGAACATGTAGCCGCGCTCGTCCCTGCGCGCGATGTCGCCGGTGTGGACCCAGCCGTTCTTCAGCGTCTCGGCGGTGATGTCGGGGCGCTTCCAGTACTCCGCCATCACGTGCGGGGCGCGCACGCAGATCTCGCCGGCGTCGCCCGTCTTCACTTCCTGGTCGTTGTCGTCGAGGATCCTGACCTCGCAGGCCGCGATCGGGAAGCCGCAGGACAGGAACAGCTCCGGGTGCTTCGGGTCGTGATCCGCCTTGCGCAGCACCGAGACGGGATAGCATTCGGTCTGACCGTAGAGCTGCGAGAACACCGGGCCGATGCGCTCGATGCCCTCGAGCAGGCGGCTCGGCGACATCGCGGAGGCGCCATAGAGCACGAGCTCGAGCGAGGAGAGGTCGGTCTTGCCGAGCGCGGGCTGATCGAGCAGCACATAGATCATGGTCGGAACGAACAGCGTGAAATTGATCCGCTCGCGTGCGATCGTCGTCAGCACCGCCTCGGGATCGAACCCCCTCAGCATGTGCACGGTGCCACCGCGCATCAGGGTTGGCAGCACCTTTGTGCCCGCGACGTGACTGATCGGCGCGACCGTGAGATAGCGCGCAGCCTCCGGAATCTCGAAGCCGGCGAGGATCGCGCCAGCGGCCCCGCTGTTCTCGCGATGGTAGCGCAGCGCACCCTTCGATTTTCCGGTGGTGCCGCCGGTGTAGTTCAGCGTGGCGAGATCGTCGGCGCCGGCGAGGCACAGCGGGCTCGCATGTCCCGCAGTTTCGATTGCGGCCAGCAGATCGACGCCATAGTCGGCGGGGCCCGCGGTGAAGACCGCCTTGAGCCGGGTCGCCCGCGCGGAGAGCTCGCCGCCGCGGTCGCGGAAGGCGGCGGCATCGACCACCAGCATCTCGGCCTCGGAATCCTCGAGCTGGAACAACTGGTCCTCCAGCGATCCCAGCGGATGCAGCCAGGTGATGCAGAGCCGGGCCAACTGCGCGGCAACGCCGGCGCACCAGGTATCGGCACGGTTCGCGGTGAGGAAAGCGATGCGCGCGCCGGGCTGTAATCCAAGCCGCATGAACACGCCCTGGATGCGTCCGATCAGGTCGATGGTGCCATGATAGCTCAGCGATCCCTCAGGCCATGCGAAAGCGGTGCGCTCGGGAAAGCGCGACAGCGCCCGTAGCGTCTGCGCACAAGCCGGGGACGATGCGTGGAGCGGATCAGACATATGTTTCCTCGTTGCTTTGTCACCGGCTTCTGGCGTGCCAATGTTGCTGACGACGCTAGCACAGAGACTGCGGGAGGGAACGACAAAGCCCGCGCAGGGAGGCATGCATGCCATCAGATCGACTGCAACGCTTCCGCGACCGTCTCGCCCTGCCGCTGATCGCGGCGCCGATGTTTCTGGTGTCGGGCGTCGAGCTCATGGTCGCGTCCTGCCGCAGTGGGGTGATCGGCAGCTTTCCCACCGTGAATTGCCGCGGCACGGAACAACTCGATGAATGGCTCACCGAGATCGAGACGCGGCTGCGGCGGCACGAAGATCAAGTCGGCCGCAAGGTCGCGCCGCTCTGTCCGAACCTGATCGTGCACCGCTCCAATGCGCGGCTGGAAGAGGATCTCGCCATGTTGCTGCGGCACAAGGTGGAGATCGTCATCACCTCGGTCGGCTCGCCCGCGTCCGTGTTGAAGCCGCTCCATGATGCCGGCGCGCTGGTGCTGGCGGATGTTGCCTCCATCCGCCATGCCGAGCGCGCGGCAGAGGCAGGTGCCGACGGATTGGTACTGCTCACTGCGGGCGCCGGCGGCCAGACCGGCTGGCTCAATCCATTTGCCTTCGTCCGCGCGGTGCGAGCGTTCTATGACGGCGTCATCGTGCTCGCGGGCGGGATCAGCGACGGCCATGCGCTGCATGCGGCCGAAGTGCTCGGCTGCGACCTCGCCTATATGGGCACGAAGTTCATCGCGACGCGGGAGAGCATGGCGGACGACCGTCACAAGCAGATGCTGGTCGACAGCAGCGCCGACGACATCCTCCTCACCACGGCGTTCACGGGCCTGCAGACCAGCATGCTCAGGCCCTCGATCGTCGCGGCCGGCCTCGATCCCGACGATCTGCCGGTGCGTGGCGCGATCGACATCGGCAAGGATATCAACGTCGCCGCGCGCGAGAGCCGTCCGAAGCGCTGGCGCGACATCTGGAGCGGCGGACACACGACGTCGGGGGTGACCGATGTGCCTGCCGTCGACGATCTCGTTGCGCGGACAATCGCCGAATACCACGCGGCGAACGGCCGGTAGGTCGCAGCCCGGCCATGCCGATGTGAGGCGTCGGCGGCCCGATCACGGTTAATCCCGCATGGCTCCGCGCCCCTCGCTTAACGGCAGATTAACCATCGCCCGCCAAGAATTCCCTCACGGCCGCCAATCAGGACGAGAGGGACAGGCGATGGACTTCGATTTTCTCGACAGCAAAACAGCCGCGACGCTGGACGAAATCCGCGTCCGCGTCGCCCATGCCCTGGCCCGCCACCCGCTGTGCCGCAACGTGCGTTTCGACATCGTCAGCGTCCCCCGGACCCGCCGCGGCGGCAACTGGACGGTGACGCTGCAATCGGTCGAGCCGCGTGCGGTCTGGGAGGCCTCGGAGATCGTGGCCGACATCCAGGACGCCTATGATCTCGCAGCAGCGGCCTGACTACCTTGAACTTTCCGGCCGATGTCGCCGCAGTCCGCGCGATTTGCCGCCGCGATGGCACCGTTAAGCCTTATTTATCGCCCAGTTTGCGGGCAGTGATCACGTGGACTTGAAGTGGACGCGGAGAGACGTTTGTCCAAAGCCATCACCATCGTCGCGCTGACCTGTTTCCTCGTCCTCGGCGCCGCAACCACTGCCATTCTCGGCCGCGACAGCGTGCCCAGCGTCAGCGCCGAGATGATCGCCCAGACGCCCCCGCCCAAGCCGCTGGCAACCAACCGCGCCGCCAAGGCCGATCGCCTCGTCCCGACGCTCGCGCTCGCCTCGGCCGCGATCGAGCCGGTCCAGGTGGCTGCCGACAAGCTTTCGCAGACGCCTGTCCTGACCGAGCCGCTGCGCCAGGCCTTCGCCGCCGCCACGCCCTCCGATTTCCCGATGCCGAAGCCGAGCGCGCATGAGGCACCCGCCGCGGCGGAGGTTCCGGCCGTCGAAGTTCCGGCCAAGCCGAAGGTGGTCGCCAAGCCGCAGCCGCAGAAGGCCTATTCGCTGCTGTCCGACGTGCAGATCGAGGGCATCAGGGGGCGCCTGAAACTGTCGTCGTCGCAGGAATATTACTGGCCCTCGGTCGCGACCGCGCTTCGCAACGTCGCCCGCAAGATCCAGGCGAACAGGCTGTCGAATCCGAACGCGCCGCCCGGTTCGCAGATCGATCCGAATTGCGACGAGGTGCAGCAGTTGAAGTCGGCCGCGATGCCGCTGTTGTTCCAGCTCCGTGACGATCAGAAGGAAGAAGTGCGCAAGCTCGCTCGCCTCATCGGGCTCGAGAAGGTCGCCCAGCAGATCTGATACGCGCGGCTTCCTCCTGGAGGAGCCGCGGCCATCAGGAACATCTGGTAATCCCCACGCGTTGCCCGCTCCAAAAGAGGGAGTGGATGAAATGCGCGCCTCGACAGCCTATTTTGTCGGTGCCGGAACCATCATCGCAGCCATCGCCATTGGTCTCGGCGGCGGCATCGTTGCCGGCAACATCATGAATCCGGTCGCGTCCAAGCAGGGCCCGGACACCAGCAAGGTGACGCAGCGCACGGAGGCGCCGGCGACCACGAACGCGCCGTCCGAGCGTGTGAATTATCTCACCGGCTCGCAAGCCTTTGGCGCGATGATCACTGCGCCGGCGCGGGCCGAAGCAAAGCCTGAAGCCGCAACGCCTGACACGCAAGCCTCGCAGGCGAATGCTGAACCGCCGGCGCCGCAGCCTTCGCAGGCCGCTGCGGTCGAGCAGCCCAGGGAACAATCCAAGCCCGCGCCGTCCCCGCAGGCAGCAGAACCTGCCGAGCAGCAGGCCGCGACCGAGCCGTCATCCTCGTCGAACAACGCCTATGCCAAGGCGAGGGATTCCGACGTGAAGCGTGCCGCGACCGAACGGCGCCGAGCCGAGCGCCGCGAGCGCTGGGCCGAGCGGCATCGCCATTCTCGCGAGCCGCGCGGCTTGCGCGACCGCACCGATTGGGACGACGTCGCGCGCAATGTCCGCGAGGATTCCGATGCGCGCGACTACGCCAGCCGGCCGCGCGGCGGCTTCCCCCAGATCAGGCTGTTCGGGCCTGACGACGATTAGCGCCCAAAGCGCGACGAGATCTGGATGAATCGTCATCGCGCTTTAGGTTGTCGTTTGCGCATGATTTCCGCGCAAACGCGTTCCGCGTTTGTCGCGAGGGAAACCGCTTCGCACTTTTCCGGATCATGCTTTGGTCCGCGATCGCGGCTGCAATGGGAGAAGGTGCGCCGTCGTCGTGGCGCCGCGGTCACGTCATTCCCGCGCGCCGCAAGCCTTCGAGATAATGCGCACGATCCTCCTCCCGCAGCATCGGCAGCTCGCGCGTGATCCAGGCAAGCGAGACCTCGGGCTGGGCGCGGCGCAGGCCTTCCAGCGCGGAAGCCGCGAGCGCCGGATCGCCCAACATGCCGGCGGCGGCGGTCAGTACGCGGTGCGCGCCGACGAAATCTCCGCGCTGGCGCATCGATTCCCGTGCCATCTGCACGGCCCCCTCGTAGTCGCGGCCGACGAACCTGGCATAGGCCGCAACTCCGCAATAGATCGCCGCGAGCGGGTCGCGCGGGCTCAGGCGCAGCGCGCGGCGGGCGGCGGCGTCGCCGTCCTGCCATCGTCCGGCATAGCACAGCGTCACGCCGTGGAAGGCATGCGCCATCGCGAAATTCGGATTGAGCGTCAAGGCCAGTTCGAATTCCGCCAGCGCGTCGTCGAAGCGGCGGCGGAACAGATAGGTGTAAGCGAGGCCGTGATGGGCCCAGGCATCCTCGCGATCGGCCTCCACCGCCGCGAGCGCCGCACGTTCGGCGACCGGCACGGTCGCGGCCATGTCGGCCCAGCCCATATGCGCGCCAAAGATATGGCTGGTCGCGAGCAGGCCCAGCGCCTTGCCATAGGCGGGATCGATTGCGACGGCCTGTTCCAGCAGCCCTTGCGCGGCGGCATTGTCCTCGCGGCTGATGCGCCAGTAATGCGACAGCGCGCGCATCACGAGGTCCCAGGCATCCAGGCTGCCCGGCGGCTTCTGCTGGGCTCGGAAGCTTTCGGCGGCGTAGAGCTGCGGCTCGATCGCGGCGACGATCGCCTCGGTGATCTCGTCCTGCACGGCGAAGATGTCGGCAAGCTCTCGGTCGTAACGTTCGGCCCAGAGATGGCTGCCGGTCGAGACGTCGTTGAGCTGGGCCGAGATCCGCACCCGCTCGCCGCTCCGCCGCACGCTGCCTTCGACCACGTAGCGCACCCCGAGTTCCCGCGCGACCTCGTGGATGTGTACGGCGCGGCCCTTGTAGACGAAGGAGGAATTGCGCGCGACGACGAAGAACCATCGCAGCTTCGACAGCGCGGTGATGATGTCCTCGCTGATGCCGTCGGAGAAATAGTCCTGCTCGGCCTCGCCGCTCATGTTGGTGAAGGGCAGCACGGCGATCGCGGGGCGCTCCGGCAGCGCGAGGGGGACCCGAGGGGGCTGCGCCGCCCCGCGGCCGGGCTCCGGCGCGATTGCCCCGGACCTGGCCTCCTTGGCCTCGACGTCGCCGACGAAGCGAAAGCCCTTGCGGGTGATGGTGCGGATCAGCGCCTGGCTCGCGCCATTGTCGCCGATCGCCTTGCGCGCCGCGTTGATCCGGCTGGTCAGGGTGGATTCGGAGACGCTGCGCCCGTGCCAGATCTTGTCGATCAACTCGTCCTTGCTGACCACCCGGTCGCGGTTCTGCATGAGGTGGACGACGAGATCGAAAACCTGCGGCTCCACGGCAATGGGAACCTGCTCGCGGCTCAGCTCGCGCCGGTCGGTATCGAGAAGGTGGTCCCGGAACAGAAACTGCACGTCGAAAACTCAGGCCTCATTGCGCAATCGGGAAAGCAATATGACAAAATGAAATTTGGGTCGAAAATCGTATGTCTGCCGAAGGGGGCCCCTGGTTCATCGCGATCGCGTGATGGCAGCCATGCCGGACGATTGGGGCCAGATCGCTGCGGGCGACGTGTTGACCGGGTATCTCCGTCCGCAATCGGTCCTCATCCCGAGGTGCGTGGCGAAGCTGCGAATGTCCATTGCCGAGCAGCACGGCCTGCGTAATCTGTCTTCACACAATACACGAACCGCAAAGAAACGCCCATGCCCGCTTTCACCGCCGCCACCACCGTGCTCGACTCCATGCTGTTTCGCGACGCCTTCGGCACGCCTGAGATGCGCGAGGTGTTCTCCGACGTCGCGACGGTCGCGCGCTATGCCGAGGTCGAAGTGGCGCTGGCGAAGGCGGAAGCGAAGTGCGGTGTGATCCCACGAGAGGCGGCCGCAGCGATCGCGGCGCGGACCGACGTCGCCGCGCTCGATTTCGATCTGCTCAGGCAGGAGACCGATGTCGTCGGCTATCCGATCCTCCCTCTGGTGCATCAGATGGTGAAGCAATGCGGCGAGGCCGGCCGCTACGTGCATTGGGGCGCGACCACGCAGGACATCATGGACACCGCCGTGGTACTGCAACTGCGCGCCGCGCTCGAGATCGTCGAACGTGACGTCGCCGAGCTGCGCAAGATCCTCGCTGATCTGTCGAAGCGCCATCGCGACACGGCGATGGCGGGGCGAACCCATCTCCAGCAGGCGCTGCCGGTGACTTTCGGCTACAAGACCGCGATCTGGCTCGCGATGTTCGATCGCCACGCCGAGCGTCTGGTTCAATTGAAGCCGCGCGTGCTGGTCGGTCAGTTCGCCGGCGCTGCCGGCACGCTGGCCTCGCTCGGCGACGAGGGGTTCAAGGTGCAGGAGGCACTTTGCGCCGAGCTGAAGCTGGGCATTCCGGCCTCGACCTGGCATGTCGCGCGCGACGGATTCGCCGAAGTCGTGAACTTCCTCGCCCTCGTCACCGGGTCGCTCGGCAAGATCGCGCTCGACATCATGATCATGGCTTCGACCGAGTTCGCCGAGGTCTACGAGCCCTTCGTCAAGGGGCGCGGGGCCTCCTCGACCATGCCGCAGAAGCGCAACCCGATCTCGTCGGAACTGATGCTCGCGGCGTCCAAGGCGGTGCGCCAGCACGCCGGCCTGATGCTCGACGCCATGGTGCAGGATTTCGAGCGCGCCACCGGTCCCTGGCACGCCGAATGGATGGCGATCCCCGAAAGCTTCGTGCTGAGCGCCGGCGCGCTGCACCAGGCGAAGTTTGCGCTCGCGGGCCTCATCGTGGACGAGGCGAAGATGAACGACAACCTCGCCATCAGCCGCGGCCTGATTGTGGCCGAAGCGGTCATGATGGGGCTCGCGCCGCAGATCGGGCGGCAGGAGGCGCATGACGTGGTCTATGACGCCTGCCGTCAGGCCAGCGAGAAGGGAATGAGCCTTGCCGATGCGCTGTCCGCAGATTCACGGATATCGAGCCGCATCGACCGTGCCACGATCGAGGCACTTACCTCACCGAAAAATTACCTCGGACTCGCACCCGCCATGGTCGACCGGGTGCTGAAATCGGCAACACGTTGAAAACCAAAATGCGTGAAACCACGTATCTTTCATGCGTCGCAGGCCGCTCGCACACTTGTGTCTTGCGATGCTAGACTTAGATTGAACGAGAGACTTTCGGCAGAGGGCCCGGCATGACTGATCAACGCAATACCTCCACTCCCATCGATCCCGCGAAGCTCGACCGGCTGGCCGAGGTCGCGGTGAAGGTGGGCCTGGGCTTGCGGCCGGGACAGGATCTGCTCCTGACGGCGCCCGCGATCGCGCTGCCGCTGGTGCGGCGGATCGCCGTGCATGCCTACAAGACCGGCGCCGGCATCGTGACGCCGATCCTGTCGGACGAGGAGATGACGCTGGCGCGCTACCGCCACGGCCGCGACGACAGTTTCGATCGTGCCGCCGGCTGGCTCTACGAGGGCATGGCGAAGGCGTTCTCGGACAACACGGCACGGCTCGCCATCGTCGGCGACAACCCGATGCTGCTGTCGGGCGAGGATCCTTCCAAGGTGGCGCGCGCCAGCAAGGCTAATTCGATGGCCTATCAGCCCGCGCTGGAAAAGATCGTCAACTTCGACACCAACTGGAACATCATCGCCTATCCGAGCCCGTCCTGGGCCAAATTGGTGTTTCCTGATGATCCCGAGGACGTCGCCGTCGGCAAGCTCGCGGACGCGATCTTCGCCGCGTCCCGCGTCGACCGCGAGGATGCGATGAGCAATTGGGCGAGCCACAATGCGGTGCTGCGCGAGCGCACCAACTGGCTCAACGGCCAGCGCTTTCGCGCGCTGCAATATTCGGGTCCCGGCACCGACCTGACCATCGGGCTCGCCGACGGCCACGAATGGGAGGGCGGCGCCTCGCTCTCCAAGAACGGCATCAGCTGCAACGCCAATATCCCGACCGAAGAGGTCTTCACCACGCCGCATTGCCGCCGCGTCTACGGCCATGTCGTGAGTTCGAAACCGCTGTCCTATCAGGGCACGCTGATCGACAACATCGCGGTGCGCTTCGAGGACGGCAAGATCGTCGACGCAAAAGCCTCGCGCGGCGCCGAAGTGCTGAACAAGGTGCTCGACACCGACGAGGGCGCGCGGCGCCTCGGCGAAGTGGCGCTGGTGCCGCATTCCTCGCCGATCTCGCAGAGCGGACTGTTGTTCTACAACACGCTGTTCGACGAGAACGCGGCGTCTCACATCGCGCTCGGTCAGTGCTACTCGAAATGCTTCGTCAACGGCGCCCAGCTCACGCCGCAGCAGATCGCGGCGCAAGGCGGCAACCAGAGCCTGATCCATATCGACTGGATGATCGGCTCGGCCGAGACCGACATCGACGGCATTTTGGCCGACGGCACCAAGGTGCCCGTGTTCCGCAAGGGCGAATGGGCCAAGTAGCCTGCGCGACTCTCTTCGCGGTTCGCTCGAAAGGACCCGATGCGCATGCTGCGGAGGAAGCAACGCGAGCGCGCCGCCGGAGCCCGGCGACCAGAGCCTCGGGCGTAAAGACATTGGTGAGCTCGGTTCCAGGGCCTTCGCGCATTTTGTCGCACCCTGGGAAGGACCGGAGGCATGTGGGCGGATTTGCAAGGGGAATCGGGACGTTAACCGGTTTGCACTTGCCGCTTCCGGCTGATTCTCGAAGCCGGCGTAAGAAAGAATTAAAAACGGACTACTAGCGTCCGGGCATCTTTCGAAACAATCCGGGCCGGGATTCGGCCGCAATATCATTTCCGAGGAAGCAGATGTCGCGCGCATTGATTGAAGTCGGTAGTTGCAATGTGGAGCTCGAGCTGCGGCCGATCGAGCCCTCCTGGATCATCGAGGGCAATCCCGTATCCCGCTCGCACGTCCTCTCGACCAGCGCCGACGGGACCGCCCAGACAATCATCTGGTCCTGCACCGAAGGCCGCTTCAACTGGTACTACGACATCGACGAGACGATCATGATCATGGAAGGATCAATCGTGCTCGAAAGCGACGGCATGCCGCCCAAGCGCTATGGCCCCGGCGACGTCATTTTCTTCCGCGACGGCGCACACGCCAAATGGCATGTCGAAGGGCACGTCAAGAAGATCGCCTTCTGCCGCAAGACCAATCCGGTGATGATCGGCTTCCTGATCCGCGTCGTCAACAAGTTGAAGAAGATGTTCGCCTCCACCGGCGAGCGCCGTCCGGCCTCGCTCATGGGTGCCGGCTAAAGCGGACAATAGCGTTCCAGGGACGCTTCCCAGCGGCCACGACGAAGAGGGGGCGGGATCGACATTCCGGCCCCTCTTCTCGTTTCGAGATCATGGCCTGCCGATGCTCATGGCCTGCGCCGTCGAGCTTTGACCTCCACCATCAGCCGCCAATCCTGCGCTGCCGCGGACCTGGCTTCGCCAAGCCAATGGAAGGAGTCGTTGGTGATCCCTGTAAAGCTCCAGCGCGTCAGCTCGCCGGATTCGGTCGTGCCTTCCTGCACGATGTCGTTTCCACGCGGACGGCCGATCTGCTGGCGGAACACGCGGCGGCCGGGATCGAACCAGGAAATCCGCCACGCATCGATGGCCGGATCGTAGACGCGCAGCGTCGTGCCATACCAATTGCCGGCGATCGGAAAGGCCCGGCTGTCCGCGGGCCGGGGGATGATCCAGACGTCCTGCACCGCGCGGCCTTCCAGCACCCAGCCGAAATGGATTTCGCCAAGTGCGGTGTGCCTGGCGCCGTCCGGCGCATGTGCCGTGATCTCGCTGTTCCAGTCGCCGACGAAGCGGCCGTAAAGCCGAAGGGCCGCCTCGTTGTCGGGATGCGGCCCGCTCGCGTGCAGAAGTCTCGCAAAGTCGCTCATGTTGCTCTCCTGTCGCGGAGATTTCAGCACGAACGGGCCGCGGGCGACTTGGAGAAAATTGCCGTCAGTCCTCGGGTCCTGCGCCGTGACAGATGCCTCATGGTTCGATCGGCCTCGGCGTGCGTCCGCCGGCTGCTCGCGCGTTCAGCGCGCCAGACCATGGTAACGGAGACATTGACATGGCTCTCGGAGCAGCCAAGTCGTTGACGGTTCAAGTCGTTGACGGTTGATGCGTTCCGGTTGTGGCGCTCAGACCCCGTCGAGGATGATCACAGTCGGCTTCGGCGGCAGCGCATCCCGCGACATCCGGAATGACCGCTCGGTGCGCCGGTCGATTTCGAACTGCTGGCCGATCCGGCGCATGAAGTCGTCGAGCGGGGTGGCGAAGCGGTGCATCGGCAGCACCACCGAGGCGCGTAGCCGCTTGGTGATCTCGGAGATGCCGTCCAGCGACATGGTGTAGGTACCGTCGATCGGCACCATCACGATGTCGAGCCGTACGATCTGGGCGAAATGGCTGTCGTCGAGCTTGTGGTGAAGGTGGCCGAGATGGCCGATGCAGAGGCCGGCGACCTCGAAGATGAAGATGGAATTGCCGTCGCGGATCATGTCGGTGCCGGCATCGTCGCCGAAATAGCGGCGGATGTCCGTCGTGACGTTGCGGATGAAGGTGTCGCTGATGCGCTCCGATACGATCGCCGGCTTGCCGTCCTCGCCCCAGCCATGCAGCACATGGGGAATTCGTTTGTCGGGATACAGAGAATAGTGCGTGCTGTGCGCCCGGTTCATGGTGACGACGTCGGGCAGCCGCCCCACCTGGTATGCGCCGCTATAGTCGGTCGCGATGCGCAAGCCGGCGGGCGTGTCGATGAAGTAGGTGGAGTGGCCGGCATAGGTGATTTGGACCTCGGCCGCGGCTGCCGCCAGCCGGAACGCAACCGGCATCACGCGGGGCGCCGCGTTCGCCATCGCCAGGCATTCGCTGCGTTGAGGTGGCTGCTGGGCGAGGGCAGGTGTGAGGAATGCACCGAACAGCGCCAGAGCCGCCGAAACCAGTCGCCACATGATCCGTCCCCAATGACGCCGGGGGGAAGTCTAGCGTGCAATGCAGCGCGCCGCCAACAGCCGGCGATCAACAGCGCGTCAGTGTCGCACCTGTCATTCCGCCATCCAGTCGCGCCTTGGGCTGAACTTCCAGGTGAGGGCGACGAGGCTCGCGGTGATCAGGCCGCTGATGAGGCCGGCCAGCGGCAGGGCGAGCAGCAGTGCAGCGGTCGCGGCCCAGCCGATCGAGGAGAAGGCTTCGGCGAAGGTCGCAAGCCGCGAAGATGTCTGGCGACGGCGGAATTGGCTGCGACGGGCCTGCACCCGGAACCAGAGCTGGATCGCCGTCGCCGAGGCCGCACCGACCATGATCGCGCCGGCGCTGATCACCGCCTGGAATGGCGAGGCGAAGGCCAGCGCCGCGATCAGCGGACTGAAGATCACGGCGATTGCGATCAGCACCACCTCGATCTTGGCGCGGATGACGCTGGACGACGTCAGCGGCGCGGTGGCGACGAGATCGGGAGCGTCCTCGCCGGAGATCGTCAGCCAGGCGAGCCCGCCGGCAAGCTGTCCGGCCGCCATGACGATGACAGGTGTGATCAGCGTCAGCGCTGCGGAGCTGTCGGCAAAGTTGCGCCAGAGCAGGAGCGCCGGCGGCACCAGATAGAGCAGCTGCATCAACGTCTGCGAGATCAGCCAGGGATCGCGCCACAGCAGCATGAATTCCTTGCGCCGCAACGCCTGCTGGCGCGATCCGGCGCGGAACGGACGCTCCGTCGCGCGGACGCGGCCGGACGCGCCGTACCCCGCCGCATCGATGGCGGTGTCGGCGAAGCGGTGCGAGAAGATCGCCATGACGCTGCCGAGCAGCACCAGGGCGAGCGCGAGAAGCAGCAGCAGCGCCTCGCTGTCGCCCATGGTCGCCCGCGCCGGCCACCAACAGATGCTGTCGGCGTCGGGCGCGTAAGCGGCAAGGCTGCCCGAGGTCAGGATGGTGAAGCGCGACAGCGTGCCGTAGGACATGATCGCGGCGACCTGCAGCGCGATCACGAAGCCCGCGCCGATGATCGCGGCGAGGATCTGGGCGATCAGGCGCGTTCGCGCCGGGCCGATCAGCCGGAACAACAGGATGGTGATGGCGATAGCGATCGCTGCGGCGGACAGACCCATGGCGACGACCACGCCAAATGCCGCGAGCCAGCGCCCGCCGCCACCGATCACCAGCACGTCGATGAACGGCGCCGAGAACAGCAGCGCAAGCACGGTGACGGTCAGCGCGATGGCGGCGATGCGGACCGAGAACAGATTGGCAAGCGTCGACGGCGAGGACATGATCAGGTCGAAATCGGCGCGCGCATAGAACACCCTCGTCGTCGATTCGATCGCCTGCGACAGCATCAAGGTCCAGGCGAGAAAGATCGTCGCCGAAATCACGATCAGCGAGGATTGGTCAAGCGGCAGCTGCAGGTCGGCGAAACGGCCGATCACCGCCCAGGCCGGCAGGTGCAGCAGCGCGGCGAAGCAGAGCAGGCCGATCACTGCGGCGCGCGTACGTTTGCGCCGGCCGCCCGTCATCATGGCGAACCATTCGCGCCGGGCGAGCCGCAGCTCGTGGCGGGCAAACCAGGACAGCGCGGTCGCCGAGTTCATGCCGCGGCCTGAAGCGTCACCAACGCGATGAAGAGGTCCTCCAGGCTGGTGTCGGCATGGCCGTTCTGTTGACGCAGCTCAGCCAGCGTGCCTTCGGCGACGAGCTGGCCCGACGCGATCACGCCGATGCGGTCGGCCATGCGCTCGGCGACCTCGAGAATATGCGTGGTCATGATGACGGTGCAGCCGGCGCGGACTCGTTCGCCGAGCAGGCCCTTCACGTGGCGGGCGGAGACGGCATCGAGCCCCGTCAGCGGCTCGTCGAGGATGATGAGGCGGGGATCGTGCACCAGCGCGCCGGCCAGTGCCACCTTCTGGCGCATGCCCTTGGAAAAGCCCTCGCAGCGCTCGTGCCGCTGCGCCTCGAGCCCGAGCGAGCCGAGCAGCTCCTGCGCGACCGGTTCCGATGTCGACGGGGCGATGCCCCAGAGCCCGGCGACGAATTCGAGATATTCGAGCGGAGTCAGCTTGTCGTAGATCATGGGCTCGTCGGAGACCCACGCCATCACCTGCTTGGCGGCAACCGGGTTTTGCAGCGCATCGATGCCGAAGATCGAGACCGCGCCGGCATCGGGGCGCAGCAGGCCCGCAACCATGCGCAAGCTGGTGGTCTTGCCGGCGCCGTTGGGGCCAACCAGCGCATAGAATTCGCCTGCGTGAATGGTGAGGTCGAGGCCGTCGACCGCCAGACGGTCAAAACGCTTCGTTAACCCTCGGACTTCCAGCGCCGAGCTGCCCGGCTTCATGACGGCCATACCATCCGGTTTTGCATCGCAAGCGACCATGACTTGAAGATGTTTCGGCACCGTGAATCGACGGCCGACAAATTCCGTCATCCGGTTTGGACTAAAGGCAAGTCACCGTTTGTTGACAGCGCCTGACGGTTCAGGCTGAATTGGCGTCAGGACAAATGCGCTAACGCGGCGAAACGACTGCGTAGCGACTGGACACAAGATGCGGCAAGGCGGTCACAAAGAACCGCCGGTTGCATCGGGAGGATGCGCGGCGATGCTGGATTTCGTTCAGCAGCTGGTCAGCGGTGTTGCGCTCGGCTGCGTTTATGGCCTGATCGCGCTCGGCTTCGTGCTCGTCTACAAGGCTACCGAGGTCGTCAATTTCGCCCAGGGCGATCTGATGATGCTGGGCGGCTTCTTCGCCTTCACCTTCATCGGCATGATGGGCCTGAACTACTGGATCGGCTTTGCCGGTGCAGTGGCCGCGATGGCGCTATTCGGTATGCTGGCGGAGCGGGTGGTGGTGCGGCCGATCCTCGGCTATCCGCAGTTCTCGATCATCATGGCGACGATCGGGCTGGGCTATTTCCTGCGTTCGGTCGCCGGCATGATCTGGGGCACCGACGACCTGAAGATCGAGACGCCGTTCAGCCAGGGCGTGCTGCGCATGGGCTCGCTGGTGCTCGCCTACGACAAGCTGTCGGTGATCGCGGCGACGATGATCCTGTGCACGCTGCTGTGGCTGTTCTTCAACAAGACCACGCTCGGCACCGCAATGCGCGCCAGCTCCGAGAACATGCTCGCGGCCTACTACATGGGCATTCCGGTCAAGCGCGTGGTGTCGGTGGTCTGGGCGATCAGTGCGGCGGTCGCGACCTGCGCCGGCGTGCTTCTGGCGCCGATCACCTTCATCCACTCCAATGTCGGCCTCGTGCTCGGCCTGAAAGCGTTTCCCGCCGCCGTGCTCGGCGGCTTCGGCTCGATCCCGGGTGCGGTGGTCGGCGGCGTCCTGATCGGCGTGATCGAGAGCATGGCCGGCTTCTACCTGCCCGAGGGCTGGAAGGACGTCGCGCCCTATGTCGTGCTGCTGACGGTACTGCTCTTGAAGCCTGAAGGCCTGTTCGGCCTCCACGTCCGCAAGAAGGTCTGAACGCCATGCGCTTCCTGTTCAAGACCGACTACGAAGACGACATCAAGCTGTTCCCGCATTCGGGCTACGTCGTTTCCTACGGCATCCTGCTCGCGCTGCTGCTGATCGCGCCCTACGCGCTCTCCAGCTATCTGATGAGCCAGCTCGTCTTCGTCTGCATCTATGCGATCGTCGGCGTGGCGCTCCTGATCCTGACCGGGTTCACCGGCCAGGCTTCGCTCGGGCACGCTGCGTTCCTCGCGATCGGGGCCTACACGGCGGCCTATCTGCAGACATACAACGTGCCGTTCCCGGTCTACTTCCTCGCCGCCGGCCTTCTGACCGGCATCATCGGCGCGATGGTCGGCTTTCCCGCCCTGCGTCTCACCGGCATCTACCTCGTCATCGCCACCATCTCCTTTGCCTTGATCGTCGAGGAGATCCTGGCGCGCTGGGAGAGCGTCACCAACGGCAATGAGGGGATGCGGGTCAAGACCCTGTCGCTGCTCGGCGTCGCCGTGCCGCGCGACAGCCCGACCTTCTACTACCTCTGCCTTGCCGTGCTGGTGCTGACCATCGTCGGCACGCTCAATCTGCTGCGCTCGCCGACCGGCCGCGCCTTCGTCGCGATCCGCGACTCCGAGACGGCGGCGCGCAGCATGGGCGTCAACGTCGCGCTCTACAAGGTGAAGTCGTTTGCGATCTCGGCCGCGATCACCGGCTTTGCCGGCGTATTGTTCGCGCACAAGCTCTCCTTCATCTCGCCGGAGATGTTCACGCTCCAGCTCTCGATCGAGTTCATCATCGTGATTCTGATCGGCGGCACCTTCAGCCTGCACGGCGCGGTGCTCGGTGCGATCTTCATCGTGATGATCGACCCGTTCCTCACCTATCTGAAGGACGACATGCCCGGCATCATCGCCGGGACCGCCGCGACCTTCGGGGCTGGCCCGGCCACCGCGGGCAATATTCAGTCGAACGTCGCGGCCTTCGCCTCGCTCAACGGCCTGAAGGGCGCGATCTACGGCATCATCATCGTGCTGTTCGTGCTGTTCGAGCCGCTCGGGCTCTACGGCCGCTGGCTGAAGATCAAGCTCTTCTTCCAGCTATTCCCGCTCTACAAGCGCGCCACCTTCAAGCGGCAGAAGATCTACGTGAAGTCGGAGCGCAACCGATGAGCTATTTCCGCGCCGAGAACCTGTCGCTGCATTTCGGTGGCCTCAAGGCGGTCGATGCGGTTTCGTTCGCGGTCGAGCGGGGCGAGATCCTCTCGATCATCGGGCCGAACGGTGCCGGCAAGAGCTCGATCTTCAACCTGATCTCGCGGATCTACCGGCCGACCTCCGGTCGCATCTTCTTCGAAGACCAGGACATTACGGAGGAGCCGCCCTACGACATCGCCAGGTTCGGGATCGCCCGCACCTTCCAGAACATCGAGCTGTTCGAGAACGCGACCGTGCTCTCCAACCTTCTGGTCGGCCGCCACCGGCACTCGACGACGCAGCTCTGGCAGGAGCTGCTCTTCCTGCCGAGCGTGCGGGCCAACGAGAAGGTGCATCGCCGCAGGGTCGAGCAGGTCATCGAGTTCCTCGATCTCGAACCCTATCGCGACAAGCTGATCTCGGGCCTGCCCTACGGCGTGCGCAAGGTGATCGAGCTGGCGCGTGCCCTGTGCTCGGAGCCGAAACTGATCCTGCTGGACGAGCCGTCATCCGGACTCAATGTCGAGGAGACCGGCGACATGTCGTTCTGGATCCGCGACCTGAAGAACGAGCTCGGCATCACCGTGCTGATGGTCGAGCACGACATGTCGCTGGTCAACCGGGTCTCCGACCGCGTCATCGCGCTGAACTACGGGAGGGTGCTCGCGATGGGTTCGCCCGCCGAGGTGCAGCAGCACCCTGACGTCGTTGCCGCGTATCTGGGAGCCTGACCGATGGATGCCGCCGTGACGCCGGATATCATCCTGAAGCTCTCCAACGTCGAGAGCTATTACGGGCCGATCATGGCGATCCGGGGCATTTCGCTGGAAGTGCCGCGCGGCCGCATCGTCACGCTGCTCGGGGCGAATGGAGCCGGCAAGACCACGGTGCTGAAGACCATCTCGGGCATCCTCGATCCGCAGAAGGGGGCGATCGAATTTCTGGGCAGGCCGATCCAGCGCATGGAGGCCGACCGGATCGTGCGGCTTGGTCTCAGTCATGTGCCGGAGGGGCGCGAGGTGTTCCCGTTCCTCTCCGTGCGCGAGAACCTGATGATGGGCGCCTATCCGCGCCGGGATCGCGACGGCGTCGCGGAGGATCTGGAGCGTGTCTACGGCTATTTCCCGCGGCTGAAGGAGCGGATCAACCAGCCGGCCGGACAGCTCTCCGGCGGCGAGCAGCAGATGCTGGCGATCGGGCGCGCCCTGATGAACCGGCCCACGCTGCTACTGCTCGACGAGCCCTCGCTCGGCCTGTCGCCGCTGCTGGTGAAGGAGATCTTCACCATCATCCGCCGCGTCAACGAGGAGCAGGGCATGTCGATCCTCCTGGTCGAGCAGAACGCCAAGGTGGCGCTGGAGACGGCGCATTACGGCTATGTGCTGGAGATCGGCCGCATCGTGATGAACGACAGCTGCGACCGCTTGATGCATTCCCAGGACATCCAGGAGTTCTACCTTGGCGCCAAGGAAGCGGGCGCGCGAGGCGAGCGGCGCTGGAAAAAGAAGAAAACGTGGCGTTAAATGGGGCGCCTCTCCGCAAGACATAGACCGCCGGCAAGGCAGGCAGCGGAGGGGAAGGCGACAAGGAGGAGACGCGCATGGCCCGACCGGCGGTGCTGACGGTCGCTGATACGATCGCGAAGAGCTTCTTGCGCGCCGCCGAGACGCGGGGCGACAGGCCGGCGATCCGCGAGAAGAAATTCGGCATCTGGCAGCCGACGAGCTGGCGCGAATGGCTGGAAATCTCGAAGGAGATCGCCTACGCGCTCCGGGCGATCGGCTTCATGCCGGGCGACGTCGCCTCCATCGTCGCCAACGCCGTCCCGGAATGGGTGCATGCCGACATGGGTATCCTGTGCGCCGGCGGCGTCTCCTCCGGAATCTATCCGACCGATTCCTCGTCCCAGGTCGAGTATCTCGTCAACGATTCCCGCACCAAGGTGATCTTCGCCGAGGACGAGGAGCAGCTCGACAAGATTCTCACCTGCCGTGCACGCTGCCCGTCCTTGCAGAAGATCATCGTGTTCGACATGGAAGGCCTCAGCGGCTTCTCCGACGACATGGTGATGTCGCTCGACGAGTTTCGCGCGCTCGGCCGCAACCACATGGTCGGGCGCGAAGCGCTGTGGCAGGAGATGATCGACAGCCGCAGCGCCGGCGATCTCGCGATCCTCGTCTATACGTCCGGCACGACCGGTCCGCCCAAGGGCGCGATGCACGCCAACCGCAGCGTGACGCACCAGATGCGGCACGCCAGCGACTTCATCCCGGCGCGAGAGGACGAGGACCGGCTGATCTTCCTGCCGCTCTGCCACGTCGCCGAGCGCATCGGCGGCTACTACATCTCGATCGCGCTCGGTTCGGTGATGAATTTCGCCGAGAGCCCGGAAACCGTGCCGGACAACTTACGCGAAGTGCAGCCGACCGTCTTTCTGGCGGTGCCGCGCATCTGGGAAAAGTTCTATTCCGCCATCACCATCGCGCTCAAGGATGCGACGCCGCTGCAGCAATGGGTCTATCGCCGCGCTATCGGCATCGGCTACCGCATGGTCGAGTGCCGGCTCGAGGGCAGGGTGCCGCCGCCGTCGCTGCGCATCGCCAACCACATCGCCTACCGGGTCGCGTTCCGCAACATCCGCCGCATGATCGGTCTCGATCGTTGCCGCATCGCGTTCACCGGCGCGGCGCCGATCGCACCGGAGCTGATCCGCTGGTATCTGGCGCTCGGCATCGACATGCACGAGGTTTACGGCCAGACCGAGAATTGCGGGGTCGCCACAATGATGCCGGCGGAAAGGATCAAGCTCGGCTCGGTCGGCACGGCGGTGCCCTGGGGCGAGGTCGCGCTGTCGCCCGACGGCGAGATCCTGATCAAGGGCGACTTCCTGTTCATGGGCTATCTCAACCAGCCGGAGAAGACCGCCGAGACCATCGATCAACGCGGCTGGCTGCACACCGGCGACGTCGGCACCATCGACAATGAAGGCTTCGTCCAGATCACAGACCGGATGAAGGACATCATCATCACCTCCGGCGGCAAGAACGTGACGCCGTCCGAGATCGAGAACCAGCTCAAGTTCTCGCCTTACATTTCCGACGCCGTGGTGATCGGCGACAAGCGGCCTTATCTCACCTGTCTCGTGATGATCGACCAGGAGAACGTCGAGAAGTTCGCCCAGGATCACGACATCCCGTTCACCAACTATGCCAGCCTGTGCCGGGCGAGGGAGATTCAGGATCTGATCGGGCGCGAGATCGAACAGGTCAACGGCAACTTTGCCCGCGTCGAGACCATCAAGAGGTTCTATCTGATCGAGCGCCAGCTCACCCCGGAGGACGAGGAGCTGACGCCGACCATGAAGCTGAAGCGCGGCTTCGTGAACAAGCGCTACGCCGCCGAGATCGAGGCGATGTATCGCGAGCGTGCGGTGGCGTGACGAGCCAGCCGATTCGAGAAAGCGAAGGAGCCGTGGCCCTCGCCCTTCGTCCAACACGGGCCTTTAGGAGAGGAGACGTCAATGTCGAAATCGTTCAGCGCATTCGGCCTTGCTGTGAGCGCCGTGGTGCTCACCTGTCTGCCGGCCGCAGCGCAAACCAAGGTCACCAACGAGGGCATCTCGGCAACCGAGATCGTCATCGGCACTCACCAGGACCTGTCGGGCCCGATCAAGGGCTGGGGCGTCCCGGTCGCAAATGGCATGAAGATGGCCACCGAGGAGATCAATGCATCCGGCGGGATCAACGGCCGCAAGATTCGACTGGTCGTCGAGGACAGCGGCTATGATCCGAAAAAGGCCGTGCTGGCTTCGCAAAAACTGATCGAGCGCGACAAGATCTTCGCGATGGTGGGACCGATGGGATCACCGACAGTGCTCGCCGCGCAGGATATCCTCTTCGACGCCGGCGTCTTGCAGCTCTTCCCGCTGACGGCGGCCGAATTCACCTTCAAGTTCGATCCGGCCAAGCCGCAGGAGCGATTGAAGTTCAACAATCTGCTGCCGTACGTCGAGAGCACACGGGCCGCGCTGAAATACATGATGGAGTGGAAGGGCTTCAAGAAGCCCTGCATCATGCATCAGGACGACGAGTACGGGAAGAACGTGCTCGACGGCTTCAATCAGCAGCTTACCGCCATGAAGGCGCAGCCGGCGTCGATCACGAGCTACAAGCGCGGCGCCTCGGATTTCAGCGCGCAGATCGCCAAGATGAAGTCCGATGGCTGCGACCTCGTCGTGCTCGGCACCGTGCTGCGCGAGACCATCGGGGCGATGTCCGAAGCCAGGAAGCTCGGCTGGGACGTCACCTTCCTCGGTGCCACCCCCACCAACGTGATGGAGGTTCCCGCGCTGGGCAAGGAAGCCGTCGAGGGCCTCTATGCCGCCAGCGGCTTCGAGATTCCCTATGAGGACACCGCCAAGGGCAAGGTGAAGGATTGGCTCGTCAACTACAAGAAGATGTTCAACGCAGACGCCAACACGCAGGCGATCATCGGCTACAACGCGATGATGACGTTCGCCTTCTACGCGAACAAGGCGGGCAAGGATCTGACGGGCCAGAAGATGTTGGACTCGCTCGAGTCAGGCGAGAAGTTCCTCGACATCTTCAACTCGCCGCCGACCAAGTTCTCCAAGACCGACCATCTCGCCAACACCGTCACCCAGGTGCAGCAGGTCAAGGGCGGCCGCTGGGTGCTGGTGAAGGACAATCTGATGTTTTGATGTTTGCTTTCACCCTCCCCTGGAGGGGGAGGGTCGATCGCGCGAAGCGCGAGCGGGGGGGGTGATCCCTCAACACGGGCACAGTTCGTTGGAGAGACCTTCGCCCCACCCCGTCTCACATCTCGCTGCGCTCAATGTGAGCCGACCCTCCCCCTCCAGGGGAGGGTAAGGGTTCATGATCCCCCGCTCGCGTTGCCCGAGTTCACCGGCGCCAGCTCGTCCTCCTGGCAGCGCCAGCCGTCGGCGGCTTTCACGAACGCAAAGGTCCGCTGGATTCTCAGCCGGCGCGTGACGTTGAAGGCTTCTGCAGAACGCTCCTTGTTGCGGGCTTCCGGTTCCGGACGACCCGTCCTCGCGTCCCAGCAGGTGCCGGTGCAGGTGGAGGCGACCTTGCTGCACATGGTGAAGGGCGCCAGCACCGCCATCTCGATTTCGCCCGTGACCTGCGCCTCGTGCTCGGTCACCTGGCTTTCGATGGCGTAGACACGGTTGATGCGCAGGAAGTTGCCGCAGGAATTGGCCGCATGGATGCGCGCGGCGCAGAAATCGACGGCGTCGGTATCGGGCGAGCGGGCCGCGACCTGTCGGCCGAACACCTTTTTTGGATCGCCCTTCGCCGCGCGGATTTCATCGGTCTTGCGCTTCAAATGATCGGCGAGACAATCCTCGGCGGAGTCGAGCTCCTGCAGCGGCACGTTCTCCTTGCCGACCAGGTTGCATTTGCGGTCGCGCTCTCGAGTCCACCTTCCATATTCGGCGAACGCAAAGCGGGCTGCGGTCGGGTCGAGCTTGCCGATCAGGCCGAGCGCCTGGCCGTTGAGCTCGGTTTCGGCAAGCGCCAGCGACGGGTCGGCGCAGATCAGCGCGCCCGCCGCGGTGTTGGCCGCGAGGCAGTCGAAATCGGGATCGCGCACGATCGCGGCGCGCTCCTCGGTGACCTTGAGCAGGCACGTCTTCACCCGGTCGAAATCGTCGGGGCGGATCGCGGTCTGGCCGACGATGCCGCAGCCGAGGTTGCGCTGACGGATCCAGATTGCATTCTCCTCGATTGCAGGCAGGCGATCGGGCAGGCGGGCGAGCCGCGCCTCGATCGCCGTGCTCAGCCTCTCGGCTGCGGCGGCAAGCTCGGCATCACCGCAGAACAATTGGTTGCCGGGATCGCGTATCTGCTGGCAGTTGTTCCTGGCAAACAGCGGCAGCCTGTCGGCGATCGAGCGTTCGGATTGCGCGGAGGCGGGCGCCGCCGGCAATGCCAGCAGCACAAGCACTGGCAGCACGATGAATCGCATTCCAGTCGCCCCCGGATGGAAGCCGCCATGCTAGCGCCTGGGATCGCGCGGCGAAATGGGTTTGTGGTGGGGGCTGGATCCGTCCGGGCTGCAACGATCAACGCGCTTCGGCGACTTCCATCGAGATCCGCACCGATTCGTCGACATATTTCATCACGGCCGACCGGTAGAGCACGAACAGCGGCTGATAACTCCGCGCAGCGTCGTCCTCGACCATCGCCATGCGGCGGTTGTCGAGCATCAGCCAGTGGCCGTCGAGCCGTGCAGCGGCAATCGCGTGCTCCTCGGCGGCGCGGGTGTCACGCACCACGAGGATGCGGAGGTCTTCGGGGGGAACGCCAGCCAGCCGCAGCGCGGCGAGCTTGGCGATCGCATAATCTTCGCAATCGCCGGCGCCGCGCGCGAAGGTCGCAAGCGGCGAGCTCCAGACGTCGTCGCTGCCGTCATTGGCGGCGCGGATGGCGAGGTTGATGGCGCGGTTGGTCTCGCCGAGGCGTGCGCGGCCGTCGCGGGCGCGGGCCTGGTCGACGATGGCGAGCAGCTTCAGGGCAGCAGGGGATGCGCAATTGTCCCGGTCACCGTCGCACAGCGCGAGCTGCACCATCTCGTCGTCGAGCTTGTCCTTCAGCGCGGACCATTTCTGCTGGAGGCCGCCGGACGAGATGGCGAAGGCGAACACGCCGAACGGTTCGGCGGATTTGCGCACGAGGACGCCGGCGCCCGGTGACAGCAGCGTGCCGGCGCGAAGCTCGGCGGCCGATCCGAGCAGGATCAAGCCGCACAAGACGAGAATTGCGCGCCAGGTGCGCGAGCGGGCAGCGGTCTCCATCTGACATCCCCTTCCCGAGCTTCGCGAGATCCCCCTCGATCTCGACGTGCCGGGCTTTGTTGCTTTCGCGGAGATAGTGCGAGGCGGGCCGTTTTGTTCTGCTTAACGCGCCCGGCAGGGTTTCCCAAAACCAAGGGACAGGCTGAAACAGGCCTGCCCAAATTGCGTAAAATTTTATGATTCGGAGGTTAGGAGGGCCGCGCTGCCGCGAAATGGAATCAGATGCAGGCACAAGTTGCGAGGCCGCCGATTCTGCGTCCTATGGCTAACAGCCCGCTATTTCACGGTTTCTGTTAGTTAGGTCACAGATTTTGCTCCGTATTTGCCGCAGGATCTGACAGGGCATCATGCAAGGAAGATGACGCAAGTATCCCTTCGACCAATTTTACATTAAACGACTTGCAATGATGGGAAATCCGTGCATCTAAGCTCATTTCGACTTCAGAATGCTTGGAATGTTACTTCAGCTACTCTGGAAGGCGCCGGCCTGCGGGGGCTCCTATGGCCAAGTGATGCGGAATCACACAAGCAATAGACGGTTTCGCTAAGGACTTGGTAATGCTAAGCAAGCTTAGGCAGTCGATACTTACTTAAATTTTAACCCTTTTTACGGTGCCCGGTTGAACTACGCTGGCAAACTTGACGCCGCGACCTCCTTGGACGGCCAGGATTCCAGCTCGCCTGCCCATGTCCATGCCGGTTCGTTTGCGGCCAAGCCCTTCATCGCAAAGGCGCATGGCCATGTGCCCGGTGGCGCGTTCGTTGTTCCCGACCCGAACCTGATCTTCAACGGCGAGTTCAAGCGCGCCGGCCTCGATCTCGTGCTGTCCCACGAAGGTCACGAGTTCGTGGTTCACGATTATTTCAGGGGCGACAAGCGCGCCGCGATCGCCTCGCCTGACGGCGCCCACCTCACCGGCGACATCGTCAACGCCCTTACCGGCCACGTCCAGGTTGCCCAGGCCGCGCCCGGCGCGGCTGCGGCCCAGGTCATCGGCCACGTCACAAAACTCTCGGGCAGCGCGACTGCGATCCGCAACGGCGTTTCGGTCATCCTGAACAACGGCGACAATGTCGAGAAGGGCGACGTGGTCTCGACCGGCGCCGATTCCACGCTCGGCATCACCTTCATCGACGGCACCGTGTTCGGCCTGTCCTCCAATGCGCGGATGGTGCTGAACGAGATGGTGTACGACCCCAACGGGTCGAGCAACTCCTCGCTGCTCAGCCTGGTCGCAGGCACCATCACCTTCGTCGCCGGCGAGACCGCCAAGCACGGCGACATGAAGGTCGACACGCCGGTCGCGACCATGGGCATCCGCGGCACCGCGGTGCTGACCCAGATCAACTTCGTCGTTCCCGCCGGCGGCGGCGATCCGCAGCCGCAGGCGAGCTTCCAGGTGCTGGTCGAGCCGAACGGCACGACCGGCTCCTACATCCTGTTCGACAAGATCACGCTGCTGCCGATCGCGACGGTCAACCAGGCCGGCCAGATGATCCAGATCAGCGGCGGCAACGTGTCGATCGGCAATGCGCTGATGTCGCCGGAAATTCAGAAGCTGATCACGGACGTGTTCACGCTGAAGTTCACCGACAACAACACCAACACCAAGCTGACCACGAACTTCACCGACACGATCACGCCGATCAGCCTGGACTTCGTGTTCAAGTCGGGGTCCGGCCCCGCCGCGATCGCGACATTCGTCAGTCTCACTCCGCAGGGACGCGACGGCCCCAGCAATCCCACGCCGCCCGTCACCCGTATTCCCGGCCAGCCGATAGCGCAAAGCTTCGATGCCGGCGGCATTGTGAAGACGGCGTTCACGCTGACCGAGCGTACCGACACCACCGGCGACACGCAGGCCGATACTGTCACCGGCTTGATCAGGTTCGTCGATCAAAACCTCGGCGATCGGCCCACGGTGAGCGTGAGCCTCGCCGAGGCGCCGAACTTCGTCTACAAGAGCGCCGGCCAGCAGGACGTCACCGGCTCGCTCACCGAGCTTCAGAAGAACAACATCGCGGCGACCCAGATCCAGATCGGTGTCGTCGCCGACCCCGCCAACGAGAACAACGGTTCGGCGGTCTGGACCTACACGATCCCCGACAACGTCTTCGACTTCCTCGCGGCCGGCGAAACCCTGACGCTGACCTACATGGTTCGCGTCGACACCAATTTCGTGGTGAACCCCGAGTCCAGGTTCATCCCGATCACCATCACGATCACGGGGACCAACGACAAGCCTACCGTGGCGACGTCGGGCGGAAACGTCATCGAGAAGGTCGGGACCGGCAACGAGGCCCTGGACACCATCACGGGCACGGTTACCTTCACCGACGTCGATCTGACGGACCGGCCGATCGTGAGCGCTGAGCTCTCGTCCACCCAGCCGTTCAAATATCTCGATGCGGAAGGCAACGACATCACCGCCACGCTGACGCCCGCGCAGCTCGCGGCGATCGCCGCCGTCAAGGTGCCGCTGTCCGTGGTTCAGGGCGCTGGAAACGGCAACAACGGCTCGGCCACCTGGACCTACAGTGTCCCCGACCACTTGTTCGACTTCCTTGCCGAGGACGAGAAGCTGATCCTCAACTACGTGGTGCAGGTCGATGACGGGCACGGCGGCATCGTCAGCACGCCACTCACGGTGTCCATCAATGGCGCGGACGTCAATGTCGAAGGCACCAACGACGTGCCGACGATCATCGAGGACGACACGACCTCGACCGGCGCGGTGACCGAGGATGCGGCGGCGCCGCTCGTGGCCAACGGCACCATCACATTCAACGATCCCGATCTCACGGACACCCACACCGCAAGCTTCGAGCTGAAGTCGACGAATTCGAGCGCGCATCTGCCTGGATTCAGCGATGGCACCTCGCATATCGGCACGTTCGCGCTGACGGCGGTGAGCGAGAGCCCGGGCGTCAGCTCGCGAGGGTCGGTCGGCTGGACCTTTACGATCGACAACAACGATCCGGTGCTCCAGTCGCTGGCCGAAGGCCAGACTGTCACGCAGGTCTATACCGTTACGGTCGACGACCATCACGGTGGGACGGTTACCCGGGACGTCACGGTCACCATTACCGGGACCAACGATGCACCGACCATCACGAGCGATTTAGACGCCGCAACGGGGGGCGTCACCGAGGACGCCGGCGCGACGCTGTCGATCGGCGGCACGCTGGCGATCCAGGATCTCGACCTGATCGACACCCACACCGCGCAGGCCATGTTCAAGTCGTCGACGTCGAGCGCGCATCTGCCGGGCTTCGACGACGACACGCCGCTCGGCACTTTCACGATCGATTCGTCGGTGCTCGAATCGATTGCGGACATCAACAACGGCGCGATGCTGGGCTGGCACTTCACGCTCGGCAACAGCAACGCGATGCTGCAGTCGCTGGCCGAAGGGCAGACCATCACCCAGGTCTATACCGTCACGTTCGACGATCATCATGGTGGCATCGTTAGCCAGGACGTGACCGTCACGATCACGGGTGTCAACGACGCGCCGACGATCACGAGCGACGTCGACGCGGCAAAGGGCGCGGTCACCGAGGACGAGGGCTCGCCGCTTTTGACATGCGGCACGCTGGCGATCCAGGACGTCGACCTGATCGACACCCATACGGCGGAGTGGTCGTTCAAGTCGTCGTGCGTCAGCACGGATCTGCCGGGCTTCGGGGACGGTTCGCATATCGGCACCTTCTCGATCGGCTCGGTGTCCGAATCCAACGCCGACACCAGCAACGGTGCGACGCTGGACTGGCACTTCTGCCTCGACAACAGCAATGCGGTGCTGCAGTCGCTGGCGGAGGGGCAGACCATCACGCAGGTCTACACCGTCACGTTCGACGATCATCACGGCGGCAAGGTGAGCCAGGACGTCACCGTCACGATTACCGGCACGAACGACGCGCCGACGCTCGCCGATCTCGACATCGGCCCGCTCACGGACACTGTCGCGGCCGACACTTTCGCCAATCTCACCGGCCAATTGTCCGGAACGGATGTCGACAGCGGCGAGACGGCGACACTGAGCTATGCCGTTCTGGACGCGGATCATCATGCGGTGACGACGGTTGCAGGACTGTACGGCTCGCTGACGGTCAACCCCGACGGCAGCTACAGCTACATTCCCGACGCGACGGCGATCGACGCGCTGCCGGAAGGATGCTATACGGATACGTTCGCCGTCCAGACCAAGGACGCGCATGGCGCGACCGGCACGGCAACGCTCACGGTGGACGTGACTGGCGCGAACGACACGACCTCTGCGCCCGTGATCAACCTCGACCAGATCAGCGTCTCGCAGGAAGGCGACCAGGTCTTCGTCCATGGCATCACGGTCAGCGATGCCGACGCTGCCGTCGATGAAACCTTCACGCTCGCCGCGACCGCGGATTCGGGCACCTATGTGGACCCCGCATCGACCTCCGACACGTTGGCCAACCTCAATTCGGCGCTCCAGACGCTGACATACACCGATCCGAGCCAGAGCACGGCTGAGACGGACAAGGTCGTGATCACCGTGACCGACGGCCACGGTGCGAGCGATACGGTCAATTTGATCTTCAACCTGAACGAACAAGGTCCGGTGAGCCTCGCCAGCACCAACGGCAAGGACGTGCTGTTCGGGACCGGCTATCAGGATCAGTTCGTGTTCGCGGCCAATTCGAACCACGACACGATCCTCGATTTTGAGCACGGTCAGGACCACATCAACCTGACGGCGGTCGTGGCGACCGATATCGACGCGGCATGGATAGCCCAGCATGTGGCGGCCTCAGGAGCTGATACCCTGATCACGATCAATGCGACGGACACCATCCTCCTGAAGGGTGTCGCCCAGGTCCAGGCGAGCGACTTCATCGTCCACGCCTGATCGCTGCGCGATGGGCCGCGATCGTCTGCAAGCCGATCCGCGCTGCCGTTCGCCATCAAAGCGTGATATTCCACCAGCATGAAACGTCTCTCTGCCAAGATCCTGCGGCGGTGGTTTGCGCGGAAGTTCGGCCTTGCCCGGCTGATGTGCCTTGCGCTGCTGGTTCTGTTTGCCGGCGTTCGCCTCTGGGATCCGCCGCCGATCCAGGAATTGCGGCTGCGCACTTTCGACATGTTCCAGCTGATCGATCCGCGCCACAAGACGGCACGGCCGGTCACTATCGTCGACATCGACGACAAGAGCCTCGCCAGGCTCGGTCAGTGGCCGTGGCCGCGCACGCGGATCGCCGATATGATCCAGAACCTCAGCCAGAGCGGCGCGGTGGCGATCGGCTTCGACGTGGTGTTTTCCGAGCCCGACCGGCTCAATCCGGATCTGGTCGCGGGCCAGATGCGCTCTCTCGACGATGCCACCCGCGCCAGGCTGCGCGAGCTTCCGACCAACGACCAGATCCTCGCCGATGCGATCAAGCGCTCGCGCGTGGTGCTGGGCGAGACCGGGCTGCCGGAGGTGCTGTCCGAACTCGACAAGTCGCTTCCGTTCACGGGCATCGCGACGCTCGGCGAGGAGGGATCGGAGCGTTTCCTTTTCGATTTCCCCGGCTTGCTGCGCAACGTGCCTGCGATCGAGAAGGTCGCCGCCGGTCGCGGCTTGTTCTCAATCAAACCCGAGCGCGACGGCCTGATCCGCCGCGTGCCGATGGTGATGCGCGCGCAGGGCAACATCATGCCCTCGCTCAGCCTCGAGATCCTGCGGGTCGTCACGGGTACGCCGACGCTGCTGATCCGCACCGACAAGACCGGCATCAAGGCCGTGCGCCTCAAGGGCCTCGAGATCCCGACCGACAAGAACGGCCAGCTCTGGGTGCATTACGCGCGGCAGGACCCGTCGATCTACGTCTCCGCCGCCGACGTGCTCGACAACACCGTGCCGCCGAGCAGGATTGCCGGTAAGTTGGTGCTGATCGGCACCTCGGCGGGCGGCTTGAACGACATTAAGACTACGCCGGTCGAGAAGGCGATGCCGGGCGTCGAGATTCATGCTCAGGTGCTGGAGAGCGTGCTCAGCAAGGCTGCGATCTCGCAGCCGAGCTACGCGCTCGGCGTCGAATTGATCGCCGCGCTCGTCATCGGCCTGCTCGTCATCATCTTCACCCCGAATCTCGGACCGGTGCGCCTCGTGCTCGCCGGTGCGATGTTCGCCGCGATCCTGGTCGGCACGTCCTGGTTCTTCTACGCGCAGCGCCGCTATCTCATCGACTTCACCTATCCGCTGCTCTCGACCACCGCGATCTACCTGACGCTGATCTTCGCCAGCTTCGTGCGCGAGCAGCGCCAGCGCGTGCAGATCCGCGGCATGTTCGCACAATACATGTCGCCGGTGCTGGTCGAGCAGCTGGCGCAGTCGCCGGAAAAGCTCGTGCTCGGCGGCGAGGAGCGCGAGATGACGATCATGTTCTCCGACGTGCGCGGCTTCACCACGATCTCGGAGAGCTACAAGCACGATCCGCAAGGGCTGATCGCGCTGATGAACCGCTTCCTGACCCCGCTGACCGACGTCATCATCGAGCGCAAGGGTTACATCGACAAATACATGGGCGACGCCATCATGGCGTTCTGGAACGCGCCGCTCGACGATGCCGAGCACGAGGTCAACGCCTGCGAGGCGGCGATCCAGATGCTGGAGCAGATCGATCTGGTCAACAAGGAGCGCGAACAGGAGGCCGCCGACGGCGGCCACGTCTACATCCCGCTCAACGTCGGCATCGGCCTCAACACCGGCATCGGCGTCGTCGGCAACATGGGGTCCGACCTGAAGAAGAACTATTCCGTGCTCGGCGACAGCGTGAATCTGGCCTCGCGTCTCGAGGGGCAGACCAAGGAATACGGCTTCCCGATCATCGTGGGCTCGCGGACTGCGCTCGCCGCCAAGGAGAAGTTCGCGATCCTCGAGCTCGACTTCATCATGGTCAAGGGCAAGACCGAGCCGGAAGTCATCTACGCGATCGCGGGCCGCGAAGACGTGATGCATTCGGGCGCATTCCAGCGCCTGCGCAACATCACCATCGAGATGCTCGGCTGCTACCGCAGCCGCAACTGGCAGGGCGCACTGGACGCGATCGAGCGCGGCCGCCGCAGCGAAGACGCCGACACGCTGGAAAAGCTGTTCCGGCTCTACGAGGCAAGGATCAGGGATTTCCAGCTCAATCCACCACCGGAGGGCTGGATCGGTGCATATGCGCTGCTGACGAAGTAGGCTGCAAGTGAGCGGGTTCTGCAGTCGCCCACACTCCGTCATTGCGAGGAGTTCTTGCGACGAAGCAATCCAGGATCCCTCCGCGGAAAGATTCTGGATTGCTTCGCTCCGCTCGCAATGACGAGTATCGAGGCGATTGCGCGCGATCATTCCGGGCGATCGTCCCGGCGAAACCCGCGACGACCGCGTTCATTGAGCCTGGCGCTCAGCCCGCCGCCTCACTCCACCCCGATCGTCGTCAGATCCTGGAACCAGTGCTGGGCCTGCACGAATTGCTTGATCTTCGGCGACAGCGCGTGCGGGTTGGTGTCGTGGACGACCCAGACCAGCGCCGCGTCGTCGACGATCAGTGCATGGGCCTGCGCTAGCAGCGCGTCCTGCTTGGCGGTGTCGAAGGTCTGCTTGGCCTCGTCGATCAGCGCGTCGACCTTCGGGTTCTTGTAGCCGCCCCAGTTGACGCCGACCGGTGCGACCTGGCCCGAATGGAAGAACCTCACGATGGCATAAAGCGGGTCCGAGGTGACATAAGCGATGTTGTTGGCGGTGATGCCGGCGTTCATCTCGTCGGCCGCGCCCTTGCGCCAATGCGTATAGAGCGTCTCGAGCTCGACCACCTTGAAGTCGATGTCGATGCCAATCTCCTTGAAACTCTGCTGCAGGAACTCGTTCATCGGCAGCGACAACATCTGGCCGGTGCCGCCCTGTGCAATGATGAAGGTGGTCTTGAGCGGCTTGGCCTTGGAGTAGCCGGCCTCCTCGACCAGCTTCTTGGCTGCTGCGAGATCATATTTCAGATCGAAAGTGGGTTTGCCGAACCACGGGCTCGACGGGTCGACCTGGCCCTTGGCCGGCTTGGCGAGGCCGTTCATCAGGCCGACCACCGCCTCGCGATCGATCGCGAGGTTCAGCGCCTTGCGCAGGCGGATGTCGGTCCAGGGCGAGCCCGGCAGCACGCTCAGATGATAGTTCCAGACGTGCGGCGTGATGTTGTCGACGATCTTCATGCCGGCGGCCTTGAGCTGCGGCACCGCGTCAGGCGCCGGGGTCTCGATCAGATCGACCTGGCCCGCGAGCAGCGCATTGGTCCGCGTCAGCGCCTCCGGCATCGGCACCAGCACGAGCTTGTCGACCTTGGGAATGCGCTTCTTGTTCCAGTAGTCCGGATTCTTGCTGAGTTCGGCGAGCTCACGCGGCACCAGTTTGGTCAATTTGAAAGGGCCGGTGCCCGAGGGCTGGCTGGCGAATTTGTCCCAATCCTTGCCGAGCTTCTCATACTGCGCCGGGCTCGACACCAGGAACCACAGCATCTGATACGGGAAGAAGGAATCGACCGTCTTGGTGGTGATCTCCACGGTAAAGTCGTCGATCTTGGCGTAGCTGGCGACGGAGGGCAGGCGGGTCTTCACCTGCGCGCTCTGCCGCTTGTCGAATTGCGGCGCCTTGTCGTTGAGCACCTTGTCCAGATTCCAGATCACCGCATCGGCGTTGAACTCGCTGCCGTCGTGAAACTTCACGCCCTTGCGAAGCGTAAAGCGCCACTTGGTCTTGTCGGCATCGTCCACTTTCCATTCGGTGGCGAGCCCCGGCACCAGCTTGCCGGGGCGATCGGCGACGTCCATCTCCCAGGCGACCAGGGGATCGTAGATCGTGTAGGCCGTGAACTGGTAAGCGCCGGCGCCGCGATCGGGCTGGCCTGTCGTCAGCGGGATGTCCGCCATCGAGATGCCGTAACGCACCACCGTTTCGGCGCGCGCCGAGATTGCGGAAACTGCCAGCGCAAGCACGGCGAGACAGGTCGATAGACGAATACGCATGAGTCGAAGCTCCAGGGAGGATCCGGGGCCAAACGTGCAATCTTGGTGCCAGAATAGGCAGCGCGCCGAACTCGACCGTGCGTCATCACAAGGACTTGTCGTTGCGGGGGCAATTTGCAGAATAAGTTTCTCCTTGGCATGGCCATTGCATACGATTGCATCAAAATTAATCATCGAAAGCCGGAAAAGGACTGGGGCGATGCTTATCAAGAAGAACAAGACCCGCGCGGCGCTGATCGCGCTGTTGGCGCTCGGCAGTGTGGCCGGATGGCCGCGTGCGGCCAGCGCCGAAACCGTGTTGCGCATCGGCATGACCGCTGCCGATATTCCGCGCACCCTGGGTCAGCCCGATCAGGGTTTTGAGGGCAACCGCTTCACCGGCCTCACCATGTACGACGCGCTGACCGGCTGGGACCTGTCCTCCGCCGACAAGGCGAGCGTGGTGATCCCCGGCCTTGCCACCGAGTGGAAGGTCGACGATGCCGACAAGACCAAGTGGGTCTTCAAGCTGCGCCCCGGCGTCACCTTCCACGACGGCTCGCCGTTCAACGCCGATGCCGTCGTGTGGAACGTCGAGAAGGTGCTGAAGCAGGATGCGCCGCAATTCGACGCCAGCCAGGTTGGCGTCACGGCCTCGCGCATGCCGACACTGGCCTCCGCCAGGAAGATCGACGACATGACGGTCGAGCTCACCACCAAGGAGCCCGACAGCTTCCTGCCGATCAACCTCACCAACCTGTTCATGGCGAGCCCGGCGAAGTGGCAAGCCTTCTACGACAAGGCCGAAGGCGCGGATGCCAAGGCCAAGTCGCAGGCTGCCTGGACCGCGTTCGCCAAGGACGCTTCGGGCACCGGCCCGTGGAAGATGTCGAGCTTCACGCCGCGCGAGCGGCTCGAGCTGGTCAGGAACGCGAACTATTGGGACAAGGCGCGCGTGCCCAAGATCGACAAGATGGTGCTCCTGCCGATGCCGGAAGCGAATGCGCGCACCGCAGCGCTGCTTTCGGGCCAGGTCGACTGGGTCGAAGCACCGGCACCGGACGCGCTGCCGGAACTCAAGCAGCGCGGCTTCAAGCTCTACGCCAACGAGCAGCCGCACGTCTGGCCATGGCAATTCTCGCGCGTCGAGGGCTCGCCCTGGAACGACATCCGCGTGCGCAAGGCGGCGAACCTCTGCGTCGATCGCGAAGGCCTCAGGGACGGCCTGCTCGCCGGCCTGATGGTGCCCGCGACCGGCACCTTCGAGCCCGGCCATCCCTGGCGCGGCAAGCCGAGCTTCGAGATCAAATACGACAAGGCAGCCGGTCAGAAGCTGATGCAGGAAGCAGGCTTCGGTCCGAACAAGAAGCTGGCGGTCAAGGTCCAGACGTCAGCGTCCGGCTCGGGTCAGATGCAGCCGCTGGCGATGAACGAATATCTCCAGCAGGCGCTGGCCGAATGCTATTTCGACGTGAAGCTCGACGTCATCGAATGGAATACGCTGTTCACCAACTGGCGCCGCGGTGCCAAGGACCCGTCAGCCAACGGCTCGAACGCGACCAACGTGACCTATGCGGCGATGGATCCGTTCTTCGCCCTGGTGCGCTTCCTGCAATCGGGCATGGCGCCGCCGGTCTCGAACAATTGGGGCTTCATCAACAACCCCAAATTCGACGAGCTGGTGAAGAAGGCGCGCCAGACCTTCGATCCCGCCGCACGTGACGCCGCGCTCGCCGAATTGCACGCGGCCTCCGTCGACGACGCGGCGTTCCTCTACGTCGCCCACGACGTCGGCCCGCGCGCGATGAGCCCGAAGGTCACGGGCGTCGTGCAGCCGAAGAGCTGGTTCATCGACTTCTCGCCGGTGTCGATCGCGCAGTAAGGTGAGCACGCTCTATCAATGCGTCATGCCCGGGCTTGACCCGGGCATCCACGTGTCTCCTCCAGCTCCGTCATTCCGGAATAATCCGAAGGACCGGACCTCAGGTGCGCAATTGCGCACCGGGCAATCTCGAGATTCCGGGTTCGATGCTTCGCATCGCCCCGGAATGACGGACCAAGAAGAACGTGGATGGCCGGGACAAGCCCGGCCATGACGACCTGCGATATCTACGCATTCAACTGAGTAACCAAACGTGCTCGCCTATATCGCCCGACGCATCGTCTATGTCGTTCCGATCGTCATCAGCGTCGCGCTGGTGTGTTTCCTGCTCGTGCACATCACGCCGGGCGATCCGCTGGTCGCGGTGCTGCCCGCCGATGCCTCGCAGGAGCTCGCTGCGCAGCTCCGCGCCGCCTATGGCTTCGACCGGCCGCTGCCGGTGCAGTTCGGCCTGTGGCTGCTGCGCGCGCTGCATGGTGACCTCGGCAATTCCATCGCGACGGGACGCCCCGTGCTGGCCGAGGTCATGCGCGCGGTCGGCAACACCGTCACGCTCGCGATTGCCGCGGCCATCATCGGCTTTACCATGGGCATCCTGCTCGGCTTGATCGCCGGCTATTTTCGCGAGACCTGGATCGACAAGGTCGCAACGTCCTTTGCCATCGCCGGCGTCTCCGTGCCGCATTACTGGCTCGGCATGCTCCTCGTCATCATCTTCTCGGTCCAGCTGAACTGGCTGCCCGCGGTCGGCGCCGGGCCCAGCGGCTCCAATTCCTGGGCGTGGGACTGGGCGCACCTGAAATATCTCGTGCTGCCGGCGATCACGACCTCGGTGATTCCCATGGGCATCGTCACGCGCACGGTGCGTGCTCTCACCGGTGACATACTCTCGCAGGACTTCGTCGAAGCCTTGCGGGCCAAGGGTCTGCACGAGCGCGGTGTGTTCCGCCACGTCGTCAAGAACGCCGCGCCGACCGCGCTCGCCGTGATGGGCCTTCAGCTCGGCTACATGCTCGGCGGCTCGATCCTGATCGAGACCGTATTCTCCTGGCCGGGCTCGGGCTTCCTGCTCAACTCCGCGATCTTCCAGCGCGATCTGCCCTTGCTGCAAGGCACGATCCTGATCCTGGCCCTGTTCTTCGTCTTTCTCAATCTCCTGGTCGACATCGCGCAAGCCGCGATCGACCCGCGCATCAAGCGGGGCTAGCCGATGAGCGAGCTTCCGCTACACGCCACCAGCGACGCCGCGCTCCAGGCCGCGCCCGCGACCAGGGCGCGCGGCTATTGGGCGACCGTCGGACGCCGAATCATGCGCGACAAGGTCAGCGTGGCCTGTGCGCTCGTGCTGATCCTGATCTTTCTTTCCGCGATCCTCGCGCCGTGGCTGGGTCTCGAAGATCCCTACAGGGGCTCGATGATCCGCCGCCTGCGCCACATCGGCACGGCGGGCTATCCGCTCGGCACCGACGAGCTCGGCCGCGATATGCTGGCGCGGCTGATCTACGGCGGCCGGCTGTCGCTGGTCATCGGTATCCTGCCCGTGATCCTCGCCTTCTGCATCGGCACCTCGCTCGGCATCATTGCCGGCTATGTCGGCGGCAAGCTCAACACCGCGATCATGCGCACGGTCGACGTGTTCTATGCCTTTCCGTCCGTGCTGCTGGCGATCGCGATCTCCGGCGCGCTCGGCGCCGGCATCCTCAATTCCATCGTATCGCTCACGGTCGTGTTCGTGCCGCAGATCACCCGCGTTGCCGAAAGCGTCACCACGGGCGTGCGCAACATGGACTTCGTCGAGGCCGCGCGCGCCTCGGGCGCCGGGCCCTTCACCATCATGCGGGTTCACATCCTCGGCAACGTGCTCGGCGCGATCTTCGTCTATGCCACCAGTCTCATTTCGGTCTCGATGATCCTGGCCGCAGGTCTCTCCTTCCTCGGCCTCGGCACCAAGCCGCCGGAGCCGGAATGGGGGCTGATGCTCAATACCCTCCGCACCGCGATCTACGTCAATCCCTGGGTCGCCGCGCTTCCGGGCGCGATGATCTTCGCGGTCTCGATCTGCTTCAACCTGCTCTCGGACGGCCTGCGCAGCGCCATGGACATCAGGAACTAGACCATGAGCGAGAGCAGCACATCCGTCGAAATGCTGGAACAGGTCGAAGACCGCGGCGGCGTTGCGCAGCCGCTGCTCCAGGTCAACGGCCTGACAAAGCACTTCCCCGTGCGTGGCGGCCTGTTCGCCGCCAAGCGCACCGTCCGTGCCGTCGACAATGTCTCGTTCACTGTGGCCAAGGGCGAGACGGTCGGCATCGTCGGCGAGTCCGGTTGCGGCAAGTCGACCACCGCGCGCCTCCTGATGCATCTGATGCCGCGCGATACCGGCGACATCATTTACGACGGAATGACGGTCGGCCAGTCGCTGAGCTTGCGCGAATTGCGCCGCGGCATGCAGATGGTGTTCCAGGACTCCTACGCCTCGCTCAATCCGCGCCTCACCATCGAGGAATCGATCGCCTTCGGCCCCAAGGTGCACGGCATGGCCGACGCCACGGCACGTGCGCTCGCGCGCGAGCTGCTCGGCAAGGTCGGCCTGCGTCCGGAAACCTTCGCCAACCGCTATCCGCACGAGATCTCCGGCGGCCAGCGCCAGCGCGTCAACATCGCGCGGGCGCTGGCGCTGTCGCCGCGGCTGGTGATCCTGGACGAAGCCGTCTCCGCGCTCGACAAATCCGTCGAGGCGCAGGTGCTCAACCTGCTCGCCGATCTCAAGCGCGAGTTCGGCCTGACCTATCTCTTCATCAGCCACGACCTCAACGTCGTCCGTTACATCTCGGACCGCGTGCTGGTGATGTATCTCGGCGAGGTCGTCGAGCTCGGCCCCGTCGACCAGGTCTGGGATGCGCCCGCCCACCCCTACACGCGCGCCCTTCTCGCGGCGATGCCGTCCTCGGACCCGGACAAGCGCACCGAGACGCCGCCGATATCAGGCGATCCACCCAATCCGATCGACCCGCCCTCGGGCTGCCGTTTCCACACCCGTTGTCCGTTTGCGGAGCCGCTCTGCGCAAATGCGACACCAAAGCTCACCGCGCTCGATAATATGGGCCACGAGGCCGCGTGCTACATGGCCATTCCGGGGTCAGGCCACAGCCGCGCGCCGAGGGAGAAGACCACATGACGAGACCGACACCGAAAGACATCAAGCCGATCGCGCTGGTTGCTGGCGTGGCCGTCGACGACGAGATCGCAACCCGCATCTCCAATGCCATCGGGCCTGCCTTCGAGGGCTTCGCGGCCATTGCCGGCACGCTGCCGTTCGACCTCGAGCCCGCCGGCTATGTGCTCGCGCAGACGCAGAAGGTGTCGAAATGAGCGCCGAACCCGCATTGATGACGCTCGCCGAGGTCGCGCGTGCGATCGCGATGAAGCATCTGTCCTCGCACGAGGTGACGCGCGCGCTTTTGCACCGTATCGCGCAGTGGCAGCCGCACCTCAATGCCTTCATGTCGATCGAGGCAGAGGCTGCGTTGAAGGCGGCCGATGCAGCCGATGCCGAGCTTGCCAAGGGCAACGTCCGAGGTCCCCTGCACGGTGTGCCGCTCGCGCACAAGGATATGTACTATGACGCGGGCCACGTGGCGACCTGTGGCTCGCTGATCCGCCGCGACTTCGTGCCGACCGTGACCTCCACGGCCTTGCAGCGGTTGAAGGATGCCGGCCAGGTCCGCCTCGGCACGCTGCATCTGGCCGAATTCGCCTATGGGCCGACCGGGCACAACGCCCACTACGGCCCGGTACGCAATCCCTGGAACGTCGCCCACATCACCGGCGGCTCCTCGTCGGGGTCCGGCTCCGCGGTCGCCGCGCGCCTGACCTATGCGGCGCTCGGCTCCGATACCGGCGGCTCGATCCGCATGCCCGCGCATTTCTGCGGCATCACCGGCCTCAAGACCACGGTCGGCCGCGTCAGCCGCGCCGGTGCGATGCCGCTGTCGCAATCGCTAGACACCGTCGGTCCGCTCGCCCGCACCGCCGAGGATTGCGCGCTGCTGCTGGCCTTGATGGCCGGTCCCGACCCCGCCGATTCGACCTGCAGCCACGAGCCGCTGTCGGACTATGTTGCGGCGACCAAGGGTTCGCTCGGGGGCCTCAGGATCGGCGTGCCCACCTCGTTCTATGTCGACGATCTCGACAGCGAGGTCGCGCGCGTGCTGGACGAGACCATCGCGGTGCTCGAGCGCGAGGGCGCCGACATCGTCAAGGTCGAACTGCCGGATCAGCGGCAATTGTCTTCGGCGAGCCAGCTCGTGCTCGCCGCGGAAGCCGCCGCCTTCCACAAGCGCTGGATGATCGAGCGTCCGCAGGACTATGGCCCGCAGGTCCTGATGCGGCTCCAGAACGGCCTCGCCGTTCCCGCCATCACCTATCTCGAGGCGATGCGCTGGCGCGGGCCGGCGCTCGCCGCGCACAACGCCGCGACAGCAGGCGTCGATGCGGTGATCGCACCGGCCTCGCCAGTGCCGGCGCCGACCATCGAGGAGAGCGATGTCGGCGGCGGGCCGAGCGCGCCGGCGCTGTTGCAACGGCTCACGCTGTTCACCCGCCCGGTGAATTACCTCGGCCTGCCGTCGCTCACCGTGCCGTCGGGCTTCACCCGAAGCGGCCTGCCGATCGGCATGCAGCTGATCGGCCGCTCCTTCGACGAAGCGACCCTGCTCACCATCGGCGCGGCCTTCCAGCGCGCCACCGACTATCACGATCGATTGCCCAAACTGCCGTCATGACAAAGCTCGTCGAGATCTCAGGCCTCAACATCCGTTTCACCGGGGAGCGCACGGTCTATGCCGTGAACGATCTCAGCCTCTCGCTGGGCGATGGCGAGATCCTGGGCCTGCTCGGCGAGTCCGGTTCGGGCAAGAGCGTGACGCTGCGTGCGCTGATGCGGCTGTTGCCACGGAAGCGCACGCAGATCTCAGGCACGGTCAACGTGCTGGGTCGCGACGTGCTCGCCATGAACGACGAGGAGCTCTCGTCGTTCCGCGGTCAGACCGTGTCGATGATCTTCCAGGAGCCCGCGCTCGCACTCGACCCGGTCTACACCATCGGCGCGCAGATCGCCGAAAGCGTGGTGCGGCACGAAGGCAAGAGCTTTGCGGAAGGGCGGGCGAGGGCGCTCGAAATGCTCGAGGTCGTGCGCATCCCTTCGGCGAAGCGCCGGCTTGACGCCTATCCGCACGAGATGTCCGGCGGCATGCGCCAGCGCGCGATGATCGCGCTCGCGCTCGCCTGCCGTCCCAGGATTTTGCTGGCGGACGAGCCGACCACCGCGCTCGACGCCACCGTGCAGATCCAGATCCTGCTGCTGCTGCGCGAGCTGCAGCGCGAGTTCGGCATGTCCGTCATCTTCGTCACGCACGACATCGGCGTCGCGATCGAGATCTGCGACCGCGTCGCGGTGATGTATGCCGGCCAGATCGTGGAGCAGGGCACGCTTCGCGACATCGTCCGCTCGCCGGTGCATCCCTACGCCAAGGGCCTGCTCGCCTCGACCATCCACGGCGCCAAGCGCGGCGCCCGCCTGGAGACCATTCCCGGCACCCCGCCCTCGCTGGCGGAGAAGCCGCGCAACTGCTCCTTCGCTCCCCGCTGCAAGCTCGCGGAGCCGCGCTGCCTGGAGCAATTGCCTGGGAATGTCGAGGTCGGACCGGGTAGGGCGGCGAGATGCGTGCTGGCGGAGCCGGTCACCGGGGTGTCATAGTCCCGGATGAGTTGAACTCGGCTGCGCGGCCTCGCCGCCAGTATTCACACCTCATTCATCCCGGTTCCCGTTCCATGGCTCCGTTCGCGGAGAGGGACCTCACTTATGTACATTTCCAATGAAGGCCTGCTCGTCATCCTGTTCGTCGGACTGGTCGCCGGCTGGCTTGCCGGCAAGGTGGTGCGCGGGACCGGGTTCGGCATCGTCGGCGATATCGTGGTCGGCATCGCCGGCGCGCTGGTGGCGAGCTTCCTTTTTCCCAGGCTCGGCATTCGTCTCGGGACAGGGCTCGTCTCCGAAATCGTCTACTCCGCCATAGGCGCCGTGATTCTGCTGGTCGTCGTGCGGCTCGTGCGCGGCGGGGGCAGGTTCTGAAGCATGATCCGGAAAAGTGCGCAGCGGTTTTCCCTCGCGACAAATGCGGAACGCGTTTGCGCGGAGATCATGCTTAAACAACAACCTAAAGCGCGATGACGATTCATCCAAATCTCATCGCGCTTTAGCCCCTGCATTCGGCCGGCCGGAACCTTCAGCCTCTCCGTTTCCCGGAAGAGGCTGAAAGCCTGCAAGAAAAAGCCGCAAGCCTGTGAAATTCCGGACTTGCGCGGGAGGCCATCAGGGGTAGATGTGGCGCCATCGGGGCTCTGGATGAGTTCGACTGCGTTGGACGCCGGGCGAACAGGATGTTAATCCGGGACGAGTACCCTGTATTGCCCGTGAAATCAGGGGCTTTGCCCCCCAGCCGAAAGAGATCAGACTGATGGCAGCCATCCCTGGCGTCCGCCGTTCAGAGCTCGGTGACGCCTTGCGCGCCTGTCGCACGGCATTCATCGGCGTCGGCTTGATGAGCTGCATGATCAACCTGCTCTATCTGACCGGGTCGATCTTCATGCTGGAGGTCTACGACCGGGTGCTGCCGAGCCGCAGCATCCCGACCCTGGTCGGCCTCATCATCCTCGCCAGCTTCCTCTACATGGCGCAGGGCGTGCTCGACATGATTCGCAACCGCATTCTGGGGCGGATCGGCACCTCGCTCGACGAGGCCCTCAACAAGCGCGTGTTCGACACCATCGTGCGCCTGCCGCTTCTGGTCGGCAGCCGCAACGAGGGCCTGCAGCCGCTGCGCGATCTCGACAATGTCCGTTCCTTCCTCGGCGGCATGGGCCCGAGCGCGTTCTTCGATCTGCCCTGGCTGCCGCTCTATCTCGCCATCTGCTTCGCCTTCCATGTCCTGATCGGCGTCACCGCACTGGTCGGCGCCATCATCCTGGTCGGGCTGACGCTGGTCACCGAGTTCATGTCCCGCCAGCCGGCGAAGGAGGCGATGGGCCTTGCCGCCCAGCGCAACGATCTCGCCCAGGCCAGCCGCCGCAACGCCGAAGTCATGGTGTCGATGGGCATGGCCGGACGGATGAACCAGCGCTGGAGTGAGGTTAACGAAAAGTATCTCGCCGGCAACCAGCGTGCGAGCGACGTCGCCGGCGGTCTTGGCGCGGTCGCAAAGGTGCTGCGCATGATGCTGCAATCTGCCGTGCTCGCGGTCGGCGCCTACCTCGTCATCCACCAGGAGGCGACCGCCGGCATCATCATCGCCGGCTCGATCCTGTCCGCCCGCGCGCTCGCGCCGGTTGATCTCGCCATCGCGCACTGGAAATCCTTCGTCGCCGCACGCCAGAGCTGGCAGCGTCTCACGCGGCTGTTGGAGCAGATGCCGGCTCAGACGATGCCGACCCAGTTGCAGCCGCCCACCAGCCGGCTCTCGGTCGAAGGTGTCGCCATGGTGCCGCCTGGCGATCAGCGCCTCGTCGTGCAGGACGTGACTTTCGCGCTCGCCGCCGGCAACGGCCTCGGCGTGATCGGCCCGAGCGGCTCCGGCAAGTCGTCATTGGTCCGTGCGCTGGTCGGGGTCTGGCAGCCCGTGCGCGGCAAGGTGCGGCTCGACGGCGCGGCGCTCGATCAATGGTCGTCCGACATGCTCGGTCGCCACATCGGCTATCTGCCGCAGGACGTCGAATTGTTCGGGGGCACCATCGCGCAGAACATCAGCCGGTTCGATCCCGAGGCGACCTCCGACGCGATCATCGCCGCGGCCAAGGAGGCCGGCGTGCACGAGATGATCATCAAGATGCGCGAGGGCTACAACACGCAGGTCGGCGAGCAGGGCGCAGCGCTCTCCGCCGGCCAGGCGCAGCGCGTGGCGCTGGCGCGCGCGCTCTACGGCAACCCTTTCCTGATCGTGCTCGACGAGCCCAACTCCAATCTCGATACCGAGGGCGACGAGGCGCTGACCCGCGCCATTCGCTCATCGCGCGAGCGCGGTGCCATCGTCGTCGTGGTGGCGCACCGCCCGATCGGCGTCGAGGCGGTCGACCAGATCCTGGTGCTGCGCGACGGCCGCATGCAGACCTTCGGCCCCAAGGAGCAGGTGCTCGCCCAGGTGCTGCAGCCGCGGGCCGCGCCGCCGGCGCCGATCAAGATCGTCAGCGAGGGTGGAGTGGCCAAGTCATGAGCACGATGGCCATCGGCGGCACGAAGCCCGCCACGAAGAAGACTGTACGTGATTCCATCAAGTTTCACCTGATCCTCGGTCTCGCGATCGTGCTGGTCCTGGTCGTCGGCCTCGGCGGCTGGGCGTCGACTGTCTTGATCTCGGGCGCGCTGATCGCGCCGGGGCAGATCGTGGTCGAGTCCAACGTCAAGAAGGTGCAGCATCCGACCGGCGGCGTGGTCGGCGAGGTGCGCGCCCGCGACGGCGACCTGGTCAGGGCCGGCGACATCGTGGTGCGGCTCGACGACACCGTCACCAGGGCCAACCTTGCGATCGTCACCAAGAATCTCGACGCTGCGCAGGCGCGTGCGGCGCGATTGCAGGCCGAGCAGCGCGGTCTCGATAGAATTGAATTTCCGCAGGCCCTGCTCGATCGCGCCGGCGATCCCGACGTCAAGGTGCTGCTCTCGGCCGAAGCCAAGCTGTTCGATGTCCGCGTCAACGGCCGCACCGGACAGAAGGCGCAGCTGCGCGAGCGCATCACGCAGCTCAACGAGGAGATCGCCGGTCTCAGCGCCCAGGAGAAGGCCAAGGACCAGGAGATCGCGCTGGTGCAGAACGAGCTCACCGGCGTGCGCGAGCTCTACGACAAGCGCCTGGTGCAGATCTCGCGCCTGACCCAGCTCGAACGCGACTCGGCGCGTCTCAATGGCGAGCGCGCGCAGTACATCGCCTCGCGCGCCCAGGCCAAGGGCAAGATCACCGAGACCGAGCTCCAGATCATCCAGATCGACAAGGATGTGGTCAGCGAAGTCTCCAAGGACCTGCGGGAGACCAACGACAAGATCGGCGAGCTGATCGAGCGCAAGGTTGCCGCCGAAGACCAGCTCCGCCGCGTCGACATCCGCGCGCCGCAGGACGGCATGGTGCTGCAATCGACCGTGCACACCGTCGGCGGCGTCGTCACCGCCGGCGATACCTTGATGCTGATCGTGCCGCAGGCCGACGATCTCCAGGTCGAGGCCAAGGTCAATCCGGTCGATATCGACAAGCTCCAGATCGGCCAGAAGACGCTGCTGCGCCTCTCCGCGTTCAACCAGCGCACCACGCCGGAGCTCAACGGCCTCGTCAGCCGCGTGTCGCCCGACGTGACCACCGACCAGCGCACCGGTCAAAGCTACTACACCATCCGCGTCTCGATGCCGGCCGAGGAGGTCGCCCGGCTCGGCGACGTCAAGCTGATCCCCGGCATGCCCGTGGAAGCCTTCGTCCAGACCGGCGACCGCACCATGCTGTCCTATCTCATGAAGCCGCTGCGCGACCAGCTGATGCGGGCGTTCCGGGAGAAGTGACGCGCGAAAGCGCATCGTTTTTTCCTCGTCGTTGCTGTCAGTTGCTATACTGCGATCGCAAACAGCAACCCGGCGGTCGAACCATGCAATCCCCACCCTCCATCGCCACCGAATCCTTCGCCGACGCGAGCCTCGCGGTTGCCCGCCTCGAGGAAATCTACGAGCGCAACACGAAATTCCTGCGTGACCGGTTCGAGGCCTATGTTGGCGGCGAAGCGATCACGACGCGGGTCCGGGCCCATTATCCCTTCGTCCGTCTCACCACCGCGACGCATGCGCGACTGGATTCGCGTCTCGCTTATGGCTTCGTCGCCGGCCCCGGCGTGCACGAGACCAGCGTGACGCGGCCGGATCTGTTCCGCAGCTATCTCACCGAGCAGATCGGATTGCTGATTCAGAACCACCGCGTGCCCGTCGAGATCGGCGAGTCCGCCGAGCCGATCCCGATCCACTTCGCCTATCGCCGCGACATCAACATCGAAGCCGCCATTACCACCAGCGAGAACTCCGCCGTCACGCGCTCGCTGCGCGATGCGTTCGACGTGCCCGATCTTGCCACGATGGACGATTCGATCGCCGACGGCACCTTCGAGCTCCAGCCGGGGGCGCCGGAGCCGCTGTCCCTGTTCCGCGCCGCCCGCGTCGACTACTCGCTGCGCCGGCTCTATCACTACACCGGCACCGATCCCGAATATTTCCAGAACTTCGTGATCTTCACCAACTACCAGTTCTATGTCGATGCCTTTGCGCAACTCTGCCAGCAGCGGCTGCAATCCGGCGAGGCCGGCCTCGACGCTTTCGTTGCGCCCGGCAACGTCGTCACGCGCAGCGGCGGCGCGATCACGGGCGTCGCCCCCGCGCGCATACCGCAGATGCCGGCCTTCCACCTGGTCACGCCGGGCTACCGCGGCATTACGCTGATCAACATCGGCACCGGTCCGTCCAATGCGCGCAACGTCACGGACCACGTCGCCGTGCTGCGGCCCCACGCCTGGCTCATGCTCGGTCACTGCGCCGGCCTGCGCAACACGCAACGGCTCGGCGATTACGTGCTCGCCCACGGCTATGTCCGCGAGGATCACGTGCTCGACCGCGAATTGCCGCTGTGGGTGCCGATCCCCGCGCTGGCCGAGATGCAGGTCGCGCTCGAGGAGGCGGTCGAGGACGTCACCGGGCTCGAAGGTTTCGAGCTCAAGCGCCTGATGCGCACCGGCACCGTCGCCAGCGTCGACAACCGCAATTGGGAGATCTCAGGCCCCGAAGTGATCCGCCGCCTGTCGCAGTCGCGCGCGGTCGCGCTCGACATGGAATCGGCTGCCATCGCCGCAAACGGCTACCGCTTCCGCGTCCCCTACGGCACGCTGCTGTGCGTCTCCGACAAGCCGCTGCACGGCGAGATCAAGCTCGCCGGCATGGCCAGCGAATTCTACCGCCGTCGCGTCGGCCAGCATCTCGAGATCGGCCTGAAGGCGCTCGAGCGGCTCAAGCAGCAGGAATCGGAACGGCTGCATTCGCGAAAGCTCCGCAGTTTCGCCGAAGTCGCGTTCCAGTAGGGAGAAAGCCCTCCTTTGCCGCTGACAAGCGGTACGATTTTCAGCATTGTTTGGCGGGGGGCCCGACCGGGACGACTCGATGCCGCTCACGCGCGACAAGATCATTGGCCATGATCTCGAACGTCTGGCCTTTCGTTTCACGATGCTGGACGATGGCGAGATCGTGCAGTGCCAGATCAGCGACGCCGCGATGGACGAACTCGCGGGCATGCAGGGCACCGAGAGCAGTGCGCGCCAGGCACAATTTTTGTCGCTGCGCGAAACCATCGAGCGGATCGCGTCGGACCTCTACGACGAAGCGCCGCGCTTCCACGGCTATGTCGTGCGGATTTTCATGCGGCATTTGGGGCGGTGAGATCGAACGTCACGACGAGCACCCCATCCCTCACCGTCATCCTTCGAGGCTCCCCTTGCGATGCAAGGGGAGCACCTCAGGAGGACCGTATTGGAAGTGTCCCTGTTGCGGCAGCCGCTCACCCCTCCAGCTTCCTCAGCAGCAACTTCAGCGCTGTTGCCGCAAACACCTGCATGTTGTCGAACCGGTCGTTGCTGCCCGTCTCCAGCGTCATCACCTCCGCGGCGGGTCCTGCGACTGCCATGCAGCTATGGCCCGCTGCGTCGCCGTAGCGATTGCCGGTGGGGCCGGCGGCACCGGTCTCGGACAGGCCCCAATCGCAACTGAAGCGGCTGCGCATCTGCTCGGCCAGCAATTGCGCATACGGCTCGGACGACGACCGAAAGCCCTTCATTCCTTCGTCCGAAATATCCATCAGCACGCGCCTGGCATCGCGGGTATAAACCACGGCGCCGCCCAGGAAATAGGCCGAGGCGCCGGGCACCGCGAGCAGGCTGGCAGCGATCAGGCCGCCGGAGGAGGATTCCGCGACTGCGATGGTCTGTTTGCGCGCGATCAGTTTGGCGGCGACCTGTTCCGCAATGCCGACGAGCTCTTTCATTCCCTGGACCCCTCATTTCGCTGCAACCTAGCGGCGCCTTCCTAGCATATGCCGGCTGCAAAGGCCGAGTTGCGGGCGGCGGGCAGGCCTGCTTGAATGCGGGCACGAGACAAGAACTGACGAGGAAACGTGAAGGAGATGTCATGGCGTCGCTGATCGCCGGCGGCATCGATTGCGACGTGCATCCGGCCGTGCCGCATCTGACCAGCCTGCTGCCGTACCTGAACGACTATTGGCGCGATCAGGTCACGACGCGTGGCATGGTCGACCTCGTCTCGCAATCCTATCCGCAGAACTCGCCGATCACGGCGCGGCCGGACTGGCGTCCCGAAAAGGGAAAACCCGGCGAGAGCCTCGAGGCCATGCAGCGCCATGTGCTCGATCCCTTCCAGCTCAAGTTCGCGATCTGCAATCCGCTCTATGGCGTGCAGATGGTGTTTTCCGAGGACATGCAGGCCGCCTTCTGCCGCGCGCTGAACGACTGGCTCGCCAGGGAATGGCTCGATCGCGATTCACGACTGCGTGGCTCGATCGTGATCCCCACGCAAAGCGTCGAGAAGGCCGTCGCCGAGATCGAGCGCTGTGCGGAGGACCGGCGCTTCGTGCAGGTGCTGATGCTTGTCATGGGAGACACGCCGCTCGGCAAGCGCGCGCTATGGCCGATCTATGAAGCCGCGGAACGGCTGGACCTGCCGATCGGCATCCACGCCGGTTCCGCCTATCACAATCCGCCGACTGCGGTGGGGTGGGGGTCCTACCACATCGAGGACTATGCCGGGCAGGCTCAGGCGTTCCAGACCCAGCTCACCAGCCTGATCGTCGAGGGCGTGTTCGCGAAATATCCGCGCCTGAAGATGGTGATGCTGGAATCCGGCGTCTCCTGGATCGCGCCCTATCTCTGGCGGCTGCACAAGTTCTGGCGCGGGGTACGGATGGAGACGCCTTGGGTCGATCGCGCGCCGCTGGAACTTGTGCGCAGCAACATCCGCTTCTCGTTACAGCCATTTGATGCGCCGCCGGAGCCTGAGACATTAATTCGCCTGTTTGACCATATGCAGTCGGACGAATTGGTCCTATTCTCCACCGACTATCCGCACTGGCAGTTCGAAGGCCAGGATGCGCTGCCCGAAGGTCTTTCCCCCGATCTCGTGCGCAAGATCATGATCAACAATCCGCATGCAACCTATCCCCGCCTGACGTGAGCCCGCTGCCAAAGGAGGCAAGGCGATGAATATCCAGTTCCGCGAGAGCCAAGAAGCCGCTTCCCCACTGACCGTCAAAACCGCCATCGCGGACTGTGACATCCACCCGGCACGCGCCACCCGCACCGAGCTCTATCCTTATCTCGCCAAACGCTGGCAGCATCACCTCGAAGTCTATGGCGTGCATGCCTATCAGGGCATGATGGAGGGTCCGCCTTACCCAAAGGCCCAGCCCAACGCATCGCGCCGCGATGCCTGGCCACCGGAAGGCGGGCCGCAGGGCTCCTCGCTCTCCTTCATGCAGAAGCAGCTGCTCGATCCCAACAATGTGCAGCTGGGCGTACTCAATCCGCTCAACACCGGGCAGGGCATCCGCAATCACGAGCTCTCGGCGGCGTTATGCTCGGCGATCAACGACTGGCAGATCGACAAATGGACCTCCAGGGACAAGCGTCTGAAGGCGTCCATCGTCGTCGGCAACGAGGACGGGCTGTCCGCCGCGGCCGAGATTCGCGAGCGCGCCGGCGACAGGAACTTCGTGCAGGTGCTGCTGCTCAGCCGCAATGTCGAGCCGCTCGGCCAACGCCGCTATTGGCCGATCTACCAGGCCGCGGAAGAGGCCGGCCTTCCCGTCGGCGTCCACGCCTTCGGCTTTGGCGGCAACCCGATCACGCCGTCGGGCTGGCCGAGCTACTATATCGAGGAGATGGTCGGGCATTCGCAGTGCCAGCAATCGGCGCTGGCGAGCCTCGTGCTGGAGGGCGTGTTCGAGCGCTTCCCGAAACTGAAGATGGTGATGATCGAGGCCGGCTTCGGCTGGGCGCCGTCGCTGGCGTGGCGGCTCGACAAGGCCTGGCAGCGGCTCAGGAGCGAGGTGCCGCATGTGAAGCGGCCGCCGTCGGAATATATCCGCGAGCAGGTATGGTGGACGACGCAGCCGATGGAGGATCCGGAGCGGCGCGAGGACCTGTTCGACGTCATCAAATGGATCGGCTGGGACCGGCTGTTGTTCGCGACCGATTATCCGCATTGGGACTATGATGAGCCCTCGCGCGTCTTGCCTGCGGGCGTCAGCGAGGCCAATCGCGAGGCGTTCTATCTCGGCAATGCCCGCAAGCTGTACGGGATCACCGCATGATCCGGAAAAGTGTGAAGCGGTTTTCCCCCGCGACAAACGCGGAACGCGTTTGCGCGGAGATCATGCGGAAGACATAGGCATGGCACGCCACGTGATCGCGCCGGTCGACGAGTTGCCGCCGGGCACGCGAAAATTCCTGGAGATCGACGGGCGGCCGATCGCGATCTTCAACATCAAGGGCGAGTATTTCGGCCTGATGAACCGCTGCCCGCATCAGGGCGCGGCGCTGTGCGAGGGCCCGCTGATCGGTCTTGCGCAGGCGAAGGACCCCGGCGAGATCGAATACACCAAGTTGGGGGAGATCATCCGCTGCCCCTGGCACGGCTGGGAGTTCGACATCCGCACCGGCCAATCCTACTGCGACCCCCGTCGCTTCCGCGTGAAGGCCTATCCGGCCCATGTCGAGCCGGGCGCCAGCGTGGTGAAGGGGCCGTATGTCGCGGAGACCATCCCGGTCAGGATCGAGAGCGACTACGTGGTGGTGGAGTTGTAGGCCAACCGCGCCGTCATTCCGGGCGCGCGTAGCGCGAGCCCGGAATCCATCGTGCGACAGAAATGCCGCGAGAGAGATGGATTCCGGGCTCACCTCTTCGAGGCGCCCCGGAATGACACCCAGGCGGGGGGGAAGCCGCTGTTTTTTTCAGGCCTTGCTTTGCGTTGCAGCGACGATCCATTGCCGGAATGCGGCAAGTTTTGGCGCCTCTCGGCGGCCCTCCGGCGCGACCAGGTAGAACCCGGCATCGGCCGGTAGCGCGATCTTGAAGGGGACCACGAGCCGCCCCTTGGCGATGTCGTCCTGGACGTAGGAGGTTCGCCCCATCGCCACGCCGATGCCATCGATCGCGGCCTGGATGGTCATGAAGATCATGTCGAAGGTGATGCCGGGTTGCCTCGCGATGTCGGCCGGCAGGCCCGCCGCAGTCAGCCACAGCCGCCAGTCGTCGCTGTTGGCGTTCGAGGTGTGCAGCAGCGGATGGTTGCGCAGATCCTCCGGCCTGCGCAGCGGCTTGTCGCCGCGCAGCAGTGACGGGCTGCACACCGGAAACAACTCGTCCGCCATCAACCAGTCGGCGCGCACGCCCGGCCACTGGCCGCGGCCATAACGGATCGCGGCATCGACGTTGTCGCGCTGGAAGTCGACGAGGCCGGTCGAGGTGGTGATACGCACGTCGATGCCGGGATGCTGCTCCTGGAAATCGGTCAGCCGCGGCAGCAGCCATTTCGCCGCGAGCGAGGCCAGCGTCGACACGGTCAGTACCTTGTCGTCCTCTTTGCGCAGCAGTCGATCGGTGGCGAGCCGGAGATCGTTGAAGGCGGCGCGGACGCCCGGGAGGTAGTCGCGCGCCTCCGGCGTCAGCGCCAGCGCGCGGTTCTGCCGGATGAACAGGCGGATGCCGAGCTCCTCCTCCAGCCTGCGGATCTGATGGCTGATCGCGGTTTGGGTCACGTTCAACTCGCTGGCCGCCAGCGTGAAGCTGAGATGGCGCGCGGCGGCCTCGAACGCCCGCAATCCGTTCAGGGACGGCAATCTGGCAGTCATCTGGCAGCAGGATACATGACGTTATTTCATGCGAAAAGGTACAAATTGTCGTTTGTCGCAGCGCACCAGGAAGCAGATATTAGCGGTCAACTTAGCTCCAGGAGCTGAAAATGTCTACTTTGACTGACAATTCGATGACAAATCATCATGCACCCGGGCTGGTCCACCAGATCGGCGAGACGCTTCACGTATGGCACGAGCGCTACCGGACCAGGCGTGAGCTGACCAACTGGACCGCCCGCGACCTCCATGATGTCGGGTTGTCCTGGTCCGACATTGCCTATGAGGCCGACAAACCCTTCTGGCGGGCCTGATTGGCCGCCAGGCCGGCGCCGCCTGACTGTGGGGGCGCCGGCGGTCCCTTTTCCGCACGGCATGTGTCATGAGCACCCTTCGCCTCGAAGACCTGAAGCAATATTCGGATACGCTGCGCACCCGTGACGGCACGGCGCTCAACGTTCGCTTCGTCGAGCCGCGCGACACCGACGAGCTTCAGCACTATGTCCGATCGCTCTCGACCCGCTCTCGCTACAACCGCTTCTTCGGTGCAATCAGCGAATTGCCGAAGGGCCTGCTCGACGACTTCCTTCAGGTCGGCGAGCGCGAGCGCTTCACGATCGTCGCGACCATGATGGTCGACGGCTTCGAGACCATCGTCGCCGAAGCGCGCTACGCGTTCCATGCCGAGACCGCGACTCTCGAGTTCGGCCTGTCGGTCGACGACCGCTGGCATGGCCACGGCATCGCCACCGCGCTGCTGAAGAACCTCGAATGCCGCGCCGCCGCACTCGGCGCGGAGCACATGTTCGGCGACACATTGCGCTCCAACGAGGCCATGGTCTCGCTCGCGCGCAAAGCCGGCTTCGCCTTCGTCAACCATCCCGATGACTGGAAGCTGGTGCGCTTCGACAGGGAGATCACGGTTGCACCGAAAGACATCCCTTGTGCGAGCTGGCGCCTCGCCGCCCTTTCCCGTCAGGCCGACAGCCCCTCAGCCTCGGCCTGACATCACTGCAAGCCCGGCCTGGTCATCCAGCGCCGGGCGTTTTTTGCCGGTCTCTCTCCATCGTCATTCCGGCGCGCGTAGCGCGAACTATGATGCGCAATTGCGCATCGGAGAATCCATTTCACGACGTGTCTTGCGACCCAATGGGTTCCGGGCTCGATGCTTCGCATCGCCCCGGAATGACCGCTACTTCCCCGTGAACACCGCCTTGCGCTTCTCGATGAAGGCCTGCACCGCCTCCTTGTGATCGGCAGTCATGGTCAGGCGGACCAGGCGCTCGGCTTCGTGATCCCTGGCGGTCTCGAAATCGAACAGCACGGCCTCGTCGAGATTGTCCTTCATGTAGCGCAGCGCAAGGCGCGGGCCTTCGGCGAGCGACTTTGCCAGCGCGAAGGCCTCGGCCTGCAATTTGTCGTCGGGCACGACGCGGTTGACGAGGCCGATGGCTTCGGCTCGCGCGGCATTGACCCGATCGCCGGTGAACATCAATTCGCGCGCCCGCGCGGTGCCGACGAGCCGGGTGAGCAGCCAGGCGATGCCGTAATCGCCTGACAGCGCGATGCGGGCATAGCCGGTCGCGACGAAGGCGGACTGCGCGGCGATGCGGATGTCGCAGGCCATGGCGATCGCGAGCCCGGCGCCGACCGCCGGGCCCGGCATGGCGGCGATCGTCGGCTTGCGCACCGAGACCAGCGCGCCGGTCAGCAGGCGCTGGCGCTCCTGGAGATCGGCGACCTTCTCGTCAAAGGACATGTCGAGCTTCTTCGGGTCGCGATGCGCGCCCATGCCTTTGACGTTGCCGCCGGCGCAGAACGCCTCACCCGCGCCGGTGAGCAGCAGCGCGCCAACACCGGGATCCTCGCCGCAGGCGCGGATCATCGTGCGCAGCGCCGGCGTCAGCGCGTCCGACAGCGAATTGCGCGCCTCGGGCCGGTTCAGCGTGATGACGGCGACGCGATCGCGGATGACGCAGAGCAGCTCATTGGTGCCGGTGTCGATGGTGGTTTCGGTGGACATGTCGCCTCTCTCCCTTCGTCATTGCGAGCGAAGCGAAGCGATCCAGTCTGCATCCGTGGAGACATCTCTGGATTGCTTCGCTTCGCTCGCAATGACTGTTGTTGTGATGTTATCGCCTCAGAACTTCTCCACCCAGGGCCGCAGCTCGAGCTCCCAGCTCCAGGCGCTGCGCGGCTGCTGCAGCACGTTCCAATAGCTCTCCGCGATCGCATCGGGATCGAGCATCGAGTCCGGCTTGTCCGCGGGTTCCGTGTATGCGGCGCCACGAATGCCGCCATCGATCACGAAATGCGCGACGTGAATGCCTTGCGGCGACAATTCGCGCGCCAGGCTCTGCGCGAGCCCGCGCAGCGCGAACTTGCCCATCGCGAAGGAGGCGGATTGCGCATAGCCCTTGACGCTGGCCGAGGCACCGGTGAACAGGATCGCGCCGTGCTTGTTCGGCAGCATGCGCCTGGCCGCCTGCTGCGCCACCAGAAAGCCGCCATAGGCGCTGACCGCGATCGCATTGGCGACGTCGGTCGGAACGAGATCGACGAAGGGTCCGCGCGTGCGGCCGCTGGCATTGTAGACGACGAGGTCGGGCGTTCCGATCTCGCGCTCGACGAGGCCGAACAACCGTTCCACTTCGTCGGGCTCGGTGGCGTTGCAGGCATAGGCCTTGGCCCCGGTCTCGCTGCAGAGCGCGCCGAGCTTCTCGATCTTGCGCGCGGCGAGCGCGACGCGGATGCCCTGGGCGGAGAGCAGCCGCGCCAGCGAGGCGCTCAGGCCTTCGCCGGCACCGACGATGAGGGCGATCTTGTACTTTGGATGTTCCATGGCGTGGTCTCTCGCAGACAGGGAGCCGTTGATCTATGCATGGGCTGTGCGAACTACCACCCGGCGCGGTCACAATTCCGCAGCGCGAATTGCTCCCTCGCGGCGATCATGCCGCCCTGACAATTTGCGGCTTTATCGCTGTCCGCGACTGGAGCATGATCGACATCATGCCAAGCGGCAAGCGCCAAAACAGCGCAAAATGTCCGCAGGACGGAAACGAAGAGGACGGTCATGCATAAGCCGGTCACAGCGCAGCCACAAAATGTCGCGGCCGCACCCGCCGGCCTGCTGGCACCCGATACGTCAGGCATGAATTTCTATCGCGCCGATCCGGCGCTGGCCGATCTCCTGCGCATCCATCTGCCGGACACGCTGTTCCGTCATATCGAGCCGCATCTCGACCGTCTCGGCGAGCTCGCCGGCGGCCCCCTCGACGAGTGCGCGCGGCTCGCCGACCGGCACACGCCCGTTCTGCACCAGCGCGACAAGTTCGGGCGCGACGTGCAATGGATCGAATATCACCCGGCCTATCGCGAGCTGGAGAATGCCGCGTTCGGCGAGTTCGGCATCCACGCGCTCTCGATCCGCAAGGGCATCATGGGCTGGCCGGACAAATATCCCGTCGTCGCCAAGCACGCCTTCACCTTCCTGTTCAACCAGACCGAATTCGGCATGGGCTGCCCGATCAACGTCACCGATGGCTGCGCCAAGCTGCTGGCGAATTTCGGCAGCGAGGCGCTGAAGGCGAAATATCTCGACGGCCTGACCTCGACCGATATGAGCAAGCTGACCCAGGGCGGTCAGTTCATGACCGAGAAGGAAGGCGGCTCCGACGTCGGCACGCTGACCACGCGCGCGGTGCAGGAGGGCGACCATTGGCGTCTCTACGGCGAAAAATGGTTCTGCTCGAACGCGGACGCGAAGGTCGTGATGCTGCTGGCCCGTCCTGAAGGCGCGGGCCCCGGCACGCGCGGCGTCGGCCTGTTCCTGATGCCGCGTTTTCTCGACGACGGCTCGCAAAACCACTACCGGATCGTGCGCCTCAAGGACAAGCTCGGCACGCGTTCGATGGCCTCGGGCGAGATCAAGCTCGAAGGCGCGATCGCCTACGCCATCGGCAAGCTTGACCGCGGCTTCGTGCAGATGGCCGAGATGGTCAACTCGTCGCGACTCTCCAACGGCGTCAAGTCCGCCGCGCTGATGCGCCGCGCCTATCATGACGCGATGACGGTCGCGACGAACCGCGTCGTGTTCGGCAGCCGCATTCTCGACCTGCCGCTCGGTCGGCGGCAGATGCTGAAAATCATGCTGCCGGTCGAGCAGGCGCTGTCGATGAGCTTTCTCACTGCCGATGCGCTCGATCGCGCCGACGCGGGCAGTCAGGATGCGGCAGCGCTGTTGCGCATCCTGACCCCGACGCTGAAATTCCGCGCCACGCGCGATGCGCGAAAGGTCTGCGGCGATGCGCTCGAGATGCGCGGCGGCATCGGCTATATCGAGGAATTCGCCACCGCCCGCCTGCTGCGCGACGCCCATCTCGGCTCGGTCTGGGAGGGCACCGGCAACATCGTGGCGATCGATGCGCTCAGGCGCGCCGTTGGCCGCCACGGTGCCGAATCCGCGCTATCGGCCGATCTGCACGCGCGGCTCGACGACAGCGCTTCCGTGCCGCAGGCCTGGCGCGACCATCTGCGCGGCCTCGCCGATCGCGCCGTCGGCTTCGCGCGCGAGGTCGCGGGCAAGTCCGAGAACGAGGCGGATGCGCGCCGCGCCACCAGCCTGCTCTATCATGTCGCAAGCGCGGTCGCGTTCGCCTGGGAAGCACACCGCATCCACGAAATGCGCGGCGATGCGCGCCGCTTGCTGCTGTCGCGCCTCGTCATCGATCATCGGGTGTTGCCGAGCGATCCGTTCCGGCTGACGGAAAATGCCGCGCAAGCGAACGTCGCCGCGCTGCTGCTCGGCGATCGCGCAGGCAGCATGCGCGAGGTTGGCGAACTGCTTCTGGCAGCGTAGGCTGTACTCCGCGATCAAACAAAAATGCGCCAGGGAGTGCTCGATGAAGGCCGCCGTGCTCTATGAAGTCAACCAGCCGCTCGTCATCGAGGACATCAGCCTGCCGAAGCCGGGCCCGCGCGAGGTCCTGATCCGCACCGCGGTCGCCGGCCTCTGCCACTCCGATCTGCATTTCATGGAAGGGCTCTATCCGCATCCGCTGCCCGCGGTGCTCGGGCACGAATCCGCCGGCGTGGTCGAACAGGTCGGCTCCGACGTCACCTACGTCAAGCCGGGCGACCACGTCGTCACTTGCCTGTCCGTGTTCTGCGGCACCTGCGACAACTGCACCACGGGCCGCACTGTGCTCTGCACCGACACCACGGTGAAGATGATACCGGGCGTCTCAAACCGCATGCAATGGTCGAAGCCGGAAAAGCTGCACCAGTTCCTGAACCTCTCCTCCTTTGCGGAGCAGATGCTGGTGCACGAGAACGCCATCGTCAAAATCAGGAAGGAGATGCCGCTCGACCTCGCCGCCCTGATCGGCTGCGGCGTCATCACCGGCTACGGCGCGGTGGTGAACACGGCGAAGGTGACGGCCGGCGAGACCGTGGCGGTGATCGGCTGCGGCGGCGTCGGCATGGCCGCGATCAACGGCGCGCAGATCGCCGGCGCCGGCCGCATCATCGCCATCGACACCAATCCGGCCAAGCTCCAGCTCGCGACCAAGCTCGGCGCGACCGACATCATCAACCCAGCCGACGGCGATGTCGTGAAGCAGGTCCGCGACCTCACCAATGGCGGCGTGCACCACTCCTTCGAGGTGCTCGGCCGCAAGGAGACCGCCGAGCAGGCGTTCGGCATGCTCGCCTCGGGCGGCACCGCGACCATCGTCGGCATGATTCCGTTCGGCCAGAAGATCGAGCTGCACGGCTTCGACTTCCTGCGCGAGCGCAAGATCCAGGGCTCGTCGATGGGCTCGAACCATTTTCGCGTCGACATGCCGCGCCTGGTGGATTTCTACCTGCGCGGCCGGCTGCATCTGGAGGACTGGATCTCGGCCAAGCTGAAGCTGAGCGAGATCAACGAGGGTTTTGCCAACATGAAAGCCGGCAAGACGCTGCGCAGCGTGATCGTGTTCGATAGCTGATTTCAGTATCGCCGTTTTTCGCTCCGTCATTGCGAGGAGCCCCTTGCGACGAAGCAATCCAGGATTCTCCGCGGAGGTAGTCTGGATTGCTTCGCTTCGCTCGCAATGACGTGGAGGCATCAATCATCGAACATCTTCGGCGGCACGAACCCGCCGAACTCGCGCTCGATCAGCTCGGCTAGCTTCAGCGGCGTGCGATCCTCCAGCCACGGGCCGACGATCTGGACGCCGACCGGCAGGCCGTCTTTCGACAGGCCGAGTGGAACGGCCGTTGCCGGCAGGCCCGGAAGGGTGGCAATGCCCGGCCAGGCGAGCTGATCGGAATAGGGGTAGTTCCTGCCGTCGATGCCGATCGTTCGCAGCCGCTGCTCCGGCGAATGGTCATGCGGAAAGGCAGGCGTCGGCATGATCGGGCAGATCACCGCGTCGAAGCTCTTGAACAGCGCGCGCCATTGTGCCCGCAGGCCGGCGCGGCTGCCTGCGTCGAGCACCCAGGCGCGGTGGCTTGCGGTGATGCCGCGCAGTCGCTCCGCGCCGAGGCTGCGATCGTCCGGCGAAAGCTGGCTCGCCCGTGCCTGCGAATCCGCGAGCTCGTCGGGAGGCAGGAACGCGCCGAGAAAGCCCAGCAGCATGCGCATGTAAAGCTGCGATGTCTCCGCGAAATCCGGCAGCAGCGTGCTCTCACGCGCGATGGTGACGCCGGCCTTCGACAGATCCGTTGCGAGCTTGTCGATCGCGCCGCGGACGTCCCGGTCGGTCGGCAGCAGCGGGTGGCTGTCGATCACCAGGACACGGAAATCCCGCAACGATTGGTGCCGCGCGACAGGCAAGTCGAGCTTGTAGGCGACGCCGGCGTCCAGTGGATCCGGTCCGGCCATGACGTCGAGCAGCAGGGAGAGATCTGCTGCCGTGCGCGCCATCGGCCCGATGACGGCGAGGTCGCCCTCGCGCGGGATGGCCGGAAACGGCGGCGGGGTCTCGCCGCGCGCCGGGCAGAGATTGAGAGTCGGCTTGTGCGCGAAGACGCCGCAATGAAAGGCCGGCACGCGCAGGGAGCCGCCGATGTCGGAGCCGGTGGCGAGCGCGCAACAGCCTGCGGCGAGCGCTGCCGACGATCCGCCGGACGAACCGCCCGGTGTACGGCCGAGATCATAGGGGTTGTTGGTGGTGCCGTAGATGTCGTTGTAGCTCTGCCAGTCGCCGAGGCCTACCGGCACGTTGGTCTTGCCGAGTATCACGCCGCCGGCGTGCTTGATGCGGGCCACCGCCAGCGCGTCTTCCGCAGGCTTGAAATCCTTCTGTGGCAGGAATCCCCAGGTCGTCGGCAGGCCGGCGATGTTGAAGGATTCCTTGATCGTCAAGGGCAGGCCGAGCAGCGGCTTGCGCTCGCCGCGGGCCAATGCGGCGTCCGCCTCGCGCGCGGCAATCAGGGCCCGGTCAAAATCCCGGACACAGATCGCGTTGATCTTGCCGTCGTGACGCTCGATACGGGCGATCGCATCCTGCGTGAGCTCGACCACGGAGACCTTCTTCGCGCTCAATGCGGCCGACAGCTCGACCGCGCTCTTGAAGCTCCATTCCGATTTCGCCACACCGATTCTCCCGCTCTGGTTGTTGGAGGATGATGCGCAGTTTGGCGGAACGCTGCAATGGCTGTTTGATCGCGATTGCCATGCCTCAAACTGTTATCGCCCGCCTTGTGCGCACTTGCGCACTGGGGCGGGCGATCCAGTACGCCGCGGCTTCCCGGTCGAATCACAGGGGACTCTGGAATACTGGAGTCCCCGCCTTCGCGGGGAATGACACCGGGGTGAAAGTCGCTACGCCGCCCCGATCACGATCCCCACCGCCAGCACGATGGCGCCGCCGAGCACGATCTGGAACACGGCCTGGAGGAACGGCGTGTCCATGTAGCGCGAGCGGATGAAGGCGATCGCCCATAATTCGAAGAACACGACGACGCAGGCGATTCCCGTCGCGATCCAGAACGCGTTGGCCCAACTGTCGGGAACGAGATAGGGCGCGGTGTGACCAAGCCCGCCGAGCGTCGTCATCGCGCCGCAGGTAATGCCGCGCAGCCAGGGCGAGCCGCGCCCCGTGAGTGAGCCGTCGTCGGACAGCGCTTCGGCAAAACCCATGCTGATGCCGGCGCCGATCGAGGCGGCGAGGCCCACCAGAAACGTCTGCCAATTCTGGTGCGTGGCAAAGGCGGCCGCAAACAGCGGCGCCAGCGTCGAGACCGATCCGTCCATCAGGCCTGCGAGGCCAGGCTGCACATATTGCAGCACGAACATGCGCCGCCGCGTGCGGTCTTCCTCGGCACGCACGTCCGGCTTGAGGATCTCGTCGGTAAGTTTCGCGGCGGTGTGCTCGTGGCCCTTCTCGGCCTCGGCAAGGTCGCCGAGCAGCCGGCGCACGTTGACGTCCTCGGCCTGCTCGGCGGCCTTGGCGTAGAAGCGCTCGGCCTCGAGCTCCATGGTCTCGACTTCCCGGCGGATGGTGTCGAGCGGCAAATTCTTGGTCAGCCAGATCGGGCGGCGGCGCAGGAAGCCCTTGACGTCCTCGCGGCGGATCGGCGGCAGATGCTGGCCGAAACGCTGCTCGTACGTTTCCAGCAGCATGTGACGATGGCCGCGCTCCTCTTCGGCCATCTGCTCGAACAGCTTCGCGGAGTCGGGATAGCGTTCCTTCAGATCCTCGGCGAAGGTCATGTAGATGCGGCTGTCCTCCTCCTCGGAGGAGATCGCAACCGCCAGCACCTCGCGCTCGGTCAGATCGGCAAAATTCTTCACGGCAGCCCTGTCGAAAGTTTAGAATTATTCTAAACTATATAGGGTGCGATGGTTCCCCGGTCAAATCAGGCGGTGCGGGTCCTGGAGAGGAAGTTCAGCAGCAATCGGGTGACTTCGGCCGGCTGCTCCTGCTGGACCCAATGGCCGGCGCCGTCGACGAGATGGCAATCGAGCATCTTCGTGCATGCGCGCGCCTGCATCGTCTCGAACACGCCCGGACGTTGATACGTGCCCCAATCCTGCTTCCCCGAGATGAAGCAGGAGGGCACGTCGATGCTGCGGCCGGCAAACAATTGCAGCTCATTGTTGAAAGCGCCCGAGGTGCCGCAGCGATACCATTGCAGGCCGCCCTGGAATCCGGTGCGGCCATATTCGGCGCTGTAGTAAGCGAGCTCGCGCTCCGGCAGCCATTGATTGGCGGCGATTGCGGCCGGCGACGGCATCTCCTTCGCGACCGTCTCGGCCATGGTCTCGTTCAGGTCCATCACGTAGTAGGTCGGCAGCTTCGCCAACTCGTTCGCCGACCACGATGTCAGCGGATAGGGCTTGTTGTCGGCCCAGTCCGCGCTCTTGTGATGATAATAGGCGCGCAGGAAATCGTGCACGCCCTGCGGCGCGCGGTGCATCTCGGCGTTCGCCTCGCGCGTCGCGTAGTACCATTGATAGTGTTTTCGCGGCCGCGGCAGCGCGGCAAGCTCGCGATGAACAGGGTCTTCGGCCGCAGGCTTTGCCGGCATGTCGACCGTGTCGAAAGGTAGTGGCGGCGGTCCGCCGAACGGCGCGCTCATCATCGTCGCTGAACAAAACACGTCAGGCCGGATCAAGGCACACCAGGCCGCGACCGGGCTGCCGAAATCATGCCCGACCACATCGACCTGCCTGTAGCCGAACGCCGACACCAGGGCGAGCGCATCACGCACGAGATTGAAGAGCGAGAAGGGTGCGAGATCGCCGTCGTACTCCGCGCTCCATCCCGTCGTGCGGCCATAGCCGCGCTGGTCCGGCGCGATCACGTGGTAACCTGCATCCGCCAGCGGCGGCATTACCTTGCGCCAGGAGAAGGCGAGCTCCGGAAAGCCGTGCAGCAGCAGGATGCATGGCCGGCCCTTGGTCTCGAAGCCGGCCTCGAGCACATGCATGCGCAAGCCGTTGATGCCGTCGACATAGCGCGAGCGGATGCCGGCGGGGAGGGGAATGTCGGGGAGTGCGGTCATCAATTCCTCCGTAGTGGGCGCTTCTTACCCTCCCCTGGAGGGGGAGGGTCGATCGCGCGAAGCGCGAGCGGGGTGGGGTGATCTCTCGACACGAACAGTGCTCGTTGCGGAGAGACCGTCACCCCACCTCGGTTCGCATTCCGCTTCGCTGCATGCGAACCGATCCACGGGCGGGCTACGCTCGTCCCGGACCCTCCAGGGGAGGATAGGAGTTCGCGGCCCGAGCCGCGCTGCATCACACCGTCGTGCAAACGAATCCGCCGCCCTTGCGCCTGATCTTTCCGGCCGACGGCGAGGGGAAATGCGCGGTGCAGCACAGCGTGTCGGTGTCGCAATAGCGCTCCAGGAAACTGCGGCGCGTCGTGGCTGCCTTGGCCGGGTCGACGTCGAACTTGATCGACAGCTCCGGATAGAGCGTCTGCAATGGCGAGTGCATGAGGTCGCCGGAGAACACCGCATCGTCCTTGCCGCGGCCCATCGTGAACGCGACGTGGCCTGGCGTATGGCCCGGCGTCGGCAGGATGCGGACGTGATCGCCGATCTGATGATCGTTGCCGACGAGCTCGTGGCGTCCCGCCTCGACCACGGGCAGCACACTGTCCGCAAACGGCGGCACCTCCGACTTCGCGTTCTGCTTCGACCAGTAATCGTACTCCTGCCTGGCGAAGACATAACGCGCCTTGGGGAAGGTCGGCACCCAGCGGCCGTTCTCGATCCGCGTGTTCCAGCCGACATGATCGACATGCAGATGCGTGCACATCACGAAGTCGATGTCTTCGACGGAGAATCCGGCGGCGTTGAGCGTGCGCAGATAGGTGTCGTCGGTCTTCATATTCCATTTCGGCCGCAGCGGCCGCGGCTTGTCGTTGCCGATGCAGCTGTCGATCAGGATCGTGTGGTGCGGCGTCCTCACCACGTAGGACTGGAAGCACAGCAGCAGCACGTCCTGCTCGTCCAGCGCCTTTGCTTCGCGCATCCACGCCCGGTTCTCCGCCAGCACCTCAGATGTCAGTCCCGGCAGCATCTCCAGCGCCGGGACGAACGAGGTCTCCTGCTCGATGACGCGGTGGATGGTGAGATCGCCAACCGAGAACTTCAGGCTCATGGACACTCCTTGCGCTTTACGCGGCCGGCGGCACCGAGATCTTGACCGAGGGCCGCTCCAGCATCCGCTGGTGGAAGGCGTCGAGCTTGGGATAGGCCTTGCGCCAGCCGCAATCGGCGAAGCGGAAGTCGGCATAGCCGAGCACGCAAGCGAGGCCGATCTGCGAGATGTCGAACGGGCCGTTCAGGACGTCGGGCATGTTCTCGAAGCGCGCCATGCCGGCCCAGGCCCTGTTCCAATGGTCGTCCGACCAGGCCTGCCATTGCAGGCCCTGCGGCCGCACCATCTTCTCGTAGCGGCACAGCAGCATGGAATCGAGCATGCCGTTGATCAGGGAGTGATTGGTCTTGGCCTTCCAGCGCCGCGGGCCGTAGTCCGGGATCAGGCTGCCGCCGGCCATCTCGTTGAGATATTCGACGATGACGTAGGAATCCAGGATCACGTCGCCGTCATTGGTGATCAGCACCGGCAGCTTCTTCAGCGGCGTGATCTTCGAATAGTCCTCGTTGGCCGTGCCCGGCGTCACGGCCGCTGGCACGAACTCGATCTTGTCGATCAGCCCGAGCTCGATCGCGGCGATGCGCACCTTGCGGGCAAAGGGCGAGGCGGGGGAGAAGGTGAGCTTCATGGGAAATGTCCTAGGCAGTATTTCGGCGGTTGTTTTCGTCATTGCGAGCGAAGCGAAGCAATCCAGTCTGTCTCTGCGGAAATAGTCTGGATTGCTTCGTCGCTTCGCTCCTCGCAATGACGACGGGAGGGCACGGCTTACGCCGCTACGATCTCCTGGCGCTGCTCGCCGAGGCCTTCGATGCCGAGCGTGACGACGTCGCCGACATTGAGGAAGGTCGGCGGCTTCATGCCGAGGCCGACGCCGGGCGGGGTGCCTGTCGTGATGACGTCGCCGGGCAGCAGCGTCATGAACTGCGAGACATAGGAGATGCACTTGGCCATGGAGAAGATCATGGTCCTGGTCGAGCCGGCCTGGCGGCGCTGGCCGTTGACGTCGAGCCACATCGACAGGTTCTGCACGTCCTTGATCTCGTCCTTGGTCGCGAGCCACGGACCGAGCGGGCCGAACGTGTCATGCGACTTGCCCTTGGTCCACTGGCCGAGGCGCTCGATCTGGAATGCGCGCTCGGAGACGTCGTTGCAGACGCAATAACCGGCGACATGGTTCAGCGCGTCGGCTTCCGAGACGTATTTCGCGCGGGTGCCGATGATGGCGGCGATTTCGACCTCCCAGTCGAGCTTGGTCGAGCCGCGCGGCTTCTCGACTGGATCGTTCGGACCGGACAGCGAGGTGTTGGCCTTCATGAAGATGATCGGCTCGCTCGGGATCTCGGCGCCCGTCTCCTTGGCATGGTCGCTGTAGTTGAGGCCGATCGCCACGAATTTCGAGATGCCGGTGACGGGCGCGCCGAACCGCGGCTTGCCGGAAACGGCGGGCAGCGAGGCGGGATCGAGGCCCGCCAGCTTCTTCAGGGACTCGGGCGAATAGGCCTCGCCGGTGAGATCCTTCACGTGCGCCGACAGGTCGCGCAATTGGCCGGATTTGTCGATCAGGCCGGGCTTTTCCGCACCCTTCTCGCCGTAACGAACAAGCTTCATTCTCGTTTCTCCCTGGAGATTGGACCGGTCGGTTAACAGCTTCATGGAACAGGGCGGCAGGAAATTCAACCGCCCAAAACAGGGATCACCCCAGCGCTGCAAACCTGAACGCGTCGCCCTCCCGCCTGATTTGCCCGGCCGAAAAGTGCCCGCCGATCACCAGCGTCGGCGTGTCGGCAAAGCGGCCGAACAGCGCCGCCCGCGTCGCGGCCGATTGCGTCTGGTCGGAATCGGCGGTCGAGGACCAGCCGAGATGCGCCATCTGGCAGGGATGATGAGCGACGTCACCGGTGAGCAAGGCCTGTTCGCCGTCAGACCGGATGAGGATGCTCATATGGCCGGGACTGTGACCCGGGGTCGGGATCATGCTGATCTCCTCGCAGAGCCGGTGGTCGCTCGGGATCAGATCGGCCCTGTCGGCATCGACGATCGGTTGCACGGAATCGCCAAACACGGCTTGCTTGTCAGGTTCCGTCGAATGGTCGCGCCAGTATTCATATTCGGTCCTGCCGAAAACGTAGCGCGCCTTCGGAAAGGTCGGCACCCATTTGCCGCCGGACAGTTTCGTATTCCAGCCGACGTGATCGACATGGAGATGCGTGCACAGCACGGTGTCGATGCTGTCGGGCGGAAAGCCGGCCGCCGTCATGGTGTCCAGGAATGGCGTGCTGCGGTTGTTCCAGGTCGGGACGTTGCGGCCCTGCTTGTCGTTGCCGAGGCCGGTGTCGACCACGATGCGCCTGCCGGGCGTCTCCACCACCAGCGAATGGATCGACATCTTCAGCCGGCCTTCTTCGGTGGCAAAATGCGGGATCAGCCAGGGCAGCTTGCGGATTTCCTCATTGTTCGCGAGCGGCAGGATGAAACGGGTCGAGCCGACCGTCTCCAATTCCACCACCTTGGTGATTTTGACCTTGCCCACCTGCCACTGCATCGGCACCTTCCCATCTTCTTTTTGGTGTCGAAACATGCGGTTTTCCGCCGTCAAGCGCAATGGATCATCTGACGCGATGCGGCGTTATCGCGGGAACCTGGAGAGAACCATGCCGGAGCTAACGATTTCCGCCGAGAAGGTCGCCTTCATCATCGAGAAGGCGCGTGAATTCGACGTCAAGGAGGGGGATTCCGATCCGGATTCCGGCTCGAACCCCAGCGATGACGATGCGATCGATGTCCTCGAGGACGATGGCTCCGACCCTGTCGTCAACGAGCTCGGAAGCTTCATGATCGCCTTGAACGAGGACGAGCAGGTCGATCTCGTCGCGCTGACCTGGCTGGGTCGCGGCGACGGCACGATCGATGACTGGGACGATCTGCGCGCCCGCGCCGTCGAGGCGCGCGGTGAGTATCGCAGCCCGCGCCGCGAAACGGTGCACTATCTGCTCGGCGAGCCGATGCTGGGCGACCTGCTCGCCAACGGGCTCGAGGAATTCGGCATCGACTGGACCGGCGAGCGTCTCACCGCCGATTCCTCCGATCCCAGCGAGCGGGACGAGGACGAGCCGACGAAGCAGCGGTGATGATCGGGCTCTGACGCCTCCACATCGTCATGGCCGGGCATAGCCGTCCGAAGGACGGCTATGCCCGGCCATCCACGTCTTACCTTGCCGAACAAAGAACGTGGATGCCCGGGACAAGCCCGGGCATGACGATCTTTCGTGGAATGCGCTGTTGCGGATGCGATGATGCGTTTACAGCGTCCCCGGGAACGCACCGCCATCCAGCAGAATGTTCTGTCCGGTGATGAAGCCGGCTTTGGCGCCGCACAGGAAGGCGCAGGCATAGCCGAACTCGTCGGGCTGGCCGAATCGGCCGGCGGGGTTCAGCTTGGCGCGCTCGGCCAGGATCTGCTCAGGCGTGACGCCGCGCTTGTCGGCCTCGGCCTTGGCGGTGCCGGTGAGCCGATCGGTCTCGAACGGGCCCGGCAGCAGGCCGTTGATGGTGACGTTGTTGATCACCGTCTTGCGCGAGAGGCCGGCGATGAAGCCGGTGAGGCCGGCGCGCGCGCCGTTGGAGAGGCCGAGGATGTCGATCGGCGCCTTCACCGCGGCCGAGGTGATGTTGACGATGCGGCCGAACTTGCGCGCCATCATGCCGTCCACCGTCGCCTTGATCAGCTCGATCGGGGTCAGCATGTTGGCGTCGATCGCCTTGATCCAGTCGTCGCGGGTCCAATTGCGAAAATCGCCGGGCGGCGGGCCGCCGGCATTGTTGATCAGGATATCAGGCTCGGGGCAGGCCTTCAGCACCGCCTCGCGTCCCGCCGATGTCGTGATGTCGCCGACGATCTCGGTGACCGTCACATCGGGACAGGCCTTGCGAATCTCGTCGGCGGTTTTCTTCAGGGCCTCGGCGCCGCGCGCGGTTAGCGTGACATGAACGCCGGCCTCCGCCAGCGAGATGGCGCAGGCGCGCCCGAGGCCTTTGCTGGATGCGCAGACGATGGCGCGGCGACCTTTGATCCCAAGATCCACTGTTTCACTCCCGTAATGTCAGGCAGGTTTTGGACGGCGGCACTCTAGCCAACTGTTGCGCCGCTGATAAGGGATCGGCTCGCACCAAAATGCATGCGCGTCCACGCTGCGATGCAAATGCGCCAGATCAGATGCGCCGCGCCTGCTTGAGGCGGTCGATCGCGGAGGCCGCCTCCGGCGGCAGCGACTTGAAGCCCATCTGGCCGGCGGCCGAGAACAGCGGCCGCAGATGCGAGCCGGCGAGGAAGGGCGGCTCGCGGTTGGCCGGCACGATCTGGTCGAACACCAGCACCAGCGTGGTGGCGACGAGGCCGACCCTGATGGCGCCGAGCGCGGCGCCGCCGAGCCGGTCGCCGATGCCCGCCTCGCCGATGGTGTCGTTCAGCGCGATGCGTCCGATATGGCCGAACAGCATGCCGACCACCACGAAGATGCCGAAGAACCAGATCCAGTTCTGCAGCAGCGGCGAGTTTGGATTGCCGGCAATTTGCGGTGCGATCAGCGGCATCAGCGCCAGCGCGATTGGTGCAGCGAGAAGATAGGCGAGGATGGTCATGGCGCTGCGGAGCAGGCCGGTCCTGAACCCGAAGCCGACGGCGACGGCGAGCGCGGCATAGACGGCGAGATCGAAACTGTTCATGAGCGCAACCCTGCCTTGACGAGACGAATGAACGCCGAACCGATCATTCCGGTTTCAGATCGCTAAAATCGTCTGTATTGGTGGCTCCAGAAGTGAAGGGTTATCGCCAATGTCAGGCCTATTCGACGTCAGTAAAGAAACCATCCTCGTCACGGGCGCGAGCCAGGGGCTGGGTCGGCAATTTGCACGAGTGCTGGCGGCGCATGGCGCATCCGTCGCGCTGGCTGCGCGGCAGACCTTCAAGCTGAAGAGCCTCGAGGAGGAGATCCGCGGCAAGGGCGGCCGCGCCGCTGGGGTCGCGCTCGATGTCACCGACACGGCCTCGATCGCCAGGGCCGTCGACGCCGCCGAAGCCGCGCTCGGCCCCGTCACGGTGCTGATCAACAATGCCGGCATCGCCATCGAGAAGCTCGCGACCGAGCAGACCGAGGCGGACTGGGACGCCGTGATCGGCGCCAACCTCAAGGGCGCCTATTTCCTCGCGACCGAAATCGCCCGCCGCATGATCGAGCGCAAGCAGGAAGGCAACATCGTCAACATCGCATCCGTGCTCGGCACCGGCGTCTTGAAGGCGGTCTCGCCCTATGCGATCTCCAAGGCCGGCATCATCCAGGCGACCAGGGCGATGGCGCTGGAGCTTGCCGGGCAGAACATCCGCATCAACGCGCTCGCGCCGGGCTATATCGACACCGAAATGAACCATGCGTTCTGGTCGACGCCGGCAGGCGAGCGCCTCGCCAAACGCATCCCCCAGCGCCGCGTCGGCGCCGAGTCCGATCTCGACGGCGCCATCCTGCTGCTGGCGTCCAACGCGTCGCGGTACATGACCGGGAGCGTGGTGACGGTGGACGGCGGCTTCTTGCTGAATTGAGCTTCCCTTCGCCTCTCCCCGCGTGCGGGGGGAGGCCGGAATTTGCGGGAGCAAATTCTGGGTGAGGGGTAGCCTCCGCGCGTTGAGATGATCTGTACAGCTACTGCTCCATCCGCATCGTCATTGCGAGCGCAGCGAAGCAATCCAGAGTCTTGCCGCGGAGGGATTCTGGATTGCTTCGCTGCGCTCGCAATGACGGAAGAGAGGGCTACCGCATCTCCCCGCTGATCATATCCGCCGCCTTCTCCCCGATCATGATCGTCGGCGCATTGGTGTTGCCGCCGATCAGCGTCGGCATGATCGAGGCATCAACCACGCGCAATCCTCCCACGCCGTGCACCTTCAGCGCCGGATCGACCACGGCAAGCGCATCCGTGCCCATCTTGCAGGTGCCGGCGGGGTGATAGACGGTGTCGACGCGTTCGCGCAGCACGGCGCGGATATCGTCGTCGCTGCGTACGTTCGCAGTGAACATGTCCCGGGTCTGCAGCGCGCGCAGCGCCGGCGTCTCCATCAGGCGGCGCGTGGTCTTGAAGCCCGCGACCATGGTCTCGAGATCGTCCTCGTGCCCGAGGAAGTTCGGGTCGATCAGCGGCGCCTGCATCGCATCAAGGCTGGCGAGCGAAACGCTGCCGCGGCTCTTCGGCCGGAGCAGGCAGACATGGCAGGAGAAGCCGGTGCCCTTATGGCGCTTGCGGCCGTGGTCGTCGACCATCGCCATGCCGAAATGCAGTTGGATGTCGGGAATGTCGAGATCGGGCCGCGTCTTCAGGAAGCCGCCGCATTCGGCGAAATTGGAGGTGAGGGGGCCGCGGCGCTCCCGCCGATATTGCAGGATGGCGCGGATCAGCCGCGGCATACCCTTCAGCGAGATGCCGGAGAAATAGGGACTGTCGGACATGTAGCCGAAGATGAAGTCGGGATGGTCCTGCAGGTTCTGTCCGACGCCCGGCAGATGATGCACGCTTGCGATGCCGTGCCCGCGAAGCGCGGCGGCATCGCCGATGCCCGACAGCATCAGGAGCTGCGGCGACTGGAACGCGCCGGCGGCCAGGATCACCTCACGCCGGGCGCGAAACTGCTTCAATTCCTTGCCTTGGCGGTATTCCACGCCGACCGCGCGCCTGCCCTCGAACAGGATGCGCGTGGCATGCGCCTGCGTCACGACGCGCAGGTTCGCGCGCTTGCCCATGTGCGGATGGACATAGGCTCGCGCCGCGCTCCAGCGCTCGCCGTTCCTCTGCGTCACCTGGTAGATGCCGAGGCCTTCATGGTCGTCAGTGTTGAAATCCTCGCGGATGCGGAATTGCCCCTCCCGCGCCGCCTGCAGGAAGATCTGCTGCACCGGATTGCCGGAGCGCAATTTGTTGACGAAGAGCGGGCCGTCCTTGCCGTGATATTCGCCGTCGAAATCGGCGTTGTTCTCCGACCGCTTGAAATAGGGCAGCACGTCTGCGTACGACCAGCCGGTGATGCCGAGCGAAGCCCAGTGGTCGTAGTCGGCGCGGTGGCCGCGGATATAGACCATGGCGTTGATCGCGGAGGAGCCGCCGAGACCCTTGCCGCGCGGCTGATAGCCGATGCGGCCGTTCAGCCCCTTCTGCGGCACGGTGTTGAAGGCCCAGTTGTTGACGTTGCCGGCGACCATCAGCACCAGTGCGCCCGGCGTGGTCACGACCCAGTTGTCGCAAGGCCCGCCGGCATCGAGCAGTGCCACGGATGTCGCCGCATCCTCCGACAGCCGCCCTGCGACAGTGCAGCCGCCCGAGCCCGCGCCCACGACGACGAAATCGAATGTATCAGTCACTTGTTTCCCCCATAGTCTTCTTCTTCGTCATTGCGAGCGAAGCGAAGCAATCCAGAATCTTTCCACGGTGACAGTCTGGATTGCTTCGTCGCTGCGCTCCTCGCAATGACGCTGTTCGACGATCTACGACATGAACCGCATCAACTTCTCCAGCCGCGCGATCTTGCCGCCATAGGGCGGATAGAGATCGGCGAGGCGGTTGAACCTGGAGCGATAGAACACCGGCTTCAGCTTGCTGAACGTCCTGAAGCCCCATTCGCCGTGATAGGCGCCGGTGCCGGAGGCGCCGACACCGCCCATCGGCTGGTTGATTTGCGTGAAGTGGAACAGGCAGTCGTTGATGGTGAAGCCGCCGGAGACGGTGCGCGCCAGCACTTCGTCGCGCGCGCTCTGGTCGCTGCCGAACCAGTACAGCGCCAGCGGCCGATCGCGGGCGTTGACGAAAGCGATCGCCTCCGCCGGGTCGCGATAGCCGAGCACCGGCAGCACGGGGCCGAAGATCTCCTCATGCATCGCCGCCATTGCTTCGGTCGCACCAGAGATCAGCGTCGGCGGGAATTTGCGGTGCGCCTTCCAGTTGGGGTCGTCGGGCTTTGCCGGCTGCAGGATCTTTGCGCCACGTTGCGCCGCATCGGCGACGAGGCCTTCGAGCCGCACGTAGTGCTGGTCCGAGATGATCGACGTGTAGTCCTTGTTGGCGGGATCGGTGCCGAACATGCGCCGCATCTGCGCGCGCACCTTCTCGGCGAAGGCCTGCACCGAATTCTCCGGCACCAGCACATAGTCCGGCGCGATGCAGGTTTGCCCGGCATTGAGCAGCTTGCCGTAGGCAATGCGCTCGGCCGCCTCATCGAGATCGGCCGAGGCGTCGATGATCGCAGGCGACTTGCCGCCGAGCTCGAGCGTGACCGGCGTGAGATTGCGTCCCGCGGCCTCCGCGACCAGCCGTCCGACCCGCGTTGAGCCGGTGAACAGGAGATGATCGAACGGCAGGCTGGCAAAGCCCTTGGCGACCTCGTCCTCGATGCCGGTGACCAGCACCTCCGCGGCGTCGAATCGCTGCGCGACCGCGTCCCGGAGCAGCGCCGCGAAGTGCGGCACGAGCTCGCTCGGCTTGATGATGACGCGGTTGCCGGCCGCGATCGCGCCGATCGCGGGCGCGAGCGTGAGCTGGAGCGGGTAATTCCAGGGCGCGATGACGCCGACGACACCGAGCGGCTGCGGCATCAGCCGGTTGCGCGCGGGCAGGAATTGCAGCGCGGTGGCGATGCGCTGCGGCGTCATCCAGGCCTTGAGGTGCTTGGTGGCATGCCGGATCTCGGAGAACAGCAGCATGGTCTCGGTGATGGTGGTCTCGATCGCCGAGCGGTGGCCGAAATCGGCCGAGATCGCCTGCCGGAAGCGCTCTTCATTGTCCGCGACCACCCCGCGCAGCCGTGCCAGCCGGTCGAGCCGCCGGGCGAGGTCAGGCGCCGGCTCGTCCCGCGACCGCGCGCGCATGGTGTGGAAGGCCTCTTCGAGGGCCCGCAGCGGGGCGCTCGTCAGGGATTTGTCCACGGCATTTCCTCCCTTGACCGGCGTTTCAGCCTTAATCTTGTTGCCGCAAGCTGGCGCTTTGCGGAACTTCTGGCAAGAGCGCGCGGAACGCAGCGGAAATTCGTCCATCCCCCTGTCATAAAGTCGAAAAAAACGTTCCCGCGGCCCTTTCCAAAGCCAGCCCGCCTTGATACATACGCCTCGCACCCGACGGGCTTTGCCCTCAAGGGTTGCCTTCCAAGGAAGCCTTTGGGACGGAAGAAGCAAGCCGCGCGAACAGCGCCGGCCTCAACCGACCGTCCCCGGGATTTAACTGAAGGCGCGCAAGTGTTTAACGCGGGGTGGAGCAGCCCGGTAGCTCGTCAGGCTCATAACCTGAAGGTCATAGGTTCAAATCCTATCCCCGCAACCAAGCTAAATGTTTGATTTTAAACTGAAAAAGTCCGCCTCTGGCGGGCTTTTTCATGTTTTGCAGGCGATTCCCGCGCTTTGCCAGAAACTACGCTTTTATCCCTTTATTATCAGCAAGTTAACCGAAATTCTTTCGGTCGATTGCCCTGCCTTACAATTTTCTACATGGCACATGATTGGCACATGCAGTCAGGGAAGTTCGGAGTTCTTTGATTGTTCTCCGCAACCTGCAGTGTAAAAATTGATGGGCAAGAATCGCGGTTGCACGGAGCAAGCTCAATTTGAGGCCCGTACTGATGCCGCAACCCTCACTACGGGATTTTCATGCCCTATCAAGCTGCTCAAGCTCACCCGCTCGTTACGAACGGATTTGAAGTCGAACTGCCCGAATTTGTCGATGTCATTATTCGTACTTTGCCGGACCCCAGAGACGTAAAACCTGAGCGCGAGCGGCTCGATGGCTTCTGGTTCGTTCACTGGTTCGATGGGAAGCTATTTCACCTGAGGCTAAGATCTGGTGGACCGAACGTCGACGGAGACAATCGAACGCTACGTGTAGCCGATCATCCTTGGCTGTTGCGGGCTAGACACGCTCGTCTGTCTGGTATTCGACCCAGAGCGGCGCTGTAAAAATCCAGATAGTGTCGAAAACGACGTGCAAGGCACCGGGAGCCGACTAACGGTGCGGGCCGTCGTATGTCCGAAGGGACTATAGCGGCCGCCCCCAAGCAGTAGAGCAGCCGCCTGGCGCAAGTCCCAGGCGCGGTGGGTACACACCTTTAGAGTTCCGGTGACAGTGCTAGTCCAGCACTGTCACCGTATTCACAAGATCGAGGCCATCAAAAAGTACGCCTGGCGACATTGTCTAAGGAGTCGTCGACCGCCAGTGCCGGAAATCAGCCATTTGTAGGCCTGTCAGGAAACCCTTGAAAAATTATAGCAGTAGTGCTATAAGCTAAAATGACCACAGAGAAGCCCGTAGTTTGGATCGGATCGTCGAAGGACGATTTACGGGCTTTCCCGGATGAGGTTCGTCGCGTCATGGGGTTTGCGATCAACGATGCACAGAACGGCGGGGAGCATCCTCGTGCCAAGGCCTTAAAGGGCTTCGGCGGCCGGAGTGTGCTGGAGGTCGTCGACGATGAAGATGGCGATACTTATCGGGCCGTCTACACCGTACGCTTCGAAGAAGGGGATCGAAACTCCGAGGCATGACATCTCGGTAATTCAGACCCGGTTGAAGGCAGCCGAGGCCCATTACCAAGAGAACTACGGAAGAGGCGGCAGGAAATGAGCAAGGCTATCAAAGCAACCGCAGGCAGCGACAACATTTTCGCTGACCTTGGCTTTGCCAATCCCGAGGAAGAGCTCCTCAAAGCGAAACTTGTTCGTGAGCTTCGTGCGATCATCAAGCGTCGCAAGCTGACTCAGACGAGGGCTGCCGAACTGCTGGGCCTTAAGCAACCCGATGTATCTGCATTGGTCACCGGGCGTGTCGGAAAGTTCTCGATCGACAGGATCGTTCGATGCCTGGATCGACTTAACTATCGGGTGGACGTAGTTATCCGCCACAAGCCCACCCGCCGCGCCGCATCACGGGCTGCTGCCTGAGTGTAGAGCCAGCCATTTTTGTGTTGGTGGAATGCGGGGCTCAGAACCTTGCAACCACCTTCCCATCCGCCCCGACCAGCGTCGACGGCGCCTCTCCGAACACCAGCCCCTCCGGCTGAAACTTGATCGTCCTCCCGCCTTCGACGAACACCGCAAAATTCCTTGGCGTCGCCGCGTGCACGCCGTTTTGCAGAAAGTCGCCGGTCTCGTAGCAGGTGTCGGGGCTTGCCGCCGGAGCCTTCGCCCAGGAACTTCTGGAAATTCTGGCTCGTCACCTTGGCCTTCTTGCGCGCCGACCAGTTGGCGTAGCGGCGGTAGAGCTTGGGCGGGATCACCGGGCCCTTGTCGGTTGCGAGCACGCCGGTCTCGCCGGCCTTGGGCTCGGACAGGTCGAAGTCGAAGGCGGGGATCGTCTTCGCGAGATGCTTCCAGACCGGCAGCTTCCTGGTGCGCGCGGTCTTGGCCAGCGCAAAGAAAGCCCTGATCTCGTCCTCGTCATCGAGGAGTAGAACGTGGGATAGGCAAAGCCCTGTTCGACCAGCCCGTGGTTGATGTCGACCTCTTCGCCCGCGGCCGTCACCTCGATGTAGCGGATCATCTTCGTGCGACAGGCCCGTGACCGTATGTGAGATGGGTGAGACCACGTCACGGCGCCGGCGGACAAAACGTCCGCGGGTCTGGAGCGCGCGGGCGACGATGATTTTCGTCTACAGAGTGGAATCTTTCCAATCAGGATCGGTACGGGCAGACCATCGTCAGATTGAGCAGCGTCGGCTTGTCCGAGCCCTTCTTGTACTCCCACTCCAGCCGGATCTCGTGCCGGTGGGCATAGGCGTCGCTGGCCTTGTGCGTGATGATGTTGGTCTTCATCGGGATCGGCGGCTCGGAGTTGAAGCATTTGCGGACGCAGGCATCGAGCAGATCGCATCGCGTCAGCGGGATCACGCCCGGCTCGTCCCTGGACAGCGGGACCGTGTTCGGCTGGGTGCTGAGGTCGACGCGGGCGCGGCCCTTTTCCTTGTGCCAGTACTTGGCGCTTCCCTGCGGCCACTTCGAGGGTGGGTTCAGGATCAGGTGGTACTGACCGTATTCCAGGGTCGGCAGGTCGATGTCCTCCGATGCCTTGAGCTTGGCGACGCTCTTTTTCATGTTCGCCAAGGGATAATAATTTCTGTTCATCAAGTCTCGAAATGCCTTGCCGCTATATACCAGTCCGGCCATCGCCTCTTTCCCCGAGATGTCTGTTTGTCGAAACCTGTCGCCGGCCGCCCGAAACGGGCAGCGCGCCGCTGCCGATCACACAAATTGTTGTGTGCAGGCACGCTACCATCCGACGTTGCGCTTCGTCCAGAGAGCCGCGATCCGGATAACATCGCATATCCCGCCAGCCCAATTGCCATGCATTCCTCTATGGGTAATGTAGACCAAACGCCTCGCGGGCGTTGGAGCTGGACTGCCGCGGTAGTTCGTTGAAGGCGCTGGAATGCATTGCTTCGCGTGTCAGTCGGCGATTGGTCCGGGCGATAGCTGGTGCTCCAAGTGCGGAGCGGCGGTTCGCGAGCGCGTTGACCCCGACAGCGAGCGACGATTTGTGACCATTCTGCGCGCCGACGTCGTCGATTCCACGGGACTGGTCGCTGAGTTGGAGCCTGAAGAAGCGGTGTCGCGTCTCGAACCGGCTCTCGCGGCGATGCGAGGCGCAGTGCGCCAGTTCGGCGGCATCGTTAGCAAGGAGCTGGGTGACGGGGTCGCCGCAGTATTCGGCGCGCCCATCGCCGATGACAACCATGCGCCCCTGGCCTGCCACGCCGCGATCGAGCTTGTCCGGCGTGTCGCCAGTCTGGGCGATCCCGGACTTCAGGTTCGGGTCGGCCTCCATTCGGGCCACGTGGTGGCCTATATGGTCGCCAGCGAATTTTCCAAGGTTTACGAGATCGGCGGTGCCGCCCAGCATCTGGCGGCGCGGCTGGAGTCGGCGGCCGAGGCGAACCAGATCTACGTGTCGGAGGCATGCCAGAAGCTTGCGGAAGGGCATGTCCGCTTTGAATTCCTGGGCCGCAAGGCGCTTCGTGGCTTCGGCGATCCGCTGCCCGTGTACCGCGTCATGGGCGCAAGCGATCTTTCGAGCTGGCGGGTCCGACGCGCGCGCAGTGTTTCCCGATTCGTCGATCGCGCGGCCGAGCGGGCGCTGCTGTGGCGCGCCACAGAGAGAGTCGCCGCCGGCCGGCAAACGGTATTGCTGACGGGTGATGCCGGCATTGGAAAGTCGCGCCTTGCACATGAGTTCGCACAGGACCTTCGGGCCGGTGGCTGGCGGCTGGTCGACGCCGAGTGCAGCCCGAATCTCCAGGGCGCGCCGTACAGCGCCCTCAAGCGCCTGTTGCTGTCGATACTTGATGCGGCCGCGCGCGATCCGGACAATCTCAGAGACGCATTGCCTGTGGTGCAGCAGCGAGCCATCGATGCGATTCTGGACCTGCCGATCTCCGATCCGCAATGGGACGAATTGGAGCCTCACGCCCGCGGCCGCGCCATTGCAGACGCAAGCTGCTCTCTCGTCGAGAGCGTCGCCCGGCGCCAGCGTACGATCCTGCTGATCGAGGATCTGCACTGGATCGACCGGGCCAGCGAGGCGGTCGTGGCCACTCTCTCCACCCTGCAATGCCCCAATTTGCTCGTGCTGCTGACGACGCGGCCCAATGGAATGCCGGTGTGGATCGCGCGGTGTCACGCGGAAATCGTGGCCATGCGGCCTCTCGACGATGATTCGGGCCTTGCCATGCTCGCGGAGATACTTGGCCCCGCCACGACGAACTCAGAGTTGAAGAGCCGGATTATCTCTCATACGGCCAGCGTTCCGCTGTTCATCGAGGAAGTCTGCCGCAGTCTGAAGGATAGCGGCATGCTGCTTGGACAGTGGGGCGACCTTTCTCTCGCGCGTCCTGTCGACGAGCTCGGCATCCCCAGCAGCATTCAAGGGGTGATCGCGGCGCGGCTTGATCGGGTGTCGCGACAGGAGCGATCGCTTCTCCAGATCGCGGCGGCGCTTGGCCCCCGGGCAAATCAGGCCCTGCTGCGAAAAGTAGCTTCGTTGCCGGAAGACGTCCTGCAGGATTGCCTCACCGCGCTCGACCGGGCCGAGCTGTTCGTCAGGATCGATAGCGAGTTGGAGGACTCGCTCGAATTCCGGCACGAGATGGTCAGGCAGGTGACCTACGATTCGATGGTCGAAAAGGTGCGCGAAGGTATCCATGCCATCATTCTCGCGGCTCTCGAGGGCGAGGAAGCATGGGCCGACGGGCCGGACACGCTCTGTTATCACGCAACGAGGGCGAAGGATTGGCAGAAGGCGTTTCAGCATGGCAGGAGCGCTGCGCGACGATGCCTGGCTCGCTCAGCCTATGCCGAGGCGGTCGATTATTTCGAGATCGCGATGGAAGCGCTCGACAAGACCCCTGTGACACACGCGAGAGAGGCGGACGCTATCGACCTCCGGATGGAGGCTCGTTTGGCCTATGCCGGATCTGGGCGCGTGGCCGAAGCCTTGGACCTGGGAAGCGAGGCCGAACGGCGAGCCGATGCGATCAACGACACCGGACGCAAGATCGCGGCCATGACGATGAGAGCGGGTGCTCAGAACTTCTATGGAACGCCGCTCGAAGCGGTCGCAATCGGCGAAGCCGTCGTGCATCTGGCGGAAAGCTCGGGCAATTCCGGCTGGCGCAATCTCGCGCAATACGGGCTTGGGCAGGCGTATTTTCTTGCCGGTCGTTACCACGCCGCCGAGAAAATGCTGGCCTCCGCCCGGGCCCATCTCGCGGGCTCCGCGCCGAGTGCCCCGATCGGCACGACCCCGCGCTCCTTGCTCCTGCTCTGCTGCATGATGAAGAGCTTCACCCACACCGTCATGGGCGAGCTCGATGCCGCCGAGCAGCTCCAGCGCGAAGCCGCCGCAATCGCCGAGGAGACCGGCCGCCCCTATGACCGCGTCGCCGCCGCCTATAGCGGCGGCTGGCTGAAGCTCGGGCAGAACGATCCGGCGGCCGCTGCTGCCATCCTCGAGGACGGCTTCGTCCTGGCGCAGAAGCACGGCATTCGGCTGTTCGTGCCGGTGCTGGCCTGTCATCTCGGCATCGCCTATCTGGAGCAGGGGCTGTTCGACCGGGCGCGCGGCATGCTGACGGAGGCGCGCGAGGAGGCGAGGGGGGTCGGCTATACCTCGGCGGTGCTGCGCAGCTCGATCTATCTGGCGCTCGCCACCCACCGCCTCGGCGATGTCAGGGCCGCGCAGAACATGCTGCGCGAGGCCCGCAACACCGCGCGCCAGCAGGGGTTTTCAGGCCTCGAGGCCGAGGCCCTGTTCGGCGAGGCCGTCGTGACGTCGCCATCGGATGCGGCGAACAAGGCCGCCATCCTCGTCGCTCTGCGCGGCGCCATTGCGATCGCTTCCGAAAGCGGCGCGCTGCCGCTGAAGCACAAGGCCGAGGCGATGCTGAACGAGATGGTCGCCCGGGACGATCGGCTCAGCTGAGCCGGCTCCCGGTCAGGCTGGCGACAGCGCCGGCGCAGGCACGATCTTGCCCGACGCGTCAAATAAATTTCGCAGCTGAAACAAAGGGATCGCTACTGTGCATGGGGTTGTTTTCGCTCCTGTTGAAGCGAAGCCCTCGCGCGTCACGCCAGGAACGCGCGGAACCGGCGCAGCGCGATCACGAAGAAGACGCTGCCGATCACGGCGAGCGCAGCAAGCTGCGGCCACACCGCCTCCAGACCCGCGCCGCGGAACAGGATCGCCTGCGCCAGCATCACGAAATGCGTGTTAGGCGCCGCCAGCATGATGTCCTGGACGAATTGCGGCATGCTCTCCCGCGGCGTCATGCTGCCCGACAGGGTCTGCAGCGGCAGCAGGATCATGATCAGCAGCAGTCCGAACTGCGGCATCGACCCGGCGACGGTGGCGAGGAAGATGCCCATGCTGGTGGTGGCGAAGAGCTGCAGCGCCGCCCCGACCAGGAACAGCGCCACCGAGCCGTCGATCGTGACCGCCAGCCATCCCTTGACGACGAAGGCGATCGACAGCGCCGAGGCGACCAGCACCACGGCTCCCATCGACCAGACCTTGCTCACCATGATCTCGAGCGGCGTCACCGGCATCACCAGGAGGTGCTCGATCGTGCCGTGCTCGCGCTCCCGGATCAGCGCCGCGCCGGTCAGGATGATCGAGAGCATGGTGATCGACATGATGAGGTGGTCGATCGCGCCGAACCAGGACCTCTTCAGCTCCGGATTGAAACGAGCACGTAGCGCGAGGTCGATCTGCGGTGTTTGAGCTTCGCGGGTGCGCGCCAGGAACTCCGCGATCTCGGCGTTGACGATCTGCTCGACATAACCGCCACCGTTGAAGGCCTGTGAGATGCGCGTCGCGTCGACGTTGAGCTGGATCGTCGGCGCCTTCCGCGCCAGGAGGTCGCGCTGAAAGTCCGGCGGGATGTCGAGGGCAAACGTGTCGAGGCCGGCATCCATCCGTCGGTCCATCTCGTATTGCGAGATCAGCCGAGGCGTGGAGAAGTACGGTGCGGTGAACGCCATCCCGATGCGAGTCGAGACCGGCGAATGGTCTTCGTCGACGATGGCGATCGCAGCGCGGTTCAACGTCTCCGGCAGCGTGTTGGCACCCTCATAGACCGAAAACGTGAAGGAATATGCGATGAGCACGAGCAATACCGGGTCGCGCGCCAGTCCGCGCAATTCCTTGATTCCGAGCTGTAGCAAGTTGCCAAGATGCATGGTCAGCGGGCCTGTTTCTTCAGCAGCAGCGCACCTGCGGTGACCAGGACCGGGATCATGACGGCGAGCGCCAAGAGCTCGTCGTGAAGCGTGGCGAATCCCAATGCCTTCGAGAACGTACCGCGCGAGATGGTCACGAAATAGCTGGTCGGATAGACAAGACCGATCATCTTGCCCACCCCTTGCAGCGAGGAGACCGGATCGATCAGGCCGGAATACTGGATCGCGGGAATCAGCGTGATCAGCACGGTGCCGAACAGCGCGGCGATCTGGCTCTTCATGAACGAGGAGATCACCAGCCCCATGCCGGTGGTGGCCGTGACATAGAGCAGCGCGGCAGCCGCATAGGTCGGGAAGCTACCGGTGAAAGGCACGCGGAAGACGGTGAGTGCAAAGCCGACCAGCAGCAGGAAGTTGGCAAAGGCCAGCACCACATAGGGCAGCTGGATGCCGAGCAGGAACTCCAGCCGCGTCACCGGTGTGACGTAAAAATTGACGATCGAGCCGAGCTCCTTCTCACGCACGACCGCGAGTGCTGCGAGCAACGCAGGGATCATGATCAGCAGCAGCGGAATGATGCCTGGCGCCATGGCGACGACGCTCCGGACGTCCGGATTATAGCGGTAACGCAGCGCGAGCTGATAGGACCCGGCGATCGCCGCATCGCCATAGAGCTCGCGGCCTTTCTGCGCGAGCCAGGTCGCGTGGATCGCCTGGGCATAGGAGCGCAGCGTCTCGGCCCGCGTCGGATTGGCGCCGTCGACCCAGGCGCCGATCTCGACATGGCGGCCGCGGCTGACATCGCGGCCGAAGCCCGGCGGCAGTTCGATGGCGAGGCCGATCTCGCCGGCGCGCATGCGGCGGTCGAGTTCGGCGTAATCGGTGATCGGGGATTTCTCGGTGAAATAGCGCGAGCCCGCGATCTGAAGGCTGTAGTCGCGGCTGATCGTGCTGTCGTCGCGGTCGAGCACGGCGAAGGTCAGGTTCTCGACGTCCATGCTGATGCCGTAGCCGAGCACGAACAGCAGCAGCACGCTGCCGAGGATCGCGAGCGTGGCGCGGATCGGATCGCGCCGTAGCTCGAGCGCCTCGCGACGGGAATAGGCGAGCATGCGCGTCGGATTGAACGCGGCGCTGTGCTTACGCGGCGGCGCCGACGTCTCGGCCGGCGCGGGGGATGCGGCTGCCGGCGGAGGCGCTGCATCCGCCGTGTCGGCGATCGCCTCTTCCAGGCAGGCGATGAAGGCCTGCTCCAGCGTGGCGGTGCCGCGCGCGGCCACGATCGCGGCGGGCGTATCCGACGTCAGCACCTTGCCGGCGTGCATCAGCGAGATCCGATCGCAGCGCTCCGCCTCGTTCATGAAATGAGTCGAGACGAAGATGGTGACGTTGTCCTTGCGGGAGAGCTCGGCCAGGATCTGCCAGAAGCGGTCGCGGGCGACCGGATCGACGCCGGACGTCGGCTCGTCGAGGATGAGGATGTCGGGCGCATGGATCATGGCGACCGCCAGCGACAGCCGCTGCCGCAGCCCGAGCGGCAAGGCATCGGGCAGGGCGTCGACGACATCGGCGAGATCGAACCGGGCGATCATCTCGTCGATGCGCGCGGCGATGGTGTCCGCCGGCAGCTCGAACAGGCGTGCATGCAGATGGAGATTCTGCGCGACTGTGAGCTCGGAATAGAGCGAGAAGCCCTGCGACATGTAGCCGATGCGCCGCCGCACCGACATGTCGCCGGCATCGATGGTCTTGCCGAACAGCCGCGCGGTGCCTTCGCTCACGGGCAGGAGGCCGGTCAGCATCTTCATGGTCGTGGTCTTGCCGCAGCCGTTAGAGCCGAGAAAGCCGAAGATCTCACCCTTCCTGATGCGGAAGCTGACGTCGTCGACGGCGACGAAACCGTCGAACCGCCGGGTCAGGTGGTCGGCTTCGATCGCGATCTCCTCGTGATCCTGGCCGCGCGGGGGGATGACGACATTGCTGTGGTTGCTGCGCTCGGCCTCGGGCAACAGACGGATGAAGGCGTCATCGAGCGTATCGGCGCCGGTCTGCCGCTTGAGTTCGGTGGGCGTTCCGGTCGCGAGCACGCGTCCGGCGTTCATCGCGATCAGGACGTCAAACTGCGCGGCTTCTTCCATGTAGGCGGTCGAGACGATCACGCTCATGCCGGGCCGGCTGTCGCGGATCGAGGCGATCAATTCCCAGAACTGGCGCCGCGACAGCGGATCGACGCCGGTGGTCGGCTCGTCCAGGATCAGGAGCTCGGGATCGTGGATCAGCGCGCAGCACAGGCCGACCTTCTGCTTCATGCCGCCGGAGAGCTTTGAAGCGGGCCTGTCGGCGAAGGGCGTGAGCCCGGTATCGCGCAGCAGGCCGGCAATGCGCCTGTTCCGCTCCGCCTTGTCGTGTCCGAACAGGCGACCGAAGAAGTCGATGTTCTCGAACACCGACAATGTCGGATACAGATTCCTGCCGAGGCCCTGCGGCATGTAGGCGATATCAGGGCAGACGTTGCGGCGGTGGCGCGCGCTCGCCATGTCGCCGCCGAGCACGTGGATACGACCCTCCTGGATCGCGCGCGCGCCCGCGATCAGGGCGAGCAGGCTCGATTTGCCGACGCCGTCGGGGCCGATCATCCCGACCATGCAGCCGGACGGCAGGTCGAGCGTGATGGATTCGAGCGCCCGGGTCTTGCCGTAGCTCAGGCCTACGCCTTCCAGATGCACCACGCTGCCGACGGCAGCCGGTGCTTCGGCTGCGATGGTCGTGCTCATCTCGTCAGCTTGATCTTGAGATTGTCGGGCCATTGCGAGGCCGGATCGAGCTGCACATAGGCCATTCCGGGCAGGCCGGTCTTCACGTGTTCGATGTGCTGGCGCAGCAGGTCTGGCGCGATATGCGCCTTGATGCGGAACATCAGCTTCTGACGTTCTTCCTCGGTCTCTACGGTCTTGGGCGTGAATTGCGCGACGTCGGCGACGAAGGTGGCCTTTGCGGGGATCACGTATTGCGGGATGGCATCGAGCACCAGACGGACCTCGGCGCCGATCGCGACGCGGCCGGCATCGGCCGTCGGCAGGAAGAACGTCATGTAGACGTCGCCGAGATCGACCATGTTGAGGACGCGGCCGCCGGCAGCGAGCACCTCGCCGGGCTGCGCCACGCGATACTGCACGCGGCCGTCGCGCGGCGCCTTCAGCACGCTGTCGTTGAGGTCGGCGTTGATGCTTTCGATCGCGGCCTTTGCCGCGTCGACCGCCGCGCCGGCATCGATCACCATGGCGCGGGAGGAGCTGATTGCGGCTTCCGATGCTGCGACCTGGGCCTGGGAGGCGGCGAGCGCCGCCTTCGCTGTGGCGTTGGCGGCGCGGTCGTCGTCCAGGACCTGCTGGGACACCGCACTCGTCCTGATCAATTGTTCGGACCGGTCGAGCTTGCGGCTCGTGGTGTCGAGCTGGGCGATGCGCTGGTCGACCACGGCTTCGGCGGCCTTGCGTTCGGCCTCGCGCTGGTTCACCAGGCTCTTCGCGGTCTCGACATTGATCGTCGCGCGCTGGAGCTGCGCTTCGGCCTGGCGGCGCTGGGCCTGCAGCTGCTCGGTGTCCATGCGTGCCAGAACCTGGCCCGCGCTGACGAAATCGCCTTCGTTGACCAGGATCTCGCGGATTCGCCCCGGCGTCTTGGTGGCGATGTCGATCTCGACTGCCTCGATGCGGCCGTTGCCGCGGGCAAAGCCCGGTGGCAGCGTGTTGGCATCGCGGTGCTGCCAATAGTAGTAGCCGCCGCCCGCGAGCAGGATGGCGAGCGCGGCGACGACGCGACCCGGTGTGAAATTCATCTGTTTATAACGCCGTGCGGCGGCGCCCACTGTTGAGGTCCGAACGCCCAGCCGCTGATCGCGCGGAAAGGGCGAACTCAACATTGCAGCGAATTTTGCACCGCAACTTGATGCAGATCAGACCGCGGCGCGAGGTGTCCTGCCTCTATTTGGGCCTGCGCCTCCCATCATCGCCCGTCCGCCGGATTGGTCGAGCGGACGAGCGAGTCTTGCTGACCGGAATGACTGTCGGCTCGATCCGGGCCGTCTCACTTCACCAGCGGGCAGCCGCCATCCTTCAGCGGCCGGAACGCCTGATCGGCAGGGACCTCGGCGAGCATCTTGTAGTAGTCCCACGGGCCCTTCGATTCCTCGGGCTTCTTGACCTGGAACAGATACATGCTGTGCACCATGCGGCCGTCCTCGCGCAATACGCCGTTGTCGGTGAAGGCATCCTTCACCGGAAGCTCGCGCATCTTGGCCATCACCGTCTTGGTGTCCTTCGTGCCGGCGGCCTGCACGGCCTTGAGGTAATGCAGCGTCGCGCTGTAGGTCGCGGCCTGGTTCATCGTCGGCATGCGCTTGACGCGCTCCAGGAAGCGCTTGCCGAAGGCGCGGGTCCTGTCGTTGAGGTCCCAGTAGTACGCCTCTGTGATGATCAGCCCCTGCGCGAGCTTCAGTCCCAGGCTGTGCACGTCGGAGATGAACATCACGATCGCAGCCAGGTTCTGGCCGCCGGCGACGATGCCGAACTCGCCGGCCTGCTTGATGGCGTTGATGGTGTCGCCGCCGCCATTGGCGAGACCGATGATCTTGGCCTTGGAGGCCTGGGCCTGCAGCAGGAAGGACGAGAAGTCCGCCGTGTTGAGCGGGTGCTTGACGCTGCCGAGCACCTTGCCGCCGGCGGCCTTCACGACATCGCCGGTGTCGCGCTCGACCGAATGGCCGAACACGTAGTCCGCGGTCAGGAAGAACCAGGTGTCGCCGCCGTTCTTGACGATGGCGCTGCCGACGGTGTGCGCGTTGGCGTAGGTGTCGTAGGTCCAGTGCGCCGTGTAGGGCGAGCAGGACTTGCCGGTGATGTCGGAGCTCGCCGCGTCCGTCACGATCATGATCTTCTCGTACTGCTTCGACAGCTCCATCACCGCGAGCGCGGTGGCCGAGGTCGGCAGGTCGATGATCATGTCGACGCCCTCGGTCTCCCACCATTTGCGGGCGATGGTCGAGGCGACGTCGGGCTTGTTGAGCACGTCGGCCGAGACCATGTCGATCGGCTTGCCGAACATCTTGCCGCCGAAATCCTCGATCGCCATTTTGGTCGCCTCGACATTCCCCATGCCGCCGATGTCGGAATAGACCGAGGAGAAGTCGGAGAGCACCCCGATCTTGAGCGGGGCCTGCTGGGCGGACGCGGGGATGATCAGGGCAGCCGACAGCAAGCCGGCCGCAGACGCGAGTGCTGCGATAGGTCTCATGGATACGTTTCCTCTTATGCGGGGCTATTCTGTCCCTTTGTCCGACAAAGTTAGAGGTCGGTTCCGCAGGAGTCAATTTGCTGCGCGTGCGGCACGATTGACAGGGTTTGACGTGCTTTCGGACTGGTCCTATAGTTTGTCCGACAAACGCCATTGGGGGCCAAATTGCCTTTAGCGCCGCTGTTTCGCCCGATCGATGTCGCGCCGGCCTATCAGAAGGTGGCTGACGCCATCGAGCGCGAGATCGTCAATGGCCGCATCAAGCCGGGCGATCCCATCGGCACCGAGCACGATCTGGTCCGCCAGTTCGGCGTGAATCGCTCGACCATTCGCGAGGGCATCCGCGTGCTGGAGGAGGGCGGGCTGATCCGCCGCGATTCCTCGCGCCGCCTGCACGCCTGCCTGCCGCGCTACAGCAAGCTCGCCAGCCGTCTCAGCCGCGCGCTGGTGCTGCACGAGGTCACCTTCCGCGAGCTCTACGAGGCCTCGATGACGCTGGAGGTCGCCAGCATCGAAGGCGCCGTCGAGCGCGCGACCGACGCGAATCTCGTCGAGCTCGACGACAATCTCGTGCGCAGCGAAGCCGTGGTCGGTAGTCCCGCGGCGCTCGCCGAATGCGACGCCGAATTCCACGTGCTGGTGGCCAAGGCCTCGCAGAACCGCGTGCTCCAGCTTGCGCGCGAGCCGGCGGCGCAATTGTTCTATCCGACCACCGAGATGATCGTGACGGGTGTGGCCGAAGGCGGCCCGCGTCTCGTCGCCGCGCACCGCCATCTCATCGACGCGATCCGCCGCCGCGACCGCGAGGCCGGCGTGCTGTGGACGCGCCGGCACTTGCAGGACTGGCGCCGCGGCTTCGAGAAGATCGCTTCGCTCGATCGTTCGGTCGAGCACATGTACATGGAGCACGCGCAAGCGGCTCGGCGAAGATAACACTGCACAACAAGACGCAAGATTTCAGCCAAGAAATCCAGCCAATAAAGACATCACGCGGAGGGACACATGACCGGCGACATCGCAGCCACCATCTCGAAAGCGCGCGAGCATTCCATCGGCGATCTCCTGCGCCGGTCGGCGGGCCGCGAGCCGAACAAGCTCGCGGTGAGCTGCGGCGATGTGAGCTGGAGCTTTGCCGAGATGGACGCGATCTGCAACCGGCTCGGCCGCGGTCTGCTCGGGCTCGGCGTCAAGAAGGGCGACCGTGTCGCCGTGCTCTCGCGCAATTCGCACGCCTTCGCCGCGCTGCGCTTCGCGGTGGCGCGGATCGGCGCGGTGCTGGTGCCGATCAACTTCATGCTCAACCCGGACGAGATCAATTTCATCCTGAAGAGCTCCGGCGCAAAACTGCTCGCGACCGGGCCCGATTTCGTCGAGCCGGCGAAGGCCGCAAGCGCGAAGGATTGTGCGGTCGAGAAGATGATCTGGCTGCCGGGCGAAGATCCCGCGACGGCTCCGGCCGACCTCACCACCTTCGACGATCTTCTCTATCCCGACGGCTCGTTCCTGGACGCATCGGTCGACAGCCGCGATCTCGCGCAGATCGTCTACACCAGCGGCACGGAATCCCTGCCCAAGGGCGCGATGCTGACCCACGAAGCCGTGATGTGGCAGTATGTCAGCTGCATCATCGACGGCGGCATGAGCGCGGAGGACAAGTTTCTGCACGCGCTGCCGTTCTATCATTGCGCCCAGCTGGATGTCTTCCTGGGGCCGCAAATCTATCTCGGCGCCTCTGGCGTGGTCACGGGCAAGCCGACCGCCGACAACATCCTGGCGCTGATCCAGGCGCACAGGATCACGTCCTTCTTCGCGCCGCCGACGATCTGGATCGCGATGCTGCGCTCGCCGAATTTCGACACGACAGATCTGTCGACCTTGCAGAAGGGCTATTACGGCGCCTCGATCATGCCGGTGGAAGTGCTGCTCGAACTTCAGCGCCGCCTGCCCAACGTCAAGTTCTGGAATTTCTACGGCCAGACCGAGATCGCGCCGCTCGCGACCGTGCTGCGACCGGAGGACCAGCTGCGCAAGGCCGGCTCGGCCGGCAAGCCCGTGCTCAATGTCGAAACGCGCGTGGTCAACGCGGCGATGGAGAACGTCGAGGTCGGCGAGGTCGGCGAGATCGTTCACCGCTCGCCGCATCTGCTGTCCGGCTACTACAACGATCCGGTGAAGACGGCGGCAGCGTTCTCCGGCGGCTGGTTTCATTCCGGCGATCTCGCCACCGTCGATGAAGAGGGCCACATCACCGTGGTCGATCGCGTCAAGGACATGATCAAGACCGGTGGCGAGAACGTCGCGAGCCGCGAGGTCGAAGAGATGGTCTACCGCATCCCAGGGGTCTCCGAGGTCGCCGTCGTCGGCCTGCCCGATCCGCGCTGGATCGAGGCGGTGACTGCGATCGTCGTGGTCAAGAGCGGCGAGAAGCTGGACGAGGACGCCGTCATCAAGCACTGCGCCGGCCAGATGGCGCATTTCAAGGTGCCCAAGCGCGTCATCTTCGTCGACAGCCTGCCGAAGAATCCGAGCGGCAAGTTGCTGAAGCGCGAGCTGCGCCAGCGCTTCGTCGGCGGCGAGACGCTCGACAAGGCGATCCAGAAGAATTTCGGGACGTGAGGCCCCGCGCGGCCCGGCAGGGCGAAGTTTCGCTAGCCGGGGTCGTCGGCGAGCCTTCGCACGTCGTCCGGCGTCTGCCCGAAATGGCGGCGAAACACGCGGTGCAAATAGGATACGTCGTGGAATCCCGCCAGATGCGCGATCTCGATGATCCTGCGCGTGCGCATGACGGGATTTCGCAGCAGCGGATCGGCCCGCAGCAACCGCTGCTCCAGCACGAAGTCGCTATAGGTGATGCCGGCCTGCTCGAGCAGCAACTGGATTGTGCGAGGGCTGACCCGGTGCGCGGCTGACAGAGGGACAGCGCCGGGCTGTCCAGCTGAGCCAGGATGTCGGCCTTGAGGGTTTCGAGGCGCGCGCGGCGAGGCCGCGCGTGCGAGCTTCCTCGGCGACATCGCCGCGGGCTCCGAGCATCAGCACCGAAGGGTCGAAAAGATGTTGTGAGACCGCATCGAGCTCCGCGGGCGCGAGCTCGCCGGCATGGGCTTGCGGGAGATCATAGTATCGCAGGAACATCGACGCGATCGGGCTGGCGCGCCGGGGATCGACTGCGCAAATCAGTCTTCGGCATTCGGGCGCACCCACAACAGGGGCGCTCGCCAGCGACTGTGCAACTTGCGAAAGCGTCACCGCCGAGAGGTTTTGCGAGATCGCAAAGGCCGCCACCAGCAGATTCATACCGAACAGATTGAAACTCCAGTTCAGATCAATATCCGGACTGCCATTTCCACCGGAATGCTGCCGGCCATCGAGGCGGCGGCGACAAGCGTGATGCCCGCCATGGCTGGCTGCTCCTGCTAGTATTTCCGAGAGAGGGAAACGCCACACATAGGCTCAACTGGTTGCTACAGACCAGAAAGCAGATCCATTATGCTCAGGGTGAGTTTTGTCGCTCATGACCCCAGGCGATGTCGTCAGCTCTTACCTGCGACATTTCCGCCGATGCCAAAATTCGCCGGAACACAAATTCTACGCCATGCGTTTTCTACGCCATACGTTTTTTCGGATCACAGTATTCCCGCACCGGGGGCACGGGACGATCGCGCTGCAGCAAGTGAGCGCCGAACCAACGCCCAGACCGACGGAGAACCTGCGATGATTGCAGCCCCCAACATTGACATTGGCCATTTGAAAAATGACTTTCGTGGCCAGCTGCTGACGCCCAGCGATCCGGATTATGACGCCGCGCGAAAGGTGTTTAACGTCGTGATCGACCGACGGCCGGCCCTAATCGCCCGCTGCCGCAGTCCTGAGGATGTGACGCAAATTGTCAACCTTGCGCGTCAGCATGGCGTCGTGGTTTCCGTGCGTGGCACGGGTCACAACGTCGCGGGATACGCTGTTTGCGATGACGGTATCGTAATCGATCTGTCTCTCATGAAGGACATTCAGGTGGACCCGGCGGCGCGCACGGTTCGCGCAGGGGCGGGGCTCACCTGGGGCGAAGTAAATGACGCGCTCCAGCCCCATGATCTCGCGGCCACAGGGGGCTTCGTATCGATAACCGGCATCGGCGGCCTGACACTCGGGGGCGGCCTCGGATGGCTTGTGCGCGAGCACGGGCTCGCGCTGGATAATCTGTTGTCCGCACAGATTGTGCTTGCTGACGGTCGCATTGTGACGGCCAGCTCGTCCCAAAATGAGGACTTGTTCTGGGCCATCCGCGGGGGCGGCGGCAATTTCGGTGTTGTAACTTCATTTGAGTTTCGGGTGCATCCCACAGGGACAGTGCTGGCCGGAGTCGTTTTGCATCCAGCCAAAACGGCGGGCGATGCGCTGCGTCATTGGCGAGACTTCGAGGCGACGTCGCCCGACAAGCTCACCCAGGGTGCGTTGCTGTTTCACTTTCCGGACGATCCATCAGGACCACCGGAGTTGCGAGCTAAGCCGGTGCTCGGGATGGGCGGTGTCTACTCGGGGTCGGTGAAAGAAGGCGAGAAGGTCTTGGGGAATTTCCGTTCATACGGCCCGCCAGTCGCCGATTTTTTTCAGCCGATGCCTTACAATCAGGCCCAGCGGATGGCCGATTTTCTTTGGCCGCCCGGCCTACATGGCTACTGGAAATCCAGTTACATGGAGAAATTGAGCGACGCGGCCATCGACGTGGTGACTGCTCACTTTTCTCGCGTGCCCTCGCAGCACACCGTTGTGGTTCTGGAACACAACGGTGGCGCCATGAGCCGGGTGCCAGAATCCGCGACCGCTTTCGGTCACCGCAGTTGGCCCTTCAACTTCCTGGTGACGTCCGCCTGGTCCGACCCGTCCGAAGCAGAACGAAACATCACATGGACGCGCGAATTCTTCGACGCGATGCGGCCCTTCTTGGCCAACTCATCCTATATCAACTATATCGGCGACGAGGGCATCGACGGGCTCAGAGGCTCTTATGGCGCTGAGAAGGTTCGCCGGCTTGCAGCAATCAAAGCCAAGTACGACCCAACAAACTTCTTCCGGATGAATCAGAATATTGCGCCGGCGTCAGCCGCTGCGTGATCGGGGCGTTTGGTGCCATTCTCGCGAGGGCCATCGACTAGGTTGCCTCTTAGGACAAAACTCGCTCATCAACGTTTGGCCATTCAGCAACAGAGGAGCGGTCGCCACGCGCCATGTTGTCGCAGTATGCACCTTGTTGGTTCACCCGCGTACTAATGGATCGATCTTGATTTGCAATCCGAAACAACTGGGGTCTTATCTTCGATCAGCGACTGATACCTCTCCGGCAAAAGGCCGCAACAATCTGGCTGCGGCCTTTCGCCCGTATTCGCGACTGAGAGCGGACATGCTTTCGCCTTGAATTGGATCGGAGACGACGAAATGCAAAATCGTGCCAAGCCTCGCTCGAAGACCCAGCCAACGATCATGGTGCGCTGCCGGCGTGCCGCGGAGGAAATGAACGGTCCCGAACTCCTCACATTAGTCAAAGAAATCGAGGACGAGATAACAAGACGTCGCTCTTCGGAAACCACAGCTCCCTCGTCGGGGAGCGACCCTCGTTGCGTTGTTGTACTCCGTCCAGCTCAGAACGCAGCCGAAAATCCCAGACGAATCCGAAAATCTGCCGCCGGGCGATAAGCGGGATACCGCCGTTCGAAGAGCGCGGCAGCCGCTGCGCTCTAGCCATCTTTTCATATCCCTCGTGATAGAACGCGCCGTCCGCGTGCCGGCATTGCACGCCCGACAAGCGCAGGCTTTGTGGCAATCTTGATTGGCGCCGGCGCAAGCAGGTCGAGCTCGGCGACGACAGGCGGCACGCTGCGTTCGCGCGCGAGCCGCGCCCATTAATCCAGGCGGAGCCGCGAAGGGCCGACATATTCCGCCATCGCCATCCCGTAGATTCGGCAATCGAGCAAATGGTTCGGCCCGGTCTCCTGCCGGATCTTACGGTGCGGCCGCGGACCGCGTGGTCTGTTGCTGCTCATGGGTGTCTTCCTGCAGGAGCGCCGCTGGGCGACCGACCTGAGCGCTGGCGCCCGTCACTCTTCCGCTCATCGAGCTTGCCGGGAGCTTGTCCGCAATGTCATCCTGCGATCTTGCCAAGGAGCACAAGCCATGCCTCTCTGGACCTGCGAAACCTGCGGCGCCCAATTTCCCTCACGCGCAGCAACGCCCGACTCCTGCCCGATTTGTGAGGACGAGCGGCAGTTCGTGAACTGGAACGGGCAGACCTTTCTCGCGCGCGAGGAACTCGCGCGCCGGCACCGGCTGGTGGGACGCGACGACCTTGGCCTCACCGGGATCGGGATGGAGCCGAGCTTTGCCATCGGGCAGCGTGCATTGCTGGTGCCTCAAGGCGACGGCTGCGTGATGTGGGATTGCATTCCGCTTGCGACCGATGAGGCCATGCAATATGTCGCCGCACTCGGCGGGCTAAGGGCCATCGCGATCTCGCATCCGCATTACTATGGTGCGGTCGCTGACTGGAGCGATACGTTCGGCGGCGTGCCGGTCTATCTGCACGCCGACGACCGCGCTTTTGTCACACGGCCTCATCCCGCGATCGTGCACTGGACCGGCGAAAGCCATCGCATCTCCGATGACGTGCTGTTGCTGCGCACCGGCGGCCACTTCGCCGGCGCCACCGTGCTGCATTATGCGCGCGGTGCGGACGGCAGGGGCGCGCTGCTCACCGGGGACGTCGCTCAGGTGACGATGGACCGGCGCTGCGTCAGCTTCATGTTTTCCTATCCGAATTACATGCCGCTCAACGCCGCCGCGGTGCGGCGGATCGCGGCAGCCGTCGAGCCGCTCGCCTTCGACCGGATCTACGGAGCCTGGTGGGGCCGCAACATCGCTAGCGGCGCCAAGGCCGCGTTCGCCGCGTCGGTCGCGCGTTATCTCGCGGCCATCGCCTGAGCCGGTGTGCCGGCAGATTTATCTTGCCAGTCCTCAATAAATGTACTATTAGTACAGTTATTGAATCTGCTGCTGCAACCGCCCGCATTCGCAGGATCGGCATGATCGATGCATCGCGGAATGCACGGCGTACTAAGGCTGCGTGAGCAGGGAGTTGGATGCATGACGGCGCAGCGCGACTACGAGATTTTCGAGGCCGGCGACGTCACGCTGCAGTCCAGGGCCGTCTTCCGCTCGATGAAGCTCGCCTACAAGACCTACGGCACGCTGAGCCCGGCCAGGGACAACGTCATCCTCTATCCGACCTCGTTCAGCGCGCAGCATACCGACACCGAATGGCTGATCGGGCCCGACGGCGTGCTCGATCCCACGCGTTACTTCATCATCATCCCGAACCTGTTCGGCAACGGCCTGTCGTCCTCGCCTTCGAATGTGCTCGCGCCATTCCCCGAGGTGAGTTATGACGATGCCATCGCGGTCCAGCACCGGCTCCTCACCGAACGCTTCGGCATTTCGAAGCTTGCGCTCGTCTATGGCTGGTCGATGGGCGGCATGCAGGCCTATCACTGGGCGGCGCTGCATCCTGACATGGTCGAGCGCGCTGCGGTCGTCTGCAGCAGCGCGCGTTGCGCGCCCTACAATTACGTCTTCCTGGAAAGCGTGAAGGCCGCGCTCACCGCCGATCCCGCCTTCCGCGACGGACGCTTCGTGGAAAAGCCCGTCGCCGGCTATCGCGCCATGGGGCGGGTGTATGCCGGCTGGGCGATGTCGCACGGCTTCTATCGCGACGAGCTCTGGCGCGAAGCCGGCTTCACCTCGCTGGAGGACTATCTCGTCCGCACCTGGGACGCGACGTTTGCCCGGCGCGATGCCAACGACCTGCTGGCGCAGGTCGGCATCTGGCAGCGCGGCGACATCAGCCGTAGTGAGGAGTTTGGTGGCGACCTCGATCGCGCGCTGGCGGCGATCAAGGCGCACATGCTGCTGATGCCGGGCGCGACCGATCGCTATTTCGACGTCCGCGACAACGAGGACGAACTCGGCCGGCTGGTCAACGCGAAATCGGCCGTGCTGCATCCGATCCCGTCGCTGCATGGCCATCGCGCCGGCAACCCAGTCAACAATCCGCGCGACCAGGCCTTCATCAAGGCCGAGGTCGCCGAGCTTCTCAGCAAGTAGGGCGGGCAACCGATCATGAGCGACGCAACCGTTTCAGAGTCCGGTCATCGCCTGAAGCCGCTGACGCCGGCCATGCTGCGCGAATTGTCGGTTCGCTCCGATCTCAGGGGGGCGGCGCAGAGCCTCGGCCATTACGGCGTGATCCTGCTGGTGGGCGCGTCGATCTGGAAGGTTTCGTCGACCTGGGGCGTGCTGTGGGCGCTGCCGCTGATGGCGGTGCAGGGCTATGTCGTCGCCTTCCTGTTCATGGCAGTGCACGAAACCGCGCACAAGACCGCGTTCAGGAGCCGCGGCCTCAATCTCGCGGTGGGCCATCTCTCGGCTTTCATCATCGGATTGCCCTACGAATATTACTGCCTGTTTCACTGGGACCACCACCGCTACACCCAGGATCCGGACAAGGATCCCGAGCTGATCGTCGGGGTGAAGCCGACATCCGACACGCAATTGGCGATCGCTTACAGCGGCCTGCTCCAGGTCGCAGGCCGTCTCCGCCTGATGCTCGGCCATGCCGTCACCGGCAAGGTCGTCGTCCCCTGGATTCCCGAATGCAAGCGTGCGGTCATCGTGCGAGAGGCGCGTGTCTATGTCGCGCTTTATGTCCTGCTGCTCGCGCTCTCGCTGTGGTTCTCGTCAGCGCTGCTGCTTTGGGTCTGGATCGTCCCGCTCGTCATCGGGCAGTTCTTCCTGCGGCCTTATCTCTATGCCGAGCACACCGGTTGCGAACGTACCCGCAGCGCCTTCCACAACACCCGCACCACCTACACCGGCGCGGTCGTCAAATGGTTCGCGTGGAACATGCCTTACCATGTCGAGCACCACGCCTATCCGTCGATCCCCTTTCACGCGCTGCCGAGGCTGAACGAGATCGTCGACGGCGAGATCGTCCATCGCGGCCGCGGTTACATCAGGACGACGCGCGAGACCTGGGCCTGGTTTCGCCGGCAGCGGCAGCCTGTTTCATGAACGCAAAGCTCCGGCCGCGATGCGACCGGAGCTTTGTCGTGAACGCGAGCTATCAGTAGATCCCGTAGGCGCAGACATTCACGACGCGCACGCGCAGGCCATGACGGGTCCGGACGAGGCGCTCCTGGTAGCAGTTGCTGACGCCAGTGTTGACGTAGACGCCGCCAAAGCCCCAGCCGTGACCCCAGTGGTGATGATGGAAACCGCCGGCCGAGGCGGCGGTGGGGGCGAGCGCGGCAACACCGAGCGAGCCGGCGGCGATCAGACCAAGAGCAAGCTTACGAAACATCTTCATTCTCCATTTGGCGCTAGGCCATTGTTGTGTCCCTGCATCTCGGTCGAGACGAGATGCGATCGCGTTCACACGGGATGAGGAGAATCGTGTTTCAGGATTGTTTCGCGGGCTGCGGCAAAATGTGCCGCCGTAAGGCTTTTCGCACCACGCAATAGCGCGCAGCCATTGCTTGCGTCATCTCTGCCATCTTGTCGCGGAGGTCGGCGGGCTCGAGCACTTCGGCTTCTGGACCAAGCCGCAACAATTCCGCTGCGGCGTGCCATGACGTCTTGCCGACGGGCACGCGCGCGATGCACCAGCCGTCGGCATCGGTGGTTTCTTCCAGCTGTGTGCGCGCCTTGACGTAGGGCTGGCTCAGCGCGTCGAGCAGCTTCACGCCGAACGGCGACAGCCGCACGATCGCGACATTCGGATGCATCTCGGCCTCGAGGCGCAGCGTCGCTGCCTGCCAATAGGCGGCGAGATCGAAGCTGGCGGGACGATCGAAGCGGTCGTCGAGCGCCGTGCAGTCGAGCACGCGCGCGACGCGATAGGTGCGCACGCTGCCGTCGACCTGGCCGGCGAGATACCAGCTGCCGCCCTTCAGCACGAGGCCGAGCGGGGCGACGCGGCGCTGCTTCTCCGCGCGCCAGCTCTGGTAGCGGATCCTGATCAGCGTCCCGCGCAGCACGGCGCCGGCGATGGAGCGCAGGTGCTTCGGGTCTTCCGCCTCGCCGAACCAGCCCGGCGCGTCCAGGTGAAAACGCTCCTGCATCCGCCCGGCGTCCTCGCGCAGATTCGCAGGCAGCGCGGCCATCAGCTTGTTCTGCGCGGCGATCATCGCCGCGTCCAGCCCGAGCGCCGCCGCCGGGCCAGGCAATCCCGCCAGAAACAGCGCTCCTGCCTCGGTCTGCGACAGCCCATTCAGCCGCACGCGATAGCCGTCGAGCAGGCGATAGCCGCCTTCGGCGCCGCGGTCGGCGTAGACGGGGACGCCGGACGCCGCGAGCGCGTCGATGTCGCGATAGATCGTGCGCACCGAGACCTCGCAGGCCTCCGCAAGCTCAGGCGCGGTGATCCGCCCTCTGGCCTGGAGGGTGGTGAGGATCGACAGCATCCGGCTCGCGCGCATGATCCCTTAAACCATACCTGACAGAAGATGTCAGGTATGGTCCGCTACAAGCTGCGCCATCGCCAAAAGGCCAGATGGAGACTGCCATGACCGATCCGAACCGCATCACGCTGTATTATTCGCCGCAGACGCGCGCCACCGGCACGCGGGTGCTGCTGGAGGAGCTGGAAGCTCCTTACGACCTCCATGTCCTCAACATGAAGGCCGGCGAGCAGCGTCAGTCCGCCTATCTTGCCATCAACCCGCTCGGCAAGGTACCGGCGATCGGTCACGGCGAGGCGCTGGTGACCGAGCAGGTCGCCATCACCATCTATCTCGCTGACCGGTTTCCGCAGGCCGGCCTCACGCCCTCTCTGACCGATCCGCTCCGCGGCCCCTACCTCCGCTGGATCGCGTATTACGGGTCGTCGTTCGAGCCGGCCCTGATCGACAAGTTCATGCAACGCGAGCCAGCGCCGATCACGCAGTCGCCCTATGCCGACTACGACACCATGTTGGGTGCGCTCGAGACGCAGCTGTCGAAGGGGCCGTATCTGCTCGGCGAGCGCATGACGGCCGCCGACGTGTTGTGGGGGGTCGCGTTCAGCTGGACCATGATGTTCGGTATCGTGCCGAAGAAGGACGTCTTCGTCCGCTATGCGGAGCGCATGACGGCGCGGCCGGCATTCCGGCGGATCACGGCGGCGGATGAGGAAATGGCTGCGCAGCATGCCAAGGCTGTGGAAGGTTAGCGCTGGTCCTCCAATCTCCGCAGTCGTCCCGGGGGCGCGCGCAGCGCAAACCCGGGACCCAGCCACAGCGAGAAGTTCTGCAAAGACCCGGAGTTGCCGTCTCGGCGTCATAACCGCACCCTGTGGCTACGGATCCCGGATCGGCGCTCCGCTTCGCTACGCTTGTCCGGGACGACAGCGGAGCGCGAGGCGCATCCTCAGAGTCCCTGACCGACGACCGGCAAACGCTACGCGCCACCCTCAAAACCGCGGTGTCCGCTTCTCGGCAAATGCCCTGATGCCTTCCTTGATCTCGTCGCCGCGCATGCTGTCGCGGTGGCGCTGGTCGGCGGCTTCCTCATCGAGTTCGCCGCGGGCGAACTCGTTGATGGCGCGTTTCATGCCGCGCATCGCCTGCGGCGCGTTGCCCGCGAGGACGCCGGCGAGCCTGTCGACCTCCTCGTCCAGGAATTCCACCGGCACCATCGCGGTGAGATAGCCGATGCGCAGCATCTCCGGCGCGCTGATCTTCTGCGCGGTCAGGAACAGCTTCTTCGCATTGTCCGGGCCGAGGCGCGTCACGTAGCGTTTGATGCCGCTCGGGTAATAATGCAGCCCAAGCCGCGCCGCCGGCATGAACATTTCCGCGGTATCGACCCCGATCCGGAAATCGCAGGCGAGCGCCAGGTCGGTCGAGCCGCCATAGACGCCGCCGTTGAGCCGGCAGATCGTCGGTACGCCCAAATCCTCCAGCCGGTTGACGACCACCGCGAAGGCCGAGCCCGCGCTCTGCTGCTCGTTCGCGCTGACCGCGCGCTCCGCCACCGAGTTGAGATCGTAGCCCGCGGAGAACGCACGCCCGGTGCCGGTCAGCACCAGCACGCGAATATCGGGATCGGCCTCGATCCGGTCGAACAGTCTGACCAGTTCGTCCAGATCCTCCGCCTGGAGCCGGTTGAGATGCCTGGGTCGGTTGAGGCGGATGGTGGCGCGTGCGCCGGTGATTTCGAGCAGGGGGCCGGTGGCTGCGTCGGCGGTGTCCGACATTCTTGTCTCCATTGTCGGCGCCAAGGTGCCCGCCCGGGCGGAGGCCGTCAACGACGGTGTAGCGCCTTTTATCGGCGCTGCTGCGCCCGGCTAGCGATCCGGCGGATCAGGCGCTCTGGGCCGTCTTCACCACCACGACATTGCTGTCGTCCGGCTGGGCAGGGGCCTCATCGCGCACCGTCTTCTCGGCTTCGCTGGCATGACGTTTCAAATAGTCGCGGCGCATGCCGATCTCGTCGCGGACGAATTCGTAGCCGAGCTTGAAGGTGTCGAGCCCGTCGCTACTGATGGTGCCGTCTCGCAGGCCGATAACGGCGCCGCGCAGGATGGCCTCCAGCTCGTCCTGGAGACATTCGAGCTGATCCAGCGAGTGGGCATGCTCGATCCGCTCGCCGATGTCGAGGATGGCGGTCGAGAGCTCGCTGGCCTTCTCCGGCGCGATGCGGGTGATCTTGGTGTAGATCGCCGCAAAGATCGAGCCGATGACGCTGAGCGCCGCGGCGCCCACATACAACAGGTCGCTGTACTTATCCATGAACGATTTGGTGTCGTCGTTGATGTAGTCGGCTGCCCCCTGATGTGCCATCACGAAGGCGTCCTTCTCGACGGAGGCCGGCTCTATCCTGGTGGCGAAGCCGTTGTCGAGCCCGAGCGCGGACTTGTTCTCGTAGATGGTGCGGGCCAGTTCGCCCGCCGTGGATACCGACATTCTGGATTGCGCGACCAGCAGCCATTCGAGCCCGATCGTGTCGAGGTCGTCGTCGGGAATCTGCGGCGAAGCCGACAGCGTGCCCGCCGTCAGCGTCTCGCTGGAAATGCCGGGGAATTTGCGCGCCAGCGCCTTGACCTCGTCGATCGCGTTGAGCGTGAAGCCGCCGCGCCTGGCGAGGTGCTCATAGGCCTTGTCCCTGACTGCCCCGGAGGCGTGGACGATGGCGATCACCGCGCCAAAGCCGTTTGACGGTGCAAACAGCTTGTCGAGCGTTACGCCCTGCGGCGCCATCTGGATCCTCGCAGCGTCGGGACCGTGGGAGATGTCGAGGATGCTGCGGACGAAGGCGAGGGAGGATTCATTCTCGGCCAAGACCGCGACCTTCCTCTTCTTCAGATCGGCGATCGACTTGATCTTCTTGTTGCCGGGACCAAGCAGGAGCACGAGATCATGCTCGAGAATCGCGAGGGCGCGCGCCCGCAGCGGCACCTTGGCGTCGGTACGCAGGACGGCGAGGTCAGCCTGCCTGCGATCGAACTGTGCCAGCGCCTTGGCGTCGTCTGCATTGTTGACGATCTTGATCCGGAAGCGCGAGGCGTTGTTCTTCAGCACGACGGCGAGCTTGGCCGCGAACAGCGCCTCGTCACTATTGGGAGCGCCGACGGCAAAGGTCAGCGTCTCCGAATTGTGCAGCAAAGCGCGACCACCCCAGACGGTGGCGAACGACAACAGCAGGGTCAGCACGACGTACAGGAAAACCTGCTGCTGATTTGTCTTGATCACCTTGGGGCGCCGGGGCGCCGGTGCGGTCGGCGATGAGATGGGGCCTTCAGTACTCATGGCAGCACTCTGGCCTTAAGTCTCGGATGACACCGGCTCGTGGCGGGCGCCCTGCAATTCGTAAACGTCTGAAAAAAGAACGATATTCTCTATCGCCAATGATAGCGCGACGGTAGCAGAATGCAAATTTCGAGCCGAAGGTAACCTTACTCGATGTGTCCGCGGCGATTGGTCATCCTATCACCAGTTAGCCACAGTTGGCGATTTTCCGGTTCCCCCCGCTGCATTCCGCCGCGGGAGATGTCATAAATCACGCGTCCCGGCGAATTGACCGGTCCAAGAAGAAGCTGCGCTGAACGCTCCAATTCTTCTCGTCACGTCAATGAGGGCGTTAGCTTGTCGTTTCCACCCATGTCATCGGCGATTCCGCTTGAAGCGCTCATTGGCTGGATGTTGCTGCTGACCTTCAAGCACATCATCGCCGATTTCGTTCTTCAGACCGCCTGGATGGCGCACGGCAAGGACCAGAAGCATGGCTGGGCTCTGCCGCTTCTGGTGCACTGCCTGATCCACCTTGCCGTTGCGCTGCCGTTGATTCTGATCGTGGCGCCGAAATTCTGGTTCGTGGCGCTGGTCGATTTCATGATCCACATCACGATCGACCGCGCCAAGGGATTCGTCTCGGCGAATTTCGGCGTCGACCTTGCGCATCCCTGGTTCTGGACCCTGATCGGCGTCGACCAGGCGCTGCACCATCTCACCGGCTTCGGCCTCTCCATCTTCATGGCGGCGAACTGAGAGCGGCCGTCCCTGCGGCCTTTGGCTGGAAGCAATCGCTTGCATCACGAGAGGTCGTCATGGCCGGGCTTGTCCCGGGCATCCACGTTCTTCGTGCCACTTGGCTCTCCGTGGATGGCCGGGACAAGCCCGGCCATGACGCCGGGAGGGCATTTGCGCCCTCGCGCCCTCTGATTCGCGGCAAGGGCGCAGGCACTCCGGGCGACCACCGGGCAGCGTGGTTAACCCTTCGTTAGAGAATTGCGCTGCATCTTCCCCACACGAGGGAGAACTGCAATGTTTTCAAGCCGCGACACCTTTGAAAGCGATTTCTGCCCGGTCCGCGACGAGCTCCTTGGCGAGATGTATCGCGCCAGCGAAAGTGGGCTGCCGAGGCTGGTTGAGAGTGTTTCCCCTGACGCGCGCGCCAAGCTGGCGCTGTTTTGCTACCGCCGCAGCCATTTGCACTCGCTGGCGGTCGCGATCGCAGCAAGCTGCAGCGAGCGTGACCTGATCGAGAACGGCGGCCGCGTCGGCTCGACGCTCTACGCGCTGTCGCGCGAACGCACGTCGAAATCCTCACCGTCGCTGTCGGGCGGGCGCAAGCCGATCACGCTGTCGACCAAGCCGCTCTCGGTGCTCGCGCCGCTCGATGACGAGCTCGACGACGAAATCAGCGAAGCCGTTCCCGCCTAATTCTGCTTCGCGCTTTAGGCGGCCTCTATAACAGGCAAGCCGAACTTCCGTCGCGCCATTGCGCATTCGGCGTCGCCCGGCATGCAGGTGCGGCATACTTCCGGCCGCACCTGGTAGATGCCGCAAGCGGTCGACTTGCCGATTTCTCCATCCAATGCCGAGCAGCGATCACCCTCGCAGCGCATGCCGGACTGGCGCTCGTTGACCAGCGTCTCGGGAATAGCGGCAAGCTCCTCGTCGCTCTCGATCGAGAAGCGCGGCCAGTTCGCCGAATAGCCGCAGCAGGCCCCGCAACCCTGGCAACAGCTCGACAGATCGATGAGGGAGCTCTCTTCCATCGTCACGTGTCCTTTGGCGGACCCCAGACCAGGCTCTGGCGCCATCTTGCGCGCAGCACGTCGCGCCGCTCCGGATATTTCTCGTCGAGATAGGTCGCCTCGACCACGCGGTCGGTGCGGAAGCTGCGGAAGTCGCCGCGCAGCTCGCACCAGGCCGCCAGGAGCCGCACCGCTTCGAGATAGCCGACCGAAATCGGCCAGACAACGCGCTCGCTGGGGCGGCCTTGCTCGTCGCGATAGCGCAGCATGATCTTCTTGCCTTCGTGGATCTGGGTGCGGGTGCGGGCCATGTCCAGGCGGTCCGGCTCCCTGTTCCAGCTCGGCCGCGCCCGGCTCGCCGGCTCCAGCACGAAGGGCCGCAAGCGCTCAGGCACGGTGTCGGCGATCTTGGCCATCAAGTCTTCGGCCGCGCGCGCCAGCGCGGAGTCGGCGTGGCCCGCGACCCATTGCGCGCCCAGCACCGCCGCCTCGATCTCGTCGGGTGTCAGCATGAGCGGCGGGAGGTCAAAACCCTTTTCCAGGATGTAGCCCATGCCGGCCTCGCCGCGGATCGGCACGCGCTGGCCGATCAGCGTCGCGATGTCGCGATAGATCGTGCGCTTCGAGGTCTCGAGCTCGGCCGCGATCGCGTCCGCCGTCAGCGGCTTCCGCGTGCGCCTCAGCACCTGGATGATTTGAAACAGCCGGTCGGCGCGTCTCATGACAGGTCCCTTGTCACTGCTTTTTTCTCGGTGGTCTCTTCAGAGGGCGGCGCGCGGCTGCTGACAGGATGTTGGCAGCAGGGGAGTTCTATACCGGGACAACACATCGACTGAAGAGGATTTGTCCATGATCATTCCAACCCATTTCGGCCCGGCCGGCCCGTTGTGGCGGAGCCAGCCTTTCCAGATCCAGGCGTGGCGGGCCTGGGCGTTCAGCTGCTTCGTTTCGCTTGATTCCACGGTCGTCGACCTCCGCCTTGCGCTCGCGACCGCCGTGACGCGTTCGCTGGTCCATGCCGCGGATGCGCTGGTTCGCCATGTGATGGCCCGCGCCTGGCGAGGGGCTCGCTTCGCAGAAGATATCACGGCTGCTGCCACCATGGTGGCAGCAGCCGGCCGCTAGGTTCCTTCAACGCGTTCGACAGGTTCGGGAGAGCTTCATGATCACGCTTTACGGCTTTGGCACCGGCTTCGGCCTGCCGGAAATCAGCCCCTTCGTCACCAAGACCGAGGTGCAGCTCAAGATGGCGGGCCTGCCCTACCGGAAGGAGCGGGCTATGCCGCCCGCGTCGCCCAAGGGACAGCTGCCCTTCATCGACGATGGCGGCGAAGCCGTGGCTGATTCCACCTTCATCCGCGCCCATATCGAGCGCCGCTACGGCTTCGATTTCGACGCCGGCCTGTCGCTGGCCGAGCGCGCGCAGGCCTGGGCGTTCGAGCGCATGATCGAGCATCACGTCTATTGGGCGCTGGTCGGCGCGCGCTGGGTCGATCCGGTCAATTTCGCCAAGGGGCCTGCGCATTTCTTCGATGGCGCGCCGGAGCACAATCGCGAGAAGCTGCGCGAGGATGCGCAATTCCGTGTCGCCGAGAACTATCTGCTCTCCGGCCTCGGCCGCCATGCGCCGGATGACGACGTCGATCTCGCGGTCCGCTCACTCTTCGCGCTGTCGGTGCAACTCGGCGACAGGGCGTACCTGATGGGCAGCAAGCCCTGCGGCGTCGATGCCACCGCCTTCGGCGCGCTCGCCGGAATCCTGACGCCTTTCTTCGAGTCCGGACTGCGCCAGCGGGCCGAGGGATTTCCAAACCTCACCGCCTATGTCGATCGCATGATGGAGACATACTATCCCGAATTCGCCTGGATCCCGCTGCGGCAGGCAGCGTAGGAACGCGCCGTATCCGCTTCGTCATGGCCGGGCTTGTCCGGGGCATCCACGTTCTTCGCGCCGCGTGGCAAGGCGTGGATGGCCGGGACAAGCCCGGCCATGACGATCTGAGAGTCCGGAGCAAAAACAAAAGAGCCGGCCCATCGGGCCGGCTCTCGTCGTCTCAGATCTTTCGTCGCACCTACTTCACCAGCGAGTACTTGCCGTCCTTCACCGTGAGCAGGATGCGCGAGCGCTGGTCGAGGCCGTAGCGGTCCTTTTCGGTGAAGTTGTAGACGCCCTGGCTCGCCGCGAGCTCCTTCTCCGTCAGCAGCGCCTGGCGGATGGCTTCGCGGAATTCCGGCGTGCCCGGCTTCGCCGTCTTCAACGCCACTGGAATGATGCGCTTGAGGATCTCGAACGCGTCATAGGAATGGCCGGCGAACTGACTGCGGCTGTTCGGGCCATATTTGGCTTCATAGGCCGAGTTCAGCGCGAGGCCCGGCTTCTTGGTCAGCGCGCTGTCCGGCTGGTCCTCGGGGTCCATGACCGGACCGGAGGCCATCAGCACGCCCTCGGCCGCCTTGCCGGCGATGCGGATGAAGTCCATGCTGGCCGCACCGTGGGTCTGGTAGATCAGGCCCTTGTAACCGCGTTCGCGCAGCTCGGTCTGCGGCAGCGCGGCCGCGGTGCCGGATGCGCCGACCAGGATCGCATCGGGATTGGCGGCAACGAGCTTCAGCACCTGCCCGGTCACCGAGGTGTCAGGACGTGCGAAGCGCTCCTCGTCGACGATGGTCATGCCCATCGGCACGGCCTGGGCCTTGAGGTCGTTGAACCAGAGGTCGCCGTAGGAGTCGGAATAGCCGATATAGCCGAGCGTCTTCACGCCCTTGGACTTCATGTGGTCGTACAGAACCTTGCCCACGATCGGGATCGGCTGCGGCATGGCGATCGACCACTTCATGCGCTCGGGCGTGATCGGGAAGGGCGCAAGACCGAAATGCGGGATGCCGGCTTCATTGGCGACGTTGGAGACCGCGATGGTCGACGGCGTCAGCGCCGAGCCCATGATGATGTCGGCCTTGGATTCGGTCACGAAGCGGCGGGCATTGGTGGTCGCAGTGGTGGGATCGCCGCCGTCGTCGAGCACGATCACCTTCAGCGGCACGCCGCCGATCTCCTTCGGCACGAACTCCAGCGCGTTGCGCTCGGGAATGCCGAGCGCGGCGCCCGGGCCGGTCGTCGTGGTGGTGATGCCGATGGTGATCTCGCTGGTCTGGGCCAGCGCGGGCATGGCCGGCAGGGCAAGTGCCGCCACGGTGATGGCGGCGGTCAGGTAAAAGCGTTTCATCTATTCCTCCCTTTACGTGTTTCTTTGAAAGCAGAAATCGGGGGGTAATTCAGCCCCCTCTTTTGGTGATGCGGCGATTTAGCTCCAGGCTCAACTCCCCGTGAACTTCGCTACCATTTCCGCCGGGAACGGTGCCGATTTCAGCTTGTCGGGGTTAACGGGATCGCGGCCGACCAGCACGCGGGTCTCGAACCCCTCGATCGCCAGCGCCTCGCCCTTGTAGACGTTGTGCTTCACCTCGAAGCTCGAGCGCTTGATGCTCTCGATCCTCGTCTCGATGGTGATCCAGTCGCCATAGGTCGAGGGAATGTAGAACTTGGCCCGCGTGTCGACCATCGGGATGCCCACCAGGCCGTATTTGCGGACCAGATCCTGCTTCGAGAAGCCGGCGACCTCGAACAGGGTCGAGGTCGAATCGTCGAACATCGCGAAATAGCGCGGGTAATAGACGATGTTGGCGGGGTCGCAATCGCCCCACTGGATCTGGACCTCGCGCCGGTTCACGAACATGCGCGGCGCCTTATTTCGGCGCCATGCGCAGCGATCCGTCGAGGCGCACCACTTCGCCGTTCAGATACGCATTCTCGACCATGTGCAGCGCGAGCGCGGCGAATTCGTCGGCATTGCCGAGCCGGCGCGGGAAGGGGATCGCGGCGGCGAGCGAGTCCTGGGCTTCCTGCGGCAGGTTCGCGAGCAGCGGCGTCAGGAACAGGCCGGGCGCGATCGTCAGCACGCGGACGCCGAACTGCGCCAGCTCGCGCGCGATCGGCAGCGTCATGCCGACGATGCCGCCCTTGGACGCCGAATAGGCGGACTGGCCGATCTGGCCGTCATAGGCGGCGACGGACGCCGTGTTGATGATGACGCCGCGCTCGCCGGTCGCCTGCGGCTCCAGCCTGGACATCTCGGTCGCGGCAAGGCGCAGCATGTTGAAGGTGCCGATCAGATTGACCTTGATCACCTTGTCGAAATCGGCGAGCGCCATCGGGCCGTCGCGGCCGACCACGCGCTTGGCAACGCCGATGCCGGCGCAATTGACCAGCACGCGGGCCGGGCCATGGGCCTTCGTCGCCTGCGCGATCGCGGCTTCAGCGGAGGCGGCGTCGGAAACGTCGCAGGTTACGGCGACGCCCTTGATCTCGGCGGCGACGGTTTCCGCGAGCTTGGCATTGAGATCGAACACCGCGACCTTGGCGCCCTGCGCCGCCAGCTTTCGCGCGGTCGCCGCACCCAATCCCGATGCGCCGCCGGTCACGATGGCTGCCTGATCCTTCAACAACATGGCGTTCTCCTTTTGCGATGATTTCTCAAGCGACCGATATCACACGGTTCGATGGATTGGCAGCGTAGAGCTCCTCGATCAGCTCGCCGCGATGCTCCAGCACCGCACGCTGGTTGATCGAGCCCTTGTCGGTGACTTCGCCCTTGTCGATCGACAGCGGCGTGTCCATCAGGATCGCGCGCGTGATCCGTGTCGAGGAGCCGGTGGCCTGGCTGAGAAAACGCGTCAGGCGTTCGCGAAATGCCTCGCGCACCAGCCGGTCCCGCGTGGCGACGACGAGATCGTCGGTCGGCAGCGTCGGGTTGATCAGCCGGCAGCCGTCGAGGTCGAGCACGACCAGCGCGGAGATCTCGTCACGGTTGATGCCGGCGATGACGACGTCGCGCACCAGCGGGGCACAGGCCGCAACGAAGCGCGCGCGCAAGGGACCGACGCTGACCCAGGTGCCGCTCGCCAGCTTGAAATCCTCGCTGACCCGGCCGTCGAAGTCGAAGCCGGCGTTGAGATCATCGGGATCGGTCGGCTTGAGCGCATCGCCGAGCTTGTAGAATCCTTCCTCGTCGAAGCATTTTGCGGTGATGTCGGGCTGACGCCAGTAGCCGGGCATCACGTTCGGCCCCTTGCAGCGGACCTCCAGCTTGCCGTTGTTCGGCACCAGCTTGGCGTCGTTGCCCGAGACGGGCAGGCCGACATGGCCGGAACGGCTGGTGCGCGGATTGACCGACATGAAGAACGGCGCGGTCTCGGTGGCGCCCAAGCCGGTCAGCATCGGCACGCGGTAGCCTTTTTCCTTCACCGCAAGCTCGTCGAGGCTGTTCCAGACGAAGGGCGACAGCGCCGCGCCCGAGAAGAACATCGCGTGCAGCCGGTCGAAGAACTTTGCGCGCAGGCCCTGGTCGTCGCGCAGATACGGCAACAGCGATTCGTAGCCCTTGGGCACGTTGAAGTAGACCGTGGGCGAAATCTCCTGGAGATTGCGCACGGTCTCCTCGATGCCGCCGGGCATCGGCTTGCCGGCGTCCAGATACATCGAGCCGCCGTTGTAGAGCGTCAATCCGATATTGTGGTTGCCGCCAAAGGTGTGATTCCAGGGCAGCCAGTCGATGATGACGGGCGGCTCGTCCTTGAGAAAGGCGAGCGTCTCGCGCAGCATCACCTGGTTGGCGCAGATCATGCGCTGGGTGTTGATGACGGCCTTGGGATTGCCGGTCGAGCCCGAGGTCAGCAGGAATTTTGCGATCGTGTCGGGGCCGATCCTGCCGTGGACGTCGTCGAGGTCGCTGCGGAGCGGCGTTGCCATGAGGTCGGCGAGCAGGGTGACGTCGCGGCCCGGCACATGGCCATAGGACGCGGCGATCTCGGTGCCGAGCGAGACATTGGCGGTGAGCGCATCGGCGAACTTGTCGGCATCCTCGGCGAAAACGAGGCCGGGCGTCAGCAGTTTCATCAGATAGGACAGCTTGCCGTAATCCTTCGACACCAGCGAATAGGCCGGCGACACCGGGCAGAACGGAACGCCGGCATAGAACGCGCCGAAGGCGAGCAGGGCATGGTCGATCGAATTGCCGGAGAGGATGACGACCGGGCGCTCCGCCGACAGACCGCGCGCAATCAGGCTTGATGCGATGTGCCGGCTCGCGGCGAGCAGTTCGGCATAGGTGATCTTGCGCCAGCCGCGGCCGCCTTCGCGCTCGGCCATGAAGACGCGGTCCGGCGTGGTCTGGGCCCAATGATGCAGGCGGTCGGTGATGCGGACCGGGTAGTCGCCGAGCGGCTGCTTCGGCCTGAGGTAGATCGTGCCGTCATCGCGCCGCTCGACATTGACGACGGGATCGCCGAACGAGATCGGCCGCAGCGGCAAAGTGCTCGCGCCGCGCTCCGTGCTGGAAGAGGACGGCTGCGCGCTCATGACTTCGGCTTTACCTTTGCGGTCTTGTGTTCGAGGAATTCGCGGATCCTGCGTTTTGCTTCCTTGTCGCTCTGCGCCACCGTTGCCATCAGCGATTCCATCAGAAGACCGGTCTGCGGATTGGCCTCCGCGATCATCGGCAGCGCCTGGAGCACGGCAAAATTGGTCAGCGGCGCGTTGGAGGCGATCTTCGTTGCAAGCTCCAGCGCCTTGCCGAGCCCGTTGCCAGCCTCCGTCAGATATTGCGCGAAGCCGTAGGACGCGCCTTCGGTCGCGCTGTAGACGCGTCCGGTCAGCATCATGTCCATCATCCTGGCGACGCCGATCAGCCGCGGCAGCCGCACCGAGCCGCCGCCGCCGACGAAGATGCCGCGCTGTCCCTCCGGCAGCGCGAAATAGGTCGAGGGCTCGGCGACGCGGATATGCGCCGCGCAGGCAAGCTCCAGCCCGCCGCCGATCACGGCTCCCCTCAGCGCCGCGATCACGGGCACGCGGCTGTACTGTATGCGGTCGAACACCCGGTGCCACATCTGGGAATGCAGCAGGCCGCCGGTCGCGTCGTGCTCGGTCAATTCGGACAGGTCGAGACCGCTGGAGAAATGGTCGCCGATGCCGTGGATGACGACCGCGCCGATGTCCTCGGGCAGGGAGGCAAAACACTCGCCGATTTCCAGGATGATGCCGTCATTGAGCGCATTGCGCTTCGCCGGCCGGTTCAGACCAACGGTCAGAACCCGGTCCGCCCGCTCGATCCTCAAAAGCCCGGAGGCACCCGCGGCAGCGGTCTCGGCGTTTCCCTGTGTCATTTGCGTCCTTATCAGAATAGTTATGTTGTATAACGAATTCTGGGGGAGTCAATATGGAGCCGGGCGGCGATCCTCACATTCGGTGTCGTCCTGGCGAACGCCGGGACCCATACTCCCGGGAGGAATTTGGCGAAGATTGATCGTTCGGTACCGCGACCGCCGCGATCGATAGATCACGCGGTATGGGTTCCGGCGTTCGCCGGAACGACGGCGGCGTGTGTGGCTCACACCACCTGATGCACGTCGATCACCACGCGATCCGCGTGCCGCGCGGCCGAGCCGACGAAAATGTGCTCCATCAGCCAGCGATATTTCTCGTGTCCGGTCTCGAACTTCGGCACGGTGCGGAAGTAGATCAGCCTGGGGTCGACCGGCTCGCCGCGCTTGAGCTTTTGCAGCAGCTCGACCGGGCCGAAGCGCATGCCCTTGTTCTCGACGTAGATGATAGCGCCGTCGTCGGTTTCGAAGGCGTATTTGGCTTCGAGATCGATCAGCTCGTTGGGACGAATGGTCTGGAAGTCGGCGCCGAATGGCAGCACCTTGCCTTTGACCCCGCCCGTCACCTCGCCGCCGATGATCGGGATGATGCGGCGAACGCCGATCCCGGTCTCGCCGGCGGTCACGACGTCGCCGATGCGGGCGGTGATGGTGAAGACGTATTTGGTCTCGAGGGTGGGTGTGGTCATCGCGTCACCTCGTCAATTCGCCATCATCCGCGTGGGCAGCCAGGTCGCCAGCAGCGGGAAGGCGATCAGGATCACGAGGCGGATCAGGTCCGTGACCACGAACGGAATCACGCCCTTGAAGATGGTGGAGAAGGAGACGTCCTTTACCACGCTCTTGATGACGAACACATTCATGCCGACCGGCGGATGGATCAGGCCGAGCTCGACGGTCATGACGATGATGACGCCGAACCAGATCGGATCGAAGCCGAGATGCATGATCACCGGGAAGATGATCGGCACGGTCAGGATGATCATCGCCATGGCGTCCATCAGGCAGCCGAGCACGAGATACATCACCATGATCAACGCCAGCACGCCGTAGCTGCCGAGGCCGAGGCCGGTGAGGAATTCCGTCACCTTCTGCGGCGTCTGCGTCACCGTGAGGAAATAGCCGAAGATCAGCGCACCGATCAGCACGGTGAACACGGCGGCCGCGGTGCGCGTCGCCTGCAGCAGCGAGGCCAGGATCTTCTCGCGGTCGAGGCGGCCCGTCAGCACGCCGATGATGAAGGCGCCGGTGGCGCCGACGCCGCCGGCCTCCGTCGGCGTGAAGCGCGGCAGGAAAGGCAGGCCGTAGAGGCCGCCGATGACGAAGATGAACAGCAGCACGGGCGCCCAGATCTCCTTCAGGCCCGCAACGCGCTCGCGCCACGGCGTCACCTTGCCTTTCGGCAGGAAGTCGGGACGAAGATAGCCGATCAGGAAGATCGTGATCATGTACATGCTCATCGCCAGCAGGCCCGGGATGATGCCGGCGATGAAGAGCTTGCCGATGTCCTGCTCGGTGATGATGCCGTAGACCGCGAGCACGGTGGAGGGCGGCAGCATCGCGCCCAGCGTGCCGCCCGCCGCGATCACGCCGGTGGCAAAGGACTGCGGATAGCCGAAGCGGCGCATCTCCGGGTAGGCGACGGCGGAGAAGGTCGCGGCGGTCGCGACCGAGGAGCCGCAGATCGCGGCAAAGCCGCCGCAGGCGCCGACGGTGGCGATGCCGAGGCCGCCGCGCAAATGGCCGACGAAACCGTTGGCGGCGCGGAACAGCTCGCGGCTCATGCCGGAATTGGACACGAACGAGCCCATCAGCAGGAACATCGGGATGACCCCGAAAGTGTAGTCGGTCACCGTGCGCATCGAGGTCTGGCCGACCAGTTTCAGCGCCGCATTTCCGTTGACGAGATAGGCGAAGCCGGAGACGCCGACGAGGCCCATGGCCATGCCGACGGGCACGCGCAGCAGCATTAGGACGAACAAGGAAACGAAGCCGATTAGGGCGACGGCATCGGTGCTCATGACTACTCCGTCGCCTTCAATTTGGGATCGTGCATGTCTTCGGGATGGAATATCAGCCGGTAGGTGCGGATCGCGATCAGCAGCACGGCGGACACGTCGCCGATCCAGGCGATGGCGAAGAACGGCCAGGTCGGCATGTGCATGTCGAAGGTCAGGACGTTGTCGTTGTAGGTGCCGCGCACCTTGTCGAACAAAGTCCAGGTCTGCACGGTCACCACGAACAGCAGGACCAGGGTCGCGAACACGTCGATCCAGCGCTGATAGCGCGGGCCGACGTTGCCCCAGACGAGGTCGACCGTGATGTGGGTGCCGCGGTAGGAGGTTGCCGCGATACCCCAAAAGATGAGGATACCGAGCAGCATGCGGCCGATGTCGAAACTGTCGGGGATCGAATAGTTCAGTGTGTTGCGCAGCAGCACCGACAGGAAGATATCGAGCGCGACAAGGCCGACGAAGCCGGCCGCGATCCATTCGATCGTGTCGATGATGCGGTCCATCCAGGAGCGCTTCATGGGATGTGTCTTGTCGTCCGATGTCATGTTCGTTCTCGGCTCAGGCGGCAGGCTTTGCCTCTCCCCGCTTGCGGGGAGAGGCCGACACGCGAAGCGCGGCGGGTGAGAGGGACTCTCCGCGAGTCTCGCTGTCACCGTCTCCGTGGAGACTCCCCCTCACCCCGAACCTCTCCCCGCAGGCGGGAAGAGGGGGACGAAGCGCCGTGCGCTCCTCACCTCTACCCGCGCTTGCAGAATAACGGCGGCGAGATGCCCCTCGCCGCCGCATTTCCTTCAACGAAGGCTACTCCGCCAGCGCGTTGTACTTCTTGAGCGAGGCCTTGAGGTCTGCGAGCGCGGCGTCCGGATCGGCGCCGGCCTTCTTGGCGCCGTCGGCCCAGGTCTTCACCAGCGGCTCGGCGGCCTTCTTCCAGGCGGCGGTCTGCTCCGGTGTCAGCTTGTAGACCTCGTGGCTGGATTCCGCCTTCACCTTGTCGATGCCGGCATCCTCGAACTTGCCCCAGTGCTCGCCGACCGCGCCCGCCATTTCGGTCGAGCAGTTCTTGTCGATCGCGGCTTTCTGCTTCTCGGACATCGCATTGTACTTGTCCTTGTTGATCACGAACACGAAGGTCGTGGTGTAGAGCGGCGCCTCCATGTCGTATTTGGTCACCTTGTCGATGCCGAACAGCACCAGGGAGCCCCAGGGGAAGGTGACGGCGTCGGCGACGCCGCGCTCGATGATGTCGCGCACTTCCGGCGCCGAGGACTGCACATTGGTGCCGCCGAGCGAGGTGACGAAGTTCGCCATGGTGGCGTGCGCCGGGCGGATCTTCATGCCTTTCACGTCCTCGGGGCTGACGATTTTCTTGGTCTTGGAATGGAAGGAGGAGGGCGAGTGGACGAAGGCGAGGCAGTATTTGACGTCCTTCATCTCCTTCTCGGCATATTTCCGATACCAGGCGTCCAGGCCCATCGAGCCGCCCTTGGCGTCGGAGATCAGGAACGGCAATTCGCCGGCGCCGATGATCGGGAAGCGGCCGGGCTGGTAGCCGGGATTGACGTAGGTGACGTCGGCGATGCCGTCGCGCGCCATGTCGTAATGGTCGAACGCCTTGCCGAGCTGCTGGGCCGGAAACACCTTGCCTGTGATGGTGCCGCCGGAATCCTTATTCACCGCAGCTACCCAGTCTTCCAGGGATTTCTGCAGCGGGTGCGACGCCGGCACCCAGTGCGAGACCTTCAAGTCGAAGGTCTTGTCCTGCGCCAACGCAGGGCTCACGCTTGCTGCCAGCAGCAAAGCCAGACAGGCTCTTCTCATCACGCGTCTCTCCCTCTTTTTGATGGCGGGCTTCGATGGCCCGGCCTCATTAATTAACATGTTATATAATTGGCCGGCGCGTTCAAGCCGGAACTGACGTGCGCCTTATCGCGTCGTCTACGTCAGCCATGTTGCATGGATTTGTCGCCCTGCCGCGACCCGCACTCCCCTTTTGCCCAACCGTTATATGGTATAATTATCCTGAGCGACTTGAAGCGACAAGCGGGCCGCAACGAAAGCCTACAGGATCGGGAGGAGCAAGTATTGCGGACAAAAGTCGCAATCATCGGGGCTGGACCGGCTGGATTGTTGCTTGGGCAACTGCTGCACGCCTATGGCATCGACAACGTGATCCTGGAGCGGCAAAGCCCGGACTATGTGCTCGGCCGCATTCGCGCCGGCCTGCTGGAGGAGGGAACCGTCGCGCTGCTCGACCAGGTCGGTGCCGGCGCACGGGCACACGCCGAAGGCCTGGTTCATGAAGGCATCGAGCTTGCCTTTTCCGGCCGCCGTCATCGCATCGACATGAAGGGTGCGACCGGCAAGACGGTGATGATCTACGGCCAGACCGAGGTCACGCTCGACCTGATGAATGCGCGCAAGGCCGCCGGTCTCGTCTCGGTCTACGAGGCCAAGGACGTGCAGCCGCATGATTTCGACGGCAGTCACCCGCGTGTCACCTACGTCAAGGACGGTGTCACCCGCACGATCGATTGCGATTTCATCGCCGGCTGCGACGGCTTCCATGGCGTCAGCCGTGCCAGCGTTCCAGCCTCGGCGATCGAGGAGTTCGAGCGGGTTTATCCGTTCGGCTGGCTCGGCATCTTGTCGGATACCCCGCCGGTCAGCCATGAACTGATCTACTCCAATCATGCCCGCGGCTTTGCGCTTTGCACCATGCGCTCGACGAAGCGCAGCCGCTATTACGTGCAGTGCGCGCTGGATGACCATGTCGACCAATGGCCGGACGACCGCTTCTGGGACGAGTTGAAGCGCCGGCTCGACCAGGAGGCGGCCGACAGTCTCGTCACGGGGCCCTCGATCGAGAAGAGCATCGCGCCCCTGCGCAGCTTCGTCGCCGAACCGATGCGCTTCGGCAGGATGTTCCTGTGTGGCGATGCCGCCCACATCGTGCCGCCGACGGGCGCCAAGGGCCTGAACCTGGCTGCCAGCGACGCGCATTATCTGTCGGGCGGCTTACGCGAATTCTACGATGAGAAATCCAGCGCCGGCATCGATGCCTATTCCGCCATGGCGCTGGCACGGGTCTGGAAGGCCGTGCGGTTCTCCTGGTGGATGACCTCGATGCTGCACAAATTTCCCGACACCGGCACCATCGGCGCGCGCATCCAGCTCGCCGAACTCGACTACGTCACGCAGTCGCAGGCCGCGATGACGTCGCTGTCGGAGAATTACGTCGGGCTGCCGTTTTAGGGCTCGCCGCTGCCACGTCCTCCGTCATTGCAAGCGTAGCGAAGCAATCCGGGAATCTCTCCGCGGGAACAATCTGGATCGCTTCGCCGCAAGAGCTCCTCGCAACGACGGCCGTGCGCGTTTCAAACGCCCGCGCAAATCCCGTTTAAAACTTTGTAATTGATGCATCCGTCACGTCCATCGCGTTCAATGCCGGCGACACAGCAACGCGAGACACCCATGACCGCTCCCGACGTTCCGGCCGGCTTCGAGCCGCATTTCCGCAAAGCGCCGCTCACCGATCCCTGGGAGCCGCTCTATTCGAACAAGACCGACAAGGGCGTCACCGTCGGATTGCGCCTGGCGACGCCGCACACCAACGCGCGCGGATTGATCCACGGAGGATTGATCGCAGCGCTGGCCGATGCCGCCATGGGCTACAGCTGCGCCCAGGCGACGGGGTGGACGACGTCCTTCGTCACGATCTCGCTGTCGGTCGACTACGTCGGCGCCGCCGAGATCGGCCAGTGGCTCGCGGTCGAGGGCGAGGCGATCAAGACCGGCAGCACGATCTGCTTCGCGCAGTGCCTCGCAAAGGCAGACGACGTCGTGATCGCACGCGCGAGCGGCACGTTCCGCGTGGTGCCGAAGAAGTAGCTCTCTCGTGCCCCGGCTCTGCGGAGCGGCACTTCGCGCCGCACCGCGTCCGGGATACGAGCCTCACCCGAACTTCCACTCCGCCGTCTCCACCACGAGATCGATGAACGCGCGCACCTTGGCCGAGAGCAGGCGCGAGGTCGGATAGACGATGTGGATCGGCAGCGCCGGCTGCTCGTATTTCGCCAGGACGATTTTCAGCCGTCCGCGCTTCAGCCCCTCGGCCGCCTGGTAGGCCAGCACGCGTGTCACGCCGCCGCCGGCCTCGGCATATTGCAGCGCTGCGTCGGCGCTGTTGCTGGTGAAACGCGGGGCCGTCGTTACCTCGATGTCGCGGCCGTCCTGAACGAAATGCCAATTGGCGGCCGAGCCGAACGCGATGGTCTGGTGCGCGAGCAATTCCTGTGGTGTCTTCGGTTCACCATGGCGCTTGAGATAGCCGGGCGCTGCCACCACGATCCGCCGCATCTCGCCGACCTGACGCGCCACCAGCGAGGAATCGGCGAGATGGCCGATCCGCACCGCGGCGTCGACGGCGTCTTCCACGAGATTGACGAGGTGGTCGGACAGCCTGAGCTCGGCGGCGACTTCGGGATAGCGCTTGAGATAGGCGGTCATGACCGGCCCGACATGCAGCCGGCCGAAGCCGACCGGGGCCGACACCACCAGACGTCCGCTCGGGCGGCTGCGCTCCTGCCGCGCCGAGCCATCGGCCTCCTCGATGTCGGCGAGGATGCGCCTGACGCGCTCCAGATAGCGGGTGCCGACGTCGGTCAGTGTCACCTGCCGGGTGGTCCGCTGCAGCAGCCGGGCGCCGAGATGCTCCTCCAGCGCAGCGATCAGCCGCGTCACCGCCGAGGGCGACAGCCGCAGCTTGCGCGCCGCCGGCGCGAAGCCGCGCAGATCGGCGACGGTGACGAAGACGTGCATGGCCTCGAGGCGGTCCATGGCATTATTGCATATATCGCAATGATAAAGTGTCAAGGTGCCTAATTGTTTTAGACGCCGAAGGCTCCACATTAGCGGTCGAAAGACGCAAGCATGCGCCGGAATTTCAGGAGACGTTCCGATGACAACGGCCCACACCTATGCCAGCGATGTTGCCTTCTCGCCCGCTGTGAAGGCGATCCAGACTCGCAAGGGCTCGCGCGAGGCCTACGCGCGCAGCGAGCAGCGCGGCTGGCGCGCCGAGGTCGACGACAACCTCGCGGCCTTCCTGGCTGACGCCAATAGCTTCTATTTCGCCACCGCTTCGGCCGACGGCCAGCCCTACATCCAGCATCGCGGCGGCCCGAAGGGCTTTCTCAAGGTGCTGGACAGGCAGACGCTCGCCTTCGCCGATTATGCCGGCAACCAGCAGTTCATTACCCAGGGCAATCTCTCGGAAAACCCCAAGGCCTACATCTTCGTGATGGACTACGCCCATCGTCGTCGTGTGAAGATCTGGGGCGAGGCGCGCGTCGTCGAGGACGACGAGGCGCTGACCGCCTCGCTGATGCCGAAGGGCTATCGTGCCCGTCCGGAACAGGTGATCCTGTTCAAGATCGCGGCGTGGGACACCAACTGCCCGCAGCACATCCCGCAGAAGTTCGATGCGGGCGATGTCGCGGCGGCGCTGGCGGCGAGGGACGCGAGAATCGCGGAGCTGGAAGCGGAGGTGGCGGCGTTGAGGGGGGAGAAAGCGGCCACGTAAGTCGCCACTTGTTTCCCCTCCCCTGGAGGGGGGCGATCGCGCGGAGCGCGAGCGGGGTGGGGTGATCTCTCAACGCGGGCACTGTGCGAGGTGGTGAGACCGTCACCCCACCCAGCTTCGCATTCCGCTCCGCTACATGCGATGCGAAGCGACCCTCCCCCTCAGGGGAAGGGTAAGAGTCACGACACATTCTCGCCTTCGTGCTGGAAGCCGAGATAGCTGGCTGCCACTCCCTCGTTGGCCGCGACGTCGCTGGCCTTGCCGCTCAGCACGAACTCGCCGAGCTCCATCACATAGGCCCGGTCCGCGATCTTCAGCGCGGCCTGCGCATTCTGCTCGACCAGCAGCACGGAGACGCCGCTGGCGCGCAGCTGGCCGACGATGCGGAAGATGTCGGCGACGATGATGGGCGCGAGGCCGAGGCTCGGCTCGTCCAGCATCAGGAGCTTCGGCTCGCCCATCAGCGCACGGCCCATCGCCAGCATCTGCTGCTCGCCGCCGGACAGCGTGCCGGCGAGCTGCTTGCGCCGCTCCTTCAGCCGCGGAAACAGCGTATAGACGCGTTCCATCGAGGCCTTCGCCTTGCCGCGCTCGATGCGGAAGGCACCAAGCTCGAGATTGTCCTCGACATTCATGGTCACGAACAATTCGCGGTGCTCCGGCACGAGGCCGAGGCCCATCGCGACGCGGTCCTCGATGTCGAGCCGGGCGAGGTCCTGTCCGGCAAAGGCGACGCGGCCCTTCAGCGGTAGGATGCCCATGATGGCCGAGAGCAGCGTGGTCTTGCCGGCGCCGTTGGCGCCGACGATGGTAACGATCTCGTTCGTGCCGACCTCGAGCGAGACCGAACGCACCGCCTCGACCTTGCCATAGGCGACATGGGCGTCGGTGACGGACAACAGCGCGCTCATGCCGCCACTCCGAGATAGGCCTTGATCACTTCGGGATTGGTCTTGATCGTGGCGGGGGTGCCCTCCGCGATCTTGGTGCCGAAATCGAGCACCACGATGCGGTCGGCGAGGTTCATGACGAAGCCCATGTCGTGCTCGACCAGGAGCACGCTCATGCCGCCGTCGCGCAGCTCGCGCAGCAGCGTCGCGAGGCGCTGCTTCTCCATGTGGCGAAGGCCCGCGGCCGGCTCGTCGAGCAGCAGCAGCATCGGGTCGACGCAGAGCGCGCGGGCGATCTCGACGATGCGCTGCTGGCCGAGCGAGAGGCTGCCTGCGAGCTGATGCATCTGTTCGGTGAGGCCGACGCGCTCGATCTGGCGGGCGGCCTCGGCGAGCAGCTTGGCCTCATCAGTGCGGTCGAGGCGCAGCATCGATGAGATCGGCCCGGAATGGCCGCGCAGATGCGCGCCGATCGCGACGTTCTCCAGCACGGTCATGTCGGGGACGAGCTTGACGTGCTGGAAGGTCCTGCTGATGCCGAGCTTGACGATCTCCTGCGGCGGCGCCTTGTCGACCTTCCTGCCGAGCACCGAGACCGAGCCCGAGGTCGCCGACAGCACGCCGGTAATCAGGTTGAAGGTCGTGCTCTTGCCGGCGCCGTTCGGACCGATCAGCGCGACGATCTCGCGGGCCTGGACGTCGAAGGAGACATTGTTGACCGCGACCACGCCGCCGAACTGCTTTCGCGCTTTCTCCACCTGAAGCAGGACGCCGGACTGAACCGGCGAGCGTGTGCGCGCCTCCAGCTCGAGCGAAGTATCCGGCTTCCCTCCACCGGTGCGTTCCGGCAGGAACGACATCAGCCACGGCCAGAGGCCGCCGGGCGCAAGTTGCAGCAGGGCCACCAGCATGAGGCCGAACACGATGGTCTCGACCTGCCCGGAGCCGGGCAGGATCAGCGGCAGATAGCTTTGCAGCACCTCTTTCAGGACCACGACGATCGCCGCGCCGAGCACGCCGCCCCAGACGTAGCCGGCGCCGCCGACCACCGCGATGAAGAGATATTCGATGCCGGCCTGTGCGCCGAACGGCGTCGGGTTCACCGCGCGCTGAAGATGCGCGTAGAGCCACCCCGAAAGGCCGGCGAGCACTGCGGCATGGATGAACACCAGCAGTTTTGCGCGCGGCGTGTGTACGCCGAAGGCCTCGGCCGCGACATGGCCGCGCCGAAGCGCGCGGATGGCGCGGCCGGTGCGGGAGTCCAGGAGATTCATCGTCAGCAGGGCCGAGAGGATCACCGCGACCCAGATGGCGTAATAGATCGAACCGGGCGAGAGCATCTTGAACGTGCCGATCGACAGCGGCGGGATCGCCGAGATGCCGTCATTGCGCCCCAGGAATTCCAGCTTGCTGAAGAGATAGAACAGCCCCAATCCCCAGGCGAGCGTGCCGAGCGGCAGGTAATGGCCGGAGAGGCGGACGGTGATCAGCCCGAGCAGCACCGCGAGCGATCCGCTGACCAGGAGCGACAGCGGCAGGGTCAGCCACGGCGACAGGCCGTGGGCGGTCGACAGCACCGCGGTGGTGTAGGCGCCGAAACCGACGAAGGCCGCCTGTCCGAAAGAGGTCAGGCCGCCGACGCCGGTCAGCAGCACGAGGCCCATCGCGACGAGCGCTGCAAGACCGATATTGTCGAGCAGCACGATCCAGAACGGCGGCATGCCCGGGACGAACGGGATCGCCGCCATGAGAGCTGCGAAGATGAGGATGGGAAGCCGGCTCTGCATCTTGGCCTCAGTCCTTCTCTTCTTCGACGGCCGGCGCGGCGAGCGAGCGCAGCAGCAGCACGGGGATCAGCAGCATGAAGACGATCACTTCCTTGTAGTTGGAGGCATAGAAGGACGAGAACGCCTCGACGATGCCGACCACCAGCGCCGCGACGGCGGAGAGGGGATAGCTGACGAGGCCGCCGATGATCGCGGCGACGAAGCCCTTCAAGCCGATCAGGAAGCCGGAGTCGTAGTAGAGCGTCGTGATCGGCACGATCATGATGCCCGACAGCGCGCCGATGACGGAGGCCAGCAGAAAGGCGATCTGTCCGGACAGCGTGGTGCGTATGCCGGCGAGCCGCGCCCCCAGCCGGTTCACGGCGGTCGCGCGCAGTGCCTTGCCGTAGAGCGTCAGGCCGAAGAACAGCCAGAGCCCGACGATGAAGGCGATGGTGATGGCGTAGACGGTGATGCTCTGGCCGGTGAAGCGCAGCGTGCCGGCGGTGAAGGCGCCGGACAGCACGGCGGGTCCGCGCTGGCCCTCGGCGCCGAAGAACAGCAGCCCCAGCCCCTGGAGCGCGAGATGCACGCCCACCGAGGCGATCAGCAGCACCAGCACGGAGGTGTGCGCCAGCGGCTGGAAGGCGATGCGGTAGAGATAGACGCCGATCATCGCGACGATCACGAGGGACAGCGCGATGCAGATCGCCACCGGCGGCTTCTCGCTGGCGAAGTAAACGGTCAGCGCCAGCACGATGCCGGGCAGCACGATGTTGGTGATGAAGCTGCGCACGATCAGCCGCGCATGCAGCGCCTTGCGCGCCACGAAAAGATCGAAGGCGAAGGCGCCGATGCCAAGCGCAAGCGCGAGCTTTGCCGTGCCCGGCATCTGGCCCGCGGCCAGCGAGGCATAGGTCAGCGCGCCGTAGGTGACGAATTCGCCTTGCGGAATGAGGATCACGCGGGTGACGGCGAACACCAGCACCAGCGCCAGGCCGAGCAGCGCGTAGATCGCGCCATTGGTGATGCCGTCCTGCACCAGGAACAGCATGATGGTGGTATTCAAGACCGGACGCTCCCCCTCAAGATCGAGGACCGGTCTCCGCAATTGCGGTGGATGGTCCCCCTCACAGCCATTGAAATACGCTGACGATATTTGATATGGTCCATAACAATTATCAAATATAACATCAAGGGCGGGGGGAACGACCCGCTCGAATTTAGCGGGATTACGAGCACGAGGCGATGACCGTTTCCAAGACCGCTGAAAAGTCGTCCGAAAAACCCGCTGACGCGGCCAAGGGCCGCAAGGACGCGGGCGAAGTCCAGGCCGAAGCGCTCCAGCTCGGCGAGCTCTCCGAGCAGCTCGGCTATGTCCTGAAGCGGGCGCAGCTCAAGGTATTCGAGAACTTTTTGCGCTGCATGGCCTCGCTCCAGCTGACGCCGGCGCAGTTCTCGGTGCTGCTCCTGGTCGAGAAGAACCCCGGGCGTAACCAGACCGAGATCGCCTCCACGCTCGGCATCCTCAGGCCGAACTTCGTGGCGATGCTCGACAATCTCGAGAGCCGCGACCTTTGCGCGCGGATCCGCTCCACCAACGACCGCCGCTCCCATATCCTGGTGCTCACCGACAAGGGCAAGGCCGTGCTGGCGCGGGCAAAGAAGCTCGTTGCCACCAAGCATGAGGCCCGGTTGAACGACCTGCTCGGCCAGGCCAACCGCGAGGCCCTGATCGGGATGCTCTCGAAGATCGCCAACGAGTTCTGACTCTGATCCTCTTCTGGAGGGGAGGGTCGGCCGCGCGGAGCTGAAGTCGCACGTCTGCGAAGTCTTGAGCTCACACCCCATGGCACACTGCGCTCCCTCCCCCCTTGCGGGGGAGGGCGGGGGAGAGGGGTGGCCCAGCAAATGGTGTGCGATATATTCCACATTATCAATTATCAGCAACAGCGGACTCGTGATGCGCACTCCGTCGAGAGAGCGTGCCGTGTGGCACCCCTCTCCCTAGCCCTCCCCCGCAAGGGGGGAGGGAACGCAGCGGAGTGTGGGGCAGACGCCTCAATCCACCAAGATCAACCTGATATCATTCACGTTCGTCAGGGTCGGGCCAGGCTGCAGCAGATCGCGCGTGGCCTCGAAGAATGTTGTTGCAGCCCTTGCGCCTTCATCTTCGCGAAGGTCGCAGCATCGATCAGTGCGCCGCACACGCCCCGGGGGGCGTAAGCTCGGAGGACATCGAACGGAATGATGCGCTGCGTCTAGAAGATGATGCTTGAAACGTCATTTTGCGCGTCCTAAGCTTGGCAACTCAAGCACTGTAACTGCCACGGACATTGTGCCCCGTGATCACCGCCGCGCAGCTTCGAGCCGCCCGTGCCTTGCTCAGGATCGACCAGCGCGAACTCGCGCAGCGCTGTTCGCTGTCGTTGCCGACGATCCAGCGCATGGAGGCCTCCGAAGGGGTGATCCGCGGCAATGTCGATTCCCTGGTGAAGCTGGTCGAGGCGCTGTCGGTTGCCGGCATCGAGCTGATCGCCGAGGGGGCAGTGTCGAGCGCCGGGGGGCGCGGTGTGCGGCTGAAGTCTCCACCTCCGAGCGCAGGCGGCCAATAGCGATGATGCGTGCGCAAATCATGATGCAGGAGCGGCCATGATCGCCGTGGCGCTATGGTCAGTGGCGGCTCTACTGGCACTGGCGCCTGCGGGAATCGTGCTGTCGACGCGCCCGCGCGGCTCGATCATTCTCTACGGCGGGTGCCTGATCGCCACATCGACGCTATGTGTCACGGCGCTGTCGGATCTGCTCTTTTTCCCGCATCTGACGCCGAGCGCGACACTGCCGATCGGCCTGCCCTGGCTCGGTGCCCATTTCCGGCTCGATGCGCTGTCTGCCTTCTTCCTCGTCGTCGTCAATCTCGGCGGCGCCGCTGCGAGCCTGTTCGCGCTCGGCTACTTCAGGCACGAGGACTCCCCCGGCCGCGTGCTGCCGTTCTATCCTGCCTATCTCGCAGGGATGAACGTCGTCGTGCTGGCAAACGATGCCTTCAGCTTCCTGGTCGCCTGGGAATTCATGTCGCTGACCTCCTGGGCGATGGTGGTGTCGCATCACCGGGAGGCCGAGAATGTCCGCGCCGGCTATATCTACCTCTTGATGGCAAGTTTCGGCACGCTGGCGCTGCTGCTCGCTTTCGGCCTGCTCGCGAGCGGCGCCGGTTACGATTTCGATTCGATCCGAGCCTCGCATCCTTCCGTTGCGGTGAGCGGCGTGGTGGTGATCCTCATGCTGCTGGGCGCCGGCTCCAAGGCTGGCCTGGTGCCGCTGCACGCTTGGCTGCCGCTCGCCCATCCTGCCGCACCCAGCCACGTCTCCGGCCTCATGAGCGGCGTTATGACCAAGGTCGCCGTCTACGGCTTCGTGCGCATCGTCTTTGATCTTCTGCCCGAACCCGTGTGGTGGTGGAGCATGGTGGTGCTGCTGGTCGGCGGTCCGTCGGCGACGCTGGGCGTGCTCTACGCGCTGATGCAGCGCGACATCAAGCGCGTGCTCGCTTATTCAACGATCGAGAATATCGGCATCATCTTCACCGGCCTCGGACTGGCGCTGGCTTTCAAGGCGGAAGGGCTCGACTGGGTGGCGGCGCTCGCTTTCACCGCGGCGATGCTGCACGTATTCAATCATGCGCTGTTCAAGAGCCTGTTGTTCTTCGGCGCCGGCGCGGTGCTCGGAGCAACCGGCGAGCGTGACATGGAGAAGCTCGGCGGGTTGATCCATCGCATGCCGAAGACGGCGTTCGCGGTGCTGGTCGGCTGCGTCGCGATCTCGGCATTGCCGCCATTCAACGGCTTTGTTTCGGAATGGCTGACCTTCCAGGCGATCCTGCTCTCACCGCAGCTGCCCTCCTGGGGCCTCAAGCTGGTCATTCCGGCGGTCGGCGGTTTGCTGGCGCTCGCGGCCGCCTTTGCCGCGGCCTGCTTCGTCAAGCTCTATGGCATCAGCTTCCTCGGCCGGCCGCGTTCGGATGTCGCGGCGTCAGCACATGAGACCGACCGCTTCTCGCTGACCGCGATGTTCGTGCTTGCCGCCCTTTGCCTCGTTGCCGGCATCCTGCCCGGGTTGTTCATCGATGCGCTGGCGCCGGTGAGCAAGGATATGGTCGGCAACATTATGCCGCATCAGGTCGGATTGCAGTGGCTCACCATCGTGCCGATCGCCGAAAGCCGCAGCTCCTATAACGGCCTTCTGGTGTTCCTGTTTGCGGCACTCTGCGGCACGACGGCGGCGACAGCCATTCACCGTTTCGCCTCCGACCGCTTACGTCGCGCGCCGGCCTGGGATTGCGGCTATCCCGATCCGAATCCGGCGATCCAGTACTCCGCCTCCAGCTTCTCGCAGCCGATCCGCCGCGTGTTCGGCAGCGTCATCTTTGCCGCGCGCGAGATCGGCGAGATGCCGCCGCCGTCCTCGCCGGCTCCTGCGCGGCTCCAGGTCGAACTGCACGATCTGATCTGGGATGTGCTGTACGCACCGATTGCGAAGGTCATCGGCTTTGCGACCGACCGCATCAATATCCTGCAGTTCCTCACCATCCGCCGCTATCTGACGCTCGTCTTCGTGGCGCTCGTCGTGCTGCTGCTGGTGGTGGCGCTATGAACGCGCTGCGCGATATCCTCTCCCAGGGCGCCCAGATGTCGCTGGTGCTGGGGCTCGCGCCGCTGCTGACGGGTTTCGTGCGCAAGGTGAAGGCTCGGCTGCTGCGCCGGCGTGGACCGCCGCTGCTCCAACCCTATCGTGACCTTATTCGTCTGATGCGCAAGGACGTCGTGCTCGCCGACAACGCATCCTGGCTGTTCCGCGTCATTCCCTATCTGATCTTCGCGGGCACCTGGGTCGCCGCCTCGCTGGTGCCGACTTTCGGCAATGGCCTGTTGTTCTCCTGGACCGCCGATCTCATCGCCATCACTGCGCTGCTCGGCAGCGCCCGTTTCTTCCAGGCGCTCGCCGGCATGGACGTCGGCACCGCGTTCGGCGGCATCGGCTCCAGCCGCGAGGTCATGATCGCCTCCCTCGCCGAGCCCGCGATGCTGATCACAGTGTTCTCGGTTGCGATGATCGCCGGCTCGACGCAGCTCTCGAGCGTGGCCGAGTTCATGGGCTCGGACGCGGTCGGTCTGCGTGTGTCCCTGGGCATGGCGTTCGTGGCACTGACCATCGTAGCGCTGGCGGAGAATGCCCGCATCCCCGTCGATAACCCCGCCACCCATCTCGAGCTCACCATGGTGCACGAGGCCATGGTGCTGGAATATTCGGGGCGGCATCTCGCGCTGATCGAACTGTCGTCGCAGCTCAAGCTCCTGCTCTATGTCTCGCTGATCGCCTGCGTGTTCCTGCCATGGGGCACGGCGACGGCGGACGCGGGCGTTGCGAGGCTCGTCTTTGGCGCGCTGCTCTATTTCGGCAAGCTGGCGGTGCTTGGCTTCTTGCTCGCCGTGTTCGAGACGTCGATCGCCAAGATGCGCGTGTTCCGGATTCCGGAGTTCTTGGGCGCGGCGCTGATGCTGGCATTGCTTGCCACCCTGTTGCGCTTCGTGTCGGGGAGCCTCTAAGAGATGAGCAGCCTGCAATTCGACATCGCCCATCTGCTCGCCGGCTCCCTCGTGCTGGCGAGCTTCATGATGCTCTATCAGGACCGGCTCTATGCGCTGCTCAATGTCTATGCGCTGCATGCCGGCGTGCTGGCGCTGTCGGTGGCCTGGCAGGCCTATGTGCAGCAGGCGCCGCATCTCTATGTCACGGCGCTGATCGCGCTGGTCTTCAAGGCCATCATCATCCCGGTGGCGCTGCACCGGATCATCAAGCGGCTCGGTATCCACCGCGAGATCGAGAATGCGATCGGCATCGGGTTGACCATGATGGCTGGCATCGGCCTCGTCGCGCTGTCGATGGTGGTGATGCTGCGGGTGACGCCGAGCGCCGATGCGCTCGCGCGCGAGGATCTTGCCTTCGCGCTGTCGGTGGTGCTGCTGGGGCTCCTGATCATGGTTACGCGACGCAACGCCGTGAGCCAGGTCGTCGGATTCATGTCGCTGGAGAACGGGCTGGTGCTGGCGGCAACCGGTGCCAAGGGCATGCCGCTGGTGGTCGAGATCAGCGTCGCCTTCTCGGTGCTGATCGCCTTCATCGTGATCGGCATCTTCCTGTTCCGTATCCGCGAGCGTTTTGACAGCGTGGACGTGCAGGAGCTTGATCGCTTTCGCGGAGAGCGGCGATGAGCATCGACGCCCTCAGCGCCATCCTCCTGATTCCGGCCCTCTCGGCGGCGCTGCTGGCAATTTTGCCCGGCTACCGACTGACGGCGAAGCTGAACGTAGCGGCGGCGCTCGCGACCTTCCTTACTTCGCTCTCGCTGTTCGTGGTCGAACCGGTATCGGGGCAGTATCTGCTGATGGACGACCTCAACAAGGTCTTCATCGTGTTGACCACCTTCGTCAGCTTCACCACATCGGTGTTCAGCGCGAGCTACATCCAGCACGAGACCGAGACCGGGCGCCTCGCGCCGGCGTTCCTGCGCTTCTATCACGCGATGTATCAGACGCTGATGTTCGCGATGAACCTCGCGCTCCTCGCCAACAATATCGGCCTGATGTGGGTCGCGGTCGAGGTGGCGACGCTGACCACCGTCCTGATGGTCGGGATCTACCGCACCCATGAGGCGCTGGAGGCGGCCTGGAAATATTTCATCCTCGGTAGCGTCGGCATCGCGCTCGCGCTGTTCGGCACCATCCTGGTCTATATGGCGGCGCGCCCCGTGGTGGGCGAGGGGCTCGACGGCATGGTATGGACGGTGCTGGTGAAGCACGCCGCACAGTTCGACCCGGCGTTGCTCAACGTCGCCTTCGCCTTCCTCCTGCTCGGCTACGGCACCAAGGTCGGCCTCGCACCGTTGCATGCCTGGCTGCCGGATGCGCATGCCGAGGGCCCGACGCCGATCTCGGCGGTGCTGTCCGGCCTGTTGCTCAATGTCGCGCTCTATGCGCTCCTGCGCTTCAAGATGATGCTCGCGGTCAACTCCGAGGCGATCGCGCCGGGTCCGTTGATGGTGACCATGGGTCTGATCTCTGTGATCTTCGCCGCGCTGATGCTGTACCGGCGCCGCGACATCAAGCGGATGTTCGCCTATTCCTCGATCGAGCATATGGGCATCATCGTCTTCGCCTTCGGCATGGGCGGACCGCTCGCGAATTTCGCAGGGCTGTTGCATATGACCATGCATTCGCTGACCAAGTCGGCGATCTTCTTCGCGGTCGGCCATATCGCGCAGGTCAAGGGCACACAGAAGATCGCCGATATCGGCGGGCTCACGGTGACCAACCCCGCGCTCGGCTGGGGCCTGATGCTCGGCGTCGTCGCCATCGTCGGGCTGCCGCCGCTCGGCATCTTCATGAGCGAGTTTCTGGTGGTGAGTTCGACTTTCGCCCGCGCGCCCTGGCTGACGGTGATCCTGGTGCTCGGCATCATCATCGCGCTCGGCGGGCTTTTCCTGCGGATCGGCGCGGTGATGTTCGGCGAGCCCAAGGGCAAGACCGCGCCTGCGGAAGCCTCCTACGTGCCGATGTTCACGCACCTCGGACTGGTTCTGATGGCCGGCATCTACCTGCCGCCGGTGCTGGTCACCGGCTTCCAGAACGTCGCGAAGCTGATGGGGTAGGCCATGGGCATCCTCGACAGCATCCCCCATGTCCATGCGGTGCCGTCGCACCGACCCTGGCCGCGCGCGGTCGTGACGGAGGCGGGCTGGCAGGCGGCGATCGATCGACTGGTCGAGGGAGGCCTCACACTGCTTGGCTTCTGGGGCGAGCCGACCGCGGTGCATATGGCGATGATCGATGGAGGCTCGGCCGAGATCGCGGTCGTGACCTACGAGTGTACGGCCGGCACATTTCCAAGCGTCGCCGGCCATCATCCGCCGGCGCTTCGGCTCGAGCGGACCATTCATGATCTGTTCGGGCTTGTTCCGACCGTCGCCGACGATCTGCGGCCATGGCTCGATCACGACGTCTGGGGCAAATCCTATCCGCTGTCGGGCCGCGACACATCGCGCGACGTGCGGCCGTACCAGTTCCTGCCGTCCGAGGGCGAGGCGTTGCACCAGGTGGCGGTCGGCCCTGTCCATGCCGGGATCATTGAGCCCGGTCATTTCCGCTTCACCGCCAATGGCGAGCATGTGGTGCGGCTGGAGCAGCGGCTCGGCTACACCCACAAGGGCATCGAGTCGTTGATGCAGGGCGCGAGCCTTGCGGCTGCGGCAAAGCTCGCCAACCGCACCTCCGGCGACAGCGCGGTCGCCTATGCCTTCGCCTTTGCGCGCGCCGTGGAAGCGGCGCTCGACATCGAGGCGCCGTCGCGCGCGACGTATTTGCGGGGGCTGATGGCGGAGCTGGAACGGCTCGCCAATCATCTGGGCGACATCGGGGCCATCTGCAACGACGCGTCGTTCGCGCTGATGCATGCCCAGACCGGCATCCTGCGCGAGCGCTGCTTGCGAGCCGCGAACGTCGCGTTCGGCCATCGCCTGATGATGGACGTCATCGTGCCCGGTGGCGTGACGCGTGACATCGCGCCGGACGGCGTAGCGGCACTGCGCACGCTGCTCGCCGAAATCGACAAGGTGTTTCCGCGCCTGATCGAGCTCTACGACAACACGGCCTCGCTTCAGGACCGCACCGTCACCACGGGCATCGTGAAAACGGAGTACGCGCGGCAGTTCGGCGCGGGCGGCTATGTCGGCCGTGCGTCGGGGCGCAATTTCGATGCGCGGCGCATGCTTGCTTACGCACCCTACGACCGGCTGTCGTTCGAAGTGCCGGTGCTCGAGGCGGGCGACGTCAACGCGAGGGTCTGGATCCGCATCCGCGAGGTCGAGCAGAGCGTCGCGCTGATCGCGCAGGTTCTGGACATGATGGCACCGGGCGAGATCATGAGCGCGCTCCCGGCCGCGTGTGGTGAATGCGAAGGCCTGGCTGTGACGGAAGCGTTTCGCGGGGACGTGCTGATCTGGCTCAGGCTTGGCGGGGAGTTGCGCGTCGAACGCTGCCACCTGCGCGACGCCTCGTGGTTCCAGTGGCCGCTGCTGGAGGCCGCGATCGAGGGCAACATCATCGCCGACTTCCCGCTCTGCAACAAGTCGTTCAACTGTTCCTATTCGGGCGCGGACCTCTAGGCCATGCGCAAGACCCTGCTCGAAAGCCTCACCCATGGTTCGCTGGCGGAGCCCGCGCCGGTGCCGGACGAGTCGGCGCTGGCGGAGCTTGCAGCGAAGGTCGACCGCGCCGCCCAGGCCAGGCTGGGGCGTTCTCTCGCCATTCGCGAGGTCGATGCCGGGTCCTGCAACGGCTGCGAGCTGGAGATCCACGCGCTGTCCAACGCCTTCTACGACATCGAACGTTTCGGCCTGCGCTTCGTCGCCTCGCCGCGCCACGCCGACGTGCTGCTGATCACGGGTCCGGTGACGAAGAACATGCGACAGGCGCTGGAGCGGACCTACAACGCGACGCCGGATCCGAAATGGGTCGTCGCGGTCGGCGGCTGCGCGATCGATGGCGGCATTTTCAGAGGCAGCTACGCCTGCGTCGGCGGCGTCTCCGAGGTCGTGCCGGTGGATCTGCACATCAAGGGCTGCCCGCCGTCTCCGACGGACTTGTTGAAGGGTCTGCTCGCGCTGCTGGAGAACGTCAGCGGCAAGGGGTGAGCTGCGCCGACGAGTTTGCGGCACGCGGCTCGAGGCACGCCCGGCGACAACGCCGGACAGAGCGCTTCTCAATCCACCAGGATCACCCTGATGTCGTTCACGTTGGTCAGTGTCGGGCCCGGCTGCAGCAAATCGCCCGTCGCCTCGAAGAACGTGGTCGCGTCGTTGTTGTCGAGATAGGCCTGCGGCTCGAGCCCCTCTGTCTTCATCTTTGCGAACGTTGCCGCGTCGATCAGCGCGCCCGCGGGGTCGGTCGGGTGACCGGCGCCGCCATCGGCGCCGTCGGTGTCGCCGGCGAGCGCCGCAATACCCGGCATGTCCTTCAAGAGGCCGGCGAGTGCCAGCGCGTATTCCTGGTTGGGACCGCCGCGCCCATTGCCGCGCACGGTCACCGTGAGCTCGCCGCCGGAGAGGATCGCGAGGCGCTTGCCCTGGGTGCGTGCTTGCAGCGCCAGCCTGGCGTGATCGGCGGCGACCTCGCGTGCCTCGCCTTCGAGATCGGCGCCGAGGTCGACGGTCTCGTAACCGGAGGCGCGCGCGAGCTTCACCGCGGCCTCGAGCGACTGCCTGGGCCGCGCGATCAGCTCGAAATGCGCGCGCGCGAAGGCCGGGTCACCCGGCTTGCAGCTCTCGTTGGCGGGATCGTCGAGCGCGCGGCGCACGGCATCGTCGATGTCGAGCCTGTACTTGGCCACGATCGCACGCGCATCCTTAAGCGTGGTCGGATCCGGCACGGTGGGGCCGGAGGCGATCGCGGAAGGATCGTCATGTGGCACGTCGGAAATCGCGAGCGTGACGATCTCGGCTGCGTTCCTGCCGGCGCGGGCCAGCCGCCCGCCCTTGATGCGCGACAGATGTTTCCTGACGACGTTCATCTCGCCGATGGGCGCGCCCGAGCGCAGCAGCGCCTTGTTGACCGCCTGCTTCTGCGCGAAGCTGATGCCGTCCACCGGCGCAATCCAGTTGGCCGAGCCGCCGCCGGTGAGCAGCACCAGCAGCAGATCGTCCGGACCGGCTTCGCCGGCGAGCGCGAGCGTGTCGGCGGCGCCCTGCAGGCCGGCTTCGTCGGGCACGGGATGACCGGCTTCGACCACGCGGATGCGGCGCGTCGGCATGCCGTAGCCGTGGCGCGTGGTGGCGATGCCGACAAGGCGTTCCGGTGCGAGCTGGAGCGTGTCCAGATAGTGCCGCTCGGCCGCCGCGGCCATGGCGCCTGCGCCCTTGCCGGCGGCGAGGCAGATCACGCGTCCCTTCGGCGCGGGGCGCAGATGCGGCGCCAGAATTGTGTTCGGATGGGCGGCGGCAACGGCGGCGTCGTAGAGCGCGCGGAGCAGGGGGCGGCGGTCGGTCATGGACAATGGCCTTGAGCGGACAGAGGTAGCGGCGACAAGCTCGCCGGTTATCTGCCTACCGCATCGCGCGCCAAAGCGTAAGCAGCCTTCATCATCATTCGATTGTGCAATCGCGTGATCATGATCGCCGCGCAGGCAAAGACCCCCCGCGCGATCAGCGCAGGGGGTCTTCTCGTCGTGTCTCTCAGTTGCTAGCCGCCGGCCTCCGCGTTGATCACGTCGCCGAACAGCTCCCAGCGCTCGCCCTTGAAGCGCTGCAGCTGCAGCGAGCTGATCGGGGCGAAATCGGTCGCCGACGTGTTGATCTTGATGCCGGGCAGCAGCACTTCGGTGCGGAAGTCCTTGAGGCTCGCGGCCTGCTTCATGACGTTCGCCCGCGTGAGGTCGTCACCGCAGTTCTTCAGTACCTGGACCAGCGTCTGCGCGACGCCGTAGCCGACGATCGTGCCGCCGTCGGTCTTGTCGCCTTCGGGGAAGTATTTCGCCATGAAATCAAGGAACCCTTTCATGCCGGGATCATTGGCCCATTGCGCGTCGGTGGTGTCCTTCAGATAGGCCGCCGAGATGATGCCTTGCGCGTTCTCGAAGCCTGCCGGCTTGATCACGCTTCCGACCGAGGCCGAGACGTTGTTGAGGAAATGGGTCGGTTTCCAGCCGATTTCCGCATTCTTCTTGATCGCCTGCGCCGCGAATTTCGGCGTGGTGATGTTGACGAAGATGTCGGCACCGGTCGCCTTCAGCTTGACGATGTGGTTGTCGATCGTCGGCTCGGACGTCTCGTAGCTTTCCTCGGCCACGATCATGCTCGCGGCTTTCGATCCGAGACCGTCCTTCAGGCCCTTGAGATAGTCCTTGCCGTAATCGTCGTTCTGGAACAGGACGGCGATCTTAGCGTTCGGCATCTCCTTCAGGATGTACTTTGCGTAGATCTGCGTTTCGCTCTGGTAGTTGGGTTGCCAGCCCATGGTCCAGGGGAAGTCCTTCGGATCGTTCCACTTGGTGGCGCCGGTGGCGACGAACAGCTGCGGCACCTTCTTCGAGTTCATGTATTTCTGGATCGCCGAGTTCGGCGGCGTGCCGAGCGAGTTGAAGATGAACAGCACCTCGTCGCTCTCGACCAGCTTGCGTGCCTGCTCCACCGTCTTCGGCGGTGAATAGGCGTCGTCGTAGGAGATGAAATTGATCTTGCGGCCGTTGATGCCGCCCTCGTCGTTGATCTTCTTGAAATAGGCGGCCTCGGTCCGCCCGATGATGCCGTAGGCGGAAGCCGGTCCGCTGTAGGGCATGATGTTGCCGATCTTGATCTCGGTATCGGTGGCGCCGGTATCGTATTTCTTCTGCGCAAGAGCGGCACTCGTCGAGGCCGCGAAAAATGCGAGCGCAACGGATGCGGCCGCGAGTTTGCTGGTGACAGCAGGCATTCCTATCTCCCTATTTTTCTTGATGTGCGCGTCCTTGTTCTTGTGTCGCTTTTCTTGCCGACGCGAACGGGATTGAACCCGATTTGGCCGGAACCTTCAAGGAAAAGCCCCTGCAACCGTGTCGCAGGGGCTGCTTCTTTAGTAGTCATGCGCGATGGTGGACCCTCATCCGCCGACGTCGCCACTGATGACGTCGCCGAACAGCTCCCAGGTTTGGCCCTTGAAGCGTTCCAGCCGCAGTTGCGAGAGCGGCGCGAAGTCCGTGGGACTGGTGTTGACCTTGACTCCCGGAAGCAGTCCGTGGGGCTCGAAATCTCTCATGCTCGCGGCCTGCTTCATCACGTTCGCCCGAGTCAGATCGTCGCCGCAAGCCTTCAGCACATGGACCAGTCCTTGTGCGACGATGTAGCCGTACATGACCGAGGCGTCCGCGCGGTTCGCTTCGGGATAGTATTTGTCCAGGAATTCGTTCCAGGCCTTCATGCTCGGATCGTTCTTCCATTGCGGATCAGTCGGGTCCTTGAAATATTGCGAGGAGATGATGCCCTGCGCGTTCTCGAAACCTGCGGGCTTGATCACGCTGCCGATCGATGCCGACACGTTATTGAGGAAGTGCAGTGGCTTCCAGCCGATCTCGGCATTCTTCTTGATCGCCTGGGCCGCGAACTTCGGTGTCGTGATGTTGAAGAACACGTCGGCGTCCGTCGACTTCATCTTGACGATATGGGAGTCGATCGTCGGTTCGGAAACTTCGTAGCTTTCCTCGATCACGATCATCGAGGAGCCCTTGGCGCCAAGCCCGTCCTTGAAGCCCTTGAGATAGTCCTTGCCGTAGTCGTCGTTCTGATAGAGCACGGCGATCTTGGCGTCCGGGTGGTTCTTCAGCATGTACTTGGCGTAGATTTGCGCTTCGCTCTGGTAGTTGGGCTGCCAGCCCATGGTCCAGGGGAATTCCTTCGGGTCGTTCCACTTGGTCGCACCGGTGGCGACGAATAACTGCGGCACTTTCTTCGAATTCATGTATTTCTGAATTGCCGAGTTGGGCGGCGTGCCGAGCGAGTTGAAGATCAGCAGCACCTCGTCGCTTTCCACGAGCTTGCGCGCCTGCTCCACCGTCTTCGGCGGCGAGTAGGCATCGTCATAGCTGATGAAGTTGATCTTGCGGCCGTTGATGCCGCCCTCCGCGTTGATCTTGCGGAAATAGGCCTCTTCCGTCTTGCCGATCACGCCGTAAGCGGATGCGGGACCGCTGTAGGGCATGATGTTGCCGATCTTGATTTCGGTGTCTGAGGCGCCGGTGTCGTATTTCTTCTGCGCTGACGCTGCGGTGGACAGAGCAGCAGTCAGCGCGAGGGCAGCCGCAAGGGCTCCCAAACGCGCGTGCATTGCAGGCATCCTGATCTCCCTAGGTCGGGTTGAATGTGTCGCTTGTTCTTGATTGGGAGCGCTCGTTTGCGTCGCTCCGGTCCACATTCAATACCCTTCCTGCGCAGCCAGCAAGGACAACGCCCAAACTGAAACTATTGTAGGGGGCGCAAATTGATCGATGCGGCGCGGAATATTCCGTCGAGCAGGATTGCCGGGTCGAGCACCGGTGCGGACCTTGAGTTGCGCTGCTTGCCCGGCGTGACTTCAAATTGCCCGGGCGAAGGGGCTTCAGTGGCCGATGTCGCTGGATATGATGTCGCCGAACAGCTCCCATTTCCGGCCCTTGAACCGCATCATCTGGAGCTGCTCGATCGGGGCGAAATCGTCCGGCGCCGTATTGATCTTGATGCCGGGCAGCAGCGTATCGGGTTCGAAGTTCTTCAGACTGGCGGCCTGCTTCATCACGTTCTCGCGGGTGAGATCGTCGTCGCACATCTGCAGCACCTTCACCATGGTCTGCGCGGCGGCGTAGCCGAACACGACGCCGGCGTCGAGCTTGTTGGCCTTGGGATCGTATTGGGCGAGGAAGTTGTAGAACCTCTTCATGCCGACATCGGCATTCCACTGTGGATCGGAGCCGTCCTTGGTGTAGCTCGCCGACAGGACGCCTTGCGAGATCTCGAACCCCGCCGGTTCGATCACGCCGCCGACCGAGGCGGAGACGTTGGAGATGATGTGGACAGGATGCCAGTTGATCTCCGCCGCTTTCTTGATCGCCTGGGCTGTGAACTTCGGCGTGGTGATGCTGATCAAGACGTCGGCGCCGGAGGCTTTCAATTTGACGATGTGCTCGTCGATCGCCGGCTCCGAGGTATCGTAGGCCTCCTCCAGCACGATCATCGGCGCCTTGGCGCCGAGGCCCTCCTTCAGCCCCTTCAGATAGTCCTTGCCGAAATCGTCGTTCTGGTAGAGCACGCCGATCTTTCCGTCCGGCTTCTCCTTCATGACGTACTTGGCGTAGATCCGCGCCTCGCTCGTGTAGCTCGGCTGCCAGCCCATGGTCCAGGGGTATTGCCTGGGATCGTTCCATTTCGACGCGCCGCTTGCCACGAACAATTGCGGCACCTTCTTCTCGTTCATGTATTTGCGGATGGCGCTATTGGTGGAGGTGCCGAGCGAGCCGAAGATCAGCAGCACCCCGTCGCTCTCGACCAGCTTGCGCGCCTGCTCAACCGTTTTCGGCGGCGAATAGGCGTCGTCGTAGGAGATGAATTTGATCTTGCGGCCGTTGATGCCGCCCTCGGCATTGACCTTGTTGAAATAGGCTTCCTCGGCCTTGCCGATCGAGGCATAGGCGGAGGCCGGACCGCTATAGGGCATGATGTTACCGATCTTGATCTCGGTATCGGAAGCGCCGCTGTCGTATTTCTTCTGCGCCAGCACCTCGCTACTCATTGCAGTGCACAAGGCGAGCGCGGCCCAGAGGGACGCAACCTGGAATCGAGCGGCGGCCATTGTTCTCCTGCCCCGACGTGGATCGGTCGCATTGAACAAGTTTGACGCGTGCCGTCAACAAAAAGCCCCCGCGTCTACCCGCGGGGGCTTCGTGCCGGGTTATTGCGTCAGCGCTTCACTCTGAGGCGACGTCGCCGCTGATGATTTCCCCGAACAGTTCCCACTTCTCGCCCTTGAAGCGCTGCATCTGGAGTTGGGCGATCGGGGCGAAGTCGGTGGCGCTGGTGTTGATCTTGACGCCGGGCAGCAGGGTATCCGGCGCAAAGTCCTTCAGGCTCGCGGCCTGCTTCATGAGGTTGGCGCGGGTGAGATCGTCGCCGCACATTTCCAGCGCCTTGGCCAGGGTCGACGCGGCGCCGTAGCCGTAGACCATGGCGGTGTCGGTCTTGTCGGCGCCGGGCATGTACTTGTCGACGAATTCGTTCCACTTCTTCATGCCGGGATCGTTGGCCCACTGCGGATCGGTGGAGTCCTTGGCATAGGCTGCCGACAACACGCCCTGCGCGTTCTCGAAGCCGGCCGGCTTCATCACGCTGCCGACCGAGATCGACACGTTGGTGAGGATCTGGAGCGGCTTCCAACTGAGCTCGGCGGTCTTCTTGATGGTCTGGGCCGCGAACTTCGGCGTGGTGTAGATCAAGAGCACGTCGGGATTGGCGGCCTTGATCTTGACGATGTGGCCGTCGATCGACGGCTCGGACACCTCATAGCTCTCTTCCATGATGATCATGGACGAGGCCTTGGCGCCGAGCCCGTCCTTGGTGCCCTTGAGGTAGTCTTTGCCGAAATCGTCGTTCTGGTAGAGGATCGCGATCTTGGCGTCCGGCTTTTCCTTCATCAGCCATTTTGCGTAGATGTGCGCTTCGCTCTGATAGGAGGGCTGCCAGCCGATGGTCCAGGGGAAGTTCTTCGGGTCGTTCCACTTCGTGGCGCCGGTGGCGACGAACAGCTGCGGGATCTTCTTGGCGTTGAGGTACTTCTGGATCGCCGTGTTCGAGGGCGTTCCCAGCGGATTGAACACGGCCAGCACTTCGTCGCTCTCGACCAGCTTGCGGACCTGCTCGACCGCCTTCGGGGGCGAGTAGGCGTCGTCGTAGGAGACGAAGTTGATCTTGCGGCCGTTGATGCCGCCCTTGTCGTTGATCATCTTGAAATAGGCTTCCTCGGTCTTGCCGATGAGGCCATAGGCCGACGCCGGACCGCTGTACGGCATGATGTTGCCGATCTTGATCTCGGTATCGGACGCGCCGGTGTCGTATTTCTTTTGGGCGAGTGCTGCGCCGGAGGTGAGAGTGATGGCCGCCGTTGCCGTGACCAGCGCGGCGGCTCGCAGTGTTCTTCCAAAGTGCAATTCGGTCTCCTTCCTTGATTCAACGGGTCTTCAGTTCTTCTTGAGCTTCCCGGCCAGTTGCTGGCCCAGGATTGCGACCTGCCTTGCGCCATGCGGCACGAGGTAGATGACCAGGAACAACAGCACGCCGAACACCGCGCCGGACAGGCCCTTGGAGATGCTCTCCGCCATGTTCGGCACGAAGATGATGAACGCCGCGCCGACGAACGAGCCGGGCAGCCAGCCGACGCCGCCGACCACCATGCCGAGGAACAGCGAGATCGCCAGCGTGATGGTGTAGCTGTCGGGTGCGACGAACTGCACGGCGATGGCGCCGAGCGAGCCGGCAACACCGGTGATGCCGGCGGACACCCCGAAGGCCAGCGTCTTGTACAGCGCCACGTTGACGCCCATCGAGGAGGCCGCGATCTCGTTGTCGCGGATCGCCATGAAGGCGCGGCCCGAGCGGGAGCGCAGCAGGTTCACCGAGAAGATGTAGATCGCGATCGTCACGACGAGCGTGAAGTAGTACAGCCACATGTCCTGCGACATCGGCAGGCCGAATGGCGCGTCGGGCTTGGTGACGACGAGGCCCTGGACGCCGCCGGTCCAGTGCTCGAGGAAATTCAGCTTCAAGAGCTGCGGCATCGCTGTGGCCAGCGCGAAGGTCGCGAGTGCGAGATAGACGCCCGACAGCCGCAGCGCCGGCTTGCCGAACAGATAACCGAATCCGAAGCAGACCGTAGCGGAAATCGGAATTGTCAGCGCATAGTTGACGTTGAAGTACTCCATCAGCACTGCGGTCGTGTAGGCGCCGACGGCGTAGAATGCGCTCTGGCCGAGCGAGAACTGGCCCGAGCCGCCGGTCAGGATGTTCAGCGCCAGCACCGCGAGCCCGTAGATCAGGAGCATCGTCATCTGGAAGATGACGAAGTTCTTGACGAAGACCGGTGCGATGAGCAGCGCAGCCAGCACCACCAGCGAGGTACCGGTGCCCAGCGTCATGGCTCGCTTCGGAACGGCCTCGACCGCCTCGTGGCCTTCGGCGACGACTTCTTCTGCAGCGCTCATGATCAAACTCGCTTGACGATGTGCCGGCCGAACAGGCCAGCGGGTTTGACGACCAGGACGGAGATGATCAGCGCGAGCGCGATCGGGAGCTTCAGCTCGTTGCCGACGCCGGGGATGTAGGTCCCGGCGAGGTTCTCGAAGATACCCATGAGGAAGCCGCCGACGACGGCGCCGAACGGGCTGGTCAATCCGCCGAGCACGGCGGCTGCAAAACCGTAGATCAGAACGCCGCCCATCATGTTGGGCTCCAGGAACACGACCGGCGCGATCAGCATGCCGGCGATGGCGCCGATCGCCGAGGCCATGCCCCAGCCGAGCGCGATCATCCAGCTGGTGTTGATGCCGACGAGGCGCGCGGATTCAGGCACCGAGGCGGCGGCCCGCATCGCGAGGCCAATCCGCGTGTACTGGAAGAAGAAGTAGAGGCCGATCAGCAGCAGCACGGTGACGCCGATCATGCCGGCCTGGTGGGTCGAGATCAGTTGGCTGCCGAGGAACGGCGAGGAGCCGAACGGCGTCGGGTACTGCTTGATGGTGAAGTCCCAGATCAGGCCGGCCGAGGAGTTGATGATCGCGAACAGCGCGATGAAGCCGGCGACATTGGTCAGCACCGGCGCCTTGGCGAGCGGCTTGAACAGGATGCGCTCGATCGCGACGCCGCCGACGAAGGCGAAGACCAGCGTGATCACGAACGCAGCCCAATAGGGCACGCCCCACTGCATCAGCTGCCACGAGACGAAAGTCGCAAACATCGCCATCTCGCCCTGCGCGAAATTGAGATGGTCGATGGCCTGGTAGATCATGACCACGGCGAGCGCCATGCAGGCGTAAATGGCGCCGGTGGCAATCCCAGCCAGGACCTGGTTGGTGAAAAGCTCCATTGTCCCGGCTCCCTCAGTAACCCAGATAGGATTTGCGGATTTCTTCGTTGTTCGCGATGTCCTTGGCTTTGCCCGACATCACGATGCGGCCGGTCTCGATCACATAGGCCTGGTCGGCGAGCTCGAGCGCGAGCTGGGCGTTCTGCTCGACCACCAGGATCGACACCTTGTCCTCGCGGTTGATCTTGCCGAGAATGCCGAACAGATCGCGCACGACGAGAGGCGCGAGGCCGAAGGAGGGCTCGTCCAGCAGCATCAGCCGCGGCCGCAGCATCAGCGCACGCGCGACCGCGAGCATCTGCTGCTCGCCGCCGGAGAGCGTGCCGGCCTGCTGGGTGTGGCGCTGCTTCAAGACCGGGAAATGCGCGTACATGCGCTCGATGTCGGAGACGATGCCGGCGCTGTCCTTGCGGGTGATCGCGCCGAGCTGGAGATTTTCCTCCACGGTCATGGTGGTGAAGGTGCCGCGGCCCTGCGGCACATGGGCAATGCCGAACCGCACGATGCTCTCGGTGGAGCGGTTGTTCAGCGGCTTGCCGTCGAACTCGATCCCGCCGGTTGAGCGCACCATGTTGCAGATCGCGCGCAGCGTGGTGGTCTTGCCGGCGCCGTTGGCCCCGAGCAGCGTCGTCAGCGAGCCCTCATTGAGCGAGAAGGACAGGCCGTGGAGCGCCTGGACCTGGCCGTAATAGGCGCGCAGGTCCTTGACGTTGAGTAGCGTCGTCATTGGTCCTTGCTCCCGAGATAGGCCTTGATGACGTCGGGGTCCGCCTGCACCTGGGCGGGCGTGCCTTCCGCGAGCTTCTTGCCGAAGTTCAGTGCGACGACGTGGTCGGCGATCGACATCACGAGGCCCATATGATGCTCGACCAGCAGCACGGTCATGTGGCGGTCGTCGCGGATGCGGCGGATGAGGTCGCCGAGCACATGGACTTCCTCGTGGTTGAGGCCGCCGGCCGGCTCGTCGAGCAGCAGGATCTTCGGATCGGCCGCCAGCGCGCGCGCCAGCTCGACCCGCTTCTGCGTGCCGAAGGGCAGCCCGGATACGGTGGTGTGGGCGACATCCTCGAGGTCGAGATAGGCGAGGATCTCGTGCACCTTCTTGTTGACGTCGGTCTCGCTGCGGCGAATCCACGCAAGTCGCAGTGAGTCGCTGATGATGTCGCTGGAGGTCTTCGAATGCGCGCCGACGCGGACGTTGTCCATCACTGACAAGTTCGGGAACAGCGCCACGTTCTGGAAGGTGCGGCCGATGCCGATCTCGGCGATCCGGTGCGGCGGCCGCGACAGGATGCTCACGCCTTCCATCAGAATGTCGCCGGACGACGGCTGATAGAGCCGGCTGAGGCAGTTGAAGAGCGTGGTCTTGCCGGCGCCGTTGGGGCCGATCAATCCGAGGATCTGGCCCTTGTGCATGTCGAAGGACACGCCGTTGAGCGCAATGATGCCGCCGAACACGACGCTGACGTCGCGAACCGCGAGCAGGGGCGACGTCCCCCGCGCGAGCTGTGCCTGCGTCATCTCGTCTCGCCCACGACGTTCAGTGGGCGGCGGGGCGATGAGAACCGCTCCCGGTCACGACAAAGGCTATCTGATCCCCTCGGCCACACGCGCAACTTTCCCTCCTGATTTCAGCTTTTTGCTGATTTCTTTTTTGGAATGCGGCATCAGACCCCCGAGCGCCGCTTCGATGTTCCTTACCATCGCAAGCAGACGCGGTCCAATGTCGTTGATCAAACGCTCTTCCGTGAAGCGGAATGCGGGCGCGCCGCAATTGAACGCGTAAGGCCCGGTTCCGTCGTTGAGCTTGAGCGCGACCCCGGCCGCGCCAATATCGTCATGCCAGTCGCCGACCGAAATCGCAAACCCGTATTTCGCGACGGTTTCACCGGAACGTTCCAATCCGTCGCGCATCTTCGGCCAGCGGCTGCCGTAATGTTCGCGCAGAATGCGGGATACTTCAGCGCGATCCGCGTCATCGAGCGCCCAGAAATAAGCGCGGCCCATCGCGCTGGTTGCAATCGGCACGCGCGAGCCGACGTCAAGTTGAACGCCCACCGTCTCGCTGCCGCGGCTTTGCCCGAAATAGATCATGCTGTGACGGTCGCGGCCGCCGACGGCGACGGCACCGCCGGTCGCGCGCATCACTTCCTCGCGAAACGGCTCGGACAAATGCCGAACGCCCAGATTGGCCAACGCCGCGTAACCGAGCGACATCGCTGCGGGTGCGAGCTGGTACTTCTCGAAACGGGGAACAGGCGTCAGATAGCCGAGCTTGGTCAAGGTGTAGGTCAGCCTCGACACGGTCGGCTTGGGCAGATTGGTGCGGGCCGCAATCTCCTGATTGCCGAGCATGCCGTCATTGGGTTGGAACGCGCGCAATACATCCAGTCCGCGGGAAAGCGCGACGACGAAATTCCGATCGGTCGCAGTCTTCTTTCCTGTACGCTTCATCCCTGATCTGCTTCTTGCGCGGAGTCGTTGACAATGTCCGTGCTTCAAAATAACCCTGCCGTCAAGATGCGGAATTAAATTCCGCACCGCGAAATCGAACAAAAGTAAATCCCCACCAAGGAGGGACACCGTGAGCGAAGTGGTCAAGCTTGAGCGTCATGACGAAGTCGGGATCGTTACGGTCAACAGTCCTCCGGTCAATGCGCTGAGTGCCGCGGTCCGCGGCGGCATCTTCGAGTGCATCAAGGCTGCAATCGCCGATCCCGCCATCAAGGGCATCGTGCTGACCTGCGCCGGTCGCACCTTCATTGCAGGCGCCGACATCACCGAGTTCGGCAAGCCGCCGAAGCCGCCCGCTCTCAACGACGTGCTGTCCGAGATCGAGAATTCGCCGAAGCCGGTGGTTGCCGCGATCCACGGCACCGCGCTTGGCGGCGGACTCGAGGTCGCGCTCGCCTGTCATTTCCGTGTCGCGGTGAAAGAGGCCAAGCTCGGCCTGCCCGAGGTCAAGCTCGGCCTCCTGCCCGGCGCCGGCGGGACCCAGCGTCTGCCCCGTGCGGTCGGGCCGGAACTCGCAGTCAGGATGATCGTCGGCGGCGACCCGATCGGTGCGGCGGAAGCGCTGAAGAACGGCCTGATCGAGGAGATCGTCGAAGGGCCGGCCTCGGGCGGCGAGGCCTTCGTGCGCAAGCTGCTGGCCGAGAAGCGCCCGCTGCGGCGCCTGCGTGACGACGATTCCAAGATCGCGGCCGCCAGGGCCGACCGCTCGATCTTCACCAATGCCGTCGCCGCCATGACGAAAAAGGCGCGCGGCCTGGAGGCGCCGTTCGCAGCGGCCGACGCCGTCGGCTACGCCATCGACCTGCCATTCGACGAAGGTCTAAAGAAGGAGCGCGAGGGCTTCCTGAAGCTCGTCGCCAGCGACCAGTCCAAGGCGCAGCGCTACGCCTTTTTCGCCGAGCGCGAGGCCAATAAGATCGCGGGCGTGCCCGAAGGCACCAAGCCGCGTCCGGTCAACCGCGTCGCCATCCTTGGCGCCGGCACCATGGGCGGTGGCATCGCGATGTCCTTCGCCAATGCGGGCGTTCCCGTCACGCTGATCGAGACCGGCGAGGAGCAGCTCAAGCGCGGCATGGGCATCATGCAGAAGAACTGGGAAGCGACCGCGGCGCGCGGCGGCATCCCGGCGGACGCGCCCGCCAAGCGCATGGCGCTGATCGATGGCAAGGTCGGTATCGAGAATGTCGGCGATGCCGATCTCGTCATCGAGGCCGTGTTCGAGACCATGGCGGTGAAGAAGGAAGTGTTCGGCAAGCTCGATCAGTACGCCAAGCCGGGTGCCGTGCTCGCCTCGAACACCTCCTATCTCAACATCGACGAGATCGCGAAGTCGACCAAGCGTCCGCAGGACGTGCTCGGCATGCACTTCTTCTCGCCGGCCAACGTCATGAAGCTGTGCGAGATCGTCCGCGCCGAGAAGACCGCGCCCGATGCGCTCGTGACCGCCGTCACGGTCGCGCGCAAGATCGCAAAGGTGCCGGCCGTGGTCGGCGTCTGTGACGGTTTTGTCGGCAACCGCATGCTGGCGCAGCGCGGCAAGCAGTCCGAGAAACTGCTGTTCGAAGGCGCGCTCCCGCAGCAGGTCGATGCCGTCGTGACCAAGTTCGGCATGCCGATGGGGCCGTTTGCGATGGGCGACCTCGCAGGCCTCGACATCGGCTGGCGCTCGCGCAAGGACCGCGGCATCAAGTCCGAGATCGCGGACGCGCTGTGCGAAGCCGGCCGCTTCGGTCAGAAGACCGGCAAGGGCTACTACAAGTACGAGGCCGGCTCGCGCGCCCCGCTGCCCGATCCCGAGGTCGAGAAGCTGATCGACGAGACGCTTGCCCGCCTCGGCCGCAAGAAGCGCGTCGTCAGCGACGAGGAGATCCTCGAGCGCATGATGTATCCGATGATCAACGAGGGCGCGAAGATCCTCGAGGAAGGCATCGCGGCGCGTCCTAGCGACATCGACGTGGTCTGGCTCTACGGCTATGGCTGGCCGATCTACCGCGGCGGCCCGATGTTCTGGGCCGACGCCGTCGGCCTCAAGCACATCGCCGATCGCCTCTCGTTCTACGCCAAGGAGACCAATGACCCGAGCCTCGAGCCCGCGCCGCTGCTGAAGAAGCTCGCGGCGGAAGGCAAGACGTTCGCCTCGCTCGCGGCGGCGTCGAAAGCGGCGTGATCGGATTGGGGTCGGTGGCTGCGATGAGTCGTTCCGGGCGACGCTCTCTCCGTCCTCTCCCCCCTTGCGGGGGAGGGGCAGGGAGGGGGGTAGCCCCGGGCGAGGTCAGCGTTTGTGGCTACCCCCTTCCCCAACCCCTCCCCGCAAGGGGGAGGGGAGCCCGTCCGCCGATGCCCGCCTCACACGACCCGGCCATTATCGCTTTGCAGAGTATCGATCGCCTATGACCCATCCCGGCGAACAGTTTTACCCCGAGGGCGTGCGTTGGGACGACGCCATCATCCAGGGCACGCTCCCCGACCTGCTGTCGAAGGCTGCCGCCGATTACGGCCCGCGCACCGCGTTGGAATTCCGCGATCGTGCGATCACCTATACCGAGCTCGCAGCTCAGGCCGAGCGCGCCGCCGCGGCGTTCCTGCGGGCCGGCTGCGGCAGGGGCGCGTCGGTCGCGCTGTTTCTCGGCAACACGCCGGACCATCCCGTCAATTTCTTCGGCGCGCTGAAGGCGGGTAGCCGCGTTGCGCATCTGTCCCCGCTCGACGGCGAGATCGCGCTGACGCACAAGGTCTCCGACTCCGGCTCGCGCGTCCTCGTCACCTCCAACCTCCAGGCGCTGCTGCCGACCGCTCTGAAATTCCTGGAGAAGGGGCTGATCGACCGCCTGGTCGTCTGCGAGGACGATCATTGGGGCAAGGTCGGCACGCCGCAGGCGGCGATTCCCGATGATCCCCGCATCGTGACCTTCAAGGCCTTCGTCGAGGGCGCCACCGCGCCTGCGCAATGGCCGTCCGTGACCGTCGACGACGTCGCGCTGCTGCAATATACCGGCGGCACCACCGGCCTGCCCAAGGGCGCGATGCTCACGCACGGCAACCTCACATCGGCGGTGTCGATCTACGACGTCTGGGGCAAGCCGAACCGTGCGGCGCGCGGCGATGTGATCGAGCGCGTGATCTGTGTGCTGCCGCTGTTCCACATCTACGCACTCACCGTCGTGCTTTTGTCCTCGCTCAGCCGCGGCCATCTGATCTCGCTGCACCAGCGTTTCGATGTCGAAGCGGTGATGCGCGACATCGAAATCAAGCGCGCGACATACTTTCCGGGCGTGCCGACGATGTGGATCGCGATCGCGGCGCTGCCGGATCTCGACAAGCGCGATTTCTCCTCGCTCGCGACCATCGGCTCCGGCGGCGCGCCGCTGCCGGTCGAGATCGCGAGCTTCTTCGAGCGCAAGGTCGGCAAGAAGCTCAAGAGCGGCTGGGGCATGACCGAGACCTGCTCGCCGGGCACCGGCCATCCGCCTGCGGGTCCGGACAAGCCCGGCTCGATCGGCCTGATGCTGCCCGGTATCGAGCTCGACGTCGTTGCGCTCGACGATCCGACGAGGGTGCTGCCGCCGGGCGAAGTCGGTGAGATCCGCATCAAGGGCCCGAATGTCACCAGGGGATACTGGAACAAGCCGGAGGGATCCGCGGACGCCTTCGTCGACGGCCGCTTCCTCACCGGCGACATCGGCTATGTCGACACCGACGGCTATTTCTTCCTGGTCGACCGCAAGAAGGACATGATCATATCCGGCGGCTTCAACGTCTATCCGCAGATGATCGAGCAGGCGATCTACACCATGTCAGGCGTGCATGAGGTGATCGTGCTCGGCATTCCCGACCAGTACCGGGGCGAAGCCGCCAAAGCCTTCATCAAGCTCAAGCCGGGCGCAAAGCCGTTCTCGCTCGACGAGCTGCGCGCGCAGCTCACCGGGAAGCTCGGCAAGCACGAATTGCCGGCCGCGGTCGAGTTCGTCGACGATCTGCCGCGCACGCCGGTCGGGAAATTGTCGCGACACGAATTGCGCCAGCAGCAGAAACCGTCACAATCCACCAAAACCGCATCAGGAGCTCGTTCTTGACCGACGCCGTTATCGTTTCCACCGCCCGCACCCCGATCGGCAAGGCCTATCGCGGTGCGCTCAACGCCACCGAGGGCGCAACCCTGCTCGGCCACGCGATTCGCGAGGCCGTCGCGCGCGCCAAGGTCGAACCGAAGGAGATCGAGGACGTCGTGATGGGCGCAGCCCTGCAGCAGGGCGCGACCGGCGGCAACATCGCGCGCAAGGCGCTGCTGCGCGCCGGCCTTCCCGTCACCGTCGCCGGCACCACCATCGACCGGCAATGCGCCTCGGGCCTGCAGGCGATCGCGCTCGCCGCGCGCTCGGTGATCTTCGACGGCGTCGAGATCGCGGTCGGCGGCGGCGGTGAGTCAATTAGCCTCGTGCAGAACGACAAGATGAACGGCTTCCATGCCCAGGACCCGGCGCTGCTGAAGATCAAGGGCGAGGTCTACATGCCCATGATCGACACCGCCGAGGTCGTCGCCAAGCGCTACGGCATCTCGCGCGAACGCCAGGACGAATATTCGCTGGAGAGTCAGCGCCGCATGGCAGCCGCGCAACAGGGCGGCAAGTTCAAGGACGAGATCGCGCCGATCACGACGCAGATGTCGGTCACCGACAAGGCGACCGGCGCCGTCTCGATGAAGGAGGTCACGCTGTCGCAGGACGAAGGTCCGCGCCCCGAGACCACGGCTGAAGGCCTCGCCGGCCTGAAGCCCGTGCGTGGCGACGGCTTCACCGTCACCGCCGGCAACGCCAGCCAGCTCTCCGACGGCGCCAGCGCCTGCGTGATCATGACCGACAAGGAAGCCGCCAAGCGTGGCCTGAAGCCGCTCGGTATCTTCCGCGGCTTCGTCTCCGCCGGCTGCGAGCCGGACGAGATGGGCATCGGCCCGGTCTTCGCCGTGCCGCGGCTCCTCAAGCGCCACGGCCTCACCGTCGACGACATCGGGCTCTGGGAGCTGAACGAAGCCTTCGCCGTGCAGGTGCTGTATTGCCGCGACAAGCTCGGCATCGACCCCGACAAGATCAACGTCGACGGCGGCGCGATCGCGGTCGGCCATCCCTACGGCATGTCGGGCGCGCGCCTCACCGGCCACGCCCTGATCGAAGGCCGTCGCCGCAAGGCCAAGTACGCGGTCGTCACCATGTGCGTCGGCGGCGGGATGGGCGCGGCCGGGCTGTTCGAGGTGTTGCAGTAACGGGCTCCGTCGTTCCGGGGCATTCGCATCAAGCGAATGAACCCGGAACCTCGAGCCACAAGCTTCTGGATTCCGGGTTCGCGCTTCGCGCGCCCCGAAGTGACGAATAGAGAATAACGTTCACAGGAGGATCCGATGGATCTCGCATTCACTAGGGAAGAGCAGGCGTTTCGCGAGGAAGTGCGGCAGTTCTTCCGCGACAACGTGCCGCCGGATACGCGGCGCAAGCTGGTCGAGGGCCGTCACCTCAGCAAGGACGAGATGGTGAATTGGTGGCGCATCCTCAACAAGAAGGGCTGGGGCGTCAGCCACTGGCCCAAGCAATATGGCGGCACGGGTTGGACCGCCGTGCAGCATTACATCTTCAACGAGGAGCTTCAGGCGCATCCGGCGCCGCAGCCGCTCGCCTTCGGCGTCAGCATGGTCGGCCCGGTCATCTACACCTTCGGCAACGAGGAGCAGAAGAAGAAATATCTTCCGCGTATCGCCAATGTCGACGACTGGTGGTGCCAGGGCTTCTCCGAGCCCGGCTCCGGCTCCGACCTCGCCTCGCTCAAGACCAAGGCCGAGCGCCGGGGCGACAAGTGGATCATCAACGGCCAGAAGACCTGGACCACGCTGGCCCAGCACGCCGACATGATCTTCTGCCTCTGCCGCACCGACAACAACGCCAAGAAGCAGATGGGCATCTCCTTCATCGTGTTCTCGATGAAGTCGAAGGGCGTCACCGTGCGCCCGATCCAAACCATCGACGGCGGCCATGAGGTCAACGAGGTCTTCTTCGACGACGTCGAGGTTCCGATCGAGAACCTGATCGGCGAGGAGAACAAGGGCTGGGATTACGCAAAATTCCTGCTCGGCAACGAGCGCACCGGCATCGCCCGCGTCGGCGTCTCCAAGGAGCGGCTGCGCCGCATCCGCGATCTCGCCGGCAAGGTCGAATCATCAGGCAAGCCGATCATCCAGGATGCCGCGTTCCGCGAGAAGCTCGCCGCCTGCGAGATCGAGCTCAAGGCGCTCGAGCTGACGCAGCTGCGCGTCGTCGCCGACGAGGGCAAGCACGGCAAGGGCAAGCCCAATCCGGCCTCCTCGGTGCTGAAGATCAAGGGTTCCGAGATCCAGCAGACCACCACCGAGCTGCTCATGGAAGTGATCGGCCCGTTCGCCGCGCCCTACGACGTGCACGGCGACGACGGCTCGAACGAAGCCATGGACTGGACCGCCCAGATCGCGCCGAGCTACTTCAACAACCGCAAGGTCTCGATCTACGGCGGCTCCAACGAGATCCAGCGCAACATCATCGCCAAGGCGGTGCTGGGGCTGTGAGTCAACAATGACGGTGTCGTCCCCCGCGAAGGCGGGGGACCCAGTACGCCGCGGCGGTCGTGAGTACGGCAGGCGGCTGCGTTTACTGGATCCCCGCTTTCGCGGGGATGACGACTGAGGATGAGGCGACGGCAGGGCAATTCCCGCCGATTTGGAGAGAAACATGGATTTTGACCTGTCCGAGGAGCAGCGGCTTCTCAAGGAAAGCATCGACGGCCTGCTGACCGATTCCTACGATTTCGAGCAGCGCAAGAAATACATGAAGGAGAAGGGCGGCTGGAGCAAAGCCGTCTGGCTCAAGCTCGCCGAGCAGGGTCTGCTCGGCCTGCCCTTCGCAGAGGCCGACGGCGGCTTCGGCGGCGGCGGCGTCGAGACCATGATCGTGATGGAAGCGCTCGGCAAGGCGCTGGTGCTCGAGCCGTATCTGGCGACGGTCGTGATCGGCGGCGGCTTCCTGCGCCATGCCGGCACCGACGCGCAGAAGGCCGCGCACGTGCCAGGGATCATCGACGGCAGCAAGACGCTGGCGTTCGCCCAGCTCGAGAAGAACTCGCGCTACGATCTGTTCGACGTCACCACGACCGCGAAGAAGAAGGGCGACGGCTGGGTCATCGACGGCGAGAAGTTCGTCGTGCTCAACGGCGAGAATGCCGACACGCTCGTCGTCACCGCGCGCACCAAGGGCGACCGCCGCGACCGAAGCGGCATCGGCGTGTTCCTGGTCCCCGCAAATGCCAAGGGCGTCGCGAAGAAGTCCTACCCGACCCAGGACGGCCTCCACGCCGCCGACATCACCTTCACTGGTGTCGAAGTGGGCGCGGATGCCGTGATCGGCAATCCCGAGGATTCGCTCGCGCTGATCGAGCGCGTGGTGGATGAAGCCCGCGTCGCGCTCTGCGCCGAGGCGGTCGGCCTGATGGACGAATCGCTCAAGACCACGGTCGAGTACATCAAGACGCGCAAGCAGTTCGGCGTCGCGATCGGCTCGTTCCAGTCGCTGCAGCACCGCGCCTCCGACATGTTCGTCGCCGCCGAGCAGGCGCGCTCGATGTCGATGTTCGCGACCATGGCGAACGATTTCGAGGATGCCAGGGAGCGCTCCAACGCCATCGCAGCCGCCAAGGTGCAGATCGGCAAGTCGCTGAAATTCGTCGGCCAGCAGTCGATTCAGCTCCATGGCGGCATCGGCATGACCATGGAGGCGAAGATCGGCCACTACTTCAAGCGTCTCACCATGATCGAGAACACGTTCGGCGACACCGACTACCACCAGCGCCGCGTCGCCGACGCGGGCGGGCTGATCTAGGTCTCTCCTTCGTCATTGCGGGCGAAGCGAAGCAATCCAGAATCCGTCCGCGGAGACGGTCTGGATTGCTTCGTCGCTTCGCTCCTCGCAATGACGGAGGTCGTTGAAGCACCGAGGCAACACCCATGAAAAACACCCCGTTCGATCTCACCGGCAAGGTCGCCGTGGTCACCGGCTCCAGCCGCGGCATCGGCCGCTCCTCCGCCGAACTGCTGGCAAAGCTCGGCGCCAAGGTCGTGGTCTCCTCGCGCAAGGCCGAGGCCTGCAAGGAGGTCGCCGACGGCATCAATGCGGTCGGTGGCGAGGCAACCGTCATCCCCTGCAACATCGCGCGCAAGGCCGAGGTCGAGGCGCTGATCTCGGGTGCCACGAAGCATTACGGCAAGATCGACATTCTCGTCTGCAACGCCGCCGTCAATCCCTACTACGGTCCGCTGCTCGACATCACGGATGAAGCCTTCGACAAGATCATGGGCTCGAACGTCAAGAGCAACATCTGGCTCTCCGCGCTCGCGATTCCGCAGATGGCGGAGCGCGGCAAAGGCTCCGTCGTCATCATCTCCTCGATCGGCGGCTTGCGCGGCTCCACCGTGATCGGCGCCTACGGCATCTCGAAAGCCGCCGACTTCGCGCTGTGCCGCTCGCTCGCCGGCGAATGGGGCCCGAAGGGCGTCCGCGTCAACTGCATCGCGCCCGGCCTCGTCAAGACCGACTTCGCCCGCGCCCTCTGGGAAGACGAAGCCAACCTCAAGCGCCGCACCGCCACCACCCCGCTCCGCCGCATCGGTGAACCGGATGAGATCGCAGGTGCCGTGGCGTATCTCGCATCCGACGCCTCGAGCTTCATGACCGGCCAGACCATCGTCATCGACGGCGGCGTCACCACGGCGGCGGTGTAGGCCTCTCACGACTTGCAGTTGTGTCGCGAGCACGCTTCTCTTACTCTCCCCTGGAGGGGGAGGGTCGCTTCGTGTTGCGCAGAGCGCAACGCGAAGCGGGGTGGGGTGAAGCCACGCAAATGGTCTCAACATCGATCCGACGCGCCGCCGCAAAGAAGCTGAGAGCGAACACGACGCCCCACGAGCGCATCCTGTGGCGTGCCCTCAAGGAGCTCCCGCTCGAAGGCTCGCACTTCCACCGGCAAGCGCCGATCGGCCCCTATGTCGTCGACTTCTTCTTGCCAGCCAAGCGCCTCATCATCGAGCTCGATGGCGGGCATCACAATGAAGACGATGCGGCCGAGCATGATGCCAAACGCCAACGCTGGCTCGAGCGCGAAGGCTATCGCGTTGTCCGATTTTGGAATTCGGAGATTGCGACTGATCTGACTGCAGCACTCGAACAAATCTATGTAGAGCTTTACGGCTCGCGTGAAGCGGCAGTCGTGCACCTTGAGCACCAGCGCAAGCGGAAGACGTCAACCTGAATCGAGCCGCGCTCTTTCTTACCCTCCCCTGGAGGGGGAGGGTCGATCGCGCGCAGCGCGAGCGGGGTGGGGTGATCTCCCCCCACGGGCAGCATCCTTTGCGGAGAGACCGTCACCCCACCCCGGATCACATTCCGCTTCGCTGCATGTGATCCGACCCTCCCCCTCCAGGGGAGGGTAAGAGCAGAGCCGCCTTGACCTTCCGCCTCCAATCCGCTCCCTTTGGCGCGACACAATGACTCCCTCCAGGGAAACGCCAAGCTCAACGCCAAGGTAGCCGCCATGTCTTTCGTCCTTGCCATCGACCAGGGCACCACCTCTTCGCGCGCGATCGTGTTTCGCAGCGACATTTCCATCGCGGCGAAGGCGCAGCAGGAATTCCCGCAGCACTTTCCGGCTTCCGGCTGGGTCGAGCACGAGCCGGAGGACATCTGGACCTCGACCGTGATGGTCTGCCGCGAGGCGATCGAGCAGGCCGGCATCGGCGCAAAGGACATCGCCGCGATCGGCATCACCAACCAGCGCGAGACCACCGTGGTGTGGGACCGCGCCACCGGCCAGGCCGTGCACCGCGCCATCGTCTGGCAGGACCGCCGCACCGCCGACATCTGCGCGAAACTCAAGGCAGAAGGCCGCGAGCCCGTCATCTCGCAGAAGACCGGCCTGATCATCGATCCCTATTTCTCCGGCACCAAGGTCGCCTGGATCCTCGATCACGTCCCCGGCGCCCGCGCCCGCGCCGCGCGCGGCGAATTGATGTTCGGCACTGTCGATTGCTATCTGCTCTGGCGTCTCACCGGCGGCAAGGTGCACGCCACCGACGCCACCAATGCTTCGCGTACGCTGCTGTTCAACATCCACACCGGCCAGTGGGACGACGAGCTGCTGGAGATCATCGGCGTGCCGCGCTCGATGCTGCCCGAGGTGAAGGATTCCTCGGCCCGCTTCGGCGAGAGCACACCTGACCTGTTCGGTGGCGCGATTGCCATCTCAGGCATCGCCGGCGACCAGCAGGCCGCGACCATCGGCCAGGCCTGCTTCCGCCCGGGCATGATGAAGTCCACCTACGGCACCGGCTGTTTTGCGCTGCTCAACACCGGCACCACGCCGGTGGTGTCGAAGAACAAGCTGCTCACCACGGTCGCCTATCAGCTCGACGGCAAGCGCACCTACGCGCTGGAGGGCTCGATCTTCGTCGCGGGCTCGGCCGTGCAGTGGCTGCGCGACGGCGTCGGCATCATCAAGCACGCCGCCGAAACCGGCCCGCTCGCCGATCAATCCGACTCCATGCAGAGCGTCTATCTCGTGCCGGCCTTCGTCGGCATGGGCGCGCCCTACTGGAATCCGCGGGTGCGCGGCGCGCTGTTCGGCCTCACCCGCAACACCGGCCCCGCCGAGTTCGCCCATGCTGCGCTGGAAAGCGTCTGCTACCAGACCTTCGACCTCTGGGCCGCGATGCGCGCGGACTGGCCGAGCTCGGAAACCGCCAGCGTCGTGCTCCGCGTCGATGGCGGCATGACTGCCTCCGACTGGACCATGCAGCGCCTCGCCGATCTCCTCGATGCGCCGGTCGACCGCCCCGTGATCCAGGAGACCACGGCGCTGGGCGCCGCCTATCTCGCCGGCCTCAACGCCGGCGTCTATCCCGAGCCGACGAAATTCGCCGACAATTGGCGCCTCGAGCACCGCTTCAAGCCGAACATGAGCCAGGCGACGCGCGAGCGGAAGCTTGCGGGCTGGGCGCGCGCGGTGAAGGGCGTGCTCGCGAGCGACGAGGGGGAGGGGTAGGCGTTGGTACAGCCTCGCAGCTCGATGCCGCGAGGCGCGCTCAACTGCTTCCACGCCGTCATTGCGAGCGCAGCGAAGCAATCCAGACTGTCTCCGTGGAAAGATTCTGGATTGCTTCGCTGCGCTCGCAATGACGGAGTGTGGCGCTGCCGTGGTGCCTCAAACGGCGCCGCCCACTAGCCGCTAACAAAAGAAGCACCAAGCATGATCCTCCCCGACGGCTATTCCGACGTCCCCGCCGGCAAGATCGCCGCCGTCGTCACCCATCTGGAGATGACCGCGCCTCCCGCGCGTCGCGACGATCCACCCGGCGCCTGGACCCTGCGCAATGTCGATACGCCCGCGCTTCCTTGGTACCGAGAGCTCTTCCGCCGCGTCGGCGAGGACTGGCTCTGGTTCTCACGCGCCCGCATGACCGACGCCGAGCTCGCCGCAATCATCCACGCGCCTGGAATCGAGATCTACGCCCTGGTCGCCGACGGCCGCGACGAAGGCCTGCTTGAGCTCGACTTCCGCGAGCCCGGCCAGTGCGAGCTGGTCTATTTCGGCGTTACCGCCCCCTTGATCGGCACCGGCGCCGCCCGCTTCCTGATGAACCGCGCGCTGGAGATGGCGTGGTCACGCGACGTCCGCCGCGTCTGGGTGCACACCTGCACCTTCGATCATCCATCGGCCGTCGCATTCTATCAGCGTTCCGGCTTCCGCCCCTTCCGCCGCCAGATCGAGATTGCGGCTGATCCGCGTCTCGACGGTACGGCGCCGCGGACGGCGGCGAGGCACGTGCCGATCATCGAATAGCGTGCGACTGCCTCCTCACCGTCATTCCGGGGCGCGCCAATTGGCGCGAGCCCGGAATCCCCATTTGAGCATGGTGCGCGTGAGGCCGTCGCGGACGTCGTTGCAGCCGGCGCAATGCTCCATTTCCGAGATTTTTGTTGCGCCGCACCGAGCCGGTCGTGGAGACTAATCGGCCCTGCCTTGTCCAACCGAGAATAGCGAGAACCATGTTCCTGATCGGCCAATATGATTCCCCCTTCGTCCGCCGCGTCGCGATTGCGCTGCGGCTCTACGGGCTCGCCTTCGAGCACAGGCCGTGGTCGACCTTCGGCGATGCCGACAAGATCGCGCCGTACAATCCGCTGCGCCGGGTGCCGACCTTGGTGCTCGACGATGGCGAGGCGCTGATCGAGAGCATGATCATCCTGGATTATCTCGACGATCTCGTTGGTCCCGAGAAAGCAATGCTGCCGCGCAGCGGCGCTGAGCGGCGCAAGCATTTGCGCATCTGCGCGCTTGCCTCCGGCCTCGGCGACAAGGCGGTGAGCCTGCTCTACGAGCGCGTGCTGCGGAAGGAGCAGCTCGCGCTGTGGGTCGAGCGCTGCCAGGCGCAGATTGGCGACGTCCTGAAGGTGCTGGAAGCCGAGCGCGCCAGGGTGGCAACGCCGTACTGGCTGGGTGAGCGCATCGGCCATGCCGACGTCGCGGTCGCCTGCGTCGTCCGCTTCACCCGCGAGGCGCATCCGCAATTGTTCGAAGTGGCGCGTTATCCCGCGCTTGCGGCACATGCAGAGCGTTGCGAGGCACTGGCCCCGTTCAAGGAGATCGTGCAGCCGCTCGCCCCGCCGAAAGGGTGAGATCTCTTACCCTCCCCTGGAGGGGGAGGCTCGATCGCGCGAAGCGCGAGCGGGGTGGGGGGATCTCTCCGCATGGGCAGCGTTGGGTGTCGAGAGACCGTCACCCCACCTCGGTCCGCATTCCGCTTCGCTCCTTGCGAACCGATCCTCCCCCTTCAGGGGAGGATGGGCACCGTGCGCATTGCAAGGGTGAATGACGCATCCGCCGGCGGCGCTTCAGTGGGCACGCGAGCCGATGATGCAACAATACCCCTGTTTTGCCCGACGTCGCAAATCGGCCTTCGGCGAGACCGAAAATGCTCAACCCTTTCAACCCCATCGCTACTGTGCATGGGGTTGTTTTTCACTTTTCGTGTTCGGAGCTATCCCGCCCCCGCACGCTTCTTCTGCCAGACGAGGTGCATCGCGCAGGTGCAGCCAGGCGGATGCGAGGCGAGATCCTTCGAGGTCTCGTCGTTCGCCGCCGTTGCCGCAAAGGCCTTGTCGGTCTGTTGCGACGGGATGTAGTTCAAGATCGGCGCGAGCCAGCGTTCGGTTTCCGCCACGCTCATGCCCTTGCGCGCGGCGTAGTCCTCGACCTGGTCGCGCTCGATCTTGCCGACGCCGAAATAATAGCTCTCGGGGTTCGCGAAATAGAGCCCTGATACGGACGAGCCCGGCCACATCGCAAAGCTCTCGGTCAGCTTCACGCCAGCGGTTGCTTCCGCGTCGAGCAGCTCGAACAGCGTCGCCTTCTCGGTGTGGTCGGGCTGCGCGGGATAGCCGGGCGCGGGGCGGATCCCAGAGTACTTCTCCAGGATCAGCTCCTCGTTGGAGAGCGTCTCGTTCGGTGCATAGGCCCAGAACTCGCGGCGCACGCGGGCATGCATGCGCTCGGCGAAGGCCTCCGCAAGGCGGTCGGCCAGCGCCTTGCACAGGATCGAGGAGTAGTCGTCGTTCGCTTTTCTGAAGCGATCGGCGACCGCGTCCTCGCCGATCCCTGCGGTGACGACGAAGCCGCCGATATAGTCGGGCACGCCGGCGGGCGCGATGAAGTCGGCGAGCGCCGCGTTGAAGCGGCCCTCGCGCTTCTCCAGCTGCTGGCGCAGCGTGTGCAGCGTCGCGATGCTCTTGGTCCGGCTCTCGTCGGCATAGAGCACGATGTCGTCGCCTTGCGCATTCGCCGGCCAGAAGCCGATCGTGGCGCGCGCCCGGAACCATTTCTCCTTGACGATGGTGTCGAGCATCTTGCGGGCATCGTCATAGAGCGAGCGCGCGACCTCGCCGACCTTGGCGTCGTCGAGGATGGCGGGGAAGCGCCCGGCGAGCTCCCAGGTCTGGAAGAACGGTGTCCAGTCGATGCAGTCGACCAGCTCGGCGAGATCGTAGTCGTCGAAGCTCTTGATGCCGAGGAAGGTCGGCTTCACCGGCTTGCTTTTCGCGAAGTCGACGGGCACGCGGTTGGCGCGGGCGTCAGCCAGCTTCAGGCGCTTCTTGTCGGCCTGCGCGCGCAGATGCGCTTCCGAGATCTTGGCATATTCGGCGCGCACCTCGGCGGCGTAGGCCTCGCGCTTCTCGGGCGAGAGCAGTGCAGAGGCGACGCCGACGGCGCGGCTGGCGTCGTTGACGTGCACGACGGGACCGGCGCGATAGCTCGGGTCGATCTTGACGGCGGTATGCACGCGGCTGGTGGTGGCGCCGCCGATCAGGAGCGGCAGCTTGAGGCCTTCGCGCTGCAACTCGCCGGCGAAGAACGCCATCTCGTCGAGCGAGGGCGTGATCAGGCCGGACAGGCCGACGATGTCGGCCTTCTCCGCCTTTACGGTCTCGACGATCTTGGCCGCCGGCACCATCACGCCGAGGTCGATGACCTCGAAATTGTTGCACTGGAGCACGATGCCGACGATGTTCTTGCCGATGTCGTGGACGTCGCCCTTCACCGTCGCGAGCACGATCTTGCCGGCGGACGAGGAGCCCTCCGTGCCGATGCCGCTGGCGAGGTTGCGCGCCTTCTCTTCCTCCATGAACGGCATCAGGTAAGCCACGGCCTGCTTCATGACGCGGGCGGACTTCACCACCTGCGGCAAAAACATCTTGCCGTCGCCGAAGAGGTCGCCGACCACGTTCATGCCGGCCATCAGCGGGCCCTCGATGACGTCGAGCGGGCGCGAGGAGTTCTTGCGGGCCTCTTCGGTGTCCTGCTCGATGAATTCGGTGATGCCGTGCACCAGCGAATGCGACAGCCGCTTCTCCACCGGCCATTCGCGCCAGGCGAGATCGGCTTCCTTGCTTTCGGTCTTCTTGCCGCGGAATTTCTCGGCGAGCGCCAGCAGGCGCTCGGAGGCGCCCGCGTCGCGGTTGAGGACGACGTCCTCGCAGGTCTGGCGCAGCTCCGGATCGATGTCGTCATAGACGATCATCTGGCCGGCATTGACGATGCCCATGTCCATGCCGGCCTTGATGGCGTGATACAGGAACACCGAGTGCATGGCCTCGCGCACCGGCTCGTTGCCGCGGAACGAGAACGACAAATTGGAGACGCCGCCCGAGACATGCGCGCCCGGCAGGTTCTGGCGGATCCAGCGCGTCGCCTCGATGAAGTCGACGCCGTAATTGTTGTGCTCCTCGATGCCGGTCGCGATCGCGAAAATATTGGGATCGAAGATGATGTCCTCAGGCGGGAAGCCGACCTTGTTCACCAGGATGTCGTAGGCGCGCTTGCAGATCTCGGTCTTGCGCGCGAACGTATCGGCCTGGCCGACCTCGTCGAACGCCATCACGACCACGGCCGCGCCGTGGCGGCGTGCGATCCTGGCTTCAAAGATGAACTTCTCCTCGCCTTCCTTCATCGAGATCGAGTTGACGACCGGCTTGCCCTGCACGCATTTCAGGCCGGCCTCGATCACCGAGAATTTCGAGGAGTCCACCATCACGGGGACGCGGGCGATGTCGGGCTCGGCGGCGACGAGGTTGAGGAATGTCACCATCGCGGCTTCCGAGTCGAGCAGGCCCTCGTCCATGTTGACGTCGATGATCTGCGCGCCGTTCTCGACCTGGTCGCGGGCGACCTGGAGCGCTGCGGTGTAGTCGCCGGCGGTGATCAGCTTGCGGAAGCGGGCCGATCCCGTGACGTTGGTACGCTCGCCGACATTGACGAAGGGGATCGCGTCGGTCAGCACGAACGGCTCGAGGCCCGAGAGCCGCAGGCGCGGGGTGATCTCCGGCACGATGCGCGGCTTGTGCGGCGCCACTGCGGCTGCGATCGCCGCGATGTGATCCGGCGTGGTGCCGCAGCAGCCGCCGACGATGTTGACGAGGCCGTCGCGGGCGAACTCGCCGATCAGGCGCGCCATGTACTCGGGCGTCTCGTCATACTGGCCGAACTCGTTGGGCAGGCCTGCATTCGGATAGGCACAAACAAGAGTATCGGCGACGCGGCCGATATCGGCGATATGCGCGCGCAGATCCTCGGCGCCGAGCGCGCAGTTGAAGCCGATGGTGATCGGTTTTGCGTGCCGCACCGAATTCCAGAACGCTTCCGGCATCTGGCCCGAGAGCAGGCGGCCGGACTTGTCGGTGATGGTGCCCGACACCATCACCGGCATGTCGATGCCGCGCTCCTCGGTGATCTCGGCGATCGCATAGAGGGCTGCCTTGGCGTTCAGCGTGTCGAAGATGGTCTCGACCAGCAGCAGGTCGACGCCACCGTCGATCAGGCCGCGGATCTGCTCGCCATAGGATTTGCGCAAATCGTCGAAGGTGACGGCGCGATAACCGGGATTGGAAACGTCGGGCGAGATCGAGGCGGTGCGGTTGGTGGGGCCGATGGCGCCAGCGACGAAGCGCGGCTTGCTGTCTTCAGCGGCAACGCGCCGTGCGGCATTGCCGGCGAGGCGGGCGCCTTCGCGCGCCATCTCGTAGACGACGTCGGTGAGGTCGTAATCGGCCTGCGCGATCGAGGTCGTGGAGAAGGTGTTGGTGGCGACGATGTCGGCGCCAGCGCGCAAATAGGCGGCGTGGATGTCCTCGATCGCTTGCGGCTGGGTCAGGATCAACAAATCGTTGTTGCCGCGCAGGTCGCGATGGAAGTTCTTGAAGCGCTCGCCGCGGAAGGCGGCCTCGTCGAGCTGGAGGTTCTGGATCATCGTGCCCATGGCGCCGTCGAGCACGAGAATGCGTTCGCGCGCGGCGTCGAGGAGGGCGGTTCGCTTGGCGGAAGCGGGTACGGTCATCTGATCTTACGCAGCCTTCTTGGCGGTCTTGGCGCGAATGCCGAGCAAATGGCTGATCGCGAATACGAGATCGGCGCGGTTCATGGTGTAGAAGTGGAAGGTGTCGACGCCGTGCTTGGCGAGTTTCTGAACCTGCCCGGCCGCGACGGTCGCCGCCACCAGCTTGCGGGTCTCGGCGTCGTCGTCGAGGCCTTCAAATTTCGCGGCGAACCAGTCCGGCACGGTGGTGCCGGCGCGGGTGACGAAATTGCGCGCCTGCTTGAAATTGTGCATGGGCATGATGCCCGGCACAATCGGGATGTCGATGCCGCGGGCACGGACGCGATCCAGATAGCGGAAGTAGAGGTCGTTATCGAAGAACACCTGCGTGATCGCGCGCGTCGCACCCGCATCGACCTTGGCCTTGAGCGTGTCGATGTCGGCATCGAAGTCGCGCGCCTCGGGATGCTTCTCGGGATAGGCCGACACGCTCACTTCGATATCGCCGTGCCGCTTCTTGATCCCCGCGACGAGCGCGGCCGAGCTCTGGTAGCCGTCGGGATGGCTCGAATAGGGCGTGCCGATGCCGCCGGCGGGGTCACCGCGCAAGGCCACGATATGGCGGACGCCGACTTCGTGATAGCGGTCGACGATCTCGTCGATTTCGCCGCGCGAGGCGCCGACGCAGGTCAGATGCGCCGCCGGCAGCAGCGCGGTCTCCTTGAGGATGCGGGCGATGGTGGAATGGGTGCGCTCGCGGGTCGAGCCGCCGGCGCCATAGGTCACCGAGACGAATTTCGGCTCGAGCGGGGCGAGCCGGTTGATAGTGTCCCAGAGATTCCGCTCCATCTCCTCGGTCTTGGGCGGAAAGAACTCGAAGGAGATCGCAGGCTGCTTCAGGTGCCGTTCCTGCCCGTCGGCTCGGACAGGCGTCGTCAGGTCGGTCATGGCACCACTCGCTCCAAGGGTCTCGCTCAGCCACGGCGGCCGGCAGCCGCATCCAGGTCCGGCAGTTCAAGATAGGGCAAAGTCGGTTGGATCGACAGCCCATCAACGATGGGAAGTGGCCCACTTAGACCAGCAAATGCCCGATTTACTCAAGATCGACCGTTTTGAGTGGGAAGATGGTATTTTGACAGTTACCTCTATAATTTCATATGATTAATAACAATTTGGGTGGCATCGAGCGTCCTGATCCGACGTGGGCAGAATGGAAAGGGGTGTTGTCACGATTGTCCTTATCCCATCGCGGCAGGTCGACCCGGCGTGCGGCCGCACACGTCAGACCCGCGCGGCTAGCCCATTGCCGCCGCGCCGCCCTCCGCTACGTTAACGCGCCATGATTCCGCTCTCAGTCCTCGACCTCTCCGTGGTCACCACCGGCACCAAGCCGGCGGCGGCGCTGCGCAACAGCATCGATCTGGCGCGCCACGTCGATGGGCTCGGCTATGCCCGCTACTGGCTCGCCGAGCATCACAACCTCGCCTCCGTCGCGAGCCCCGCGCCCGACGTGATGATCGGGCAGATCGCGGCGGTGACGAAGCACCTCCGTGTCGGCTCCGGCGGGGTGATGCTGCCCAATCACGCGCCGTTGGTGGTGGCCGAGCGCTTCAAGATGCTGGAAGCGCTGTTTCCCGGCCGGATCGACCTTGGTCTCGGCCGCGCCCCCGGCACCGACGGTGCGACGGCTTACGCGCTCCGCAGTCGCCTCGACCGCCGCGAGGGTGACGATTTCCTGGAGCGGCTGCACGAGTTGATCCTGTGGGAGACCCGCGAATTTCCTGCGGGACACCCCTACAACAACGTCGTCGCCATGCCCGACGACACCAGGCTACCGCCGATCTGGCTGCTTGGTTCCAGCGATTATTCCTCGGAATTGGCCGCCCAAGTCGGCATGGGCTTCGCCTTCGCGCATCATTTCGCATCCCACGATGCAGTCGATGCCATGGTGCATTACCGCAACCGCTTCCAGCCCTCGGCGTGGCGCGCCGCCCCGCATGCGATCCTCGCGATTGCCGTCATCACCGCCGATACCGATCAGGAGGCCGAACGGCTCGCCAGCTCGTTCGATCTCAACCGGCTGCGCCGCGACCGCGGCCAATATCTCCCGCTGCCGAGCGTCGAGGAGGCGCTGGCCTATCCTTACTCCGACGCCGAGCGCACCTCGATCCTGCGCAACCGCTCGCGCCTGTTCGTCGGCAGCCCCGCGACGGTGCGGAGGAAACTGCAGCCGCTGATCGATGCGAGCAAGCCGGACGAGTTGATGGTGATCACCGCCGTGTACGACCACGAGGCGCGCAAGAAATCGTATTCACTGCTGGCGGAGGCGTTCGGGCTTGGAGCAGCGGGGTAGCTTACCCTCCCCTGGAGGGGGAGGGTCGATCGCGCGCCGCGCGAGCGGGGTGGGGTGATCTCTCCACTCGGGCAGTATTCGACGTGGAGAGACCGTCACCCCACCCCGTCTCACATTTCGCTGCGCTCAATGTGAGCCGACCCTCCCCCTCCAGGGGGAGGGTGAGGGATCAATCCTGCGTTTCGCTGAAGGTCGCGCGGAACGGATGTCCCGGATACACGCCGACGATGCGGAATTCGCGCGAGAAGAATTTCAGCTCCTCGATGGCGAAAGCGAGGCCCTTGTCGTCGGGGTGGCCATCGACATCCGCGTAAAACTGCGTGGCGAAGAAATTGCCGTCGACCATGTAGCTTTCGAGCTTGGTCATGTTGACGCCGTTGGTGGCAAAGCCGCCCAGCGCCTTGTAGAGCGCGGCCGGCAAATTGCGCACCCGGAAGACGAACGTCGTGACCAGCGGTCCGGAGCCTTGCGCAGCCCATTTCGGCTCACGCGCCAGCACCACGAATCGCGTGGTGTTATGCGCCTCGTCCTCGATGTCCTCGGCGAGGATGTCGAGGCCGTAGATCTTTGCGGCAAGGCGCGAGGCGATCGCGGCCACCGTCTTGTCCTTGCGCTCGGAGATGTCGCGGGCGCTGCCGGCGGTGTCGGCGTGCACGATCGGCTTGACGCCGAGCTTGCGGATGATGCGCCGGCACTGGCCGAGCGCGTGCACGTGGCTCTCGACGCTCTTGATGTCTTCGAGCTTGGTGCCCTTCACCGCCATCAGTTGATGCCGAACCGGCAAGAACCATTCGCCGATGATGAAGAGGCCGGAGGCCGGCAGGAGGTGGTGGATGTCGGCGACGCGGCCGGCGACCGAATTCTCGATCGGGATCATGCCGAGATCGGCCTCGCCCGACGAGATCGCCGACAGCGCGTCCTCGAAGGTGGCGCAGGGCATCGGTTCGGCGTCGGGATAGGCCTCGACGATGGCGATGTGGGAATTGGCCCCGGGCTCGCCCTGGAATGCGATCTTCATCTTGCTCATGTCTTAAAGTGCTCCTGGTCGGCCTTGTAACAGCGGCTCAGGATTTGGAAAGGATGCTGCGGGCGGTCTCAAGATCGGGCGGCGTGTCGACGCCGCGGGGCACGCTGTCGACGATCATGATGTCGATGCGCATGCCGGCTTCCACCGCCCGGAGCTGTTCCAGGCTTTCCTGGCGTTCCAGGGGCGAGGGCGGCAGCAACACGAAGCGCTCCAGAGCCGCGCGGCGGTAAGCATAGAGGCCGATGTGGTGGTAACGCGGTCCGTTGCCATAAGGGGCGGTGGCGCGGGTGAAATAAAGTGCGCGCAGCCGCTTCGGCCCGATCGGCGAACCGATGGCCTTCACGACGCTCGGGGCGAGGTCTTCCTCCTCGGTGTGGATTTCCGAGGCCAAAGTCACGATATCGACCGCGGGGTCGGCAAAGGGTGGCAGCACCTCGCGGATGGTCTGCGGCGTGATGGTCGGGAAATCACCCTGCAGGTTGATCACGATCTCGGCCTTGCCCTCGGGATCGAGCTTCTGCATGGCCTCGTGGATGCGGTCCGAGCCGGAGGGGTGGTCGGCGCGGGTCATCACGGCCTCGCCGCCATGGGCGGTGACGACGGATGCGATCTCCGGCGTGTCGGTTGCGACCGCGACCCGGCCGATGGCAGCGGCCTCGGCGCGACGCAGCACATGCACGATCATCGGAAGGCCGGCGATGTCGGCGAGCGGCTTGCCGGGCAGGCGGGTGGCGGCCATGCGGGCCGGGATCAGCACCAGGATGCGAGGATCGGTCATGAGGTCAAGGGCCTGAAAACGGAGCGTTTTCCGCGCCGGGAAATGGGGTGGGGACGAGCCTGAAGCCGGGTCGCTTATACGGGTTGCCAGACCCCGGGCAAACCGATATCTCAATGGCAAAACTCGGGGAAACAATAAGGAACGTTTGATTCTCCCGAGGCTCGTCCTGGCGGCCGCCCGGCCGCTCGATCCTTCTTGCGGTGTGGGGCCTGGCCGGAAATGGACTCTTTCGAACTCAATAAGATTCTCGGTGCCGTGCTCGGCACCTGTCTCATTCTGCTGGTGACGAGCTTCACCGCGAGCGCTTTGTTCTCGCCCAAGATGCCGGAAAAGCCGGGATTCGAGATCGCCGTCAAGGAAGATGCCGGCCATGGCAAGGAAGGCGGCGCCGCGCCTGCGGCCGCCGAGCCGATCGAAAAGCTGCTCCAGACCGCCTCGGTCGAGAAGGGCGCTGCTGCCGCCAAGAAGTGCGGCGCCTGCCACACGTTTGAGAAGGGTGGCCCGAATCGCGTCGGTCCGAACCTCTACGGCGTTGTCGGCGAGCCAAAGGGCCAGGGCCGCAACGGCTTCAACTTCTCGGCCGCCATGAAGTCCAAGGGCGGCGACTGGACGTTCGAGGATCTCAACAAGTTCATCGCCAATCCCAAGGGCTTCATTCCTGGCACCGCCATGGGCTTCGCCGGTATTCAGAAGGATTCCGAGCGCGCCGATGTCATTGCCTATTTGAACTCTCTGTCGGAGCATCCTCAGCCGCTGCCGACGGCGTCGAAGTAGAGCCTCAAGAACCCGTCTTAAAATATGCGGCCAGGCTGAGAAGCCTGGCCGTTTCCGTATCCGGGCCTCGCGGCGAGTTTATCGGGGCGTTTGGCCGCATCTGACGGGCCGTCCGGCGTTCCAAGATGAGGAAAAAGCAACATATTCGGTCGAAACCTCGCCTATATTGGGAATTTAAAGGAGTAGCCTCCTTCAAGACAGGGATGTTGATTTGGCCATTACCCGACGCGATCTCCTGCTCACCGGCACTGCGGCCGCAGCGCTTCCCGCCCTAGGTTCCGTAGCGGGGCTCCCCGTCGTCGGTGCGGCGCAGGCGGCGAGCGAGTTGCCCTGGCGCCATGCGTTGTCGCTGTTCGGAAAGGTCAAGTACCCCCCCGATTTCAAGCGCTTCGACTACGTCAATCCGGACGCGCCCAAGGGCGGCGTGGCCCGCCAGATCGCCGTCGGCACCTTCGACAATTTCAACATCGTCGTGTCGGGTGTGAAGGGACAGGTCGCCGGTGCCGTCGCCTTCATCTACGAATCCCTCACGACGCCCTCGCTCGACGAAGTCTCGACCGAGTACGGCGCGTTGGCCGAAGCCGTCAGCCATCCCGACGATTTCTCCTTCGTCACCTATCGCTTGCGTCCGCAGGCCAAATGGCACGACGGCAAGCCGGTCACCGCCGATGACGTGATCTTCTCGCTCGATTCCTTCAAGAAGCACCACCCGATGTATTCGGCCTATTACAGCCATGTGGTCCGGGCTGAGAAGGTCGGCGAGCGCGAGGTGAAATTCACATTCGATGCGCCGGGCAATCGAGAGTTGCCGCAGATCGTCGGGCAACTGACGGTGCTGCCGAAGCACTGGTGGGAAGGGACCGACGCGCAGGGCCGCAAGCGCGATGTCTCCGCCACGACGCTCGAGGTGCCGCTCGGTTCGGGCCCCTACAAGATCAAGGAGTTCGTGGCCGGACGTTCCATCGCGCTGGAGCGCGTCAAGGATTATTGGGGCCGCGACTTTGCTGCCAATGTGGGCCGCAACAATTTCGACGAGCTGCGCTACGAATATTTCCGCGACGCCACCGTGGCGATCGAGGCTTTCAAGGCCGACCAGGTCGATTGGCGCACCGAGAACAGCGCGAAAAACTGGGCGACGGCCTACGATTTTCCGGCCGTGACCGAAAAGCGCGTGATCCTCGAGGAGTTCGCAAATCGCAGCTCGGGCGTGATGCAGGCCTTCGTGCCGAATCTGCGCCGCGCCAAGTTCAGCGATCCCCGCGTGCGGCGTGCGCTCAACTACGCGTTCGACTTCGAGGAGATGAACAAGCAGATCTTCTACGGCCAGTACAAGCGCATCAGCAGCTATTTCGACGGCATCGACGAGCTCATGGCCACCGGTCTGCCGCAGGGCAAGGAGCTCGAGATCCTCGAAACCGTCCGCGCCCAGGTCCCGCCCGAAGTCTTCACGAAGCCCTACACCAACCCGGTCGGCGGCAGTCCGGAGGCGGTCCGCGACAATCTGCGCGAAGCGCTACGCCTGTTCAAGGAGGCCGGCTACGAGGTGCGCGACCGTAAGCTGACCGACGTCAAGACCGGCGCCCAGTTCACCCTCGAATTGCTGAACTCGGATCCGAGCTTCGAGCGGATCACGCTGTTCTACAAGCCGTCGCTGGAACGGCTCGGCATCGCCGTCAGCGTGCGGACGGTCGATCCGACCCAGTACGAGAACAGGACGCGCGAGTGGGACTTCGACATCGTCACCAATTCGTGGAGCGAGTCGCAGTCGCCGGGCAATGAGCAGCGCGAATTCTGGTCGTCCAAGACGGCCGACATCCCCGGCTCGCGCAACATCGCCGGCATCAAGAACCCCGCGGTCGACAAGCTGATCGAGCGGGTGATCTACGCCACCGATCGCGACGATCTCGTCGCGGCCACCAAGGCGCTCGACCGCGTGCTGCTGTGGAACCACTACGTCGTGCCGCAATGGACTTATAACAAGGTGCGTACCGCGCGCTGGGATCGCTTCGGCCGGCCGGCGGAGTTGCCGAAGTACGGTCTGTCCGGCTTTCCATTCATCTGGTGGTACGACGCAGACAAGGCCGCGCGGATCGCAAAGAAGTCGTGAAGGACATTCCCCGCATGACGCAGATGTCACGCCGTCACGTGCTGGCCCTGGGTGTCGGCGGCACTCTTGGGATGACGCTTGGCGCGCAGCCGTGGCGTGGTGCGCAGGCATCGGAAGTGGGGAGCGAAGCCCACGGCATCTCGGCGTTCGGGGATCTGAAATATCCCGCCGACTTCCATCATTTCGACTACGTCAATATCGACGCGCCCAAGGGCGGCACGTTCTCGCTGATCCCGTCGGTGCGCGCCTACAATCAGTCCTACCAGACCTTCAACTCGCTCAACGCCTTCATCCTGAAGGGTGACGGTGCGCAGGGCATGGACATGACGTTCGTGCCGCTGATGGTGCGCGCGAACGACGAGCCTGATGCGATGTACGGGCTTGCCGCCAAATCCGTGCAGATCTCGCCGGACAAGCTGGTCTATCGCTTCACGATGCGGCCCGAGGCGAAATTCCATGACGGCAGCAAGCTCACCGCCCACGATGCAGCGTTCTCGTTGACGGCGCTGAAGACCAAGGGCCATCCGCTGATCATCGTGCAGATGCGCGACATGGTCAGTGCGGAAGCGCTCGACGATGCGACGCTCGTCGTCACTTTTGCCAAGGGGCGCGCGCGTGACGTGCCGCTCTATGTCGCTGGCCTGCCGATCTTCTCGAAGGCGTACTACGCATCTCGCCCGTTCGATGAATCGTCTCTGGAGACCCCGCTGGGCTCGGGTCCTTACAAAGTCGGCCAGTTCGAGGTCAATCGCTACATCGAGTATGAGCGGGTGAAGGATTGGTGGGCCGCCGATCTGCCGCCCTGCCGCGGCACCTATAACTTCGACGTCGTGCGGTACGAGTTCTATCGCGACCGCGACGTCGCCTTCGAGGGCTTTACAGGCAGGAATTATCTGTATCGGGAAGAGTTCACCGCGCGCATCTGGGCGACGCGCTATGACTTTGCGGCGGTGAAAGATGGCCGCGTCAAAATGGAGGTCGTGCCCGACGATACGCCGTCCGGCGCGCAAGGCTGGTTCATCAACACGCGACGCGAGAAATTTAGAGATGCTCGTGTACGCGAGGCCCTGATCGATGCTTTCGACTTCGAATGGACCAACAAGACCATCATGTACGGCGCCTATGCCCGGACGGTGTCGCCGTTCCAGAACTCCGATCTCATGGCGAGCAACGGGCCTCCTTCGCAGGAAGAGCTGAGGCTGCTCGAGCCCTTCCGCGGTCAGGTTCCCGACGAAGTGTTCGCTGCGCCGTTTACGCCTCCGGTCTCGGACGGCTCCGGGCAAGACCGCAGCCTGTTGCGCAAGGCGCAGCAACTGCTGAACGAAGCCGGCGTACCGATCAAGGACGGCAAGCGGGTGCTGCCGAACGGCGAGGTGTTCAGGATCGAGTTCCTGCTGGACGAGCCTTCGTTCCAGCCGCACCACGCACCCTACATCAAGAATCTCGCGACGCTCGGCATCGAAGCGAGCATCCGCCTCGTCGATGCTGTGCAGCACAAGGCGCGCCAGGAAGATTTCGACTTCGACATGACGATCCAGCGCTTCAGCATGTCGGCAACGCCGGGCGATGCCATGCGCGCGTTCTTCTCGTCGCAGGTCGCGGCGACCAAGGGCTCGTACAATCTCGCGGGCGTCGCCAGCCCGGCCATCGACGCCATGATCGAGAAAATCATGGCGGCCGACAGCCGCGAAGAGCTGACCGTCGCCTGCCGCGCCTTCGATCGGCTGTTCCGCGCCGGCCGCTATTGGGTGCCGCAATGGTATAACAAGACGCACCGGCTGGCTTATTGGGATCAGTTCGGCCATCCACCGAGGCTGCCGCGTTATGCCAACGGCGTCGGCGCCCCCGACATCTGGTGGCATGAATCCGCCAAGGCGGCCAAACTCGAGCAGGCAAAATAGCGATGAGCGCCTATATCGCCCGCCGCATCCTCCTGATGATTCCGACCCTGCTCGGAATCCTGTTCGTCTCCTTCGTCGTCGTGCAGTTCGCGCCGGGTGGCCCGGTCGAGCGCGTGATCGCGCAGCTCTCGGGCGCCGATACCGGCGGCACGTCGCGCATTTCGGGCGGCGGCGACTTCGCGCAGCGTGCGCCGGGCCAGGTCGGTGCCGGCGGCGATGCCATCAACTCCAAATATCGCGGCGCGCAGGGGCTCGACCCTGATTTCATCAAGAAGCTGGAGGTGCAGTTCGGCTTCGACAAGCCGGCACCGGAGCGCTTCGCGCTGATGGTCTGGAATTTCGCCCGCTTCGATTTCGGCAAGAGCTATTTCCGCGACGTCAGCGTGATCCAGCTCATCAAGGAGAAGCTGCCGGTCTCGATCTCGCTCGGCCTCTGGCTGACGCTGATCACCTATCTGATCTCGATCCCGCTCGGCATCCGCAAGGCGGTGAAGGACGGCACGCGCTTCGACACCTGGACATCGACCATTCTCGTGCTGGGCTATGCCATTCCCGGCTTTCTGTTCGCAATCCTGCTGATCATCCTGTTTGCCGGCGGCTCCTTCTTCAACTGGTTCCCGTTGCGCGGACTGACCTCGGACGGCTGGTCGCAGTTTCCCTGGTACTGGAAGATCATCGATTATTTCTGGCATCTGACGCTGCCGCTGATCGCCATGGGACTAGGTGCCTTCACCACCATGACGTTCCTGACCAAGAACTCGTTCCTGGACGAGATCCGCAAGCAATACGTCATGACCGCGCGTGCCAAGGGCTGCAGCGAGAACCGGGTGCTCTACGGCCATGTCTTCCGCAATGCGATGCTGATCGTGATCGCCGGCTTCCCCGGGACCTTCATCCACGCCTTCTTCTCGGGCTCGCTTCTGATCGAGACCATCTTCTCGCTGGACGGGCTGGGGCTGCTCAGCTTCGAGAGCGTGCTCAACCGCGACTATCCCGTGGTGTTCGGCACGCTCTACATCTTCTCGCTGGTCGGCCTCGTGATCAACCTGGTCTCCGACCTGACCTATATGTGGATCGACCCCCGGATCGATTTCGAGGCGCGGGAGGTCTGATGACGATCACCGCTCCGACGCCGATCGAAACCACCGCGACGTCGCCGCTCGGCGATGCCGTTCCGATCGCGCGCAAGCCGTTCGCCCCATCACCGCTTAACAAGCGGCGATGGCAGAACTTCAAGGCCAACCGGCGCGGCTACTGGTCGTTCTGGATATTCATTGCCCTGTTCGTGATCTCGCTGTTCGCGGAGCTGATCGCCAACGATCGTCCCTTCCTGATCAAGGTCGACGGTCATCTGTATTGGCCGGCCTTCGTCACCTATTCGGAGACGACTTTCGGCGGCGACTTCGAGACGGCCGCCGACTATCGCGATCCCTATCTGCAGAAGCTGATCAAGGACAAGGGCGGCAGCATCGTCTGGCCGCTGATCCGTTATTCCTACGACACGCACAATCTCGACCTGCCGACGCCGGCGCCGTCGCCGCCCACCTGGATGTTGACGGAAGCGCAATGCAAGCCAGTGGTCGAGAAGAAGGGGCTGAAGAGCTGCCGCGACCTCGAATACAACTGGCTCGGCACTGACGATCAGGGGCGCGACGTGGTGGCGCGGCTGATCTACGGCTTCCGCATCTCCGTGCTGTTCGGCCTCTGCCTCACCATCGTCTCGTCCGTCATCGGCATCGCGGCGGGGGCGGTGCAAGGCTATTTCGGCGGGCGGGTCGATCTCATCTTCCAGCGCTTCATCGAGATCTGGACGGCGATTCCCTCGCTCTACCTTCTCCTGATTTTGTCCTCGGTGCTCGTGCCCGGCTTCTTCGTGCTGCTCGGCATCCTGCTGCTGTTCTCCTGGGTCTCGCTGGTCGGTCTCGTGCGGGCCGAATTCCTGCGCGGGCGCAATTTCGAATATATCCAGGCGGCGCGGGCGCTCGGTGTCTCCAACCCGGTCATCATGTTCCGCCACCTGCTGCCGAATGCGATGGTCGCGACCATGACCTTCCTGCCATTCATCGTGTCTTCGTCGGTGATGACGCTGACGGCGCTCGATTTCCTCGGCTTCGGCCTGCCGCCGGGATCGCCTTCGCTCGGCGAATTGCTATCCCAGGCGAAATCCAATGTGCAGGCCCCCTGGCTCGGCTTCTCCGGCTTCTTCTCGGTCGCGATCATGCTGTCCCTTCTGATCTTCATCGGCGAAGCCGTGCGCGACGCCTTCGATCCGCGCAAGACGTTCAGGTGAGGCCATGGACGCGATCAACCAGCCCCTGCTCAGCGTGCGCGATCTTTCGGTGGCCTTCCACCAGGGCGGCGCCACCACGCTCGCGGTCGACGAGGTCTCGTTCCAGATCAAGCGCGGCGAATGCGTGGCGCTGGTCGGCGAGTCCGGCTCCGGCAAATCGGTCAGCGCGCTCTCGATCCTGAAGCTGTTGCCTTATCCGAACGCCTCGCATCCCTCGGGCAGCATCCGCTTCAAGGGACAGGAGCTGATCGACCGCTCCGAGCGGGAGATGCGCGAGATTCGCGGCAGCGACATCTCGATCATCTTCCAGGAGCCGATGACCTCGCTCAATCCGCTGCACACGATCGAGGCGCAGATCGGCGAGATCATCCAGCTGCACAATCCGACCAGCAATGGCGAGGCGCGCAGGCGGACGCTGGAGCTGCTGACGCAGGTCGGCATTCCCGATCCGGAGACGCGGCTGAAGAGCTATCCGCACCAGCTCTCCGGCGGCCAGCGGCAGCGCGTGATGATCGCGATGGCGCTCGCCAACGAGCCGGACCTTCTGATCGCGGACGAGCCGACGACGGCGCTCGACGTTACCGTGCAGGCGCAGATCCTGGCGCTGCTCGCCGAGATCCGCGCGCGGCTCGGCATGAGCCTGCTGTTCATCACGCACGACCTCGGCATCGTGCGCCGCATCGCCGACACCGTCTGCGTCATGAAGGGCGGCAGGATCGTCGAGCAGGGACCGGTCGAGCAGGTGTTCAAGAGCCCGAAGCATCCCTACACGCGCGATCTGCTGGCGGCCGAGCCGAAGCCCGACCCGGCGCCGCCGCAGCCGGACGCGCCGGTCGTTATGTCGACCGATGATCTGAAAGTGTGGTTTCCGATCAAGCGCGGCCTGATGCGCAAGACGGTCGGCCACATCAAGGCGGTCGATGGTGTCAGCGTCGCCGTGCGCAAGGGCGAGACGCTCGGCGTCGTCGGCGAATCCGGCTCGGGCAAGACCACGCTGGGACTCGCTCTGCTGCGGCTGATCTCCTCGAACGGGCGCATCGTATTCTTGGGGAACGACATCCAGGGCCTGCGCTTCCAGGAGATGCGGCCGTTCCGTCGCGACATGCAGATCGTGTTCCAGGATCCGTTCGGTTCGCTCAGCCCGCGCATGTCTGTCGCCGACATCATTGCCGAAGGTCTCTCCGTGCACCAGCCGAAGCTGTCGCGCGAGGAGCGCGAGGCGCGCGTCGTCAAGGCGCTCGAGGATGTCGGGCTCAACCCGGAGACGCGCTTCCGCTATCCGCATGAATTCTCCGGCGGCCAGCGCCAGCGCATCAGCATCGCGCGCGCGGTGGTGCTGGAGCCGGATTTCGTCGTGCTGGACGAGCCGACCAGCGCGCTCGACATGCTGTTCCAGGCGCAGATGGTCGATCTCCTGCGCGAGCTCCAGCGCAAGCGCGATCTCACCTACATGTTCATCTCGCACGATCTGCGCGTCGTCGCCTCGCTCGCCAGCCATCTGATCGTGATGCGCGGCGGCAAGGTGGTCGAGGAGGGGCAGGCTACCGAGCTGTTCAAGAATCCGAAGACGGATTACACGCGCGCGCTGTTCGCGGCCGCGTTCCGGCTGGAAACTGCCGGGAATGGCTCGGTGGCGACGTAGGAACTGCCGTCATTCCGGGACGCGCGTAGCGCGAACCGGGAATCCAGAGGTGATGGTGCGAGATTCCGAGTTCACGCGCGATGCGCGTGCCCCGGAATGACGGCGGTCATTACAGTCGCTTGATCGCAACAACCTCGCTGCCAGCCGCCCTGATCCGCGCAAGCGCCGGCTCGATCGGCTCGATCACGGTCGCCATGTGATGGGCATTGGCGTGAACCATAGTGCTGGCATCCCGGATGATGGCGACGTGGCCCTTCCAGAAGATCAGATCGCCGCGCAGCAAGCTGCCTCGCTCATGCGGCTCCAGCGCGCGGCCGAGCCCGGCCTGCTGCATGTCGCTGTCGCGCGGGCAGCCGATGCCCGCCGATGTCAACGACACTTGGAGGAGGCCAGAGCAGTCGATGCCGAAACTACTCTTGCCGCCCCACAGATAGGGCGTGCCAACGAAGCGCTCGGCGACGGCGACGAAGTCCGGTTCGCGATGATCGAGCGGAACGAGGTGCGTCTTCGGCAAGAATGCTCCCTCGCGCGTCACCGCGAAGGCCCCATCCTCACGTGCTATTGTGAAGCTTGATCCAAATACCAGCGTGTCCGCCGGCGGCAGCTTGATCGACGGGCCGGGGAACGCAAAAGTCCGCAGCGCACCGACCTTGTGCGTCGGCGCGGCCGTCGGCTTCGAGAGCGCCGCATCCGGCAGCCAGCCGACATAGCCATCGTCATTGAGCTGGCCCCACGCCCAACCCTCGCCATTGCGGTCGTAGATGGTGACGCGCTCACCGCGCAGGGCCTCCGTCAACAGCATGGCGTTCGAGGATGGCTGCTCGCGCATCGGCGCGATCGCCTCGACCACCTCGAATTCCTCGCCGGTGACGAAGCGATCCGCCTCGACCTTGCCTTCGAGATATTTCGCGGCGATGTCGCCCCGCGCCGGCGTCAGCCTTGGGTCGTGTCCTGGATCACGCATAGCGCTCGCTCAGCAACGTGTAGAGGGCGCGAGCGGCCTGGCACTCGCCGCCTTCGGGCCGCGCCGGCTTCGCCGATGGCGTCCAACCATAGATGTCGACATGCAGCCAGCTCCTGGCGTGCTCGACGAAGCGTTGCAGAAACAGTGCGCAGGTGATCGAGCCGGCGAAGCCGCCGGACGGTGCGTTGGTGATCGTGGCAGTCTTGGAGTCCAGCCAGGCATCGTAAGGCGGCCACAGCGGCATGCGCCACAACGGATCGTTCTCCTTCACCGCGCAGCGCGCGACGTCGGCGGCCAGCGCCTCATCATTGGTGTAAAAGGGCGGTAAATCCGGCCCCAGCGCGACCCGCGCCGCGCCGGTCAGCGTACCCAGGTCGATCAGCAGGTCGGGCTTCTCCTCGTCGGCGAGCGCCAGCGCATCGGCGAGCACCAGACGGCCTTCGGCGTCGGTGTTGCCGATCTCGACCGTGATGCCCTTGCGCGAGGTGAAGATGTCGAGGGGGCGGAAGGCATTGCCTGCGACGGCATTCTCCACCGCCGGAATCAGCACCCGCAAGCGTACCTTCAGCTTCGCGTCCATCACCATACGAGCGAGCGCCAGCACGTTGGCGGCGCCGCCCATGTCCTTCTTCATGATCAGCATGCCGCTCGACGGCTTCAGGTCGAGACCGCCGGTGTCGAAACACACGCCCTTGCCGACCAACGTCACCTTGGGATGAGCAGGGTCGCCCCAGCCGATGTCGATCAGCCGCGGCGCGCGGCTAGAGGCCATGCCGACGGCGTGGATCAGCGGGAAGTTCGTCTTCAGCTCCTCGCCGATGGTGCAGGCGAAGCTGGCGCCGAACTCGGTGGCGAGCGCCTGCGCGGCCGCGGCGAGCTGTTCCGGGCCCATGTCGTTGGACGGCGTGTTGATGAGGTCGCGCGCGAGCATTGCAGCATCAGCGATCCGCTCGATCTCTGCCGCCTCGACACCGTCAGGCGGAACCAGCCGAACGTCGGGCCGATCAGCCTTGCGGTAGCGGGCGAAGCGGTAGCAGCCCAGTGCGAAAGCGAGCGCCGCCAGCCGCGGATCGTGCGGCGCATTGGCAAAGCGATAGGTCCCGGGCGGCAGCAGGCCGGGCAGGGCGCCGGGTCGGAACAGGTCGCGCGATCTTGCACCCTCGTCCTCGAGGCCGAACAGCACCTGCGCAATCGTGCCGTCGGGCGCGGGCAGTGCCAGACAGCTGCCCGGCTTGGCGGCAAAGGCGCTCGCGGTTGCGAACCGGCGTTGCGCCGGCGGCAGCGTCTCGGCGACCCGATCCCAGCTCGATCTGGTGACGAAGGTGATCGGGATGGCGGTGGGCAACGTCTCGAAGACAGAAGGCATTGGCGGGTCCGGATCGTCAGATCAAGCGGGTCATGCGAACGGACGAGACTTCGCAGAGTTTTGCCGCCGCTGCAATCGGCTTTGCCGTCACCGTCCGGCGAACTGCTACTCGCGGCGCGGCCATGCTAGGCTCGGGGGTGAGGCCGCCGGATGTCGAGATCGCCGGCGACCGACGAGGAAGCGCCGGGAGGAAAATGCGATGGAATTTGTGTGGAGCGTGGTCACATTCGTCGGCCAGGCCGTCGAGGCGCTTTTTGTCTATGTCGAGCACCACCATTGGATCTTCGCGTTCCTTGCCGGCGGTTACGTCTTCTATCTCCACGACCGCTCCGTTCACGCGCGGTTCGATGCACTCGACAAGCGCATCGACGAAATCCGCAGACGGCTCGCCATCGAATATTGACCGGACCGAAGAACCCAGGGCGGGATCCCCCGTTAACCGGCCGTTAGGGTTAACATTCTATTGCTGACGCGTTCGGCTCGATCAAGCGGCTCGAGAGTCAAAGCGTCATGCGTCAACGGATCAGTCTTGCCCGGCTTCTTGCCTCCACGTCGCTGATCGCGGCGGTGGCCATGGGCCTCGGCGGCTGCACGGCCATGTCGAAGCTCTCAGAAGTGACGGGCTCGGTCGGGCCCCGGGCGGAGGCGGCTCCTGCCGACCGCGCGCCCGTCGATCCAGCGCGTGCCGTCGAAGCCTATGGCGAGCGCTACCGCGCCAATCCCAGGGATGCCGATGCCGCGCTCGCCTACGGACAGGCCTTGCGCGCCAACGGCCAGCGGGCCCAGGCCGCGGCCGTGCTCGAGCAGGCGACCATCGCCAATCCCGGCAACAAGGCGCTGCTCGCCCAGTACGGCCGCGCACTCGCCGACAACGGCAATTTCCAACAGGCCTACGACGTCCTGTCGAAAGCGCATTCGCCCGACAATCCGGACTGGCGCCTGCTCTCGGTACAGGGTACGGCGCTGGACCAGATGGGCCGTCATGAGGAGGCGCGATCCTATTACGCGAGCGCGCTGAAGATCGCACCGGGTGATCCCGGCGTGCTCTCCAATCTCGGCCTCTCCTACATGTTGTCGAGAGAGCTGCCGAAGGCGGAAGAGGCGCTACGGCAGGCCTACGCCTCGCCGCGTGCGAGCGCCCGGGTGCGGCAGAACCTCGCCTTGGTCGTCGGTCTCCAGGGCCGCTTCGCGGAAGCGGAGACCATCGTGAAGGCGGACCTGCCACCGGACCAGGCCGCGGCCAATGTCGCCTATCTCAAGGACATGCTCAGCCGCAGTGAGGCTCCGCGCGGCGCGCCAAAGCGGACGCCGGTTGCTTCGCTCAGCCAGTCCGACTGATCGGATCTGGTCGCCTGATCCTCGCCCGAGTGGTGAACTCAGTGCATCTCCGTGATCTTGATGCCGGTCGGTCCGAGGATGACCACGAACAGCACCGGCAGGAAGAACAGAATCATGGGCACCGTCAGCTTCGGCGGCAGAGCGGCGGCCTTCTTCTCGGCCTCGTTCATGCGCATGTCGCGGTTCTCCTGCGCCATGACGCGCAAGGAATGGCCGAGGGGGGTGCCGTAGCGCTCGGCCTGCTGAAGCGCGAGACAGACCGACTTGACGCCCTCGAGCCCGGTGCGCCGCGCCAGGTTCTCATAGGCGACCTTGCGATCCTGCAAATAGGACAGTTCGGCCGTGGTCAGGGTGAACTCCTCCGACAGCGCGATCGACTGGCCGACGATCTCCGTTGCAACCTTCCGGAACGCCATTTCGACCGACATGCCGGATTCGATGCAGATCAGGAGCAGGTCGAGCGCGTCGGGAAACGCACGCTTGATCGAGAGCTGGCGCTTGGAGATCGCATTCCTGAGGAACAGCATCGGCGCCTGAAGGCCGAGATAGGCAGCGCCGATGCAGATGCCGATCTTGACCGGCAGCGCCTGTTCCATATGCGCGATCACGAAGACGTAGAGCGCCGAGCCGAGGAGGAGCACGATCGGGGCGACCATGCGGGCAAACAGGAATGTGATGTAGGGCGCATGGCCGCGATAGCCCGCCATGATGAGCTTGTCCCGCGCAGCTTCCTGCGCGAGCCATTTGGTGAGGTTGAAGTCCTCGACCACCTTGGAAACGAGTTGCTTCGGTGTCTGGCGCAGCGAGACCTTCTCGTTCTTGTGGAGACGCTCACGCTCGCGCTGCCGGATCCGCTCACGCTCGCTCGCCACCGCTTTCATGCGCTTGGAAAGACCTTCGCCGGCGAACAACGGCATCACCAGCGTATACACGGTGGCACCCGCAGCGATGGCCGCGAGCAGCATGGTCATGAAACGGGCGTCGTGCAGTTTTGAGACGAGAAATTCGACCATGCGGCACCGTCAGAAATCGAAGTTGATCATCTTCTTCATCACCATGATGCCGATCGACATCCAGACGACGCAGCCGACCAGCATCAGCTGTCCGGTAGGATGAGTCCAAAGCACCGAGATGTATTGCGGTGTCGTGAGATAGACGAGGAACATCACGATCGGCGGCAGCGAGCCGATGATACCGGCCGAGGCCTTGGCCTCCATCGACATCGCCTGGATCTTCTCCTTCATCTTCTTGCGGTCGCGTAGAACCTTGGAGAGGTTGCCGAGCGCTTCGGAGAGGTTGCCGCCCGACTTCTGCTGGATCGACACCACGATACCGAAGAAATTGGCCTCCGGCAGCGGCATGCGCTCGTAGAGCCGCGCGCAGGCCTCGCCCAGAGGCATGCCGATCGCCTGCGTCTCGATGATCGCCAGGAACTCGCTTCGCAGCGGCTCGGGCGAATCGGCGGCCACGACCTTGATCGATTCGAACAGCGGCAGGCCAGCCTTGATGCCGCGAACGATCACGTCGACCGCGTCGGGCAGGGCGGCCAGAAACTTGGTTTCGCGACGCTTCTTCAGGAAGCCGAGTGCCCAGCGCGGCAGGCCGAAGCCGCCGGCAAAGGCGAGACCGGAGGCGCCGATCAGGCCGCCGCCAGCGAACAGAGCGACGGCGAAGAAGACGCCCGCCACGACGGCGGACACGGTCCAGAATTTCTGCGGCGTCCAGTCGAGCCCCGCCTGCGACAGGCGGACGCTGAGGGGAGCGCTCCTCTCCTGCGCGCGACGCGCCTCGAGGTCCTTGAGCGTGGTCTCGACCTGCTCGCGGCGCGAGCGCTGGGTCTTCTCGGCCTGGCGGGCCGTGGGAGCCTCGGCGCGCGCGACCGAGGCGCGGCGGCTTTCCGCCTTTCGTTCCCCGGACAGCAGCGGATAGAGGAAGACCCAGGCGATGCCACCGACCGCTGCGGTGGCAAGGAAGGCGAGGGCGAGGATCTGCATCTTCATGGCGGCGCTGACCTGCTCACGTCGTCGGAGCGACTTCCGCTGCGTCGAGCGCAGCGGCAAGGCGCTTCTCTTCGCCATAATAGCGGGCGCGTTCCCAGAATTTCGGGCGGCCGATGCCGGTCGAGCGGTGCCGGCCGATGATCTTGCCGTTGGCGTCCTCGCCGACCATGTCGTAGAGGAAGATGTCCTGGGTGATGATGGTGTCGCCTTCCATGCCCATCACCTCGGTGATGTGGGTGATGCGGCGGGAGCCGTCGCGCAGGCGCGCGGCCTGAATGATGACGTCAATCGAAGCACAGATCATCTCGCGGATCGTTCGCGAGGGCAGCGAGAAGCCGCCCATCGTGATCATGGATTCGCAGCGCGACAGCGCCTCGCGGGGGTTGTTGGCGTGCAGCGTGCCCATCGAGCCGTCATGGCCGGTGTTCATGGCCTGGAGCAGGTCGAAGGCCTCGGGTCCGCGGACCTCGCCGACGATGATGCGTTCGGGCCGCATACGCAGACAGTTGCGCACCAATTCGCGCATGGTGATCTGGCCCTCGCCCTCGATATTGGGCGGGCGGGTTTCCAACCGGACCACGTGGGGCTGTTGAAGCTGGAGCTCGGCGGCGTCCTCGCAGGTGATGACGCGCTCGTCGTGCTCGATGTAATTGGTGAGGCAGTTGAGCAGTGTGGTCTTGCCCGAGCCGGTACCGCCGGAGATCAGCACGTTGCAGCGGACCCGCCCGATGATCTGGAGGATTTCGGCACCTTCCGGCGTGATCGCGCCGAACTTGACGAGCTGATCGAGCGTCAGCTTGTCCTTCCTGAATTTGCGGATGGTGAGCGCGGGACCGTCGATCGACAACGGGGGCACGATGGCGTTGACACGAGAGCCGTCGGCGAGGCGCGCGTCGCAGATCGGCGAGGATTCGTCGACGCGCCGGCCGACCTGGCTGACGATGCGCTGGCAGATGTTGAGAAGCTGCTGGTTGTCGCGGAAGCGGATGCCGGTGCGTTGGATCTTGCCGCCGACCTCGATGTAGACGGTGTTCGCGCCGTTGACCATGATGTCGGCGATGTCGTCGCGTGACAACAGAGGTTCGAGCGGGCCGTAGCCGAGCACGTCGTTGCAGATGTCGTCGAGCAGTTCCTCCTGCTCGGCGATCGACATCACGATATTCTTGATCGCGATGATCTCGTTGACGATGTCGCGGATTTCCTCGCGCGCGGACTCCGAATCGAGCTTGGCGAGCTGGGCGAGGTCGATGGCTTCGATCAGTGCGCCGAAGATCGTCGCCTTGACCTCGTAATAATTATCCGAACGCCGGCTTTCCATGGGCGGAGGTGGCGGGGCCTTGGCGGGAGCAAGCGGCGGCGATGCGACGGACGGCGGAGACAGAGCGCGCGACACCGTCGGCGCCTGAACCTGGACAGGCTCGGGCGACACGGCACCGGGCTTGGGCGCCCGAAGGTCGGTGTCTGTTCCGCTACGCTTACCGAACACTTAACAACTCCATGCGGTGGCTTATTTTCCCCGCAACTTCTCAATCAGAGGTGAAAGCAGGGACGACTTTTGTTTCTTGGTCTCGCTGCGGCCGGTCAGGCGCTGGGCGATCTGCAGGAACATCTCGATCGACTTGTGGCTGGCGGAGATCTCCGCGATCATCTGGCCGTTGTTGGCCGCCGAGCCGAAGATCTGCGGCTCGAACGGGATCGAGACGACCGGCTGGCTCTCGATGGCCTTGGCGAACTCCGTGGCGGCAATTTCGGGCCGTTTCGGCACGCCGACCTGGTTCAGGCAGTAGAGCGGCGGTCGATCGTTGGGGCGCGCGGCCTTCAAGAGATCGACCAGGTTCTTGGTATTGCGCAGGTTGGCCAGATCAGGCGCGGCCACGATCAGGATGTCGTCCGCCCCGATCAAGGCGCGCTTGGTCCAGCCCGACCATTGATGCGGAACGTCGAGCACGATGCAGGGCATGGTGGAGCGCAGCGTGTCGAACACGGCATCGAAGGCGTCGGTGCCGAAATCATAGACCCGGTCGAGCGTCGCAGGCGCCGCCAGCAGGCTGAGATGGTCGGTGCATTTCGACAGCAGGCGGTCGATGAAGGCGGTGTCGACGCGGTCGGGCGAGAACACGGCGTCGGCAATGCCCTGCGGCGGATCCTGGTTGTAGTCGAGCCCGGCGGTGCCGAAGGCGAGGTCGAGATCGGCGACGACGGCGTCCATCGCGAGGTCTCGCGCGATCGCCCAGGCGACATTGTGGGAGATGGTGGAGGCCCCGACGCCACCCTTGGCGCCGACCACGGCGATGATGCGGCCGACCGCCTTGGCTTCCGGCGCCGAGAACAGGTTGCAGATCGAGCGCACGACGTCGATCGCGCCGACCGGCGCAAGCACGTAGTCGCTGACGCCGCGGCGAACCAGCTCGCGATAGAGCATGACGTCGTTGATGCGGCCGATCACGACCACGCGGGTGCCGGCGTCGCAGACGGTGGCGAGCTGGTCGAGCCCGCTCAACAGATCGCTGCGGCCGTCGCTCTCGAGCACGATCACGTTCGGCGTGGGGGCCGAGCGGTACGCTTCGATCGCGGCCGGCATGCCGCCCATCTGAATCTTCAGATGGGCCTTGCCGAGACGGCGATCCTCGCCAGCCGCCTGTACCGCGGCGGCAGTTTCCACGGTCTCGCAGAAGGCCTGGACCGAGACGCGCGGCGCGGGCGCAATATGTTCCTCGACCGGCGGGGGCGCTGCTTCCGGCTGCGCTTCTTGTGTCTGGCGAGCGTAGCTGATCATCTGCCGGTGTCGCTGAGTTTGGCCTTGTCGGCTTCGGGATAGGTGGTCGCCGTAGAGGTTCCCTTGCGATACTTCTCGAGGGCGGTGATGCGCCGCGGCGTGTAGGATGGGGTTTCGGGCCGCGGCTGCTCGAGGTCCGATGGATTGTCGACCATGGCCGCGAGGTTGCGCTGATAGGCGCAGCCGTAATTGTAGTAGTCCTTGTTCTCGAACCAGCGCTTGTTCTTCATCGAAGGGCCGATGTCCTCCGGCCACAGGCCGCAGGGACCTGCGACCGCGGCGATCTTGGAATAAGTCAGCCGAATTGGCGGCAGGAAACGCTTGTCTTCGGGCTGATAGGGGTGGACGCTGACGCCGCGCGGCGGAACGCCTGCCGCCGCCAGGATCGCCTGGATCTCACGCATCGTGTCCGCGACCGGACGAGCATTGGGCGTATGGGACGGCACGTCGATGCGAACGGCGCCGGTGCCTTCGTGCAGCCATGCCGATGCGACACCCATCACGTCGGCGCGCTGGGCGGCGGTCAATCCACCGCGGGCATGTCCGACGAAGACGACGATCGAGCGATTCTGCTCCTCGATCGCAATCGGATGGCGCTGCCTGTAATCGTCGGGAATGGAGGCCGTGGCGACTTCGTCGTGCTGGCAGCCGCCCAGCACGAGCGCCATGCCGACGAGCGCGCCACCGAGGCGGATGGCGCGGCTGCGAAGCTGGGGTGGTCTCGTGATCATCATGAAGTCCCCGTTCCGCCTCAGTCGGTAATGAAGCCGTAGGTGCCGCGGTAGTTCCTGGCCGGTTCGGTCCGGCCCGGCACGCCATAGAGCCGGTTGATGTTGCCGATCAGCTGCGCCTGCGGATCCGCAGGCGGGGCGAAGCCGTCATCCGGCCGCGACAGGTCCTTCGGCGCCACTGCGCGGACGACATAAGGCGTCACGATCACGACCAGCTCGGTTGCGTTGTTGACGAAGTCGCGGCTGCGGAACAGCGTACCCAGGATCGGGAGCTGCATCAGTCCCGGCAAGCCGCTGACGGCCTGCTTGGTCTGCTGCTGGATCAGGCCGGCCATCGCCATCGCGCCGCCCGAGGGAATCTCCAGCGAGGTCTCGGCGCGGCGTGTCCTGATCGAGGGCACCGTCAGCGAGTTCACCGACGTCGAACTCACGGCCTGCGACAGCGTGATCGAATTCTCGTTCGAGAGCTCTGAGACCTCCGTCATCACGCGCAAGCTGATCTTGCCCTCGCTCAGCACCACCGGCGTGAAGTTGAGCGAGATGCCGAACTTCTTGAAGCTGATCTGGGTGGTACAGACATGCGTGACGGGGTCGCACGCATAGCCCGCCGGGACCGGGAATTCGCCGCCGGCGATGAACGTTGCCGATTCACCCGAGATCGCGGTCAGGTTCGGTTCGGCCAGGGTGCGGATGACGCCCGCGGTCTCCATCGCGCGCAGGGTGGCCTGCACCGACGGGGCGGCGCCGAACTTCGTGGTCAGGTTGTTGCCGTCCACGAGGTTCTTGCCGAGGGCCGTGAACGGATTGGAATTGGAGAAGCTGACCACCGACGTGCCGTAATTGAGGTTGGCGGTCAGGTCGATGCCGAGCTGCTTGATGATGCTGCGCTGGACTTCGGCGACCGTCACCTTGAGCATGACCTGGTCGCGGCCGCGCACCACGATCGAGTTCACCACCTTCTCGGGGCCGCCGGCCAGGCGCGCGGCGAGTTCGTTGGCCTGCTGCGCTTCCATCGGGTTGGCAGCCGTGCCGGTCAGGACGATGCCGTCGCCGAGGCCGTCGATCTGGATGTCTGAATTGGGCAGGATCTGCTTCAGCGCGGCCCGTACGCCGTTGAGGTCGCGCTTGACCGCGATATCATAGGCCGCAATCTGCTGACCGGCGGAATCGAAGAATACGATGTTGGTCTGGCCGACGGCGGCGCCGATGATATAGGCGCGCTGCGCCGAGCGGACCACTGCATTGGCGATCTTGGGATCGGCGACCAGCACGTCCTTGATGTCGCGCGGCAGGTCGATCACGATCGACTTGCCGATGCCGAGCGAGAGGAAGCGCGCGTTGATCTGGCCATCCGCCGCGGCCGGCGCCAAGGGGCGGTAATCGGCAGCGACCACCGGGGTCGTCATCACCGGGTTGAGCGCCAGCGCGAAGGCGGCCGAAAATGACAGGGCGCGGACCAGTGAAGTTCTCATCGTCGCCGAATCTGCCTTGCACTTCATGTCGACTGTCTTCATCGTGCCTTAGCCGTCTGACTTGGAATGCCGTAGCGAATGATCGAAACACCGTCTCGCTTCTGAGCGGAGTCATCGAGCGTGATCTCGCTCATCTTGACGTCGGCGATACTGCGCAGCGCCAGCGACAGCGTGCCGCTCTGCCGCGCCGCGGAGAGCGTCGCGGTCTGCGCGGGATTGAGCTCGAGGGTGACCGTCTTGCCGATCACCGCGTTCTGGCCGTCCTTCTCCTTGGGCGCCTGGTCGATGGCCAGGACGCGGATATTGGCCAGGATGATCTCGGACGTGATGAGGTCGGGGGCGCCGCTGCTCTGGTCCGGGTTCTTCAACCGGCGGGTGAGAAGGACGTCGACGCGATCGTTGGGCAGGATGAAGCCGCCTGCGCCGGTCTCCGGCGAGATCTCGGTCGAGATCGCCCGCATGCCGGTGGGCAGGATTGCCGCCATGAAGCCGGAGCCTTCGGCCTTGACCAGCTTCTGGTCGCGGATCGGCTCACCCTGAATGAACGGTGCGCGCGCGATCGAACCGGCCACCTGGGTCGCCCCCTCGGGTCGCTCGTTGCGGCGAATGAAGGCGGTGCTGGCGGTCGCGGCCGGCCAGGTCTGCCATTGCACGTCTTCCGGCTTCACGGTCTGGCCGAGACCGATGTCGTTCTTGGCCACGAGGACGTCGACGGTCGGCAGTTGCGCGACCGGAAGCGGAGGCGGCGCAGAGTTGTCGGTGCCGCTCGCCAGGTACGCGGCGACGCCGCCGGCGCAGATGGCGACCGTCAGGACGACAATGCGTGCCCTATTCATACGCTTCACTTTCCAACAATACGCCGCGACGCTGCCGCCGCCGTCATCGGCAGTTGACCAGCTATTCGTCAAAGCATGGTTAATGAGGCGTATCTAAATCGCCTTAACGCCGGGTTTACCCGGCGCGTTCAGCGCAGTGCGAGGTGAGCGAGGTCGATCGCCTTCACCCACTCGGTCTCCGGATAGACCATCAACGCGCTCAGCGCGAGCGCGATGCCGTAGGGAATGCCGCTCTCCTTGGCGTGCAGCCGTGCGAGCCAGGCTTGGCCCGCCAGCCCGTAAGGCAGCGGCCATTGCCGGAACTGGATCAGGAGCAGCGTCAGCGCACCGCCGAACAGCGAGGCGTAGAGCAGGAAGTTCATCAGTTGCGCGAAGCCGAACCAGAGCGCGACGGACGCTGCGACCTTGGCGTCGCCGCCGCCCACCCAGCCCATCGCAAAGCAGGTGAAGGCCACGGCCAGGAGAAGCGCGCCGGCGCCGACGTGACTCAGAATCTCGTAAGGTGCCATGCCACCGGCGAGGGCGAGCACGAAGAAGCCTGCCACCAGCGCCATCGACACGCGGTTCGAGATCGTCATCGTGAAGAGATCGCTCGCGGCGGCGAACGCCATCAGGGCCGGGAAGAGCAGAAGGCGCGCAAGGTCGAGGATCATGGGCTGCGTCTTGAGGCCTGGGTTTGCCGCGGGAGCCGGCGTCGCCGGACGCTAGCGCGTAGTGTTAAACGAACCGACAACGTCGGCAGGGGCGTGAGGCCGTGGCCGACGAATGCGCCTTCACCAGAAGCTGGCAATGCGCGCGGCGAGTGCGACCGTCGCAAGCAGCAGCGCAAGGCAGATCCAATAGGCCGGCGAGGCGGCCTGCGCCGCCCCCGCCTCGTTCGCCGCGACCGCGGCATCGGTTCTGAATTTGTGCAACGCCACTGGAACTCGCCGTCTTCAGAAAAACAAAGGCCCCGGAAGCCCGGGGCTTTTGCCGTCGTTCGTCGGTCGGCTACTTCAGCGACGTGCTGATCGAGGTGAACTTTTCGTTCAGCGTAGTGCCGAGACCGTTGACGATGGTGATGATGGCCAGCGCGATGCCGGCAGCGATCAGACCGTATTCGATGGCGGTGGCGCCGGACTCATCCTTCGCGAAACGCGCGATCAAGTTCTTCATGAACAAAACTCCCTATGGGTGAGTTCGCCTCGTTCGGCGCTGTCTTGACGCAACGACCATGAGATCCGAGCCCTTTCGGCGGAGTTAATTCGATCGGGTAAACTCAACTCCGGCGCGGTGCCTTTGCCCAGGGTGAATTTCGCCTTAAGGCGGCCGCTGCGATACGTTCCGGTTCCGGATGCATCGGCAGCGCGGCGCTTGCTTCACCCTCCCTTAAATTTCGCGGAGTAGGCGTAGGCGGGACTGGAATTCGCAAGAGAGGCGACGATGTCGAGCCTGCCCATGCAAGTCGCCCTGATGCTTGGAGAGACCATCGTGAAGGTGATCCCCGTCACCTTCGTGCTCGCGGCCGTCTTCACCGTGCTGGAGCATTTCTGGGCCTGCAATCCCGGCGCGCCGTGGTGGCGCAAGCGGGAGATCATCACCGACATCTGCTACTGGTTCTTCGTTCCGGTATTCGCCCGCACCATGCGGATCGGACTTTTGATCGTCGGCGCCGGCGTCGTCTTCAACATCCACGACGCCGACGGACTCATCGCCTTCTATGACAACGGCCATGGTCCGCTGTCGCAGCTGCCTCTGTCGGTGCAGGCCCTGCTATTCCTGGTGCTGTCCGATTTCATGCTGTACTGGCTGCACCGGCTTTTCCACGACGGCGGCTTCTGGAAGTACCACGCCGTCCATCATTCGTCGGAGGAAATCGGGTGGATCTCCGCGGCCCGATTCCATCCCGTCAATCTCTTGCTCGGGACGATCAGCGTCGACGTCGTGCTGCTGATGGCCGGCATCTCCCCGAACGTCATGATCTGGGTCGGCCCGTTCACCACCTTCCATTCGGCCTTCGTGCACGCCAACCTGAACTGGACCTTCGGACCGTTCAAATACGTGCTGGCGACACCGGTATTCCACCGCTGGCACCATACCTCGCTCGAAGAGGGCGGCGACACCAATTTCGCCGGGACGTTTCCGGTCTGGGACGTGCTGTTCGGCACTTTCCGCATGCCGGAAGGGACGCTGCCGCAGGATTACGGCAAGGATGAAGCGACCATGCCGAAGGGGATCGGGGGCCAGCTCGCCTATCCGTTCCGTCGTTAGTCTAGAAGGGACGGCGGGGGCCCGCAGGTCCCAGTCCGTTCAAACAATAGTTGGCGAGTTTGCGGAACGTTCACGAATTGAAGGCAGGTTAGCGGGGTCGGGCACCGGCTCCGCTGTTGTCGCTTCTGCCGGTTAGTGACGTCCCGGGGGTAAGAGTATGCGTAGAGAATTGCTGCGCCGTCGTGCGCGCGTCTGTCTTCTGGTTGCCGCGGCGGTGCTGGCATGGCCGGCCGCCGGTCTAGCCGAGCCCACCGCCGATACCATCGCCGTCAATGTCGACCAGGCCAAGCTGGTACGACTGCCCGGCAAGGTGGCAACCATCGTGGTCGGCAATCCCCTGATCGCCGATGTTACGCTCCAGCCGGGCGGTATGATCGTCGTGACCGGGAAGGGCTATGGTGCCACCAACTTCATCGCGCTCGATCGGGGCGGCGAGATTCTGGTCGATCGCCAGATCCAGGTTGAAGGTCCGAGCGATCGGCTCGTCACCGTCTATCGCGGGATCGAGCGCGAGTCCTACAGCTGCGTACCGCTTTGCCAGCGTCGCGTGACGCTCGGCGACAGCGACACCTACTTCAACAACACGATGAGCCAGGCCGGTTCGCTGAGCAGCAGTGCCAGCGGCAACGCCGGCGGGGGCGCCAAGTCGAACTAAAGCGCGATGACGCTTCATCCTCATCGCATCGCGCTTGAGAACGAAAGGCCGTGCGTCGTGCACGGCCTTCTTCTTTCCTCTGACTGGTTCGAGCCGATCGGGCCAAGAGCCCGGCGGGCTCAGCCCGCCGCGCGGAGATTGTCCGCCGCCGACTTGCCGGAGCGGCGGTCGGCCACGATCTCGTAGGAGATCTTCTGGCCTTCGCGCAGCGAGCCGAGGCCAGCGCGCTCCACGGCGCTGATGTGAACGAACACGTCCTGGCCGCCGTCGTCGGGCTGAATGAAGCCGAAGCCTTTGGTCGCGTTAAACCACTTCACGGTTCCCATGCTCATGGGGATAGTCCCTTCTCAGATAGTACAATGTCAGAGCCCGCAGGCGCGGGCAGGTTAGATCGAATTTCTGGAAGGGTCGTCAGCGTGTCTGAACCGGCTGTACCGGTGGATGCCAATGTCGTCCGGCCGAAAATCGATTAATTCATTTTATCGGAAACAGGGGTCCGAAACAATCCGGACGTGCACGATTTTTTGATCCGCCGTGACCTCAACGGCGGATCAATATCAGTCGGAATTTTTGTCTCGCGCGTGCGCGCCGCAGCCGGACTAGCGGCGACGGAACTGGCCGCCGCGCTGTCCGGGACGCGGAGGTCCGCCCACCCCGCTGGGACGTTCGTCCTTGTGGCGGAAAATCAGTCGGCCCTTCTCGAGGTCATAGGGCGACATCTCCACCGTCACGCGGTCGCCCGCGAGCGTCTTGATGCGGTTCTTCTTCATCTTGCCGGCGGTATAGGCGACGATCTCGTGTCCGGCGTCGAGCTGCACGCGGTAGCGGGCGTCGGGGAGGATTTCGGTGACCAGTCCTTCGAACTGGATCAGCTCTTCCTTAGCCATGTGGGTGTCTCCAGTCGTGGACTGCTAGTTCGAATGAGGATTGCGGTTCGGTCGGCCGTTGGGGCGACTCTCGCGACGCAAAAAGGCAACGCCTTGTATTCCATCAGGCTTGCCGGCGCCATGCGCGGGACGCTGTTCCGACCGATCGGCTGGTGAGGAGTTCATCTTACCACCGGAACCACGGCGGCGGCGAGACCCCTTGGAGGCCTTGTGGCCTTCACCGGGCCGGCCATCAACAGGTCTGCCCTCGGCGTGACGTCCTTCGTGGCGCCCTTCGCCGGGCCGTCCGTCACCAGGCCTGCCGGCGCTGTGGTGGCGCCCGTCGGCGTGCCTGTCGTCGCGACGTCCGTCACCACCATGCCGTGCGCCCTGCGGACGCTGGCCCGGGCGGCCGCCCGGCCTGCCCTGCCGCTGCTGTTGCGGGGGAGAACCCGCATCGCGGCGACCTGCGTCGGTGCGAAGATCCTCGCGCGGCAGTGCCACCTTGATCAGCCGTTCGATGTCGCGGAGATAGCTGAGCTCCTCGCCGCCTGCGACCAGCGAGATCGCGGTGCCGTCGGCGCCGGCGCGCGCGGTGCGGCCGATGCGGTGGACGTAGGTTTCCGGCACGTTCGGCAGGTCGAAATTGATGACGTGGCTGATGCCGTCGACGTCGATGCCGCGGGCGGCGATGTCGGTGGCGACCAGGGTGCGGATCTCGCCCGAGCGGAACTGGGCGAGCGTGCGCTCGCGATGGTTCTGAGACTTGTTGCCGTGGATGGCGCTGGCAGGGATGCCGGCCTTCTCGAGCGACTTCACCACCTTGTCGGCGCCGTGCTTGGTGCGGGTGAAGACCAGTGCGCGGTTGACCGGCTCGTCTTTCAGAAGCTTGGTCAGGAAGGCGGGCTTGGCGGAGAAATCGACCTGGACGATGCGCTGGTTGATCCGCTCGGCGGTCGAGGAGACCGGGGTCACCGCGACGCGGGCGGGGTCACGCAGCATGGCGTCGGCGAGCTCGGCGATGTCCTTCGGCATGGTGGCCGAGAAGAACAGCGTCTGCCGCTTGATCGGGAGTTTCGCGACGATTTTGCGGATGTCGTTGATGAAGCCCATGTCGAGCATGCGGTCGGCCTCGTCGAGCACGAGGAATTCGACGCTGCCAAGCTTCAGCCCGTTGCTCTGCACGAGGTCGAGCAGGCGGCCGGGTGTTGCGACCAGCACCTCGACGCCCTGCATCAGGGCGCGGACCTGGCGACCCATCGGCACGCCGCCGATCGCGAGCGTGGAGGACAGGCGGACATGGCGGCCATAGGCGTTGAAGCTGTCGAGGATCTGGCCCGACAGTTCGCGGGTCGGAGAGAGCACCAGCACGCGGCAGGTCTTGGGCTGCGGCTTGATGCGGTTCTCGAGCAGGCGGTGCAGGATCGGCAGCGCGAAGGACGCGGTCTTGCCGGTTCCGGTCTGGGCGATGCCGACGACGTCGCGGCCGGTCAGCGCCAGCGGGATGGTCTGAGCCTGGATCGGGGTTGGGGTGACGTAATTCTCTTCACGAAGAGCGCGCGCGATGGGTTCGGCGAGGCCGAAGTCCTGAAACGAAGTCAAAAGGGTTCTTTCCATGTCAAAAGCGGGCGCCAGGCGCATTCGGCGCGGCGCGCGCAAAAGGGTGTCGAGAGGACACCTGCGTGTTTGGGGTGTCGGATGGCTTGGGAGATATATGGGGCAAGCCAGAGGCCCGTACGGGCTTAAGAACACGCGGCTTGCTACGACCTCTTGATTCGCAAGAGGTTTCGCAGGTTCATATGGAACATCGAGGGGGCACTTTCAAGGCAATCTCGCCCGAAACAGCGATTGCGGTGCAGAAATAGTGATGCCGGAAATTTAGCCAGAACTGACGATTTGCTCACAAAATAGACTGCCTGCCACTTTCGCATACATTTCAGTTGCCTAGAATTCAGGCGGACCGATCGCGGCGGAGCTTTGATTTAAGCCGATTATCTTAGTGAAATCAAGTGGTTGATGAGTGTCTAGTCCATGGCATGGTTCTTGCGATTCCGTTAATCGCAGGCGGCCGTGGGGCCGTTTCGCAGCGTTTTCACGTCTGCGTCAGGGAGATGAGACACTCATGTTTAGCAAATCCACTCACGATATAGCGGCGTCATTTAGCCGCCGCGGCGTGCTCGCCGCGACCGCCGGACTGGTGCTTGGTCTGGCTTCATTGACTGGCGCGAAGGCCGCGGACGACACCATCAAGGTCGGCGTGCTCCACTCCCTGTCCGGCACCATGGCGATCAGCGAAACCACGCTGAAGGACACCATCCTCTTCCTGATCGACGAGCAGAACAAGAAGGGCGGCCTGCTGGGCAAGAAGCTGGAAGCCGTCGTGGTCGACCCCGCTTCGAACTGGCCGCTGTTCGCCGAAAAGGCGCGCGAGCTGATCACCAAGGACAAGGTCTCGGTCGTGTTCGGCTGCTGGACCTCGGTGTCGCGCAAGTCGGTGCTCCCGGTCTTCAAGGAGCTGAACAACATCCTATTCTACCCCGTGCAGTACGAGGGCGAGGAGAGCGAGCGCAACGTGTTCTACACCGGTGCGGCGCCGAACCAGCAGGCGATCCCCGCCGTCGACTATCTGATGAAGGAAGAGAAGGTGAAGCGCTGGGTGCTCGCGGGCACCGACTACGTCTATCCGCGCACCACCAACAAGATCCTGGAGGCCTATCTGAAGTCCAAGGGTGTCGCCCAGGAAGACATCATGATCAACTACACGCCGTTCGGTCACTCCGACTGGCAGACGATCGTGGCCGACATCAAGAAGTTCGGCTCGGCCGGCAAGAAGACCGCGGTGGTCTCGACCATCAATGGCGACGCCAACGTTCCCTTCTACAAGGAGCTCGGCAACCAGGGCATCAAGGCCAAGGACATCCCCGTGGTCGCGTTCTCGGTGGGTGAGGAAGAACTCGCCGGCATCGACACCAAGCCGCTGGTCGGCCATCTCGCCGCCTGGAACTACTTCGAGTCGATCAAGACCAAGGACGGGTCGAACGAGAAGTTCATCAAGGACTGGCAGGCCTACACCAAGAACCCGAAGCGCGTGACCAACGATCCGATGGAAGCGCACGTGATCGGCTTCAACATGTGGGTGAAGGCGGTCGAGAAGGTGAAGTCTACCGATCCGGACAAGGTGATCGACGCGCTTCCCGGCATCGAGGCGCCGAACCTGACCGGCGGCGTGTCGAAGATGCTGCCGAACCACCACATCACCAAGCCCGTGTTCATCGGCGAGATCAAGGCGAACGGCCAGTTCGACGTGGTCTGGAAGACGCCGGGCCTCGTCGCGGGCGATGCCTGGTCGAAGGAGCTGGAAGGCTCCAAGGACCTGATCGGCGACTGGGTCGGCAAGAAGTGCGGCAACTTCAACACCAAGACCAACAAGTGCCTCGGTTCTGGCTCCTGATCCGGATCTGACGCTCCATTGCACGATCGGAGAGGGCGGCGATCCCGCCGCCTTCTCCACCCATTCTGCCGGGGTCATTCACAGTGCCAGCCCATTTGTCCGCGCGCCTCTGCTCGCTTGTGCTCTCCTTGTTCCTGATCGCGTTCGCGCTGCCGGCCTTCGCCGGTCCGTTCGAGGACGCGGTCGCCAAATTCGCCAATGATGATTTCTCCGACACGGAAGAGGCGATCGGCGTAGTCGCCGGGAGCGGCAACAAGCTGGCATTTCCCATCATCAGCGCGCTCCAGGACGGCCGGTTGATGGCCGATCCGGACAGCAAGAAGGTTTACGTCACCGGCGCCGACGGCAAGTCGATCGACGCCGCGACCGGTGAGGCCGTCGCCAGCGTTCCCGACAGCGCGAGCGCGGTCCGCCTCAACAACCGCCTGCGCCGCAGCGTCGATGCCGCGCTCGGCAGCCTGACGCTGCAGTCGCCGGATGTCGAAACGCGTCTCCAGGCCGCGCAGTCCGTCTTCAAGTCGCACGAGGAGACCGCGCTCGAGGCGGTCGATGCCGCGCTTGCCAAGGAAACCAACAGATCCGTCAAGACCGCGCTCGGTGAGGCCCGGGCCGCGATCCTGCTGTTCAAATCCGACGCCACCGAAGTCGAAAAGCTCGAGGCGGTCGCTACGCTCAAGGCGCGCGGCGATCAGGAGGTGCTGGCGCTGCTCACCGGCATGGGCGACCAGCCGGCGTCGGTGACCAAGGCCGCCGCGAGCGCGATCGGCTCGATCCAGAATTCGCTCGCGGTCTGGTCCATGGTGCAGAATGCCTGGTACGGCCTCTCGCTCGGCTCGGTGTTGCTGCTCGCCGCGATCGGGCTCGCCATCACTTTCGGCGTGATGGGCGTCATCAACATGGCGCATGGCGAGATGGTGATGATCGGGGCCTACACCACCTTCGTGGTGCAGGAGGTGATCCGCACCCGCTATCCCGGCCTGTTCGACTATTCTCTGCTGATCGCCGTGCCGCTCGCCTTCGTCGTCGCCGGCGCGATCGGCGTCTTGATCGAGCGCAGCATCATCCGCTTCCTCTACGGCCGTCCGCTGGAGACGCTGCTGGCGACCTGGGGCCTTTCCTTGGTGCTGCAGCAGGCGGTGCGCACCATGTTCGGCCCGACCAACCGCGAGGTCGGCAATCCCTCCTGGATGAGCGGTGCCTTCGAGCTCGGTCAGATCACCATCACCTATAACCGGCTCTGGATCCTCTGCTTCACGCTCGCTGTGTTCGCGATCCTGCTTGCGATGCTGCGCTACACCGCGCTCGGGCTCGAGATGCGCGCGGTGACGCAGAACCGCCGCATGGCGGCCTCGATGGGCATCGCTACCTCGCGCGTCGATGCGCTGACCTTCGGGCTCGGCTCGGGCATTGCCGGCATCGCCGGCGTGGCGTTGTCGCAGATCGACAATGTCAGCCCCAATCTCGGCCAGAGCTATATCATCGACAGTTTCATGGTCGTGGTGTTCGGCGGCGTCGGCAATCTCTGGGGCACGCTGGTCGGCGCCTTCACGCTGGGCATCGCCAACAAGTTCCTGGAGCCGGTCGCCGGCGCCGTGCTCGGCAAGATCGCGATCCTGGTCCTCATCATCCTGTTCATTCAAAAGCGCCCGCGCGGCCTGTTCGCGCTCAAGGGCCGTGCGGTGGAGGCATGACCCCTCACATGCTGACGCGATCGCTGGACCGCGGCGCGACGGTCTTCCTTGCCGTCGTCGCCGCCTGTGGCATCCTCATCCCGCTCTCCAACCTGCTGCTGCCCGCGGACTCGTTCCTGCAAGTGCCGACCTACCTCGTCGCGCTCTGGGGCAAATATGTCTGCTATGCCATCCTGGCGCTCTCCATCGACCTGATCTGGGGCTATTGCGGCATCCTCTCGCTCGGCCACGGCGCGTTCTTCGCGCTCGGCGGCTATGCCATGGGCATGTACCTGATGCGGCAGATCGGCACCCGCGGCGTCTACGGCAATCCGATCCTGCCCGACTTCATGGTGTTCCTGAATTATTCGAAGCTGCCCTGGTACTGGTACGGTTTCGACATGTTCTGGTTTGCCGCGCTGATGGTGCTGGTCGTGCCCGGCCTGCTCGCCTTCTGCTTCGGCTGGCTCGCGTTCCGCTCCCGCGTCACCGGCGTCTATCTGTCGATCATCACGCAGGCGATGACCTATGCGCTGCTGCTGGCCTTCTTCCGCAACGATTTCGGCTTCGGCGGCAACAACGGCCTGACCGACTTCAAGGACATCCTCGGCTTCAACGTCCAGGCGGAGGGCACCCGCGCGGCGCTGTTCGCGCTGAGCTGCCTGGCGTTGATCGGAGGTTTCCTGATCTGCCGGTCCATCGTCTCCTCCAAGCTCGGCAAGGTGCTGATCGCGGTGCGTGACGCGGAATCGCGTACCCGCTTCCTCGGCTACCGCGTCGAATCCTACAAGCTGTTCGTGTTCACGGTGTCGGCCTGCATGGCCGGCGTTGCCGGCGCGCTTTACGTGCCGCAGGTCGGCATCATCAACCCATCCGAATTCGCGCCGGGCAATTCGATCGAGGCGGTGATCTGGGTCGCGGTCGGCGGCCGCGGCACCCTGGTCGGCGCTGCACTCGGCGCCGTCGTCGTCAACTACGCCAAGACGTTCTTCACCTCCGGCGTGCTGGCGCCTTACTGGCTGTTCATGCTGGGCGCGCTGTTCATCCTGGTGACGCTGCTGCTGCCCAAGGGCATCGTCGGCACCTTCAACGCCTGGTGGGACCAGTCGAAGGAAAAGCGCAACGCCGCGACCATGGCGAGCGCCGCGGCCGAGGACGGCGTCGCCGAACCCAAGATGGCGGAGTAGGCGCACATGAACGTCATGGACAGCCGCGCTACCTCCGCAATGCTCTATCTCGACGGCGTGCACGTCTCGTTCGACGGCTTCCACGCCATCAACAATCTGTCGCTGACGCTCGAGCCCGGCGAGATGCGCGCCATCATCGGCCCGAACGGGGCCGGCAAGACCACGATGATGGACATCATCACCGGCAAGACCAAGCCCGACGAGGGCACGGTTCTGTTCGACGGCGTCACCGATTTGACACGGCTGGACGAGACCCGCATCGCCGAGCTCGGCATCGGCCGGAAATTCCAGAAGCCGACCGTGTTCGAGAGCCAGAGCGTGCAGGACAACCTGCTGCTCGCGCTCAATGTCGATCACAGCGTCAAGGGCACGCTGTTCTGGCGCGGCAGCAAGGCCGAGTCCGAGCGCATCGACAAGGTGCTGGAGACGATCCGCCTCACCGACGCCCGCAACCGCCTCGCCGGCAGCCTCAGCCACGGCCAGAAGCAGTGGCTCGAAATCGGCATGCTGCTGGCGCAGGACCCGAAGCTGCTCCTCGTCGATGAGCCCGTCGCCGGGATGACCGACGTCGAGACGCATCTCACCGCCGAGCTGCTCAAGGAGATCAACAAGACCCATACCGTGATGGTCGTCGAGCACGACATGACGTTCGTGCGCGAACTCGGCGTCAAGGTGACCTGCCTGCACGAGGGCACCGTGCTCGCGGAAGGAACCATCGACCAGGTCTCGTCCAACGAGCGGGTCATCGAGGTGTATTTGGGTAGATAGCTGAGGAGCGCGAATGGCGAGTGGGGAGTAGCGAATAGGGAAGGATGGTTCAGCCATCTCCATTCGCCACTCGCAATTCGCTACTCGCCGAGAGGCACCGAAAATGTTGGAAGTGAAAGATATCAATCTCTTCTATGGCGCCGCGCAGGCGCTGCGCGGCGTCTCAATCTCGGCCGAGCCGGGCAAGGTGACCTGCGTGCTCGGCCGCAACGGCGTCGGCAAGACCTCGCTGCTGCGCGCGATGGTCGGGCAATATCCGATCGCCTCGGGCGCGATCGTGCTCGACGGCAGCGACATCACGGGCCTCAAGCCCTACGAGCGCGCCCGCAAGGGCATCGGTATCGTGCCGCAGGGCCGCGAGATCTTTCCGCTCTTGACGGTCGAGGAGAATCTCAAAACCGGTTTCGGTCCGCTCAAGCGCGAGGACAAGCACATTCCGGACGACGTATTCTCCCTGTTTCCGGTGCTGCAATCCATGCTCGGCCGGCGCGGCGGCGATTTGTCCGGCGGCCAGCAACAGCAGCTCGCGATCGGCCGCGCGCTGGTGATGCGGCCGAAGCTGCTGCTGCTCGATGAGCCGACCGAGGGGATTCAGCCGTCGATCATCAAGGACATTGGTCGCGCGATCTCTTATCTGCGCAACCTCGGCAACATCGCCATCGTGCTGGTCGAACAATATCTCGACTTTGCCTGCGAACTCGGCGACAGTTTCGCGGTGATGGATCGTGGCGCGGTGAAATTCACCTGCGATCGCGCCAACCTGGACCCCGGCGAAATCAGCCGCCAGATGGCGCTGTAGGCATTCTACCGCGACCGGCTGGGGAGGCGGATGCGCAGCGACGTTTCAGCGACATCGACAGTTTTCGAGGCGAACCGCGCCCGCGGCGCGGTGCGCTTCGACGTCCATGTGCGCGATGGCGTGACACGGCGCGGGACCTTGCATGAATCCGGCTCGCTGCGCGTGCGCTTTCCCTCGCCCGAAGGCGAAGGGCTCTCCGGCGTGTTCGTCAACACGGCCGGTGGGGTCGCTGGCGGCGATCGCTTCGACATTGAGATCACGGCCGCTGCTGCTGCGCGGTTGACACTGACGACTGCGGCCGCAGAGAAGGTTTATCGCGCGCCGGGGCAGGCGGCCGAGCTCAATATTGCCCTGAAGGTCGACGCAGGCGCACATCTCGCCTGGCTGCCGCAGGAGACGATCCTGTTCGACCGGGCCCGGGTCCATCGCCGCTTCGACATCGCGCTCGACGAGAATGCCTCGCTCCTGCTGTGCGAGATCGTGGTGTTCGGCCGCACCGCCATGGGCGAGCGGATGGAGCAGGGCGAGTTCATCGATCGCTGGCGGCTCTCCCGCGGCGGCAAGCTGGTGTTCGCCGAAACCATCAGGCTGGATGGCAATATCGGCGCAAAGCTCACCCGATCCGCCGTTGCCAAAGGCGGTGCCGCAATTGGCACAGCGCTGATCGTCCCCGGCGACGAGGCTCTGGTCGAGAGAATCCGCGAAGCCTCGGACACTTTCGCCGGCGAGGTCGGGATATCCGCCTGGAACGGCTTTGCAATGGCGCGGTTCTGTGCCCAAGATGCGGCGCGTTTGCGCGCCGACATGATGGCAGTGCTGGCGCGCAGCGGCGCCGCGCTGCCACGGCTATGGTTGAATTGATGCGTTGAACGGAAGAGATGTCGCATGAATCTGTCTCCCCGCGAAAAGGACAAGCTTCTGATCTCGATGGCGGCCATTGTCGCCCGCCGCCGGCTGGACCGCGGCGTCAAGCTCAACCATCCCGAGGCGATCGCGATCATCTCCGATTTCATCCTCGAAGGCGCGCGCGACGGCCGCACCGTCGCCGAGCTGATGCAATCCGGCGCGCAGGTGCTGACCCGGGAACAGGTGATGCCGGGCATTCCCGAGATGATCCACGACATCCAGGTCGAGGCGACCTTTCCTGACGGTACCAAGCTCGTCACCGTGCACGAGCCGATCAGGTAAACACGCGCGTCATTCCGGGGCCCGCAGGGCGAACCCGGAATCCAGAGGTTTTGGTTTCGAGATTCCGGGTTCTCGCTGCGCGAGCCCCGGAATGACGAGGAGGATAGAATGATCCCCGGCGAACTCTTCATCCAGGACGGCGAGATCGAGCTCAATGCCGGACGCAAGACGGTGACACTGACGGTCGCCAACACCGGCGACCGGCCGATCCAGGTCGGCTCGCACTACCATTTCTTCGAGACCAACCCGGCCCTGAAATTCGATCGCAAGAAGTCCCGCGGCATGCGCCTCGATATCGCCGCCGGCACCGCCGTCCGCTTCGAGCCGGGCCAGACCCGCGATGTGCAACTCGTCGCCATGGCGGGCAAGAAGACCATCTACGGCTTCCGCGGCGACGTCATGGGGAAGCTGTGACGTAAGTCGAGATGAGTGCCGTGATCGACAGTGAGGTGAGCGCAGCTGTCTCGCTCCCTCCCCCCTTGCGGGGGAGGGTCGGGGAGGGGGGTATGCCACACGACGAGGTCTCTCAGTTTCAAAGAACTCGCGCTCGGCAATTGCGGCGCGTGATGACGCGCGCAGAAGCGCTGCTCTGGCGTCATCTCAAAGCGCATCGGTTGGCTCGCCTCGGGTTTCGCCGGCAAGCTCCTATGGGCAGCTACATCGCCGATTTTGTAGCTCATTCCTGCAAGCTCGTTATCGAGGTTGATGGTGAAAGTCACGATTTCGCGGAGCGCATCCGTCACGACGAGATTCGTGACGAGTGGTTCGCTTCCCGCGGCTATCGGGTGTTGCGCTTCACCAATGACGACGTGATGAGGAACCTGGATGGTGTGGTCCTTGCCATCCTTCAGGCAGCGGAGCCAGGAGCACCCCCTTCCCTGACCCTCCCCCGCAAGGGGGGAGGGAACGGAGAGAGCGATGCCTCTGACGACTCGGAGGAGGCATAACCATGCTGTCACCAATCCGCCTCGTCTCAGAAGCTGCCGAGCTGGCCGCACACCGCCACAACGGCTTGGCGCGGAAAGGGCGCAGCAGCGATCCTTACATCAATCACCTCGCCGAGGTCGCGAACCTGCTTGCGACCGCGACTGACGGCGCCGATGCCGAACTGGTCGCAGCCGGCTGGTTGCATGACACTATCGAGGACACCGACACCACGCGCGAGGAGCTAGCGCAGAGATTTTCGGAGCGTGTCGCCTCGCTCGTTGTCGAATGCACCGACGATATGAGTTTGCCGAAGGCCGAGCGGCGACGGCTTCAGGTGCTCGAAGCGCCGAAGAAATCCCCCGGCGCCAAGCTGATCAAGATCGCAGACAAGATCAGCAATACAGGCGCGCGCATTCAAACCGATCCGAGTGCCGAGGAGCGCGAGGATCTCGCCGATTACGTTGAATGGGCCACTCAGGTCGTTGCGGGCTGCCGCGGCGGCAATGCGTGGCTCGACGAGAAATTCGACGACGCCGTCAAGGCGGCGAGAGCCGTGCTGTGACCGACCAAACATTCAAACGCAAACGGGGCTTGTGATGTCCGTCAAGATGAAGCGTTCCGTCTATGCCGACATGTTCGGCCCGACCACCGGCGACAAGGTGCGGCTAGCCGACACCGACCTCATCATCGAGGTCGAGAAGGATTTCACCACCTATGGCGAGGAGGTGAAGTTCGGCGGCGGCAAGGTGATTCGCGACGGCATGGGGCAGTCGCAGGTCACCAACAGGCAGGGTGCGGCCGACACCGTCATCACCAACGCGCTGATCGTCGATCACTGGGGCATCGTCAAGGCCGACGTCGCCATCAAGGACGGCATGATCTCCGCGATCGGCAAGGCCGGCAATCCCGACATCCAGCCTGGCGTCACCATCATCATCGGCCCGGGCACCGACGTGATCGCGGGCGAAGGAAAGATCCTCACCGCCGGCGGCTTCGACAGCCACATCCATTTCATCTGCCCGCAGCAGATCGAGCACGCGCTGATGTCCGGCGTGACCTCGATGCTCGGCGGCGGCACCGGCCCCTCGCACGGCACCTTCGCCACCACCTGCACGCCGGGGCCGTGGCACATCGGGCGGATGATCCAGTCGTTCGACGCCTTCCCGGTCAACCTCGGCATCTCCGGCAAGGGCAATGCCTCGCGGCCCGCGGCGCTGGTCGAGATGATCAAGGCCGGCGCCTGCGCGCTGAAGCTGCACGAGGACTGGGGCACCACGCCGGCGGCTATCGACAACTGCCTGTCGGTCGCCGACGCGCACGACATCCAGGTGATGATCCACACCGACACGCTGAACGAATCCGGCTTCGTGGAGGACACGATCAAGGCGTTCAAGGGCCGCACCATCCATGCTTTCCACACCGAAGGTGCCGGCGGCGGCCACGCCCCCGATATCATCAAGGTCGCCGGCCTGAAGAACGTGCTGCCGTCCTCGACCAACCCGACGCGGCCCTTCACCCGCAACACCATCGACGAGCATCTGGACATGCTGATGGTGTGCCACCACCTCGATCCCTCGATCGCCGAAGACCTGGCCTTTGCGGAGAGCCGCATCCGCAAGGAGACCATCGCGGCCGAAGACATCCTGCACGACCTCGGCGCGCTCTCGATGATGTCCTCGGACTCGCAGGCCATGGGCCGCCTCGGCGAGGTGATCATCCGGACCTGGCAGACCGCCGACAAGATGAAGAAGCAGCGCGGATCGCTGCCGCAGGACAAGGGCAAGGACAACGACAATTTCCGCGTCAAGCGCTACATCGCCAAATACACCATCAATCCGGCGATTGCGCATGGCGTGTCGAAGCTGATCGGATCGGTCGAAAGGGGCAAGCTCGCCGATCTCGTGCTGTGGTCGCCGGCCTTCTTCGGCGTCAAGCCGGACTGCATCGTCAAGGGCGGCACCATCGTCGCTGCGCCCATGGGCGATCCCAACGCCTCGATCCCGACGCCGCAGCCGGTGCACTACCAGCCGATGTTCGGCGCGTTCGGCAAGGCGCGCACGGCGTCATCCGTGGTGTTCACCTCGAAAGCCGCGATCACGGGCGGGCTGGCGCGCAAGCTCGGCATCGAGAAGAAGCTCTATGCGGTCCAGAACACCCGCGGCAGGATCTCGAAGAAGAGCATGATCCACAACGACGCCACGCCCGATATCGAGGTCGATCCCGAGACCTACGAGGTCCGCGCCGACGGCGAACTGCTCACCTGCGCGCCCGCCGAGGTGCTGCCGATGGCGCAGCGATATTTCATGTACTGAAATAGCGCCTCAACACAGGCCCCGGAACGCATCCCCCGGGGTCGTTTTCCGGTTTTGCGTTCGGTCCGGCCTGGTCTAATGTCCCGCCCGGTATTGAACCCTCAGAAGAAAAGCCGGGAGGATTTCTCGTGATCTACGTCGTTGCCACCTTGACCATCAAGCCCGAGACGCGCGCCGAATTCATTGCAGCCGCCACCGCCTGCATCAAGGAGACCCGGAAAGAGCCCGGCAATATCGCCTATGATCTGCACGAAAGCGTCACGGACCCTGCCAAGATGGTGTTCGTCGAGCAGTGGGAGAACGCCGAAGCGCTGGTGCCGCATCGGGGCATGGAGCACATGAAGACGTTCGGCCGCGTCGCGGTGAAGTGCTTCACGGCGCCGCCGAAGATCGAGGTGATCACGCCCGAGAAGGTCGAGACTCGGTAACAGGGTAAAAGCAAATGATCCGGGCGACGCAGGTCAGGGGACAGCACCGCTTCACGGAAGCGCCAGCGGATACGGTCGTGCTCGATTTCGACGATCGGCACCGCCGCCGCATGGCCATGACTGGGACGCGCGGCCTCGAATTTCTGCTCGACCTGGAGAATGCCGTCGCGCTGCGCGGCGGTGATGCGCTGGTGCTGGAGGACGGCCGGCTGGTCGAAGTGGTGGCGGCGCCCGAGCCGCTGCTCGAGATCCGCGGCCGTGATCCGCACCACCTCATCCGCGTCGGCTGGCATCTCGGCAACCGTCATCTACCGACGCAGATCATGGCCAAAGCCTTGCGTATCCGCCGCGACCACGTCATCGAGGCCATGGTGAAGGGTCTCGGCGCCCGCGTGATCGAGATCGAGGCGCCGTTCGATCCCGAGGGTGGGGCCTACGCCGATGCCGGCCACGCGCATCACGACCACGGCCATTATCACAATGATCACCACCCTCATGATCATGCCGCGCATGATCATGGCCACGGTCACCATCATCACCACGATGAGCATTGCGATCATCCCGACCATCATCACGGCCACAAGCATGCTCATGACCACAAATGAGCCGGTCGGCACCGGAGGCCTCGCCGAGGGCGAGGCGGCGGCGCTGTACCGGCTGATGACCTGGCTATCACCGACGTTCCCGGTCGGCGGTTTCTCCTATTCCAGTGGTCTCGAATGGGCGGTCGAGGCGGGCGACATCACCGACACGGCGACGCTGGCGGATTGGCTCGATGCGATGCTCGGCGACGGCTCCGGCTTTTGTGACGCAACGTTTCTGGTCCATGCCTACCGCGCCACGGAAGCGGTCGAGACCGTCGCTTTGAACGAGATCGCCGAGCTCGCCGCCGCCTTCGTACCGTCGCGCGAACGGCAGCTGGAGACGACCTCGCAGGGCCGCGCCTTCATCGACATTGCCCGCGCCGCGTGGAATGCCGACGGGCTGGATGCCACGGTCGCGGAATGCAGCAAGCCGCTGGTCTATCCGGTCGCGGTCGGTGTTGTCGCCGCGATGCATGCCGTGCCGCTGGCGCCGACGCTGCACGCCTTCCTGCATGCGCTGGTCTCGAACTGGATTTCTGCGGCCAGCCGGCTGATTCCGCTCGGCCAGACTGATAGCCAGCGTGTGCTGGTGAGGCTGGAAGCCGCCGTCGCCGCGACCGCCAATCGCGCGCTGAACGCGACATTGGACGATCTCGGCAGCGCCACGTTTCGGGCCGATCTCGCCAGCCTGCGGCACGAGACGCAATATACGCGGCTGTTTCGGTCGTGATCCGTGCGGCCTTCCACCAATCGAGAGAGAGCGTACGACATGTCGAAATCTCACGGCCCCCTGCGTGTCGGCGTCGGCGGTCCGGTCGGATCGGGCAAGACCGCGCTGATGGACCTGCTCTGCAAGACCATGCGCGAGCGCTATGACATTGCGGCGATCACCAACGACATCTACACCAAATGGGATGCGGAGTTCCTCGTACGTTCAGGATCGCTGACGCCGGATCGCATCGCCGGCGTCGAGACCGGCGGCTGCCCGCACACCGCGATCCGCGAGGATGCCTCGATGAATCTCGCCGCGGTCGCGGACATGCGCGCCAAGTTTCCCGAACTTGATCTCGTGCTGATAGAATCCGGTGGCGACAATCTCGCTGCCACTTTTTCCCCGGAGCTGGCCGACCTCACCATCTACGTCATCGACGTCGCCGCCGGCGACAAGATCCCGTCCAAGGGTGGCCCCGGCATCACCCGGTCCGACCTCCTGGTCATCAACAAGACCGACCTCGCGCCCCATGTCGGCGCCTCCCTGGAGAAGATGGAGACGGACGCCAGGCGCATGCGCGGGGAACGTCCCTTCGTCATGACCAACCTGAAGAAGAGCGAGGGGCTCGACCGAATCGTCGGCTTCATCGAGGCCAAGGGCGGCCTGAAACGGCCGGGCTGACAGGACGCGACCACTTGGCGCAGGCGTTTTTCGCCGTTAACGCCTGGGCAGCGCCGCAACTGCGGAACAAATTTCGGACACGGCGATTAACTACCTCTGGCGCCGGGGCAAATTCATCCCGGCCAGACCATCGGCCGGGCGGAATTAAGCTTTTCAGGCGACCCAAGTTGCGTACTGATGCCTCCTCCTCCATTATCTCCGCCGCTAGGGTCTACCCTGTTTCGGCAGATGGCCGTTCGAGCGGCGCTCATATGCTCCCTGTTTATTGCCGACCTCCTGCGTTCGCCTGAGTAGTCGCGTGGTCAGGCTGGGTTTCATCATCGGCTTCATCGCTCTGCTGGGGGCCTTGCTCTCCGGGCTTGCGGCCTATCGCGTCCACGACCAGGAGCTGGCTCTGGACCGGATCGCGCTGGCGCGTGCGATCGACGTTCATGCGAGTCTGGTGCAGGACCGCCTCACCGAGCGGGAGCTACTCGCGCGTGTCGCCTCGGGCCTGTTCCGCGCGCCATCCGTGATCAAGCCGAACATGCTGGAGCCGCTGCGCTCGGCGATCTACGCCTTCAAGACCGACTTCGTGGTGGCCGGCTGGATCGCCCGGCTGAAGCCGAACGAGCTTGCGGCGGCGCAGGGCGCCATCGCCGGCGCCGGCTTCCCAAATCCGCAGATTCGCTCCTATGACGACAAGCCGATCAATCCGGCCGACGTCACTCAGCCCATCGACGTGCTGATGGACCTCGAGCCACGCAGCAAAGAGACCAAGACGCTGCCCGGCCGCAGCTACGATCAGGATCCGGTGCGCAGCGCCATGCTGACGCGAGCGCGCGCCGAGAAGAGGTCGGTTGCCTCGGACCCGGTGCCGTTGATCAGCGGGAACGGCGCGATCGGCATCATCGTTGCTGCTCCGGTCATTCCCGAGGGAGCAACGGAGCCGGCCGGGTTCGTCACATTTTCCTACGAGCTCGCTTCGCTGATGCTGACCAATGACGACATGTCGTTGTTCGCGGTCGCGCTCAGGGATCCGCGCAAGGAGGGCGGCGAGCTGATCGCCAACGACCAGGGCGTGGTCTCGACGCGCAGTATTGCAGCGGACGGGCCGGCGCCGTCGGCGACGCGCACGGTGAGCTTCGGTGGCCGCGATTGGCAGCTCAGCTATTACGCGAAAACCAACTCGGCGCGTCGGGCCGAGCAGACCGCGATCATCGTGGCGGCGATCGGTCTTGCGATCACGGCGATGGTGTGCGGCCTGTTCGGCTATGTCGCCTACAACAATCTGCGACTCAGCCGGGAGATTCAGGTCAGAATCGGGTTCGAGCGCCGGCTGACCGCCGTCATCGACGAGCTCAACCATCGCGTCAAGAACATCCTGGCGGTGATCCAGTCGATCGTGACGCGCACCTTGCGCCACGGCTCGGACATCGACATCGCGCGCGAGCTCCTGATCGGGCGCATCCACGCCATGTCCAACGTGGTCTCGCTGCTCAGCGAGAGTCAGTGGCAAGGGGTCAAGCTGAAGGGCCTGTTCGAGGCGCGCGCCATCCCGCATGCCGACCGCATCGCCGTTACCGGTCCTGATATCGCGGTCAGCGCGCGCGCGGCGCAGAGCCTGTCGCTCCTGTTCTTCGAGCTTGCCTCGCATTCCGACGAGGGCCTGTCGCTGGTTGGAAAGCATCCGCACATTACCGCCAACTGGACGGTGACGGGCGAGGATGGCAGCGAGGTCTTCCATTTCCGCTGGGAGGAGTTCAACACCAGCGAGGCGACGCGCCGGCCCGATTCCGATTTCGGCCTGATCCTGCTCGACCGTGTCGCGCCCGAGGCGCTGGGGGGCACCGCCAAGCGCTTCTTCACCGACGTCTCCTACGTCTATGAATTGACCGCACCGATGGAGACGGTGGTCGACATGACCGAGCGCGACCGCACCGACAAGATCTCGGCGCCGGTCAGGCCCGTGCGCAGCTAACCCTTCGGCCGCAACACGAGATCGACGAGGTTGCGCGCGTAAGCCGGCGTGGCCGGCGCGATGCCGAAGACGTAGCGGTAGAACAGGCCGCCATAGATCGCATCGTAGAGATCCTCAGGAAGCCCCTCGGCCAGGATGCTGCCATCCTTCTGGCCTGCGGCGATCATCTCGACCAGCGCGTCGCGGCGGAATTGCAGATAGCGCGCGTAGAACAGCTCCGCCGAACCGGTCTTCGAGATGCATTCGGAGATGACGGCGAGCTGCACCCTGCCGAACTCGCCCTGGAGCGCCTCGGCATAGGCCGCCGCATGGCGGCGTGCGCGCGCCGCGGCGTTGCCGGAGCTCGCCGGCGGCAGCGGCAGCATCTGCGCGGCGCGGTGAAGAAAGGCGTCGATCAAAAGCGCCTCGCGGGACGGCCACCATTTGTAGATCGTCATCTTGGAGACGCTGGAGTGGCGGGCGACTGCGTCGATGGTGGTGGCGGCGAGGCCGGTGGAGGCCATCAGCGCATAGGCGCTCTCGAGAATGGCGTTGCTGGTCTCGATTGACCTCGGCCGTCCGCGTCGGGGCGCGCCGTCAGCCTCGTCATCCCCGCCTTTCCCCGTCGTCACGCCCGGTCTCCTCACGCAGAGTCCCGGCATAGCGCAGCCACAGTCTTCGGCCTAGCAGAATCGCACGATTTTGTGACTAGGCCTGCTGCCGCAGGGCGGCAGGCAGGTCCTGCCGCTTCGACCAGGCGACGTAGTAGGCGACCGCGGCCATCGCGGCGAAGCCAATGATGCTCACCATGATCTGCATCGCCACCAGATTGGGGCCGGTGATCAGGATGAGATGGCCGGCAAAGGACAGGAACACGCCGACGCAGAACACGGCGAGCCATTCCTCGCCGCATCGGATGACCGCCTGAAGCGGCTTCAATCGCAGGCCGGGATGATCGGCGGGAATGAGATGGGTCGCGAGCAAGGCGAGCGCGAGGAAGTGGACCACGCGATAGGGCGCGAGGCTCTCCTTGTCGGTCGGCGCGATGCTGTCGAGCAGAAGGTTCGGCAGATGGACGGACAGCGCCGGCGAATGGCGCGACAGGGTGACCGCCATCGCGAAGACGAGATAGCTCCCTGCGAGTATCCGCAGCCAGGGGAGGTCGCGCAGCGCCTGCCCGGGCGCGCCTGTGACGGCGAACCAGCCGCCCAGCACCATCAGCATCTGCCAGCAGAGCGGATTGAAGGTCCACTCCTGGTCCGGAGAGACCCGAAAGTTCCACTCGAACCAGCGTGCGGCAAGATACAGCGCGACCGATGCCGCAAGCGTCACGTTCGGCCGTCGCAACAGACCCCACAGCGCGAACGGAAAGAAGGCCATCAGCGGAATCATCAGCTGCAGAAGGTCGAGGTTCAGCGGCTCCTCCTGGAGCACGAGGCCGCGGATCAGGATGCGCAGCGGGTGCTCGAGAATCCCCGAGATGTTGTATTCGTGGATGATCTCCGGCGCCATCGATTGCGAGGCGACATAGGCGATGGCGTCGATATAGATCACGAACAGAACGACATAGGCGGCGTAGAGCCGCCATACACGGCGAAAGATTCGCGTCGCGGCGACGACGTAGCCGCGCTCCAGTGCCATCCTGCCGTGGATGATGGCGACGCCATAGCCGACCACGAAGACGAACAGGTCCGCCGCGCCGCTGAAGCCGAAGTTGCGCAGCGTCAGCAGGTTGACGACGTTGTTCGGTATGTGGTCGACGAAAACCGACCAATTGGCAATGCCGAGCGTCAAATACAGCCTGGCGTCGTGATGGAATGCGGCGAGGTTCGCCTTGACGGACGGTTTCATTGAGTAAAATAGCTTTGGGAATCAGGATGATGCTTTTACCGGCAACCGCCTGCATGTCCGAGTAGCGTTTGCGTGAGGTAACGCCCGGAGGCTCAAAATTGCGGAAAACCGGCCAATAATGCCCACGCGTGGGCTCGCCCGTCTTTTGACGAAATTTTCTTAACGCGGTCCCGTCCTTACTCGGCCGGTTCGGCCGAGACCTCTTCGGACACACCGGTGCGGCTCGCCAGGATGCCGAGGGCGACGCCGCCGATCGCCAGGATCGGCAACAGCCGTTTGATCCCGATGGCGCGAACGATCTGGAGTCCGGTGGCGAGAAGCATCGGATCTGCAAGCATGCTCTGCGCGGCCGACTTCGTGGCGCGCTCGGCCGCGATCCGGGCGCGCCTCTGCACCTCGCGCTTGTAGCCCCAATAGGAGCCTGCCGCGGCCAGGGTCAGCAGGAAGAAGATGCCTGCGCCGGCAAGGCAGGCCTGCACCGGACCATATTTTTCCAGGACCGAGATGAAGGCGGCGGCACAAAGGAAGCATGTCGTCACCAGCAGCGCGAAGGCCGCGCCTGCGGCAAGGGAGGTCAGCCGAACAGTCGCGCCGGTGGATGCGCTGATCCCGTCTATGATGCGCTGAAGCATGACCTTACTCCTCAATCCCCACCGGCCGAATCGGCGCGGGCCAGCAGCGGCGGCGCGCCGCCGCCGTTTCGATGCGCGTTGGCGACCTTACCGACGCCAGGCGGCGCCGATCAGGAAGCCGATGCCGAGCGCCAGTCCGACGGTCGCGAGCGGCCGCTGCGTGATCGCCTCTTCCAGCGTCTCCTCGATCGAACCGTAGGCGTCCTGTGCTGCCTCCATCATGGCGCTGCCGCGCTCCGACATGTCGTCCATCGCGGTATCCACGTTCTCGCGCGCCTGGCGATAGCCGCGGCGAGCCTGCCTGCTGGTGGAATTGGCAAAGGTGTTGAGCGCGTCGGTGATCTGGTCGGTGAGGGCGGCGATATCGCTTTTCACGGCTGCTACATCCTTCTCGAGGCGTTCTCTGGTGGCTTTGTCGGTCCAGTCTCTCATCCCGGCTTCGGCATTGGTCGTGGACATCGGGAGCTCCGAACTGTTGACGGCTGAGATGGGCGGAGAACGTTTCGTCGCCGGGTAAGTTCCGTTTACGGAAACGGGTCAGTCCTGCGGAAGCTGCGGCGCATCCGGCGGCAACAGATGCTCCTTGAGGATCAGCGCGACGATCAGGAGCGGCGACGACAGGAAGGCGCCCATCGGCCCCCAGAGCCAGGTCCAGAATGCGAGCGCGAGCAGCACCGCGAGTGCGTTCAGTGCCAGCCGCCGCCCGATGATGGTCGGCGTGACGAAATGTCCCTCCAGGAAGGTGATGCCGCCGAAGGCGAGCGCCGCCATCAGTCCGCCGCCGATGGTCGGGAAGGTGACCAGCCCCACCACGATCAGCACGGCGAACATCGCGATCGGCCCGATGATCGGGATGAAGTTGAGGGTCGCCGCAAGCGCGCCGAGCCCGGCCGGATTGGGCATGCCGGTGACAGCACAGACGATGCCGGTGGCGATGCCGACGCCGACATTGATGACCGTGACGGTCAGGAGGTAGTTGCCGAGATGGACCTCGATCTCGTTGAGGATCCGAAGCGTGCGTAGCCGGGCGTCGCGGTCGCTGAAAGTCATGATCAGCGCCCGGCGCAGGTCGCGCCAGCTCGCAATGAACAGAATCAGGGTCACGAAGAACAACAGGAATTCGGTGAAGGTCGGCGATAGGAATTCCAGCGTCGGCTGTACCCAATCGAATTTCGGCATCTGGAAATTCGGCAGTCCTTCCGAGCCGCCGACCATGGTTTGCAGCTCGCGCCACAGTGCCAGTGGCCGGTCGAACACGTGCAGCTTGTCCCTCAATTGCGCGCCGAGCTCCGGCAGGCGCGTACTCCATTCCATTGCGGGGGAGGCGATCAGCGCCACGACGAAGGCGACGACCGTGGTCACGGCGACCACGATCAGGACGGCACCGAGCCCGCGCGGAACCTTGCTCCGTTCGAGGAAGCTCGCCGCCGGAGACAGCATGGTGCCGGTGACGAATGCCATCACCACCGGCAGGAAGAACGCCTTGCCGACATAGAGCACGGCGACGATCGCAATCAGCAAGAGGCCGGCCAGCGCGAACGCGACGAATTCGGTGCGACGGATCACCGGCGGCAGCTCGGCATGGCTGTCGGGAAGCGGTTGGCCTTCGCTGTTGCCGGAAATCAGACGTTCGCTGGGAAGGACGCGCACAATATCTCTCCCGCACGGAAACCGCGATCCGCGCGCCCATTGACGACCTGCCAACGCGCGAACCCGCGTGCCGGTTCCGTCGCGGCTTCGTGAATAGCTGCTCGCTTGACTGTGACGTCGCCGCCGCATGCTGCGCCGGAACTTCGATCCAGCCGGCGGAGTTTGTTCGGCAGCGCATCACCCTGATGCACGTATCCAACGGGGCAGCACATGACAAAGTTCTCTGCAGTCCGTCGCAGCTTCTCGCCGCGCATCGTCACCGCATTCGCGTTCGCAACCGCTCTGTTCGCATTGCCCTTGGGCAGCGCGAGCGCGCAAACCTTCGGCTATGCGCCGATGCAGCTGCAGCCGTATCCACAGGATCAGGGCTACTCGCAGGGCTATGTGAACGAGGCGCCGCAGGCGGCCGACGACGAGGACGCCCAGCTCCCCGACCGGCTGCGCAAGCAGATCGTCAGTTTCGACAGGAGCGAGCCGGCCGGCACGATCGTGATCGATACCAACAACACCTATCTCTACTACGTGCTCGGCAACGGCCGCGCGATCCGCTACGGCGTCGGCGTCGGTCGCGAAGGCTTTACCTGGTCGGGAGTGCAGAACGTCAGCCGCAAGGCGGAATGGCCGGACTGGCATCCGCCGGCCGCGATGATCGCGCGCCAGCCCTACCTGCCGCGCTTCGTCGCCGGCGGTCCCGGCAACCCGCTCGGTGCGCGTGCGATGTATCTCGGCTCGAGCGAATACCGCATCCATGGCACCAACGATCCCTCCACCATCGGCAAATTCGTCTCGTCCGGCTGCATCCGCATGACCAACGAGGACGTCATCGACCTGTTCAATCGGGTCAATGTCGGCGCCAAGGTCGTGGTGCTTCCAAAGAACGCGCCGCTGATGGCCAAAGGCGTAGATCCAGCGCGAAAGCGCCCGGCCGCGAGCACGCCGCCGTCAGGCCGGCAGGCGTTGAACGTCACGACGTCGGCCGTGAACTGAGAGTGAGCGAGGTCATATGAACAGACGCCTGGTTGGCAAAGTGGTTTGCGGTGCGGCGATCTTGGCCTCGGCCGGTCTGGTGTCGGCACCGTCGGCGCATGCGGAGGATTTCTTCTCGGCATTGTTCGGTAGCTTTCAAATGCGGCCGCCACCGGAGATTCGGATGCCGTTCCCGCATGACGACATGCCGCGCTACGACGCGCCACGGCAGCGGGCCTCCTCTGGCGGCGGCATGGCCTATTGCGTGCGCGGCTGTGACGGCCGCTACTTCCCGGCGCAAGGCACCGATGCCGAGAGCAAGGCGCAATCCTGCAAGAGCTTCTGTCCGGCGTCGGAGACCTCGCTGGTCTATGGCGGCAACATCGATGATGCCACGACGGACAAGGGAAAATCCTATTCCGATCTGCCCAACGCGTACCGCTATCGCAACGAGATCGTCGCGGGCTGCACCTGCAACGGCAAGGATCCGGTCGGGCTCGCATCAGTCAAGATCGAGGACGATCCCACCCTCCGCAAAGGCGACATCGTCGCCGGCGCTGAGGGCCTCGTGGTCGCCAGCCGCAATGCCAACGACCGCCGCGGCGTCGCGATGAATTTTTCGCCGCTGCCGCAGTCGGTGCGCGCCAAATTCCGCCAGGTCCCGGTGGTGGCGAAGGAGTAGGGGCGCTGTAACGAAGCAGATCGTCGCCGACAAGCAGTCGTCTCCAGACAGGCTCGCCGCGAGCGCACGCAGATCCGGACCAGCGATGGCAGTCGCAACCCCGTCGGAAGAATGAAATCACAGGTGGCTCGGCCGATCGTAGGATGACGGATTCGCGAGGGGTTGCAGCAGGTTGCCGAAATGGAACCGGCCAGAGCGCAGCGCGTTGAGAACAGCGTTTGCAATTAGCCTGAAGGGGGTTCTGCAATGCTGGTGGGCGTATTGGTTACCTTTCTCGTCGTCATTCTCGTGCTTTATCTCATCAACATGCTGCCGATGGACGGCCGCGCCAAGCAGATCGCGCGCGTGATTGCCATCATTATCGGCATCGTGTCGCTGCTGAAATATCTCGCGGTGTTCTAGCGAAGATACGGGCTACACCTCAAAAGCCCCGGCGTGAGCCGGGGCTTCGTTCGTGCAGCGCTAAAGCATGATCCGGAAAAGTGCGAAGCGGTTTTCCGGAAAGATCATGCATAAACAGCAACCTAAAGCGCGATGATGATTCATCCAAATCTCATCGCGCTTTAGTGCAGCGACTTCAGCCAGTCGTCGACATCCTGACGAATCTGGTCCTTGGCCTTGCCGTAGCGCTCCTGGAGCCGGCCCTCGAGCTGCTCGCGGCGGCCCTCGATCAATTGAAGGTCATCGTCGGTGAGCTTGCTCCACTTCTCCTTGGCCGAGCCCTTGAACTGCTTCCAGTTTCCTTCGATCCGATTCCAGTCCATGACCATCTCCCGTTGGTTTATGGCTGGACAACGTCAAGCGCGCGCAGCCGTTCCGCCTCGCGACGTTTCATCCGCGCTACGGGTGCACAACGAAAAGCCCCGGCGCTGGCCGGGGCTTTTGACATTCAACAGATCAGCTCGGCCAAGTGCTTTGTCGGCCAGGTGCCTTCGGCCAAGCGCCTTTTCAGCCGAGCGCCTTGGCCTCGCGGCGGCGCGCGGTGAGGATGTATTCGGTGTAGCCGTTCGGCTGCGCGCGGCCCTTGAAGATCAGGTCGCAGGCCGCCTTGAAGGCGACGCCGTCGAAGGCGGGCGCCATCGGCTTGTAGATGGGATCGCCCGCGTTCTGCTGGTCGACGACGACGGCCATGCGCTGCAGCGATTCCGTCACCTGCGCCTCGGTGATCACGCCCTGGTGCAGCCAGTTGGCGAGATGCTGGCTGGAAATGCGCAAGGTGGCGCGGTCTTCCATCAGGCCGACATCGTGGATGTCGGGCACCTTGGAGCAGCCGACGCCCTGGTCGATCCAGCGCACGACATAGCCAAGAATGCCCTGGCAATTGTTGTCGATCTCCTGCTTGACGTCGTCAGGCGCCCAGTTCGACTTCGACACCGGAATGGTGAGGATGTCCGAGAGCTTTGCGCGCGGTCCGCCCTTGGTGAGTTCCTCCTGTCGCGCGACGACGTTGATCTGGTGATAGTGCAGCGCGTGCAGCGTCGCGGCGGTCGGCGAGGGGACCCAGGCGGTGGTGGCGCCGGCCTGCGGATGGCCGAGCTTCTGCGCCAGCATGTCCGCCATCTTGTCCGGCGCGGCCCACATGCCCTTGCCGATCTGGGCATGGCCGGGCAGGCCACAGGTCAGGCCCATGTCGACGTTCCAGTCCTCATAGGCCTTGATCCAGGCCTGCGCCTTCATCTCGTTCTTGCGGATCATCGGGCCCGCTTCCATCGAGGTGTGGATCTCGTCGCCGGTGCGGTCGAGGAAGCCGGTGTTGATGAACATGATGCGCTTGGAGGCACGCTGGATGCAGGCCTTGAGGTTGACGGTGGTACGCCGCTCCTCGTCCATGATGCCGACCTTGAGCGTGTTTTCCGGCAAGCCCAGCATCTTCTCGACGCGGTCGAAGAGCTCACAGGTCAGCGACACCTCGTCGGGGCCATGCATCTTCGGCTTGACGATATAGGCAGATCCGGTGCGGCTGTTCTTGACCTTGGAGTTGCCCTTGAGGTCGTGAATGGCGAGCAGTCCGGAGACGGCGGCATCGAGCAGGCCTTCCGGAATCTCCTCGCCCTTCTCGTCCAGCACCGCGTCGGTGAACATGTGGTGACCGCAATTGCGCATCAGGAGCAGGCTGCGGCCGTGGAGCTTGAGCTCGCCCTTGCCATCGGGCGTCTTGTAGCTGCGGTCGGCGTTGAGCGAGCGCGTCAGCGTCTTGCCGCCCTTCTCGAAATCGGCCGACAGCGTGCCGTTCATCAGGCCGAGCGTGTTGCGGTAGACCAGCACCTTGTCCTCGGCATCGACAGCGGCCACCGAGTCCTCCATGTCGAGAATGGTGGAGACCGCGGCTTCCATGATCATGTCGGCGACGCCGGCCGGATCGTCCTGGCCGATGGCGCTGCTGCGGTCGATCTTGACTTCGACATGCAGGCCGTTGTTGACGAGCAGCACCGCGCTCGGTGCGGCCGCATCGCCCTGGAAGCCGGCGAATTGTGCCGCGTTCTTCAGCGCGGTGGCGTTGCCGCTCTTCAGCTTCACCGCGAGCTGGCCCGCAACCACGCTGTAGGCAGTGACGTCGGTGTGGCTCCCGGTCGCGAGCGGCGCGGCGGTATCGAGGAACGCCTTCGCCTTGGCGATCACCTTGTCGCCGCGCGCCTTGTTGTAGCCCTTGCCGGTCTCCGAGGGATCGTGGGGGATCGCGTCGGTGCCGTAGAAGGCGTCGTAGAGCGAACCCCAGCGCGCATTCGCCGCGTTCAGCGCGTAGCGCGCATTGGTGAGGGGCACGACGAGCTGCGGACCGCAGATCTTGCCGATTTCCTCGTCCACATTGGCGGTCTCGACCTTCTGCGTCGCCGGCTCCGGGACGAGGTAGCCGATCTCCTTCAGGAAGGCGGTATAGGCGTCGAGGTCGAACGCCTTGCCTTTGTTGGCGCGGTGCCAGTCGTCGATCCTGGCCTGCAGCGCGTCGCGGAAAGCGAGCAGCGACCGGTTCTTCGGCCCCAGCTCCTTGATGATGGCGGCAAGCCCGGCCCAGAACGCATCCGGCGCGATTCCCGTTTTCGGGGCCGCTTCCTTGGCGATGAAGTCAAACAGAACAGGGGCGATCTTCAATCCGTGGGCGTCGACGCGTTTCATGATGGGCTTTCTTGTTGGAAATGGCTGTTTTTGGCTGCTTTTGACCCGACAGCAGCAAAATGCACCCACAGGGGGCGGCTTTCGGAGGCCTATTAGCCCCAAAATCGGGGCGGTGAGAAGACCCCCAGGGGTTTGTCAAAATGTCAAGGTGAGGTGGGGGAGGCAAACGCCGCTGTCATTCCCCGCGAAAGCGGGGAATCCAGTACGCCGCGGCTTCTCCGTACCCAACGCCGTCTCTGGAATACTGGGTCGCCCGGTCGAGCCGGGCGACGACAGCGGAGGATTAGGACGGACTCAAATATTCGCCGCTAGATCCACCACCTCGTCGAACAGCACGCCTGATGTCTTCAGCATCCTCTCGATCTCGTCCGCCGCTTCGGCCACTGTGCGCTTCGACGTGTCGATCACGAGCTCGGCGGCTTCCGGCTTCTCGTAGTCATTGGCGATGCCGGTGAACGAAGCCAGAGCGCCGGCGCGCGCCTTCCTGTAGTGGCCCTTGGGATCGCGCTCTTCGCACACGCCGGCCGGCGTCGCGACGTGGATCTCGCGGAACGCGCTGTCGGCGATGCGGCGCGCGGCGGCGCGGTCCTCGCGCGCGGGCGAGACGGCGGCGACGATCGCGATATGGCCGTTGCGGGCGAGATGGGTCGCGACCTCGGCGAGGCGGCGGATGTTCTCGCTGCGGTCCGCAGCGGAGAAGCCGAGATCGCTGTTGAGCCCGGCGCGCAGCGTGTCGCCGTCGAGCAGGATCGGCGAGCCGCCATTGGCGAAGAGCCGTCGCTCCAGCGCTCTTGCCAGCGTCGACTTGCCGGAGGCCGGTAGGCCGGTGAGCCAGACCACGGCACCGTTGTGGCGGTAGCGCGCCGAGCGCTCGTCAGGGCGCAGGGCCGATTCCACCGGCACGATATCGACGGGCACGGCGCGCTGGCCGGCATCGACCGACAGCACCAGGCCGCCGCCGGCGATGCGTCCGGATACTTCGATGACGAGACGGCCGGTGCGCGGGTTCTCGGTGTAGGGATCGGTGGCGATCGGGTTCGACAGCGAAATGTCGATCTCGCCGACATGGTTGCGGCCGATCACCTTGTTCTCGGTGCTCGAGAGCTCACCGGGATCGACCGCCTTCTCGATCGCGACGACGGTGGCGCGGCTTTCCTTCGGCCCGCAGCGCACCAGGAGCTGGTCGCCCTTGGCGAGCGGCTTGTCGTGCAGCCAGAAGATCCGCGCGCGCAGCCGCCGCGTCTCGCGCGGCGCGCTGCCAGCATGTGCGATGATGTCGCCGCGTTCGACGAACAATTCTCGGTCGAGCGTGATGCCGACCGAGCGGCCGGCGCCCTGGCGGATGGTGACCGGCGTCATCGGCCAGCTTTCGACCGTCTTGATCCTGGCGATCTTGCCGGCCGGCATGATCACGATCTCGTCGCCGGCAATGAGGCTGCCGGACTCGATGCGGCCCGCCACGATGCGGCGGTCATCGAACTTGTAGATCGCCTGCACCGGCAGCCGCAGCGCCAGCGCTTCCAGCGGCCGCGCCGGCTCGAGCCGGTCCAGCGCCTCGACCACCGTCGGTCCCTTGTACCAGCCGATCCGGTCGGTACGCTCAGCGACGCCGTCGCCGTCGCGGGCGGAAATCGGGATCACGGCCGTGGGCTTCACGCCGAGGCCGCTCAGATGCGCGGAAATCTCGTCGCTGATCGCGTTGAAGCGCTCGGCGGAAAAATCGACGCGGTCCATCTTGTTGACGACGACGGCGACCTGCTTCACGCCGAGAAGATGCAGGAGATAGCCGTGCCGCCGTGTCTGGTCGCGCACGCCTTCGAGCGCGTCGATGATCAGCACCGCGCCGTCGGCTTGCGAAGCACCGGTGATCATGTTGCGCAGGAATTCGGCGTGACCGGGTGCATCGATCAGCACGATGTCGCGCGAGTTGGTGCGGAAGCGGATCTGCGTGGTGTCGATGGTGATGCCCTGATCGCGCTCGGTCTGCAGCGCGTCGAGCAGGAACGACCATTCGAACGGCATGCCACGTCGGGCGCTGACAGCCTTCAGCATGTCGAGCTTGCCCTCTGGCAGGCTGCCGGTCTCGTGCAGGAGGCGGCCGACCAGCGTCGACTTGCCGTGGTCGACATGCCCGACGATGACGATGCGCACTTGCGGACGCGTGGTGCCGTTCGGCGTGGCGGGTGAAGCCGTGGTGACGATCATGTTCATGCGACGCTCGCGTCCTTGATCAGAGATAGCCGGCGACGCGCAGGCGCTCGAAAGCGTCCTCGGTCTCATGGTCGAGCGCACGTCCGGCGCGCTCCGGCACCTTGGTCTGCTCGAGCTCGATCAGGATCTCGTCGATGGTCGACGCCGTCGAATTCACGGGATTGGTGATGTCCTGATCGCCCAGCGAGCGATAGCGCTTACCGTTCTTGGCGAGATACAAAGGGATGATCGGAATGTTCTCGCGCTTGGTGTAGGCCCAGATGTCGGCCTCGGTCCAATGCAGGATCGGATGGATGCGCAAATGCGCGCCTTGCGGCGGCGAGGCGTTGAAATGGTCCCAGAATTCCGGCGGCTGGTCGCGCACGTCCCAATTGCCCTCCAATCCGCGCGGCGAGAACACGCGCTCCTTGGCGCGGGTCGCTTCCTCGTCGCGGCGGATGCCGGCGATCAGGCCGTCGAAGCCGTATTTGGCGAGCGCCATCTTGAGGCCTTCGGTCTTGCGCGCGGCGGAACGGGCGGCCGGCGGCAGCGTCGGATCGACGGCATCGATCGGCGGGCAAGGCTCGACGCGCAGATCGAGCTCCCACTCCTTCCCGTAATGATCGCGGAAGCGATACATCTCCGGAAACTTCTTGCCGGTATCGACGTGAAGGGCGGGAAACGGCATCTTGCCGAAGAAGGCCTTCCGCGCCAGCCAGATCATGACGTTGGAATCCTTGCCGAGCGACCACAGCAGGGCGATCTTCTTCAGCCGGGCGAAAGCCTCGCGGAAGATGTAGATGCTCTGCGCCTCGAGCTGGTCGAGATGGTCCATGCTCGGGGCAAATTCGGCGGAAAACTCTTGCTGGCCCAAGCGCTCGATGAGGGCCGGGCTGCTCACTCCGACAGCAGCGGAATCGTCCTTGAGAAGATGCATCTCTGGCACTTTGCGTTTGGAGGCGAAAATTCTATAGTTGCAGCGCGGAATAGAAGAAAAAAATTTCTCTTTGCGCGCTCGAAACGAGACATATATAGAAAATAATTCCAGTCAACCCCGTTTGTGGGGAAGCGAGTATCATATGCGGTTCTTGCCGGTGTTTCTCGATCTGAAGGCCGGCCCGGTGGTCCTCATCGGTGCAGGGGAGCTTTTGCGCGCCAAGATGCGCGTGCTCGCCGCTGCCGGAGCGCGCATCCGCGTGCATGCGATCGACGGCAATCCGGATTTTGGCCCCAACTCCGAAGAAGCGGCGCGTGTTGAAATCGCGAGCAGCGATCCGCTCACCGCTGATCTCTCAGGTGTCATCGCCATTGTCTGTGCGGGTGCTGGCGACGTTGGCGTTGCGATGTCCATGCGGGCGAAGGCGCTCGGCCTGCCCGTCAACGTCATGGATGATCTCGAACATTCCAGCTTCATCTTTCCGGCGATCGTCGACCGCGGCGACGTCGTGGTCGCGGTCGGCACCGGCGGTACCTCGCCTGTGGTGGCGCGGCGCGTGCGAGAGAAGATCGAGGCGCTGCTGCCGGCCCGCATCGGCGAGCTTGCCGAGTTCATCGGCGGATTCCGCAAATCGATCAATGAGCGCATCGCCGAGTTTCCGTTGCGCCGCCGCTTCTGGGAGCGCGTCATCGACGGTCCGATCGGCGCGGCCGTGCTCGCTGGCCGCAAGGCGGACGCAGACGCGGCGCTCAAGGACATTTCAGATCCCACCGACTTCGCGCGCGCGGGCAAGCCGGAAGGCTCAGTCGCGCTGGTCGGCGCCGGCCCCGGCGATCCCGATCTTCTCACCATCAAGGCGTTGCGCGCCTTGCAGGATGCGGACATCGTCTTCCATGACGAACTGGTCTCGCCCGAGATTCTCGACCGCATCCGCCGCGACACCACGCGCGTGCCGGTCGGCCGCCGCGTCGGCAGGCCCGGCATCGGCCAGGACGCCATCAACAAGCGCATGATCGAAGCCGCGCAAGCCGGCCAGCGTGTGGTGCGGCTGAAGGGCGGCGATCCCTTCGTGTTCGGCCGCGGCGGCGAAGAGGTCGAGGCGCTGCGCGCCGCCGGTGTCGCCTACTCGATCATTCCCGGCATCACCGCAGGGCTCGGCGGTGCCGCCGATTTCGAGGTGCCGCTCACCTACCGCCATGAAGCGACCCGCATCACCTTCCTCACCGCGCACAAGGCGCGCGATGCGGAAGCCGTGGATTGGTCGACGCTGACCGACGCGAAGATGACCATCGTGATCTACATGGGCATGACGGCGGCGCCGGCCGTGCGCGCCGGCCTGTTCGCGGCCGGCCGCTCGCCGGAAACGCCGGTCGGCGTGTTTGCCCGTGTCACGCGGCCCGATGCGCAAGGCGCGATCGGCACGCTGCGCGAGCTGCCCGAACTGGTGCGGCGGACCCAAGGCGGTCCCGCCATCCTCATCATCGGCGACGTGGTCCGGCATGCCGGCTCGTTTGGCCGTCAAACCTCCAAGAAAACCAAGAAAACCCCCAAGCAAATCATCTCTGACCTCCTGGATGCTGCCGAATGACCTCCCCTCTGCAACAGAAAATCAAGATCGCCGGCCCCTCCGTCGTCACCGCCAACCGCACCTGGGACGGCATTGTCGTCTACCGCACCGCCGACAAGGGCTGGTCGGCGGAACTGGCTGATGCCGCGATCGTGCGCAACTCCGACGAGGCCAAGGCGCTGCTTGCCGAGGCCGTTGCCGATGACGTCGGCGCCATCGGTCCCTATATCGCGCCGGTGCAGGTCGGCGAGGACGGCAGGATCGAACCCGGCAATCTGCGCGAACAGATCCGCCGCACCGGTGTGACCATCGGGCAGCCGGCCCAGGTTTAAGGCGTTCTCCTATGTATGCTTACGACGAAATCGACCGCACGCTCGTCAACGAGCGCGTTTCGGAATTCCGCGACCAGGTGCAGCGCCGCCTCTCCGGCGAGCTCACCGAGGACGAATTCAAGATGCTGCGTCTGCAGAACGGCGTCTATCTGCAACTGCATGCCTACATGTTTCGCGTCGCGATCCCCTACGGAACGCTGGCGACGAACCAGTTGCGGGCACTCGCTCATGTCGCGCGCAAATACGACCGCGGCTACGGCCATTTCACCACGCGGCAGAACATCCAGTTCAACTGGATCAAGCTGTCGGACCTGCCGGACGCGCTGGCCGATCTCGCCGAGGTCGGCATCCACGCGATGCAGACCTCCGGCAACAACATGCGCAACGTCACCTCGGACCAGTGGGCCGGCGTCGCGCCGGGCGAGATCGAGGACCCCCGCATCTGGTCGGAGCTGATCCGCCAGCACACCACGCTGCATCCGGAATTCTCGTTCCTGCCGCGCAAGTTCAAGATCGCGATCACCGCCTCGGACCATGATCGCGCCGCGATCAAGGTCCACGACATCGGTCTGCGCCTCGTCAAGAACGAGAAGGGCGAGACCGGCTTCGAGGTGCTGGTTGGCGGCGGTCTCGGCCGCACGCCGTTCATCGCCAAGACCATCAAGCATTTCGTGCACGGCCGCGACATCCTCAGCTACATCGAGGCCATCCTGCGCGTCTACAACCAGTATGGCCGCCGCGACAACATCTACAAGGCGCGGATCAAGATCCTGGTGCACGAGCTCGGCATCGAGAAGTTCTCGCGCGAGGTCGAGGAGGAGTGGCAGCATATCCGCAACTCCTCGCTCCAGATTGACGACGAGGTCATCGAGGACATTCGCGCGCGCTTCACTTATCCCGTCTACGAGAAACTGCCGTACATGCCGGACGAGCTGCGTCAAGCCGCGGCCGATCCCGATTTCGAGGCGTGGCGCAAGAATTCGGTGGCCCCGCACAAGGTCCAGGGCTATTCCATCGTCACGATCTCGCTGAAGCCGACCGGCGGGCCTCCAGGCGATGCCACCGCGGAGCAGATGGACGCGCTCGCCGATCTCGCCGACAGATATTCCTTCGGCGAAATCCGCGTCGGCCATGAGCAGAACCTGGCGCTGCCGCACGTCGCCAAGCGCGACCTGCCGGCGCTGTGGAAGGCGCTCGACAAGCTCGGGCTGGCGACGCCCAACGTCAATCTGATCACCGACATCATCGCCTGCCCCGGGCTCGATTATTGCTCGCTGGCGAATGCGCGCTCGATCCCGATCGCGCAGGAATTGACGCGGCGCTTCGCCAATCACGAGCTCGCCAATCTCATTGGCCGGCTCCACATCAACATCTCCGGCTGCATCAATGCCTGTGGCCATCACCATGTCGGCCATATCGGCATCCTCGGCGTCGAGAAGAACGGCGAGGAGGTCTATCAGATCACCATCGGCGGCCGTGCCGACGAGAATGCCGCGCTCGGCACCCTGATCGGGCCGGGCGTCAAGTTCGACGAGGTCGCCGACGTCGTCGAGGACATCGTGGAAGCCTATCTGGCGCTGCGCGAGCGGCCCGAAGAGCTGTTCATGGACACGGTGAAGCGCCTCGGCGTCGAACCCTTCAAGGAGCGCGTCTATGCCACTCGTTAAGGGCGGAAAGATCACGGGCGACAGCTTCGTCAAGCTCGCCGTCGACACGCCGCAGCCCGAGGGCGGCGACATCCTGGTGCCGGCCGAGCGTTTCCTTGGCGACGCCGAGGGCTTGCTCGAGGGCGCCGGCAAGGTCGGCGTCATCTGGCCGAACAATCGCGACATTGCCGAGCTCGTACCGTATCTCGACAGGATCGCCGCCGTCGCGCTGGTGTTCCCGACGTTCCGGGACGGACGCGCCTATAGCCAGGCGCGGCTGCTGCGAGAACGTTACAATTACCGTGGCGAGTTGCGCGCGACCGGCCAGGTGCTGCGGGACCAGTTCGTGTTCATGCTGCGCGCCGGCTTCGATGCCTTCGAGGTCAAGAAGCAGGCGGACGCAGAAGCCTTCATGCAGACCGCGAAGCGCTATTCGGTGTTCTACCAGCCGACCGGCGACGGCCGGATCACGGCGCTGCACCGGCGCATGCAGCTGCGCCACTCGGAGGGTGTCGGCACGTGAACGCGATCACGCCTCAGGTCTCGTCCGCCTCCGCGTTGCCCCCCGCGTTGCCCCCGGCCGAGGAACTCGATCGCGCGTTGCGCGATGCCTCGCCTGCGGAGATCATCGCGGCGGCGCTGAGGACGGTCGGGCGCGACAAGCTCGCGCTGGTGTCGTCCTTCGGCACGGAATCGGCCACACTCTTGAAGGTCATGGCGGACGTCGATCCGGCAATTCCGGTGATCTTTCTCGATACGGGGTGGTTGTTCGAGGAGACGCTGGCCTATCGCGATGAGCTGGTTGCGACGCTGGGCCTGAAGGACGTCCGGTCGATCAAGCCCGCCGAGGAGGCCCTCTCGCGCGAGGATCCCGATCGCGACCTCTGGTTCTCCGATCCCGACGCCTGCTGCCGCATCCGCAAGGTCGAGCCGCTGGCGCGTGCGCTCAAGCCGTTCTCAGCCTGGATCAACGGCCGCAAGCGCTTCCAGGGCAGTGCGCGCGCCGACATCCCCGTCGTCGAGGACGATGGCGCGCGGTTGAAGTTCAATCCCTTCGCCAACGTCTCGCGCGAGGAGATCGAGGCGATCTTCACCCGCGCCAGACTGCCGCGGCACCCGCTGGCTGCGTCAGGATTCCTGTCGGTTGGCTGCATGCCTTGCACGAGCAGAACGACCGAGGGCGAGGATGCGCGCGCCGGCCGATGGCGTGGCCGGACGAAGACGGAATGCGGCATTCACACGATGAAGATTTCGTAGCACAGTCCGGCTGTCGCGCTGCGAACAAGAAAATCGGGTTCCGTTGACTTGAGAGCGTTTCGCCGCGAGTTTCGCCTGCATGCCTTCGCTGACACCGATGTCGGCGAAGTGAATGGAGATGGACATGATGCGCCGTATCGTTCCGCTCGCTGCAGGACTGCTCGCAACGGGATTCTTGGCAAGCTCGACTCTCGCCGCCGACATTAACCTGTTGAACGTGTCGTACGACCCGACACGTGAGCTCTACGTCGAGTTCAATAGGGCGTTCGCGAACGCCTATCGGAAGGAAACCGGCAAGAGCGTCGAGATCAAGCAGTCGCATGGCGGCAGCGGGTCGCAAGCGCGCGCGGTGATCGACGGCCTGCAGGCCGACGTGGTGACGCTCGCGCTCGCCTATGACATCGACGCGATCGCCGGCAGGGGCCTTACTGCTGCCGACTGGCAGAAGCGGTTGCCGCAGAATTCGTCGCCCTACACGTCGACCATCGTGTTCCTGGTACGCAAGGGCAATCCGAAGGGCGTCAAGGACTGGGACGATTTGATCAAGCCGGGTGTCGCCGTGATCACGCCGAACCCAAAGACATCGGGTGGCGCGCGCTGGAACTATCTTGCAGCCTGGGGCTTCGCGCAGAAGAAATACGGATCGGTCGACAAGGCCAGGGATTTCATCGGCAAGCTGTATCAGCAGGTCCCGGTGCTCGATACCGGCGCGCGTGGCGCGACCGTGACCTTCGTCGAGCGCGGCGTGGGCGACGTGCTGCTCGCCTGGGAGAACGAGGCGTTCCTTGCCCTGAAGGAGTTCGGCGCGAACAAGTTCGAGATCGTGGCGCCGCCACAATCGATCCTCGCCGAACCGCCGGTCGCCATCGTCGACAAGGTTGCCGACAGGAAGGGCACCCGCAACGCCGCGGATGCCTATCTGCAATATTGGTACACCAAGGAAGGGCAGGAGATCGCCGCGCGCAACTTCTACCGTCCGCGCGATGCCGACATCGCCAAGAAGTATGAAAATGCCTTCGCCAAGGTCGAGCTGTTCACGATCGACGGCGTTTTCGGCGGCTGGACCAAGGCCCAGAGGGAACATTTTGCCGACGGCGGCGTCTTTGATCAGATCTACAAGAACTGATCGGGCGCTGTCCTAAGGGGTTTTTGCAGGGGGCCTCGTGAGCGCAGTTGCAGCACGACGCCGGACATTGCCGGGCTTCGGTCTCACCATGGGGCTGACGCTGACCTGGCTGTCCGTGATCATCCTGATCCCGCTCGCCGGCCTGTTCCTGAAATCGCTCGAGCTCAGCCCCGAGCAGTTCTGGAACATCCTTTCCAGCCGCCGCACCCTGAACGCGCTCCGCGTTTCCTTCGGCCTCGCCTTTGCGGCGGCCTGCGTCAATCTCGTCATGGGCAGCATCATCGTCTGGGCGCTGGTGCGCTACCGCTTCCCGGGCCGGCGGCTGTTCGACGCCATCGTCGACGTGCCTTTCGCGCTGCCGACCGCGGTTGCCGGCGTTGCGCTGACCGCGTTGTTCGCCGAGAAGGGCTGGCTGGGCGCGCCGCTCGCCGCGCTCGGCATCAAGGTGGCGTTCACGCCGCTCGGCATCTTCGTCGCCATGATCTTCATCGGTATTCCCTTCGTGGTGCGCACGGTGCAGCCCGTGCTCCAGGATCTCGATCCCGGGATCGAGGAAGCCGCGGGCAGCCTTGGTGCCAGCCGCTGGCAGACCATCATCCGCGTGATCCTGCCTTCGCTCGCACCGGCGCTGCTCACCGGCCTCGCGCTCGCCTTCGCCCGCGCGGTCGGCGAATACGGCTCGGTGATCTTCATCGCCGGCAACCTGCCGAACGTGTCCGAGATCGCGCCGCTGCTGATCGTGATCCGGCTCTCCGAATTCCGCTACGCCGACGCGACCGCGATCGCGGTCGTCATGCTCGTCGTCTCCTTCGTCATCATCTTGGCCGTCAACCGGCTTCAGCGCTGGGCGCAGAGCAGAATTCCGGCGCGCTGAGGGCGGACCATGACGATGCAGATCGCCCATTCAGGCCCGGTCACCTCGTCCGACGAGAAGGCCCGTGCACGTGAAGCCCTCGCGCGGAACAATCTTCGCACCGAGCCGAAGGCAGTGCGCATTGTTGTCATCGCGATCGCGGTCGCGTTTCTCACCATCTTCGTCGTGTTGCCGCTGGTGGTGGTGTTCGCACATGCGTTCTCGAAAGGAATCGCCGCCTATCTCGCTGCGCTGGCCGAGCCCGAGGCGCTGGCAGCGATCAGGCTGACGTTGCTGGTCGCCGCGATATCAGTGGGCCTCAACCTGGTGTTCGGCCTTGTCGCCGCCTGGGCGATTGCAAAATTCGATTTCCCGGGCAAGACGTTCCTGATCACGCTGATCGACCTGCCATTCTCGGTGAGTCCAGTGATCTCGGGCCTCGTCTTCGTGCTGCTATTTGGCGCGCAGGGCTATCTCGGCGGCTGGCTGCGCGATCATGACATCCAGATCCTGTTCGCGGTGCCCGGCATCGCGCTTGCCACCACCTTCGTAACCTTTCCGTTCGTGGCGCGCGCGCTGATCCCCCTGATGCAGGAGCAGGGCACGCAGGAGGAGGAGGCCGCGATCTCGCTCGGCGCCTCGGGCCTGCAGACGTTCTTCCGCGTCACGCTGCCGAACATCAAATGGGGCGTGCTCTACGGCGTCCTGCTCTGCAACGCGCGCGCGATGGGCGAGTTCGGTGCGGTCTCCGTCGTCTCCGGCCATATCCGCGGCGAGACCAACACGATGCCGCTCCTCGTCGAGATTCTCTACGACGAGTACCAGTTCGTCGCCGCCTTTGCGATCGCCTCGCTGCTGGCGATGCTGGCGCTGATCACGCTGATCGCCAAGACCGTTCTCGAACGCCATCTGGACGAAGGACAGGATCCAAGTGACCATTGAAGTCAGGAATCTCGTCAAGACGTTCGGCAGCTTCAAAGCCCTCGACGGTGTCGATCTCAAGGTCGACAGCGGCGAGTTGGTCGCGCTGCTCGGTCCGTCCGGCTCCGGCAAGACCACGCTGCTGCGGATCGTCGCCGGGCTCGACTGGCCCGATTCCGGCGAGGTCTTCATCAATGGCGAGGACGCGCTGGCGCAGGGCGCACGGGAACGGCATGTCGGCTTCGTGTTCCAGCACTACGCGCTGTTCCGCCACATGACGGTGTTCGAAAACGTCGCCTTCGGCCTGCGCGTGCAGCCACGCGCGGTCCGGAAGGACGAAGCCGCAATCCGTGCGCGCGTCAAGGAGCTGCTCGATCTCGTGCAGCTCGACTGGCTCGCCGACCGCTATCCGGGCCAGCTCTCCGGCGGCCAGCGCCAGCGGATCGCGCTCGCCCGCGCGCTCGCGATCGAGCCGCGCATCCTGCTGCTCGACGAGCCGTTCGGCGCGCTCGATGCCAAGGTGCGGAAAGAGCTGCGCAAATGGCTGCGCGCGCTGCATCGCGAGATCAGCGTGACCTCGATCTTCGTCACCCATGACCAGGAGGAGGCGCTCGAGGTCGCCAACCGTGTCGTGGTGATGGACAAGGGCAGGATCGAGCAGATCGGCTCGCCCGATGACGTCTACGACAATCCGGCCACTGCCTTCGTGCACGGTTTCATCGGCGAATCCATTGTGCTGCCGGTCGAGGTCGCCAATGGTACGGTCCGGCTCGGTGACCGGCCGCTGGATCTCGCCGCCGGCGAGCTTGCGCCTGGCGCGTCAAGGCTGTTCGTGCGGCGACATGACATGCTGGTTGGCCCGCCCGGCAGCGGCGCCTTCGAGGGCGCGATCCGGCATGTCCGCAATTTCGGCCCCGTACAGCGCGCCGAGGTCGCGCTCTCGGGCGGCCAGACTATCGAGATCGACGCCCCCCGCGACAGGGAACTGCGCGCCGGCGACACCATCGGCCTTGAGCCTCGCCGCTACCGGATATTTGCGGGCTAGCACAGGCTAGCACAGTCATTCCGGGGCGATGCGGAGCATCGAACCCGGAATCCCGGGATTGTGGCGCGAGATTCTCAGGTGCGCGATTGCGCACCGTAGTTCGCGCTGACGCGCGCCCCGGAATGACGGCTCAGATTTTCCTCAATATTCACCTTTCAGCCACGGTTGGTATGCAACAACGGCCCCTCATTTGGGGGCCTCGATTCATGCGCGCTGCGGCCGCGATTCTCGTCACTTTGCTGCTCGCCGGCTGTGCCGGCAACGAAGCACCGGTCCAGCAGCCATCCATGTACACCGACATGGCGGTCCCGGGCTCCAAGCTCGATGCGCAGGCGGCGGCGGTGATGATCTCGCAATACCGCCAGAACAACGGGCTCGGCACCGTCATGATCGATCCCGACTTGATGCGGCTCGCCGAGTCCCAGTCGGGCGCGATGGCGGCGGCCAACAAGATGGACCACGACGTCCGCGCGCCGCTGGCCAAGCGTCTGGCCGCCGGCGGTTATCCCGCGACCGTGGCGGTCGAGAACATCTCGGCCGGCTATCATACGCTGGCGGAAGCGTTTTCCGGCTGGCGCGACTCGCCTCCTCACCGCGCCAACATGCTCAAGGGCGGTGTCACAAAATTGGGCATCGCGGCGAGCTATGCTCCCGGCACCAAATACAAGGTGTTCTGGACCATGATCCTGGCCTCGACGGAGCCCCGATAAGCCAGACTTGATCCCGGGATGCATTGACGCCGCGGCGGAGTGTCGCCACGGTGGCGCGCCATTTGCTATTGTTCTCCCATGACCGATCATAGCCCGGAATCCGCCAGCGTCCCCGCGAATGCGCAACGCGTCCTGGTCCTCCAGGGCGGCGGCGCGCTCGGCTCCTACCAGGCCGGCGCCTTTCAGGCGCTGTGCGGCTATGGCTTCGAGCCGGAATGGGTGGCCGGCATCTCGATCGGCGCGGTCAACGCCGCCATTATCGCCGGCAATGAGGGGCAGACGCGCGTCAAGCGGCTGAAGGAGTTCTGGGAGATGGTGTCCGCGCCGGTGCCGTGGAAGCCGGTCGGCAAGAGCGACCACAGCCGCGAGCTGTTCAATTCGACCAGCGCTGCGCTGATTGCGACCTTCGGCGTGCCCGGCTTCTTCACGCCGCGCATTCCGCCGGCGCCGCTCTGGCCGCCCGGGCATCCCGAAGCGGAAAGCTATTACGACACTTCGCCGCTCAAGAAGACGCTGGAGCGTCTCGTCGATTTCGACCGCATCAACGATCTGAGGACGCGCCTGTCCGTCGGCGCGGTCGGCGTCACTTCGGGCAACTTCAAATATTTCGACAATTACGAGTTCAAGAAGCTCGGCAAGACGATCGGCCCCGAGCACATCATGGCCTCCGGCGCGCTGCCGCCCGGCTTTCCCTCCGTGATGATCGACGGCGAGCACTATTGGGACGGCGGCATCGCCTCCAACACCCCGCTCGACTACGTGCTCGATGCCGAGGTCGAACGCGACATGCTGATCTTCCAGGTCGATTTGTTTTCCGCGCGCGGCGACCTGCCGAATTCGCTGCTTGAGGCCGCCGAGCGCGAGAAGGACATCCGCTATTCCAGCCGCACGCGGATGAACACCGACAAGAACAAGCAGCTGCACAACGCCCGCAGGGCCGTGCGCGACCTGATCGGCAAATTGCCGGACTATCTGAGGAACGATCCTTCCGTCGAATTCCTGGCAAAGGTGTCGCGCGAAAGCACCGTCACCGTGGTGCATCTGATCTACCGCAGCAAGAACTACGAATCCTCGTCCAAGGACTACGACTTCTCGCACGTCGCCATGGTCGAGCATTGGGAAGCCGGCGTGCGCGACGTGCATCTGTCGATGCGCCACAAGGACTGGCTCGAGCGGCCGCAGTCCGGCGAGACCATGGTGACCTACGATCTCACGGGGGACGTCACCGCGCCCCCGGCAAAAAGGAGCGAATAGAATGGGTAGTCTGTCAGGAAAGAACGCCGTCGTGACCGGGTCGACCAGCGGCATCGGGCTCGCCTATGCGCGCGCCTTCGCCGGCGCCGGTGCCAATGTCGTCATCAACGGTTTCGGCTCGCCGGAGGACATCGAGAAGGAGCGCGCCAAGATCGAGTCCGAGTTTGGCGTGAAGGCGATCTACTCGCCTGCCGACATGACCAAGCCCGCCGAGATCGCCGGGATGATCGCGCTCGGCGAGAAGACGTTCGGCTCGGTCGACATCCTGGTCAACAATGCCGGCATCCAGTTCGTGTCGCCGATCGAGGAATTCCCGCTCGAGAAGTGGGACCAGATCATCGCGATCAACCTGTCCTCGGCCTTCCATGCCATCCGCGCCGCCGTCCCCGGCATGAAGAAGAAGGGCTGGGGCCGCATCATCAACACGGCGTCCGCACATTCGCTGGTCGCCTCACCCTTCAAATCGGCCTACGTCTCGGCCAAGCACGGCATCGCCGGTCTCACCAAGACCGTGGCATTGGAAGTCGCGACCCACAAGATCACCTGCAACTGCATCAGCCCCGGCTACGTCTGGACGCCGCTCGTCGAGAAGCAGATCCCCGACACCATGAAGGCGCGCAACCTGACACGCGAGCAGGTCATCAACGATGTGCTGCTCGATGCGCAGCCGACCAAGGAGTTCGTCACCTCCGAGCAGGTCGCCGCGCTGGCCCTGTTCCTGTGCGGCGACGATGCCGCGCAAATCACCGGCACCAATCTCTCGATCGACGGCGGCTGGACTGCGGAGTAGTTCGCGTCAATTGAGCCACTCTGTCATGCCCCGGCTTGACCGGGGCATCCAGTACGCCGCGGCGTCTCGGCTTAATTGCAACCGACTCTGGAATACCGGATCGCCCGGTCAAGCCGGCCGATGACAGCGGGAGTGGAGCGGCAGCTTCTTGCTCAATGCGTCCAGGCCAGCGCCGTGACGATGGCCGACGACAAATTCAGTTCCGCGAACATGATTTTGCCGGCGACCACGAACAGCACGCTGGCAAGCACGAGGCGCAGCACTGTTTCAGGCACGCGCGTCGCGCTGAAGCTGCCGACGATGATGCCGGGCAGCGAGCCCAGCAGCAGCACACCCATCAGCGCCCAATCGACGTCACCGAGCGCCCAGTGTCCGATGCCCGCGACCAGCGTCAGCGGCACCGCATGGGCGATGTCGGAGCCGACGATGGTCGCCATCGGCAGGCGCGGGTAGAGCAGCAGCAGCACGGTGACGCCGACCGCACCGGCACCGACGGATGAAATCGACACCAGCACGCCGAGCACGATGCCGGTGACGACGGTTGCGATCCCTGTGGTTCGCTCGCTGACCTGCGCGAGGCGTTTCCGATAGCGCTCCATGATCGACTTGCGGAAGATCAGCGAGGTCGCGGTCAGCAGCAGCGCGAAGCACAGCACGAGGCTGACGAGGTTACGCTCGGACTCGCTTCGGAGATCGAGCTTCCACAGCACGAACAGCGTCAGCGCGCTCGCCGGGATGCTGCCGCAGGCAAGCCGCAGCACGGCCGGCCAGTGCACGCTGCGCGCCCAGCCATGCACCACGCTGCCGCCGGTCTTGGTCGCTGCGGCATAGAGCAGGTCGGTTCCGACCGCGGTGGAGGGATGGACGCCGAACAGCAGGATCAGCAGCGGCGTCATCAACGAGCCGCCGCCCACGCCGGTCATCCCGACAAGCAGGCCGACGCCGAATCCGGAGGCGACGTAGAGTGGATCGAACATGGTCTGGAGAATCTTAAGTTTATCTCGTCAGTTGGGCAATACGACGTAGAATAAACTTTCGCCAAGGCGCAACCGCTTGGATAGAATAAGAAAAATTGTGCTGCCGACCGAGGCTGGGCAGTCATTTTGCTTCGTTCCCGGGCCTGTCACGCAACAGGCGTTCCTCAACGGCAGCGCAGGCCGCGGCGGCCTATTTGCCGAACGCCAGCACGTGCAGTCCGAGGCGCTGCCGCACGATCCAGAACAGCAGCACCGTCTCGAAGGTCAGCGAGATCGAGGTCGCGGCCGCGGCGCCGTGGCCGCCGTAGCGCGGTACCAGCGCAAAGCAGAGCACGACGTTCATCACGAAGGCCAGCGCATAGGCCAGTGCGCAGATCTTCTGCTGGCCGAGCATGTTGAGCAGGCGCTCAACCGGGCCGATCGCGGAGCGTACCACGAGGCCGATCGCAGCAATGAACATGATGTCGTAGCCGACAGTGAACTGCGGTCCGAACAGCCATAGCAACGGCTTGCCGGCTGCGAGCAGCACGATGGTCGCCGCCAGCGACGGCCAGAACGTCCAGTTGATGGCATGCGCGACATAGGCCGACAGCCGCGCCTTGTCGCCGAGCGCATTGTATTCGGCGAAACGATGCGCCGTCGTCGCCGACATCGCGTAGTGGATGAACGAGACCAGCGCCAGTGTCTTCACCACCGCAAAATAGACGCCGACCTCGTCGGAGGAGCGGAATTGCTGCAGCACCAGCACATCGGTGTAGGAGAGCAGCAGGTAAAAACTCTCGACCAGCAGAATCGGCAATGAAACGGCGAGCCAGCCCCTGACGTCGTGGGCCTTGGGGCCCGGCTCGATGTGATCGGCGAGCTTGCGGTTCAGCACCACCATCTGCCCGGCCATCGCGATCCACACCGCGCCCAGGCTCGCGATCATCGCGGCGACCGCGCCGAGATGATAGCCGAGCAGGAAGGCAGCGGCTGTGATGCCGATGATCAGCGCCTGGCGGATGATGAATTGCGGCATCAAGCCGAGTTGCATCCAGTCATGCGAGCGCGCGATGCCGTCCTGGGTGTTGGCGACGACGAAGGCCGGCAGCGTCATGCAGCCGATATAGAGCGGCAGCACCTCGGCCGGATCGATCCAGGGCGACAGCAGTCTTACGATGCCGGCAAGCCCAAGCGAGACCACCGTGGAAACGGCAAAGGTCAGCCAGCGGCTGCCGGAGAGGAAGCCGCGCAGCAGCTCATGATCGCCCCTGGTGCGGTACTCCGGGATGATTTTCTGCGCGGAGGCGGAGATGCCGAAATCCATCATGCTGCCGAGCAGCAGCACCCAGGTCCAGACATAGACATAGATGCCGTAGTCGGACGTGCCCATCCAGCGCGCAAGCAGAACCTGCGAGACATAGGCGAGCCCCGCGCTGATCACGCGGATGATGAAGATGGTGCCTGCGAGCCGCCGCGTCAGCGACGCTTCGCTCGATCCGCCCGTCAGCTTGGCCCGCAGCCGCGCGATCAGCCCGGCCGGTCCGGTCGTTGCAGGTTGTGCATCCATCACGGCCAATTCGAACAGTCCCGAGGCATCCCGCATGCTGCGGCAGGCCGGGACTTAGCAACCATTCGTTAAGATTCGGTTGGGTGGGCGTCCGATCCCTGGTGTCGTCCCGGATCGGCGCGCGCTTAATGCGCGCTTGTCCGGGACGACGGCCGAGGGCGGAATTCCCGCAGTGCAACTCGCTCGCCATCGTCCCGACAGTCGCCATGAACGACAGCTCGGACTTACTCCAAATTCGTATTGAACTCGTACGCCTTCTCCGGCCCGACCAGCGTGAACTTCAGCGCCGCACCGTCCGGCTTGGCGCCCGGCGGCAGCCCGTCGAGTTCGAAAGAAAATCGCATCACCCCGGGCGGGCCGGGCTGCACCGGCGCCGGAATCGGCAGCGCCCAATCGGGCGTCGGCCCTTCCACGAACAGATTGACGTTGCGGCCGTCCGGGGCCACCACGTCGACCACCACATTCTTGGGCCCGTCACGCTTGACGTCACGGATGGTGAGCGGATTGGGGTCGCCGATATTGGCCGGCTTGGGGACGGTGTCGAGCGCAGCGCGCAAGTTCGCATCCTCGGTCGAGGCGACGCTGTTGAGGCCGAGCTCGGCGCTGGCCTCGACTGGAATGCAGAGCTTCTCGCACACTGCGTAATTGATCTCGGCACGCAAGGTCACCGGCTTGTCGGCCGCCTTGGCGACGATGCGCAACGGCAGCACGATCTGGTCGTGATAGCCGATCGAATGGCCGCCCGCGCCGTCGTCGAATTTCAGCGGCGCCGGCCACATGATCGTCACCGCCTCGACATTGTCCGACTTCGAAAAGTCGAACCGCGGTGGAACGCCGGAATCGCCGGGCGAGCGCCAATAGGTCTTCCATCCCGGCTCGAGCTGGAACGCGATACCGCCGAGCAGGACCGCGCCGCTGCGCGATCCCGCCAACAGCCGCACCGCGGAATGTCCGTCGCGCTGCCACGGCGAAGCGTCGTCGGCACGGGCCGCGATGGCCAACGACGACGCAAGCAGGGTTGTCGCGACGCCAATCGCCGCACGCAGGGGAACTCTTGTGAGCATGGCACGTCTTTACAGGGTCATCCCCGGCCAAACCATTGAATTGCTTGTGATGGATGCACTTGAATCAGTCACCGCAAGCCTTGATTTGACAGCCGCCCGGCCCGACATCAGGATAGGAATTGAAACCGGAGTGCTTCACCGATGGCTCCCACAGGCAAGAGGACGGGCGAAAGCACCCGCAGCTCAGGCCCCGCGCTGCCCAATCCGGCCGGTTATCTCGACGGCCGGCTCCTGATTGCGATGCCCGTGATGGGCGATTCCCGCTTCGAGCGCTCGGTGATCTATCTCTGCGCCCATTCCGCCGAGGGAGCGATGGGCATCATCGTGAACCATCCGGCCGGCAGCATCGACTTCCCCGAGCTCTTGCAGCAGCTCGGCATCATCAAGAAGGGCGAGCACATCAAGCTGCCGGAGAATGCCGAAAGCATGAAGGTGCTGCGGGGCGGCCCGGTCGACACCGGCCGCGGCTTCGTGCTGCATTCCAGCGACTTCTACATTGAGAACGCGACGCTGCGGATCGATGAGGGCGTCTGTCTCACGGCGACCGTCGACATCCTCCGCGCGATCGCCAACGGCTCCGGCCCCAAGCACGCCATTCTCGCGCTCGGCTATGCCGGCTGGGCGCCGGGCCAGCTCGAGACCGAGATCCAGAGCAACGGCTGGCTGCATTGCGACGCGGATGCGGATTTGATTTTCGGCGACGATGTCGACGACAAATACAACCGCGCTTTGCAGAAGATCGGCATCGATCCCGGCATGCTCTCGAACGAGGCCGGGCACGCGTAAAAAAATAGAGATATCAAGTAGTTAAAGTTGCTTGCTCGGATTGGCGATCTGTTAGCTCGCCGAGCAAATGGCGGTGGATTTCTCCCGTGAGTTGTACGAACGGGGCATAGACAACTGTGCCCGATCTGTGCAGAAGCTTCCCCGTATATAAGGGCTACTAGCTTCTCGATTCGCAATGACGTTCGCTAATTCATCACCATTGCTGCGAGCAGTAATCTCGCGAAAACACCTTCACGTGCAGCCATTGCCGTCTTTGGCAGACGCTGCTGTGGACGTGGAAGGATTACTCCGCGGCTTTGGTCTTCAACTTATAAGGCGCTACGCTGGACAGATTCACTGGGAACAAGAGTCTCAGGAAGCAAGCTTCGCTGATCGCGCTGAACCCGGACTAAAGCTTGAAAATGTTGCGGCCCACAGTTGGCATGTAGCGGATACGGTGCTCTTAGTTGCACCACACTTTCCTTTCCTTGATCTTGCTCGCGCGTTGAAGCTGGCACTCATTCACGACAAGCTGGAATTGATAACAGGCGATTTTGATCCAGTCGGCTCTGATGGTCGCGGCACTCACTCGCATGCCTTCCACCCAGAGAAGCGAAAGAGCAAAGTGGAAGCTGAGTTGCGCGCCCTTGATATGTATTTGGCAGGAGTACGGGAGGCTGTTCGCGATAACCAGCGGGACATCTTTCTCGATGCAATACATGGCCGAAGTGCTGAAGCGCGCTTCGTCAAGGCGATCGATAAACTTCAAGCCCTCGCATATGTCTTGGTCAAGAAGGGCGGAAACTTAACCGATTCTCATCTCGCCTTCTCTTTGCGGTTTAGTCGGATGGCGATCGATTATTTTCCGGGAATACAGAGCCACTACGCAGTGCTGTTCAATCAGTTGCTCGATAGCGTCGCGGCTTTCAGGAATCTCCCCCGCGAGAGGATTGAATCCGAAATATATGGTCAGCTTGAATTTGACTTACGCGTTCTTTGATATGGATATGTGGCATGCGCATCGCCCTTGTCGGGAAAAGCGGCTCCGGAAAATCGGAGGCGGCTGAATTTCTTCGCGAAAGTGAAGGATAGGCGCCCCTCACTCCATCCGGGCCCTCTAACTAGCGTCGACGAAGTCGTGTCAGACTCAGAATGGAGAAAAAAACTTCTTGCTGTAAACGACAAATTGCTTGGCGTGGAAATGGAGGCTGGCGGAGTTTGTGCGGCGGCCGAAAAATTCGGAGTGAAGGTGGCAATGCTTCGCGCAGTCTCCGACAATGCAGACCCGTCAAAAGCCGATGACCAGTGGCGCCCAATCGGCATGAAGGCTCTAGCTCGGCTGCTGGCAAGATTGCCTTACGAGGCGGTCCGAGCGGCCCTAGCTACCTAGTCTGCGTTGCCAATCTTCTCGGGAATAGCTCCCTAAGCAGGGCGCCTTCGATGATGTACTTCGACCACCGGTCGAATCTTTGGAGGTCGTTGAAACCGGTTGGCTGGGCATGCCACTCAAGCGAATGTAAGGAGGGCAATAGCTGATCGAACCGTTCGTCCGCAGGATATCCGAATACAACGACGGCCACGATGGTATTTCCGATGTCAATGTTATCGATGTCGACGAGGCACTTTGTGTCGGCAAGATCAAAGACCAGCGAAAGCTCTTTAATCATTTCGTAGGGCATATAGAGCTGTTCCGACAGCGTTCGTTCGGCCGCCTCTTGAATGCCGAAACTATCGGTGGCGAACAGCGTTCGATCCTCTCGTTTCACATAACCAATCAATCCAATTGAAAGCTTGCCATCTAATGGATTTTCAAGTCTCGAGGCCATCCGATGCAAAAGCAACTCGTCCCCGCGCGTAACGATCACAAACACTCTGAGGAAACAAATCTCTTTCGAGTCCTCGATCCGCGCAAGAAGACGATACGACACAGGAGCATCGCATAAATCGCGAAGGCTGATCAAATGCCCCCGGGAAGATTGGATCTGCTGAACGGTATCTCTTGCGAAGCACGTAACGTGGAATCTCTTGAGTTGGTCAGCTCGTAGGGGTGCAAGATACTCACCCTTCAAGCGGCGTCGGATGTTCGGGTCAGAGAATAGAGAGCGTAGGAAAAAACGTCCGCGCTCGGTCCGCACGAAATCGCTTCGTCCCCGATTGCGCAAAATATCGACAGCAATCCGGGCTTGCAGGGTCTTGTGTTGCGTCTTGCCATATAGGTTTCGAGGAACAATCTGGAGATCGTACGCGGCGCGAAGAATCTGGACCGCGCTGAGCGGTTGTCGCGCTTCGGATAGAACTCTGCGTGCGATCGCTAAGTAGCTGTCCATTTGGTTTCAAGCGTTCGACCTGCCGTTTAGCTCAGAAGAGCCCGGTCTATACTGGGCACCCGTCCAAGTACTATCAATATCAGAATAGTTAAGATGCCGACGGCTGAATTCTCTGGTCCGCCGCCATAATACCCGATATCCCCCGCAGATGTTGGGACCTTCTACTCCGCTGCCTGCTGCTGCACCGTCGGCTCGGTTCCTGCCACCGTCGCCCGGCGCATGTCGCGGGGCTGGGACTGGTCGTAGCGGCGGACGCGGTGCATGGTCTGGCGGTTGTCCCACATCACGAGGTCATGCAGCTTCCATTTGTGGACGTAGACGAATTCTGCTTGCGTCGCGTGCTCGTTCAGATCGCGCAGCAGCAGCCGCCCCTCGGGCACGCTCATGCTGACGATCTTGCCGGCATGCGACGAAAGATACAGCGACTTGCGGCGATGCACGGGATGGGTCCGCACCAGCCGTTGCAGCACCGGCTTGAACATCTCCTTCTCTTCGTCGGTGTATTCGGTGAAGCCGAGCGATCCCCGCGAATACATCAGCGAGTGCTCGCAGACGAGGTCCTCGATCTCCGCCTTGGTCTCGTCGTCGAGTGCATCATAAGCCGCGCGCATGTCGGCGAATTCGGTGTTGCCGCCCTTCGGGTTCACCACGCGCGCCGACAAAAGCGAGAATTTTGCCGGGATGGGACGGAACGAACTGTCGGAGTGCCACAGGCAGTTACCGAGATTGAACAGATGCGTGCGGCTGTCCTTCGCAAGCGGCTTGCCGTCCTTGCCGAGATTGGAGACGTCGTTCAGGCCGGATTGCAGCCGGTAGTCCTTCTCCTTGGTTACGGTGCCACCGCGCGCGTCCTCGCGCCGGCCGAAATTCAGCGCGAAGGCCATCTGCTGCTCGTCGGTGATATCCTGGTCGTGGAAAACCAGCACCGCATATTTGTCCATGGCGGCCTCGACCTGGCGCGCTTCATCCGGTGTGAGAGGCTTTCGCAAGTCGAGGCCGGAAACCTCGCCGACAAAATGCTTCTGAAGCTGCCGGATGGCGATCGTCATGACGTTCTCTCCCACGGGTCGCGAGCGGTTGCTCCCGCTCTGTCGTCAAAAAAGCTACTCCCGCGTCAGTCGTTGTCAACGCTTCGAGCGCATGGCTCTCACGCATTCCGCGCCATCAGTCCGCCATCGACCGGGATCACCGCGCCGGTGAGGAACGACGCCGCCGGCAGGCACAGACTCAAGGTCATGTGCGCGACCTCCTCGGGGTCGCCGTAGCGGCCGAGTGCGGTGCGGCGCTTGGCGTAGATGGTCTTGTGCTCCTCGGAGATGCGGTCGGTGATGGCGGTGCGGATCGGCCCGGGACAGATGCAGTTGACGGTGATGCCCTCGCGGCCGAGCTCCACCGCCAGCGAGCGGGTGAGGCTGGCGACGCCGCCCTTCGCTGCCGAATATGGGCTGTGCAATGCGGTCGCCCCGAGCGCCTCGGTCGAGGCGATGTTGACGATGCGCGGGCTCTTCGACTTGCGCAAATGGGGCAGCGCAGCGCGGATGACGCGCGGATGCGCCGTCAGCATCACGGCGATGCCCCTGGCCCAGGCGTCCTCATAGGCCTCATCGTCGATCGCGACACGCACGGAGATGCCGGCATTGTTGACGATGATGTCGAGCCCGCCGAAATGTGCGGCGACATCGCCGACCACGCGCTTGATCTCGCCGCTGTCGGCGACGTCGAGCTTCCACGCCCTTGCTGCGCCACCGTTCGCCGCAATCTCCCCGGTGACCGCATGCGCGCCTTGCTCGTCGAAATCCGTGACGGCCACGTTCGCGCCCTCGGCGGCGAACACGCGCGCGGTCGCGCGTCCCATGCCGCTGGCCGCGCCGGTGACGAGAACGGTCAGGCCCTTCACGGACCGGCTGAGCTCCCTAGAGTCGGACATGCTGTTTCCTCGCGGCTGCGCTTGTTCTTGTTATGATTGACAAGGCTGGCATCGATCCGCAGACAGGTCAAACAAGCAAGACAAAGGGGAGGCCGCAATGGCGAACGAGCTCGATTTCTCAGGCAGGCAGGTGCTGGTGGTCGGCGGTTCCAGCGGCATCGGCAACGGCATCGCGCAGGCTTTCCGCACGAGAGGCGCGCACGTCGCGGTTTGCGGCACGCGTGCTCGGCCTGCGGAATATTCCATCGAGGAAGGCTCCGATCTCACGGGCCTCGCCTATGCCCAGCTCGACGTCGGCAATGCCGGAGCGATCGAGGCGTTCAAGCCCTCCTTCGACAGGCTCGACGTACTCGTGCTCGCGCAGGGCGCGGTGCTCTATCGCCGCGGCGAGTTCGAGATGGCTGGCTTTCGCAAGGTGGTCGAGGTCAATCTGATGAGCCTGATGGCCTGCGCCACGCGGTTTCATTCCATGTTGCGGGATTCGAAGGGCGCGCTGATCATCGTGTCCTCGACCGCGGCCTATCATTCCACCATGGGCAATCCCGCCTACAATGCGTCGAAGACCGGTGCGGTCGGATTGACGCGGACGCTGGGCGAGGCCTGGGCCGAGGACGGCATTCGCGTCAACGGCATCGCGCCCGGGCTCGTCGACACCAAGATGACGAAGGTGACGACCGACAATCCGAAGCGACTCGAAGGCGCGCTCGCGCGCATCCCGCTGCGGCGATTGGGCACGCCGGCCGACATGGCGGGCGCGGCGCTGTTCCTGGCTTCGCCGCTGTCGTCCTACATCATCGGCCAGACGCTGGTCGTCGATGGCGGTCTCATTCTCTGATCACGTGGAACTGCACTGCTTCTGATCGGTTACTTGGGCTGACCCCCGAGGAGGACCATCATGGATACGGATCGGATTGTTGGATCGGCCAAGGAATATGCCGGACGCGCGGAAGGCGCGATCGGAGACATGGCAGGCGATGCGAAGACGCAGGCGTCAGGCAAGGCGCGGGAGGCCGCGGGCACGGTGCAGAATCTCTACGGCCAGGCCAAGGATGCGGTGCGTGACGCCACGGATACCGCCGCAAGCTATGCCAAGGACGCCTACGAGAACAGTGGCGACACTTTCCGCGACGGCTCGAAGGCAATCGCGCAGAAAGTGCAGGACAACCCGCTCGGCGCGCTGCTGGTCGCCGGCGGCATCGGTTTTGCGCTGGCGCTCCTGATGTCCCGACCCGCGCGCCGCCCGCCGCCGCGTTGGCGTTATTAATTTAGGGCCGAGCGGATACCACGTCATTCCGGGGCTCGCGCTGCGCGTGTCCCGGAATGACAGCTCAAATCAACAAGACAGATTACCGGAACATCTCCGCCGATCGCCCGACATTGGCAGGCGGGCGCGGAATCCCTGGATTGGAATTCGGATTGCGCGGCCCTGGGGCCGGCGTCCATTGCCGCGGCTGCGGAGAGCCGAAGCCGAAGAAATCCCGGACTGCGGGCGTTGCCTGGGCCGGCTGCTGCGGCGGGACCTGCGGCTTCTTCGGCGCGAGCTTCGGCGGCGCGATCACGGCGGCCGCTCCCGGCGAACGCTGCGCCGCGCCGTCGGGCGTCGTCGTGGCCATCGGCGTATCGCCCTTGGCCTGCTCGCGGCCGACTTCCCGGCGCGGCCAGGCATAATCGTCGGCGCGGCCGGCCGGAGCCGCCAGCGGTTCACCCTTCACCATGGTCTTCGCAGCGAGCGCATCGACGGCGGCGGGACGCGTGCCTGGCCCGCCCAGCAATTGATCGGTCGAAATCGAGGCTGCAACCAGCGGCACGATCGGCCCTGCCAGCGGCCGCGGCGCGGGCTTGCCCGGCTCGGCGCTGGTATCGGGGGTAGCAGGCTCGCTCGGCAGCGCGATCGGGCCGGAGCGTCCCGCAAGCAGGCGTGTGATCTCGCGCTCGACAAAGTGCGCGAGCTTGCGCGCGCCGGCCTTGGTGAAATAGACGCCGTCGGAGCTGCGGAGCTGACGAATCTGGCCTTCGAAGTCCGGGCCCTTCTGGAGGAAGCGGCCGGCTTCGTCGACAAAGCCGTCCCACACGTCGACATAGGTGATGCCGGCCTTGGCCGCGCCCTCCCGGTACAGCGAATCAAGGAACAGCGTGTCCGCGGTGCCCTTCGGTCCGCGAACTGCTGGCAGGCCAACCCAGAGCACCGGCACGCCCTTGGCCTTGAGCACGTTGGCGAGCTCTTCGATCTTCTTGCCGTAGAGCTCGACCCAGCGGTCGTCGCGGAATTCGTACAGGCCGTTCGGGTTGCGCGCGGTCTTCTCCGGCGCGGCCGCAGGCGTGTCGGCATTTTCGGCGTCGTCCTGCGGCAGCTCGGCATCGGCAGCCTTGTCGTCAGGCTTGGCGGCGGTATCGGTGCCGTGGGGTTTGGCGTCGCCGGGCTTGGCGTCACCCGGCTTTGCTTGCTGCGGCTTGGCGCGCGCACCCTTGTCGTTCTTCTTGTCCTTGTCGGAGGCCTTGTCCGACTTCTCGGCGGCGGGCTCGCGGATCGCGATGCGGTCGTTGAGGCCGAGCATGACGACGATCACGTCGGGCTTTTCGGTCTCGAGAATGCCCCTGGCGGCCGCCGCCCAGTCCGCGGGCTCACCCCTCGGCTGATACTTGATGAGGCCGGACGTGGTCTTGTGCTTGCGGATCACGCCCATGTCGGGCTGTTCGGCGTAGGCGTCTTCCAGGCCGTAGGCGAGCCAGTCGGCCATGGCGTCGCCGATCACCAAGACATTCTTCTCGGGAATCGTGTCGCGTTTCGCCGGCCCCGGTGCGCGCGAAAAATCCTGGCGCGGCGCCTGCGGCTGTTGCTGCGGGTACGGTGCGAAGAAGTCGCCGCCGAACCATCCGCCACCTCCGCCGCCGTGGCGTGGTGGTGGGGCCGCGCGCTGCGGCGGACCGCCGAAACCGGGGAAGTTGAAGAACTGCGCCGAGGCAGGTCCTGCGACCGAGACCAAAATCGCAAGCGCCGTCCCCAGCGCGATCAACGGGCCGGTCTCGGTCAGCGCCTTGAACAGGGACTTCTTCGACATGCGATCTCGGGTACGCGCAAGGGGATTGGAAGTGGCCCGATATAATAACGGAATCCGGCGCCAAACGGGCAGATTCTCTTTGCAGATTCTTCTCCCATACACCGGGGAACAGCCGCCGGCGTCAAGGCTGCCTGCCAAAATCCCGCCTCAGGGCTACTTTCGGCGCGATCTTACCGCCCGCGCAGCCGGTCCAGCACGTCCGATGAGGCAAATCCGTCGGCGGGCACCCCGATCGAGGCCTGGAAGTGGCGCAGGGCTTCCCTTGTCTGGCCGCCGAACTGGCCGTCCGGGGTGCCCTTGTAGAAGCCGCGCTGGGCCAGCAGCTGCTGCAGTTCCAGCCGCTCGGTGCGCGCCAGCTCCCGCTCCTGTCGCGGCCAGGGCTGCACGAACGGCTGCCCCCCGCGCAGGCGGTCGGCGAAATGGCCGATCGCCAGCGCATAGGCCTCGGCCGGGTTGTACTTCATGATGACGCGGTAATTCTGCAGCATCAGGAAGCCCGGTCCCTGCGCGCCGGCCGGTGCGAGCAGATAGGCTTTCTCCGCCGGATGCGGGAACGGCTGCCCCGTCGCCCGCTTCAGCCCGAGCTTCTCCCATTGCGCGATCGGCATCGCCTTGGCGCGATCGGCCAGCATGTAGTTGAATCCCTGGGGCACCACGACCTCGTAGCCCCAGGTCTGGCCCGCCTGCCAGCCGTCCTTCTTCAGATTGTTGGCGGTGGAGGCGATCAGGTCGGCGGGATTGTCGACGACGTCGCGCCGTCCGTCGCCGTCAGCATCGACGGCAAAGCGCTTGAACGCGGTCGGCATGAACTGGGTCGGGCCGAAGGCGCCGGCCCAGGAGCCGCGCAGTTGTTCAGGCCTGAGATCGCCGCGGTTGAGAATCTCCAGCGCGGAGAGGAACTCGTCCTTGAAATAGGCCTGGCGGCGGCCGATGCAGGCGAGCGTCGCGGTCGATTGCAACACGCTGCGGTCGCCCATCTGCGTCGAATAGTTGGACTCGATACCCCAGATCGAGGCGATGATATAGCGGTCGACGCCGGTGGCCCTTTCGGTGGCGTCGAACTGCGCCTTGTACTTGGCGAGGATCTCGCGACCCCTGGCGAGGCGGTTGTCGTTCACCAGGATGTCGAGATAGTCCCAGATCGACTTGGTGAACTCCGGCTGCGAGTCCATGAGGTCCATGATGCGCAGGTCGGGTGAGAGCCCCGCTGTGAAGCGCTGGAAATTCTCCTGCGTGATGTTGCGCCGTGCGGCATCGGGCCACATCGCGGCGACGCAATTGTTGAAGTTGCCGGCGGCCTCGCGGATCGCGGCGGCCGTCATCAACGGATGGCCGGAGGCGCCGTCCTCGCCGCTCCAAGGCAATGCTCCCGTCGGTGTGCCGCCGGGGCCGGGCGTTGCTTGCGAAGGCGCGGGATTGGGTCCGGAGAAGATGCCGCCGAACAGGTTGGACAGGCCGTTCTGCGCCTGAGCGCGGGCGCAGGCCGGCAGCAGCAAAGCGGCGGCAACCATCGCTGCGCCGGTCATAAATCCCGCCCGTTTTGCCAGCCCTGCCATCGTTTGCATCATGTCCCACCCGTCGGCCTGAAAAAATCCGCCACAGGAGGCCCGGTTAGCGTTGCCAATAGCTTAACAAAGGTGAAATTTTGGTGGCGGCCTTTTTCTTAACTCCGTCCGGGCGAGGCCCCACATCCGCCTTTGTTGGCGGCTGCAAACAGGCTAGCAAGATGCCATTGCTCCCGTCCCATGTGCCCCAGGTATTCGATCGATCACATGAAAATTCGCAAAGCTGTATTCCCCGTCGCCGGCCTCGGCACCCGCGTCCTGCCCGCCACCAAGGCGATGCCGAAGGAAATGCTGACCATCGTCGACAAGCCGCTGATCCAGTACGTCTACGACGAGGCGAGGGAAGCCGGCATCGAGCATTTCATCTTCGTCACCGGCCGTAACAAGAGTGTCATCGAGGATCATTTCGACCGCATGTTCGAGCTCGATACGACGCTGGCCGCGCGCGGCAAGAAGGCCGAGCAGGACATCCTGGCGCAGAACCAGCCGGAAGCCGGCGCCGTCAGCTTCACCCGCCAGCAGGCGCCGCTCGGCCTCGGCCACGCCGTCTGGTGTGCGCGCGACATCGTCGGCAACGAGCCGTTCGCCGTGGTGCTGCCGGACGAACTCGTGCTCAATACGCCCGGCTGCCTGAAGCAGATGATCGAGACGGCATCCTCGCTTGGGGAGAAATCCAATCTGATCGCGGTCGAGGCGGTGCCCGATCACCTGACCCATCAATACGGCATCTGCGGCGTCGGCAAGCGCAATGGCAAGATGTTCGAGGTCGACGGCATGGTTGAAAAGCCGGCCAAGGGTACGGCGCCCTCGAACCTCTCGATCACCGGCCGCTACATCCTCCAGCCCGAGATCTTCAAGATTTTGGAGACCCAGGAGCGCGGCGCGGGCGGCGAGATCCAGCTCACCGATGCCATGATCGGGCTTGCCAAGACGCAGAAATTCTACGGCGTCGAGTTCGAGGGCGAGCGCCACGATTGCGGCTCCAAGCCCGGCTTCCTGCGCGCCAACATCGCCTACGGCATGAAGCGTCCGGAATTGCGCGATGGGCTGATCGCGGAGATGAAGAAGTATCTGGGGCAGCAGTAGCTACAAACTCCGCTGTCGTCCCTGCGAATGCAGCGACCCATACCGCGTGATCCATCGATCGTGTTCGGTAGCAGTACCGAGCGACACGTCTTCGCCAAACCACTAGGTGGTTATGGGTCCTTGCGTTCGCAGGGACGACATCGAGTATTTGGTGGATCGCGTCGCGCGTAACGACGGCGAGGAGCAGCCTCACGCCACCATCGGCAGCTTCGGCAGGCTCGCCACCACCGACTGGTTGCGGCCGCCGGCTTTCGCGGCATAGAGCGCCTTGTCGGCGGCGGCGACCAGGATCGACCAGTCCATGCCGGCGGCGGGGACGAGGCTGGCGATGCCGCAGGAGACCGTCGACATCGCCTGATCGTCGGACCAGCCCTGTACCTTGAGGCGGATCGTCTCGGCGACCTTGAACGCGTCGGTGGCCGAGGTGTTGGGCAGCAGCACGGCGAATTCCTCGCCGCCATAGCGCGCGGCGCAGTCGCCGGCGCGGCTCGCCGAATCGGAAATGCAGATGGCAATGCCGACCAGGACCTGGTCGCCGGCCTGATGGCCGAACGTATCGTTGTAGGCCTTGAAGTGATCGGCATCGATCATCAGCAGCGCGACCGGAGCCTTCTGGCGCATGGCGCGTCGCCATTCGACGTCGATGACGGAATCGAACTTGCGGCGGTTCCGCAGGCCTGTGAGGGCGTCCGTCGTCGCCATCTCCTCGAGCCTGCGTTCGGCCTCGGCGCGCCGGCCGATCTCGCGCGCGAGCACGAGCGCCGATGCGAGCATGAACAGGATGAGCGCCACCACCACGGCGCCGATTCGATAGGCCTCCTTCCGCCACAGTTCGAACACTGCGCTCAGGGGTTTGCCAGCGACAACGAACAGCGGACTTGTGCCGCTGCTGCGAACGTACAGCCGCGGAGTCGTGTCTACGGGGCCTTGACCGGCATATGAGCCGCCGGCGCGCAAATTGTCCGCCTTCCAGTCCTGGCGCGTGCCGAGGTTCTTGCCGATCACGTCGAGATCGAATGGCCGCCGCATCATGATGGTGCGGTCGCGCTTGAGCACGGTGATGGTATCTTCGGGGCCGAGGTTCAGCCGCTCGAACAATTCGTGAAAATAGCTGAATCGGATCGAACCGGCGACGACGCCAATGAAGCCGCCGTCGGTGTCGCTGACGCGCCGGCTCAGCACGATCGAGTACGCGCCGCGGAACAGCATGGGACGGCTGACGAAGAGCTCCGCTCCGGGATTGTCGCGATGGATCTTGAAATAGTCCTCCTCGCTCCGGTTCTCCGGTGCCGGATCGAGCGTGGAGGCGTCGATCGTCAGCCTGCCCTCGGAATCGAACACCTGGATAGCGCCGAAATGCTTGGCGGTCATGGCATGGTCGAACAGGATCAGGTGACGGATCGGCTTCGAGACGGTTGCCAGCTCGGGCAGCAGCATGTTGCTCGCGACCGCCTTCAGCGACAGATCGTAGATCTCGAGGTTGCGACTGATGTCGGATTCGATGGTGGTCGCGAGGTTCTCCAGCGTCTGGCGGGCGAGTGCCTCCTCGCCGCGGCGCATGTCCAGCATCACATTGACGCAAATGGCCGAGAACCCGATCACCGTCACCACGGACGAGATGATCAGCAGCTTCGCCGAAATCCGCCACGGCCGGCGGGCCGTGATTTCGCGCCATCCAGACAGCATCGCTCGCTCCCGACACCAGTCGTGCGCCCGAAATCTTGAGTAGTGTTTAAACCGCGACGGCGCTGCCGCAATGAGTTAAGAATCGGTTTATGCGGCTCCCGGTTTTAGGCAGCCTGATGCGAGCAGACTCATTTGGGCAGGTCTGGCTTCGAACGAGAGGACGATTGTGAACGACTATGACGCGTTGCGCGACTATCTGATGCGGCAGAAGCAGGAGGAGTTCGTGCTGAGCTTCGAGCAGATCGAGGAGATCATCGGTGCGGCGCTGCCGCGCGCGGCGCATCGTGCCTCCTGGTGGGACAGCCTGCGCAGCCCCGACATCCAGATGCCGCAACGCGAAGCCTGCCTCGCCGCCGGCTTCGTGGCGACGCGGATGCCGGACGGTGCGAGCGTGCGGTTCAGGAAGCAGAGGAACGAGCGGCGGCGATAGCACGGCTGGCGACGCTGCCCACCCTCCCCTGGAGGGGGAGGGTCGGCTCACATTGAGTGTAGCGAAATGTGAGCCGGGGTGGGGTGACAGTCTTTCCACGTCCAACGGTGCCCGAGTGGAGCGATCACCCCACCCCGCTCGCGCTGCGCGCGATCGACCCTCCCCCTCAAGGGAAGGGTAAGAGAGCAGTCAGCTCGCCGCTTCCAGCCGCACTTCCGTCAAGAGGCGCATCGCCGCGTCGGCGTCCATCGGCTCGCCGAAGGCGAAGCCCTGCGCGTACTCGCAGCCCATCTGGTAGAGCTCGACCGCGTCCGAATCGGTCTCGGCGCCTTCGGCCACGACGTCCATGCCGAGATCATGTGCGAGCGCGATGATCGACTTCAGGATCACCGGGCGCGTGCCGCGGTTGGTGGTGCGCACGAAGGACTGGTCGATCTTGATGGTGTCGAACGGGAAACGCTGGAGATAGGCCAGCGAGGAGTGGCCGGTGCCGAAATCGTCGAGCGAGAGCCCGGTGCCGAGCTCGCGGATCCGCGTCAGCATCTGCGCCGCGTGCTCCGGGTTCTCCATCACCAGCGATTCCGTCAATTCGAGCTTGAGCGTGCCGCGCGCCACTGAGGAGCGCGACAGCACGGTGCGGATGTCGTGGATCAGGTCGTGGCGCAGCAATTGCCGTGACGACACGTTGACGGAGGCGAAGATCGGCTCGCGCGAGCGCATCGCGCGTTGCCACACCGAGAGCTGCTTTGCGGTCTGGTCGAGCACGAACATGCCGAGGTCGACGATCAGCCCGGTTTCTTCCGCGATGGTGATGAATTCCGAGGGCGCCATGCGCCCGAGCTTCGGATGATCCCAGCGCGCCAGCGCCTCGAAGCCGGCGATGGAGCGATCCTCCAGCCGCACGATCGGCTGATAGAGAATCGTGATCTCCTGCCGCTCGATGGCGCGGCGCAACTCGCTTTCGAGCGTCAGCCGGTCGGTCTTTCGCGCGCGCATGGCGGGCTTGTAGACGTCGATGCGGTCGCCGCCGATGCGCTTGGAGTGATACATCGCCAGCTCGGCGTCCTTGATGATCTCGTCCGTGAGCTGGGTCTGCGGGTCGGACAGCGCGAGGCCGATCGAGGCCGTCAGGAAGATTTCGCGGTCGTTGAAGGCGATCGGCGCGCGGATGGTCTTGCGGATGGTCTCGGCGAAGGCGGTGATGCGGGCCGGGTCCTGCTCCGAGAGCAGGATCAGGCCGAACTGGTCGCCGGCGATCCGGGCCAGCGTGTCCTGCGGCTTCAGGATGCGGGTGAGGCGGCGCGCCAGCGTCAGCAGAATGGAATCGCCGACCGCAATGCCGACGGAATCGTTGACCTGCTTGAAGCGGTCGAGGTCGATCACCATCAGCGTCGGCCGCAGCGTCGGCACGGTCTTGGCAAGATTGGCGACCGCGCCCAGCCGGTCCATGAACAGTTTGCGGTTGGGCAGGCCGGTGAGGTTGTCATGCACGGAATCGTGCAGCAGGCGTTCCTCGGCGTTGCGCAGCTCGGTGACGTCGGTCAGCGTGCCCACGACGCGCGAGACCTCGCCGTCGGAGCCGACCACCGGGCGGGCCTTCAGCGCGAACCACATGAAATGGCCGTCCGGCGTGCGCAGGCGGAAATCCTGGACCAGGCGGCCGCGGCGCTGGTCGAGCACGCTGTCGAGCGCGGCGCGGAAGCGGTCCTGGTCGAGCGGATGCAGCACCTCGAGCCAGGAGGCTGCGGGCCCTTCGAGCGTGCCGCGCTTGAGGCCCAGCAAAGCTTCCGTCTCGGGACTCGTGAAAACCTTGTCGGCGGACACGTCCCAGTCCCAGATCAGATCGCCGGAGCCGGCCAGTGCCAGCGCCCGCCGCTCGATATCGGAGACGACGCCCGTGGTGGCGCCGCCGCCGGCAAAGGCGTGCTGCATCACCGTGAAGCCGATCAGCATCACGATCAGCACGAGGCCGCCGAGCAGGGCAGGGCCGACGATGTCGTTGGTGACGGAGCCGGCGACCGTCATGCCGGCCGCGACCACCCAGACCACCAGAAGGAACCAGGTCGGGATCAAGAGCACGGCGCGGTCGAAGCCGTGGGTGGAGAGATAGACGATCAGCGCGAAACCGGCGAAGGCGATCAGCACCAGCGAAATGCGCGCGATGCCGGAAGCCACCGCCGGATCGAACAGCGCGAGCGCCACCAGGGAGCCGAGAAAGGCAAGCCAGCCGACCGTGATGTGAGAATAGCGCACATGCCAGCGGCTGAGATTGAGATAGGCGAACAGGAACACCAGCAGCGTTGCCGCCAGAATCGCCTCACCCGCCGCGCGCCAGATGCGCTCGGCGTTGTTCGACATGTCGAGCACCTTGCCCCAGAAGCCGAAATCGACGCCGATATAGACCAGCACCGCCCAGGCCAGCGCCGCGGCGGCCGGGAACATGATGCTGCCCTTCACGACGAACAGAATGGTGAGGACGAGCGCCAGGAGCCCCGAGATGCCGATCACGATGCCCTGGTAGAGCGTGAAGGAGTTGACCTTATCCTTGTAGGCCTCCGGCTCCCACAGATAGAGCTGCGGCAGCTTGTCGGTGCGCAGCTCCGCAACGAAGGTGACGACGGCGCCGGGGTCGAGCGTGATGCGGAACACGTCGGCCGTGGCGCTTTCCTGACGTTCCGGCCGGTCGCCGATCGAGGGCGTGATGGTCGCGATGCGCGACAGGCCGAGGTCGGGCCACAGCAGCCCCGAGGAGACGATGCGGTAATGCGGGGCGACGATCAGGCGGTCGAGCTGGTCGTCGGTGTTGTTGGCGAGCGCGAACACCACCCAGTTCTGCCCGCCTTCGCGGGCGCGCACCTCGATGCGGCGGACGATACCGTCGGTGCCGGGCGCGGTTGAGACCTGGATGCGATCGGCATCGCTGCGCTGATGCTCGAGCACGCCAGTGAGATCGATCGCGGGCGCGTCGCTGCGGACGCTGACGGCATCGAGCGCGCGCGCAGGGTACGCGGCGACGAGAATCATGAGGCCCAGCGCGATGGGCGCGAGGCACCTGATCAGACGCAAGGTCAGTTCTCCGCGTTCGACGCAAACTCTTCAGTGGAAGACGATTTCACACCGGACGGGATGGGTCCGGTGCGTCGCGATAGATGCCACGAAAGCGAGGAAAATCAAAGGGTTTCCGGCGTCTCCTGTGGGCCAGCAGCCTAGGCCTCCAACACAATTTTGCCAATATGTGCTGAGGTCTCCATGCGCCGGTGCGCGTCAGCGGCCTTTTCCAGCGGGAAAGTGCTGTCCATCACCGGTTTGATGCGGCCTTCGCGCAGAAGCGGCATCACTTTCGCCTCGATCGCGGCCACCATTGCCGCCTTGTCCGCATTACTACGGGGGCGCAGCGTCGAGCCGGTATGCGTCAGGCGCTTGACCATGACCTTGGCGATGTTGACGCTGACCTTGGGGCCGTTGAGGGTCGCGATCTGGACGATACGGCCGTCGACCGCGGCAGCATCATAGTTGCGGTCGACATAGTCGCCGGCGACCATGTCGAGGATCAGGTTGACGCCAAGATTGTCGGTCTCCGCCTTGACCACGGCGACGAAGTCTTCGGTCTTGTAGTTGATGGCGCGGTCGGCGCCCAATTTGAGGCAGGCGTCGATTTTGTCCTGCGATCCCACGGTAACGAACACCCTTGCGCCGAACGCCTTGGCGAGCTGGATCGCCATGGTGCCGATGCCGGAGGAGCCGCCATGGATCAGCAGCGTCTCGCCGGCTTTCAGGCCGCCGCGCTCGAACACGTTGTGCCAGACCGTCATCAGGGTTTCCGGCAGGGCACCGGCTTCCTTGATCGACAGCGCCGGCGGCACGCTCATGGCCTGGGCGTCCTGGGCGATGCAGTACTGGGCGTATCCGCCGCCGGCGACCAGCGACATCACCTTGTCGCCGATCTTGTGCCGCTTGGCGTTGCTGCCGACGGCGACCACTTCACCGGCAATCTCAAGGCCCGGCAGGTCGCTGGCGCCGGGCGGCGGCGGATAGGCGCCGGAGCGCTGCGCCACGTCGGGCCGGTTGACGCCCGCGGCCTCAACCTTGACCAGGATCTCGTCGGGGCCGGGCTGCGGAACGGCCCGCTGTTCCGGCACCAGCACCTCCGGTCCGCCGGGCTTGGAGATGGCGACCACGGTCATTTGCGCGGGCAGCTTGTCCATGATGTGTCCTTGAGCAAAGGTGCGGTAGGAAACGAGGTCTTTGCTTAGCCAGCGCGGCCCGGGCTGGCAACCGCCTCACGCAGGAGGAATGACGATGCCGACGGAAGACGACGACCGCCCGCGCAAGAAGATCACACATGAAATCGGACAGGATCTCTCACTCTTGTCCGTGGAGGAACTGACCGAGCGTGTCGCGCTGCTCAAGACCGAGATCGTCAGGCTGGAAGAAGCCGCCACCAGGAAGCGCGCCTCGCGCGATGCGGCCAACAGCTTTTTCAAGAAGTAGTGGTCGCCACACGATTGCTGTCGTTCCGGACCCGTGCACCGAACTTTCTCCGCTCGTCATTCCGGGGCGGCGCGTCAGTGCCGAGCTACGATGCGCAATTGCGCATCGTAGCTCGCGACTTCGTCGCGCCCCGGAATGGCGGCGGAGAGTTTTGTTCCGCCTCCATACTCGGCCGCTGGCCGACATGGCTAACGAACCGTCAAAATATTCGTTCGTTTACGGTCGATTAAGCTTTCGGGTTTATGACTGGCGCTGTCCTCGTTTGGACACCGAGTGGCTCCTGTCCACTCTGTTTGACGCCTCCCTGTTATCAACTTTCAAAGCCGCCGGTCTCCGGCGGCTCTTTTTTTGTCCACTCCCGCCTGCTCGCGTCTCCTTCCGGTTGAATTCCGAGGAAGGACCCGCGGAAACCATATCCGCGCTTGTCACTGGACTCGGCGCCCGCAGCGCGCAATGATTTGTTCATCATAAGCCGGCGCCAAAGCCGGACCGGTAAACAGTTGCGTAAGGGGCGTTAACCATGGAACGTTTGCAAGCCGAAGGTGCTCTCGTTCAGCTCAGTGAACGGTTCACCAATTCTGCGGCGTTCGGTGCCCTGTTCCGCGAGGGCATGGACCTCGTCGAGGAAACCGCCGCCTATCTCGACGGCGCCGGCCGCGTCGAGGCCAAGGCGCTCGACCGCGCCGTCAGCCTCACCTATGCGACCGAAAGCATGCGCCTCACCACCCGCCTGATGCAGCTCGCCTCGTGGCTGCTGCTGCACCGCGCGGTGAAGGAAGGCGAGATGACGCTGAGCCAGGCCAACCGCGAGAAGACCAAGGTCAAGCTCAGCGCCGCCGATCCCGGCCCCGCCGACACCATCGAGAAGCTGCCGGAGCAGCTCCAGGACCTGATCCATCGCTCGATGAGCCTGCAGACCCGCGTGCGCCGCCTCGACAGCACGATCCACACCCCGCCGGCCGAGCACGTCGCCATCGGCAACCCGCTGGTGCCGCACCTCAACGCGCTGAAAGCTGCGTTCGAAAGGTAAGCCTCCGCTGTCATTCCGGGGCGGCTCGTAGAGCCGAACCCGGAATCTCGAGGTTCCGGGTTCGATGCTGCGCATCGCCGCGGAATGACAGCGGCCCAAAACAAAACGCCCCCGGTTCTCCGGGGGCGTTTTCGTCTCCAGCCTTGCGGGCCGGATCAATCCTTTTTGAGAAAGCCCGAAAACTTCTTCTGGAAGCGCGAGACACGGCCGCCGCGGTCCATGATCTGCGCGGAACCGCCGGTCCAGGCCGGGTGCGACTTCGGGTCGATGTCGAGGTTCAGCGTGTCGCCTTCCTTGCCCCAGGTCGAACGGGTCTGGTACTCGGTTCCGTCGGTCATGACGACCTTAATCGTATGATAATCCGGATGAATTTCGGCTTTCATGGCAATTCCTCGGCGCTCCGGCGCCTTCTTGTGTGGCTAGCGAATGACGGATTTGGGCGGCTCTATACCCCACGAAACCCAGTAAAACAAGCCATGCCGGGCTGTTGAACCGGGTTTGCCCCTAAGGGACTTCCCGGATTTGCCACTACTGTTGCACCAGCCTATTGGGAGCAAATCAATGCAATGGGTCGGATCTTATGAGCGCAGTGGAACGGCTTGATGACCAGTATGCCGATCAGCCCGGAATGAACGCCGCGGACACCCCCTCCATCGAAGCCGAGCTGATCGAAGAGCCGGCCAAGGGCCGCGCCAAGCTGCGGCCGCTGCTTGCGCTCGCGCCCTATGTGGGACGCTATCGCGGCCGGGCGGCGCTGGCCTTCGTCGCGCTCACGATCGCCGCACTGACGACGCTGCTGGTGCCGGTCGCGGTGCGCAGGATGATCGATTTCGGCCTGACGCCAGAGGGCATCGAGCTGATCAACAGCTACTTCTCGGTGATGCTCGCGGTGGTCGGCGTGCTCGCGCTCGCGAGCGCTGCGCGGTACTATCTGGTGATGACGATCGGCGAGCGCATCGTCGCCGATCTCAGGCGCGACGTCTTCGCCCATCTGCTGTCGCTCTCCCCCGCCTTCTTCGATTCGGCGCGCAGCGGCGAATTGATCTCGCGGCTCACCGCCGACACAACCCAGCTCAAATCGGCCGTCGGCGCCTCGGTCTCGATCGCGTTGCGCAATTTGATGATGTTTCTGGGCGCCACGGCAATGATGGTGATCACGAGCCCGAAATTGTCCGGCTTCGTGCTGCTGGCCATCCCCTTGATCGTGCTGCCGCTGGTCGCCTTCGGGCGCTGGGTGCGGCGTCTGTCGCGCAATGCGCAGGACACGCTCGCCGACGCCTCCGCCTATGCGGGCGAGTTGGTCGGCGCGATCCGCACCGTGCAGGCCTATACCAGCGAGCCATTCGCCGAGAAGCGTTTCGGCGGCGAGGTCGAACATGCCTATGAGGCAGCGCGCACCTCGACCCAGGCCCGCGCCGTGCTCACGGCCATCATCATCTTCATCGTGTTCGCAAGCGTGGTCGCCATCCTCTGGATCGGCTCGCATGACGTGCTCTCCGGCGCGATTACGCCCGGCCGCCTCGGCCAGTTCGTGCTTTATGCCGTGTTCGCCGCGGCGGGCCTCGGCCAGCTCAGCGAGGTCTGGGGCGAGGTCTCGGCGGCATCAGGCGCGGCCGAGCGCCTGTTCGAGATCCTGCACGTGAGGCCCGAGATCGCCGCACCCGCGGCGCCGCGGGCGCTGCCGGTGCCGGCCCGCGGCGAGGTCGGCTTCGATCAGGTCAGCTTCGCCTATCCGGCGCGGTCCGACGTCAAGGTGCTCGACGCCGTGTCGTTCGCCGTCCGCCCCGGCGAGAAGGTCGCGATCGTCGGTCCCTCCGGCGCCGGCAAGAGCACGATCTTTCACCTGCTGCTGCGCTTCTATGATCCGCGCAGCGGGACGATTGCGCTCGACGGCGTGCCGGTCAAATCCGCCGACCCGCACGATTTCCGCGCCCGCATCGCGCTGGTGCCGCAGGAATCGGTGGTGTTCGCGGCGACCGCCCGCGAGAACATCCGCTTCGGCCGGCCCGATGCGACCGATGCCGAGGTCGAGCGCGCCGCAGAGCTGGCGCATGCCGCCGAGTTCATTCGCCGCCTGCCCGAAGGTTTCGAGACGGCGCTCGGCGAGCGCGGCGTGACGCTCTCCGGCGGCCAGCGCCAGCGCATCGCGATCGCGCGCGCCATCCTGCGCGACGCACCGCTGCTGCTGCTGGATGAAGCGACCTCCGCGCTCGACGCCGAAAGCGAGACGCTGGTCCAGACCGCGCTGGAAGAGCTGATGCGCCACCGCACCACGCTGGTGATCGCGCATCGCCTCGCTACCGTGCTGTCCTGCGACCGCATCCTGGTGATGGACCAGGGCCGGATCGTCGAGCAGGGCACACATGCCGAGCTGGTGGCGGCGAACGGACTCTATGCGAGGCTCGCGAGGTTGCAGTTCGAGGGGGCGTAGACGCCGCATACTGCGTCATTGCTTCACTGCGCGCGCAATGACGGCGGAGAGTGCCGGGGGCCTCACGCCCGCCAGGCCATCTTCAGCACCGGCCGGCCCGAGGTCGGGTTCACGTCGTCACCGGCATGGGCAAAGCCGTTGCGCTCGTAGAAGCGGATGGCGCGGGCGTTGTCCTTGTTGACGAGCAGCGTGACTCCCGAAGGCGACAGCCGCTTGGCCTCATCGACCAGCAACCGCGCGGCGTCCGAGCCCCAATGCGCGGGATCGACCACGAGCTGGTCGAGATAGCCTTCGCCATCGATCGTGACGAAACCGATCAGCGCGCCGTCCTGCTCCGCCACCATGATCGAGGCCTTCGGCACCAGGTCCTTGCGCCAGCGCTCGCGCCACCATTCCAGCCGCGCAGCGAAGTCGATCTGCGGATAGGCCTGCTGCCAGGTGCGATGCCAGAGGTCGATCGCGGCGGCTTCGTCCTCGGGGCGGTAGGGGCGGAGGTGGAGCGCGCTCACTACCGCTCCGTCAGCTTCAGCTCGATACGGCGGTTGCGCTTGTAGGCCTCCTCGGTGTTGCCGGGATCGAGCGGCTGGAATTCGCCGAAGCCGGCCGCGACGAGGCGCTGGGCGGGCACGCCGAGCGAGATCAGATATTGCACCACCGAGATCGAGCGGGCGGCGGACAGGTCCCAGTTCGACTTGAAGTTCGGGCCGTTGACCGGGCGCACGTCGGTATGGCCGTCGACGCGCAGCACCCAGGGAATCTCGCTCGGGATCTTCTTGTCGAGCTCGATCAGCGCGGTCGCGAGCGTGTCGAGCTCGGTGCGGCCCTCGGGCAGCAAGGTCGCCTGGCCGGTGTCGAAGAATACTTCGGACTGGAACACGAAGCGGTCGCCGACGATGCGGATATCGGGCCGGTTGCCGAGGATGGCGCGCAGGCGGCCGAAGAATTCCGAACGGTAGCGCGACAATTCCTGCACCCGCTGCGCCAGGGCCACGTTGAGGCGCGAGCCGAGATCGGCAATGCGGTTCTGCGATTCCTTGTCGCGCTTCTCGCTGGCATCGAGTGCCTCTTCCAGCGCCGCCAATTGCCGGCGCAGCGCGCTGATCTGCTGGTTCAGCACCTCGATCTGCGCCAGCGCCCGCGCCGAGACCGCCTTCTCGGAGTCCAGCGCCTTGCCGAGCTCGGCGGTCTTGCCCTGTGCGTCGTTGCCGGCGGCGGCAAGGCCGTCATAGAGGCCCTTGATGCGGTCGCGCTCGCTTTCGGCCGAAGCGAGGCCCGCCTTCAATTGCGAGACCTGGTCGTCGAGCGAAAGCTTGCCGAGCTTTTCCAGCGACAGCAGCTCGTTGAGCTGGGCGATCTTGGCGTTGAGCAGCTCCAGCGCCTTGTCCTTGCCAGTCACCTCCTGCGAGAGGAAGAACTGCACCACCAGAAACACCGACAGCAGGAACACGATCGACAGCACCAGCGTCGACAGCGCGTCGACGAAGCCGGGCCAGTAGTTGAAGGCGCCGTCGCTGCGGCGGCCGCGCGCTAGGGCCATGTTGTCAGTCTCCACTTTTGCGTCCCGGACGCGACGCAGCGTGCAACGCTGCTTCGCAGAGCCGGGACCCATATTGTCCCTGATGCTGGGCTCCGGCTCTGCAGCGCATCACCATAGCGTGTCGAAGACGCGCGTAAACGCGCTTCTGGTGCTGCGCCGCGTCCGGGGCACGATAGTCCAGCGTATCCTCAGCTCTTCTCGGGCTGGCGCGCGATCCGCTCCAGCAGGCGCCGGATCTCGCGGTTCTGCTCGCCCTGGCCGTCGGCCCATTCGCGGATCATCTGCTGCTCGGTGCGCATGTGCGAGACCAGCGCCTGGATCGCCTCGGCAAGGCTCGCCATCGCCGCCGTGGTGCCGCGGCTGGCGCTGCCTTCCTCGAACACGGAGCGCAGCCGTTCGACCGCGGCCTGGAGCTCGCCGCCGGCGACGCCGCCGCCCGCCGCAACGGGCGCTTCGCCGCTGCCATATTCGCGCACAGTGGTGGCGAGCCAGTCTTCGAGGTCGGTATAGAACCGGTTCTGTGCCTGGCTCGATTGCAGGTCGAGGAAGCCGAGGATCAGCGAGCCGGCGAGGCCGAACAGCGAGCTGGAGAACGAAATGCCCATGCCGCCGAGCGGGGCGGCGAGGCCCTCCTTGAGCGTGTCGAACAGCGAGCCGGCATCGCCGCCGACCTTGAGCCCGTCGATCACCTTGCCGACCGAGCCGACCGTTTCGATCAGGCCCCAGAAGGTGCCGAGCAGGCCGAGGAAGACCAGGAGGCCGGTCATATAGCGCGAGATGTCGCGGGCTTCGTCCAGCCGGGTCGCGATCGAATCGAGCAGGTGCCGCATCGTGGTCTGGGTGATGGTCATTCGCCCGGAGCGCTCGCCGCCGAGGATCGCCGCCATCGGCGCCAGCAGTCTTGGATGCCGGGCCGGCGCAAGGCCCGGATCGGCAATGCGGAAATTGTTGACCCAGGAGACTTCGGGATAGAGCCGGATGACCTGGCGGAAGGCCAGCACGATACCGATGAACAGCACTGCCCCGATCAGGGCATTGAGCCCGGGATTGGCGAAGAAGGCCTGGATGATCTGCTTGTAGAGCACCACCCCCACCAGCGTGCACAGCACCAGGAAGACCAGCATCCGCACCAGGAAGACGCTGGGCGAGGACAGTTTGGTGTACTCGATATCCATGGTGGAGCGGGAAGTGCCAGACGGCATGGCCGGAATCATCCGTTACGTAAGCTTGTTTGCGGTGCGCACTATGGCACAGCGCCAGCCCAAAAAAAGCGCCGGATACGCCGATTCGGGGGACAGCTCGGGGAACCCGGACCGGAAGCGACGCTTTGTACGCAGCTATCTGCAGAAGTTCGCCATTCGGGGGGAGGGGCGGAGGAGGAGGCACTGCGCCGGACGGTCGAGCATGCCGGTCTTGCCGATGGCCAGACCATCCTCGAGTTGGCTGGGGCTCGCTGTCGCTGTGGATGGCCCGACAGTTTCCGCACGCAAGGGTGAGGGTGGTGTCGAACTCGCAAGCGCAGCGCAACCATGTCGAGGACGAGGCGTGGCTGCGCGACTCCCGAACCTGCGCGCGGTCACCTCGGACATGAACGTTTTTTCGCCCGAAGGCCAGTTCGACCGCATCGTCTCGGTCGGGACGTCCGGGCAGAAGACGAACTGGCGCAAGCTGGTGACGCGCATCCGGACATGGCTGGCGCCACCGAGGCGCCCTTGCGCAGGGTCCATGGCGAGAACTGCTCTTTGGATGCGTCGCTGGCGCTGGTTCCTCCTCGCGAAATCCGGCTGTTCGGCTACGCCGGGAGGACCGAATGGGGAATCAGCCATTGCCGGATGCAAGCAGCCGACTGATTGCGATGTTCCGCCGCAGCACGCGGCGGTGGAACTCGACTCACAATCGAGTGAATCTTTAAAATGGAAGTTTTTTCACAGCGTTAGATCGTGTGACAATGAGCCGCCCACGCTCTCATTGCGTCGCAGCAAGCAACGATTATTTTGCATTTCGGTATCACACTGTCCGGAACTTCTCCGGAAGTCCGAAACCATGAGTGATTGAACGGGGCGACTACCCTTATGCCAGCGCTAAATGTGCGATCCGCCTGCATAGCAATTGTGCTCGCGGTCGCAGCGCCGCTGCTTGCGGGCTGCGATGAATCAAACTCTGCGATCGTCCAGGCACAACCGACCGAACCCGAGGTCAGCATCGTCACGGTCCGGCCGCAGCCCCGCGCCATCGTGCGGGAACTCCCTGGCCGCATCGCGCCGACGCGGGTCTCCGACGTTCGGCCCCGCGTTTCCGGCATCGTGGTCGAGCGCCTATTCCACCAGGGCAGCGAAGTGAAGGCGGGCGATCCGCTCTACCGTATCGATCCGCGTCCGTTCGAGGTCGAGGTATCGGCCAACGAGGCCGCGCTTGCCAAAGCGGAGGCGGCGCTGATGCAGGCCAAACAGCAGGCGCATCGCATCGCCACGCTCACCAGCCAGCGCGCCGCGCCCGAAGCGGAGAACGAAAAGGCAATCGCGTCCGAGCGCCAGGCTCATGCCGAGGTCGAGGGCCGCAAGGCCGATCTTGCGCGGGCAAAGCTCCACCTCGACTACGCCACGGTGCGGGCGCCGATCGACGGCGTCGTCGGCGCGGCGCTGGTCAGCGAGGGCGCGCTCGTGGTGCAAAATGAGACCAATCTCGCCACCATTCAGCAGCTTGATCCGATCTACGCCGACTTCACCCAGTCCGTGAACGAGCTCAACCAGCTGCGCCGTGCCTTCGAGAGCGGCGACCTCGAGCGCATTGCGCCCGATGCGGCCAAGGTGCGTCTCGTGCTCGACGACGACACGATCTATCCGCCGAACGGCAAGCTGTTGTTCTCAGATGCCAAGGTTGACGCCAATACCGGACAAGTGACGCTGCGCGGCGAGTTCCCCAATGCGAAGCGTGAACTGCTGCCCGGCATGTACGTTCGCGTGCGGCTCGAGCAGGGCATCGACAGCGACGCAATCGCGGTGCCGCAGCAGGCGATCCAGCGTAACGGCGGCGGTGGCAGCGAAGTCTTCGTCGTCAAGGACGATCACCGCGTCGCGGTGCAGCCCGTGCGCATCGGGTCGGCACAAGACGGCTTCTGGTTCGTCACCGACGGCCTCAAGGCCGGTGACAAGGTCGTCGTGGAAGGCTTCCAGAAGTTCGCGGCCGGCGACAAGGTCAAGCCGCAATCCTGGGCCGAGGCGGAAGTCATCATGGAAAGTCAACGCGCCCAGATGATGCAGTAAGGCATCATGCCGAGTTTCTTCATCGACAGGCCGATCTTCGCCTGGGTGGTCGCGCTGTTCATCTGCTTGATCGGCGCGATTGCCGTGCCGTTGCTGCCGATCGCGCAATATCCGATCATCGCCCCGCCTTCGATCTCGATCTCGACCAGCTATCCCGGCGCTTCGCCGGAAAACCTCTACAACAGCGTCACGCGGCTGATCGAGGAGGAGCTCAACGGCGCTTCGGGCATCCTCAATTTCGAATCGACCAGCGACTCGCTCGGCCAAGTCGAGATCATCGCCAACTTCCAGCCGGGCACCAATACCAACGACGCCTCGGTCGAGGTCCAGAACCGCATCAAGCGCGTCGAGGCGCGCCTGCCGCGCGCGGTGATGCAGCAGGGCATTCTGGTCGAGGAAGCCTCCAGCGCGGTGCTGCAGATCATCACGCTGAGCTCGACCGACGGCAGCCTGGACGAGGTCGGTCTCGGCGATTTCATGATCCGCAACGTGCTGGGCGAGATCCGCCGCATTCCTGGCGTCGGCCGCGCCACGCTCTATTCGACCGAGCGCTCGCTTCGCATCTGGGTCGATCCGGCCAAGCTGGTCGGCTACGGACTCACCGCCGACGACGTCAACAAGGCGATTGCGGCTCAGAACGCACAGGTCGCCTCGGGCAGCATCGGTGCCGAGCCGTCGACCTCGAGCCAGCGCACCTCCGCGCTGGTGCTGGTCAAGGGCCAGCTCTCCTCGCCGGACGAATTCGGCGCCATCATCCTGCGCGCCAATGCCGACGGCTCGACCGTGCGCCTGCGCGACGTCGCGCGCATCGAGGTCGGTGGTCTCAGCTACCAGTTCAATACGCGATTGAACGGCAAGCCGACCGCCGGCCTTTCGGTGCTGATGTCGCCGACCGGCAACGCGCTGGCGACCGCGAGCGCGGTCGAAGAGAAGATGAAGGAGCTGTCGCGCTTCTTCCCGGCCAACATCACCTACGAGATTCCCTACAACATCACGCCCGTGGTCGAAGCCTCGATCGAGAAGGTGCTGTCGACGCTGGTCGAAGCCGTGGTGCTGGTGTTCGTCGTGATGTTCCTGTTCCTCCAGAATCTCCGCTACACCATCATCCCGACCATCGTGGTGCCGGTGGCGCTTCTGGGCGCCTGCACGGTGCTGCTGCTCGCCGGCTATTCGATCAACATGCTTTCGATGTTCGGCATGGTGCTCGCGGTCGGCATCCTCGTCGACGACGCCATCGTCGTGGTCGAGAACGTCGAACGCATCATGGCCGAGGAAGGCCTGCCGCCGAAGGAAGCGACGCGCAAGGCGATGTCGCAGATATCTGGCGCCATCATCGGCATCACGCTGGTGCTGATGGCGGTGTTCGTGCCGATGGCGTTCTTTCCCGGCTCGGTCGGCATCATCTATCGCCAGTTCTCGGTGACCATGGTCGCCGCGATCGGCTTCTCCGCCTTCCTGGCGCTGTCGCTGACGCCAGCGCTGTGCGCGACCCTGCTCAAGCCGATCGCCAAGGGGCACGGCCATTCGACCAATTTCGTGTTCAGCCGGTTCAATCATTTCCTCGAGGCCTGCCGGTTTCGCTACGCGCGCACCGTCGGCTTCTCGCTGAAGCGCACCGGCCGCCTGATGCTGGTCTATGCCGCGCTGCTGGTCGGTCTGTCCTGGGCCTTCGTCAACCTGCCCGGCGGCTTCCTGCCCGTCGACGATCAGGGCTTCGTCACCACCGACGTGCAGACCCCGTCGGATTCGTCCTACGCCCGCACCGAATCCGTGATCGAGAAGGTCGAAAAATATCTTGCCGCACGGCCGGGCGTCGACAACGTCACCTTCCTCACGGGCTTCAGCTTCTCCGGCCAGGGCATGAACACCGCGCAGGCCTTCATCACCTTGAAGGACTGGTCCGAGCGCGGGCCCAAGGATTCCGCCGCGGCGATCGTCAACGACATCAACCGGGATCTGTCATCGATCCGCGACGCCAAGATTTCGGCGCTGCAGCCGCCGCCGATCGACAATCTCGGCAACTCCTCCGGCTTCTCGTTCCGCCTTCAGGACCGCGGCCAGAAGGGCTATCAGGCCTTGATGCGCGCCGCCGACCAGCTGATCGCGGAGGCCAATGCGAGCCCGGTGCTCCAGAAGGTCTATATCGAAGGCCTGCCCGAGGCCGGCGTGGTCAACCTCGTGATCGACCGCGAGAAGGCCGGCGCCTTCGGCGTCACCTTCGAGGACATCAACAACACCATCTCGACCAATCTCGGCTCGAACTACATCAACGACTTCCCGAACCGCGGCCGCATGCAGCGCGTCGTGGTGCAGGCCGACGCCCGCGACCGCATGCGGACCGAGGACATCCTCAACTACAACGTCAAGAACAGAAGCGGCCAGCTGGTGCCGTTCTCGTCCTTTGCCACCGTGGAATGGGCGCGCGGTCCGACGCAGATCGCCGGCTTCAACTATTATCCGGCGGTGCGCATCTCCGGCGAAGCCAGGCCCGGCTTCACCTCGGGCGATGCGATTGCCGAGATGGAGCGGCTTGCCAACAGATTGCCGCGGGGCTTCGGCTATGAATGGACCGGACAGTCGCTCCAGGAAAAACTGTCGGGCTCGCAGGCGCCGTTCCTGCTGGCGCTGTCGGTGTTCGTGGTGTTCCTGTGTCTCGCCGCGCTGTACGAGAGCTGGACCATTCCGCTCGCGGTGCTGCTGACCGTGCCGCTGGGTATCGTCGGCGCGGTCGCCGCAGCGACGCTGCGGAGCCTGCCCAACGACGTCTACTTCACCGTCGGCCTGATCACCATCATCGGCCTCGCGGCGAAGGACGCGATCCTGATCATCGAGTTCGCGAAGGATCTGCGGAAAGAAGGCAAGCCGCTGGTCGAAGCCACCATCGAGGCCTGCCGCCTGCGCTTCCGTCCGATCCTGATGACCGGCCTCGCCTTCATCTGCGGCGTGCTGCCGATGGCCATCGCCCACGGCGCCGGCGGCGCCAGCCAGCAGGCGCTGGGCAGCGTCGTGATGGGCGGCATGATCGCGGTGGTGATCCTGGCGCTGTTGATGGTGCCGGTGTTCTTCGTCTCGGTGCAGCGCGTGCTGGCGGGGGACCGGGAGCCGGCGGCGGTGAGGGAAGATGAGGCGTACGGGCCGCCGGCGCCGGTGAAACCCTAAGGCAAACTGTCATGCCCGCGCAGGCGGGCATCCAGTACGCCGCGGCCTTTCTGTATCCGACTGATGTCTCTGGAATGCTGGATCACCCGCTTTCACGGGTGATGACGGCGGAGTGATTGGCTAGCAGCTTCTACTGCTACGCCGGCTTCCGCAGAATCTTCACCAGCTCCCCGTGCACGAACTCATTGCCGCACACCACGTCCCCGGTCACCAGCGCATCGCCCGGCGTGTTGATGTCGCTCACCGTGCCACCGGCCTCGCGTACCATCAGCATGCCGGCGGCGATGTCCCAGGATTGCAGATTGCGCTCCCAATAGCCGTCGAGGCGGCCGGCGGCGACGAAGGCGAGATCGAGCGAGGCGGCGCCGAAGCGGCGGAGGCCTGCGACGCGGTTCTGGATCGCGGTCATCTCGCGGCGGAATTCCTCGTGGTCACCGCGTCCGATATGGGGCAGGCCGCAGGCCACCACGCATTCGCTCAGCTGGCGGCGGCCGGCCACGCGCAGGCGCTGGTCGTTGAGGAAGGCGCCCTTGCCGCGCTCGGCGATGTAGAGCTCGTCATTGGCGGGATTGTAGATCACGCCGGCGATCACGGTGCCTTCGCGCGCGAGGCCGATCGAGATGGCGAATTGCGGGATGCCGTGCAGGAAGTTGGTGGTGCCGTCCAAGGGATCGACGATCCAGGTGTGACTCTTGTCGGTGCCCTCGCGCGTGCCGCCCTCTTCGCCGATGAAGCCGTAGCCGGGCCGGGCCTTGGCGAGGTCCTGGTAGAGGATCTCCTCGGCGCGCTTGTCGGCGAGCGAGACGAAATTCGCCGGCCCCTTCAGCGAAACCTGGAGATGCTCGATCTCGCCGAGATCGCGCTTGAGGCTGCGGCCGGCGCGGCGGGCAGCCTTGACCATGACGTTGATAGTGGCGGAATACAGCATGAGCTCTGGACTGGATCGGGGCAAGGATCGGGGGCAAGGCGAGACATCGCGCCCGTTTGAGGGATTGGGTGCCCTGCGGGGGCGCTTGCGTCAAGTCATTGCGTCAGGTCATTTGGTCCCGAGCCATTTCTTGGCGGCGGCCTCCGCCTTGGCCCGCTCCTCGGCCGGCAGATCGGATAATTCCTTGTCGAGCTCGGGGTCGCCCTTGCCGCCGGTCTTGGCCACCAGGTGCCATTTGAAGCCCTCGACCTTGTCCATGGGTGTGCCCGCGCCGTTGATCAGCACCCATGCCAGCCGGTTCTGCGCGATCGCGCTGCCCTGGCGGGACGCCTTGCGGAGCAGGGCTACGGCCGCCGGCTGGTTCTTCGGCGTGCCGGTGCCGTTGAACATCGCGATCGCATATTCGACCTCGGCATCGACGTTGTCGGCGAGCGAGGCGGCCTGGAGCAGCCGCACCGCGCGTTCCGGGTCCTTCGGCACACCGGTGCCTTCCTTGTAGAAGGTCGCGAGCGCGTATTGCGCCTCGGGCAGGCCTGCATCGGCGGCCTGGCGCAGCAGTTCGGCGGAGCGCCTGACGTCCTGCGGCAGGGTCTGGCCGTCCAGATAGAGCAGGGCAAGGTTATAGGCCGCCTTGGGCTCGCCGAGCTTGGCGGCGGATGCCATCAGCTTGACTGCCTCGCTCTTGTCGACCGGGCCACCTCGACCCGAAATGCGCAGCATGGCGAGCGCGAACATCGCTTCACGATCGCCGGAATCGGCGGCGCGCTTGTACCATTCGGCTGCCTTGGCGTAGTCGCGCCGGATGCCCATGGCGTTGGAATAGAGCTCGCCGAGCATGGTCATCGCCTTGGGATCGCCGGCCTGTGCGCGCACCGTGGCGAGCTCGAAGGCAGTCTTGTATTGGCCGCGCTGATAGGCGCCGAATACCAGGTCGACATTGGGATCGTCGGTCGGTGGCGCAGGGATCACGGTGGCGGCGGGCTTGGGCGAGGGGGACGGCTTGGGGGAGGCCGAAGGTTTCGGCGCGGGCGCCGCCTCCTTCTTTTTGGTGATCGTGTGCGGCCTGGGTTTGTGTTTTTCGGCGGGTGCGCTCGGCGTCGTGGCCGGCGGCGTGATCTGGAGCTGCGCGGCTGCGGGCGCCGTGAGCAGCAGCGTGGCCAGCATGGTGATGCATGAGAGCTTCATCTCAGGGCTAGCCATGCTCCTGGCGAGCCGGCGCCGTCGCGTGGGCCTTCTTGATCGCGGCATCGACTTCGATCAGCGCGGCCTTGGGCCCGCGAGGATCGGCCCAGATGAAGTCGCCGACCAGCACGAAATCGGCGCCGCTGGCGGCGAAATCGTGAGCCTCGTCCAGCGAGGTGGCAAAGCCGACGCAGGGCGGCTCGAACAGCTCGGCCCACCAGTCCAGCCGTTCGGCGATGGCCTGGGATGACGGCCGCTGGCCTTTCGCATCGGGCTCGCCGAACAGCACATAGTCGGCGCCCATCTCGCCCGCGCTCATGGAATCGTGGCGCGTGGCAAGTCCCCCGACGCCGGCGATGCGATCGGGCTTGAGCGAGGGCGCCGCCTCTTCCAGCGCGGCAAGGCCGGTGAGGTGCGCGCCGTCGGCGCCGCCGCGCGCGACGATTTCAGGATGGCCGTCGACGAGGAGCGCCGCGCCTGCCGTCTGCACCGGCGGCGCCAGCGCCTTGATGCGCGAGATCATGGTGCGCTGATCGGTCTCGTTCAGTCGCAGCAGCACGGCGGCGACGTCGGCGGAGGCGAGCAGGCCCGGCAGCTCGGCGACGAGCATCGCGGGATCATCGACAACAGGCGTCGCGAGATAGAGGCGCGGCGCCGGGCGCGGCGGAGGCGGTTTGTTCGACAAGATCTAGGCTGCCTTCTGTTCCAGGCTGCTCTGCCATTCGCCCTTGGAGGCGAGGCCGTTCATCCGCGCGCGATGGCTGAAGGCGCGCTGTCCGGCCGCGATGTTCTCGGCCATGCCGGACCAGGCCTTCTGCGGCGCGGCCTGCAGCGCGCGGCCGTAGGAGAAGGTCAGGCCCCAGGGCAACGCGCCGAGCCTGTGCATGGCGTTGAGATGGGCGGTGGCCTCCTCGTCCGACTGGCCGCCGGAGAGGAAAGCGATGCCGGGCACGGCTGCGGGCACGCAGGCCTTGAGCAGCCGTATCGTCTTCTCCGCGACTTCCTCCACGGACGCCTGCTTCGCGCACTTCTTGCCTGATATCGCCATGTTCGGCTTCAGCACCATGCCTTCGAGCGCAACGCGCTGCACGCGCAGCTCCTCGAACGTCTTGTTGAGCACGCGGCTCGTTACCTCGTAGCAGCGGTCGATGTCGTGATCGCCGTCCATCAGAACTTCCGGCTCGACGATCGGCACGATCTGCGCGGCCTGGCACAGCGCGGCATAGCGCGCCAGCGCGTGGGCGTTGACGCTGATCGCCGTCGTGGAGGGAATGCCGCTGCCGATGTCGATCACCGCGCGCCATTTGGCAAAGCGCGCTCCGCGTTCATGGTATTTCTTCAGCCGCTCGGCGAGCTTGTCGAGCCCGATGGTCACGAGCTCGCCCGGACACATCGGCAGGGCCTGCGTGCCCTCGTCGACCTTGATGCCGGGAATGGCGCCGCTCTGCTCGATCAGCCTGATCAGCGGCGTGCCGTCCCTGGCATCCTGCCAGATGGTTTCGTCATAGAGGATGACGCCGGAGATGTACTGGCTCATGGCGTCCTTGGAGCGAAACAGCATCTCGCGATAGTCGCGGCGGTTCTCCTCCGTGGATTCCACGCCGATGGCGTCAAAGCGCTTCTTGATGGTGCCGGAGGATTCGTCGGCGGCAAGGATGCCCTTGCCTGATACGACCATGGCGGTCGCGATCCTGTTGAGCTCAGTCAGATCCATCGAGAGGTCCTCCCAAAACGATTCTGCCCTTGCCCGTGAAAATAGACCGTTCTCGGGCAATTGCCGAGTTAACGTTCGTCGCAGGGTAGGGGATCGGCTGGGGTAAGCATTGGGCCGGCCGGGCGGCTCTTCACCTCGCCCCACTTGCGGGGAGAGGTCGGATTTTACGCGTAGCGTAAAATCCGGGTGAGGGGGGCTCTCCGCGAGTCGAACTGCCACCGCCCCAGTGGAGACTCCCCCTCGCCCCAACCCTCTCCCCGCAAGCGGGGAGAGGGGGAGGACAGGGCGGTGTCCAGTCCTACGCCACCGCGATCGCTACGCGACGCGGGGATCCAGCTCGCCCTTGGCGTAGCGCTTGGCCATCTCGGCGGTGGTCAGCACCTTCTTGATCTTGGAGGCCTGGCCTGCGGTGTTGAATTCCTGCAGCCGCTGCTTGCACAGCTTGGTCATCGCTTCCATCGCCGGCTTCAGGTACTTGCGCGGATCGAACTCTTCCGGACTGTCCTTGAGCACCTTGCGGATCTGGCCGGTCATCGCCATGCGGTTGTCGGTGTCGATGTTGATCTTGCGCACGCCGTTCTTGATGCCGCGCTGGATCTCGGCGACAGGCACGCCCCAGGTCGGCTTCATCTTGCCGCCATAGGCGTTGATGATGTCCTGGAGCTCCTGCGGCACCGAGGACGAGCCGTGCATGACGAGATGCGTGTTCGGCAGCTTGCGGTGGATCTCCTCGATCACGTTCATGGCGAGGATGTCGCCGTCCGGCTTGCGGGTAAATTTGTAGGCACCGTGAGACGTCCCCATCGCGATCGCGAGCGCGTCGACCTTGGTCTCCTTCACGAACTTCACGGCCTCGTCCGGATTGGTCAGGAGCTGGTCGTGGCTGAGCTTGCCTTCGGCGCCGTGGCCGTCTTCCTTGTCGCCCATGCCGGTTTCGAGCGAGCCGAGCACCCCTAACTCGCCCTCGACCGAGATGCCGCCGAGATGGGCCATGTCGGTCACGGTCCTGGTGACGCCGACATTGTAGCCCCAGTCGCCGGGCGTCTTGCCGTCGGCCTTGAGCGAGCCGTCCATCATCACCGAGGTGAAGCCGGCCTGGATCGCGGTCATGCAGGTCGCCGGCTCGTTGCCGTGGTCGAGATGCACGCAGACCGGAATATGCGGATAGATCTCGGTCACCGCGTCCATCATGTGCTTGAGCATGACGTCGTTGGCGTAGGAACGCGCGCCGCGCGAGGCCTGGATGATGACGGGCGCATCGACCTGGTTGGCCGCGTCCATGATCGCCAGCGCCTGCTCCATGTTGTTGATGTTGAAGGCCGGTACGCCGTAATCGTTCTCCGCCGCGTGGTCGAGCAGTTGACGTAACGTGATCCGAGCCATCTGTGTTTATCTCCCGTTGGGGCCTGCAAGGCCGCTTGCTTACTTGGTACGCAGAACCTCGACGCCGGGCAGCGGCTTGCCTTCCATCCATTCGAGGAACGCGCCACCGGCGGTCGACACATAGGTGAAGTTACCGGCCACATGGGCCTGGTTGAGCGCCGCGACGGTGTCGCCGCCGCCCGCGATCGAGATCAGCTTTTTCGCCTTGGTGCGCTCGGCGGCGTGCCTGGCGGCCGCGACGGTTCCGCGGTCGAACGGCTGCATCTCGAAGGCTCCGAGCGGGCCGTTCCAGACCAGGGTTGCCGCGTCGTCGATCGCAGCGTGGACGCGGGCGACCGATTGCGGGCCGACGTCGAGGATCATGCCGTCGGCCGGGATCGCATCGAGGCCGTAGGCATGCGAGGGCGCATTGGCCGCGAAATGGTAGGCGACGGTGGCGTCCACGGGCAGGATGATGGCGCAGTTGGCGGCGTCCGCCTTCTCCATGATGCGCAGCGCGGTCGGGGCGAGATCCTTCTCGGCCAGCGACTTGCCGATCGCGACGCCCTGAGCGTGCAGGAAGGTGTTGGCCATGCCGCCGCCGATCACCAGCGCGTCGACCTTGGTCACGAGATTCTCGAGCAGGTCGATCTTGGTCGAGACTTTTGCGCCGCCGATGATGGCGATGACGGGCTTGGTCGGCGAGCCCAGCGCCTTCTCCAGCGCGTCGAGCTCGGCCTGCATGGTGCGGCCGGCATAGGCCGGCAGCTTGTGGCCGAGGCCTTCGGTCGAGGCATGGGCGCGGTGCGCGGCCGAGAAGGCGTCGTTGACCCAGATGTCGCCGAGCTTTGCGAGCTCCGCGACGAACGTGGGATCGTTCTTTTCCTCTTCCTTGTGGAAGCGGGTGTTTTCCAGGCACAGGATGTCGCCGTCGTTCAGAGCCGCCACGGCTTTGGCCGCAGGCTCGCCGATGCAGTCGTCGGCGAAGGCGACCGGCTTCTTCACGACCTTCGCGAGCGCTTCCGCCACGGGCTTGAGCGACTCCTTGGCATCGCGCCCCTTCGGCCGGCCGAAATGCGCGAGCAGGATCACCTTGCCGCCCTTGTCCGAGATCTCGGTGATGGTCGGCGCGACGCGCTCGAGCCGCGTCGCGTCGGTGACGCGCCCGTTCTCCATGGGCACGTTGAGATCGACGCGCAGCAGCACGCGCTTGCCCTTCACGTCGACGTCATCGAGGGTGCGGAATTTGTTGGTCATCGGACGCTCCTTGTCCCGGGCGCATTGCGGCGCAAAGCGCCGCTGTGCAGAACCGGGACCCACGTTGCGGCGAGTCCCGCGGTTAAGATGGGTCCCGGCTCTGCGACGCAGCGCTTCGCGCTGCATCGCGTCCGGGACACGAGAGCGGAGTCAGATCACCTTCGCCATCGCGACGGCGGTATCGGCCATGCGGTTCGAGAAGCCCCACTCGTTGTCGTACCAGGACATCACGCGCACCAGCGTGCCGTTCTGCACCTTGGTCTGGTCCTCGTGGAAGGTCGAGGAGTGAGGATCGTGGTTGAAGTCGATCGAGACGTTCGGCGCGCTGGTGTAGCCGAGGATGCCCTTGAGCTGCTGCTCGCTGGCGCGCTTCATCGCAGCGTTGATTTCCTTGGCGTCGGTGGCGCGCTTGGCGACGATCTTGAGGTCGACCACCGAGACGTTCGGGGTCGGCACGCGGATCGCGACGCCGTCGAGCTTGCCCTTCAGCTCGGGCAGCACGAGGCCGATCGCCTTCGCAGCACCGGTCGAGGTCGGGATCATCGACATCGCCGCAGCGCGACCGCGGTAGAGATCCTTGTGCAGCGTGTCCAGCGTCGGCTGATCGCCGGTATAGGCGTGGATCGTGGTCATGAAGCCGGTCTCGATGCCGACGAGATCGTTCAGCACCTTGGCGACCGGCGCGAGACAGTTGGTGGTGCAGGAGCCGTTGGAGACGACCAGATGATCCGTGGTCAGGGTGTCGTGGTTGACGCCGTAGACGATGGTGGCATCGGCGCCGTCGGCGGGCGCGGAGACCAGCACGCGCTTGGCGCCGGCGGTCAGATGCGCGGAAGCCTTGTCCTTCGAGGTGAAGATGCCGGTGCATTCCAGCGCGATGTCGACGCCGAGATCCTTCCACGGCAGCTTCGAGGGATCGCGCTCGGCGGTCACCTTGATCTTGCCGTTGCCGAGGCTGATGGAGTCGCCATCGACGGTGACGGTGCCGGGGAAGCGGCCATGGACGCTGTCGAAACGGAGCAGATGGGCATTGGTCTCGACCGGGCCGAGATCGTTGATGCCCACGACCTCGATGTCCTTGCGGCCTGACTCGGCGATAGCCCGCAGGACGTTGCGGCCGATGCGGCCAAAACCGTTGATTCCGACGCGGACTGCCATGTTTCGTCTCCTTCAATGACCGTTGTCATCCCGCACAACGCGCTTTCGTGCGCCTGCGAGGGTTTTTTTAGGGGCGGGCGCCCGGTTCGGCCGGGCGGTGCTTGATCATATGAGAGATTACGTAGTCCTTTTTTGGGGCAAGCTCAACTCTCAGGAAATGCGCTTCAGCACAGCGTTAACCGCGGCCTCGGCGGTAATGCCGAAATGCTTGTAAAGCTCCTTGGCAGGACCGCTTTCGCCGAAGGAATGCATGCCGATGAATTCGCCGTCCTGGCCGATTACGGCATCCCAGCCCCAGCGCACTGCGGCCTCGATGGCGATCTTGACCGGCGCGTTGCCGATGATTGCGGCACGCTTGGCCTCTGGTTGCGCTAACAACAGTTCGAGCGAGGGAACGGAGACAACGCGTGACGCGATGCCGCGTTCCGCGAGCTGCTTCTGGGCCGCGACCGCGATCTCGACTTCGGAGCCGGAGGCGAACAGCGTCGCCTTGGCTTCGCCCTGGGCCGCGACCAGCTCATAGGCGCCGATCGCGCAGGGATTGTCGTTCGGTGCGGTGGTGCGCAGCTGCGGCAGGTTCTGCCGCGTCAGCGCCAGCACGGTCGGACCGTCGACGCGGTTGAGCGCGAGCTCCCAGCACTCAGCGACCTCGATGGAATCGCAGGGGCGGAACACGCGCATGTTGGGAATGGCGCGAAGCGCGGCGAGATGCTCGACCGGCTGATGCGTCGGCCCGTCTTCGCCGAGGCCGATGGAGTCGTGCGTCATCACATAGACGACACCGGTGCCCATCAGTGCGGCGAGGCGCATCGCGGGTCGTGCGTAGTCGGTGAACACCAGGAAGGTCGCGCCGTTCGGCGCGAAGCCGCCGTGCAGGAAGATGCCGTTCATCGCGGCGCACATGCCGTGCTCGCGGATGCCGTAATGGATGAAGCGGCCTTTCGGCGTCTTGGCCGAGAACGCGGTCGCCGACTTCGCCTTGTTGTTGTTGGAGCCGGTGAGATCGGCCGAGCCGGCCAGGAATTCCATCGGCATTGCAGCCGCGATCGCCTCGATCGCCGCTTCCGACGATTTGCGCGTCGCCGCCGTCAATGGTTTCTCCAGCAGCTCCTTCTTGTGCGCCTTCAGCGCCTTTGCGAGCGACGCCGGACGCTCATGGCGCAGACGCCGCTCGAACTCGGCACGCTTGCGGCTGCCGAGCTCACTGATCCGTGCTTCCCATTCCTGGCGCACTGATGCGCCGCGGCTGCCGGCCGCGCGCCACGCCTTCAGCACCTCCTCGGGCACCGAGAACGGCTCGAGCGAGATGCCGAGATTTTCCTTGGCGGCCTTGAGCTCGTCGGCCCCTAACGCCTCTCCATGCACCTTCGAGGTGCCGGCCTTGTGCGGCGCGCCGAATCCGATCGTGGTGCGGCAGGCGATCAGCGTCGGCTTGTTCGATTTTTGCGCGCGGGTGATGGCGGCGGCGATCGCCGCCTGGTCCTGGCCGTCGATCTTCTCGGCGGCCCAGCCCGCCGACTTGAAGCGCTTCACCTGGTCGACGGAATCGGAGATCGAGGTCGGTCCGTCGATCGAGATGCCGTTGTCGTCATAGAGCACGATCAGCTTGCCGAGCTTCCAGTGCCCGGCCATCGCGATCGCTTCCTGCGACACGCCCTCCATCAGGTCGCCGTCGGAGGCGAGCACATAGGTGTGGTGATCGACGATCTTCTTGCCGAACTCGGCGGCGAGCATCTTCTCGGCGAGCGCCATGCCGACCGCGGTCGAGATGCCCTGGCCGAGCGGCCCCGTGGTGGTCTCGATGCCCTTGGTGCGGAAGTTCTCGGGGTGGCCGGGGGTGAGCGAGTCGACCTGGCGGAACTGCTTGATCTGATCCAGCGTCATCTCGGAATTGCCGGTGAGATACAGCAGCGAATAGAGCAGCATCGAGCCGTGGCCGGCCGAGAGCACGAAGCGGTCGCGGTCCGGCCAGGCCGGCGCGGCGGCGTCGAATTTCAGGAACTGCGTGAACAGCACCGTGGCGATGTCGGCGGCGCCCATCGGCAGGCCGGGATGGCCCGATTTCGCCTTCTCGACAGCGTCCATCGAAAGGCCGCGGATCGCGTTGGCCATACGGGTGTGATCGACCTGCGTCATGTCTGAAATCCGTCTGAAATGAGGCGCTTGGAGGCGATATGCCCGCGCGGGAGGAGCCTGGCGGCGACTGGAGGTTGGGGCTGGGATAGCACCTCAGTTCCGGGAGTCCAAGGCGGTCAAACGCCGGTTTGGCCGCAAAAGTTGCCAGTAGAGATCAGTTTTCCGCCGGGATCGTGCCGGAAGGAATCGATCGATCGCAACCGCGTCCCGATTGATCGGTGCATAGTTTTGCGGCGGCGTTGCGCTGGGCTAGCTTGCTTTGTAAATTTCTGCTTCTAACCGCTTGCCGAACCGAGTCTTTTGCCGGACGGCAAGCTCCAGGGAAAGGCCACTGGGCAAAGGCCGCCAGGTTCCGCCGCTGACTGCATGAACGATCGCGTGTCCAATAGCTCTGCCATGACGGAATCATCCGCCGTCGAGATCGAGATTGCGACGCGCAGGCTCACGGCCGCGCTCGACGCGCTCGAAAGCGCGGTGGAGCGGCGGCGCGATGCCGATCGCGACGAGAACGAGCTCGCAGCGCGGATTCAGGCGCTCGGCGCGGACCGCTCGCGGCTCGCCGACGAACTCGACGGCGCGCTGGTGAAAGCGCGCAAGCTCGAGCGCACCAATCGCGAGATTTCCGACCGGCTGGATTCCGCGATCGTCACGATACGTTCGGTGCTCGATACCGGAGAGGACGGATGAGCCACATCAACGTCACCATCAATGGCCGGCAATACCGCATGGCCTGCGAGGAGGGCCAGGAGGTGCGGCTGCTCAAGCTCGCCGAGAGCCTGGAGACGCGCATCCAGTCGCTGCGCGGAAAATTCGGCGAGATCGGCGATGCGCGCCTCACCGTGATGGCGGCGCTGACCGTGTGCGACGAGTTGATCGACGCCGGCAACCGCATCCGCTCCATGGAGCAGGAGTTGGTCGAGCTTCGGGATTTTCGCAACGCCGCCGTCGAACGCGCCAGGATGACGCAAACCGCCGTGGTGAACGCGCTCAACGCCGCGGCCGAACGCATCGAGAAGTCGACCCAGGTCCTGAACCGCACCGTCGGAGGCGGGATCGCGATCGGGTAGGGCCACCCTCCCCTGGAGGGAGGGTCGATCGCGCGCAGCGCGAGCGGGGTGGGGTGATCTCTCCACTCGGGCAGTGTGCAAGGTGGAGAGACCGTCACCCCACCCCGTCTCACATTTCGCTGCGCTCAATGTGAGCCGACCCTCCCCCTCCAGGGCCCCTCCAGGGGAGGGTAAGAAGCAGCACACTCGCCGCACTGGCGATTTGTCAGTACAGTTGTTACATTGCCCAAGCGAGGCTGCGACGTGCGTCAGGAGCCATATATCCCCGGGGCCTTATCGATCCTTTAGGGAACTGTCCCTGGCCGGGCCCGTGGGCCCGGACATATGGTGCCCACCTACTTTCGTAGGGAACTCCGGGATCGAGTGCTTCAACGGCGTTCGCGGCTTCGTACTGTTTTCTTCGTGTCTGTCGAATTGCGTCCCCGACACGCTTGCGGTTCAGCTCAAGGTTCGGTGTCATGCCCCGGCTTGCCGTCTTCGCTGAAGCTTCGCCGGCCGAGCGCCGTTGTGGGCCCGGCGTAGCCTTGGCGGAGACGGGACCGGGGCATCCAGTACGCCGCGGCGTCGAGGTTCTGGAATTGGCGTCTCTGGAATACTGGATCACCCGCATTCGCGGGCGATGACGTGGGGACCAAAGCGCATGTCCGCTTCCAAAGCCGAGCTCCGTGCCAAAGCCCTCGCCAAGCGCGACGCGCTGAGCGACAAGAAGCGCATCGCTGCGGCTGCAAAGCTCGCCAAGCGCGGGTTGCCGTTCGAGCTGCTGCCCGGCAGCATCGTCTCCGGCTATTCGCCGATCCGCAACGAGATCGATCCGATGCCGTTGATGCGGAAGCTCGCCGAGCAGGGCGCGAAGCTGGCGCTGCCCTGCGTCACCGCGCGCGGCCAGTCGCTGATCTTCCGCATCTTCCATCCGAGCGACCGCCTGATGCTCGGCCCGCTCGGCATTCCCGAGCCGTCGCCGGCGGCGGCCGAGGTCATCCCCGACATCATGCTGACGCCGCTGGCTGCCTTCGATCGTCTCGGCCATCGCATCGGCTATGGCGCAGGGCATTACGATTTCACCTTCGCGCATTTGCGCAAAGCCAAGCACATCATCGGCATCGGGCTTGCCTTTGCGGCGCAGGAGATCGAGGCGGTTCCGGCACTATCTCACGACGTCGCGCTGGATTATGTGCTAACGGAATCGGACGTGTTCGATTTCCGGAGTTCTGAAGTTGCGCATTCTCTTCGTGGGTGACGTCGTCGGCCGTAGCGGGCGCGAGGCCGTCGCCGAATATCTGCCCGGCATGGTCAAGGACTGGTCGCTCGATTTCGTCGTGGTCAACGGCGAGAATTCGGCCGGCGGCTTCGGCATCACGGAAGCGATCTACCAGGAGTTTCTCGAGGCCGGCGCCGACGCGGTGACGCTCGGCAATCACTCCTGGGACCAGCGCGAGGCGCTGGTGTTCATCGAGCGCGCCGACCGCCTGGTGCGCCCGGCGAACTATCCCCGCGGCACGCCCGGCCGCGGCGCCGCCCTGGTCGAGACCAAGAACGGCAGGCATGCCCTCGTCGTCAATGCTCTCGGCCGCGTCTTCATGACCCCGTTCGACGATCCCTTCGCCGCGCTCGAGCGCGAACTCGGCGCCTGCCCGCTCGGCGTCGCCGCCGACGCCATCGTCGTCGATTTCCATTGCGAGGCGTCGAGCGAGAAGCAGGGCATCGGCTTCTTCTGCGACGGCCGCGCCAGCCTCGTCGTCGGCACGCACACCCATGTGCCGACCGCCGACCACCAGATCCTCAACGGCGGCACCGCCTACATGACCGACGCCGGCATGACCGGCGATTACGATTCCATCATCGGCATGCAGAAGGAAGAACCGCTGCGGCGGTTCACCACGGGGATTCCGTCAGGGCGTTTCGAGCCGGCCGCGGGCGCGGCCACGCTCAGCGGCGTTGCCGTCGAGACGGATGATGCGACGGGGTTAGCGCTGCGCATCGCGCCGGTGCGCGTCGGCGGAAGGCTGGAGCCGGCGACGCCAAGATTCTGGTTGAGCTGAAGGTCTCGCGGCAAACGGCGCTGCCACCCTCCCCTGGAGGGGGAGGGTCGATCGCGCGTAGCGCGAGCGGGGTGGGGTGATCTCTCCCCACGGGCAGTGTTCAATGCGGAGAGACCGTCACCCCACCCCGTCTCACATCTTCGCTGCGCTCAATGTGAGCCGACCCACGGGCGAGCTACCCTCGTCCCGGACCCCTCCAGGGGAGGGTAAGAGAAGCGCTACTCCGCCGTCTGCTCCCTCAATTCCGCCACGTCCTTCGCCGTCAGCTTCGAGCCCTTCGTGCCGAACCGTGCCGTGACATAGTTCGCCACCGCCGCGATCTCGTCGTCCGTATAGGCCTTGCCGAACGCGGGCATCGACAGCGCACCATCCGGCGTGTGGCGCTTGGTGCCTGAGATCACGATCTGCGCGACGTTGGTGGCGGCGGGGTCGTTGACGGCCCAGGTGCCGGTCAGCGTCGCCATCGGCGAGACCGGGCTCTCGCCGCTCCAGCCGTGGCAGCTGGCGCAGGCGCTGGCGAACACCTGCTTGCCACGGGCATCCGCTGTGATGCCGTCGCGGTGCGATGCAGGCGCGACGGGTGCCGTGGTGGCCGGCAGGTCGGGCGAAGCCTGTGGCGGCACGCTGCGCAGGTAGGCAACGATGGCGCGGATGTCTTCGGGGGCGAAATGGCTGAAGCTGTTGTCGACCGCCTCACCCATCGGACCTGAGGCCGAGCCATGGCCCGGCGCATGGCCGAGCGACAGATACGAGATCAGATCCTGGTCGCTCCAGTTGCCGAGACCGGTCGCCTTGTCGGAGGAGATGTTGAAGGCGCGCCATCCGGCGGTGATCGCGCCGGCGAACTTCCTGCGGTTGTTCAGCGCGAAGCCGAGATTGCGCGGCGTGTGACACTCGCCGCAATGCGCCAAGGCCTCAGCAAGATACGCGCCTCTGTTCCACTCCGGGCTCTTCGAGGTGTCAGGCGCAAAGCGCGTGTCCGGGTTGAACACCGCCGACCAGAACGTCATCGCCCAGCGCTGGTTGAACGGAAACGACAGCGTGTTGTCGGGCGCCTTGGCGCGTACGGCCGGCCGGCTGAACAGATAGGCCTTCACCGCCAGCACGTCCTCATCCGTCATGAACGTGTAGGACGTGTACGGCATCGCCGGATAGAGCCGCGCGCCGTCACGGCGCTTGCCGTGCTGGACCGCGTTCAGAAAGTCCTGGTCGCTGTAATTGCCGATGCCGGTATCCTTGTCCGGCGTGATGTTGGTGGAATAGAGCGTGCCGAACGGCAGCTTGAAGGCGAGACCGCCGGAATACTGCTTCTCGCCCGGCTTGGTGTGGCAGACCATGCAGTCTGCGGCCTTTGTGAGATATTCGCCGCGCTCGACGATGCCGGCCTTCTCCAGCTTCGCCGGCACGCCGGTCGGCTTGCCGGCGCGGTAGTCCGCCAGCGCCACCTTCGTGCCGCCCGCGAAGTCGAGCGGGCCGGGCCCGCGGATGATGAAGACGCCGAGCGCCGCCGCGACGATGGCGATGACGACGATACCTGCGAGGATACGCATCTTGCCGCTCATGCCTTCTTCCCCGCAGCCAGCAGTTTCCGATCGATCGGCAGGCGCCGCAGCGCCACGCCGGTTGCGGCGTAAATCGCGTTGCGCAGCGCCGGCGGTCCGGCATTGACGCCGGCCTCGCCGATGCCGCCGGGCGCTTCGCCGCTCTTGACGACGATGACCTCGATCTTAGGCGTCTCGTTGATGCGCATCATGCGGTAGTTGTGGAAGTTCGACTGCTGCACGCGGCCCTTGTCGATGGTGATCTCGCCATACAGCGCCGCGGTCAGGCCGAAGATCAGCCCGCCCTCGATCTGCGCCTTCACGGTGTCGGGGTTGACCGCGATGCCGGTGTCGACCACCGAGGTGATGCGGCGGAGCGCGATCTCGCCGAAATCGTCGATCTCGGCCTCCACCACCGTTGCGATGAAGCTCGCGAATGACGGCTGCACGCAGACGCCGCGGCCGACGCGCGGAGGCAGCTTCTGACCCCAGCCGGATTTCTCCGCGACCTGGTCGAGCACCGCGAGCATGCGCGGGTTCTTGGTCAGCATCGACTTTCGGAACGCGATCGGGTCCTTGCCGGCCTTGCGCGCGAGCTCGTCCATGGCGCACTCGACCGCGAACACGTTGTTGTTGGGACCGACGCCGCGCCAGAAGCCGGTCGGCACCGACAGCGGCTCGGCACGGACATATTCGACGTGGAAATTGGCGAAGTCGTAAGGCGCGTCCACCGCGGCGTCGATCGCGTCGATGTCGATGCCCTTCTGGAACGCCGGCGGCAGCCAGCGCGCCAGCACGGCGGAGCCGGCGACCTTGTACTTCCAGCCCGCGATCTTGCCGTCGACCAGCGACGCCGTGATCTGGTCGCGATAGACCGGGCGGTAGACGTCGTGCTGGATGTCCTCCTCGCGAGTCCACACCACCTTCACGGGGTAGTCGACCTGTTTTGCGATCTTCACCGCCGCCACCACCATGTCGGGCTCGAGCTTGCGGCCAAAGCCGCCGCCGAGCAGGTGATTGTTGACGATGACCTTGTCGATCGGCAGGCCCGCGGCCTTCGCGGCCTCAGACCGCACGCGCGTCATGATCTGCGTGCCGGTCCAGATCTCGCAGGAGTCGGGCTTCACGTGCACCGTGGCGTTGATCGGCTCCATCGAGGCGTGCGCCAGGAAGGGCAGCTCGTAGGCCGCCTCGAACTTGTCGCCGCTCGCGAGCGCCTTGGCGATATCGCCGTCGGATTTTGCGACTGCGCCGTCCTCCTGGCTGGCCTTGCGCAGGTCGTCCCAGATGTCCTTGGTGGTGATTTGTGCGTTCGGCCCCTCGTCCCACTCGATCCCAAGCGCTTCGAGCCCCTTCTTGGCCGCCCACATGTGATCGCCGATCACAGCAACCATATCGTCGAGCACGACGACCTTGCGCACGCCGGGAAGCTTCACCGCGGCGCTGTCGTCGACCTTGCCGACCTTGCCGCCGAACACCGGGCAGGCGGCGACGGTCGCGAACTTCATGCCGGGCAGGATGGCGTCGATGCCGTAGATGGCCTTGCCGTTGACCTTGTCCGGCGTGTCGAGCCGCTTCAAGGGCTGGCCGATGAGGACGAAATCCCGGGGATCCTTGACTGCGACGTCCTTCGGCGGCGTCTGGCCCTGCGCGGCCAGCGCCAGTTCGCCGTAGCCGAGCTTGCGGCCGCTTGCGGCATGGGCAACCTCACCCTTCGACGCCGTGCAGCTTGCCGGCTCGACGCCCCACTGGCTGGCCGCGGCCTGCACCAGCATCGCGCGCGCGGTGGCGCCGGCCTTGCGCAGCGGCAGCCACCAGGCGCGGATCGAATTGGAATTGCCGGTGACTTGCAGGCCGAAGGTCGGGTTGCCGTACAGCTTGTCGTCGGGCGGGGCGTGCTGGACCTCGACCTTGCTCCAGTCGGCGTCGAGCTCTTCGGCGAGCACGGCGGAGATCGAGGTATAGGTGCCCTGGCCCATCTCGACCTGCGGCATGATCAGCACGGTGCGGCCGGTCTCGTCGATGCGGATGAAGGCGTTGGGCGCAAACCTGCCGTCGGTCGTATCGCGCGGCTGCACCGGCTCGTTGACGGCGGCGCGCAGCGGCAGGTGGAAGGCGAGCAGGAAGCCGGTGGCGAGACCGCCGGTCAGAGCTGCGCGGCGGGAGATGCTGTGATGTGCATTCATGGCGAACCTCAGGACTGGCGGCCGTTGGCGGCCTGCTTGATGGCCTCGCGGATGCGCACATAGGTGCCGCAGCGGCAGATGTTGCCGGCCATCGCGGCGTCGATGTCGGAATCGTCGGGATTTGGCGTGGTCGCCAGCAACGCAGCTGCAGACATGATCTGGCCGGACTGGCAGTAGCCGCACTGGATCACTTCGGCCTCGAGCCAGGCCTTCTGCACCTTCGCGCCCGCAGGCGTGTTGCCGACGGCTTCGATCGTGGTGACGGTGCGGTTCTCGACCGCGCTGACCGGCAGCACGCAGGAACGCACCGCCTTGCCGTCGACATGCACCGTGCAGGCGCCGCATTGCGCGATGCCGCAGCCGAATTTGGTGCCGGTCATGCCGAGGATGTCGCGCAGCACCCACAGCAGCGGCATGTCAGGTGGCGCGTCGAAGGATTTCGTTTCGCCATTGATGGTGAGAACAGTTGCCATATGCATTCCCTTGCTGGGCGATCGCTTGCGGCGATCACTCGACGAATTTTGCGTGACCATAATCATATCGACGCGAAACGATGAAGCGTCGAAATTTCCGGCAATGCATATTTGCGCGAACGAGGCGTGAGGCCATGACGTTCACGAATTTGTGCGGCGATCGCTGCAAAGGTTCTGGGCTGATTGATATGATAATCGTCATGTTTTGACCCATTTTCGTCGCGTGCGACATCGGCCGCCGCAGATGATCGTGCAAATCCGCAAAATCATGCGATGACGAAATTCGTGCGATTGGGAAAGTCGGGGACGGCGGCACGTCCTTGCTTGCGGCCATCCTTCGAGACGCCCGCCGTTGGCGGGCCCTCAGGATGAGGACCGAGTGTGCGGCCGTAGGTTTTGATGAGCCTCGATGCGGCTTAGCCTCATCCTGAGGAGACCGCGAAGCGGTCGTCTCGAAGGACGAGGCGCGCGCTCAGAGCCCGCCGGCTCAAATGCGTAATTTCGGAATAATAGCATTATGCCCCTGTTTTGCCCGACGAGTCAACGCGCGCCATGGCCTGCCGGCATAAGCCATTGATTTCGCGCACCCCGGCTACTGTGCATGGGGTTGTTTTTCAGGTTTTTGATTCAAGGGCCGCAGGAGCGGCCGTCAGCTCTGCCGAAACCCCATCCGGAAGGCGCCCCAGTGCTTGCCGCGAATCATGATCGGCGAGGACAGGTCCTTCATCAGCACGAACTGCCCGCCGCCCATGTCGCGGCGGTAGGTCTGGAGCAGGAACGGCTTCGTGTTGGCCGCAACCTTCTTCACCGTGCGATCGGTGAACAGGCGGCGGTTGCGGCAATTGGCGTTATTCCAGACCGGGTCCTTGCCCTGCGGCAGGCGGTAGTTCGGATTGTGGGTCGGCAGAAAGCCGCCCTTGGCCCAGGCGACGCAGAACACGATGCGGGGATCGGATTTCTGGATCGGGTCCTGGATCGCGGGCAGCAAGCGGTCGGTGAACGCGACGTAGTCGGTGAGGTACTGTTTCGGATCGGTGCCTGATATCTCGCGGTAGTTCTCGTCCATGAGCTGGTCGAGCGTGATCTCGCCGCGGTCGATCGCAGCCTCGAACTCCGCCGAAATCCGTTTCGCGGTGTCGACGACGGCGCGGACCAGCGGCGCGTCCGACGTCTCCACGCCGCTGTCGGCGATCAGCGCGATCAGGCCTTCGGAGGTGTCGAGCAGCTTCGCCACCCGCTCGTCGGCGTTCTTGAGATCGCTGGAGGAGAGCTCGACGCCTTTTGCGAGCTCGTTGAGCTCGCTGATGACGGTGTCGCAATGCCCGAGATTGGAGGTCGCCGCGCGCGCGACGCTGTCGATCTCCGCTTCCACCGAGGCAAAGCCCTGCTGGACGCGCGAGATGATGCCCGAGATCTGCCGGGCGCCTTCGCCGGCGGTCTTTGCGCGCTGCGAAGCATCACTGCTTTCGCCGATCAGGCCTTCGATCTGGCCGTCGAGATCGCGCACGGTGTCGGAGATCTCATGCGTGGCCTGGCGGGTGGCCTCCGCGAGGTTCTTGACCTCGCTCGCGACCACCGCGAAGCCGCGGCCGGCGTTGCCGGCGCGTGCCGCTTCGATGGTCGCGTTCAGCGCCAGCAGATTGGTCTGCTTCGCGATCGCCTCGATCGAGCCGGATACCTTCGCCACCTGCGCCAGTGCCGAGCCGACGGCGCTGAGGCGCGCCTCGATCCGCTCCACGGCTGCGACGAGCTCGGAAATATGGCTGACCGCTGTGTCGACGGCGCTGCGCGATTGCACGATCTCGCCGACCGCCGCGGACGTCGTCGTCTGCACCGCCTGCGATGCGTTGGCGATGGCGTGGTTGGCCGAGACCATCGTCTCGGCCGTTTTCTGCAGGTGGTGGAAGCGTTCCGACTGGCTCGCGACGCGGCTCGCGACCTCCTGGACGTTGCCGGCGATGTCGGCGAGTTCCACGCCGAGCCCGCCGATGCGGTCGGCGAGCTGATCAATCAGCCGCTCGGCGAGGGTGCGGTTGGAGCCGGTGTCCATGACGGCAAGTTGTGCGACGGACATGTTCGATGAGTCCTCCAGTCAGAGCCGTTCACCGGCTCACGGCGGCATTCCCATTCCAAATTCGACCTTAAAGGATGATTCGCCGCCGCCGTCTTGCCTGAGCGCGCACTACAGCTTGTAGGCAGTGCGAAATCCGCCCCAGTGCCGGCCCTGCACGCGGATCGGGACGTCGATCTCGCGCATCATCACCGTGTTCCCGTTGCCCATGTCGCGCGCATAGCTCTGGACCAGGTACGAGCGCAGGTTGCGCGCGGCGGCAAGCCCCGCCGGATCGTTGAACATCCGCCGGTTGCGGCTGTTGGCCGTGTTCCAGGCGACGTCGCCCGGCCGCTGCGGATGCGAATAGATCTTGTTGTGCACCGGCAGGAAGCCGTTGCGGTCGACCATGGCGCAGAACGCCATGCGCGGCTCCCTCGCCAGAAAAGGTTCCTGGAACGGCGGCAGGGCGCGGTCGGCCCAGTCGAGATATTTCGTGCGGTATTGCTGCGGATTGGTGCCCGCGATTTCCAAATAGTCCGTATCGAACAGGTCCTCCGTCCTGACCTCGCCGCGCGCAACTGCCTGCTCGAATATCTTCGTCAGCGCATTGCCCGCCTCCATGGCACGGGTGACGAACTCCGTGTTCTCCTCATGGATCGACCAGAGCTTGTCCTCGATCTTCTCGCTGAGTGCGGCGTTGGGACCAACGAACTGCGCGCGGGCGCCGGCCTTGGATTGCTCGACCACGCGCAGGCGGCAGGCGCCGATGTCTTCGATGGTGCCTTCGACCATCGCTTGCGGTGCGAGCCTTCCCGCATCCGCGCCGCCGATCAGCACCCCTTCCATCGCGATTTCATAGACCGGCATCACCCCGCGCGTCGTCTCGAACTTGAGATGGCAGGGCAGCCGCTCGGTCTTGCGGCGGTCGTCGTGCTCTCTATGGCCGAGCAGCACGGCGCAGCGCGATTTCAGCTTTTGGGCAAAGGTGGTGACGGCCTTGCCGGCACTTGCGACGCTCTCGCCATGGGTCTCGGCCGCCTTGGTCGCGGCATCGATCTCGGCCGCGCTCTCGCCGACCGAGATGATGAACTCCGAGGCGCTGGCGGCATTGCCGGAGACTTCGCTGGTCGTGGCGTTCTGCTCGGCGACCGCGCCGTTGACGGTGTCGAAGACAGGGCGGATCGCCTCGATCGCCTGCGAAATGCGGTGCACGGCATCAGCGGAGCCGGCGGCGTCGCGCTGGAGCGCGTCGATCTTCCTGGTGATTTCTTCCGTGGCTCCTTGCGTCTGCACGGCGAGCGCCTTGACCTCGGTGGCGACGACCGCAAAGCCTCTGCCCGCATCGCCGGCGCGCGCGGCCTCGATGGTCGAGTTGAGCGCGAGCAGCGTCGTCTGCCGCGCGATCTGCGCGATCAGGTTGACGACATTGCCGATCGCGGCCGAGGATTCGCGCAGGCGGTCGACATTGGCGCGGGCTTCCTGCGCCGCGGCGCTGGCCTCGTCGGCGAGTTTGCCGGCATTGCGGACCTGCGCGCCGATGCCTTGCGCGGACTGGGTGAACTTGTCGGCGGCATGGGCGAAGGTGGAGGCGGTCGACTGCGCCGCGTTGGTCCGGCCGGTCAGCGCATCGGTGCGGTCGCGAATGGCGGCCAGCGTCGCGGCGGTCGCCTCGGCGCCGCCGGCGACGGAATTGGCGGCGCGCTCGAGCTGGCGTATCATCGCGCCGAGCTCGAGTTCCAGCAGTTCCAGGATTTCCCGGGCCGAATCACCTTCGGCGGTCGGGGCGGGCGCGGATCGGGCCGCCGGCTGCGCACCCTCTGGGGCTGCCGCAGGCGCAGCCCGGTCCGGCAGACGCTTCCGAAATAGTCCGAACGCCATAGGCTCTCTCTTGTCGGGGGACGATCGGGCGCTATTTTCGCAGCCCGGAATGAAATCAGGGTTAACGGTGCCTGACCTCTAGGCAGGGGCCACTACGGTGTTACCTTAAAGTCGCAGAGCCTCTTTCATTCCGGTGGGTTGGCGGCCTATAAGGCCGCGCTTCCCACGCTCACCTTGGCGCACGATTCCTTAACGAGACCACGCATGGCCGGACATTCCCAATTCAAGAACATCATGCACCGCAAGGGGCGGCAGGATGCCCAGAAGTCGAAACTGTTCGGCAAGCTGGCGCGGGAAATCACCGTCGCCGCCAAGCTGGGGACCCCCGACCCCGCCATGAATCCGCGCCTGCGCGCCGCCGTGATCGCCGCGCGCCAGGAGAACATGCCGAAGGACAATATCGAGCGCGCCATCAAGAAGGCTCTCGGTAGCGACGGCGAGAATTATGACGAGATCCGCTACGAGGGCTATGGCCCCGGCGGCGTCGCCGTCATCGTCGAGGCGCTGACCGACAACCGCAACCGCGCCGCCTCCGACATCCGCTCCTTCTTCACCAAGTCCGGCGGCAATCTCGGTGAAACCGGCTCGGTGTCCTTCATGTTCGACCGCACCGGCATCATCGAATACGACCGCAGCGTCGCCTCCGACGATGCGGTGCTGGATGCCGCAATCGAAGCCGGCGCCGACGACGTCGTTTCCGGCGAAGGTGGCCATGAGATCTACGCCTCGACCGAAAGCTATCGCGACGTCGCCAAGGCGCTGGAAGCCAGGTTCGGCGAGCCGCGCAAGGCCGCGCTGATCTGGAAGCCGCAGAACACGGTCGCGGTCGACGACGAGACCGGCGAGAAGCTGCTCAAGCTGATGGACCTGCTCAACGAGCATGACGACGTTCAGAACGTCTACGCCAATTTCGAGGTGTCGGACGCGCTGATGGCGAAGATGGGCGGCTGACGCCGTTCTCGTGTCCCGGACGCGCTGCAGCGTGAAGCGCTGCTGCGCTGAGCCGGGCCCCATCGTTCTCTGGACAACGCTGGCAACATGGGCCCCGGTTCAGCAGGGCAGCATGCGTGCTGCGCTGCGCCCGGGGTACGAGACCGCCTTTCCCCTGTTACTTCCGTTCTGTTTCTGTTTCCCCCGCGGCAGCCAGCCGCTATCACTGGCCCATGACTGCGCTCCCGATTCGTGGCCCCGTCCGCATCATCGGCATCGACCCCGGCCTGCGCCGCACCGGCTGGGGCGTGATCGAGGCCGAGGGCAATCGGCTGATCTACGTCGCCTGCGGTTCGGTGGAGCCGCCGGACGATCTGCCGCTGTCGAGGCGCCTGCTCGCGATCCATGAAGGGCTCGCGGCCGTGCTCTCGAGCCACCAGCCGGTCGAGGCCGCCGTCGAGCAGACCTTCGTCAACAAGGACGGCGTCGCGACGCTGAAGCTCGGCCAGGCCCGCGGCGTCGCCATGCTGGCGCCCGCAATGTTCGGCATCAGTGTCGCCGAATATGCGCCGAACCAGGTCAAGAAGACGGTGGTCGGCGCCGGCCACGCCGACAAGCAACAGATCGCGATGATGCTGAAGATATTGCTGCCCAAGGCAGAACCGCCGTCGGCGGACGCCGCCGACGCGCTCGCCATCGCCATTACCCACGCCCATCATCGCCAGAGCACGGCGCTGCGGCTGAAGGTGGTGGGGATATGATCGATCGTCGTCCATCGCCGCCGTCATGCCCGGACTTGTTCCGGGCATCCACGTTCTTTGTTGCCGGGGTCAAAGACGTGGATGGCCGGGTCAAGCCCGGCCATGACGAAAGAGAAGTGTCTGCCGCGACCGGGGACCGGAGATGATCGGCAAGCTCAAGGGCCTGATCGATTCCTACGGCGAGGATTTCGTCATCCTCGACGTCGGCGGCGTCGGCTACCAGGTGCACTGCTCCTCGCGCACCTTGCAGCACCTGCCCTCGCCGGGCGAGGCCGCCGTGCTGTCGATCGAGACCTATGTCCGCGAGGACCAGATCAAGCTGTTCGGCTTCCGCACCGACCAGGAGCGCGAATGGTTTCGGCTGCTCCAGACCGTGCAGGGCGTCGGCGCCAAGGTCGCGCTCGCCGTGCTCGGCACGCTACAGCCTTCCGATCTCGCCAACGCCATTGCGCTGCGCGACAAGGCCGCGGTGGCGCGCACGCCCGGCGTCGGCCCCAAGGTCGCCGAGCGCATCGTCACCGAATTGAAGGACAAGGCGCCGGCCTTTGCCAATGTCGATCCCGCCGTGGTGCATCTCGCCGGCGCCGTCGACGACCAGCGCGCGCCGCGCCCGGTGGCGGACGCAATCTCCGCACTCGTCAATCTCGGCTACGGCCAGCCGCAGGCGGCCGCGGCGATTGCGTCGGCCTCGCGTAATGCGGGCGAGAATGCCGAGACGGCCCAGCTCATCCGCCTTGGCCTGAAGGAGCTCGCCAAGTGAGCGATCCCAAGGCCAGCCGCATGGTGTCGCCCGAGCGCCGCAGCGACGATGTCGGCGACACCGCGCTGCGCCCGCAATCGCTGACCGACTTCGTCGGCCAGCAGCAGGCGCGCAAGAACCTCTCCATTTTCATCGAGGCGGCGCGCAAGCGCGGCGAGGCGCTGGATCACGTGCTGTTCGTAGGTCCCCCCGGCCTCGGCAAGACCACGCTGGCGCAGATCGTGGCCAAGGAGCTCGGCGTCGGCTTTCGCGCCACGTCGGGACCGGTGATCGCCAAGGCCGGCGATCTCGCCGCGCTGCTGACCAATCTCGAAGAGCGCGACGTGCTCTTCATCGACGAGATCCATCGCCTCAGCCCAGCGGTGGAAGAAGTGCTCTATCCCGCGATGGAGGATTTCCAGCTCGACCTCATCATCGGCGAAGGCCCGGCGGCGCGCTCGGTGAAGATCGAGCTGTCGAAATTCACCCTGGTCGGCGCCACCACGCGCGCAGGCCTGCTCACCAATCCCTTGCGCGACCGCTTCGGCATCCCGGTGCGGCTGAATTTCTACACGATCGAGGAATTGGAGAGCATTGTCACCCGCGGCGCGCGCGTGCTCAATGTCGGTATGAGCGCCGACGGCGCCAACGAGATCGCACGCCGCGCCCGCGGCACGCCGCGCATCGCCGGCCGCCTGCTCAGGCGTGTGCGCGATTTCGCCTCGGCGGCCGATGCCGACAAGATCGACCGTGAGATCGCCGACCACGCGCTGAGTGCGCTCGAGGTCGATGCCGCAGGGCTCGACGCGATGGACCGCCGCTATCTCACGACCATCGCGACGAATTATGGCGGCGGCCCGGTGGGCGTCGAGACCATGGCCGCAGCGCTGTCCGAGCCGCGCGACGCGATCGAGGACATCATCGAGCCATATCTCATTCAGTGCGGCTATCTGCAGCGAACCCCGCGCGGCCGGCTGCTGACGTCGCACGCCTTCCGCCATCTCGGTATTGCCGAACCTACGCGCGACCCGGCCCAGTTTGGCCTGTTCGGCACGGATCAGTCCGAGGACGACTGACTGCCGCAAGCGGTGAACCCGCTGCTTCAATCCCATCACTAATCCGAAAGTGTGGCGAACGGCATCGCCGCTCACGCACACGGATTGGAGTGAGAAGAATGGGGCTGACGGACGACACTGGACTGCTCGAGGTCATCGAGGCCGCGCCGCAGTTGCGCACACCTGATGAGACCGAGGCGTTCCTGGACCCGATGCCGCCCGATGAGCTGGCGTCGATGTGGTGCGCGCTTCAACGCGCCAGCCGGCGCGACCAATGCAGACGATCTGCACGCGCATCCCAATTCCGCTTCAATCGCATCGCATCGAGAAGCTGCACTAGAAGCGAGCTTCCATGATCACGCGCCGCCATCTCATCCGTTCCATCGGCGGCCTGTCCGCCCTCGGCGTCTCGACCGCCGCCTATGGCGTCGGCGTCGAGCCGGTGCTGCGGCTCCGCGTCACGCGCTATCGTCCGACGCCGCGGCAGTGGCCGGCGGATCTTCCGTTGAAGATTGCCGTCATCGCCGACATCCATGCCTGCGATCCCTGGATGCCGCTGGACCGGGTCGCGGCCATCGTCGACCACACTAACGCGCTGAACGCCGACCTCATCGTGCTGCTTGGCGACTATGTCGCCGGTCTTCATCAGGTCACGCGCATCATTCCGTGCCGTGAATGGGCTCGCGTGCTGGCCGGCCTCAAGGCGCCGCTCGGCGTCCACGCCGTCATGGGCAACCACGATTATTGGGATGACAGGACGGTGCAGCGGGCCGGGCAGGGGACGACCGTCGCGCATCGCGCGCTGGAAGCGGCCGGCATCCCCGTCTACGAGAACGATGTCGTGCGTCTCACCAAGGACGGCCGTCCGTTCTGGCTCGCCGGTCTCGGCGATCAGCTCGCCTTCCTGCCGGCGCGACGCTTCCGGAGCATGGTGCGCTTCGGTGCCGACGATCTCAATGCGACGCTCGCGAAGGTCACGGACGATGCGCCCATCATCCTGCTCGCGCATGAGCCTCACATCGCGCCGCGCGTGCCCGCGCGCGTCGCGTTGCAACTGTCCGGCCACACCCATGGCGGCCAGGTCCGTCTGCTCGGCTGGTCCCCCGCAGTGCCGCCGCAGCATGGCGTCCGCCTTGCCTATGGTCATGTCAGGCTGAAATGCGACGTCATCATCTCCGGCGGCCTCGGTTGCAGCATCATGCCGCTCCGCGTCGGCGTGCCGCCGGAGATCGTCGAGGTGACGCTGGGGCGAGGGCCTCTGGTGGTGTAACCTGCGCTTGCGTGGCCCGCCGTTTTTGCGCAAAACGGGCCGGTACCGACAAGCGAAGAGGCTCGCGACGTGACAGCTCATCTCGACGGCGAGATCCGCGACGGCCGCCACCACATGCAGGTCCGCGTCTACTACGAGGACACGGATTTTTCCGGGCCGACAAAATCGGTACAGCCAAACCCTTGTTCTCGCATGATTTCCTCAGTGCTGCGCACCTTCGGGAATAGCTCGACCCCCATGATCGCACTGAGCCGAGCGTATGGCGTGATCTCGTAAGGCATCCGCTTGCCGGTCGGATGCACCACAATCCGGTCGAACACGTTGCGGAAGGCGGAACGGAAGGGCGCGAGGGCAACGGGGTCACCGCCTCGTGTCAGGGCAGCGTGAAGCGCGTCGATGCTCGTGGCAAACTTGCCGATGCTTGCTGGATGCAGGCTGACAACCTTGGCTCCGCCGTCGCTCTCGATGAGCCGGAGCTTCTCCTCCAAACCGGCGCGCTCAGTCTCCAGCCTCTTGAGCTTCTCTGTCAGGGCCTTAACAGGCTCGTCGCTCTCTGTGATCGCGGTGACAACCCTATCAATTGCGACAGTAGCACGATTGAGAGCCCGTTGCGTGTTATCGCGATCTGAGCGCATCTCTCGTTGCCGCTCAGCCCATCCAGCGTGATAGCCCTTGGTGAATTCCTTCAAAACCTCTGGGCTGGTTAAGTGGGCCTTTATGCCGGCAAGCACTGTCTCCTCTAACACCTTCATGTCATATGACTTGCGATGTTGGCAGGTGCCGAGCTGATGCGCAGCCGCACAAGCGACGCGCGGTCCGCCATCACGGGAGACTTGCGCAATCCTCATATGGCCGCCGCATGAGCCACAAGACAGCATCCCAGCGAGAAGGTGCTCGCGACTGTATGGCCGATACCCGACCCGTTGAGGGCGCTTCCCTCCGGCTCCAAACTTGGCCTCAGCGCGGCTCGTGCAAACACCGTTGGCCGCATCCCAAAGCTCTTGCGGCACGATCCGCAGATGCGGCACTTCAACCGCGATCACGTCCTCCGGCTTGCCCCGACGCTTGAGCTTCTTACCGCTATCGGGGTCCAGCACAGAACGGTTCGCGTTCCAGATCAACCGCCCGATGTAAATCTGATTGCCGATCATGCCCCGCTTGCCACCGCGACCGCCCGTGAATGTCTGATGGTTCCAGTGCTTCCCGCCGCTCGGCGTGGGGATGCCGTCTCTGGTCAGCCCGGCCGCGATCTCGCGCGTAGTCTTGCCGCTCGCGTATTCGGTGAACACGCGGAGCACCACCTTTGAAGTTTCCGGGTCGATCTCGCGCACGCCCGGTTTTCCGAGCACGCGACGATAGCCGTAGGTCACAGCTCCCGGAAACTTGCCTTCACGCACTCGGCCGTTGTGACCGCGCTTTACCTTGTTGCCGAGATCAGTGAGAAACATCGAGCCGACGATGCCTCGCACGCCGACGCTGACATCGTTGGCCTCGCCATCGCTCGTGATGAGTTTGATCTCGCGGAATTTGAACCGCTTGAAGATACCGGCCAAGTCCTCCTGATCGCGCGAGATGCGGTCAAGGCTCTCGCAGATCACAGCATCGAACTTCGCAGCCTTAGTGTCCTTCATCAGATCGAGCAGGCCATCGCGCTCGAACATCGTCGCGGCTGACTTGGCGCGGTCATGGTAGACCTTCGCCACGCGATAACCATGCTGCTTGGCGATGGACTCGCAGAGAGCAACTTGGTCGTCGATCGAACGGTCTTTTTGAAGATCGCTTGAGAACCGCGCATAAGCGACTGCCGTTTTCATCCTAGTCATTGGAATGCGTTCCATTCGGCTTGATCAAAGATCATAGCCCGCGTCGGCCGACGAGATCGACGTATCAGGGAGAGTCGCAGCCCCACGACGCACGTTGTCGTTGGTCGTCACGGCGGTGTCGGGAATAGCACTCGGATAACACAGAGCGGCGGCAGACGCATCACTGGAGTCGTGGACGCAAAAACCTCGCTATGTACCTGCTCTCGCAGAGCATTTCCCCATCTCGATATTTAACACCCTGCGCGGTCTGTGTGGCGATCGAGCCGAACCGCGACTACGTGTCGTCAACTCAACCACCATCATCCAGACAAAAAGAGCCGCCCGCATTGCCAGATGCGGACGGCTCACGACGATACCAGTCGGGTCAATCGCTATCATTCTTATGTCTGCTTTGCGGGCAAGGGGGTAATCCTCTGGCCGAGCAAAAACCGTCCGTTCGGCTCGGCGCTCCGTGCGTTCCCGGCGCTGTGAGGGAGCTGCCAATCGGGACCTTTCAACAGTATGGCGGGGTTGCGCGACGGCGCGGCACGCCTATGTCGGTCGTGAACAAGGGGCTACCCCAATCCAATGAACGCCTTCACTCATCTAACCGATCACTTCCGACTGCCCGTGCCGGACATAAGGGCCGCTCTCGGCGGTCACGCCCTGCGGGCTCTACTCCGTTTCACGCACATCACTCCCAATGCGCTCCAGCGCGGAAGGATCGTCTCGGACCGACAAGCCGATCTGCAAGCGCAACTCGCGGATGCCAATCAGGAGAACTTGGCGCTTCGGCGCGAAGTGGCGAGCCTCAAGCGACAGGTTGCCGAAGCTGAGAAACGCGCTGGCGACTCCACCAATGCAGCCATAGCGCGGCTCAGAGCTGGGAATGCCACTGAGCCGAGCTGGGTGCCGTTCGCAACGATGATGAAAAGCGTTCCTCGCGGCTTAGCCTCCGAGAACACGCTCCGGGCCGCGTGCGAACGTGGCGAGATTGTCTCCCGACAGCTCAGAGGTTTCAACACTCCTCACGAGGTATGTCCGGTGAGCTGGCGCAGTTGGCTCGAACAATACGCATGGATCAAAGGCAAGCAACATCTCCTTGCCCGGTGATCGCACGCCCAGCGATGAGTTCCATTTCTGCGAGCTTCTGCGAGCCTCATGCGAACAAGAGGTGTGCCGACTATTATGCACGGTGTCATCGTGGAAGGATGACCCGTTTGCGGCGGTGATTGTCGCACCAAGTCGAGATTGTCCTCCGGTTGGATGAAGGGCTCGATATGCAACTCAGCGTAACGGCGCGACACCCGCGCTGAGGCATTCAGGGGGCTCTCGCGATCAAGGTCGCGAGCTGGCTAAATCCCGGCAAGGAGCTGGGGGCTTTATCAGCGGAAGCTGACCTCGTTAGGGCGACGACACAGTTCGATCGACCCGCGAATTCCTAACTCAACCGGAATTCCCATTTCAGGACCGCAGCACGGTCCACTCAACTCACAAAGACACCACAAGAGGACCATACATGGCACTCTCTTTGCCTCTCCGAAAAGAGCCCGCTGCACGGCTGCGGGCTGATCGCGACAAACTCACAACTCGTCGCCCTGATCTTGTCTCTCAGCTCGATGCTGAGAAAGCGACGGCTTCGTCGCTCACCGACGATCTACACACTGCACTCATCAGTGGCAACGTGTCACGCAGCGAGATCGCGGCGAAGGAAGCGCGGCTTGCCGATGCTGAACGTCGTGTCTCCGGTCTGACTTCTGCGCTGGCCGCGCTGGATATCAAGATTGTCGAAGCCCAGTCCGCCCTTGATGAACTTCTAGCCTCCGAAGCGGCGGAGCAAGCAGTTGCCGATCTCAGTCGGGGCCGTCAGGAGTACGCTGCTAAGCTGAATGCCTTCCTCGACGCCGCCGCCGAGTTCCTCCCGGCCGTTGCCAAACTCGGCGAGCATGCGTTCGTCGCGCGGGAGCTTGCGGGCTTGGCTCGCAGCATCGGCGTCGAAGTGCCAATCGCAGCGCGTCGGCTCGAAGGTGAGCTGGACTACATCGCCGACATGATTAAGCGCGAAAGGCCCGCACAGTTCGTCAAGGTCGATCGCGCCGCTTGATCGGCGCAGCAACGATCAAGGGCCGATGCACAATCGGCCGATAGGAACTCTCCAAAATGAAAATTCGTGAATTGCAAGGCGGCAAGCGCTTTGCAGAAAGCATCGCCGCGCCCAAGAGCTACGACGCCAAGGCGCGCACCGTCGATGCTGTGATCTCCATGGGCTCGGCAGTGCAGCGCTCATACGGCACCGAGAAGCTGCGCATCTCGCCCGATGCGGTCGATCTTAGCCGCATGGCGAAAGCCGGCATCCCGCTCCTAGACAGCCATAACCAGAGAGGTATTGAAAACCACCTTGGACGCTTCACTGAGACGTGGTTCAAGGGTGGCGCTCTCTGGGGCCGTCTCCAGTTCAACGACACCGAACGCGGTCGCGTCGCTGAGGGCATGGTTGCCCGTGGCGAGATCGCTGGAATTTCGGCCGGGTACATCGTTCGCGATTGGGAGATCACCGACAGCAAGGGAAAAAGGCTTGATCCTGACAAGGATCGTATTCCCTTCGATGCTGATTTGACCTTCACGGCTATCCGCTGGGAACTGCTTGAAGCGTCGCTCGTGACCGTACCAGCGGATGCGAGTGCGATGATCCGTTCTCTCGATGCTGCATCATCACCGCATGCCAGCGCCGCACGTGCCCGCATGCAGGCGCGTCAGCGGATGCTCGACCTTCAATCGTCCTTCGCCGCCATTCCGCGCCAACCGGCGCAATCGCAATTCAACTCCGCTGCGCGAGCCGAGAGCCCGCAGCCGACTCATCTGGAGAACACTGAAATGAACGTTCGCATCTCGCGCTCAGAACACGATGGAGTGGCAGACGCCATGTCGATCGCGCTGACCACGCGCATTCTCGAAAGCTCCGGCTTCCGCTATGAGGGGCCGAAAGACCCGGCTGGCAAGGCGCACTTCGAGAAGTACAAGGATCAGGCTCGCCAGTATATGAGCCTCAGCCTTGTCGAGCTGGCGGCGCAAGCAATCGGCTGGCGCGGTCGCGGCACTTTCGCCATGACGACCGTTGATCGTTTGACGATCTTCGAGCGTGCCTTCCAGAGCACGTCGGATTTTCCCAACATCTTCCAGAACGCGCTCAATAAGAGCCTGCTCGCGCGCTACACGCTCGTGACCCCGACTTACCGCGAACTCGCGGTCGAACGTCCGTTCAAGGATTTCCGTCCGCATCCGCAGGTTCGCGCGGGCGAATTCCCGATGATCCAGCCCGTTCAGGAGAACGGTGAGCTGCGCTCCGGCACGACCGGCGACGCTGGCGAGAATGTTTCGATCACGCCCTACGGCGTCGTATTCACCATCTCCCGGCAGATGCTCGTGAACGATGATCTCGGTGCGATCGACCAAATCCTTGGCTCGGCTGGCGATACCGTTCTCATCTTCGAGAACGATACATTCTTCCAAATGTTCTCGTCCAATCCGACGCTCAAGACCGACAGCACCGCTGTGTTCCACTCCAACCATGGCAACCTCGCTGACACTGGCGCGGTGCCTTCGGTCTCGACCATCTCCGACGCTCGCAAGGCGCTGCGTGGCATGAAGTCGCTCTCGGGCAACTTCATCAACGTGCCGCCTGCGATTATCCTCGCTGGCCCGGATCAGGAAACTGTCATCGATCAGCTCGTGGCGACGATCACTCCCACGCAGTATGGTTCGGTCAACCCGTTCTCCGGCAAGCTTCGTGCGGTCTCCGACGCGAATATCATGGATACGAGTTGGTATGTTTTCAGCGATCCGAAACGCATCCCCTGCTTCATCTACGGCTTCCTTAACGGGTCCGCTGGCCCGCGCACGAACGTGCATGAGCCGTTCGGCATGCAGGGCGTTCGCGTTTCGCTGGAGCACGATTTTGCGGTCGGGGCCATCGACTTCCGTGGCGCTTTCCGCAACCCCGGCGCTTAATCGATCGGCGGTGAGCATCTGGCTCGCCGCTTCGCTCCAGAGGAAATCTGCAAGTGAAAAATCAATATCAGGTCCACTGTGACCATATCGATGTGGCTCTGCCGTATGCTCGCAACTCCGGCGACGGCGCTCTCATCGGTTCGATGTTTGGCGTGTGCGCCAACGGCGGCGCTAACGGCGCTGACGACGTTCTCGTCGTGAAGGGCGTTTTCACGCTCACCAAGAACAGCGCGGAAGCATGGACGGTCGGCGAGAAGGTCTATTGGGATAACGTCGCCAAGAACGTCACCACGACCGCAACCTCCAACACGCTGATCGGCGTCGCCATTCTCGATGCAGCGAACCCGTCATCGACGGGAGTGGTGCGCCTTAACGGTTCATTCTCTTAAATCCCAGCGGTCCTATCAATCGTCGGGTTTCTTCGATCTTTACCGACGACAAACTAGCTGGGTCGCGAGGCGGCGACCAAACGGCGCTAGCCTCGCGCCTTTTATCCCGCAGCTCATCGGTGGTGAGGGGTCGGTTCCTGCCTTGGACAACAGCCGCGAGCTGCGGCACTTGCGGGAGTCGTGAAGGTTCGCCTTCGCGCCTCCCGTTTCTTTGTCATCAAATCGCTTTGCGATCGGCGTCATGCCTCGAACCAGCAAGCACCGAAAGATAGATAAGGAGCAAACAAACATGGGAGCAAGAGTCGAAGGCGTTGGAGTGAAGCCCGACGGTCTGTTTTGGGTAGTCCCCATCGCCATCCGTGCCGACGACGGCCAGATCGTCGCCGATGAGACAGCGGCATTCGAACTGCCATCGGCGGAAGCCGCCATCGCGGCGGCCGAAGCGGTCGCATCCTGTTCGGCGTACTGCGGGGCGGTGGCGTTCACTCGTGCGTTTGATCAATCTCGCGGCTGCTATGAGCCGGTCGAAGTTCTGACACGCTGCGGCAGCATCCATTGGTCACCGCAGCGCGGCACTTGGGTCTGTTGATGCTGCGGACATGGGTGCGTTTCACGGGGTATTCAGCGCGTAGTTGAGTTTTAACCAATGGCGTAGTAAGCTGATTGCTGGGGCTGGGCGACACATTGGGGGTCGCCATGAAATGGGAAGCGCGTTACTGGCGCGTGTTAGCGCCGGTACTATTTGTTGCCGTCACCCTTGCGGGGTGTGTGGGGTGGATCAGGTACGGAGACGGTATCCTAAAAGGTCGCGTTGTCGTTCAGTGGACACGCGAGGATAAGTTCATCTATCTAAAAACGGGCAATCCGTTGAGCTTTCAGCCATCGTTCCTGAATACTCCTATCGTGCCGGAAACGATGTACACGGATGGCGGCTCCATCCCACGCATATTTTGGAGCATTCCGGGTCTCTCACCTTGGGGTCTTGGGCCAGCGTATGTGATCCACGATTGGCTTTTTGAAGTTCATCGCTGCCATCGCCCCGCTCCGCCCGAAGTGGCAGCGATTACCTTCGAGCAGTCGGCTCAAGTGCTTGCGGAGGTCGGCAAGTCGCTTGTTGAGGCTGGTCTCGTGGACAACAACAAGTTAGACGAGATCGTTTGGGCTATTCAAACCAGATATGCCCGCAACATCTGGGATAGCGCTCCAGCTCCCGGTGAATGCGCCATTCCTATATTAACTAAAGCACGGCCGCGGACGGTTGTCGATTTTACAGTTCCCGTTCCGAACAGGTCGATCGGTAGACCTGCGCTCTAGTCCTGACTAGAGCCCAAAGATGTACTCGCCCCTGGCATAGATTATTGCTGGGGGGACCTTATCCTGTGCGGCTACGGAGCCGAACATAGGTCCCTGACTCGTGAAGCTCTAGCATCTCACGCTCATAGGCGAGCATGATGCCAGCGCTAAACTCCTCACCGTTAACGCCGCTCTTGAGAAACGGCAGGTTGACCAGCTCAATAAAGATATGACCGTCCTGCACCGCCTCGATGCCTCTGGCGATCTCGATGATCTTCGTGGCTGCGGCTTCCTTGTCGGCGAAGGGACGATCGGCGGCGTACCTCATCGCGCCTCGCTATCCTGAGTCGGCCCACTCACCAATCATCAGGGATGCGCGTTGGCATCGTCCGAACACTTGCCCGGCTTGCCCCCCGCCCGAATGCAGGCTCGGTACAGCCATGGCGCAACGTAGCTGCCCGCCCATATACCGCGCTCGGCACGTGACGCCTCCCGCTGGGCAGCATTGTAGCGGCCACCGGAATAGCGACGCCAGTCGAGCGCGTAACCGTTGCGCACGAGCCAATCTGCGAGATCAGCCCCCGAGACTGAGCACGTCGCTACCGCCCGACCGTATTGGTCTTGCGATACCGGCACGCAACTCACCGGCCGCCTCGCGACGAACGCATCTAGATCGTTCGCCGCCTTGGCACCGCAACGATAAGGCAGGCTGTCATCGCCCCGGCAAAGCTGGGAGCTTTCCGGCGCATCAATACCGGCGAGACGGATGCGCGTACCGTGGATTTGGAGCGTGTCGCCGTCGATGATGCTGGCTTGGCCGGTCAGGCCCGCCGCAGCGGCGGGAACGAAGGACAAGGCGAGCATCGCGAGGGCCAGCGCTCCACGTTGCCGCCTCACAGCTCACGCTCCATCGCGGGATGGTTGCGGTTCTTGATCTTGATCCAATGGCGGCACCGGCCTCCAACGTAGGCCCGCTCTCGATGCTTTGAGACTATACCCTCAAGGCCCATCCGGCACGCGGCACGAAACAGTTCCGGGCCAATCTCGCCTCGCTCGAATGGGTTCACGAATAGGCCCTCAGGCCGCCTCGCGAGGAGACGATCGAGATTTGCCTTGCGGAGATGTAGCGGCAGCTTGCGGAGATCGTCACCACCCTCAGAGAGCAGATCGAAGGCACAGAGCTGCACCTCATGGTCGTGCTTACGTGAGTGCAGCGCATTAAAGTCGGAAACGCCATCGAGACCCAATACCACCGCCTCACCGTCAAGGACGAACTGTTTCTGGCGCACCTTGCGGGCGGCTTCCACGATCCATGGGAAGCGGGTCGTCCAGTTGTGCCCGTTGCGCGTGATCAGCCGCACACGATCACCGTCCCGCTCAACGCGGAGGCGGTATCCATCGTATTTGACTTCGTGGAGCCAATCCGGGCCGGCCGGGACAGTGGCCGCTTTGGTAGGGAGGCAGAATTCAAAGGTGCTCGGCATAATCGGCACATAAGACACGCACGTGGAACCGCTAGTCCCTTCTTTTGTTTTTGGGTGCAAGGGATGATCGTACGCTGACCCATCTCCAGCAATGCGGAACCAGACCACGAACGGATTGAAAGAGCGGGAGCTGATGGACAGTCTGACGGCCGGATGGTGTCCAGCGTCAGCTCTGGCAGATCGGTTTGGATGGCAACGCCATACCCTGCGTGGAGCAGTAAGCAAGCTCGCCAAGAAGCACGGATTGAAGATCGAGCGCCGCCGCGAGAACGGAACCAACGAATATCGTATCGCCCGCGATGAGAATTAGAGCCTTGTCTATTTCTGCTTGCGCGGCTTGCTGATCTTCCGAGGCGGTGCGCCCACTAGCGGTGTCCACGCCGCAGGGCTCCTCAGCTTCGGCGTAATACCGAACGCAAGCACCGGGCATCCGCCGCTTCTCCCCGCGCTCATTCGGGGTAGCAGCTTGTTCATGTGAGCGGTTGAGCCGTACTCAAAACCATACTTCGCAACTGTTAGCTTATTGATCTCGCTCCCATCCTTATCGAGCGCCTTACCGAGATGGATGAAGTAGGGTACGAGGGAAGGGTCGCGAGTGACAAGAATGCCGACGCTGATCCTTCCGTAGTCAAAGAATGCACGAAAGGCAGCCAAGTCACGGTCAAAGGTCTGATCCTTGGCATTCCACTCAAGATCGAATGCGACCTTCCCCCCTTTACATAGTCAATCTTGTGAGTGTCGATGGAGACCGCTTGTTTATCGACCATCTGGGTGGCATGCAGGTTTGACTCAAGCCAACTCAGCGGCCGAAGTTGATCCGAGATTGTCTTGGGTATCTCGCTTTCGTTGCCACCCGGCATGCGTATTTGAGTGTCTATGAACCGGAAGGCCAATAGGGCGTCGCAGATTTCCTTGAACTCGTCTGGAAACTCGTTGGCCAGGATCGAGGCAGCGTGACGATATACGCCCCTCTCAGGCGTTCTTCTCCGACTTGCGACGATGCCACGGCGCGCTATTTGGTCACCTGGATACAAAAGCAATGGAGGCCAAGATACCATCAATACCGATCGATGAAGCTGAGCTAGTCGTTCGCATGCTCGAAGCGGCCACGGGAGTGAAGCGCCCGAAAGGCAAGACACACAAGGAAGCGATCCACACGGTGACACCACTGATCCGCGAGCAAGTCTTGAGAATGTCTCGCGCTGCCATGCTGTACTTCTTAGAGCAGGCAGCGTGTTCATCTGGAGGCGGGGGGACGATACATTGAGAAACCTTCGCTCAACCCCGCTCCACGGGGGCTTTGCCTTTCCGAAAGGCCGCCGCCACCCATCGGCCAAGCCAAAGAACGATGTATGCAGCGAGCCACGCTACAAGGAGCGGGCCGAATGTATAGATCGCGTTTCCGACGTTTATGTCGGTGTTTGTTACGTCGCGGTTCCAATCCGCGTCAAACTGCCGATTGCATTGAGTCCAATCGGTGTCCTTGGGCATCGTCCCATCATCTTGAATGGAGTGCATCTCAAGGCAGAGCTGATGTTTTGAAATCGCGAAGTGGCCCAGCTCTTTTATGACAATGCTGCGCGTCCAAAGGCCGCCAACAACGACCCATAATACGCTTGCGATAATCCCGAGCCGTTTGACGCTCTTGTTCATCACCCTGCCCCCTTGTGCAAGCCGCTATTGTTAGCGCACAAGCGCGCGTCGCCGAGAAACATAGGGTCATCCAGACCGGTTATCGCATTGAGATACTCGCGCGTTACTTCATTCTGTGCGCGTTTGGATGCCGCGTCCGACAGACCTCGCACAAGCTCCCAATGCTTCACGTCGTCACGGGCTATGCGCAGTCGATCTTCGGCCTGATGCAGGGCGTCGCTTCCGGCTGGAAGGTTGCTCACAACAATGCCCCAGACAACAGCGCACCGCCGCGCGACAAATAGTGCGTTCCCCGGCTCGCAATATCTTCGGCTGTAAGTGGCGCTCGCTGAGACGCCCGAAGTTGGCTCGTGAGATCGTCGTCCGCCTCTGCGGCCGTTACGCTGATTGCAAGCGCGGCTGTTCCTACGGTCATAGCGCTTAGGACTGCGACCGTCGCGTACCGTCTCGACATCGTGTTGATCATACCCCCGTCAATTCTATCTCGCCGCAAACAGCGCAAAACCTTTGTTCCTGCAATAGGAACTGCGGGCTTGCGTTGGGGCATCGGTCTTTTGGAGATGGGTAGGCCGGAAGAAAGCAACAGGCGAGTCAGCGCGGCTCCCTGATGAGCTGAAGCGATCATCCCGGCAGTTTGCACGGCTACCACTTCCGCTTCCCCACGGCGCTCTCAGAGTCAGGGAAACACCTTCTCGCCCCGCGCCCACGCCGCGCACTTTCGAGAGGTCCAATCCCGATCTTCCCGCCAAGCATCGAAATCGGCTTCCGTCCGCTTGGACAGGAACACCGCCCATGCTTGGAGGAAGTCGTGGCGAGCCTGATCGAAGCTCCCGGCACTGCCGGTGCTGCATTCGCCCGGTCGGCTGCCGGGATAGAAGCCGCAATTCCACTGCCATTGGGGTCCGGCGTTCGGATTGCCAACGCCTGGGCGATCGTGCCGACATGTACGTCGCCGTACATGATACGCCAGCATTCCTCCCGGTGCGGGTCAGGTCGTCGTGTCAAGATGTGCATAGCGCTGATTACAGCGCTGGAGACCCCCGATCGCAATCCGCGAGGGGTGGACGATCAGCACGGTCGGACCACATGCTGTTGGTCAAGTCTCCTGCAAGCGAGCAACTACTCCTCTTGTGATCTGGACTTGAGCTTGCGTTGTATCTGGGACAGCGGGTCTTTCAGGCTGCTTTCCAGACGCATCATGGCATCCACCATGAATGAGATCATCGCCGGTCGCTGAGCTTCGTCGAAGAAGTCACCGTCTATTTCCGACTTTATGCGAGACGCACGTTTGTCCTCTAACCGCTCCCAAGTAAGGGATGCGCCGAAGGCCTGTTCTATAGTCGCCCTTTGTGAGAACAGTTCGTCGAAGATCGACTTGTTCTCATCTTTGTCACCCCGGTCGATATAGAGTTCAACCCGCCCATAAGACTTGCTTGCAACAAAATTATAGGGGACGCCGCGAACGCCCGATCCCGCCGAAACATAGTGGAAGTGATTTGGGGAAATGTTTGCGAAGCGCGGTATCTTTGGTCCCGCTGCTCGGAGCAATTCAGCCCAGAATTGTCGTCTAACTTTATGCCGGTTCTTTTCTTCCGCTGCGGCTTCGACTTCATCCAAAGATTTTGAGGCTAGGCCGATCATGAACTCCTCGACATCTTTCGTGGGAATTATCTGGTCCACACCTAAAAAGATATCGTCGCCAGCGCGCCATGGCCGAACTCGAAAGCACTGAATGCGCAGCTTGAAATTTAGCAGCCACAGGATGGTTGAAGTGACTTCCTTGCGGAAGTTGGCCGCAATCAGGATAATCCGCTGAGTTGATCCCTTATTCAGAGTGATTTCGTCATAGTCCTCAGCATCGAGAAATTCGACGAGGGCTTCCTTAGCATCTCCACCGGCACCACCCCTATCGAGATACTCTTGAAAGATGCTCCGAATGTTGTCCTTTGACAGGCTGGAACAGTATGAAGCGTACTTTAGCGCTTGCCATGTCACGTCTCGTCCAGTGTCATCCAGCTTGTTCTCGATTAAGACTAGCGATCCTTGCTTATCCAAGGCGAGCAGATCGAGGCGCTCCTGCGTATCAGCAAAGCCGGAAAATTCCTTTTGGATGATAAGAAGGTCCTCACCGAGGCAGGATGGAGTCTTCGCAATCCACTCTTGCAGATGTTGACGCTCTCTGAACCCGAGGTCGGCGAAGGTATGAGACCTAAGAGGCTCTATCGAATTTGCATCTTTGTTGATCTTGAACATCGGAGATTTGCGCTCACTGGTTGAAATTTCTGCGGGCAAAACTGCCGAAGCGCCGCCACGACCGAAATTGAACTATGGTTGCAGACACGTTCTGTTCTTATACAACCGAAGAGGCACATTCAGGTTGTGGAGCTGCAAGAACAAAAGCGGACCACCGCAAGGGTGACACAGCAGGCGGCTCACGGTATCAACCCGAACCTCCTGACCGCTCCAACAAAACGACAGGACATTCCGCTTTGAGCCCATCGAATTTAGACGGCGTCATCCGCCACGGCTCACACCACATGCAAGTCAGGGTCTACTTTGAGGACACTGATTTCAGCCAGATCGTGTATCACGCCAATTATCTGCGCTTCATGGAGCGGGGCCGGACTAACTATCTTCGCCTTCTGGGGACAGATCATCGCCAACTGTTCGAGAGTGCCGACAACGACCGTAGTGGTTTCGCCTTTGTGGTTCGCTCGATGAAAATTGACTATTTCAAACCTGCGTACATGGATGACGTAATCGACGTGATCACGGCTCCCCATGAGATAAAGGGTGCGTCGATTACCCTGCTTCAACAATGTAAGCGCGGAGCCGACCTATTGGTGGAGGCCAGCGTCAGGGTGGCATTCGTCTCGGCTGGCAAAGCTCAGCGGATACCCAAGAGCCTGAGGGATGCCATGGAAGCAGGCGTTAGAGGGGCTTCTCAGGTTCGCTGAAAATTGGCTTTGGAAGAGGCCGCCGGCTGAGGCGGCCTTAACTTTGGGATGACCAACGGCTTTAGCAAGAAGCTGGACAACCACGTTGCAGCCTTCGCGCGGTAACGTTGCGCATTACATTCTGTCCGTGTTCACGAAGCCCTGCGCACGACGCCTGCGAAGGCGCTGGGCGTGGCTGACAGGCGTGGACCATTGCGCAGCTTGTGGACGCCGCGCTCTTGCTCTCAAGGCCCCCCCGCTGCGTCGCGGATCGCCATGCGGTATGGGTGAAAGCCATCCGTGCTGACCTCTGGCTGTCCAATGACGCGACTGCGGAGGTCGTGCATGAAGTCCATGGTGCTCTCGGCATTCCGCTTGCCGACACCCCAGCTAATGATTGCCTTCGGCGTCCCGGCCATGCCGATGAAAACGTACTGATCGCCTTTGGCGTTGATCTCATGGCGCTGCACGTTCTTCTGCTTCTTGCCGACGAAACTCCACAAGCTCGAGGCGCTCGGTACGCGCACGCCGACCATGATGCGGTCGTGCAATTCCATGCAGCCCACTACAGGCACACCTTTTTTGAGGCCGCACCGTCCAACCGGGTGCGGCTTTTTGTTTGTAGGTTTCAGATCCCAACAAATCAAGCAATGTTTGGTTTTGTGAGGGGATTTGCGACTAGAATGGGAGTTCTAATTTTGGTGGAGAAATTTCCACACAGTCAGCCTGTGGACAGAATAGTAGCGCTTGATTGAAGTTTGGTATCGTGCAATAAAAAGGGCGCGCAGGATTCACGGTCCGAGCGCGCCCTATGTCCTCACCCGGTCAAGAGCAGAGGAGGTTGCGAAGAAGATGACGGTCCAACAAGCGAGTGGGGGTCCGTGACCCCTTATGACCCGCCCACAAGGGCGTCTTTGCTTGTGCCGCTTCGCAACGGCACTCTTAATCCTATAGCACATAGGTGCGTTGGGAGCAACAAATGTCTGACGAATCTAAGGGAATCGACCCTTACGAGACGGTCTTGGCTGATCTGTACGCGAAGCGCGATCAGATAGCGCAAGCTATTGCCGCCATTGAAGGGCTGCGCGGCGGCGCCATGGGCGGCGGTTCTAATGCTGGTGGCGCTGCTCCGTCGGGAACTGCTTCAAAGCCGAATAATGGCTCTCTGGATCACCCCGGGGCTCTCCTCGGCATGTCTATCGTTGACGCGGCGAAAGCCCTACTCGCACACAAGCGAACTCCACTAAAGAATCCAGATTTCGCCGCGATGTTCAAGGCTGGCGGCCTTCACATGAACTCTAAAGAGCCCGCGAACACCATTGGGTCGGTGCTGACCCGTCGCATGACTGAGGTTGGCGACGTGGTGAGAGTGGGGCGCGGGACTTGGGGCCTGAAAGAATGGTACCCGAACCGCAGCTTCAAAGTGAAGGACGACGAAAAGAAAGACGACAAGAAGCCCCAACAAGAGCCCGGAAAGGCCGGGCTTGATGCCGCGTTGGAATAAGAAAGAAGCCGCCAACTGAGGCAGCCGGAAATTGCAGGTACCTGCAAACACAAAGGCCGCCAATTCTGGCGGCCTTTGGAGATACTAAGCCCGGCGCTTTAAGCGCGCTGCTTGCCGAGCGCGCAGCTTCTCAACTGCCGCCAGCGCACTCTGACGGTATTGCTCGCTCGCTTCAGGCGAGTGCTGGCGCGTACCCTTGTAGGTCTCGCGGCTCAGGAATGTATCGGCAATAGTCGTCGTGCCGATGGTTCCTTTGAGTAAAAGCTTCAGCGTGGTCATGACCAATTCCCCGAAGTTTCATCCTCTGCCACAATTTCCGTTACGTCAAACCCATTTCTGACCATAAGCCAGAAAGGCCGTCCTTCCGGATCAAAATCGTTCACGAGTACGGAATAACCTTCACTTTCGATCACGTCGGTTAAGAAGTGATACTTTCCAAGAGCCTCTTCCGTAAGATTTCTTTCATTGGTAACGCGATATACCAGGGACGGTTCAAAGTTGCGAATTATGTAGGAATAACAACGCGATACAACGTCGAGGACGGCGCTGCCACTATGCGGCGGCAGCCATTCCGCCGCGATATCACGATTCATCGTTGATTCGGGCAGGAACTCTCCAAAGGTATCTAGGAGGGTGATTTCATAAGTGAACTGCCAGAAATTGCATGACTTGAGCACGAGAGATGGCCTCTCGGCATAATGTTCATGCCATCCAGCGTCCACCATGGTCTGCCATCGGCCGTCTTCGCTGACGGCAAATGGCACACTAAAAAATACGCAGCCGCGCTGGTGCTGAAGCTCATGGTCCTCAGGGTCAAAATCGTCAGGCGACTCTAACAAGTGAAGAAATGCCAATGGAGGGTCCGCAGAATCAGGCCGAGAGATCAACCCCACATTGAATCGGCAGTGAACTCAAGTCTCCCTAACGAAGTTCTCAATCTGCCCAACAATTAATCACATAACTTATACCTGACATCTGCTGCCATCTCAGCAAATTAGGCCACTCCAAAAATCAAACTAGGCCGCTGCGCTCGGAAACAGGCCAGCGCCCATGGCCTCATAGGAACAACCGGAACCGAGAACATCTGCCGCCATTCTGGGCGGCCTGCATTCGGATTTGAGCCTCGTGCTAGGCAGCTTGCCTCCACCGGCCAAGGGCGATCAGTCCTTCCCCCATGTTACGATTTGGCGTGACAGTGTTTTCAGGTGTTGTGTATCCCGAGCACGCTGCGTGCGGCGATGGCGCAGGGTTTGTAATGAAAAAAGGCCGCCAACTGAGGCGGCCTCTTTATTTATCGACCGTCTTATTTCGGCACGCTGAAAATTGCCAAGCGATATTTCCCGACGTTGATAGTATCGACCAGCGATCCGACGAACACTTTTTTATTGTCCTTATTTAAGAGACGCCAAGCGCCCTTGGTTATTCGATCACCGCGAGTAAAAGTCTCTCCCTGATAGGTCACGGTCGCCGTTTTAGCCTTTTTCGCCATCTGCAAATCTCTCCCTCATCAATGAGGCGAGCTTCCTAGCACGTAGAGCGTGTGCCGGGAACAAACAACCAATTAGAACAGTGCGAAAATCAGCTTAGGACGCTAGGTTTAAATACGGACGGCATCAGCCACGGCATGGGAGCAAAGAGAGACAAGTACGTATGGCGAACGGCGAATAGGCCAGCTTAGGGTCAGAGCGGCCCTAGTCTAGGTCTAGGCGGCTTGCCTCCACGGCCCAAGCGCAACCAGCCCTTCCCGTCTGTTACGATTTGGCGGATCAGAGTTCTCCGGCATCGTCTATCACGCCAATTATCTGCGCTACATGGAGCGCGGACGCACCAATCATCTCAGGCTGATGGGCGCCGAGCAGCAGGTGCTGTTCGAGCAGACCGAGACGGAAGGCGCCGGCTTCGCCTTCGTGGTGCGCTCGATGCATCTCGATTTCCTCAAGCCCGCGCGAATGGACGACGTGCTCGATGTCGTGACCTGGCCGATTGCGGTGAAGGGCGCCTCCATCATGCTGGCGCAGGAGGTGCGGCGCGGCCACGACGTGCTGGTGAAGGCCGAGGTCCGTGTTGCCTTCATCAGCGGCGGTCGCGCGCAGCCTATCCCGAAGTCGATCCGCACGCTGATGAAAGCCGATCTGATTTCGTGATCGCCCGATAAGTGATCGCCCGATTTGCGATGGCCTATCGACTCCGCCAACTGCGGCGATAAATTCGCGGCCCCGATCAACCGATGAGGCCATCATGTCGCGCCCACCGCTTCCACCCTTCACCCGCGAGACCGCCGCGCAAAAGGCCCGCATGGCCGAGGACGCCTGGAATTCACGCGATCCGGTGCGGGTGTCGCTCGCCTATACCGAGGACAGCCGCTGGCGCAATCGTTCGGAAGTTTTCCAGGGCCGCGAAGCCATCGTCGCCTTCCTCACCCGCAAATGGGAGAAAGAGCTGGACTACCGGCTGATCAAGGACCTCTGGGCTTTCGACGGCAACCGCATCGCGGTGCGCTTCCAATACGAATGGCACGATGCCGGCGGCCAGTGGTATCGCTCCTACGGCAACGAGCAGTGGGAGTTCGACGAACACGGCCTGATGAAGCGGCGCGAGGCCTCGATCAACGACATCGCAATCGCGGAGAAGGATCGCCGGTTTTACTGGGCCGCGCCGGGACCGCGGCCGGCGGATGTGCCGGGGCTGGGGACCGAGCCGTTCTGAGGCGAGAAGTGAAGCCGCGAGTGCGCTTTTACCTCTCCCCTTGTGCCGTGCGCCTCGCCAGGAACCTCGTGATCGCTCCACCCAGCTTCGCGTTGTCCATCGGCTCCGCCAGCGACGCCCGTGCGGTCGCAACGACGTCCTTCGGCGCGTTGCCATCGCGGAGTTCGCAGCATACCTCCGCGAAGCCTGTGTCGAACTCCGGATGCGGCTGAACGGTCAGCGTCGCGCCGTTGGCGTAGAGCAGGCCGGCATGCGGGGTGAATTCGGAGGAGAGGATCGTTAGCGCGTCGCTTGGCGGCTCAATCACCTGATCCTGATGCGATGCCGCGATCGCGACTGCTTCGCCCTCGATGACGCCGTTCTCCGGCAGCACCTGATAGACGTGCCGGCCGATGCCCCAGCCCTTCGCCGACTTCTGCACGGTGCCGCCGAGTGCTTGCGCGATCAGCTGATGACCGAAGCAGATGCCGACCATCGGTGTCTTGTTGGCGTAGGCCGTGCGCACGAAATTCTCCAGCGGCGCGATCCAGTCGAGTCCATCATAGACGCCGGCGGCAGCTCCAGTGATCAGCACGGCCTCGATCTGGCCGGGATCGGGAAGCGCGTCGCCCTTCGGGATGCTGACGACCTCGATCGTGGCCGTCGGATCCTCGGCGCGGAGCATGCGCGCGAACATGTCGGGGAACGAGCCATGCTGCTCGCGGTACTTTTGCGGAACCTGTCCCGTCTCGATGATGGTGATGCGTGCCATGTGCCCCCGGGTGGAAAGGTCGCGAAGCCTAACTGCTTTCTGCCCCATGTTGCTGGTGTGGCGCTGGGCGCTCGAGCCGAGCGCTTTCCTGACGGACCTCGTTGAGAAAGGCCTTTGCCAGACGCGACAGCGGCTCGGCTTCCGACCATAGCATATACGCGACCGCCTGGGTCGTCGGACTGAACGGACGGACGATGAGGCCGCTGCCACCGTTCTGCCGCGGCGAGAAGGGATCGACCACCGCAGCGCCGACGCCTGCGGCCGCGAGCACGCAGGCCGTGTTGCAGTAGCGTACCTCGACGGTCGGCCGGAACGCCGCGCCGGCGCGGGCAAAGCTGTCGCGCACGGCTTCGCCGAGCCGCGTGCCGCGCTCGAGCCCGATGAAGGGCAGGCCGGAAAGATCGGAAGCGGATATCACGGGCCTGTCGGCGAGCGGATGCTGCGGCGGCAGCACGCACACCATCTCGCCGGTATGCACCACCTCATGCGCGATGCCGGGATGATGCGTCAGCCCGAGCGCGAAGCCGAGCTCGGCGACGCGGCTCAGCACGCCCTCGATGATGCCCTCGTAGCGGCGGACGTCGAAGAACACGCGCGTCTCCGGGCGGCGGCGCAGGAAGCCTGACAGTGCGGACGGAATGATGCTGTAGGCGAGCGGCGGGGTCGCGACGATGGCGAGATGCCCGGAGCGGTTCTCGCGCAGATCGCGCACGCGGTTCTCGAGCTTTGCATGCAGCGCGAAGATCGCCTCGCTCTCCTTGTAGAGCGCCATCGCTTCCGCGGTCGGAAACAGCCGGTTGTTGACGCGTTCGAACAGCGCGAAGCCGGCCTGCGCCTCCATCGTCTTCAGCGCATTGCTGATTGCGGGCTGCGACAGCCCGAGCTCGTCCGCCGCCGCAACCGTGGTGCGGTGGCGGATGACGGCACGCAGGATCTCGAGCTGTCGCAGGTTCATATCACTGCCGATTATACTCAGGGCCAAAACATCATAGCAAAGCGAATTGATTTTGCAGCCCCGCTCGCCCGTAATGGCAGCGGATTTGCGCGTCGCATCAATGGGTTCATTCGCCCATTGAGGCAGCACTGCGCACAGATTGGAGGCAATCTTGGTTCGTGTCCTTCGCGCCGCCGCCGCTCAGATGGGCCCGACGCAAAAAGCCGATACGCGCGAGCATACGCTGTCGCGGATGCTCGACATGCTGGAGGAGGCGGCCGGCCGCGGCGCGAGCCTTGTGGTGTTTCCCGAGCTTGCCTTCACCACCTTCTTTCCGCGCTGGCTGCTCGAAGGCGGAGCCCTGGACCGGTATTTCGAGCGCAGCATGCCGAACCCGGCGGTCGCAAAGCTGTTCGATCGGGCACGTGCGCTGCGCGTCGGCTTCTATGTCGGCTATGCCGAGCTGACGCCGGAGGGCCGGCGCTACAATTGCTCTGTCCTGGTCGATCGCGACGGCGAGATTCTCGGCCGCTATCGCAAGGTGCACCTTCCGGGCTCTGTCGAGCCGCGCCCGGGCGCGCGATACCAGCAGCTCGAAAAGCGCTATTTCGAATATGGCGACCTCGGCTTTCCCGCCTTCCGCGCCGGCTCGTCCTGGGCCCACGCCATCATGGGCATGATGATCTGCAACGATCGGCGCTGGCCGGAATCCTGGCGCGTGCTCGGCCTGCAAGGCGTCGAGCTCGTCTGCATCGGCTACAATTCGGCGGCCTACGATCCCAACGGTGGCGCCACCGAAGACGGAGCCTTGCGCACCTTCCACTCGACGCTGGTGACGCAGGCCAACGCCTACATGAACGCGACCTGGGCGATCTCGGTGGCCAAGGCGGGCGAGGAGGACGGCTCCGGGCTGATCGGCGGCTCCTGCATCGTCGATCCCAACGGCCGCATCGTCGCGCAGGCGCAGACGCTCACCGATGAGGTGATCGTGGCCGATATCGACCTCGACCTCTGCCGCCAGGGCAAGGACAAGATGTTCAATTTCGCCGCCCACCGGCGGCCCGACCAATACAGGGTGATCACCGAACGCGCCGGCGTGATCGAGCCGGCCGTTCTCGACGCGGATTGATTCCGAACGGCCGATTGCGGCGTTGGCAAAGGAGCTGACATGACACGCCTCTCGCATTTGCTTGCCTTCGCAGCGTTGGCTGCCGTGACGCCGGCGCAGGCGGCGGAGCTTCCGGCGGAAATCAGGCAGGCGGGCACGCTGAAGCTGACGGTCAACTCCACCTACGCGCCGATGGAATATCGCGATCCCGCGACGGGCGAGCTGGTTGGGCTCGACATCGATCTGGCCAAGGAGTTCGCCAAGCGGCTCGGCGGGCTGAAGATCGTCTGGAGCGAGACGCCGTTCGCAGAGCTGATCCCCTCACTGCAGACCAGGCGCGCCGATTTCATCATCTCCGGCATCTCCGATCGGGCCTCGCGGCGCGAGACCGCCGATTTCGTCGACTACCTCGCAACCGGGCCGCAGTTCTTCGTGATGGCGGACAGCGCGGCCAAGGACGCGACCGATCTCTGCGGCAGGAAGGTCGGCACCACCCGCAGTACCAGCTTCCCGGTCGAGATCGAGAAGTGGAGCAAGCAGAATTGCGAGCCGGCCGGCAAGCCGGCGATCCAGTATGTACCTGGCGAGAACTCGATCGACGTCCGCAATCAGCTCAAGCAGGGCCGCATCGATGCCGCTGTGCAGGGCAGCGAGACGCTGCCTTATGCGCAGACGCAGGAGCCCGGCAAATTCCGCATCGTCGGCGAACCCTTTGCAAGGGGCTATCAGGGCATCATGTTCCGCAAGGACGATGCGGCCCTGCGCGAGGTGGTGACGGAGAAGCTCGCTGCCATGATCGCCGACGGCGCCTACAAGGCCATTCTCGACAAATGGGGCCTTGGCGCCAACGCGGTGGCCGAGCCCATGCTGAACGCGGCGCCGCAATGAAGCCGGCGCCGGCACTCGCGGAGGGTTTCCCCGATCTGTCGGGTCTGCGGATCGCGCGCGAGCCGCACTGGTTTCGCTGGCTCAGCGCGGCCCTGATCGTCCTGGTGCTCGCGGCGATTGCGCGCGCATTTGCGAACGGTCAGATCGAATGGTCCTATGTCAGCCGCTTCCTGACCGCAAAGGTCATCCTCGAAGGCATCGTCAACACCATGGTGATGGCGGTGCTGGCGATGGCGCTCGGCATCGTCCTCGGCATCGTCGTCGCGATCATGCGGCTGTCGCCCAATCCGGTGCTGAAGATGGTGGCCGCCGGCTACACCTGGCTGTTCCGCGGCACCCCGCTGATCCTGCAATTGCTGCTGTGGTTCAATCTCGCGCTGGTGTTTCCGACCATCGGCATCCCCGGCCTGTGGTCCGCGCGCGCCGTCGACGTCATGACGCCATTCCTCGCCGCGCTGCTCGGGCTCGGCATCAACCAGGGCGCCTACACCTCCGAAGTGATGCGTGCGGGCATGCTCTCGGTCGACATCGGACAATATGAGGCGGCGCAGGCGATCGGCATGGGGCGGCTGCGCGCGCTGCGCCGGATCGTGCTGCCGCAGGCGATGCGCGTGGTGATCCCACCGCTCGGCAACGAGTTCATCAGCATGGTGAAGGCGACCTCGCTTGCCAGCGTGATCCAGTACCCGGAACTGCTGCACAACGCCGAAAACATCTACTATGCCAATTCGCGCGTGATCGAGCTCCTGATCGTCGCCGGGCTCTGGTACCTGCTCGTTGTCTCGATCCTGACCCCGCTTCAGATGCTGCTCGAACGCCGCTTTGCACGCGGCACATTGCGGCTGGCACGATGACAAGGCCCCTCGTCGCGATCCGATCCGTCAGCAAGAACTTTGGAGAGTTCCAGGCTCTCGAGAACGTCTCGCTCGACGTCTGGCCCGGCGAGGTGATGTGCCTGATCGGCGCCTCCGGCTCCGGCAAGACCACGCTGCTCCGCTGTATCAACCAGCTCGCCGCGATCGACAGTGGTGGCATCTGGCTCGACGGCGAGCTGCTTGGCGTGCGCGAGCAGGGCGGACGGCTCCATCGGCTCAGCGAGCGCGAGATCGGACGGCAGCGGCTGAAGACCGGCATGGTGTTCCAGCGCTTCAACCTGTTTCCGCACAAGACGGCGCTGGAGAACATCACCGAAGGCCCGACCCAGGTGCAGGGGCGAAAGTCGGATGAGGTGCGCGCCGAAGCGCTCGAGCTGCTCCGCCGCGTCGGGTTGTCGGCGAAGGCGGACTGGTATCCCGCCCAGCTCTCCGGTGGTCAGCAGCAGCGCGTCGCGATCGCGCGGGCGCTCGCGATGAAGCCGATGCTGATGCTGTTCGACGAGCCGACCAGCGCGCTCGATCCCGAGCTCGTCGGCGAGGTGCTCGCCGTCATGAAGGAATTGGCGAAGAGCGGCATGACCATGATGGTGGTGACGCACGAGCTCGGCTTCGCCCGCGAAGTCGCGGATCGCGTCGTCTACATGGACCAGGGCGCAATCGTCGAGCAGGGCCGCGCCTCGGACGTGTTGGGCGCCCCGCGCGAGGAACGCACCAGGGCATTTCTTTCGGCAGTAATCTGACATTGGGGGTGTTGTGATGAAGAGATTCCTGGTTGCGACGGCGCTGTTCGGCGCCATGACTTTTTCAGCCGCGGCGGCGGAGCTCCCGGCGGAGATCGCCAAGCGCGGCAGCATCAAGATGGCGGTGGTGCCGAATTATCCGCCGATGGAGTTCCGCGATCCCGCCACCAACGCGCTGTCGGGATTCGACATCGAGTTCGGCGAGGCGCTCGCCCGCAAGCTCGGCACCAAGATCGAATGGCAGGAAACCGGCTTTGCCGAGTTCCTGCCATCGATCCAGACGGGCCGGGTTGATGCCGTCCTTTCGGGCTTTACCGACTATGCGAGCCGTCACGAGATTGCGACGTTCGTCGATTATCTCCAGACCGGCCCGCGCTTTTTCGTGCAGCAGTCACGAGCGGCGGAATTCAAGGACATGACTGCGCTCTGCGGCAAGAAGGTCGGCGCCAGCCGGCGCACGAAATACCCGGAGCAGATTGCGGCCTGGAGCGAGAAGCACTGCGGCGGCACCCCCGTCGTCTTCGTTGGCACCGATGGCTCTGGCGATGCCCGTACCCAGCTCAAGCAGGGTCGCATCGACGCCGCCGTGCAAGGCAACGAGACGCTGCCTTACATCATGGATCTTGAGCCAAGCGCCTATGCGCCTGTCGGCGAGGCCATCGCGCAGCAGTTCGTCGGCATTGCACTGCCGGTCAAGGAGAAGGGTCTTCAGCAGGCGATGCTGGAGGCCGTCGATGCGCTGATCGCCGCCGGCACCTACCGTACGCTGCTGGCGAAGTGGAAATTGAGCGATAACGCAGTAGAGAAAGCGACCATCAATGCTGGACAGTAAGGCACTCCAGAGCATCCCGCTCGTTGCGGCCAACACCGCGGATCCGGCGCCGGACTATCCCTGGCCGAAGCCGTACAAGTCGGCGATGTTCCTCTCCTTCGACGTCGATGCCGAGAGCGCGTGGACCAGCAAGGATGCGGTGCATGCGCAGCGGCTCATCACCATGAGCTATGGCGGCTATGAGGCTCGCGTCGGCACGCCGAAGCTTCTGGAGCTGCTCGACCAGCTCGATCTCAAGGCCACCTTCTTCGTCACGGGATGGTCAGTCGATGCGCATCCAGCGATGGCCGAATCGATCCTCAAGGCCGGGCACGAGATCGGCCATCACGGCTATCATCATCTGCTGCCAGACCCCGGCGATCCCTGGATCGAGGAGGAGCTGGAGCGCGGCTTCGAGGCGCTGAAGCGCCGGCTCGGCGTCAAGCCGAACGGCTATCGCGCGCCCTACGGCGAGTTCACCGAGGAGCTGCGGATCGCGCTGGTGCGCCACGGCATCGTCTACACCTCCTCGTTCCGCGATGACGTGCGGCCCTATCGTCACCGCCTTGCCGACGGCAAGCCCGGCACGATCGAGCTGCCGGTGACCGCGAGCTATGACGACTGGATGCACGGCCTGTCCGCCCGTTTCAGTCCGCGCTCGATCTTTCCCAAGGAGCACGTGCTCTCGCTATGGAAGGACGAGCTCGACGAAGTCCGCGACTGGGGCGCTATGGTTACGACGGTGCTGCATCCGCAATGCAGCGGCCGTCCGATGCGGCTGCGCCTGCTGCGCGAGTTCCTCACCTACGCGAAGTCGTGTCCGGATGTCTGGATCACCACAGGCGAGAAGATCGCGGAAAACTTCCTTCGGCATGAAGTCGGCGACCGCCGAGCAGTCTCATGACACGTCGCTGCATCCTCGTCATCAACCCCAACTCCTCGGCGTCGGTGACGGCGGCGATCGACGACGCGGTGGCGCCGCTGCGGATCGCCGGCGGGCCTGTCATCGAGGTGGTGGGTCTTGCCGAAGGGCCGCCGGGCATCAGCTCGCAGCGCGACGCCGACAGCGTCGTCATGCCGCTGGTGAACCGCGTGTCGCGCGACGACGCCGATGCCTTCGTGCTCGCCTGTTTCAGCGATCCCGGCCTGCATGCGGTACGCGAGGCTGCCGGCGGACGCCCGGTGCTTGGCATCGCCGAATGTGGCATTTTTCGCGCGCTGATGCTGGGTGAACGTTTTGGCGTGATCGCGCTGTCGCCCTCCAGCATCCGCCGCCAGCAGCGCATGGCGCGGGTGATGGGCGTCGACAGCCGCTATGCCGGAAGTTGGTCGGTCGGTGCCAGTGCAGCAGAGACGGCGGGTGCGGATATCCGTGGACGGTTGATCGAGGCAGGCCGCGCGCTGGTCGCGCAGTGCCGTGCCGATGTCGTCGTGATGGGCTGCGCCGGCATGGCCTCGCACCGTGCGGCGATTGCCGATGCGATCGGCGTGCCCGTCATTGAACCCGCACAGCAGGCGGTCGCCGCCGCGATCGGCGCGGTCTTGTTGAACACCTAAGATACTTCTGGAGCTTTCTTTGATGCCTATCTCCCGCCGCTCACTCCTCAAGGCCGCCGCCGCAGTGCCGGCAATCTCGCTGCCAGCCATCGCTCGTGCTGAATCTCAATCCACGCTGCGCTTCATCCCCGTCATCGATCTCGCCTTCGTCGATCCCATCTATTCGACCGCGCAGGTGTCGCGAAACCACGGTTTCATGGTCTACGACACGCTCTACGGGATGAGCTCGTCGCTCCAGGTCTCGCCACAGATGCTGTCGGGCCACGCCATTTCCGGCGACCAGCTCCAGTGGGACCTCACGCTTCGCGACGGCCTGTTCTGGCACGACGGCGAGCGCGTGCTCGCGCGCGATTGCGTCGCCAGCATCCGCCGTTGGGCCGCGCGCGACGGCTTTGGCGGCGAACTTATGGAAGCGACCCATGAGCTCTCTGCCGCCGACGACCGCACCATCCGTTTTCGTCTCAAGCGTCCGTTCCCGCTGCTGCCGCAGGCGCTGGGCAAGGCCGCGATCAATGCCTGCTTCATGATGCCGGAGCGGTTGGCGAGCCAGGATCCGTTCAAGCCGCTGACCGAAGTGATCGGCAGCGGCCCGTTCCGCTATCTCGCCGACGAGCGCGTGCAGGGCGCCCGCAACGCCTATGCCAGGTTCGAGCGCTACCAGCCGCGCACCGACGGCAAGCCGGATTGGACCGCCGGACCGAAGATCGTGCACTACGACCGCGTGGTTTGGACCACCACGCCCGATGCCGGCACCGGCGTCGCCGCGCTCCAGACCGGCGAACAGGACTGGCAGGAGACCACTCCGCACGATCTGCTGCCGGTGATCAAGGCCGCCGGCGACATCGAGACGCGCATCCTCGACCCCAGAGGCTACGCCTGCATGCTGCGGCTCAATCATCTGCAGCCGCCGTTCGACAATCCCGCGATCCGCCGCGCGCTCTTGGGTGCGATCGATCAGTCCGCGTTCATGACCGCGGTCGCCGGCGTCGATCCCGCCTTTCAGGTCTCGCCGATCGGTTATTTCGCGCCTGGGACGCCGATGGCGAGCGACGTCGGCCTCGACGTGTTCCGTGGCCCGCGCGACTATGCCAAGGTCAAGGCCGATCTGAAGGCCGCCGGCTATAATGGCGAGAAGATCGTGGTGCTTGTCCCCACCAACTCGCTGGCGCAGAAGCCGCTCGGCGAGATCGCGGTCGACAGCTTGCGCAAGGCCGGCATGAACGTCGAATATGCCGGGTTCGATTTTGCCGTCGTTCTGCAGCGACAGCTGAAGAAGGACCCGATCGGGCAGGGCGGCTGGAGCGCGGCCGTCGGCAACTGGCAGGGCATCGACTGGCTCAATCCTGCCGGCAACACCAACATCCGCGGCGAAGGCAAGGTCGCCGGCTGGTATGCGAGCGAGAAGATGGGGCCCTTGCGCAGCCAGTGGCTGGCGGCCTCCGAGCTCGCCGAGCAGCAGCGCATCTGCCGCGAAATCCAGGCAGTGGCGTTCGAGGAAATCCCCTATATTCCGATCGGCCTCTACAAGCAGCCGACCGCCTATCGCAAAGCCATCACCGGCATTCTCGACGGCACCGCCGTGTTCTGGAACGTGCGCCCCGCATGAGCACCACAGCAATCTTCGGCAGCTATGTGCTGTCACGGAAGGACGGCGCGCAGGATGTGCTGCGCGATCATTGGATCCTGGTCGAAGGCAAGAAGATCGCCGCAATCACGCGCGACAAGCCGAGCGCGGATCAGGTCTACGACCGTCCCGGCCGCTTCGTGCTGCCGGGCTTGCTCAATTTGCACAATCACTGCTTCTCGGAGGCGGTGGCGCGCAGCCACACCGAGGACGGCAACGGCCGCAAGAACAACCAGAGCATCGTCTATACGGTGCTGTTGCCGCTGACCAAGCGCGGTGCCGATATCCTGTCGGCGGAGGAACGCCTGGCGGTCGCACGGCTCGGCGTCCTCCAGCTGCTCAAGGGTGGCGCCACCACGGTGATGGAGCCGTTCCGTAACTCGATCCCAGAAATGTTCGACGCTGCGGAAGAGATGGGGATCCGTTTCTACGGCGCGCCCTATCTGTTCTCGACGTCTGACGCAAAGGCCGGCCCGGACGGCGCGGTTCGCTATTCCGGCGATGACGGCGCCGCCGACATGGCGACGTGGGATGCGCTCTATCAGCGCTGGAACGATCGCGGCGACGGCCGCATCAGCCTTGCGATGAGCCCGCACGCCACCGACACCTGTGGTCCCGATCTGCTGAGGGCCTGCGCAGTGCGGGCGCGCGAGCTCGGTGTGCCCATCACGACGCACATGGCGCAGAGCCGCGCCGAGGTCGAGACCATCGGCAGGCGCTACGGCGGCCGTACGCCAGCGCAATATCTCGACTGGCTCGGCCTGCTCGCGCCCGACCTGATGGCGGCGCACTGCATGTTCAGCTCGGACGACGATCTCAAGCTGATGGCCGCGCGCGGCATGACCGTGCTGAACTGCCCGCGCGTGTTCGCGCGCGCCGGCATCACGGCGGCGTTCGGCCGCTTCGCCGAGCACGGCGTCCGCACCGTGGTCGGCACCGACGGCTACAACATGGACCTGCTCGGGGAGCTCAATGCCGCCTCGCTGATCTCCAAGGTCACCTCGGCGCGTCCCGACGTCGCGAACTCGCCCGAGCTGATCGAGGCCAACACGGCGGTCGCGGCCGACGTCATCAAGCGGCCCGATCTCGGCCGGATCGAGCCCGGCGCCACCGCCGACCTCACCGTCGTCGATCTCACCCATCCGCATTTGCAGCCGCTGTTCGACCCACGCCGTGCGCTGATCGCGCTCGCCAACCGCGCCAATATCGATCAGGTGATGGTCGATGGCCGCGTGCTGGTCGATGAGGGACGCTATCTCGGCGCCGACGAAGCGGCGATCGCTGCGGCAGGAACTGCCGCGATCGGCAAGATCTGGGATCTGCCGGAAGCGCAGGCGGCATTCAACGGCTGATTGTAACCGCGAAGGAAGTGCGCTCTCCCGCGGAGCGGTTGCAGCGAGCCCGCGGGAAGATCGTTCGACCCAAAGGCACTCGGCTTAGTCCTCGAACTCCACCAGCGCCTTCCGCATGGTCTCGACGAGATCCAGCGCCACCGGCGACGGCCTGCGCTGTGCGGGAAAGACCGCGGAGAACTCGAAGTCGATGCGCGGCAGGAAGCGACGCACGATGACGCCGCGCGTTGCAAACTCCTGCGCGGTGAAGGGATCGCAGATCGCGACGCCAAGTCCTGACGACACCATGCCGCACATGATCTCCGACAACGTGGTCTCGACCCTGAGCACGCGGCGGACATCGTGGCGGTGGAAGACCTGGTCGACGAGATGCCGGCTCGACGATCCCGCCGATAGCGAGATGAAGGTCTCGCCCTCGAAATCGCGCGGTTCCAGCACCTCCTTCTCTGCCAGACGATGACCGGTCGGCAATACCGCGACGCGCGCGGGCGCCGGCAGCCGCTGGCTCGGCAGGCCGGAATGCGCGATCGGCACCTCGGCAAAGCCGATGTCGCATTGGTTGTTCAGCACCCAGTCGACCACGATCGGCGAGATCACGCCGAAGAAAGCGAGGTTGAGATTTGGCCGCTCCTGCAGGAAGTGTCCGGCCAGGCGGGGCAAATAGCCGTTTGCAAGCGCCGGCAGCGCGGCGATGCGCAGCGAGCCGGTGCGGCGGCCGCGGATTTCCTCGGCCGCCGCAGTGATGCGTTCGAGGCCGACGAAGGAGCGCTCGACCTCGGTATAGAGCGCCATCGCCGCCGCGGTCGGCACCAGGCCGGTGCCGCGCCGCTCGAACAGCTCCATCTTGAGCAGAGCCTGGAAGTCGCGCAGCAGCCGGCTGACCGCGGGCTGCGTCACCACCATCAGTTTCGCCGCCTCGGTGACGCTGCCGGTCAGCATCATCGCCCGGAAGGCTTCCACCTGCCGCGAATTGATCCGCGCCATTCCATTTCCAATTCATAACATTTTGGCATGCAGAGGGTGCCATTATTCATTGGACGATGGAAGTATAGGTTGCGATCTTTTTCATCAGAGCTGAAGACAGCCCGCTTTTTCGGCAGATTGGAGGGGTTCAAACCTCCAGATCGCGCCAAAACCTGCCGAACAGGGGCCGGAGACCTGATCGGACAGGGATCTGCGCGGAAGGAAATGCGGAAGGCGCTTCGGCCGGAGATTTGTCGGCACGTCACCTCATTCCGGTATGGAGATCGGACTACATGAAGACTCTTCGCCTTCTGACAGCGGTCAGCATCGCGGCGCTCATTGCCGTCCCGTCGGCCGCTTCGGCCCAGCAAAAGACCCTCTACGTCGCCGGCTACGGCGGCTCGTTCGAGAAGACGATCCGCGACGAGGTGATCCCGGCCTTCGAGAAGGAGAACGGCGTCAAGGTCGAGTATGTCGCCGGCAACTCCACCGACACGCTGGCCAAGCTGCAGGCACAGAAGGGCAACCAGCAGATCGACGTCGCCATCGTCGATGATGGCCCGATGTACCAGGCGATCCAGCTCGGCTTCTGCGGAAAGCTCGACGGGCTGCCGGCCGATCTCTACGACACCGCCCGCTTCAAGGACGATCGCGCGGTCGCGATCGGTATCGTCGCGACCGGCCTGATGTACAACACCAAGGTGTTCAAGGAGAAACGCTGGGCGCCGCCGACCTCCTGGAATGACCTCAAGGACACGAAATACGCCAAGCAACTCGTGATTCCGCCGATCAACAACACTTACGGTCTCGAAGCGCTGGTGATGCTGTCGAAGATGAACGGCGGCGGTGAGACCAACGTCGATTCCGGCTTCAAGATCTTCAAGGAACAGATCAATCCGAACGTGCTCGCCTATGAGCCGTCGCCGGGCAAGATGACCGAGCTGTTCCAGTCCGGCCAGGCCGTGATCGCTGTGTGGGGCACCGGCCGCGTGCAGAGCTTCGCCAATACCGGCTTCCCCGTCGACTTCGTCTATCCGAAGGAAGGTGCGGCGACACTGCTGACGACGGCGTGTCCGATCGTCAAGCCGAACGCCTCGCCGCTTGCATCGAGCTTCGTCAAGATGCTGCTCGATCCAAAAATCCAGCTCGTGATGCTGAAGGATTACGGCTACGGCCCGGTGCTGAAATCGATGGCGATCCCGCCGGAGTTCGGCAAGATGGCCCCGATCGGCGAGCGCGCGGCCAAGCTCTACAATCCGGACTGGACCGTCATCAACGAGAAGCGCGAGGAGTGGACCAAGCGCTGGAACCGCGAGGTCGAACGCTGATCGGATCGTCGGTAGCGGAGACAGCGCATGGCCTATCTCGAGCTCGATCGGGTCGCCAAGCAATTCGGCGCGCAGACTGTGGTCGACGACTTCAGCCTGTCGGTGGGGAAGGGGGAGTTCATCTCCTTCCTCGGCCCGTCGGGCTGTGGCAAGACCACGACGCTGCAGATGATCGCGGGCTTCCTCGATCCCACGCGCGGCGCGATCCGCCTCGAGGGCAAGGACCTGACCGCGATCCATCCGGCCAAGCGTGGCCTCGGCATCGTGTTCCAGAGTTACGCGCTGTTTCCGCACATGACCGCGGCGGAGAACGTCGCCTTTGGCCTCGAGATGCGCAATGTGCCGCGCAACGAGCGGGCCGAGCGCGTCCGCGCCGCGCTGGCGATGGTCGGCCTTGCCGGCTTTGAGGACCGCCATCCCCGCCGCATGTCCGGCGGCCAGCAGCAGCGCGTGGCGCTGGCGCGCGCGCTGGTGATCAAGCCGAGCGTGCTGCTGCTCGACGAGCCGCTGTCCAACCTCGACGCCAAGCTCCGCGAGGAGATGCAGATCGAGCTGCGCCAGATCCAGCGCACCATCGGCACCACCACGATCCTCGTCACCCACGACCAGAACGAGGCGATGTCGCTGTCAGACCGCATCGTGGTGATGAGCCAGGGCAAGATCGAGCAGATCGACACGCCGCAGGAGACGTATGAAAGGCCGGCCTCCGCCTTCGTCTCGCAGTTTCTCGGCAAGACCAACGATTTTGCCGGCACGATCGACCGGACCGTCGCGCCGACGCAACTGGTGGCGGGCTCCTGGCGCGCACCGGCGCCGGCCGGGCTCGGCGGTCCTGTCACCGTCAGCGTTCGCCCTGAAAGAATCGGCTTTGGCGATGTCGGCCTCGGCGCAAAGATCATCACGCGCATCTTCCAGGGCAATCACTGGCTGTTCCAGTGCGAGAGCGAATGCGGCCCGGCGATCGTGATCCGCCAGAACGACGGGCAGACGCAGCCGGCCGAAGGCGACGCGGTTCGCCTCACCTGGCGGCCCGAGGATATGAGCGTGCGCGCGAGGGCCGGCGCATGAGCGCGGCCGCCGGGGAGAGCAGTGCGCGTACGCCGTGGGCGCTGACGGCGCCCGCCTTGATGCTGTTCGTCGGTGTGCTGCTGATTCCGCTGGCGATGACCGTGATGCTGTCGTTCCACGATTGGGGCCAGTACAAGGGCATCGAGCCGGTCTTCATCCTCAAGAACTGGCACGAGATCGCGACCGATCCCTATTACGCCGAGATGTTCTGGCGGACGTTTCGCATCGCGATCCTGACCACGCTGCTCACCGCGCTGCTCGGTGCGCCCGAAGCCTATATCCTCAACCGCATGAGCGGCCGCTGGAAGAGCTTCTTCCTGTTGGTCATTCTCGGGCCGCTCTTGATCTCCGTGGTGGCGCGCACGCTCGGCTGGGCGCTGCTGTTCGGCGGCAACAACGGCCTCGTCAACAAGCTCCTGATGTCGCTCGGGGTGATGCGCTCCCCCATCCCCTTCATGTTCACCGAAACCGGCGTGGTCGTTGCGCTCGCGCACGTCATGATGCCGTTCATGGTGCTGTCGGTCTGGGCCGCGCTGCAGCGGCTCGATCCGCAGATCGAGAACGCCGCGATGTCGCTCGGCGCCGGTCCCGTCACCATCATTCGCCGCATCATCATGCCGCAGATCATGCCGGGCGTGCTGTCGGGCGCCATCATCGTGTTCTCGCTCTCGGCAAGCGCCTTTGCGACGCCCGCGATCATCGGCGGCCGCCGGCTCAAGGTCGCGGCGACGCTGGCGTACGACGAATTCCTCAACACCTTGAACTGGCCGCTCGGCGCAGCCGTGGCGACGCTGCTGCTGGTCGCGCTGGTGCTGATCGTGGTCGGCAGCAACGCGCTGATCGAGCGGCGCTATGCGGAGGTGTTCCGATGAGACGGAACGGCCCGCTCGCGCTGATCTTCCACACCGTCTTCGTCATCGTCATGGTGGCGCCGATCCTGGTGGTCTGCCTCGTCGCCTTCACGCCGGAAGGCTTCCTGTCGCTACCGACCAACGGCTTCTCGCTGCGCTGGTTCAGGACGATCGCGAACTACCCTGAATTCATCCACGCCTTCTGGGTCAGCCTCGGGCTCGGCGCGCTCTCGTCCTTCGTCGCGCTGCTGTTCGCGGTGCCGGCGGCATTGGCGATCGCGCGTTATCGTTTTCGCGGCCGTGATGCGCTGGCGGCTCTGTTCCTGTCGCCGTTGATGATCCCGCATGTCGTGCTCGGGATCGCCTTCCTGCGTTTCTTCACCTCGGCCGGCCTCGGCGGCAGCTTTGCCGCGCTGATCATCGCGCATGTCATCATCGTGTTTCCGTTCGCGCTGCGGCTGACGCTGGCCGCCGCAACCGGCATGGACCGCACCGTCGAGATGGCGGCGGTCTCGCTCGGCGCCGGCGGCTGGACGCTGTTCCGACGCGTGACGCTGCCGCTGATCCTGCCCGGCGTCATCAGCGGCTGGGCGCTCGCCTTCATCCAGTCGTTCGACGATCTCACCATGACTGTCTTCCTTGCGGCGCCCGGCACCGAGACGTTGCCGGTGCGCATGTTCCTATACATCCAGGACAACATCGATCCGCTGGTGACGTCGGTCTCGGCCTGCGTGATCGCGATCACCATGACCGCCCTCGTTCTGCTCGATCGCTTCTACGGGCTCGACCGCGTGCTCGCCGGCAAGGGCGATACGGGACGATAGGAGAACTCATGTCCAGGGATTATGACGTCGCCGTGGTCGGCGGCGGACTGCTCGGCTCCGCCATTGCCTGGGGCCTAGGCCGGCTCGGCAAGAGCGTGGCCGTGCTCGACGAAGGCGACATCACCAAGCGCGCCTCGCGCGCGAACTTTGCGCTGGTCTGGGTCCAGAGCAAAGGGCTCGGCATGCCGGCCTATACGGTGTGGACCGTGCAGGCATCGCAGGCGTGGGGCCGGCTTGCTTCGGAGTTGAAGCAACAAACCGGGCTCGACGTTTCGCTCCAGCAGAACGGCGGTTTTCATCTCACCCTCGGCGAAGAGGAATTCGGTCAACGCACCGAGCTCGTCAAGCGCATGCACAATCAGGTCGGCGCGGCCGACTACAAGATGGAGATGCTCTCTGCATCCGAAGTGAAGAAGTCATTGCCGCTGATTGGGCCGGAGGTCTCGGGCGGCAGCTATTGTCCGCTCGACGGCCACGTCAATTCGCTGCGCACTTTCCGGGCATTCCACACCGGCTTCAAGGCGTTCGGCATCGACTATCTTCCGGAGCGCCCGGTCTCCGCGATCGGCAAGAGCGGCGGCGAATTCCATCTGACGACGCCGAAGGGCGAGCTGCGCGCCGCCAAGATCGTGCTTGCTGCGGGCAACGCCAACCAGACGCTGGCGCCGATGGTCGGTCTTTACGCGCCGATGGGACCGACCCGTGGCCAGATCGTGGTGACCGAGCGCACCATGCCGTTCCTGCCGCATCCGCTGACGACGATCCGCCAGACCGACGAGGGCACCGTGATGATCGGCGACAGCAAGGAGGACGAGCTCGATGACCGCGCGCTGAAGCATTCGATCAGCGCGGTCATGACCGATCGCGCCCAGCGCATGTTCCCGCATCTGTCGCGGCTCAACGTGGTCAGGAGCTGGGCCGGCATCCGTGTGATGCCGCAGGACGGTTTTCCGATCTACGACCAGTCGGAGACGCATCCCGGCGCTTTCGTCGCCTGCTGCCATTCGGGCGTGACGCTCGCCTCCAACCATGCCTTCGAGATCGCGCGCATGGTGGCGCAGGGCGTGCTCGAGCCGGAGCTGGTCGGCGCGTTCTCGGCCAGCCGCTTTGGCGGCGCGGGCGCGGCCAACAGCAGCGGCTATTAGAAATTATCAGGAAGGAGCCAAGGGGCATCCCCATGTTCAGGCGATCCGAACAGGACAAGCGTCCGCAAGTGCAGATCTTCATCGACGGCGTTGCCGTCGCCGCGCGCCAGGGCGACACCGTCTCGGCTGCGCTGCTGGCCTCCGGCGTTGATGTGCGGAGGTCGACCGCGGTCAGCGGCGCGCCGCGCCTGCCTTATTGCATGATGGGCGTGTGCTTCGACTGCCTCGTCACCATCGACGGCGTCGGCAATCGGCAGGGTTGCCTCGTACCTGTCGCCGAGGGCATGCAGATCGAAATCCAGAAGGGCAAGCGGGAGATCGGACAATGACTGTGGCTCCCAGGCGCGAAGACTACGACGTCGTCGTGATCGGCGCCGGGCCTGCGGGCCTTGCCGCCGCGGCGACCTCCGCCGAAGCTGGTCTCACGACACTGCTGCTCGACGAGAACATCGGCCCCGGCGGCCAGGTGTTTCGTGCGATCTCCTCGACGCCGGTGACCGAGCCCGGCCAGCTCGGCGCGGATTATTGGGTCGGCGCCGATCTCGTGCAATCGCTGCGTGCGAGCGGCGCCGAGGTCATCCATCGTGCCACGGTCTGGAGTCTCGATCGCAATCTCGAGATCGCCGTCTCGATCGGCGGCGCGTCCGCCTTCGTCAAGGCCAAGCGCGTGATCCTCGCGACCGGCGCGCTGGAACGGCCATTCCCGATTCCCGGCTGGACGCTACCGGGCGTGATGACTGCGGGCGCTGCGCAGACGATGCTGAAATCGTCAGCACTGGTGCCTGACGGAAGCACGGTGATCGCGGGGCAGGGGCCGCTGCTCTGGCTGCTCGCCGCGCAGATCCTGCGCCTCGGCGGCCGTATCGACCGCATCCTCGACACCACCGAGCGCGGCAACTACTTTGCCGCGCTCCCGCACGCCTTCGCCTTCCTGACCTCGCCCTATTTCGGCAAGGGCCTGTCGATGATGCGTGAGGTCAAGGCGAAGGTGCAGGTCGTCTCCGGCGTCACTGAGCTCTCTGCGTCGGGCGACGGCCAGCTCGCCGGCGTGAGCTATGTCGCGGGCGGCAAGCGCGAGTCCATTCCCGCCGATCTCTTGCTCCTGCATCAGGGTGTCGTGCCCAATGTCAATTTGGCGATGGCGGCGGGCATCGAGCATCGCTGGGACGAGCTGCAATTGTGCTGGTCGCCGGTGCTGGATGCGAACGGTGCGTCGTCGGTCGCCGGCATTGCAATCGCGGGCGATGGCGCCGGCATCGGCGGCGCGAATGCAGCCGTGGTCCGCGGCCGCATCGCGGCGCGCGCGACAGTGGAAGCACTGACGCCCGCGGCCGCTGCGAAGCTTCCCGCAATGGCAACGCTTCGTTCCGACCTCGCCAAGGCCGAGCGCGGCCGCGTCTTCCTCGACACGCTGTTCCGCCCCGCGCCGCAGTTCCGCATTCCCTCGGGCGACACCATCGTCTGCCGCTGCGAGGAAGTCACCGCGAAGGACGTTCTCGACTCCGTCGCCATCGGCGCGACCGGCCCGAACCAGCTCAAGGCCTACCGCCGCACCGGCATGGGCCCGTGCCAGGGCCGGCTCTGCGGCCTCACCGTCACCGAGCTGATGGCGCAGGCGCGCGGCAAGAGCCCGCAAGAGATCGGCTACTACCGGCTCCGCGCGCCGGTGAAGCCGATCACGCTCGCCGAACTCGCAGCCGTTCCCAAGAGCGAAGCCGACGTCAAGGCCGTGGTGCGCGGATGACCAAAAACGTGGATGCGATCGTCGTTGGCGGCGGCATCCACGGATGTTCGACCGCGCTGCATCTGTGCCTCGCCGGCCTGAAGCCGGTGCTGATCGAGAAGGACTATGCCGGCCGGCACGCGTCCGGCGTCAACGCCGGCGGCGTGCGTCAGCTCGCGCGGCACGTTCCGGAAATCCCGCTCTCGATCCGTTCGATGGGGATCTGGGAGAAGATCAACGATCTCCTCGACGACGATTGCAGCTTCGAGAGCCATGGCCAGGTGCTGGTGGCGGAGAACGAGGAGGAGCTCGCCGTCTGCCGCATGCGCGTCGCCGAGCTGAACGCCCTCGGCTTCACCCATGAAGAGTTGATCGACGCGGCCGAGTTGCGCAGGCTGGTGCCGGCGGTCGCCGAGACTTGTCCCGGTGGCGTGGTCTCACGCCGGGATGGGGCCGCCAATCCGGCGCAGACGACGACGGCATTCCGTCGCAAGGCCGAGCAGCTCGGCGCGACCGTGCGCGAGGGCGTGGCAGCCGGCAACATCCGCTACAGCGACGGTCTCTGGCACGTCGACGTCGGCTCCGATGCCTACGCCGCGCCAGTGCTGGTCAATGCCGCCGGCGCCTGGGCCGGCAAGATCGCGGCTGATCTCGGCGAGCCCGTTCCGGTCGAGACCGTGGCGCCGATGCTGATGATCACCTCGCGCGTGCCGCACTTCATCGATCCCGTCGTGATCCTGCGCGGGCGCAAGCTCTCCTTCAAGCAATTCAAGAACGGCACGGTGCTGATCGGCGGCGGCCATCTGGCCAGGCCCTATCAGGACCGCAACGAGACGGTGCTGGACTGGAAGAGTCTCGCCACCAGTGCGCAGACCGTGTTCGAGCTGTTTCCGGTGATGCGCAGCGCGACCATCGTCCGCGCCTGGGCCGGCATCGAGGCCAAGATGAAGGACGATATTCCCGTGTTCGGCCCGAGCAGCCGCCACAAGGGCCTCTACCACCAATTCGGCTTCTCCCTGCATGGCTTCCAGCTCGGCCCCGGCGCCGGTGCCGTGATGGCGGAGCTGATCGTCGATGGCGGCAGCCAGACCCGAATCAGCGATCTCGGCATCGACCGCTTCCATCCCATCACGCTCTAGCAACAAGAGGACATCATGAGCATCACCCGCAGCATCCGCACGCCCATCATGCACCGCGCCGTGGAGGCTAACGGCTTCGTCTTCCTCGGCGGCACCATCGCCGACGATACGAGCGTCTCCATGGGCGAGCAGACCCGCAACATCCTCGGCAAGATCGCCGGCTATCTGAAGGAGGCCGGCACCGACAAGTCTCGCGTCGTCAGCGCCTCGATCTTCGTCACGGACCTGTCCAAGAAGAAGGAGATGGATGCTGCCTGGACCGAGTTCTTCGGCGACAATCTCCCCACCCGAGCCACCGTCGGCGTCGCCGATCTCGGCGGCGGCGCGCTGATCGAGGTGGTGGTCACCGCCCTGAAGGGTTGACCGCGCAAGGTAGCGAAGGACGGCGGCGCCTCCCGCGTTGTCGTCTCCTCGCGCCGCGCCTTGATCTCGCCCTTCGATGGGACTATTTGGAGAGTTCCTCAATCAGGATACTCGCAGCCATGGATATGACCCCGATCGCAAAGCCCACCTGCCTTGCCCACGGGGAATTCCATGCCTGCTTCGATCATTCTGTCCGACCTGTCGCTGTCTGCACCTGACGGCCGTCCTCTTCTCTCCAGCATCGATCTGACATTCGCAGCCGAGCGGACCGGTCTCGTCGGCCGCAACGGCGTCGGGAAAACGACGCTGCTTGCGGCGATCCTGGGGGAGCATGTGCCCCAATCAGGGCGCATTCTGATCAGCGGCACCATCGGCTTGTTGCGCCAGGATGTGCAGGTTTTTGCCGGCGCGACCGTAGCCGACCTGTTCGGCGTGCGGCGGGCGCTCGACCTGCTTCGCCGTGCGGAGCGAGGCGATGCGTCGGCGGACGACATCGCGGCGATCGACTGGACACTGGAAACGCGGCTCGAGGCCGCGCTGGCGCGCCTCGGGTTCGATCCGTCTCCCGATACGGAGCTGTCTTGCTTGTCGGGCGGCCAGATCACGCGCGTTCGACTCGCCGCACTGGTCTTCGCCGAGCCCGACTTCCTGCTGCTGGACGAACCCACCAACAATCTCGACCAGGACGGACGCAAGGCGGTGACCGCTCTCCTCGCCGCCTGGCGCGGCGGCGCGATCGTCGTCAGCCACGACCGAAGCCTGCTTGAGACCATGGATGCGATCGTCGAGCTGACGTCGCTCGGAGCCACGCGATACGGCGGCAATTGGAGCCGGTACCGCGAGCAGAAGGCCGTCGAACTCGACGCTATCAGGCATGACCTCGCTCATGCCGAAAGGCGCCTGTCCGAGATCGACGGCAAGGCACAAGAGGCTGCGGAAAGGAAAGCGCGCAAGGACCGCGGCGGCAGCAAGAAGCGCGCCAAGGGCGACATGCCGCGGATCCTGGCCGGGGCACGCAAGGATCGCAGCGAGGACAGCGGCGGCAAGACCGCGCAAATCGCCGAGCGGCGGCGCGCAGACGCAATCGATGCCGTGGACGCGGCGCGCCGGCGCATCGAGATTCTTCAGCCCCTCTCCGTCAGGTTGCCCGTGACTGGCCTGCCGGCGGGCAGGGAGGTGCTTTGGCTCGACGGCGTCAGTGCAGGCTATCGGCCGGAGCAGCCTGTCCTGCGCGATCTTTCATTTGCGGTCGTCGGGCCGGAGCGGGTCGCACTGGTCGGGCCCAATGGCTCCGGCAAGACGACGCTGCTGAAACTCATCGCCGGCGAACTGCGTCCGCTCGCGGGCATCGTGCGGGTCAGGCCGGATTTCGCACTGTTCGACCAGAAGGTCAGTCTGCTCGATCCGGCGCTCTCCATCCTGGACAATTTTCGGCGTCTCAATCCGAGCGCGGGTGCGAATGAGTGCCATGCCGCGCTCGCCCGGTTCATGTTTCGCGCCGATGCCGCCTTGCAAGCAGCCGGAAGCCTGAGTGGCGGGCAAATGTTTCGTGCGGGTCTTGCCTGTGTGCTCGGCGGGCGGACGCCGCCGTCGCTGCTGATCCTGGACGAGCCGACCAATCATCTCGACGTCGAATCCATCGAAGCCGTCGAGGCCGGCTTGCAGGCCTATGATGGCGCGCTGCTCGTCGTCAGCCATGACGAAGCGTTCTTGCGGGCGATCGGGATTACGCGGCGGATCGACGTTGTCGCCGAGATGACGCGCATCGATGGCGGGATCGTCTGATCCCACCCCGGTGGTTCGATATGGCGGTGATTTTCAAAAACCCGACGCCCTGCCCCTAGCGCGTCGGGTGGAAAAAATGAGTATCAATCCGTGATCCCAACCAGATCGTTGTGACCCGTGCCGCATCAATTTTCTACTCCGGGAAACTACCGCGTTGGAACCAGGATGTGTCTTGCCGTGTGCGGGCCTATGAGGCCGCGCCCCCGCCCGGTTCCAATGCCTCACCGATCTCCAGCGGGTGCGCCATGGTCTCGTGCAGCGCGTCGCGATCGAGTTCGTCTTCGGAGATGCTGATGACGACGCAGGCAACGCCGTTGCCGATCAGATTGGTCAGCGCACGGCATTCGCTCATGAATTTGTCGATGCCGACCAGGATCGCGATCGACTGGATCGGGATGTCGGGCACGATCGAGAGCGTTGCTGCGAGCGTGATGAATCCGGCGCCGGTCACGCCTGAAGCGCCCTTCGAGGTAATCATGGCGATGCCCAAAATGCCGAGCTCCTGCCAGATGGTGAGATGGGTGTTGGTTGCCTGTGCCAGAAACAGCGTCGCCAGTGTCATGTAGATGTTGGTGCCGTCGAGGTTGAAGCTGTAGCCGGTGGGAATGACGAGGCCGACCACCGAACGCGAGGCACCGAGATGCTCCATCTTCTGGATCATCTGCGGCAACACCGTCTCGGAGGACGAGGTGCCAAGCACGATCAGCAGCTCGTCCTTGATGTAGGCGATGAAGCGCAGGATCGAGAAGCCGGCGAGGCGAGCGATCGCACCTAGCACGATCAGTACGAACAGGATGCTGGTGAGATAGAACGTTCCGATCAGCGCGGCGAGGTTGAGCAGCGAGCCGAGACCATAGGCGCCAACGGTGAACGCCATCGCGCCGAACGCGCCGATCGGGGCGACGCGGACGATGATGCGGATGATGCCGAAGAACATCTTCGCGGCCTTGTCGATCGCCTCCGCGATGGGTTCGCCGGCCTTGCCGAGGAAGGCGATAGCGAAGCCCGACAGGATCGAGATCAACAGCACCTGCAAGAGGTCGCCCCGCGCGATCGCGCCCAGATAGCTGTCCGGGATGATCGCCATCAGATGGGCGACGATGCCTTCTTCCTTGGCCTTGGTGACGTAGGTCGCCACAGATTTCGGATCGATCGTGGCGGGATCGATGTTGAAGCCGTGCCCGGGCTGGAGAATCTCGCCGACGAGCAGGCCGACCGCGAGCGCGACGGTCGAGACCGTCTCGAAATAGATCAGCGACTTCAGCCCGACCCGGCCGACACGCTTGAGGTCACCCATCGAGGAGATGCCGTGCACCACGGTGCAAAAGATCACCGGCGCGATCATCATCTTGATCAGCGCGATGAAGCCGTCGCCGAGCGGCTTCAATGCCTTGCCAAGATCGGGATAGAAATAGCCGATGAGCACGCCGAGCGCGATCGCGATCAGGACCTGGACGTAGAGGATCTTGTACCAGGGCTGATGCCGGCGGACGATGGCTGGCTGGATCGCGACTTGTGTCATAGAGTTAGCCCCGGAACGCATTGATCTTGCAGGATTTGGATCTTGCATGAGCTTCATCATGTGATGGCCGCCGCAGAAGCGACAATCACATTTTTGTCTGTTAGCACGAAGATCGATTGCCGCGCCGCACGTGGGAGGAACATGTCGACTGCAACAGACTCGCGCCAGCAAGGCTATTTTCCGCGTTGGACGTTGAAAACCTCGGGCGTGATCATGCCGGAGGAGCGGCTGTCCTGGGGCCAGACCGTCGTCTCCGGTCTCCAGCATTGCGTCGCGATGTCGGGCTCGACGATCATCGCCCCGCTGCTGATGGGGTTCGATCCCAATGTTGCGGTCCTGTTCTCCGGCGTTGGCACGCTGATCTTCTTCGTCATCGTCGCGGGGCGCGTGCCGAGCTATCTCGGCTCGAGCTTCGCATTCATCGCCGTCGTCATTGCGGCGACCGGTTATGCCGGGCAGGGACCGAACCCGAACCTGTCGGTTGCGCTCGGCGGCATCGTCGGCGCCGGTGTGCTATACGGCCTGATTGCCCTGATCGTGATGTGGTCCGGCGTCGGCTGGGTCGAGCGCTTGATGCCGCCGGCCGTCACCGGCGCTGTAGTCGCCGCGATCGGCCTCAACCTCGCGCCCGTGGCGGTCAAGGCGGTGAGTACAAACGCGTTCGACACTTGGATCGGCCTTGCGACCGTTCTGATCATCGGCCTGGTTGCCGTTGCCGCTCCCGGCCTGTGGCGACGGCTGCCGATCATCCTCGGCGCGATCGGCGGCTATCTGTTGTATTTGCTGTTCGCGAACGGTCTCGGCTTCGGCAAGCCGGTCGACTTTGCGCAACTCTCGGCCGCGCCGTGGTTCGGCCTGCCGAGCTTCACCGCGCCCAGCTTCCAAGCCGACGCAATCTTCCTGATCGCGCCGGTCGCGGTCATCCTCGTCGCCGAGAACCTCGGCCACATCAAGGCCGTCGGCGCCATGACGGGGCGCAGTCTCGACGCCTATCTCGGCCGCGCCCTGTTCGCGGACAGCCTCGCGACCATCGTGGCCGCCTGCGGCGGCGGCACCGGCGTCACCACCTATGCCGAGAACATCGGCGTCATGGCGGCGACGAAGGTCTATTCGACTTTGCTGTTCGCCTTCGCGGCCACGGTGTCGATCCTGCTCGGATTCTCGCCAAAGTTCGGCGCGCTCATCCTGTCGATCCCCGGTCCCGTCATCGGCGGCCTCTCGATCGTGCTGTTTGGGTTGATCGCGGCGATGGCGGGACGGATCTGGGTCGAGAACAAGGTCGACTTCGCAAATCCGGCGAACCTGATCACCGTCGCGGTGGCGCTCACCGCAGGCGCCGGCGATCTCACGCTCAAATTCGGTGCGTTCACGATCGGCGGGATCGGTACTGCAACCTTGATGCGCCGAAGGGATGGAACAAAAGGCGCTTTCCGTCGATGATGAGGCACCCTGGAGAGAACCCATGCCGCAACCCGATCGCTCGACCACCTTTCCCTCGCGCCTTGTCGGCCAATACGCCCTGGTGACCGGCGCCTCGCAAGGCATCGGTCGGGCGGTCGCCGTCCGGCTCGCCCAGGAAGGCGCAACCGTCGCCATCAATTATTTCGAGAACGTGGAGCGGGCCGAGGAGACGCTCGCGCTCGCGCGGGCAGCTTCGGGCGATCGCGGCCACGGCGAGCCCGATCATTGCATCGTCAAGGCCAATGTCGGCAATGAGCAGGACATTGCCGCGATGTTCGAGGCGATCCTCTCTCGCTGGAAACGTCTCGACTGTCTCGTCAACAATGCCGGCTTCCAGAAGGAGTCGCCGAGCGAGGCGCTCGATGTCGAAACCTATCGCCGCATCATCGACGTCAATCTCAACGGGGCCGTGCTCTGCGCGCAGAAGGCGCTCGCGCATTTCATCGCACGCGGCGGAGGCGGCAGCATCATCAACTGCTCCAGCGTCCACCAGATCATTCCAAAGCCCGGCTATCTCGCTTATTCGATCAGCAAGGGCGGCATGGCCAATCTGACGCGCACGCTGGCGCTCGAATTTGCCGGCCGGGGCATCCGCGTCAACGCGGTGGGGCCAGGCGCGATCGACACGCCGATCAACGCGGCATGGACCGGCGATCGCGAAAAGCGCGGCGTCGTCACCAGCCACATTCCGTTGGGCCGCGTCGGCACGCCGGAGGAGATCGCCGCCGTGTTCGCCTTCCTCGCCTCGGAGGACGCGAGCTACATCACTGGACAGACCCTCTATGCCTGCGGAGGCCTGACGCTGTTCCCTGAATTCCGGGAGAATTGGGCGAGCTGAACGCCAGCTCGGACCATCCGCATCGGCGGCCGCCAGTGCCCGCGCGGAGAAAACAGCGCGGGTTTGGGGGCTGCGGCGCCGTGTGCTATCGACCGCGGACGACGCTGCCGCTATTGGCAAGCGCCGACACATGACGGGCTCGTGACCACGACCATCAACATCAATGCCTACAGTGACGCGCTCGTGGTTCTCGCTACCGCCGGCGTGGTGGTGCCGATCGTCCGTCACTGGGGTATCAATCCGGTGCTGGGCTATCTCGGTGCCGGCGCCATTCTCGGTCCGCTCGGGCTCGGCTCGCTCATTCGAGAAATCCCGTTCCTGTACTGGTTCACGGTGACGGACGCGCAGAACGTCGAGGGTATCGCCAATCTTGGCATCGTCTTCCTGCTGTTTCTGATCGGGCTCGAGCTGTCTTTCAGGCGGCTCGTCACGATGCGACGGCTGGTGTTCGGGCTTGGCGGCCTGCAGGTGGCGGCAACGTCCGCCTCGATATTCGGCGTGGCGGTTCTATCCGGGCAAAACTCCGATACCGCCGTTATCATCGGTGCGAGCCTCGCGCTGTCCTCGACGGCTATCGTGCTCGAGCTTCTCTCCGCCGAGAGGCGGCTTGCGACCACGGCCGGGCGCGCCAGCTTCTCGGTGTTGCTGGCCCAGGACCTCGCCGTGGTCCCCATTCTCGTCTTCGTCTCGGTGCTCGGCGCAGGCAGCGGTGGCTCGGTCGTGACGCACATCTCCACGGCGATCCTGAAGGCGGTCGTGGCGGTCGCCTTTCTCATTCTGATCGGACGGCTGTTGATGCGTCCGCTGTTCCAGATGGTTGCAGGCACCCATTCGACGGAGTTGTTCGTCGCCGCAACCTTGTTCGTCATCGTCGGCGCCGGGCTTGCGGCGCACCAGGCCGGCCTGTCGATGGCGCTCGGGGCATTCGTTGCAGGACTGATGCTGGCGGAAACGGAGTATGGAAAGGCGATCGAGGCCACCGTCGAGCCGTTCAAGGGCCTGTTGCTCGGCATCTTCTTCTTCACCGTCGGCATGGCCATCGACTTCCGCGTGTTCGTGCGCGAGCCCGGTTGGCTGCTGGCTGCCGTTATCGGCATTCTCGCCGGCAAGGTGATCGTGCTCATCATTCTGGGCCGCCTCTTCAGGCTCTCGTGGCCGGCGGCGATCGAGATCGGCTTCCTGCTCGGTCCCGTCGGCGAATTCGCCTTCGTCAGCATCGGAATGGCGGCGGCCGGAGGCCTGATCGAGCCTCGCGTGTCGAGCTTTGCCGTCGCCATCACCGCCGTGACGATGGCATTGACGCCGCTTCTGGGCGCGCTCGGACGACGACTGTCCGCCAAGCTGGCCGACGGGCGCATCGTCGATCCCGAACTGACGGTTCAGCCGCCAGGTGACCGAACGCAGGCCATCGTGGTCGGCTACGGTCGTGTTGGAAAAGTGGTCTGTTCGCTGCTTACCACCCATGGCGTGGACTACATCGCGGTCGATCACGATCCGATCGCCGTGGCGCGCGATCGCCGCGACGGCCATAAGGTCTTCTTTGGCGACGCGACAGAGCCGGGCTTTCTCGAAGCTTGCGGCCTGATGCAGACGACCGGCGTGATCATTACGATTCAGTCGCGAACGGCGATCGATGCAGTCGTCGAGCGGAGCCGTGCGGTGCGGCCGGATGTGTTGATCGTTTCCCGCGCGCGCGACGCCGATCATGCCCGTCACCTCTATGCAATCGGTGCAACTGACGCGGTGCCGGAAACCATCGAGGCGAGCTTGCAGCTTTCAGAAGCCGCGCTCGTCGGCCTCGGGGTTGCGGTCGGGCATGCGATAGCCTCGGTGCACGAAAAGCGTGATGAGTTTCGGCGGACGTTGCAGCAAGCCGCCCACACGGCGGACCAGGAGAAATCTCACCCATCGTCCATCGCAGGGCGTCCGTCCCGCCGACGGTAATCTGGAAAAGCCCGCCCTCGCGACCTACATCTGGTGCCATGTCAAACCCTCCGCTCCAGGATTTCGTCGGCCGGCACGAACGTTTGTTCGTGCTGACCGGTGCCGGCTGCAGCACCAATTCAGGCATTCCCGACTACCGCGACAGCCAAGGTAACTGGAAGCGGACCCAGCCGGTCAATTTCCAGGCCTTCATGTCGGACGAGCACACGCGCCGGCGCTATTGGGCGCGCAGCCTGATCGGCTGGCGGCGGTTCGGCCAGGCGAAGCCGAACGATGCGCATCATGCGCTGGCCCGGCTCGAGGCGAACGGCCGGTGCGGGATGCTGCTGACTCAGAACGTCGATCGGCTGCATCAGTCGGCCGGCCACCGGCAGGTCATCGACCTGCACGGCCGGCTCGATCTCGTCCGCTGCATGGGCTGCGGCCGCAAGACGCCACGCGACGAGTTTCAGCACGACCTTGGCCGCGCCAATGCGGCGTGGCTGACGCTCGATGCCGCGGATGCGCCTGATGGCGACGCCGATCTGGAGCACGAGGATTTTTCGTCCTTCCGAGTGCCGGCCTGCGAAGCCTGCGGCGGCATCCTCAAGCCCGACGTCGTGTTCTTCGGCGAGAACGTCCCGCGCGACATCGTCGCCACCGCGCAGGATCATCTGGCGCAAGCCGACGCCATGCTGATCGTCGGCTCCTCGCTGATGGTTTATTCGGGTTTCCGCTTCGTCCAGGCCGCCGCGCGCCGCGATATTCCGATTGCGGCGGTCAACCTCGGCCGCACCCGCGCCGACGATCTCCTGACGCTCAAGGTCGAGGAGCGCTGCGAGACAGCGCTTGCATTCCTGCTCTGATCGAGCAGGCGGCGAACGCGCCTTGCCTATTGCATAGGTGCCAAGCAGAATAGCCGGGCGCGGCACTCTTCCGCTCGTCCATGGCATGGAAATTGCTGCGCTTTTGACCCCAGTCTTGACGACCAGCACGGAGATTTTGGAATGCTTGAGGGAGCCGAGGTGCGGCTTGCCGTTGATATCGGTGGCACGTTCACCGACATCGTGCTGGACGTGGGGCAGGATCGCAAAACCCGGAAGGTGCTGACCACTCCGCAGCGCCCCGAGCAGGCTGTGCTTGACGGCATGCGCCTCATCCTTGCCGATGCACGCGCGCACATCAGCGACATCGACGTCTTCATTCATGGCACGACGCTCGCGACCAATGCCATCATCGAGCGCCGCGGGGCCAAGACCGCGCTGATCGCAACCGAGGGCTTCCGCGACGTGCTCGATATCGGCACCGAAAGCCGCTACGACCAATATGATCTCGGCATCGACAAGCCGAAGCCGCTGGCGCCGCGCAGCCTGCGCTTCACCGTGGCCGAGCGCATCGACGCCCACGGAGCCGTTCGTCTCGCGCTCGACGAGACGGCGGTGCGCGCGCTCGCGCAGAGATTGCGTGAGCTCGAGGTCGAGAGCGTCGCGATCGCGTTCTTGCATTCTTATGCCAATCCTGAGCATGAGCGCCGCGCGGCTGCGATCATCAGTGATGAAATGCCCGGCATCTCCGTGACCGTATCGTCGGCAGTGTGTCCCGAGATCCGCGAGTATGAGCGCACATCGACTGCGGTTGCGAATGCCTATGTGCAACCGCTGATCGACGGCTATCTCGCCCGCATGGCCGACGCCTTGCAGGTCGAGCAGTTCCGCGGTGCCATCTATCTCGTCACCTCCGGCGGCGGCGTCACCTCGATCGATACGGCGCGGCGTTTTCCGGTGCGCCTCGTCGAATCCGGTCCGGCGGGCGGGGCGATTTTCGCGGCGCAGATCGCGGCGCGTCTGGGCGAGAGCAAGGTTCTCTCCTTCGACATGGGCGGCACCACGGCAAAGATCTGCCTGATCGAAAGGTACCAGCCCGAGACCTCACGCGTGTTCGAGGTCGATCGCGCCGCGCGCTTCCTCAAGGGCTCCGGTCTGCCCGTACGCATTCCCGTGATCGAGATGGTCGAGATCGGCGCCGGCGGCGGCTCGATCGCGCATGTCGACGCCATGAAGCGCGTCACTGTCGGCCCCGAGAGCGCCTCATCGGAGCCGGGCCCCGCCTGCTACGGTCGCGGCGGCCAGCGTCCCGCGGTGACGGATGCCGACGTTGCGCTCGGCATGATCGATCCCGATGCGTTTGCGGCGGGCACCATCAAGCTCGATCCGGAGCTTTCAAAACAGGCGCTGCTGCGCGATGTCGGCGCGCCGCTCGGCCTGTCCGCGGAGACCGCGGCTTATGCCGTGCACGAGGTCGTCTGCGAGAACATGGCTAGCGCGGCGCGTGTGCATGCGGTCGAGCGCGGGGAGATTGTCGGCCAGCACACGCTGATCGCCTTCGGCGGCGCTGCGCCGCTGCATGCGGCGCGCGTTGCCGAGAAGATCGGCGTCTCCCGCGTGATCGTGCCATCGAATGCCGGCGTCGGTTCGGCCGTCGGCTTTCTGGCTGCGCCCATCGCCTATGAGCTGGTGCGCAGTCGTCATGTCCGGCTCGATGACTTCGACACCGAGGCGGTCTCGGACCTCCTGCAGGAGATGGCGACCGAGGCGCGTGCGCTGGTGGAGCCTGGCGCGGCCGGCGCGCCGGTGCGCGAGCGCCGCGCCGCCTTCATGCGCTATGTCGGCCAGGGCCACGAGATCTCGGTCGAACTGCCGAACCGGGCGCTGACGTCAGCCGATCTCGCCGGCCTGCGCCAGAAGTTCGAGGCGGATTATGCCGCGATGTTCGAGCGGCCGATCCCGGGGGCCGCCATCGAGGTGTTGAGCTGGTCGGTGCTCGCCACCACCGAGGCGCGCAATCCGCCCGCCGTTGCTTCCGTCGCACGCGAGCCTGCGGCCAAGGCGTCCGGCAGCCGCAAATTCTTCGACGGCCGCGCGGGAGAAGTGATCGAGATCCCGCTCTATCGCCGCGAGGACATGGTGCCGGGCGCGACGATCGCGGGTCCCGCCGTGATCGCGGAAGACGAGACCTCGACCTTCGTCTCCACCAGTTTTGACGCCCATATCGACGGTGCGGGCAGCATCGTCATGGAACGAAAGGCGGCCTGATCATGAGCAAGGCAAGCGGCGCGAGCCTGATCGACCTTCAGATCATGTGGCACCGGCTGATCGCCGTGGTCGAGGAGCAGGCGCAGGTGCTGCTTCGCACCGCGTTCAGCCCGATCGTGCGCGAATGTGGCGACCTGTCGGCCGGCGTGTTTGACCTCAAGGGGCGCATGCTGGCGCAGGCGGTGACCGGCACGCCCGGCCACGTCAACTCGATGGCGGAATCGGTCAAGCATTTCATTGCCCACTTTCCGATCGAGACGATGAAGGAAGGCGATGCCTACATCACCAACGATCCCTGGATGGGCACCGGCCACCTCAACGACTTCGTCGTCACCACGCCCTGCTTCAAGAACGGCAAGGTCGTCGCGCTGTTCTCCTGCACCAGCCATCTGATGGACATCGGCGGCATCGGCTTCGGGCCCGACGCCACCGACGTGTTCATGGAGGGGCTCTACATCCCCATGCTGAAGCTGATCGACCAGGGCGTCGTCAACGAGACGCTGATGGCGATGATCCGCACCAACACGCGGCTGCCGATCGACACCGAGGGCGACACCTATTCGCTCGCTGGCTGCAACGACGTCGGCTGCGAGCGGCTGGTCGAGATGATGAACGAGTTCGGCATCGACACGCTCGACGAGCTCGGCGACTACATCTGCGACCGCTCGCGCGAGGCCGTGCTCGCCGAGATCGCGAAGCTGCCGAAGGGCAGCTGGCGCAACACCATGGCGGTCGACGGCTATGACGCGCCGGTGACGCTGGCGGCGACGCTGACGATCTCGGACGACGGCATACACGTCGATTTCGACGGCACGTCCGCCGCCTCGAAGTTCGGCATCAACGTGCCCTTGTCCTACACCACGGCCTACACCGTGTTCGGCCTCGGCTGCGTCGTCGCCTCGCAGATCCCGAACAATGCCGGCTCGCTCTCGCCGCTGACGGTGTCGGCGCCCGCGGGCGCAATCCTCAACGCGCCGAAGCCGGCACCGGTCGCCTCGCGCCACATCATCGGCCAGATGCTGCCCGACGTCGTGTTCGGCTGCCTGCGTCAGATCATTCCCGAGCGCGTGCCTGCGGAAGGCACCTCGTGCCTGTGGAATCTCAACGTGCGCGGGCAGACCCGAAGCGGCGTTGGCGGCAATTACGGGTTCTCCATGGCGGTGACCTCCAATGGCGGCACCGGCGCGCGCTTCGGCAAGGATGGGCTGTCGGCGACCGCCTATCCCAGCGGTGTGCGCGGCACGCCGGTCGAGATCGCAGAGACGCAGACGCCTCTGATCTTCTGGCGCAAGGAGCTGCGTCCGGATTCCGGCGGGGCAGGGCGCACCCGTGGCGGCCTCGGTCAGATCATCGAAGTCGGCAGCGGTGTCGATGCGCCCTTCGACATTCTCGCCGCGTTCGACCGCATTGATCATCCGCCGCGCGGCCGCGATGGCGGCCGGGACGGCGAGGCCGGCTATGTCGGCCTCAAGTCCGGAAAGAAGCTGCGAGGGAAAGGCTTTCAGCAGGTGCCGCCGGACGACCGGTTGGTGGTGCTGACGCCGGGCGGCGCTGGCATCGGCGATCCCGCCAAGCGCGAGCGCGCGGCGGTCAATGACGACGTCGAAAGCGGACTCGTGTCCGTCGACAAGGCGGTCGCAATCTATGGGTACTCGCGGTGACGCCTCAGGCGTCGTGCGCGTAGCAAACGGAGGGGTGCAATGATCACGCGACGGAACTTCACCGCGGGTGCAGCGACGCTACTCGCCGCCGGCCACATCTCCACCCGCGCGCGGGCGGCGACGGTAAGCTGGGACATGTCGACGGTGTGGCCTGACGGCAATTTCCACACCCGGAACGCCTTTGCCTTCGCCGAGGAGGTGAAGAAGCAAAGCGGCGGCACGGTCAACATCACCGTGAAGCCCGGTGGTCAGCTCGGCTTCAAGGGCCCCGAGCACCTGCGCGCCGTGCGCGACGGCCTCGTTCCGCTCGCCGACGTCCTCAACATCCAGCAGGTCGGCGACGAGCCGTTCATGGGCGTCGAGAGCATTCCCTTCCTCTGCGGCTCGGTGGACGAGCTCAAGGTACTGCACAAATATGTGCGGCCCGAATACGAGAAGATCGCTGCGCGCAACAACCAGAAGATTCTCTACGTCGTGCCGTGGCCGACGCAGTATCTACACCTCAAGGTCAAGGTCTCCGACGTCGCAGGCCTGAAGAACATCAAGATCCGCGTGCCCGACAAGGGCGCGGTCGAAATGCTCGATGCGATCGGCATGGCCGCTGTCATGATTCCCTGGGGCGAGACGATTCCTGCGCTCGCCTCCGGCGCGGTCGCCGGCGTCTCGACGTCGGCCGTGTCCGGCGTCGACGGCAAGTTCTGGGAATTCCTGAAATACGTCTACCCGACCAACCACGTCTGGTCGTCGCAGATGCTCACCGTCAATCTCGATTCCTGGAAGGCTCTCTCCGGCGATCAGCAGAAGCTGGTTGCGGATATCGCGGCGAAGATGGAGCCGGGCTTCTGGGCCAATTCGCTCAAGGCCGATGTCGACAGCCTCAACCGCCTGAAGGAAGGCGGCATGGAGGTGGTGCCGGTCTCGCAAGCCATGATGACGGACATCCGTGCCAAGACTGCGCCGCAGTTAGATGCCTTCCTCAAGCGTGTGCCGGCGGCCGACAAGCCGGTGCGGGCCTATCTCGCCGAAATGAAGCGTGGCTGAGGATGACGTCGTGGTGAGCATCTCGCCCGAAGCTCCGCAGAGTCTGAATGCAGCGGCACCGGTGCCGCTGCGCATTCTGCTCGACGGCATCGACCGACTCGGTCGGCTCGACGGCTGGATCGGCGGCTTCTGTCTCTTGATGCTGACGCTGCTGATGCTGTGCGAGGTCGCAACCCGCTTCCTGTCGAACTTCCTGCCGTTCTTCCCGCCGAGCATTTCGATCGCCTGGGAGTACTCGTCCTATCTGATGGCGGCGTCCTTCACTTTCGGCGCCGCCATGACGCTTCGTGTCGGCGGCCACATCCGCGTCGTGCTGCTCCTCAACAACGCGCCGGCGCCGGTGCAGCGCGCGCTCGAAATTCTCTCGGCGGCGGCCGGCTTTGCCTTCATGGCGTTCCTGACCTCGGCCATGGCGAAATTCGCCTGGGGCGCGTTCGTGCGCGGCCAGGTCTCCACCTCGAGCGACACGCCGCTGTGGTTTCCGGAAGCCGTCGTCACCTTCGGCATGCTGCTGCTCACGCTCCAGTTCCTGGCGCGCGCGATCCAGGCCGCGCTCGGCCTGCCGCTCGAGGATCATCGCATGAAGGCCTCGCCCGTCGAATGACCGCTTTGCTCGCTTCCGGATCCGAGATCGCATGACCATCGAAGTCGTCGCCCTGTTCGCGATCCTGTTTGCGCTGCTCGCCTGCGGCGTCTGGATCGGCCTGACGCTCGCGCTCACTGCGACGCTGCTGCTCGCGATGTTCCGCTCGATCCCGCTCGACAAGCTGCTGCCCCAGTACGCCTGGAACATCCTGACCACGCAGGAACTGCTCGCGCTGCCGCTGTTCGTCCTGATGGGCGAGCTGTTGTTTCGCACCCGCCTTTCGCGCTCCCTGTTCCAGGGACTGGCCCCCTGGGCCGGTCTGCTGCCCGGCCGCCTGCTGCATGTGAACGTGATCGGCTGCACCATCTTCGCGGCGATCTCGGGCTCGTCGGCCGCGACCACGCAGGTGATCGGCCGCATGTCGCTCAGCGAACTCACGCGCCGCGGCTATTCCCGCGACATCGCGATCGGTTCGCTCGCCGGCGCCGGCACGCTCGGCTTCCTGATCCCGCCGTCAAACATCATGATCATCTATGGCGTGCTCGGCGATGTCTCGATCCTGAAGCTGTTCACGGCCGGCGTGCTGCCGGGATTCCTGCTGGCCGCGACCTTCATGGCCTGGGTGATGCTGCACACGAGCCTCGATCGCACGATGGTGCCGGAGACGGAAGCGAAACTCTCGCAAGTGCCGTGGAGCGAGCGCTTTGCCGCGCTGAGGGATCTTGCGCCCGCGCTGTTCCTGATCGCCTGCGTGCTCGGCTCGATGTATGGCGGGCTCGCGACGCCGTCGGAGGCCGCCGCCGTCGGCGTGCTCGGCGCGGCCCTGGTCGCCTGGGCGCAAGGCGCGATGTCGCAACAGGTCATGCGCGACGTCCTGATCGGCTCAGTCGTGACCTGCTCGATGATCGCGCTGATCGTGCTCGGCGCCTCGATCCTCGGCAATGCCGCGGCCTTCCTCGGCATCCCGCAGGCAGTAGCCGCCTTCGTCAAGGGCCTCGGCCTGTCGCCGTTCATGCTGATCGTGACGCTGATCCTCTTCTATCTCGTTCTCGGCTGCTTCCTCGACGGCTTCTCGATGATCGTGATGACGCTGCCGATCGTGCTGCCGATCGTGAAGGGCGCGGGCTTCGACGAGGTCTGGTTCGGCGTCTTCCTGGTGCTCGCCGTCGAGATGGCGCAGATCACCCCGCCGGTCGGCTTCAACCTGTTCGTGATTCAGGGCCTGACGGACGACGGCCTCGGCTACATCGCGCGCGTCACGATGCCTTATCTGATGATCATGGTCGGCTTCGTGCTGCTGCTGACGCTGTGGCCGGGCATCGTCACGATCCTGCCGCGGATGCTGTACGGGTGAATTCCACCTCTCCCCAGCGGGGGAGGGGTCTGCGTGTCGCGCCGCGTGGGGCGCGGCAAGCTCGCCAGGCCCTGTACCCATAACCCCAGCGGCAGGACGCAACGAACGCAATGTCTGCTTCGCCCCTGAAGCGGCTGAATTCGTGCGGCGGCGCAATATGTCGCTATGGGCCATGAGCCGACCTCCGACTTGAGAGTGATGGACGGATTTTGCTCGAATTTTTAATCTGATAGACGAAGATTTGTGCACCAATCTTCTCTATCGATGGAAGTCGATTGGAGGATGTTGTCTCTCTATGCTTTCACTTGGCATCCTATGGACGGTCCTTGCCTCCACGGCCGCATGGGGGTCATTTCACTTCGCCCGGCGTGATCCACGCTCAACATCTTGGATGAAAATCGCCGTTGCCGGGTCTCTGTTGCTCCTGACCGCAGCGGCACCTCTTTGGTTACGAGGTGACGTCATAGGAGAAGGTTTGGCAGCTCACCTCCTGCTAGTCGCATTCTGGGCAATGATCGGCGTTGGTGCGCCTCTGTGCCTTGGGTCGGTAGCCGGTACACTGGGTGGAATGTACAGGAACCGGCGACAATAATCGTTGAGTGGGGTCCTCCGTAGTCCGGCGCGCCGCTAAGTCCGCGATGGGTCATTTTCGACCGTTTCAACAGGGATTGTCGGAGGGCCGATATCCGCTTCTATCTGTAAGCGCCCCCGCGGGCCAATCGATGGTATGGGCACGCGGTGGGCCAACGAACAAAATTCATGCGGCCGTTCATACACGCGTGGGATGGGCCGAGCCCTTTGCGAAACCCATCGTGCGTTCGTCAGCGGCGAACGGATTGATGGGTTTCGTGGCGCTCCACCCTTCCTGTGGTCTGCCGCAGGTGCTTTACGGGAAAACACCTTCTCCACGGGGAAGAGGTGGCCCCCGACGCCACGGCGCTGACGCTTGGCTCCACACCATCTGTTGTGCTGCCCGACGGGCAAAACACCCCAGCGCTGGGTCGATAGCGAACCGCAAAAATATTCGAATTTACAGAAGTTCGGTTTTGCCGTACAAGCCTGCTCATCCCGCCCGCCACAAGGGGCGTTTCGCGATCGTCACGAAGCGCGGGCCGGGATGCGGTGGCCGCGACGGCGTCGGCGCGCATGGCAGCTGCAGGGCGGGAGACCGTGAGCAGCGACAAGGCGCGATACGACACGGCGCTGACAGCGTCTTCGAATGGCCTTTGTGGTGAGCGCACGCCAGCCGCGGAGGACCCAGCGAGGATGTGCGCGGACGGAGAAGTCGTGTGGTCCTGACGCCCGGGGTTCTGGCGCCAAGGCTTGCGGTGATGCGGCGGCCCGACCGGGCACGTGCATCAGCCATCCGCAAGGCGACGGGGGCAATAGTGCAGCGCTCCCCGAGGAGAGCACGAAGGACACCGTGAAAACCATCGCGCAGGGAGGGCCGGGCGACCGGCACACCTGTCGTCCACCCCGTGCGCTTTTTTTGCCCACGCGGGACTTCGGGTGCCAGCCGGCGCCCGGCCTTCCCTGCGCCCTTGCTTGAGATGAGGGCGGAAGAGATCAGCAAAGCTCGGGCAAAACAAGCCGCGAGAACGTGAAGGTGTGTCCGCAGATGAAGCGCGCGTTTCTAGAGCGACGTCAGTCCTCCACACTCCGTCATTGCGAGCCAAAGCGAAGCAATCCAGAATCTTTCCGCGGAAAGACTCTGGATTGCTTCGTCGCATCAGCGCAAAATTGCTTCGCAATTCTGTCTCGGGCTCCTCGCAATGACGAGGGCGCGGAAGCGTCGCGGTCACACTTCCCCACGCCTTTTTCCTCACAACCTCTTTCAAGCGCAAACGTCGTCCCAGCCTTGTCGGCAGGGACGACGTCTTGAGCGAGGAGGGGCGAAGCGGTGTTCGGCCCGGCCTACGCCGCCGCCTTCTTGCGCGCGAGCTCGGCCTTGTACAGTTCGAACTCTTCTGCAATCGCCTTCGCGACCGAGGGCCGCTGGCGCAAACGCTCGTAATAGGCCTTCACGTTCGGCCATTTCGCAAGCTCGATCGGCGGCGTCGCCATGGTCCAGTTGATGACCGTGACGAGATAGGCATCGGCGACGCTGAAATGGTCGAGCACGAACTCGCGCCCCTTGAGGTAATTGTCGAGATAGTCGAGCCGCGACAGGTTCTTCTCCAGCACATAGGCCTTGGCCTCCTGTGGCGCCTTGCGGTCGAGCACAGGCACGAACAGGCCTTTGTGCAGCTCGGTGCCAATGAAGCAGAGCCATTGGTGCAGTCGGGTGCGATCGATGCCCGCTGCGGCACCGAGGCCGGATTGCGGGAAGCGGTCGGCGACATATTGCAGGATCGCCGCGTTCTCGGTCAGCACCACGCCCTCGTCGGTGCGCAGCGTCGGCACCAGACCGATCGGATTCACGTTCCGGAAATCGGAGCCGTCGTTCAGAACCTTCTTGGTCGGCGGATCGACTTCGAGATAATTCGCCTCGGCACCGGCTTCGTACAGCGCGACGCGGGTCGCCATGGAGCAGGCGAGCGGCGAGAAATAGAGATCCATCAGTAGCCTCCTTGGGCAATTCCTCAGTGTGACTTTGGCGTGTCGCTCAACCTGGCCAGATTGATTTTTGTACTGTCTTGCATAATATATCGGCGGTCAAGGATTAATTTGCGAAATGGTACAAAAATCGAAGCCGCCAATTGCTGCCGATGAGCCTGGGCGCCGCGGTGAACCCAAGCGCCGCGGCCGCCCACGCGCCTACGAGCCCGATGTCGCGCTCGGCAAGGCGCTCGACCTGTTCCGCAGGCAGGGTTTTGCCGCGACCTCGCTCGACGATCTCAGCGAGGCCACCGGCATGAATCGTCCGAGCCTCTATGGCGCCTTCGGGGACAAGCGGGAGCTCTACATCAAGAGCTACCAGCGCTACCGTGAGGAAGCGCGAGCATCCATGGCCGCGATCTTTCGCGAGGAGATGCCGCTGCGCCAGCGGCTGGAGCGCATCTTCGCCTCCGCGCTGAACATCTATCTCTCCGGCGAGACCGGCCCGCGCGGCTGCTTCACGGTGGTGACGGCGGCGTCCGAGGCGGTGAGCGATCCCGAGATCCGCGCCATGGTGCTCGACGGCCTCACCGAGCTCGACAAGGCTTTTGCCAGTTGCTTCCGCCGCGCCAAGGAGAAGGGCGAGTTGCCGGAGAGCGCCGATCCGGCCGTGCTGGCGCAGATCGCATCAGCCACCGTGCACTCCATCGCTGTTCGTTCGCGCGCCCGCGTTCCGCGCAAGGAGCTGGAGGCGATCGTGAAGGGCGCGATCGATATGATGGTCGGCGTCAAAGGCTAGCCTGGAAGCGAAGCCTCAATACCCCCTTGCGCGATCCACCACATTCTCCAGCGCTCCGCCCGCCTCGAACCGCGCGATCTGCTCGGCGACATAGGCCGAGATCGCGTCCGCGTCGGTGTCGGCTGCGTTGTGCGGCGTCAGCACCACCTTGGGGTGGGTCCAGAAGCGGCTGTCCGCCGGCTGCGGTTCCTGCACGAAGACGTCGAGCGAGGCGGCGCCCAATGTGCCGTCGTCGAGGCAGGCCAGGATGTCGGCTTCGTTCTGAAGGCCGCCGCGGCCGGCATTGATCAGCACGGGCGCGCCGAGCGGGCTGTTGCGGTTGAGCTTTGTGAAGACGTCGCGATTGAGGATGCCATTCGTGTCGGGCGTCAGCGGCAGCAGGCAGACCAGGATGTCGGTCGTGCGCAGGAACGCGTCGATCTGCGCAGCGCCGTGGAAGCATTCGACGCCGTCGATCGTCCGCGGGCTGCGGCTCCAGCCGGCGACGCGGAATCCGAGCCGCCGCAGCACATTGGCCGCATCGGCCCCCAGCGTGCCCAATCCCATGACCCCGACGGTGATCGCGCTCGCCGGCCATTGATATTTCGGCTCCCAGCGCTTCTCGCGCTGCGATTGCCTTAGGTAAAGCTCCTGGCGATGGTGCATCAGAACGTGCAGCACGACATATTCGGTCATGCGATTGGTGAGATCGGGCACGGCGACGCGCACCAGCGGCACGTCGGGCAGGCTCTTGTCCGCCATCAGTGCGTCGACGCCGGCGCCGAGATTGAAAATCGCGCGCAGATTGGGGAACGCACCGAGATCGCCCGGCACCGGTTTCCACACCGCGGCATAGTGTACCTTCGCCGGGTCGAGCCCGGCATCCGGCAGCAGGACCACGCGGCGGTCCCCGCAGACCGCTTCGAAGCGGGCCTTCCAGCGCTCCGGCAGCCAGTTCTGCTGCGTGCTGTTGATCAGAACGGCCAGTGTGCCCAGGGTCATTCGAAGTGCCTCGTCGGTTCCGCTTGAGAAGGCCCTCCTTGGCACGATCTGCCGGATTTTTCCTGCAATTTTTTTCCGCAGCCCTGTCGGCGCGGGGCATATTGGCGCGTCTTCAGAACAGACGAGGAAAGTGTCGCCCATGCTGTACGCCATTCTTTGCTATCACGACGAGGATTTCGTCGGCTCCTGGAGCAAGGAGCAGGATGAGGCCGTGATGACGAAGCTCGCCGTGGTGCAGGAAAAGCTCACCAAGCAGGGCCGGCTCGGACCGGTGGCGCGGCTGCTGCCGACGACCGCGGCGGCGACGCTGCGCAAGGAGGACCCACCTCTGGTGCTCGACGGCCCCTATGCCGAGACCAAGGAGCAGCTGCTCGGGTTCTACATCGTCGACTGCAAGAACCTCGACGACGCGCTCGACGTCGCTCGCGAGCTTGGAGCCGCCAATCCCGGCGGTGCCTATGAGGTGCGTCCCGTCGGCGTGTTCCGGCCCGGAGGAAACCTGACGTGAGCGATGCCGATACCGCCTGGATCGAGACTGCGCTGACCTCGGCGCGACCCCAGGCGGTGGGCGCGCTGCTGCGCTATTTCCGCGATCTCGACACCGCTGAGGAGGCTTTTCAGAACGCCTGCCTGCGCGCGCTCAAGTCCTGGCCGCAGAACGGGCCGCCGCGCGATCCCGCAGCCTGGCTGATCATGGTCGGCCGCAACGTCGCGATCGACGAGGTGCGCCGCGCGCGCAAGCAGCAGCCGCTGCCGGAGGATGACCAGGCCATCTCGGATCTCGATGATGCCGAGGGCGCGCTGGCCGAGCGGCTCGACGGCTCGCACTATCGCGACGACATCTTGCGTTTGATGTTCATCTGCTGTCATCCGCAATTGCCGGCGACGCAGCAGATTGCGCTCGCGTTGCGCATCGTCTCAGGCCTCACCGTGAAGCAGATCGCACGCGCCTTCCTGGTCTCGGAAGCCGCGATGGAGCAGCGCATCACGCGGGCCAAGGCAAAGGTCGCCGAGGCGGGCGCCCCCTTCGAAGCGCCCGGCGCGGTCGAGCGCTCCGAGCGCCTCACCGGTGTCGCGGCGATGATCTACCTGATCTTCAACGAGGGCTATTCGGCAAGTGGCGACACCGCGGAGATCAGAAAGCCGCTGTGCGAAGAGGCAATCCGGCTGGCGCGCCTGCTGCTTCGGCTGTTTCCGAGCGAGCCGGAGATCATGGGCCTGACCGCGCTGATCCTGTTGCAGCACGCGCGCAGCGCCGCGCGCTTTGCCGAGGACGGATCGCTGATCCTGCTGGACGATCAGGATCGCTCGCTGTGGAACGGCACCATGATCGCGGAAGGTCTCGCGCTGATCGACAAGGCGATGCGCCATCGCCGCAGCGGGCCGTACCAGATCCAGGCCGCGATCGCCGCGCTGCATGCGCGCGCATCGACGCCGGAGGAGACCGACTGGACGCAGATCGATCTGCTCTATGGCGCTCTGGAAGTGGTGCAGCCGTCTCCGGTGGTGACCCTCAATCGCGCGGTCGCCGTCTCCAAGGTGCGCGGGCCGCAGGCTGCGCTCGAGCTGATCGAGCCGCTGGCGCCGAAGCTCGCCAGCTATTTCCATTTCTACGGCGTGCGCGGCGCCTTCCTGATGCAGCTCGGCCGCAACGACGAAGCCCGCGTCGCCTTCGACCGCGCCATCGCGCTCGCCAACACCTCGGCCGAAGCCGCCCACATCCGCATGCATCTCGATCGCCTGATCCGCGACAGCCAGCCGAAGCAAGCTAACGGCGGCGCCAGGCGGGGTGCGAAGGCGACGTGATGGTTCGCCGTCATTCCGGGGCGGTCCGCAGGACCGAACCCGGAATCTCGAGATTCCGGGTTCACCCTTCGGGTGCCCCGGAATGACGGCAGAATAATTTCGCCTTCGAATTGTCGGGGCCGGCCATCCCCCTTCGTCCTTAGCCCGTATCCAGGGAGCCCATCATGCTGAAAGCCATTGCCGTCATCGTCATCCTGCTCGCAGCCGGGCTTGCTGGCATCCTCGTCTTTGCCCTGACGAAGCCCGACACGTTCCGCGTCGAGCGCAGTCTCGCCGTCAAAGCTCCGGCCGATGCGATCTATCCGCTGGTTGCTGATTTCCATCGCTGGACCAGCTGGTCACCCTATGAGAGTCGCGATCCCGCCATGAAGCGCATGTTCGGCGGAACCTCGGTGGGACAGGGCGCGACCTATGCCTGGGACGGCAACAACAATGTCGGTGCCGGCCACATGGAGATCCTGGAGGCCAACGGGCCGTCAAAGCTCCGCATCAAGCTCGATTTCGAGCGGCCGTTCGAAGGCCACAACACCGCCGAGTTCACCTTTGTGCCGCAAGGCGATGCCACACTCGTCACATGGGCGATGTACGGTCCGGCGCCGTTCCTGTCCAAGATCATGCAGGTGTTCATCAACATGGACAGCATGATCGGCAAGGATTTCGAGGCAGGTCTCGCCGGCCTGAAGAAGCTCACCGAGAAGCAATGAGCCTCACCGCAAACGAAGAGGAGAAAAACGATGCTCAATCCCTATCTGTTCTATCAGGACAATTGCGAAGCGGCGTTCACCTACTACGCCAAGGTTCTCGGCGGCAAGATCGAAGCAATGATGCGGTCCTCGGACGCGCCGCCGGATGTGCCGGCCGCGCCCGGCCGCGAGAAGATGATCATGCACGCACGGATGTCGCTGCCCGACGGCAGCGTGCTGATGGCTTCAGACGCGCCGGCCGAGCACTTTCACAAGCCGCAGGGTTTTTCGATTTCGCTCACTGTCAAGGATCCCGCAGACGGCGAGCGCAAGTTCAACGCGCTCGCCGACGGCGGCTCGGTCACCATGCCCTTCAGCAAGACCTTCTGGGCCAGGGGCTTTGGCATGTGCGTCGACAAGTTCGGCATTCCCTGGATGGTGAACTGCCCGGCGGAGGGAATATGACGGGCGCGACCGCGCGCACGGTCCACTGAGCTGCGGCCCCTCTCTCCGATGCTGCGGGAGAGGGGGCACGCATGGACTCATTGCGTCACACGCCGATCCGCCGTTTGTCCTCTCACCGGATCGATCCGGTGACGTCCTCGCGCGGCGGCGACGGCTCCATGCAGCGAGGGCAGATCATGAGCTTGCTGCCGAGCTGCTTGTCGTTCTCCGCCTGTATTTCGTCGTGGACCGCCCACCATGCCTCGGAATATGGGCGCAAAGTGCCGAGCACCCGTTCCCGCTCCTGATTCGGATCACTTGCCGCGGGGGCGCGATTCGTGACGTGTCGCTTCGCGACATGAGGACGGTTTGGATCCTTGCCGAGACCGTCCCACGCGATGGGGCGACGTTCCTGCGCTGAAGCGCCTGCGCACTCTATCAGCGCTGTACAAAAAGTGAGCAAGATGAAGCCGTGTCGAATCATGCCGGGCCTCTGCTGCGTGTGCGATGCGCAGAATCCGCGTGAGACACGCGCATCGCGACGGCTCAATGGAACTCAAGGCAAAACCAACCATGGCCGAATATCAACCATGGCCGAATATGAGGTCATGCTTTCGCATCACTTTGCGGGCGCAGTGAGGCCGCTTCATGAAACCAAATGCATCGCACAACAATTGGCGCAATATTGGGCTGTGATCTGCACGCCGGAATCGCTATTGGTGATTCATAAAAGTTACAAACTGGGATGGACGTCACTTGGAAGGGGAGCGACCGATGGCGGCGGCGCTACAGATCAATTTTGCTCTTTGGGGAATGCTCATCTGCGCCAGCGCAAAGCTGGTACCGGTGATACAGACTCTCTTTTGAAGGCAGACAGCGCCTGACGGCGCAGATCCCCCGGCGCGCGCTGCATGCGAGCGCAGGGAACATGGTGTTTGGCCTCGGACCAGCCAAGCAAAATCGTCTTCAATGTGATGCGGTTCATTCAGATCATTCACGTCGCACTCGTGGCAGCTGCCAGCTTCATCAGCGACATCGCGGATAGATCGCGGCGAGATCACGTCCCTTCAGCAGCAGCAACCGCGAGGTAAGGCCGCCCCGGCGGCTGATCCAGTCGCGCACCGGGCCGGGATAGGCGGCAAGCACCGCGACCGATGCCTCCGGCTCGGCATAGAAGCGCCCGCGCCGGTCCACCGAACGCGCGGCGTGGAAGCCGAGCACGGCGCGCTTGGTGACGCAGATGCGCTCGCCCGGGACGATGCTCAGCACCAGCGTGCAGGCGGACAGGCAGGGACCATCGATCACGACGCGCTCGCCGCTCTCGCGCACTTTCTCGAACAGATCGAGGAACGGCCCGACCTGTCCGCCTGGAGACTGGATGATGCGGATTTCGGCCGCGGCGGGCCTGACGGCGAGCAGCGCGGATGCAAGCATCAAGGCTTTGAGCAATGAGATGCGTCGCATGAAGTCTCCACGAGCTCGATTTTGTCAGGTGGGCTGGCGTAGCCCACCATCCTTGGCGCCGCGTGACAAGAGGTGGGTTACGCCCGGCGGCCCGCGCTTCACGCGGCCCGCAGCTCTAACCCACCGTACAGGTTCTACCCGTTGCGCCTTTGCCCGCGCAGCGTCGGCAGACCGATACCGGCCGCATCGAAGCCGCCATCAACGGCCAAAATTTGACCGGTGATGTAGCTCGCGCTTGCCGAGCACAGGAAATAAATCGCTTCCGCGAGTTCCTCTTCCAGGCCGTAGCGGTTGAGCGGAATGGCGTCATGATAGTCTGCGCGGATCTCCCTGGTGTGCACCTGCTTCGCCATCGCGGTGTCGACCGGTCCCGGCGCGACCGCATTGACACGGATGTTGAGGGAGGCGAGCTCGACCGCGAGCTGCTTGGTGAGGTGCGCAAGGCCCGCCTTGCTGGTGCCGTACGCCGAGCGCAGCGTCGAGGCGCGCACCGCCGAGATCGAGGTGATGTTGACGATGGCGCCGCCATTGCCGTCGCGCATCAAGGGCACTGCCGCCTTGGTGCAGAGAAACGGTCCGGTGAGGTTGACCTCGAGCACGCGACGCCAGTCAGCCTCGGACGTCTCCATCAGCGGCGCGAACACCGCGATGCCGGCATTGTTGACCAGCGCATCCAGCCGGCCGAACCGCCGCTCGATCGTCGTCATTGCGGCGGTGACTGCGGACGCGTCCGATACGTCGCAGGTCAGCGCCAGCGTCGCCTCGCCTAGGCCGATTTCGGCGACCGTTCGCCCGAGCAACTCGCCCTCGATGTCGAGCAGCGCCACACGCCAGCCCTCGGCCAGGAATTTTTTCGCGGTCGCAAGCCCGATGCCGCGCGCGGCTCCGGTGACGAGGGCGACTTTTTGCGGGGTTTGCGGCATCGGCTGATCTGTCCTGTGTCCGGGAGGGGCGCGCGAACGCCGGCCCCTTTTACTTCGCTTCGGTTCCGGCATGAAAGGCCCCGCGCCATGCCTGTCGAGCCGATTCGGCCCCGAATGCGCCTGCCGCAGTCGCTCTGGCACGGCCTCTAAGAAAGTTTCCGCCCCGCTGTCGGCTCGGCAGAAGGTCGTTCGTCTTAGAGGGGAACGCGGGCCGGCTGTTTCAGTCCGCAAGACATATCACGGAGCAGGTCGATGCGTTTCATGGTGATCGTCAAGGCAAACCAGGACACCGAGGCCGGCAAGATGCCGACCACGGAGATGCTGGCGGCGATGGGCAAGTTCAACGAGGAAATGGCCAAGGCCGGCGTCATCGAAGCCGGCGAGGGCCTGCATCCGACCGTGAAGGGCGCGCGGGTCAGATATTCGGCGTCCGAGGCGGGCGTCACCCGCGGTCCATTCACTCTTTCGCCCGACCTGATCTCGGGCTTCTGGCTGATCAAGGCTGCCTCGCTGGACGAGGCCATTGCCTGGATGAAGCGTGCGCCGTTCGAGCCAGGCTCGGAGATCGAGATCCGCCAGGTTTTTTCGGCCGAGGATTTCGGCGAAGCCTTCACCCCCGAGCTGCGCGAGCAGGAAGAGCGCATCCGCGCGTACGCGGCGAGGGAATAATGGATGAATGGATTCGGGTTCGCGACTTTATCGCGCCCCGGAATGACAGCGAGTGACGAGGAAGTCCCATGCGATTCATGATGCTGATGATCCCGCTCGGATACGAGGCCGCACCACCGAACGTTCAACTCGATCCCGAACGTGTCGCGGCGATGATGCGTTACAACGAGGCGCTGAAGGATGCCGGCGTACTGATCACGCTCGACGGCCTGCATCCGCCCTCAATGGGGGCGCGCGTCTCGTTCGCGACCGGCGAACCCATCGTCACCGACGGCCCTTTTGCCGAGGCCAAGGAAGTGCTGGGCGGCTATTGGATGATCGAGGTCGCCTCGCGCGCGGAGGCGATCGCCTGGGCGAAGAAGTGCCCGGCCTCGCCGAACGAAATCATCGAGGTCCGGCAGGTGCAGGAGATCACCGACTACTCGCCCGAAGTGCAGGAAGTGGTGGCCGAGTTCGGAGACCTGAAGAGGTAGACGAGACAGCCGCTATCCGATTTTCCGATCAATCAAGCAGAGGAGATATCCATGAGCGCCGAACACAAATTTCTCGCCGTCTATCTCGGCAGCACGTCCGGTACGAAGATGGCGGCCTGGCGCGCCCTGCCGGAGGCCGAACGGAAGGCCAGGGAGCAGGAGGGCATGGCTGCCTGGCACGGCTGGGTCGAGAAGCACAAGTCCGTCATCGTCGAGATCGGCGGCCCGCTCGGCAAGACCCGCAGGATCGACGCGAATGGCATCACCGAGGTCAGCAATGCGCTGACCGGCTTCACGGTGGTGCATGCCGCCTCGCAGGAGGAAGCTGCCAAACTGTTCGAGAACCATCCGCATTTTGCGATCTTTCCGGGCGAGGCGATCGAAGTGATGCCCATTCTGCCCATTCCGCAGATGTAGCCTCCAGTGGACCGTCATTCCGGGCGATGCGGAGCATCGAACTATGGTGCGCAATTCGCACCTGAGAATCTCGAGATTCCGGGTTCGGCTCTTTGAGCCGCCCCGGAATGACTGCGGAGAATGCGGGGTTAATCACGCGCGATTCCCGCTAGTGACCTTCACGCCCGGCTCATGTAAAGGTCGTTCACATGAGCTGGCGCAAGGAGCAGCGCCGCGCCGAGCGCGGCTATCACCACGGCAATCTGAAGGAAGCCTTGTTGCAGGCCGCTCTCGGGCTGATCGCCGAGAAGGGGGCGGCCGGCTTCACCTTCGCCGATGCCGCGCGCATGGCCGGTGTCAGCGCGGCGGCGCCCTATCGGCATTTCCGCGACCGCGACGAGCTCTTGTCCTCGATCGCCCAGCGCGGTTTCGAGCAGTTCGAGGCGCGCCTGGCCGCGGCCTGGGACGACGGGCGCCCCGATACGGTCACCGCGTTCGAGCGCGTCGGCAGGGCCTATCTCGCCTTCGCCCGCGAGGAGCCGGCCTTCTACAACGCAATGTTCGAATCGGGCCTGCCGGTCGATGCCAATCCTGCCTTGATGGCAGCGGGAGAGCGCGCATTCGGCGTCATCCGTGCCGCGGCCGAGCGCCTCGCCGCGCTGACGCCGCCCGGCACACCCCGTCCGCCGGCGATGATGATGGCGTTGCACATCTGGTCGATGTCGCACGGCGTCGCCTCGCTGTTCTCCCGCGGCGATGCCGCCCGTCGCAAATTGCCGATGTCGCCGGACGATCTGCTAGAGGCCGAGGTGCTGATCTATCTGCGCGGGCTCGGCTTCCCCATCGACCGCCGTCCGGCCGGCAAGAGTGCCGAGCCGCCGCCGGTGCCGCCGGAGGCTCCCTCCGGTTCGGGCGTGCCGCCGGGCGGCCCCTGGGGCAAGCCGAAATAAAGTTGCGCAAATAATTCCGCGGGCCTGTCAGGCGGCCGGCTTGACAAAATCGCGGGATGGTCTAGCTATGTAAATGTTATTTACATTCACAACGGCGCAGGTGCCGTGATGGAGATGGGAAATGGCCTACACCGCTGATGTCAATCGATGGCGCGGCCCTTCGGACCGATACCAACAGTACGAGCGCCCCCGCATGCTCGATACGCCCTGGCATCCCGGCTGGATCGCCGTGACCATTCTCGGCTTCATCATCTGGTGGCCGATCGGACTTGCCCTTCTCTTTTTCACACTCGGGAGCAGAAGAATGTCGTGCTGGAGCCACCAGGATCGCTGGCAGAACAAGATGGAGCGGATGCAGTACAGGATGGATCGCATGCGCGACCGCATGGAGCGCCGTGGCTTCGGCTTTGGCTTCGGCCCGCCGTCCTCCGGCAACCGCGCCTTCGACGAATATCGCGCCGAGACGCTCCAGCGCCTCGAGGAAGAGCAGCGCGAGTTCAAGGATTTCCTGACCCGTCTGCGTCACGCCAAGGACAAGGAAGAGTTCGACCAGTTCATGGCGCAGCACAAGACGCGTCCAACCCCGCCGCCGACCGACCAGCAGCAGGGCTGACGCCTCTCAAAGCCTTCAGGCGCATGCCCCCAAAGTCCTGATGGCCCCGAGCCGCCCGCCTGCGCGACCCGCAGGCGGGCGGTTTGGCTTTTGCCGTGCTTACCTCTGCCGCTCGCAGGTCGGTGCGAAGCGCCGGGCCCTCTCCTCTCACGGAATTCTTCGATGCGCATCCCGCCGTCGCCGACCTGCTGCCGCCACGTTTTCGGGGCGCGCGGCTCTCGCACGTCAGGCCGCACGGCAAGATGTTTCAAGCCCGGCACGCATCATCGACGTATCTCCGCGCCTTTTGACGTGAATCAAGCCAAGCGCATCGCGGGCGCGATGTAGTTCGTCAGGCGGAGGCGAGGAGCATGACGATGGCCAACGCAAGAATTCTCGTAGTCTATTATTCCCGGACCGGCGCGACGCGCAAAGTTGCTCAATCGCTGTCGGATGCGTTGTCCTGCGACAGCGAAGAAATCACCGAGGCTGGTAGCCGCAATGGGATATTCGGCTATCTGCGCTCGGTCATGGAAGCGCGACGGCAGATCCCATCGTGCATCGCCGCCACCGTCAGAGATCCATCTCTCTACGATGTCGTTGTGATCGGAACACCGGTCTGGGCCTGGTCGCTATCTTCGCCCGTCCGTGCCTACTTGCTCGCAAACAGGTCGAGCCTCCCTGCCGTGGCGTTCTTCTGTACGCTTGGCGGGGCCGGCAGCGATCAGGTCTTCGGCCAGATGCGGGAACTCGTCGGCAAGCGACCCCTTGATTGTCTTTTCGTCGCTGCGCGCGACGTGGCATCGGCGAACTACGGACCGCGGCTCGCCACGTTCGTCGAGGCAATACAGCGCGAAATTGAGAACGGGCGCAGCCGTGCAGCGACGAGCGCGGCCTGAGGGTTTGCTCGTCCAGCGGTTTGGAAGGTTTCGCTGCACGAGGAGGCGGTCTCTGGGCCCGCGCCCAGCGTTGATCACGCGGAACTCGAAACCGGTTCCGGGAACGCGGGCTTGGGCTCGACTTCCGCGGCTAGATGCCGCCGCCCAAGGGGGGAGCGGACCAAGTAAATGTCCCGCCTGCCTTTCCGGAAGCCAAATTCGTCGCCGGTAACCCCGCATTAACCAACGCCGGGCTCTGGTAAGAACGAACAAGTCGCGCCCGAAAGCCGTGTCGAGGCCCATAGTTTTGACATCTTGGCGGGGAATGCAGGCGGCCGGCTTTGGAGCAGCCCTGCACCCCAGAAAGACAAGGCTTTGAGCGGGCTTGCCGGCCGCGCCGGTTCTAGCGCGGCTGCTGGGGAACACCGGCAGCGATTTGCTGGCCGAAGGACATTGGGTAACGATCGCCTTGAGAGGATACTGCTTATGAATCCGGCCGACGTGGCTCAGTCAGCCCTTCCGGTTGCTGCCTCCGCCGACGTGTCGCTGATTGCGCTGTTCTGGCAGGCTCACTGGATCGTGAAGGCGGTGATGCTGGGACTTCTGTCCTGCTCGGTCTGGGTCTGGGCGATCGCGATCGACAAGATCTTTCTTTACGCGCGCACCCGGCGCTCGATGGACCGGTTCGAGCAGGCGTTCTGGTCCGGCGAGTCGATCGAGGAACTCTATCGCACGCTTTCAGCCAAGCCGACGCATTCGATGGCGGCCTGCTTCGTGGCGGCGATGCGCGAATGGAAGCGTTCTTTCGAAAGCCATGCGCGCTCGGTCGCGGGCCTGCAGATGCGCATCGACAAGGTGATGAACGTCTCGATCGCGCGCGAGGTCGAGCGCCTGGAACGGCGCCTGCTGGTGCTGGCGACCGTCGGCTCTGCCGGCCCCTTCGTCGGCCTGTTCGGCACGGTCTGGGGCATCATGTCGAGCTTCCAGTCGATCGCGGCGTCGAAAAATACCTCTCTGGCGGTGGTTGCCCCCGGTATCGCGGAGGCGCTGTTTGCGACCGCGGTCGGCCTTATCGCCGCCATTCCTGCCACTATTTTCTACAATAAGTTCACGTCCGAGGTGAACCGTCAGGCCCAGCGGCTGGAGGGCTTCGCCGATGAATTTTCAGCCATTCTGTCGCGTCAGATCGACGAGCGGGGCTGATGGACGGCATGTATGGAGCGTTTTCGAGCGAAGTGGATACCGGTTCGCGTAAAGAAAACGCGTCAGGACAAGAATCTAGAGCCCCGTTCCGATTTCATCGGAACGGAATTGGCTCTACTGTGAAGGGCAAGTTGGGCACTCGATCATGGCGATGAACGTTGCGAGCTCATCCGGAGGCGGCGGGCGCCGCGGCCGGCGCAAGCCCGTGGTGGCCGAAATCAACGTCACGCCGATGGTCGACGTGATGCTGGTGCTGCTCATCATCTTCATGGTGTCGGCGCCGATGCTGACGGTCGGCGTGCCGCTCGACCTGCCTCAGACCCAGGCCAAGAGCCTCGAAAACAACGACCAGAAGCCGATCCAGATGTCGGTCGACATCAAGGGCAAGGTGTTCATCAACGATGCCGAGATCGCGATCAACGAACTGATACCCAAGCTGAAGGCGATCACGGATGCGCGGGGCGGGCTCGAGGAACGCATCTATTTGCGTGCCGACAAGAAGGCGGATTACGGCACGGTGGCCAAGGTCATGGGCCTGCTGTCGGGTGCCGGATTCAAGAAGCTCGCCCTCGTCACGGAAGCGGATCAGGGGTAAGCCGTGAAGGTGAAGGTCGACAAGACACTCGTTGCGTCGATTGCCCTCCATGTCCTCGTGCTTGGATGGGGGCTGGTCACCTTTAGCAGCAAGGCCTTCATCGCGCCGGAGGAGTCGCTTCCGGTCGACATCATCTCCACCGATCAGCTCGCGCAAATGATGTCGGGGCAGAAGACCGGCGACAAGAAGGAGCCGAAGCCCAAGGTCGAGAAGATCGCGGAAGCGAAGCCCGAGGAAGACGCCGTCGGCAAGGTCACCGAGAAGAAAGAGCTGATCAAGACCAATTCGCAGCCGGAGCCGCCGCCGAAGCCCGTTGAGAAGCCGGTCGAGAAGAAGCCCGAGCCGCAGAAGCCGGTTGCCGAGGCCAAGCCAAAGGAAGAGCCGAAGCCGCAGGAAAAGAAGCCTGATCCGGCCAAGGAAGATCCTATCGCCGAGCTCCAGAAGAAGCTGGAGACCAAGAAGCCGCCGCCCAAGCCCGTGGAGCAGAAGGTCGCGGCTGTGCAGCCTCAGCATCAGCCCAAGCCGAAGGAGCGCACCTTTGACCCCGCACAGATCCAGCGCGACCTCGACAAGCGCGCAGCGACCCGGCACGAGCTCGCCGGCTCGGCGCTGAACGCGTCGGCCTCGCTGGGATCGACGAGCGGAACGGCCGCCAACAACGTCGCGACCTGGCAAGGCGCGTTCATGTCGGCGGTCAGGCGCTGTTTTACGCCAACCTATAACGGGCAGGACGCTGATCAATACGAAGTCGACATCGATATCTACATGAAGATCGATGGAACGCTGGCATCCGAGCCGGTTGTCGTTGCGGCAAGAGGACCGTCGCGGTCGATTGCTCAGGCTGTGGCGGAGAGTGGCAAGCGAGCCATCGTGCAATGTCAGGTCTATTCGTTCCTGCCAAAGCAACAGTATGACACCTGGAAAACCATTCCGATGCGCTTCGGCCTGAAGGATATGTTGTGATATCCGAACCAAAGAAATTTGCGATGAATGACATCCGATCGATGAATCGCCGCCGCTTCATGACCCTGACAGGCGCGGGGCTCGCCGCGCTTGGGGGTGGACGCGCCTTCGCCCAGGCCCAGCAAGGGCGGCTTCAAATCAATCCAACCGAATTCCAGCCGATCCCGATCGCGATCTCCAGTTTCGTGCCGGGCTCGCCCTCCGACGGCGATGTCGGCAGCGGCGTCACACAAGTCATCACCAACAACCTGAAGCGCTCGGGCCTGTTCGCGCCGATCGACCAGGCCGCCTTCATCGAGCGCATCAGCAACATCGACGTCGCGCCGCAATTCCAGAACTGGAAGACCATCAACGCGCAGGCTCTCGTCACCGGCCGGATGACGCGGCAGCCGGATGGCAGGCTCAAGGCCGAATTCCGCCTGTGGGACGTGGTCACCGGCCAGCAGCTCACGGGACAGCAATATTTCACCTCGCCGGAATATTGGCGCCGCATCGCCCACATCATCTCCGACCAGATCTACGAGCGCATGACCGGCGAGAAAGGCTATTTCGACAGCCGCGTGGTGTTCGTGGATGAAAGCGGGCCGAAGGAGCGCCGCGTCAAGCGGCTCGCGATGATGGATCAGGATGGTGCCAATGTGCGCTATCTGACCCGCGGCTCCGACCTCGTTCTGACGCCGCGCTTCTCGCCGAACTCGCAAGAGATCACCTACATGGAGTTCGGCCAGGGCGATCCGAAGGTCTATCTCTTCAACATCGAGACCGGCCAGCGCGAGATCGTCGGCAACTTCCCCGGCATGACCTTTGCGCCGCGCTTCTCGCCGGACGGCCAGCGCGTCATCATGAGCCTGCAGCAGGGCGGCAATTCCAACCTGTTCGTGATGGATCTGCGCTCGCGCTCGACCACGCGCCTCACCGACACGCCGGCGATCGACACGTCTCCATCTTACTCGCCGGACGGCACCCGCATCTGCTTCGAGTCCGATCGTGGCGGCAGGTCGCAGATCTACGTGATGGCGGCTGGCGGCGGCCAGGCGCAGCGCATCTCCTTCTCCAAGGACGACACCAACGCCAGCTATTCGACGCCGGTGTGGTCGCCGAAGGGCGATTACATCGCCTTCACGAGGCAGGGCGGCGGCCAGTTCTCGATCGGCGTCATGAAGCCGGACGGCAGCGGCGAGCGGCTGCTTACCTCCGGCTTCCACAATGAGGGTCCGACCTTCTCGCCGAACGGCCGCGTCCTGATGTTCTTCCGCGATCCCGGTGGCAATGGGGGACCGTCGCTGTATTCCGTCGACATCTCCGGCCGCAACGAGCTGAAGGTGCCGACGCCGGGCTTCGCCTCCGACCCGGCATGGTCGCCGCTATTGTCCTCGACGTCGGGCTGACAAGATCGCAGCTGAAACATCGTGCGTTCAGACGTGCGATGTTTTCGAAAAAGCGCGCCGATTTTTTCGCGTTTGCTTCTCAAGGCAGGACTTCCTTCACCTTGTGCCCGGCAAGACTTGCCTAGTTGCTTGATATTTCAGCGAAAATCGGTTCGCTATTGCCGAAAAACAACCCGACTTTAACGATGTTCCCTCAGAAAGGCTTCATCTCGGTTGGGTAAAACTACGCGCCAAACAGGACGCGCGTACAAACCAAGATGCAGTTCGCAAGCCACAGCGCAGAGCAGGGACAGCCGCCGCCGGTCAACCCGGCAGCGCAGATCGATTCGCTCTTTGAAGCGCCGGGACCGCTGCTTGCCGGTCTCATCTTCGTGTCGATCGGAGCTGCACTGACTGCCCTGAAGACGGGCGAACCCCTCATTTGGGCGTGCGTGGCGCTTCTCGTCTTGGCCGGGACGGTGCGTGCGATCGATTTGCGTCGCTATCAGGCGCGCAAGTCGAGCGTGACCGCCGAGGCGGCCAAACGCTGGCAGACGCGGTACCAGATCGGTGCGAAGATTCAGGCCGCTGCGATCGGCACCTGGTGCGGCACGGTCCTGCTCGCCACCGATGACGCGGTCGCGCACATGATTGCTCTGTCGGTCACCACAGGCATTGCCGCAGGAGGGGCGGGAAGGGCGTACGGACGACCATCAATCTTCCATCTTCAGGCCCTGCTCATTTTCGCCCCGGCGGTCTTGGCATTGGCGTGGCGCGGCACGCCCTACTACGTCGCGATGGCGGTTGTGAGCGCTGCCTTCCTGCTGGCGATCATGCAGCTCTCGGTCAACCTGCACCGGATATTCATGGGAGCGGTGGTGGCGCGTGAACGCGAAGCGGCGCTCGCGGGCCAGTTCGATACCGCCCTGAACAACATGCCGCACGGGCTTTGCATGTTCCACCTCGATGGGCAGCTTGCGGTGATGAATCACCGTTTCGCGGCGATGATGAGCCTGCCCGACAATCTGCCGCGGAGCGGCGCCAGCGCGCGCGATATCATCGCGGCGTGTGTCCAGGCAGGATCCGTCTCGGCTGCGAGCGGCGAGCAGATCATCGCTGGCATCGAGAGTTCGCGGGAGAAGGAGATCATCACCGCCGATACGAACATGGAGCGAAACCGGTCGCTGTCCTGGACCGTTCAGCCGATGGCGGACGGAGGGGCGGTGGTGCTGCTCGAGGATATTACGGAGCGTCGCAACGCCGAAGCCAAGATCAGCCATCTTGCGAGATACGACGACCTCACGGCGCTGCCGAACAGGGTCAATTTCCGCGACGAAATCGAGCACCTGCTGGCTGTCTCCCACGACGCTAAGCAACTCTCCGCACTGCTGTTCATCGACCTCGACCAGTTCAAGCAGGTCAACGATACGCTGGGCCATCCCTGCGGCGATCAGCTTCTGTGCGCGGTCGCCAACCGCCTGCGCGAGATGCTGCGCCCGGAGGATTTCGTCGCCCGGTTCGGCGGCGACGAGTTCGTCGTGTTCCAGCAGAACCTCAATGCGCCCGAAGACGCCGCAGCGCTCGCCCGCCGCATCGTCGAGCGGTTGAGCGAGCGCTATCGCATCGACAATCATCTGGTCGAGATCGGCGCCAGCGTCGGCATCGCACTGACCTCGCCGGACGGCACCAGCGCCGATACGCTGCTCAAGAACGCCGACATGGCGCTGTACCGCGCCAAGGCCGATGGCCGCGGCACCTTCTGTTTCTTCCGCGACGAGATGGCGGCGACCGTGGAAGCGCGCCGCATCCTCGAACTCGACCTGCGCAAGGCGCTCGCCAATGAGGAATTCGAACTGTTCTTTCAGCCGCTGGTCAATCTGAAGTCCGGCAAGATCACCACCTGCGAGGCGCTGCTGCGCTGGAATCATCCCGTGCGCGGCACGGTTTCGCCGATCGATATCATCCCGGTCGCCGAGGACATGGGCCTGATCGTCGATCTGGGCCGCTGGATCCTGCGTCGCGCCTGCATGGAATGCATGAAGTGGCCGGATGGTGTCAGCGTCGCCGTCAACTTCTCGCCGCAACAATTCCACCAGCGCGATGTCCTGAGCGAAATCCGCTACGCGCTCGAAGTGTCGGGCCTGCCGGCGCATCGACTGGAGATCGAGATCACCGAGTCCTCGCTGCTGCGCAATACCCAGCTCACCCACGACATCCTGTCGCAATTGCGCGCGCTCGGCGTACGCATCTCGCTCGACGATTTCGGTACCGGCTATTCCAGCCTCAGCTACCTGCACAATTTCCCGATGCAGAAAGTGAAGATCGACCGCTCTTTCCTCGAAGGCATCGATGCCGACCGGCCGCTGACGCTGCTGCGCGGCGTCGCGCGGCTGTCCGCCGACCTCGGCATGGCCGTCGTGGTCGAAGGTATCGAAACCAACGAGCAGCTTGAGCGGATCAGCGCCGACGGCACCGTGACCGAAGGGCAGGGTTACCTGTTCAGCCGGCCCGTTCCGGCGGTGCGAATCCGCCAATTGCTCAACGCCTCGCATGGCCGTCGTATGCCTGACGACCAGCTCACCGTCGTGTCGTCGCGATCGGCCTGATCCTTTTCCTGGCAGCTCCTTCATCGCAATTTCACCGCAATCGGCTCTCGCGAGATCCGTAATCTTGCGGGCCGCAAAGGTTAACCCTAACAGTTCTAAGGCTTTGCAATTTCGTTAAGGAACCATTAATCTGCTGCTACTCGCGGAAGTTGCTTGGAGTCCAGAGGTAGCAGATGAAGTCCGGAGCCGAACCGAATCCGGCGCTCCTTCCACGAGGCGCCGCGTTGTTTGACCGCATCGATTACCGACTCATCGAGACTCCCGAGGAAAAGGACAACCTGTATTTGATGCGCTACCGCGCCTATCTCCAGGCCGGTCTGATCGAGCCGTCAGCCTCGCTGCGCGTCAGTGATCGCTTCGACGAAACGCCCAACACCTGGAATTTCGGGATCTATGTCGATGGAGAGCTTTGCAGCTCCGTCCGCATCCACCTTCTGACGTCGGAATGGCGGATGTCCTATACTACCGAAGTGTTCGGCGACATCCTGCATCCCCGCCTCGATCGCGGCGAGGTCTTTGTCGATCCGTGTCGGTTTGTTGCGGATCCCGACAAGCACCAGCGCTTTCCCGAACTGCCCTACCTGACCGTCCGCCTGGCCTTTGTCGCATGCGATCATTTCAATGCCGACACCGGGCTTGCCATGATCCGGACCGATCATCAGGCGTTTTACCGCCGCATCTTCCTGCACGAGACCATTTCACCTGAGCCGCGGGGGTTTCCGGGGTGGCCCACCAAGAAGGCGGTGCTGATGGCCACTGACGTCCGGCGGCAGCGGGACAAGGTTCTGGCACGCTTTCCGATCATGCGCTCCAGCGCGTTTGAGCGGCGCATGCTGTTTGAACGCAGCACTCCGCGCCAGGCTGCCACGCGGCCGGCGTTGCTGACCACGCCGCGGAACCTGGATGTGGCGGCTCCAGCACTCGGTTCCGTCTACTAGGGCGTTCCATCTGCTCGATCAGGCCTAAAATTCCGGCAGAAGCCGGCGCTTTTGCCGTCGACTCGGCTTGCCTTCACCCTTGCGCCACATTTACAAATCATTAACCATGGCGGTTGCTTTTCGCTGATTGGGGGCATTTGAGCGGCTGAGGCAAGGTTCCGTCAAGGTTGACGGAACGTTCGCTTAACCAACCCCCTGTAGACCGGACAGCAGTGGACTAACGTGAGCGTGGAGGCTCCGGAATGAAACATCCTATGCGTATCCTCCAGGGATTGAAGCTGGTCGCGGTGCTTGCCGTCGCGCTGTCGATGGGCGCCTGCGCCAACAAGAATGCTGCGACGGATGCGATGGCCAATGCGGCGACGCCGGGCAGCCAGCAGGACTTCGTGGTCAACGTCGGCGACCGCGTGTTCTTCGAAAGTGACCAGACCGATCTGACCCCGCAGGCGATCGTGACCCTGGAGAAGCAGGCGCAATGGCTCCAGACCTATCCGCGCTACAGCTTCACCATCGAAGGTCATGCCGACGAGCGCGGCACCCGCGAATACAACATCGCGCTCGGCGCCCGCCGTGCCCAGTCGGTGCGCTCGTTCCTCGCTTCGCGTGGCATCGACCCGAACCGTATGCGCACGATCTCCTACGGCAAGGAACGGCCGGTCGCCGTCTGTAACGATATCTCCTGCTGGTCGCAGAACCGCCGCGCCGTCACGGTGCTGAACGCGAGTTCCTGACGTTCAGTCAGGTCCCTGACGATCAGTCAGGCGCTGTTCAGCTTCGGAAATGGACTATGCCGGCGCCCTCTCGGGCGCCGGTTTCGTTTCAGCATTCTGTGACAGAAACCCCTTGGTACCAGTCACATTTTTGGCGTACTCCACTTCAATGTGTGGCGCGTCGAATGTTCCGTCGCAGGCCATTTCGCTTTTGTCGTCAGGGCAAGATGTCATCCAGATTGAAGGTCTTCACCGGCACCGCGGCGACCGCCGCGCTGCTCTCTTTGTGCTCGCCCGCACTTGCGCAACCGGTCTTCGCGCAGTCGGATGATGTCGACCCGGAGATGCGGATCGAGCGGCTGGAGAACCAGCTCCGCCAGCTCACCGGCCAGAACGAAGAGCTGCAATATCGCAACCGCCAGCTCGAGGAGCGGCTGCGGGCGCTCGAAGGCGGCGCGCAAGGCGCGCCCGGGCAGGCGCCCAACGTTGCGGCGATGCCGCCCGCCCAGATCGCGCCAACTCAGATCACGCCGGGCTATCGCCAGCAGCAGCAGGCCGTGCAGCCGAACTACGAGCAGCCGCAGATCGCCGCTCCTGCGCCGATCGTTCAGGAGCAGCCGGCGCCCGGCGCCCCTGGCTCGCGCCGCCGCGGCGATGCGTTCGATCCGAACCAGAATCCAAACGCGCCTGGCGCGCCCCGCGCGCTCGGCGGCGGCCAGCAGCCGATGCCGTCGGGAGCACCCGGCGGCCGCGGTGCCGGCGAGCCGCTCGATCTCGCCAACGCCGGCCCTCGTTATCAGCCGCAGGCCGCGCAGCCCGGCTACCCGCCGGCCCAATCCGGCAATCCCGCGCCGGCCGGCGGCGCTGGCCTGACCACCCTGCCGCCCTCGGCAACGCCGCGCGACGAGTTCGACCTCGGCATCGGCTACATGCAGCGCAAGGACTATGCGCTCGCCGAGCAGACCATGAAGAACTTTGCGCAGAAATTTCCGAGCGACCCGCTCGTGGGTGACGCGCAATACTGGCTCGGCGAGAGCTACTTCCAGCGCCGGCAATATCGCGACTCCGCGGAAGCCTTCCTCGCCGTCACCACCAAATACGAGAAATCGGCCAAGGCGCCGGATGCGCTGCTGCGGCTCGGCCAGTCGCTCGCCGCGCTGAAGGAGAAGGAGGCCGCCTGCGCCGCCTTCGGCGAGGTCGGCCGCAAATATCCGCGCGCCTCCGCCGGCGTCAAAGCGGCGGTCGACCGCGAGCAGAAGCGGGCGAAGTGCTGACGTCTTGGGTCCTGACAACGCGGATGGTGCTGCGCTAAACATCGCACCCATCCACTGGCGAGTGTCAGGGCCGCGTCATGTCAGACGACGACAATTCTCCCATCTCGGCGCGCGTGGCGAGGCGGCTCTTCGCCGGCCTGAAGGCTGCGCCGGCGCTGGTGCTCGCGGTCTCCGGCGGGCCCGACTCGGTCGCGCTGATGTGGCTTGCGGCACGCTGGCAGCGCAGCCTTGTGCGCGGCCCGCAACTCATCGTCGTCACCGTCGATCACGGCCTGCGCCCCGAGGCAGCCAGCGAGGCACGCCAGGTCAAGCGGCTCGCCGCCGAGCTCGGATTGCCGCACCGGACCCTGCGCTGGCGCGGCGCAAAACCGAAGACAGGGGTGCCTGCGGCGGCGCGCGAGGCCCGTTACCGGCTGCTGGCAGCGGCCGCGCGTGCCGCCGGTGCGAGCCATGTGCTGACTGCCCACACCCGCGACGACCAGGCCGAGACCCTGTTGATGCGCCTGTTCCGAGGCAGCGGACTTGCCGGGCTGTCGGCCATGGCTCCTCTCAGCGAGCGCGACGGCATCGTGCTGGCGCGTCCGCTGCTCGATGTTCCGAAGTCGCAGCTGATCGCGACCTTGAGGCGGGCGAAGCTCGGCTTTGCCGAGGACCCCACCAACCGGGACACCGCCTTCACCCGGCCGCGGCTGCGGGCGCTGCTGCCGCTTCTCGCGGCCGAGGGCGGCGATGCCCGCAACCTGGCGCGGCTCGCGGCAAGGCTGGCGCGGGCCAACGCGGCGGTCGAGGTGCTGGCCGACGGCGCCGAGCGCTTCCTCCGCTTGCGGGATCGCGGCCTTGCGCCGCAGGCGGGCGTCCGAAGCTTCGAGGCCTCGGCCTTTGCCGCCCTGCCGGAGGAGGTCCGGCTGCGGCTCCTGCTGCGGGCCATCAACGCGCTCGGACACGAAGGGCCGGCGGAACTCGGCAAGGTTGAAGCCCTGATGTTCGCATTGGACCAGGCCGTGGCCGCGAGTCTCCGCGCCCGCGCGACGGGCCGGCCGGTCCTGAAGCAGACCCTCGCGGGAGCCTTGATCAGCCTTGCCGGCGGGCGTATCCACATCGCGCCGGCACCGGCCCGGCGGCGCACCGGGAGATGAGCACGAAGCAGGGCGGATCATGGCACCGGCCGGTTCGCCTCCGCGCCGTCAGGCCACCTTAACCAGGCCGGAAAAACCCCCGATCGGACGCCATTATTTCCGCGGGAATCGCTCTAAGATGGGATAAATAGTCCCATCTCGTTCCCTTGGCAGCGACCGGGGCGGCACCTAAATTGTATCCGTCTAACGATGAGGATTCCTTGGGATTTCCTCGCATTGACCAAAGCCACTGCCCAAGGATCAGGGTCGCGATCCGCGCGACCACGAAGGAAGATCGATGAACGCCAATCTGCGCAATTTCGCCCTCTGGGTCATCATTGTTTTGCTGCTGTTGGCGTTGTTCACGCTGTTTCAGAATCCGGGTCAGCGGGCCTCCTCGCAGGACATCGCCTTCTCCCAGCTCCTGAGCGAAGTTGACCGCGGCAATGTGCGCGACGTCGTGATCCAGGGACCCGACATCCACGGCACCTTCACCAACGGCTCGAGCTTCCAGACCTACGCGCCGAACGATCCGACGCTGGTGAAGCGCCTCTACGACAGCAAGGTGCAGATCACCGCGAAGCCGCCGGGCGACAACGTACCCTGGTTCGTCTCGCTGCTGGTCTCCTGGCTGCCCTTCATCGCGCTGATCGGCGTCTGGATCTTCCTGTCGCGGCAGATGCAGGGCGGCGCCGGCAAGGCGATGGGCTTCGGCAAGTCGCGCGCCAAGATGCTGACCGAGGCGCATGGCCGCGTCACCTTCGAGGACGTCGCCGGCGTCGACGAAGCCAAGCAGGACCTCCAGGAGATCGTCGAGTTCCTGCGCGATCCCGGCAAGTTCCAGCGCCTCGGCGGCCGCATTCCGCGCGGGGTGCTGCTGGTCGGCCCTCCCGGCACCGGCAAGACCCTGATCGCGCGCGCGGTCGCGGGCGAAGCCAACGTGCCGTTCTTCACCATCTCCGGTTCTGACTTCGTCGAGATGTTCGTCGGCGTCGGCGCGAGCCGCGTCCGCGACATGTTCGAGCAGGCCAAGAAGAATGCGCCCTGCATCATCTTCATCGACGAAATCGACGCCGTCGGTCGTCACCGTGGCGCCGGCCTCGGCGGCGGCAATGACGAGCGCGAGCAGACGCTGAACCAGCTGCTGGTCGAGATGGACGGCTTCGAGGCCAACGAGGGCGTGATCCTGATTGCCGCGACCAACCGGCCCGACGTGCTCGATCCCGCGCTGCTGCGCCCGGGCCGCTTCGACCGCCAGGTCGTGGTGCCCAATCCCGACGTCGTCGGTCGCGAGCAGATCCTCAAGGTTCACGTCCGCAAGGTGCCCCTGGCGCCGGATATCAACCTCAAGACCATCGCGCGCGGCACGCCGGGCTTCTCCGGCGCCGACCTGATGAACCTCGTCAACGAGGCTGCGCTCACCGCCGCCCGCCGCAACAAGCGGATGGTGACGCAGGCCGAGTTCGAGGAGGCCAAGGACAAGGTGATGATGGGCGCCGAGCGCAAGTCGCTCGTCATGACCGAGGAAGAGAAGCTGCTGACGGCCTATCACGAGGGCGGCCATGCCATCGTCGGCCTCAACGTGCCGGCGACCGATCCGATCCACAAGGCGACCATCATCCCGCGCGGCCGTGCGCTCGGCATGGTCATGCAGCTGCCGGAGCGCGACAAGCTGTCGATGTCCCTGGAGCAGATGACCTCGCGCCTCGCCATCATGATGGGCGGCCGCGTCGCCGAAGAGCTGATCTTCGGTCGCGAGAAGGTGACCTCGGGCGCCGCCTCAGACATCGAGCAGGCCACGCGCCTGGCCCGCATGATGGTGACGCGCTGGGGCCTCTCGGAAGAGCTCGGCACCGTCTCCTATGGCGAGAACCAGGACGAGGTCTTCCTCGGCATGTCGGTGTCGCGCACGCAGAACGCGTCCGAAGCGACCGTCCAGAAGATCGATTCCGAGATCAAGCGCCTGGTCGAGGAGGGCTATCAGGAAGCGACCCGCATCCTCACCGAGAAGCGCGCCGACCTCGAAGCGCTCGCCAAGGGCTTGCTCGAGTTCGAAACGCTGACCGGCGACGAGATCGTCGATCTCTTGAAGGGCAAGAAGCCGAACCGCGAATCCGTGCTCGAGCCGACCACCCCGCGCGCCTCCGCCGTGCCCCCGGCCGGCAAGTCGCCGCGTCCGCGGCCCGATGCGGATCCCGGCCTGGAGCCGCAGCCGCAGGCGTGATCGAGAGGCGGCAGATGATATCGAAAAGCGCGGCGGCAACGCCGCGTTTTTTTTTGGTGGCTGGTTCAGGGCATCCCCGGCGCGAGCGAAACGCGCGACGCTTGACGCGGCGCTCCTGACCCCGCCTTGGCGCGAATGCGAGAAACATTAAAGAAGAACTTAACGCTTGCGTTCTACTTTGGCCCGTCATGTCCGACCAGGTCGTCCACAGCGCGGTTCAACCGTTTTCGGCACGTGCAGCGCTCCCTTGGACAGTGGGCCTCGGCGTCTATGCCCTGCTGCTCATCGTTGGACCGCGGCTGCTCGGTGATCCCGACAGCTATTCTCATATCGAGCTCGGGCGCTGGATCATGGCGCATGGCACCCTGCCGGTGAATGATCCTTTCTCCTTTTCCAAGCACGGCGCGCCCTGGATCACGTTCGAATGGCTCTCGGAGGTGATCTATGCCGCAGCCTACGCGCTTTCCGGCTGGCCAGGCGTCGTCATTGTCGCCGCGGCGGCGATAGCGCTCGCCTTTGGCCTGTTGACCTTCTTCCTGCTGCGCGAGCTTTCGCCGACCCAGACGCTGCTCATGGTGATCGCGGCCGTCATCTTGTTGGCGCCGCACATGCTGGCACGGCCACACGTGCTCGTGCTGCCGATTATGGTGACCTGGGCCGCGGCCCTGGTGCGCTGCATGGATCGTGGCGGGCCGCCGCCATATTGGGCGCTGCCGCTGCTGGTCGTGTGGGCCAATCTGCACGGCAGCGGAGTGTTGGCGCTTGGGCTGATTGGCCCCGCGGTGCTCGAGGCGCTGCTGCGCGAGGAGCGAAGCGAGTGGCCGCACGTGCTGGTTCGGTGGCTGCCGTTCACGGCACTCGCGGTCGCGGCGTCCTGCGTGACACCCCATGGGCCGGAACCGCTGCTGATGCCGCTGACGACACTCGGCCTCGGTCCGGCGCTTGCTTGGATCTCGGAATGGCGGCCGCAGGATTTCGGTCACATAGGCGGCTTCGAGCTGCTGCTGCTGGCTGGCATCTTTGCTCTCTCGCGCGGCGTCACGCTGCCGGTCGTGCGGGTGCTGGTGATGATAGGCTTGCTCCATTTCGCGCTGGCGCAGATGCGCAATGCGGATCTGCTGGCCATGCTTGCGCCGCTCTATCTGGCGGCCCCGCTGGGTCGCAAGTTCGGCGAACCTGCCGGCGACGATGCGGCCGGCTCGTCGCGCGGCCTCAATCTGGCCGCGCTCGGTGTATTGATCGCGATGAGTGGGGCGGGCCTGGTGCGTGACGTACGTCCGGCCGCGGCCATCACGCCCCAGGCTGCCATTGCTCACGCCGACCTTGCCAAGACCGGGCACGTGCTGAACGATTACTCCTTCGGCGGCTATTTGATCTTTGCCGGCATTCCCACCTTTGTTGATGGTCGCGCCGAACTGTTCGGGGGACCGTTCATCGATCGCTACAATCGTGCCCTCGCGCTGGTCGATCTCGGAGAGTTTCTCAAGCTGCTCGACGAATACAAGATCAAGGCGACGCTGCTCGCACCGAACACACCCGCGATAGCGATGCTTGACCGGCTGCCCGGGTGGCAGCGCGTGTACAGCGACGACGTGGCGGTCGTCCACAAGCGGCGAGATACGCCGCAATGATAAATCAGGCGTGCTGAAGACGACGTAGTTGGCCTCATGCCCCCGAGCGGCTCGAGAAGACGTGACGCGGCAAGCCTGAGAAAGTCGATAACAGGTTGGACCAAGTCGCGGGAGTCGTTCTGGTCGTCGTCAGGAGCCCGGTCCTTGTGCCGGATCACTCGTTGACGGCGTGGACCGCGGGTGCTGCCCCCGCCTCGTCGTGATCGAAGCCGGCGCGTGTCTGCACCACGTAGAGCGGGCGACGCTTCACCTCGGCATGGATGCGGCCGACATAGAGCCCCACGATGCCCGTCATCAGCATGTTGATTCCACACAGCAGGGACACGAGGACGATCGTCGAGGACCAGCCGGTCACGAGATGACTGTCGTTGCCGAGCCACATCAGGATCACCCAGCCTCCGTAGAGCAGAGCGAATCCGGAGACCGTCAGGCCGCACCAGATCGCGAGCCGCAGCGGCAGATCGGAAAAGCCGAGCGCGGCGTTCATCGCGAGCCGCACCATCTTGAACAGCGGGTATTTGGTTTCGCCCGCCGCACGCTCGAGGCGGTGGAAGGCGACTTCGGTCTGCCGGAAGCCGAGCCAGGCGATCATGCCGCGTACGAAGCGATCCCGCTCCGGCATCTGCCGAAGGGCGTCGAGCACCTTGCGATCGATCAGGCGGAAGTCGCCGACGTCGGCGGGGATGCCGACGGAGGACATTCTGCCCAGAAGCCGGTAGAACAGATGTGCGGTCGCGCGCTTGAATGGGCTCTCGCCCTCGCGCGACAGGCGGCGGGCGTGGACGATGTCGTTGCCTTCCTGCCATTTTGCGATCAATTGCTCGATCACTTCGGGCGGATCCTGCAGATCGGCATCCATGACGATGATCGCGTCACCTACGGCGGCGTCCATGCCGGCGGTGATGGCGACCTGATGGCCGAAATTTCGCGACAGGCCGACATAGCGAAAGCGCGGATCGCGCGTGGCGAGTGCCCGCAGCACGATCGAGCTGGAATCGCTGCTGCCGTCGTCGACGAAGATCGCTTCTGCCGGCCCGTCGAGCCGGGACAATACCAGTTCGAGCCGGCGCAGCAGGACCGGCAACACGGCCTCCTCGTTGAACACGGGAATAACGAGGCTGTAGCGGATCGATCTGGAATTGGCCGCCATGGAAGAGATTCCGACTGGGAGGGTGCAGCCGGGAGCCTACATCATTGACGGTTAAGGTGGCCTTGCCGCAACCGTTAGGGATCGAGGGCATTGGGGCGAGGCGGGGGGCTCGACGGGGCTAAGGGGAGCTGAGGCCAGGTGTGGAGTGGGACGGTGATAGCCGAACGACCACTCTGTGCAGCCGCGGCTTCGGTCCAGGACTTGCGGCGGATCTTGTAGAGAACAAATCGCTCCGAGGCGTCCAGCACATCCAGCAGGTCTGGCAGCGGGTTTGCGGCCCTTGGTCCAAGCACATACAGGTAGTCGTAGTCCCGGGCCCAGGTCCGTACGAACGGCGGCACCTCCGCCAGCGGCTGGCTCGTCGCAATCGCGGTGAGTAGGCTCGCTGGCAACACTCCTCCGTCGGGGGTGGCAAGACCACGCACGGTCTCGCGTGCCCGCACCGGTTGCTTGCCCGTTTCCGTGAACAGGTTGGGCACGAACGCGTTGGCGTAATGCACGGCCAGCGTCGGCGCGTAATACATCGGATACGAGGTGAGGTCGGCGAAGGGCGGGTCGCCAGCGTCGCCCGTGCTGCCCACCAGAACGCGCGAGCCGCGTTCGATCTTGTGGAACGAGGCGATGATCGCCGCGTAGTCGGCACGGTAAGGCAGCCACACCGCGAACACGACGGCGAGGTTGATCAGTGTGATGCCACTGATCCCGGCGAGCGCGGTCATCCTCCACGCCCGGCTCGGGAGCGACAGCGAGCAGAAGGCCGGCAGGATCAGCGCCGCGGCGGGAATCACGCGGAGGTCGGCAAACGAAGTTCCGAACAGCCTGGAGGGAATGACCACGTACAGGAGCACAAAGCCGATCGCGAGCCAGCTTCCGGCCGACTCGAGCTTGAGGACGCCGCGCCTTGCGGCGAAGAGCAACGAGATCATCAGCGCCAGCCCGGTGATCGCGGCGACCGTCGGATTGTAGCCGTTCATGATGCGGAGCGGCCAGATCGGCTTGTATCCGAGGAACCAGCTCGTGCCTTCGCTTCCGATCGAGCCCGCGTTCATGTGCATGACTGCAAAGAGCACCAGCGGTGGGACGGCCAACGCGCCAAACCGCGCGGCTGCGACGGGATAGGCAATCTGCCGTTGGTGGATGCGCGATAGTTCGAAAAGGCCAAGAGTCGCGCCGTAGATGCCGAGCGAAAAGAAATGCGCCACATACAGCGCCGCGACGAAGATCAAATTGGCGGCGAAACGCAGCGGCCATGGGCTTTCTGCCAGCATCAGATAGACGGCGACGCCCCAGAGCGCGAGGCCCATTCCGAACTCGAAGTTCACGAAGCCCCAGCTGAACGGCAGACAGTAAAGGAAGGCCAGCGCCGCAAAGCCGGCGAAATGGACATGTCCTTTCCGGACCCGTTCGAGAAAAAGCGCGCCTCCGACGATCAGCCATTGGCTCAGCAGCAGAAACAGCCGTGTGGCGTTCTCGACGCTCATCAGTCGCGCCATCTGCGGGACCAGCAGATCCATTGCAAGGTTTGGATAGAAAGCCCAGGCCACCTCGTAATGCGGATTGGCATGGGGGGTGCCGTTCCCGCTCAGAATAGACATGCGGGCAAGGTGATTAGGATAGTCGACCATCGCGGGAATGGGCGTCAGCAGCACCGGAAGAAGCGACACGGCCGCCAGCATTGCAAAAGCGGCGATCGCAACCGGCCGCTCCGGGCAGAGACGAGCCGGGATTGTCAAGGTCGGCCTGTTGGAAGGATCCATGTCATGGGATCGCTGAGTTTGAGCGCGGTGTGCCGTGTCTGCGTCGCATTTGGAAGGACCGGCCGCCGCCCGGATCCGGACGCCTGCCTTGAGCCCCAGCCGCGGGCCTAGTCGCAAGCTGTCGATCGAATTGAGGAAAGCGGCGGAATTCCCGACTCGCGCGACCTCGCCCGGCCATGCACCCTTCCGAAGACGAGGCCGATGAGCGCGATGGTGAGGAGCGGTGATAGACGTCCCGCAGGTACATAAACCGCCGGGCTGAGCAGCGGGACCATCCAGATGCCGAGCCCGATCAGCCAGTCGAGAAGGCGCGGAGTATCGATCGATGCCGCAAGCCACAGCACCATGGCGACCGCCAGCAGCGTCGCATCATAGGGGCCCGAATGCGGGGCCGCCAGCACGGTTGCCGCAAGCAACACGATCAACTTGCTGTCGGTATTGAGCGAGGAGCGAAACGCCACGAAGGTCGCCGCCGCGCTCGAGAGGATCGCGCCCAATTGCAGTATCGAGGCCAGCCGTTCCGGCATGCCCAGCAGTACCGCGCAGGCCCACACGCTGTGACCCCAGATGCGGCCATAGGCCAGCCATTTCTCATCGGGGCTGACCAGATTGTTGAACGCCTGCGGTATCCATCGAATCCACAACTCGATGCCAAAAATCATGGCGCTCGCGAGCGCCAATGCGAATGCCGAGCATGCAGCCGCGCACAGGCCGCGATATTGGCGCAAACCCAGCAGCGCGAACGGAACGAGCAGAAAGAATTGCGGCTTGAAGCTCAGGAGTCCGAGGATCGCGCCACCAAGGAGCGGCCGCGGTCGGAGCAGCCTCACGCCCGCCACCAGCAGTGCGGCGACGAGGAAGGCGCATTGTCCATCGGCCAGATTGAGCGATGCGGATGGCGAGACCAGCACGGCCGCGATGATGTAGGGCGTCAGTTGCGGCAACTCGGCGCGGTTGCGAAGCGCCCAGGCCAAGAGGCCTGCGGTCGCAGCCTGGAATGCAACGTAGGAGCCGACAAATCCGAGCGGAGCGAACGGCAGCAGCAGAACGAGAAAGCTGGGCGGATAGAACCATGGGCGGAACTCCAGGGGCACCGTGAGCCATGATGCGAACGACTGGTTGAGGTGCGCGGTGAATGCCTCGCCATCGATGACCAGCGCAAGGTTGCCGGCAAGCATCGATCTGACGGCGGCGTAGAACACCATCCAATCAGTGCCGGGGGCGATGTGGTTCAGTCCGATCCAACCGGGATGGACGAGGGTGGAGATCAGGATGCCCCAGCCGAACAGCACTGCGATCGACAAGGCGGGCAGGAACATGAGGGGGATTTGGATCCAGCGACGCGCTGGAGCCGGCATCGGCGGTTGAAGGGACATGCTCATTTGAAAGCATCCTTCGGGGTTTCCGCTTCCGGCGCCCCGCCGGCCTGCGCGCCGGTTCGCACATGGATCACTGCGATGTCATCCGAATAGATTCGCTTCCATCCCTTGAGCTGATCGAGGATCTGCGGGCCCGGTGCATCGGCGACCAACAGCGTTGCGTCGATCCTGTATTCGTCGAGCAGGCGCGGCAGCAGCTCGGGCTGCTTGCCTTCGGTCGCCTTGAAGAAGTCCATGACGAATTTCTCGCCATAGAGCTCGGCGCGGCCGTCGACGAAAACAGGGATATCGCGCGAGATCAGGTAGCCGCCGAACTGGTAGGCGTTGAAGATGCGCTGCGCCTTGCGTTGCTCGAGCACGTCGACTGCCGCGACCGGCGTCTGCGTCATCGTGAAGGCGAAGCGGTGGTGCCCCATGTAGAGCGACGTCGAGGTCCAGCCCGCCGCCACGATCATCAGCGCGCCTGCTACGGTGACATAGCGGGCCGGCCGGCGGTTGGCACCGGCGGCGTCGGGCGCCGCGCGCGGGAACATCTCGCCGAGCGGCTTGGCCAACACCAGCGGCACCAGGAACGCGAATGCCTCGATGCTTCTGACGTGGGTCAGCGCGCTCCAGGTCAGGAACAGGATCAGGAAGATCCGGGGCGCCGACAGCACCAGGCCGCGATAATAGCCGAATGCGATCAGGCCGAGCAGGGCGCCTTCGAACGAGGTGAACGTGGCGAAGTTCGCCGGCATCCATTCGAAGATCAGCGACAGCAGCTCGCCGAGGCTGAGGATGTTGGCCGCGCCCAGCAGCGTCCGCCAGCCGTACGGCGTGCAGCAGCTCGCGATCAGCGCGCCGATTCCGAACAGCACCCAGCGCATGAACAAGGCAAGCCGCCGTCCCTTCTCGGCGTGCTCGACCGCCTCGAGCGAGATCGGACCGATCAGCGCGAGGCCCAGCACGAAGCCGCCATGCAGGTTCGCCCAGAGCGCCATCAGCGGCAGCAAATGCCAGGAGGGTGCGCTCCTGCGGTCGGCGGACGCCATCAGCAGGCCGACCCACGCCACCATGACGGGCAGCGCCAGAATATGCGGACGCGCCAGCACGTGATGGACCGACAGCAGCAGCGCCAGCATCGCGAACAACACGGCGCGCGGTGCCTCGATCTGCGCCTCGAGCAGATAGACGAAGATTGCGACGGCGAGCGCGACGGCGACCGCGGTGAGGATGACGGGACCTGCCCAGCCCCATTGCGCATGGGAGAAGGCGAACGCTACCTGCGACAGCCACGACGTCGAAATCCACGGCGCGCCCGCTCGCGTGAAGGAATAGAAGTCGGTGGTGGGCATGGCGCGGTGATCGAGGATCCATTGCCCGATCTTGATCTGCCAGAACGAGTCTGAATCCTGAAGCAGCGTGTCGCCGAGATAGAGGAAGAACAGATAGGCGCCGGCACCGACGCACAGTGGCACCAGAGCCCGCGCGCGGCTCTGCACGGCGATGCTGCTGGCAAAGGAAAGGGACATGCCGCCTCGTCGTCCTGTTGTTCTTGTCGGTCCGCGCATGATCCGGACCCGGAAAGTCGCGCCTGCGCAAAATGTGCTGCGATCTTCCGGAAGGATCATGCGCGAACGATAACCTGACACGCGATGAACGATTCATCTCATCGCGCGTCGGTTCGAGCGGGCGGCATTGGACCACGACGGTCATAACTTCCGGTAAACCGTCCGCGGCAGGCCGGCTTCATGTCCTGACAATTTAACGGACTGTTTTGGATTTCGATTTACCATCAGCGAATACAAGCAAACCGCCCGATGTTTACGCAGTCGAATTAACTGCGGCGCAATTCTTTGCCTCTACGTTCGGTTCCATGGTCGGGCGGCGCTGGGAAGCCGAAAAGACCAGATCAGTTGTAAGCCTCGTGTACCCATTTGGAGCACTCTATGAAGAACCTCGTTGCGCGTTTCGTGAAGGATGAATCCGGCGCCACCGCCATTGAATACGGCCTGATCGCTGCCGGCATCGCGCTGGCGATCATCACCGTCGTCAATAACCTCGGCAGCGCGCTGAACACCAAGTTCACGTCGATCTCGACCAGCCTCAAGTAAGGCCGGGACGACCTCTAGAATTTTCGAGAGCCCCGCCCCTGGCGGGGCTCTTTTTCGTAGGAGCGCCAGCAGCCGGACGAGCGGTCAAGGTGCATGGTTCAACGCGCCCGCTTTGGCAGGCGCCTTGTGATGAACCTCGGATACCCGCCGCAAAAGCGACCTGAAGGCCTGCCGCAGCCGGATGCCGCGAAGGATGGCCGAAAGCGAGCTTTCCGCTCGCATGCGAAGGACCGCGAGAGCTAACGGCCTTGTCCTGGCTCACCGGAAGGCAGCTGCGCCGGCGCGTCGTCGCGGACGTGCACCACGGCGATGTCATCAGCATAGAGCCGCTTCCACCCCGGCAAATGGTCCATGATTCTGGCGGCGGGAACGGTGGTGTTCAGCAACGTCGCGTCGATCCGGTAGGTCTCGAGCAGGCGCAGCAGGGTGTCCACGTTCTTGCCCTCGACGGCATCGAAGTAGTCGAGCACGAACTGCTCTCCATACAGCTCGGCGCGGCCATCGATGAAGCTCTTGATGTTGCGGGTGATCAGATAGCCGCCGATCGGAGCGGTGCTGAAGATCCGTTGCGCGTGCCGTCTTTCGAGCAGGTCGACTGCAGCCGCAGGACTCTGATTGCCGATGAAGGCATACCGGTACGGCGTCGCATAGGTGCGTGTGATGCTCCAGCCGGCAACAACGATCACGAGTGCCGCCATTGCGGTCATTGCAAGGGAGAGCCGCGGCTGTTGTGGCACAGCTCTCGTCGATCCCAGCTGCTCGGCGAACGGCTTGGCAAGCACGAGCGGGGTCAGGAGGGCAAAGACCTCGATGTTTCTGACGTGGGTGAGTGCCGCCCAGATCAGGCCGAGCAGCAGGAGGATGCGGGTCCACCGCAGCGTCAGCCCGCCATAGTAGCCGAAGGCGATCAAGCCGAGCAGGGCGGCTTCAAACAGGCTGAACGAGCTGAAGTCGGCCGGCATCCACTCCCAGATCAGCGAGAGCAGCTTGCCGAGGCTGAGGATCTTCGTGGCTCCGAGAAGCGTGTCCCAGCCATAGGGCGTGCAACAGCTCGCGGCGAGCGCAGCGAGTCCGAACAGGGCCCAGCGCGCCGCCAGTGCAAACCGGTCGCTGCGACCGGCGGCTGCGATCGCATCGAGGCCAATGGGTCCAATCAGGGCCAGTCCCATGACGAAGCCGCCGTGAAGATTGGCCCACACAGCCATCAAAGGCAGCAACAGCCAGGAGGGCGCCGCGCGCCGATCGGCCGCCGCCAGCAGCCCGCCGACGAAGGCCAGCATGACGGGCAGGGCCAGCATGTGCGGGCGGGCGAGAACGTGGCCGACCGACATCGCGAGCAGCGGGGTCAGGAGCAGAAAGGCGCGCGCTGGCTCCAGATAGGGCGCGAGCAGGTGCACGAAAATCGCCGCAGTCGCACCGATCGCGAGCGATGTCAGGATGACGGGGCCGGACCAGTTCGATGGCTCGTAGACAAGCGCGAACAGGACCTGCGACAGCCATGAACTCGAGATCCAGGCCTCGCCGGCTCGCGTAAACGAGTAAATATCGTTGTAGGGCAGCGCGCGGTGTTCGAGGATCCACTGCCCGATCTTGATCTGCCACAGCGTATCGGAGTCGCGCAGCATGATGTCGCCGATGCCCAGAAAGAACACGTAGACGATGGCACCGATACAGAGCGGCATGAGCCAGCGCGCAACGCTGCGGACCGGAACGCTGCTGGTGACGGAAATCGACATTGCACTCTCGGAGTTGAACCACCACGCACAACAGCGCATCAGAACCTGAGCATGATCGCCTTTAAGTTGGGGTAAACTGCACTGGTTTTCCGCATCAGCCGGTGCAAGGATGCGTTTACTATCTGCTCCCACGCAGCTCGGAGTTGCGTGACGCCCATATGCTCATTTGCATCCTTGTCATTCACTCTGAATGGTTGTTCAGTCCTTGCGGGACGATTTGCATCTATTCAAGTATATCCCCAAGGACCTTCTGTGCGATCCTGTCCGATACGCTTTGGATAAGATTTGCAGGTGGAGTCTCTCCAAATCGAGTCCCATACTGAGCGGCAGTAAATTGCCGCACAAAGGCCGCAGCACTTCCGACGTTCTCATTTATATCTGCGGCCCCCCGCATCCATTGTATCGATGCCTGAGACACTCCTTCGCCGCCATCCGCGAAACTAGCAGCGAGCCGGTAGGCCGCTGGAAAATTACCGGCCGTCACAAGGGCCTGAATTTGGGAGAGTTGATCCCCATTATATGTGAACATATGTAGCCCCCTTTGTTCTATCGGCCGCCAACGGTCATGGACGAAATGAACGCCTCAACCTGCTGTAACATGCGCGGCCAGACACGCATCGGCTTCTCGGAGTCGAGTACGCCTAGGCTAATGCCCGAGCCGTCGGGCAGCCGCCCCCGAATCGTGCACCGTGCACTTGGTTGCTGGGTTGCAGCGGGTCCGCATTCTGCATTGACTATCGAGCCGAAGAAGATCGGCTCTGTCGAAGTGATCTCAACTAGTTGGCCCCGAGTGATTGTTCGAAACAAACCGTCCGGCGTTGTTTGGCCACCTTCAGCAACAGGCTTAATTGCGCGAAACGATCTATGGATACCCAGAGGGAAAATGCCCACGAGTTCTGCGCGGTTGGCATCCTGGCGCGCCCAGGCGGAGAGATGTTTGGCTGGAAAGGCAATACGATCAACGACCGCGGGTGGGTCTTGCGAATGTTGACAATATTGCTTAGCGCGGACGCCGTTCGGAAAATAATCCCGAGTGGGTAACGCCTCTTGTGGCGAATAATCTGGTTGGAGCGCAGCGGGAATACGATATTCAATCCCGTTCAACTGCAGTCTAACTGGATCAGCACGTTCGCAAGTAGCTTGCCCAAATGCGTGCGCCACCTCGAGAGATAAGCCAAGTACGACAAGAATAATGCAGGTGGACAGGCCCATGAGCCGCTTCATGTCGCACGCTCCGTTCGCGCATGAGAGCGACGTTCGCAGCTTGTCGGCCGCGAAGGGCAGTTGGAACTCCCAGCATTGCTAAGTGATGAATCGGCAGGATGGCCTGGGTAAGCGCGCGACGAGCGTACACTGCGACAACTGACACCGATCGTATTGCTAATTCCAGCCACTCTACCAAAGTCCCCGGAAGCGTTGACGGCCGCCACACTGCATGGCAATTAAAATCAACGCTCGGTTGCAGAGCCTACAGAATAACTTATGGATGTAAAGTACTGTCGCACAACTAGTTTGGTTTCACGCTGCGGCATGGGTGCTCAGGAAAACGCCGAAGAATAGAATCAAATCTTGAGCTTGAGATCGAAGTGCTTGAAAGCTGTGGAGTTCGATCTGCTCTTCGAGAGAACGGTAAGTGCGTCGATGACCGCAATGAGCAGCAAATAGCATTGATGCGCCTTCTTGCGGCATTTTGCCGCCAACTTTGATTCCTTCGCGAGTCTCTCGCTAACTCGGAGACTATTGGATGCCCAAGGGCGCTGAACGATTCGGAACACGGCGAGGTCGACAACTTGGCCGGACGCGCAAATGTCGGGCAATGCTAAGGATCTGGCGGCACCGACATGAATGGTGACGCGAACGAAGCGGGCTCCTTTCGATTGTCTTCTGCGGTGACCTGCTCTCCAAGACTAAGAGTCAAACACTCAGGGCGGCCCCAGTGAAGATCAAATTGCACGTACCAAGGCCGCTCGTCGGCGCCTTCATAGCGATTATCATGGGAGTGCATGCGGTCGATCAGCTGAGCCAGTGGTACTCTGCTGGAACGCTCTGGGCGAATTTTCGTAGCAGAGGCGAGCGCAGTAACTATCAGTTGATCACGTTTAGCGACCATCCATTCAACTTCGCTGGCTTGTTTGGGCTTCATCTGCTGTTCATCCTTGTAGGCTGCTTGGGATGCGTTTTCTTCGCACGAGAGATACGGCCTTGGCTGAAACAGCACAAACCCGGCAGATAGGATCGATCGTCGCCTTCGCGGGCTGATCCTCACCGGTCCAGGTGGCTTCACAGTGTGCTGATGTTGGCGATGGTTCTTGGGACATCAGTAATGAACCTCGCGCTTCCGGACTACGCTTTGTCGCGCACCCCTTCATCAGAACGGACAGATCGGATGAGAAGGTTTGTGTCTGCCTCGGCGCTTTGCGCGGCCATGACTTGCGCGACCGCATCCCGCAGCTCCGAGCCGCAACTGTTTGCGTGGCCGGTTGCCTGCAACCTGGGAACGACGTGCTTCATCCAAAACTACGTTGACCATGATCCCACGGAAAAGACCTTGGACTTTCGATGCGGGCACCGAACATATGATGGTCACGATGGCACCGACATCCGGCTACCGATTTGGATGTTCAGAGAAAAGGCGTCGAGGTCGTGGCTGCCGCTTCGGGGCGCGTTGCTCACACGCGCGACGGCATGGATGACGTATCGGTCAAAGCCGTCGGCAAAGCCGCAATAGCCGGCAAGGAATGTGGCAACGGCGCAGTCATCGAACATGGAAATGGCTGGAGCACGCAATACTGCCACATGGCCAAGGGCAGTCTCAGAGTAAGGCCCGGTGACAGCGTGAGCTCCGGGCAGGCACTTGGGCTGGTGGGTCTGTCCGGAATCACCGAGTTTCCACACCTGCATTTTACGGTGAGGCATGACAGAACTGTGGTGGATCCCTTTGCTGAGGCGGCCGCGAAAGGCGAATGCAACGTCGGTCGTTCGCTGTGGCAGTCCACGCTAGACCCCGTTTCGAACTATCGGCCGACCGAGATCATCAATGCCGGCTTTGCTGACCGAGCGGTCACCATGGACGAGATCGAGACCGGAGAGATCAAGCAATCTCCGCCTAGCTCTCACTCTGCCGCTTTAGTTGCATATGTTCGCGCAATCGGGCTTCAGGCGGAAGACGAGCAAGCTATTGAGCTGAGATCGCCTCAGGGACAAGTCATCGCTGAGTACCGAGCACCAAAGCTGCCGCGAGACCAAGCCCAGTATTTTATCGCGGCCGGAAGGAAGCGGGTAGGCTCCGTCTGGCCGCTTGGCACGTACACGGCAACTTTCATTCTTCGCCGAAATGCTGCCGAGATCGAGCGGAGATCCTTCCAGGTGGAAATCGCGCAGTAGCAGTTCTTCTCCCCGGTCCCAGCCATCTCTCCAATCCGCCTGTCGACAAGTTCCCGCCAATGGTGGGCTCGATGCTCTCACGGGCGGCATTTTCGCTCTTCAGCAAGCTCGGTCGCGAGATGGGGCGAGCAAGCCCTCGTCGGCCTTCGCGATCGGAGTGGCGCTCCAGCCCGCTCGCGATGACGCTTCACGCATTTCCCATCTTGTCATTCACCCTGAATAGTTGTTCAGTCCTTGCGGGGCGATTTGCATCTATTGAAGAGACGACGCATTCGGCCGCGGGGCGTGCGGCCGGCGTGTGGGACAGGAAGCGCGCCATGGTTTATCGGCGGACGCATCAAGTGGTTAAGCGCCTTGCGGCGCGGCGCAGCGCGATTTTGGCGGCGGCGCGGGAAGCGGCGGCGGAAGGCGGGATGGCGGCGGTGCAGATCGCGCCTGTCGCGGTCCGGGCCAATGTCGCGGCTGGCACCGTCTACCGCTACTTCCCCTCCAAGGCCGAGCTGATCTCCGAGCTCATTGCCGAGGTCTCCCGCGACGAGCTTGCGGCGATCCGCCGGGCAGCTGATGCCGCGCCGGGCCCGTCCTCGGCGCTGGCGGCGGCCGTGACCACCGTGGCGGTCCATACCCTGTCGCAGCGCAGGCTGGCCTGGGGCATCCGGGCCGAGCCTGTCGACGTCGATGTCAGTGCCTCCAGGCTTTCCAGCCGACGCGAGATCGCTGGCGAGATCGCCTCGCGGATCGACGCTGCCGTGCGCGCAGGCCATCTGCCGGCGCAGGACACCGCGCTCGCCGCCACTGCGCTGCTCGGCGCGCTGCACGAGGCCCTGGTCGGGCCGCTCGCGCCCGACAATCTCGATGATCCCGTCAAGATGCGCGACGCGGTGCAGACCGTGACGCTGCTGGCGCTGCGCGCCGTCGGCGTCCTGGACGCCCGCGCCCGTGGCCTCGTGGTGCAGCAGACGCTGCTGCCGACGACGAAGGCGCTGGTTGGGGCGTAAAAATCGGGCACGCGGTCGAGGTGGAGACCTGATCGCGCTCAGGCCGTTGTTCGAGCTGGCCTTTTCGAGAAACCCCGGCAACTCCGCCAAGCCGGCCGGCTACTGTGCATGGGGTTGTTTTTCGACTTTTTGTTTTGCCAGCGCGCTGGCGGCCTACATGTTCGCCTCGCCCTCGGGGCCGACCGAGGCGATGCGCACCATGTTGGTGGTGCCGGGGATGCCGAGCGGCACGCCGGCGACGATGATCACACGCTGGCCGGCGCGGACGAAGCCGTCCCGGAACGCGATCTGGCCGGCGCGGCTCACCATGTCGTCCTGGTCGCGCGCGTCCTCCGCCACCACGCAATGCACGCCCCAGGCCACGGCGAGCCGGCGGCCGGCACTGATGTTCGGCGTGATTGCCACGATCGGCGGCTTCGGCCGCTCGCGCGCCACGCGCACGGCGGTCGAGCCCGATGAGGTCCAGCAGATCAAGGCGGGCAGATCGAGCGTCTCGGCGATCTGCCGGGCGGCGTCTGCGATGGCATCGCCCGCAGTGGATTCCGGGGCAGGGCGCTGGGCCATGATCACCGAGCGGTATGTGGGGTCGCGCTCGACCTCCTCGCCGATGCGGTTCATGGTCGAGACCGCCTCGACCGGGAATTTGCCGGCCGCCGATTCCGCCGACAGCATGATGGCGTCGGCACCTTCGTAGACGGCGGTGGCGACGTCGGAGACCTCGGCGCGGGTCGGCACCGGCGACTGGATCATCGATTCCAGCATCTGGGTTGCGATCACCACCGGCTTGCCGGCGCGGCGCGCCATCCGCGTCATCTGCTTCTGCAGACTCGGCACGCGCTCGAGCGGCAGCTCGACGCCAAGATCGCCGCGCGCCACCATCAGCGCGTCGGAGGCCTCGATGATGTCGGCGAGGCGGTCGATCGCCTGCGGCTTCTCGATCTTGGCCATCACGGCGGCGCGGCCGCGGATCATCTTCTTGGCCTCGATGACGTCGTCGGCGCGCTGCACGAACGATAGCGCGATCCAGTCGACGCCGGTGACGAGGGCCGCCTCGAGGTCGGCGCGGTCCTTCGGCGTCATGGCGGAGACAGGCAGGTCGGTGTCGGGCAGGCTGACGCCCTTGCGGTCGCTCATCTTGCCGCCGACAACGACACGCGTCACCGCATGCTCCTTCGAGGTCTCCTCCGCGATCAGCCGCACCTTGCCGTCGTCGAGCAGCAACGCATGGCCCGGCCGCAGCGCAGCCAGGATCTCCGGATGCGGGAGATGGACGCGCGTGGCATCGCCCGGCGTCTTGTCGGAATCCAGCGTGAAGGTCTGCCCGTTCTGGAGCTGGACCGCCCCTTCGGCAAAGGAGCCGAGCCTCAGCTTCGGACCCTGAAGGTCGACCAGGATGCCGATCGGCCGGCCATAGCTGCTCTCGACGTTGCGGATCGTCGCCACCAGCTCCCGCATCTTGTCGTGCGGGGTGTGGCTCATGTTGATGCGGAACAGGTCGGCGCCGGCCTCGAACAGGCGGCGGATCATCGCGAGGTCCGAAGAGGCCGGTCCCAGGGTCGCGAGAATCTTGATACGGCGAAGACGCCTCATGGCTTATTTCCAGACGGGGGCGAGGCAGCTGGCGGGAGGCCAGGCGCGGGGGGCGTACCACCGGGCGGACTATTGGGCAAACCCGGAACGCCGCCCGGGCCAACCGGACCGGGCAGGCCAGGTACGCGTTGCTGCGTCGGCTGTTCGTTGGCGTCGGTCAGCTGCACCGTCCACGCCCGCTGCTCACCGGTGTCGACCTCGAAATAGCCGGTCCGGTCATAGCCGCGCGCCAGGCAATCCTCGGTGCCGCGGATGGTGAACTCCTTGTCGCGCGAGCACATGAAGGCCTGGCCCGACCATTCGCCGCCGCGGTCATAGTCGATGGCATAGATGTAGTAGTAGCGGGCGATCAGCGTGCCCCGGAGTAGCGTTTCACAGGAACGCGACGAAATGTTCCACCAGCCCTCGGTGGTCCAGCCCTCGGCATCCTTGTAGCCGAGCGCAATGCCGACCCGGCTCGCGGTGTTGTTACAGAGGCGGAAGTCGGCCGCCGCCGGGCTGGCGCAAAGGCAAAGCAGGGCGACCACCAGCACCGGGACCAACCGGGCGAGCAGGCGAAGCGGGAAGCGGGGAGATTCGGCAATCATTGTCGCGGAAGCTATACCAGATCATTGACGATTTGGCGTTGGGCCGGGGTGCGCCCTGAAACCGGGCTTTGGCCCGTTTGCACCGCGATATGGCAAAATCTGTGACAGGACCCCACCTGATCCCGTAAGGGTGACCACCATCGGGGCGGGCCTTAAGGAAGACAGTCATGGCAATCGACGACAAAACCAGAATGGAGCTTGAGGCGGCGGCTTTTCGGCGCCTGGTCGACCATCTGCGGAGCCGGACGGACGTCCAGAACATCGATCTGATGAATCTGGCGGGCTTCTGCCGCAATTGCCTGTCGAACTGGCTCAAGGACGCCGCAGACGCCCAGGGCGTCGCCTTGAGCAAGGACGAGAGCCGGGAGGCCGTCTACGGCATGCCCTACGAGACCTGGAAATCGAAATACCAGGGCACGGCCACGCCCGAGCAGATCGAGGCGATGAACAAGGTCCATCCCCACGGGCATGGGCACTGACGAGCTGGTTCGCGCCCCCTGCCGTTCAGGCCCCCTGAGTCGCACCACACAACAGCTTTCATTGCCTCGGCGCAGGAAGGTGTGGGCGCGCTGTGGACGAGCGCGATGCCGGCTTGAACGCAAGCGGCGCCAACCCTAAGGGTCAACCCAGCACGCGCGGTGAGGGATGCCGGCGTCACCTCGTTTTGCCAGTTCCATTGGGAGTACAAGATGGCCACCTCCGCCGCCGTCCGCGACGACGAGCCCGCGACGAAATTTGCCAAGGACCAGCTCAAATCCATCATCGAGCGCATCGAGCGGCTGGAGGAAGAGAAGAAGGCGATCGCCGACGACATCCGCGACGTCTATGCCGAGAGCAAGGGCAACGGCTACGACGTCAAGGCGCTGCGCACCATCGTGCGGCTGCGCAAGCAGGACCCCAACGAGCGCGCCGAGGCCGAGACCATTCTCGAAACCTACATGCAGGCGTTGGGCATGCTCTGAGGCGTATCGCCCGGGCGTTGCCGTTCATCACGCTTGGGCAGAACCTCTGCGTCTGCTAGAATGCTCGGTGAAGAGACCGAGCAATGGATGTGCCGGGACCAGAGCGCAGGCTCGCCGCGGTCCTCGCCGCCGACATGGTCGGTTTTAGCCGGCTCATGGAGGTCGACGAGGCCGGCACCCTCGCGCGCCTCAAGACCCATCGGGTCGAACTCATCGATCCAGCCATTGCCAAGAATCGCGGCCGTATCATCAAGACGACCGGCGACGGCATGCTCGTCGAATTCTACAGCGTCGTCGACGCCGTGCTTTGCGCCGCCGAGGTTCAGCGCCGCATGGCGCGGCGCAATGCCGACGTCCCGCCGCCGCGGTGGATACAATTCCGCATCGGCATCAATCTGGGCGACATCATCCTCGATCAGAACGACATTTTCGGTGACGGCGTCAACGTCGCGGCGCGACTGGAGGCGCTGGCCGAGCCTGGAGGGGTCTGCGTTTCAGGCGCGGTGCGCGATCAGGTTGGCGACCGGCTGGACGGAGTTCAGTTCGACGATCTCGGTGAGCAGAGCGTCAAGAACATCGCGCGCCCGATCCGCGTCTTCCGCATTCGGCTGGCGGAGGGGCCTGCAAGCCTGCCCGACGGGGCGAACGCTGCTCCGACGCCACCGGGTGTCTCGAAGAAGCCCTCCATCGCCGTGCTGCCGTTCGCCAATATGAGCGGCGATCCGGAGCAGGAGTTCTTCGCGGACGGTCTCACCGAGGACATCATCACCGAGCTTTCGCGCTTTCACGACCTGCTTGTCATCTCCCGCAACTCGACATTCGTCTACAAGGGCAAGGCCGTGAAGGTCCAGGACGTCGGCCGGGAGTTCGGAGTTGACTATGTCATCGAGGGCAGCGTGCGGAAGGCCGGAGGGCGCGTCCGCGTCACAGTGCAGCTGATCGATGCGGAGACCGACCGCCACATCTGGGCCGAACGCTACGACCGCGAGCTCCAGGACATCTTCGCCATTCAGGACGAGATGACCCGCGCGATCGTGGCGACGTTGCCGGGACGGGTAGAAGCCGCAACGCACGACCGCACCAAGCGCAAGCAGACCGACAACATGCCCGCCTACGAATGCGTGCTGGCTGCCAAGCTCCTGCATCACCGGTCGACCCGCGACGACAACGCTCAGGCGCAGACGCTGCTCAACCGTGCGCTGGCGATGGATCCGAACTATGCCCACGCCCATGCCTGGAAGGCCTGCGTGCTCGGCCAGTGCTGGATTTATGGCTGGTGCGTCGACCGCGAGGCGACCTTCGAACAGGTCGCTTCGGAACTCGAGATTGCGCTGGCTCTCGACGACAACGACGCGGACGTGCACCGGATTCTCGCCGCGCTCAATCTGACGCATCACGATTACGAAAAGGCCGCCTATCATCAGGAGCGTGCGCTCGCCCTCAACCCGAATTATGACCTGGTGGTCGTGCAACAGGGAGAGCTCCTGACCTGGCTGGGCCTGCCGGAGGAAGGCATCGACTGGATCAGGAAGGCGATGCGCCTCAATCCCTATCATCCCGAGCGCTTCTGGAGCCATCTGGGCCGCGCTTACTATTGCGCGGAGAAATACGCCGAGGCCGCGGAGGCATTTTCAAGGATCACGCGCGCCGACTATACCCACCATGCGTTCCTGGCGGCGACATTCGCGCAGATGAAGAATGCGATCGCTGCCGGCGCTCACGCCGCCGAGGTCTTGAAGCGCGAACCGGGGTTCTCGGTGGCAGCCTATCTTGCGACGCTGCACTACAAGCGCGAACTCGACCGGCGGCGCCACGAGTCTGGCCTCCTCGCAGCTGGCCTGCCGGCTTGATAAATCCGAACGAGGGAAAGCAGAAAGAACCTTGCTGGACCCGGGACTCAGCGCAGCGAGGCGGTGCGCACGACGAAGGACGTCGTCTCGAGCTTTGCAGTCGCGCTTCCCGAGAAGCTGTCGCAGGACAGGCCCTGCATCGGATCGTCGACAAAACCCATCGCGACGACTACTCGCGGCTTGACGAAATAGGCACGCAGCGCGACCGTGTCGAGCTCGCCCATCAGCGTCACCGACATCGCGCGACTGGCGCTCGGCGACAGCATCACGATCTTGAGCCAGATGCTCTCGCCCTTGGCCGCGGAGATGCGGGTGGCAGTTGCGATCCTGCCGTCGATGCTCTTGCCGACCACCGTGTTGATCTCCGTGGCCTGAGCCATGCTGCGGGAAGCCGCGGGGCGGGCGGTGCGCGGGATCGGTGCGGAGGCGGCGACGACATTGGCGCGGTCAACCGGGGAGGCGGCCGGCGCGTAAGCCAGTGCCTGGAAGGCTGCGTTGGACACGCTCGCAGTTGGTTGCGGATCGGTGGCGGCGGAGGCCAGCGCCTGGCGCGCCTTCAGCGCTGCGACCTGCGCCGGCGTCGCCTGCTGCGGCGCGGCCGGGACATCATCCCAGAAGCCGCGGGCATTGATGATGTCGGCCGGGGTCTCCAGCTTGCCCTCGACAGACTTGCCCTCAACAGACTTGCCCTCAACTGGCTTGCCGGTCGCCGGCTTGTCGGCCACGGGCTTCGGCTTGGGCGGCGCAACGATCTGGGCATCGGCCGAAGCGAGCTGCAGGGTTGCGGCGATTTGCGGCTTGGCGCGCGGCGTCGGCACCGGCTCGGCGGGCTTGGCGGCGGCCGCGACCACGGTCGGCGTGGACGGCTTCGCGGCCGTTGCGGGCGCGCCCTCGTCGTCCTCGTCGCTGCTCGCGGCGGTGGGAGTTGGCTTGCTCCTGAACAAGGCGGCAAAGAAATTCGGCTTGCTGCCGGCATCGTCGCCGCTGCCGCGCCGCTCGATCTCGGCCTTGGCCAGCTCATAGCCCTTCAGCGGCACGCCGTCGGTCGGCAGATGCACCGTTTTGCCGTCCGGGAAGACGCGGGCGAGCTGGTCATGCGTCATGCGCGGCCAGTGCCGGATGCTGCCGGTGTCCAGATGCACGAAGGGCGAGCCGGAGGTCGGATAGAAGCCGACGCCGCCACGCTGGAGGCGCAGGCCGGCGAAGCGGATCTGCTCCAGCGGCACGCCCGGAATGTAGAAGTCCATCGCATGTCCGAGCATATGCTGGCTGAAGCGCGCCACACCGGAGGAACGGCGGCGGAGCATGGCGTTGGTGGCGGGGGAGCGATAGGAGGAAATGATCTGGATCGGCTGCTTGCCGTCGACGTCGCGATAGACTTCCCAGAGGATGTCGAACAGGCGACGGTCCATGACCGTCTCGTCCTGGGTGCGCCAGTCGCGCAGGAAATGGTTGAGCTGCTTCAGCGCGGCTTCGTCATAGCGGCCGTCGCGCTTGAAGGTGACGGTGAGGTCTTCGCCGGAATGGGTGTGGTGGAAGGAGAGCGTCTTGGTCTCGTTCAGCGCCGCGGCGTCATGGACCGAGCCGGCGGCGGCGAGCAGCAACACGGAGGCGAGGCCGATCCGGGATCCGGCCTTCACTCCCGCATGGGACAACGACAGCACAGCGAATTGGCGTGCGAGACCAGTCAGCACGTATGAGCCCACCCAGTCGACGAGCGTTCAAAATGGACTCTCCCGCCAACCCCGTAGCAGCGCGAAGAGGATGAACGCTTTCTTAAAGCAAGAAGGTTAATTCGAGGTTGACCTTCCCGCCCCCAAACCAAGTCAGAACACGATCCTAAGCGGTTGACTGTGGCAAAAAAACGCCCGCTGGCCGGGGCCCGGACCGCGAATGGTTAACGCTAAGCGGCCCCATCCAGAGGGCGGGGCCGCTGTTTTATTGCAGAATTCTTGTAAATTAGGCGCTGAGCCGGGCTCAGCGGGTAAACACCCGCTGGGGACGACGGCCGACCGGCGCCGGCGGCTGGGCCGGGGTCGGCGCTCCGAACAGCCGCTCGAAGAAGTTTAGTCCGGACGAGCCGCCGCCATTGTTGGCGATCGCCACGCCGGGGGGCAACGTCGTCGCCGGCCGCGAATAGCTCGGTTGGGAATGAGCCACGACGGCCTCGAGGTCCTTGCCCCGGTTGTTCTTCAGGATGTTGATCATGGTCGCGTCGCGGCCATAGACGTCCTTCCGGAATTGCAGCTTGCCGGCGTCGTCCACGAACGCGGTCTGATAGGTGATGTTGACGGGGATCGGGGTCGGGAATTTCAGATCGATCTCGCTCTTGCCGTACATGCTGCGCACGCGCTCCGGCGTGTACTTCTCGTTCGGCATGGTGATGTTGAGCAGCACGGAGGCGTACTGATCCGGATTCTGCACGCGCATGCAGCCATGGCTGAAGGCGCGCTCGTCCCTGGCGAACAGGTTCTTGTCCGGCGTGTCGTGCTGATAGACCAGGAACTTGTTCGGGAAATTGAAGCGGATGCGGCCGAGCGCATTGGCTTCGCCGGGCGGCTGCGAGATGTGCACCGAGCCGTCGCGGTTCTGCTCGAGCTTGAGGCCCATGCGCTGAAGCACGGTCGGGTCCTGCTGCAGCGCCGGCAGGTATTCGTTGTAGACGATCGACGGCGGCACGTTCCAGGTCGGATTGACCGTGATGTACTTCATCGTCTCCGTGAGCAGCGGGGTCGCATGCGTGCCCGGCTTGCCGGTGACGACGCGGGTGGTCCAGACCTGCTGGCCGCGCTGCATCACCTTGAGCGTGTAGTCGGGAATGTTGAGGATGACATAGGCATCGCCCAGCGAAGGCGCGCCGAGGTCGCGCGGCAGCCAGCGCCAGCGCTCCATGTTGACCACCACCGTGTCGATCTGCTTGTCGCGCTTGGGGGTGTTGAGCGCCTTGACCGTTCTGTCGTCGAGGATGCCGGTCGGCTTCATCTCGGCGTTGCGCTGGAACTTGCGGACGGCTTCGGCGACGGCGGCGTCGTAGCGGATGTCGCCGGCGTTCTCGGCAAGGCCGAGCTTGGCGCGGAGTTGCGGCACGCGCGGATCTTCCACGACGATTTCTGCGCGCTTCTTGCTGGCCGCGGTGTACTTCAGCGTCGGGCCGTCGGCGATCTCGATCACCGGGCCGTTGCCCTGGCCGCGCAGCTCGGCGAGCTTGGCCTTCAGCTCCTTGTAGAGCTTGTGCGGCGGGTTGTAGCTGTCGAGCGCCGCGGAGGCGTCGGCCGCGGTCGTGACCTTGGCGAGCACCTCGTTGGGGTCGACCGGATGTTCGGGATAGAGAATGTCGCCGCTGACCTGCGACCAGTGCATGCGGCCGCTCTGGGCATGGCGTGCATAGTCGAACATGCTGGCGGTGAGCTTCAGCTCGGCATCGGCCAGCGCATCGGGCGTGGTGGCGCTGGCGAAATCCGGCACCGGATAGTCGGCGGGGTTGAGGCCGTCGGAGGCCGCGTCCTTCAGCCGTGCGATGACGCCCTTGGCCGCAGGGGTCAGGTTGCCGGCTTGGGTCCAGACCGGCGCGAAATCGCGCGCGCCGTAAAACTTCTCGATCGCCGCGCGCTCGTTCTTGCGGTCGAAATGGCGCGAGGTCTTGGCGCCGATGATGTCCCTGAGCTTGTCCGCGACCGGCTGGTCGGCGGCGGGCACGTTGCTTGCGGCCTTCACCGGCTCGGCGGCGGGAGTTGCGGCAGCAGGTGCAGCGGGAGCTGCCGGCGTGGCGGTCGCGGTGTCAGCCTTGGCAGGCTCGGTCGTGGCAGGCTCGGTCGTGGCGGGCTCGGTCTTCGCGGACTCGCTCTTCGATGCTTCGGGCGCAGGTGTGGTGGTGACGTCGGACGGTTTGGTCTCGACCTTGTCCGGCGCCGGCGCGCCGTCCGCCTTGACGGACTCCTTCGCGATTTCCTTGGTCGGATCCTGCACCGTGGCGGTGGTGTCGAGCTTGATGTCGGCTGCAGTGGGGGGTGGGACGTTTGCCGGCTCGGGGCGCGGGATCGCAGCTTCGATCGCGAGCTCGGCGGCGCTGCTGCGCGCCTGATCCTGAGCAAGGGCCGAGCTGGCGGACACCGCGAGGAAGGTCGCCGCAACCGTCATCAAGACACGGTCAAAGCCCGCACGGTGGTTCAAACAGTCACGCATTGTGTCGCACCCCTCGGGTGAACTGTCCCTCGTGGAACAGCTTCGTTATCGCCTATTGGTGAGTTTCGGCTAACCGCGCCGGCCTCTCGAAAGTTGCACGCCTGCACGCAACGATTCCCTACGCAGACGATATACAGGCCCCGATTTTGCGGCCAGCGCTACCCGGGACAACTCACGACAAACTGACTTCAAGGGAGCCTCTTGGCAACGGATTGTGCGCTTCTGCCACGCGCTTTTCCCTCTGTCTGTCACTTCCAGGTCACGGTTCAAGTCGCAGTCGATTTTGTCGTCATGCGAATGGCTTAGAGCTGTCTCGCACCGTCGCGCGAACCCCCGTTCGCACTGGGCTCAGTGCGTCTCCTCATCGCTTTTGCCGCCATGTCCGGGAACCCCGGCCTCGTCGAGTTTCCGGTAGAGCGTCGACCGGCCGATCTTGAGGCGGCGAGCCACTTCGGACATCTGGCCGCGATAGTGCGAGATTGCGAAGCGGATGATCTCGTTCTCCATGTCTTCCAGCGAGCGGACGTCACCGGTCGCGGTGAGCATGGCGAGAGTTCCCACGGCCGGGAGCGGCGCGATAGGTATTTCATTACCTGATATCACGGAAGGTATCGCCGCCGGCTCAAGCATCAGCGGGGCGGTTGGAAACTCCGTGACGGGATGCGGCTGCGAGGTGAGCAGGGGAAAATCGCCAAGGCCGAGCTGGTCGCCGTCGCTCATCACCACGGCGCGGTAAACCGCGTTCTCGAGCTGACGGATGTTGCCGGGCCAGTCGAGCTGGGCAAGCTGCGCCATCGCCTCGCCGCTGATGCCGGTGATCGGGCGGTTCTCCTCGGCGGCAAAGCGCGCCAGGAAATGCCTGAGCAGATGCGGGATGTCCTCGCGCCGGGCGCGCAGCGAGGGGATCGTCAGCGGCAGCACGTGCAGGCGATAGAACAGGTCTTCCCGGAAATGTCCCTGCTTCACCCGCTCCAGCAGCTTGCGGTTGGTTGCCGAGATGATGCGGACGTCGACCTTGACCGGCTTGCGGCCGCCGACGGCCTCCACGGCGCCTTCCTGGAGCGCGCGCAGCAGCTTCACCTGTGCGGTCAGCGGCAGCTCACTGACCTCGTCCAGAAACAGCGTGCCGCCATGGGCCTCGACAAACTTGCCCGTGTGCCGCTCGGTGGCGCCGGTGAACGAGCCCTTCTCGTGGCCGAACAGGATGGACTCGACGAGGTTGTCGGGAATGGCGCCGCAATTGACCGCGACGAACGGCTTGGCCTTACGTTCGCCGCTGCCATGGATGGCGCGCGCGAACATCTCCTTGCCGACGCCGGACTCGCCCTCGATCAGCACGGGGATCGCGGAGTTTGCCGCCTTCTGTGCGGCCCGCATCACCGGGGTCATTGCCTCAGCGCGCGTGATGATGTCCGAGAAGGTCAGCCGGCCCTCGCGGCTGTGGCGGATGCGCTGCAATTCGCCCTTGAGCGCAGACGCGTTGAGCGCGTTGCGCAAGGAGACCTGGAGCCGCTCCACGCCCACCGGCTTGACGACGAAATCGGCCGCGCCCGCGCGCATCGCCGAGATCACATTGTCGATGCCGCCATGGGCGGTCTGCACGATGACGGGGATGCTCAGGCCGGCTTCGCGAATCTTCGCCAATACGCCCATGCCGTCGAGGCCGGGCATCACGAGATCGAGGATGACGCCGTCGATGACAGGTCCGTCGGGGGCGGTGAGGGCGGCGATCGCGGCGTCGCCGGAGTCCACGACGACTGTCTCATAGCCGCATTTCTGCACCATGTTCTCGACCAGCCGGCGGGCTACAGCGTCGTCGTCGGCGATCAAAATACTGGCAGCCATGGTGTTCCCCGCACGCTACTACTATCTGTCTCGAATCGGGGCACTCTGGCCGAAGCCGATTAACGCACTCTTAAACCTTGATGCCCCCGCCCGCCGCCGCGACTGTTGAACACAGGTTTCCCACACAATGAATTCGCGCTCCAAGTCCGCTCTGACAAAGTCTGCTCTCCGCAAGCAAGCCACCAAGACATCCGCTGCCAAGAGATCCGTCGCCAAGAAATCCGTCGCCAAGAAACCCGTCGCCAAGACCCGACCCTCCAAGCCTGCGAGCAAGACCGGCAAGCTTCCGGAGTGGAACCTCGCCGATCTCTATTCCGGGATCGACGCGCCGGAAGTGGCGCGCGATCTCGAGAAGCTGGATGCCGACTGCGTCGCCTTCGAGACGGACTACAAGGGCAAGCTGGCGACAGGGACAGCAAACGAAGATGGCGGAAAATGGCTCGCCGAAGCCGTGCGACGCTATGAGGCGATCGACGATCTCGCCGGCCGTCTCGGCTCCTATGCCGGCCTCGTCCATGCCGGCGACAGCGTGGACCCTGCGATTTCAAAGTTTTACGGCGACGTGTCCGAGCGCCTGACGGCCGCGTCGACGCATCTTCTGTTCTTCGCGCTCGAGCTCAATCGGATCGATGACGATATTTTGAACCGCGCGATGCAAGCCGCCGGGCTCGCGCACTACCGTCCCTGGATCGAGGATCTGCGCAAGGAGAAGCCGTACCAGCTCGACGACAAGCTCGAGCAGCTCTTCCTGGAGAAGGCGCAGACCGGCTATTCCGCCTTCAACCGGCTGTTCGACCAGACCATCTCCGGCCTGCGCTTCAAGGTCGGATCCAGGGAGCTCGCGATCGAGCCGACGCTCAATCTGCTGCAGGACCGTGACGGCGCCAAGCGCAAGAGCGCGGCCGAAGCGCTGGCGAAGACCTTCAAGGCCAATGAGCGCACCTTTGCGCTGATCACCAACACGCTCGCCAAGGACAAGGACATCTCCGACCGCTGGCGCGGCTTCAAGGACGTGGCGGATTCCCGCCATCTGAACAACCGGGTCGAGCGCGAAGTGGTGGATGCGCTGGTCGCCTCGGTGCGCGCCGCCTATCCGAAGCTGTCGCATCGCTATTATGCGCTGAAGGCGAAGTGGTTCGGCAAGAAGCGGCTGGCCTATTGGGACCGCAACGCGCCGCTGCCGTTTGCGGCGACCGACGTCATTGGCTGGCCGGAGGCGCGAAGCATGGTGCTGACGGCCTATCGCGGCTTCTCGCCAGAGATGGCCGACATCGCCGAGCGCTTCTTCGCCGACCGCTGGATCGACGCGCCGGTGCGGCCGGGCAAGGTGCCTGGGGCGTTCTCGCATCCGACCACGCCGTCTGCGCATCCTTACGTGCTGATGAACTACCAGGGCAAGCCGCGCGACGTGATGACGCTCGCGCACGAGCTCGGTCACGGCGTCCATCAGGTGCTCGCCGCGAAGAACGGCGCGCTGATGGCCCCGACGCCGCTGACACTGGCGGAGACCGCGAGCGTGTTCGGCGAGATGCTCACGTTCAAGCGGCTCCTCGCCCAGACCAGGAATGCGAAACAGCGCCAGGCGCTGCTCGCCGGCAAGGTCGAGGACATGATCAACACCGTGGTGCGACAGATCGCATTCTATTCGTTCGAGCGCGCCGTCCACACCGAGCGCAAGAACGGCGAGCTGACCGCGACGCGGCTCGGTGAGATCTGGCTGTCGGTGCAGGGCGAGAGCCTCGGGCCCGCGATCGAGATCAAGGCGGGCTACGAGAACTACTGGATGTACATCCCGCACTTCATCCATTCGCCGTTCTACGTCTACGCCTATGCCTTCGGCGACTGCCTCGTGAACTCGCTCTACGCCGTGTACGAGCATGCGGCCGAAGGCTTTGCGGGGCGCTATCTCGACATGCTCGCTGCCGGCGGCACCAAGCACTATTCCGAACTGCTGCGGCCGTTCGGGCTCGACGCCAAGGATCCCAAATTCTGGGACGGCGGTCTTTCGGTCATCGCCGGCATGATCGACGAGCTGGAGGCGATGGGCTGACGCGCGCGGGGGAGGCCTGACGCGCGGCTTTGCGGCTCAGATTGGCGGCTCAGACGTTGATTGCCAGATGCGGCGCCGGCGCCGGTTCCAGCCGGCGCCGTACCAGCTTCGCGGTGGCTCTCACGAGCTTGCGACGAGGGATTGAACGTTCGCATCGCCGATGAGACTAATCTCCATAAGGCTATCGTTCGCTAATTTTACAACTGTTGATTGCCGCTGCTGCGCCGTCTTGGGGAGGCACGCATGCTCGATCAGGTCCAGCCGACGCAGCCTAGCGAAGCCCGGGCGCCCCGGTTAGACGAGGAACGGCCCTGGTGCGAAAAGCATCAGCAGATCGTTCGCGACGAGATCGCGGCGATCAACACGCGCCGCGGCGAGACCCGGCAGCTCGACCCCAAGGGCATAGACGCCTGCCAGATGCTCGATGTCGTCGGGCTCGCCCTGTCCGGCGGCGGCATCCGCTCCTCGGCCATGTGCCTTGGCGTGCTCCAGGCGCTGAACCATCACGGTTTGATCGAACGGATCGATTATCTCTCCACCGTGTCGGGCGGCGGCTACATCGGCACCTCCCTCAGTACGACCATGACTGTAACCGGCCGTTTCGTGTTCGGCGAGCGACCGGCCGGGGCAACGGTGACCGCCAGCGAGATCAGCGACACGCCGTCGGTCGGTCACATCAGGAATTACTCCAACTACCTGGTCCCGGCCGGCTTCCGCGATCTCCTGACCGGGATTGCGATCGTGGCGCGCGGCCTGATCGCCAATATCGGGCTGACGCTCCCGGTCGTGCTCCTGCTCGCAGCGGTCACCATCTGGTCGACGCCGCTGCGAAGCTGCCTGACGGTCGCGAACTTCTTCGGTGTCGATCTCGCCGATGGCGCTTTGCCGCAATGTGAACTGCACCATTTCGGCTGGATCGCGGATCGCATCGGCTTCGCGGCCATCGGCGCGATCGTCGCGCTGGCGCTGCTTGCCTGTGGCGGAATTGCCTATCGGGTCTCGCGCGCGGAGCGGGGCATCGGCCCGACCGTCTTCTTCACCTATGCCGCGGGCATTGCGTTCCTGCTCGGTTTTGCCTGTGACTTCGCCCGCGTCCTTCAGATCAGGCATTTCGCGCTGACACTGGCAACGGCCATCATCGGCGTCGGCCTGTTCTTCGGCTGGGCGCTCAAGCAGTCATTGGCGAGCCCCGAGAGGCGCCAGGAGTTTCGCTCGCACTGGCCGACCGCCGGAGCCACTTTCCTGGTGCTGCTTGGCGTGATCGCGTTCTTCGAGTTCCAGCCCTTCATGCTGTCGCAGATGTTCGATGTCGTCGACAGCAACGCGATCGGCGGGCCGGTTGGCGGTATCGCGGTCACCTGGATCAAGTCGCTCGCCGCGATTGCCGCCCCGATCGGCGTCTTCGTCGCCGCTTTCAGGCAGCAATTCGCCGAGCTCCTGAAGGGCAACAGCGTGTCCTCGCAATGGGGCTCGCTGGTGCTCTCGATCGTCGCCAAAGTCGCGCTGTGGATCGCCGGCTTGGCGCTGCCGCTGATCATCTGGGTCGCCTATCTCTATCTGTCCTATTGGGGCATCGCCAACGACCCGATCGAAAGATGTCAGGCGCCCCTGACGGTCGTTGCGCAGAGGGAGTGCCTCGCCGCCACCAGATCGACAGCGCCCGCATCGGGAAATCTGTCGGGCAAGATCGCGTTCGATGCGGGCGCCGGCACCTTCTCGGCCGAGATCACGCCAAAGCCCGCCGCAACGACGGCGATGTTGGACTGGTTGACGCCGGTATCGCACGTTCCGGCCTGGCTCCGGTTTGCCGCGGGCCATATCGCAAGACAATCCGACTGGCTGGGTCTGGGCTCCGGCTATGCACACAGCCTGCCCGTGGTGATCCTGTACACGCTCACCGGTCTTTTGCTGTTCGCGATCTCCTGGTCTCTGGCGCCCAACGCGAATTCGTTGCACCGCCTGTACCGCGACCGGCTGAGCAAGGCCTTTCTGTTCGACCCCGGCCGTTCGGCAGACGGCAATATCGCGCGCGCCGAGGCGAGCCTCGACCAGGGGCGCGATTTCAAGCCGCTCGATCGCATGAAGTTGAGCGAGCTCTTCGCGGTCGCGGGCGACGATGCGGCGGCGAACGATCGGCCGGCCGCGCCAAAGCTGCGGGCGCCATATCATCTCATCAACACGGCGCTCAACATCCAGGGTTCGGACTTCGCCAACCGGCGCGGCCGCAACGCGGACTTCTTCGTCTTCTCGCCGCTCTATGTCGGCAGCGAGGCGACGCGCTACGCCAAGACCCCGGCGATCGAGCGTCTGGAGCAGAGCCTCGACCTGGCCACCGCAATGGCGATCTCGGGTGCGGCGGCATCGTCGAACATGGGCTCCAACTCGATCAAGGCGCTGACGCCGACGCTCGCGCTGTTGAACGTGCGGCTGGGCTACTGGCTGAGCAACCCGCGCTATGTCCAGGCCAATGCGCGGCCGCAGCGCCTCTCCACGCCGCTGTTCCTGTGGTCGGAAATCTCGGGTCGCCTCTACGAGAACAGCGATGGCGTCTATCTCACCGACGGCGGTCACATCGAAAATCTCGGCGTCTACGAGCTGCTCCGCCGGCGCTGCAGGGTGATCATCGCGGTCGACGCGGAAGCCGACGTGCCGATGAATTTCTCCTCGCTGATGAAGCTCCAGCGCTATGCCCGCATCGATCTCGGCGTCCGGATCGACCTGCCGTGGACGCCGATCCGCGACCGCACGCGCGCCATCATGGCGGAGAATGCCGACAGGACGTCCGCGCGCGCATCTGCCGCCACGTCGGACGATGCCCCGAAGGACCATGTGCATGTCGCGATCGGCGTCATCAACTATGGTGGCGATGACAAGGGCTATCTCGTCTACGTCAAGTCCTCGCTGACCAGCGACGAGAACGACTACATCCGTGACTATGCGCGGCGCAACGATACGTTTCCCCATGAGACCACCGGCGATCAGTTCTTCTCCGAGGAGCAATTCGAGGTCTATCGCGCGTTGGGGTTCCACATGACCCACGGCTTCCTGGCCGGCGACCACCCGGTGTCGGTCGGTCCCGGCACCGATCCGCGCACCGCGCGATTCACCGGGGCAGGCGAGGAGGCGATCGACGCGGTCCGCGAGGCGCTCGGTCTTACAGTGCTGCGGCGGCCCACTGCGAGCGCCGCCGCCACGATGATCGATCAGGGTTGAGCCACGCGAGAACCGGATTCCCGGCAATCGCAATTCCAAATGACCCGATTTGCGGGAAAACCGCGTCTGCCTGCCGTTGCCCTGCCCGAAAGTTTGCGGTATCCCAGCCCGAGAATTCGACTTTCGACTGGGGACATCCATGGCTGACCATAGTGAAGTGGCGTACACCACCGCCGACGGCAACGACTATATTGCCCACGAGCAGACCTATGAGGGCTTCATCAAACTGGTGAAGTACGGCACGGCCTCGGTCGCGCTCATCGTGATCCTGATGGCGATCTTCCTCACCTGATTCATCCCTGCCGCACCGCCAGCGTCGTCGGTGCCCATAAAATTTGCATTCAAGCCGGTCCCAAAACCGGTATCCAACGTTGCGGGAGTAACGCTAAGTTCGCGTGCGCGCTTTTTCCCGCGTCGCCGGAGGCCTCATGAAGATTGCCGTTGCCAAGGAAATCGATCCGTCGGAGCCGCGCGTCGCCGCTTCGCCTGACACGGTGAAGAAGTTCAAAGCGCTGGGGGCCGAGGTTGCCGTCGAGCCGGGTGCCGGTATCAAGTCGGGCCTGCCGGATTCCGAGTTCACCGCGGCTGGCGCCACCGTCAGTGCCGACGCGCTCAAGGACGCGGACATCATCATCAAGGTGAAGCGCCCCGAGGCGTCCGAGCTCGCGCAATACAAGCGCGGCGCGCTCGTCATCGCGATCATGGATCCCTACGGCAACGATGCGGCGCTCAAAGCGATGGCCGATGCCGGCATTTCCGCATTCGCCATGGAGCTGATGCCGCGCATCACCCGCGCGCAGGTGATGGACGTGCTGTCCTCGCAGGCGAACCTCGCCGGCTATCGCGCCGTGATCGAGGGCGCCGAGGCCTTCGGCCGCGCCTTCCCGATGATGATGACGGCGGCCGGCACCGTGCCTGCGGCCAAGGTGTTCGTGATGGGTGTCGGCGTTGCCGGCCTCCAGGCGATCGCGACCGCGCGCCGTCTCGGCGCCGTCGTCACGGCCACTGACGTTCGTCCGGCCACCAAGGAGCAGGTGGAGTCGCTCGGCGCAAAATTCCTCGCCGTCGAGGACGAAGAGTTCAAGAACGCGCAGACCGCCGGCGGCTACGCCAAGGAAATGTCCAGGGAGTACCAGGCGAAGCAGGCCGCGCTAACCGCCGAGCACATCAAGAAGCAGGACATCGTGATCACGACCGCGCTGATTCCGGGCCGGCCGGCGCCGAAGCTCGTCAGCGCCGACATGGTCAAGTCGATGAAGCCGGGTTCCGTGCTGGTCGATCTCGCCGTCGAGCGCGGCGGCAATGTCGATGGTGCGAGGCCGGGCGAGGTCGTCGATCTCGATGGCATCAAGATCGTCGGTTACACCAACGTCGCCGGCCGCGTCGCGGCCTCGGCCTCCAGCCTCTACGCGCGCAATCTGTTCTCCTTCATTGAGACCATGGTCGACAAGAAGGAGAAGAAGCTCGCCGTGAACTGGGACGACGAACTGATCAAGGCCACCGCGCTGACCAAGGATGGTGCCGTCATCCACCCGAACTTCCAGCCCAAGTCGGCTTAATTGGGCCCAAGGAGAGAAGCCATGGAGCACGTTGCACAGGTCGTCGACCCCTTCATCTTCCGGCTGTCCATCTTCGTTCTCGCCGTCTTCGTCGGCTATTTCGTGGTGTGGTCGGTCACGCCCGCGCTGCACACGCCGTTGATGAGCGTCACCAACGCGATCTCCTCGGTGATCGTCGTCGGTGCGCTGCTCGCAGGCGGAGTGGCGAACGTATCGAGCGGCTCGGGTTGGGCGCGCGCCTTCGGCTTCGTGGCGCTGATCTTTGCCTGCATCAACATCTTCGGCGGCTTCCTTGTCACCCAGCGCATGCTGGCGATGTACAAGAAGAAGTCGAAGTAAGCGGCCACCTCGGGCTGAAGGGATCAATGGGGACCTGAGATGAGCGCCAATCTCTCTGCATTCTTGTATCTCGTGGCGGGAGTGCTGTTCATCCTGTCGCTGCGCGGGCTGTCGAGCCCGGCTTCGTCGCGCCAGGGCAATTTGTTCGGCATGATCGGTATGGCGATCGCGGTCGCCACGACGCTCGCCAACCATCCGCCGGCGGACGGTCTCGCCTGGCTGCTCGTCATCGTCGGCATCGCCATCGGCGGCGCGATTGGCGCCGTCATCGCGCGCCGCGTTCCCATGACCTCGATGCCGGAACTGGTCGCCGCCTTCCACTCGCTGGTCGGCATGGCCGCGGTGCTGGTCGCGGCCGGCGCGTTCTATGCGCCCGAGGCTTTCGACATCGGCACGCCCGGCAATATCCATGCGCAGAGCCTCGTTGAAATGTCGCTCGGCGTCGCCATCGGCGCGCTGACCTTCACCGGCTCCGTGATCGCGTTCCTGAAATTGTCGGCCCGGATGAGCGGCGCGCCGATCATCCTGCCGTTCCGCCACGTCATCAACATCGTGCTCGGCATCCTCCTCGTCGTCTTCATCGTCGGGCTGGTGATGACGGGGAGCGCGCTCGACTTCTGGCTGATCGTCATCCTCGCGCTGGCGCTCGGCGTGCTCATGATCATCCCGATCGGCGGCGCCGACATGCCGGTCGTGATCTCGATGCTGAACTCCTACTCCGGCTGGGCGGCTGCCGGCATCGGCTTCACGCTCGGCAACTCCGCGCTGATCATCACCGGTGCGCTGGTCGGCTCATCCGGTGCGATCCTGTCCTACATCATGTGCCACGCGATGAACCGGTCCTTCATCTCGGTCATCCTCGGCGGTTTCGGGGGCGAGACGGCCGCCGCGGGCGGCGGCTCCGGCGAGCAGAAGCCGGCCAAGCTCGGCTCGGCCGACGATGCGGCCTTCATCATGAAGAACGCCTCCAAGGTCATCATCGTGCCCGGCTACGGCATGGCGGTGGCGCAGGCCCAGCACGCGCTGCGCGAAATGGCCGACATCCTGAAGAAGGAAGGCGTCGAGGTGAAATACGCCATTCACCCGGTCGCCGGCCGCATGCCCGGTCACATGAACGTGCTGCTCGCCGAGGCCAACGTGCCCTATGACGAGGTGTTCGAGCTCGAGGACATCAACTCTGAATTCGCCCAGGCCGACATCGCCTTCGTGATCGGCGCCAACGACGTCACCAACCCGGCGGCCGAAGAGGACAAGACCTCGCCGATCTATGGCATGCCCGTGCTGCAGGTCTGGAAGGCCGGCACCGTGATGTTCATCAAGCGCTCGCTCGCATCCGGCTATGCCGGCATCGACAATCCGCTGTTCTACCGCGACAACACCATGATGCTGCTCGGCGACGCCAAGAAGGTCACCGAGAACATCGTCAAGGCGATGTAGCGCGGAAAGAAACGGACCGCGGCCATCAACGGAGACTGGCACCGGTCCCATCTCCTGCCGTCTGGAGCCACGCGCGAGCAGCGTGTCAAGTGACACGCCGCCCACAAGGTGGCGTGCGGCAGGCTCGACGTTCCGGCAAGGCTCCGGCCCGACGTCATGAAATTGCTGCGGAGCCGTCGCAAGCCCTGGTCTCAATCGAGGAGCGGCGGCGCAATGATGACCATCGTCAAGTGGATCGCCATTCTGCTCGTGACCGTCTATTGCGCCGGTCTCCTCGTGCTGTATGTCCGGCAGCGCGAGATGCTGTTTCCGATCCCGCCGGTCGGCCGCACCGCACCCGATGCCGCGGGCCTGCCCGAGGCTGAGGAGCACGTTCTGACCACGTCGGACGGCGAAAGGGTCATCGTCTGGCATGTGCCGGCGAAGCCCGGCCGTTCCGTGATCCTGTACTTTCCCGGCAACGGCGATTTTCTGGCCGGCCTCGTCGGCCGCTTCAAGGCAATCACGGCCGACGGCATCGGCCTCGTTGCGCTGTCCTATCGCGGCTATGCCGGCTCGAGCGGGGCGCCGAGCGAACAGGGCCTGCTGCGCGATGCTGCAGCCGCCTACGCCTTCACGACCGCGCGCTATGAAGAGGAACGGATCGTCGTCTGGGGCTTTTCGCTCGGGACGGGCGCGGCGGTTGCGCTCGCATCCGAACGCCCAATCGGCAGGCTGATCCTGGAGGCGCCCTATACCTCGACGGTCGACATCGCCGCACTGGCATTCCCGTTCGTGCCGGTGCGCCTTCTGATGCGCGACCAGTTTCGCTCCGACGAACGGATCGCGCGCGTCACGGTGCCGCTGCTGGTGATGCATGGCACCGATGACCTTGCAATTTCGATCGTGTTCGGAGAGCGTCTGTTCGCGCTCGCGCACGAACCGAAGCAGTTCGTTCGCTTTGCGGGCGGCGGACACGACAATCTCGACGCCTTCGGTGCGGTCGAAAAGGCAAGGCAATTCATTGGATCCTAAACGGCTCGTCACGCGGCTCTGGAGCCCAACCCTAGCCGCCATCCTCATGTTGTTGCCGCATCAGGCGTGGGCCGCAACCGGGCTCGACGGCGCGGCGATGCGCTGGCCCTATGCACTGCCCTTTGCCGGATTGTTGCTGTCGATCGCGCTGGGGCCGCTGCTGTTCCAGAAGATCTGGCACCATCACTACGGCAAGATCGCCGCGGCCTGGTCGCTGCTCGCGCTTGGTTCGCTCGTCATGTTTGCCGGGAGCATGGCGGCGCTCGCGGCGCTCGTTCATGCCATGCTCGCCGAATATCTCGGCTTCATCGTGCTGCTGTTCTCGCTCTATGTCGTGGCCGGCGGCGTCCTTATCACCGGGGACATCAAGGCGACGCCGGCGACCAACGTCGTCATCCTCGCGCTCGGCACGTTCGGGGCGAGCCTCGTCGGCACCACGGGCGCCGCGATGATCCTGATCCGCCCCTTGATCCGCGCCAACCGGCTGCGCCGTCACAACACCCATGTCGTAGTCTTCTTCATCATCCTGGTTGCCAATGTCGGCGGCGCGCTGAGCCCGCTCGGCGATCCGCCGCTCTTCGTCGGATTCCTGCACGGCGTCGACTTCTTCTGGACCACGCGAACCATCTGGTTGCAGACCGCGATCGTGGCAGGACTGCTGCTCGCGATCTTCATCGCCGTCGACGTCTGGCATTTCCGCAGCGAGCCGCCGCCCGAGGACGCCGGCCCTGCGCAGCCGGTTCGCATCCGCGGCCTCGTCAATCTGGTGCTGATCGCGGCCATCGTTGCGAGCCTGCTGGCCTCGGCGATGTGGAAGCCCGGCGTAGCCTTCGACATTCTCGGCACCAGGCTGGACCTGGAGGACGTCGTCCGCAATCTGGCGCTGCTGGCCATTGCGGCGCTGTCGGTGTGGCTCACGCCCGACGAGCACAGGCAGGCCAACGGCTTCACCTGGGAGCCCATCCGCGAGGTCGCGAAGCTGTTCGCCGGCATCTTCGTCGCCATCATCCCGGTCATTGCCATGCTCAATGCCGGCCATGACGGTGCGTTCGCATGGCTGCTCTCCGCCGTGACGGGGCCGAACGGCGCGCCGCGTGAGGTCGTCTATTTCTGGTTCACCGGCCTGATGTCCGCGTTCCTCGACAATGCTCCGACCTATCTGTTGTTCTTCGAGCTAGCCGGCGGCGACCCGCAGGTGCTGATGCACGAACTCTCGGGCACGCTCGCCTCGATCTCCATGGGGGCGGTCTACATGGGAGCGCTCACCTATATCGGCAACGCGCCGAACTTCATGGTCAGCAGCATCGCCAGCGAGAATGGCATCGAGATGCCCAGCTTCTTCGGATATTTCCTGCGCGCCGGCGCCGTGCTGATCCCGCTGTTCCTGCTGCTGACGTTGCTGCCGGTCGCTCCGATCCTGCACTGGCATTGAATCTGCCGGCCGATTTGCTACTGCTCGGCCGAGTTGCGGTGAATTTTCATCGCAGCTCGGGTTTTCGATTATGCATGATCTTGTCGGAAAACAGCACCATGCTTTTCCGGATCATGCCGAGACTGGAGCCGTGGATGAGCGCGCATAATCCGATGCCCCGTTCGGCCTGGATCTTCCCGGCGCTGGCCGTGCTGTTGTTCGCGGCCGTCAGCGCGACGGACTATGTGTTCACGCTGTCGTTTGGCGGGCTCGTCTTTGCTACCGTCCTTCTGGCTATCCTGTTCGGGACGGTATTCGCTGCGGTTCATCATGCCGAAGTGATCGCGGAGCGGGTCGGCGAACCCTATGGCACGCTGGTGCTGACGCTCTCGGTGACCATCATCGAGGTGGCGCTGATCACCACGATCATGCTGGGCGACAAGCCCGCGCCGGCACTGGCGCGCGACACCGTGTTCGCCGTGGTCATGATCGTCTGCAACGGCCTCGTCGGCCTCTGCATCTTCATCGGCGGCCTGCGCTATCGCGAGCAGGGTTTTCAGCTCTCCGGCGCCAACGTCTATCTCAGCGTGCTGTTCGCGCTCGCGACCATCACGCTGATCATGCCGAACTACACGACCACGGCGCCGGGGCCGATCTATTCGGCGGTTCAGCTCGGCTTCGTCGATGTGGTCACGCTCGCGCTCTATGCGGTGTTTCTCTACACCCAGACCGTTCTGCACAAGGACTACTTCGTTCATGAACGGGCGGAGGGCGAGGGCGGGGAGGTCCACCTTTCGATCGGGGCGCTCGCGCTCACCGTGGTGCTGCTCCTGGTGTCGCTTCTGGCGGTCGTGCTGCTGGCCAAGAAGTTCTCGCTGGTGGTCGATGCCGTCGGCGCCACGATCGGCGCGCCGCCGGCCTTCGCCGGCCTTCTGGTCGCGCTGCTGATCCTGATGCCCGAGGGCGTCGCGGCCATTGCGGCGGCGCGCAGGAACGATCTCCAGAAGAGCATCAATCTGGCCCTCGGGTCCTCGCTGGCGACCATCGGCCTGACCATCCCCGCCGTCGGCGTCGCCACCTACGCGCTCGACAAGGAGCTCGAGCTCGGCCTCAGCGCCCAGGGCAGCGTACTTCTGCTCCTGACCTTCTTCCTGAGCATGCTCACCTTCGGCACGGGCAGGACCAATGTCCTGTTCGGACTGGTGCATATGGTGGTATTTGCCGTCTACGTGTTCATGGTTTTCGTGCCCTGAGGCGCAAAAGGAGAGTTCCGATGCTTGCCGCCAAGTCCGAGGTTCAGATCGACAATGAGGAGGTCCGGGTGACCGAATGGCGGCTCGCCCCGGGCAGCGCGACCGGGCATCACACCCACGGGATGGATTATGTGATTGTTCCCGTCGTCGCCGGCGAGATGACCATCGTGGCGCCCAATGGCGAGCGCTCCAAGGCGCAGCTCGCCGCCGGAAAATCCTACTTCCGCAAGGCCGGCGTCCAACACGACGTACTTAACGAAACCTCAACCGAGATCGTGTTCCTTGAGATCGAGCTGAAGCCGTAAGTCCGGCGTTACCGTTTGCCATTGATCCGTCGCAGTTGATCCCTCACAATGCCCTAAAGTTCCCGCATCAGATCGCGCGGGGAGTGGCCGGAATGCTGAAATACCTCGCTAAAATTTCGATGGATATTTTCCCCTCGGTGCTCGCGACGATCATCGGGGCGTACATCGTCAATCATTACATTAACGCCAGGCCGGCGGCCGATGCCCCCGCTGCCGTGGTTGCGCCGGCCGACGCCGGCCAGAACGGAAAGCCGGCAGATGTAGCCAACCTCCCCGCGCCCGGCGTCAAGGCCAAGGGGATCTCCGAGAAGAGCGTGACGGACAAGCCGGCGGCCGACAAGGCGGCCGATCATCGGCCCGCTGGGGAGCCCAAGACTGGGGAGCCTAAGGCTGCTGAGAAGGCTGCGGATGTGACGCCGGTCGAGACCGGCCCGCGTGCCAAGCCGTCCATCCGTGAAAAGGCGGTCGCCAAATCCACGCCGGCGACCACACCGGCCGTCGCCGCATCTGCTCCCGCTGCCCCGGTGGTCGAGGCCAATTCGGCGTCAGCAGCCGCTCCGGCCGCAACCCCTGATGCCAACGATCTCGTCCGTGCTGCGATCGAGCGCCTGCGCAAGTCGCCTGAGGGCAGGTCTGCTGCCGAGGCCAGATCTTCCGAAACCAAGCCTGTCGAGGTCAGATCGTCCGAGGCCAAGCCAGCGGAGAAGTCCGCGGAGCCTGCGGTGCGGGAAGGCGCCCGCGCGCCGGAGGCCCCTCGGGTCGTTAGTATAGAGCCGTCCACGGTCCGACCGCTGCCGCCGCCGATCACGGTATCGACGCCCTCGTCCGAGGCCTATGGCAATGGTGGCTCCAATCCGCCCTACACGGCCTCGGTCAGCAGCGACGATCCGAATCGGTTGACACCACCAGCTGACATTCCCGTGCCGGCAATCGCGCCCCCGCTCGACCTGCGTGCCGATGCTGGTGCCTCCATGCCGCGGCCGAAGAAGGCCAATGTCGCCGACGAGATGCTCTCGGGCATGAAGTCGATGTTCAACTCCGTTCTGCCGAAAAGCACCACCCCCGACTAGGACTGCGGCCGCGCTGCGGCCGAACCGTCAGCCGCCGACGCGGGCGAGGCCGCTGCGGGCGGCGTCATCGCGTGGACGAAGCGCGACGGCCCTAGTGTAGGACGCTGCCGCCTTGGCCCTGTCGCCGAGCCGCTCATAGGCCTGTCCGCGCGTGGTCCAGACCTGGACGTTTTGCGGATCGGCCTCGGAGGCTTCATCGAGATCGGCTGCGGCCTCCTTGACCTTGCCGAGCGCGAGATAGCTGGTGGCGCGGCCGAGCAGCGGCTCGACCTTCTGCGGGTTGAGCCCGCTTGCGGCGCTGAAATCGGCGATCGCGAATTCGTGCTGGTTCTTGCCCTGGTAGATCAGGGCGCGGCCGTAAAGTGCCTGCGCATTGTAGGGATCGAGCCCGACCGCGCGATTGAACTCGTCGAGCGCCGCCGCGGTCTCGCCTGACTTCGCCAGGGACTGGGCCTTGGCGGTGAGAGCCTGAGCTTCGGTGACGTTGCCGGCGCTCACCGCGCTCTCGGCGGGCGCGGCCGCCTTGGGCGCTTCCTGCGGCTTGTCCTTCTCCGGGATCAGCGACCCCAGATCAAAGGAGCAGCCGCACAGTGCGATCCCCATCAAGGCCAGCGCGAGCGGCTGCTGCCAGATCCGGCGTCCTGGCGCCAAGCTGGGCTGAGGGAAAGGGGAAGCCATCTACGGTTCGCTCGCGCTAGAGCATGATCCGGAAGAGTGTGCCGCGGTTTTCCCTCGCGACAAACGCGGAACGCGCTTGCGCGGAGATCACGCTCAAACAACAGCCTAAAGCGCGACGACCATTTCTCCAATCTCATCGCACTTTGGCGCCGCGTCGACAGTGCCCCGTCCCAGAAAGGCACCGCTCTCAAACAATAACGCGGGCCAAGGGCCCGCGTTATCGAAAGCCGAGGCCTTTACAGCTTCGGCAAATCAGCGCGGTCCGCGCGGACCTGCACCGGGGCCGCCACGACCGCCGCGATCACCACCCGGGCCTGCGCCGAACACCGGCTTCGGCTTCATCGGCAGCAGGCCTTCGCGCTGCAGCTTCTTGCGGGCCAGCTTGCGCGCGCGGCGCACGGCTTCGGCCTTTTCGCGGGCCTTCTTCTCGGAGGGCTTCTCGTAATGACCGCGGAGCTTCATCTCGCGGAAAATTCCCTCGCGCTGCATCTTCTTCTTCAGCGCCTTGAGGGCTTGATCGACATTGTTATCGCGAACGAGAACCTGCACGCGGCATCCTCTTCAGGTGGATCGGATTTGAATTCTGGTAAGTCAAAGGGGATGGCAAAACGCGCAAGCCCTTAACCTTGAGCGCGCGGATGTACCAGACAAAACCCGAGATGTCCACCGGCCAAGCGGCTTTTCGGGCCAAGTTCGGCCATTAAATGCGGCGAAAATACCTCTGTGCGGCCCCGATTTGGGCGATTCGACGCCGAGGGCGAGGCCGCGACCGGAGCATTGTTCCGGAATCCTTGAAATCAGGGGACCACAATGGACATGAAAAAATATGCTGCCGAAGCCATCGGCACCTTCTGGCTCACATTCGCTGGCTGCGGAAGTGCAGTGATCGCTGCCGGCTTTCCCCAGGTCGGCATCGGCCTGGTCGGCGTCTCCCTCGCCTTCGGACTGAGCGTGGTCACCATGGCCTATGCGATCGGCCACATCTCGGGCTGCCATCTCAACCCGGCCGTCACGGTTGGTCTCGCGGCCGGTGGCCGCTTTCCGGCGGGTCAGGTCCTGCCTTACGTGATCGCCCAGGTGGCGGGCGCGATCGTTGCCGCATCGCTCCTCTATGTCATCGCGAGCGGGGCACCGGGATTCGACGTCGGCAAGGGCTTTGCTTCCAACGGCTATGACGCGCATTCGCCTGGCCAGTACAGCATGATCGTGTGCTTCCTCACCGAGGTGGTGATGACCATGATGTTCCTGTTCATCATCATGGGTGCAACCCATGGCCGCGCGCCGGCGGGCTTCGCACCGCTCGCGATCGGGCTCGCGCTGGTGATGATCCATCTCGTCAGCATCCCCGTCACCAACACCTCGGTGAACCCGGCGCGCAGCACGGGCCCGGCACTGTTCGTCGGCGGCTGGGCGCTGTCGCAGCTCTGGCTGTTCTGGGTTGCTCCGCTGATTGGCGGCGCGCTGGGCGGGGTGATCTATCGCTGGCTCAGCGAGGAGCCCACCGGCGTCGTCGCGGGCGTGAAGGCGGCATGATCGCAAGGCGGGATCGCAGGTCGAAGCTGCGGTCCCGCTACTTGCCTGTGGTGGGGTGCACCTGGGTGACGTGGCCCATCTTGCGGCCGGGGCGCGGCGTGCCCTTGCCGTAGATGTGCACGGTCGCGCCCGGCACGCTCAGCCAGTTTTCGTAGTCGTTGATCTCGTCGCCGATCAGGTTGGTCATGGTGACGACCTCGCCGTGGCGCAGGGGCTTGCCGAGCGGCCAGCCGGCGATGGCGCGGATGTGCTGCTCGAACTGCGAGACGGAGGCGCCATCGAGCGTCCAGTGTCCGGAATTGTGCACGCGCGGAGCGATCTCGTTGACCAGCACCTTCGGTCCGGTGCCATTGGAGAGCACGAACATCTCGACAGCGAGCACGCCGACATAGTCGAGCGCGCCCGCGATCTTGCCGCCGATGCTGCGCGCCTCCTCGGCGAGCGCATCCGGGATCGGCGCGGGCGCGCGGGATATCTTCAGAATGTGGTCGCGGTGCTCGTTCTCGGTGACGTCGAAGCATTCGACCTCGCCTGCGGCCGAGCGCGCGGCAATCACGGAGATCTCGCGCTCGAACGGCACAAAGGCCTCCAGGATCGCCGATTTGGTGGCGAGGCTGGTCCACACCTTCGCGATGTCATCGCCCTCGCGGATGATGGCCTGGCCCTTGCCGTCATAACCGAAGCGGCGGGTTTTCAGCACGGCCGGAAGCCCGATCCTGGCGATCGCCTCGCGCAGCGAGGAGACGGAGGTGACGTCGGCATAGGCTGCGGTGCCGATGCCGAGCCGCGTGACGAAATCCTTCTCGGCAAGCCGGTCCTGGGTGGTCTCGAGGATCCTGCGGTTGGGCAGCACCGGGCGGCGGGCATCCAGCACCATCGCGGCCGCTGCGGGCACGTTCTCGAATTCGTAGGTGATGACGTCGACGTCGCTCGCGAACAGCTCGAGCGCTTCGACATCGGCATATTCGGCGCAGGTTGCGTTCAGCACAACGTCGAAGGCCGGCGAGTCCGGATCGGGCGAGAACACCTGGCAGCGCAGGCCGAGCCGGGCCGCAGCCATGGCCAGCATTCGGCCCAATTGTCCGCCGCCGAGGATTCCGATGGTGTCGCCGGGCTTCAGCTTCACGTGCCTGGTGTCGGTCACGCCTTGTCCTCCGGGCGCTCGGCGACCGCCTCAGTCTGCGCCTTGCGCCAGGCGGCGAGGCGATCGGACAAGGCCGGGTCGGACAATGCCAGCACGGCGGCTGCAAGCAGCGCGGCGTTGATCGCTCCGGCCTTGCCGATGGCGAGGGTGCCGACCGGAATGCCCGCTGGCATCTGGACGATCGAATAGAGCGAATCGACGCCTTTGAGCGTCTTGGATTCGACGGGAACGCCGAATACGGGGAGTTCCGTCAACGCCGCCGCCATGCCGGGCAGGTGTGCAGCGCCACCGGCGCCGGCAATGATGACCTTGTAACCCGCAGCCTTGGCGCCCTTGGCGAAAGAAAACAGCCGGTCGGGGGTGCGGTGTGCCGAGACGACGCGGCTGTCGGCGGCAATTCCGAGCGCTTCGAGCGTGTCGGCGGCATGCCGCATCGTGTCCCAGTCCGACTGGCTTCCCATGATGATGGCGATCGGCGCGGTCATGACGTCAATTGTGTCCGGAAAAACAGAATGATGGGCCAGATTAACGGTTCCGGCCGGCGGCTCGCAAGGCGGTGGCAAGGAGAAGGGAATCCACTATCCTGTCTTGGTGAATCCCCGCAAGCCTTCATTGAGCAGGTGCCCATGAAGAAACCAAGAAGGGCGAGTGCTGCGAAGGCCAAAACGGGCCGGAAGACCAGCACCGACCGATCCAAAGCCGCCCTCAAGCGGCTGACCGGGCGTCCGGCGAGGCCGCCGCGGCGTGCCGCGTCGGGCGATGATGGAGCCAGGGACGTCAGGGCGACAATCCGGGGCTTGCGGACCAAGCTCAAGGAGGCGCAGCGCCGGGTCGCGGAACTGGAAGCTGCGGCCGACACCGATTTCCTGCTCGCGATTCCCAACCGGCGCGGCTTCGAGCGCGAGCTCGCGCGCGCCATCGCCTATATGAAGCGCTACCGCGCCAGCGGGGCGCTGATCGTGCTCGACGTCGATCGGCTGAAGCCGATCAACGATTCATTCGGTCATGCCGCCGGCGACGAGGTGCTCAAGGCGATCGTCGCCACGCTGACGCGGCAGGTCCGCGCCTCTGACGTGGTTGGCCGGCTCGGCGGCGACGAATTCGCGCTGCTGCTCTGGAATCTCACCGAGACCGATGCCAAGGCGAAGGCCGCGGCTTTCGAGCAGGCGATCGACGAATTGTCCTTCGTCTTTCGCGGCCAACACGTGACCGCGGGCGCCTCCGCCGGCGTCGCGCTGCTGGGGGCGCAGTCCGACGCCGGCCGCGCCCTGGAGGAGGCGGATGCCGCCATGTACGTGCGCAAGGCGTGTCGGCGGCACGAGCCGCGGATCAGGCTGATCGGCAGCTGAACTTACAGTGTCCCCAGATCTTCCGGCACGCTGCCGAATTTACGCAGCAGCCTGGCGTCGCCGAATTCGCCGGTCATGGGATCGCCGCTGCGGCTGAACGCGACCGCGCCGATGTGGCCGGCACCGTGTGCCAATATCTCGGCGCGTCGCAGCGCGGCGGCCGAGCTCTGGCATTCCTCGGCAGTGCCCGCGACCGGCGAGCCGTCGGCATCGATCAAGAAGGGCATTGCAACGTAATAGGTCACATCCGACATGGCGTTGCTCCAAAGATGAAACTCAGGCGGCGCTGCTTCCGCCCCGCATCCTGCCGCGCGAAGTTTCCGGAACACAGCCGGCGGAAATCGCCGCCTGCAATTCCTCCAACTCGGCTTCGAGATATTCATTGGCCATGATCAGTGCCTTGATCGTGCTGCGCAGATTGCCGTCACACATCGCGATCGCCTGATCACAGGCCTGTTCATAATGGCTGTTGTCGAGAAGGGGCGTTGCCGACATCTGCGTTGTCCTCGTGTCGTGGGCTTAGGCGTCTTCTGAGGAGTTGGGTTCTCTGGAATGTTCCTATTTTGTTCTTTTTGAGTCAAGCGGATTCCTGCGGCTGAGCCGTAGCGAGGCCGGCTCGCGGATCAGGCTATGATGTCGGGGGTAATCTGGTCTTCGATGAACGCTATGCGGTCACGCAACAACAGCTTGCGCTTCTTCAGCCGCTGTAACCGCAATAGGTCGGGGGCCGGCGATTGATGCAGTGCATCGATCGCTGCGTCGAGATCTCGGTGTTCCTGCTGCAACCGGGTGAGCTCGGCTTCGAGCTCACGCTCGTCTTCATTGGTCATGTCTGCGGTGGCCAAAAGCCGATAGGCGTGAGATCTGGGCTGTGGATGCCCTGTGGAAATTATCGTCCTTGCGCAGCGTGATCGCAAGCGATCTGCGACCCTCGCTCGCCGATCTCCCGCAGCATATTTCTGCAGGTAGCTGCGGCGTTGCGCAGGCGCATTGATATCATGGATTTTTCCCGCGTGGTTCCCTTAGTCACGCTTCGTTGCACATGAACTTTCAAAAATGACGCTGCGATGACGGATACCCATCGACAGGACGAATCGGTGATGTAGACTTGTTCGTCCGGATCGAATCCTGAGGTTCAACCCTACCGAGGAGGTTTCGAATGACAATTCAGGCACATCTTGTTGAATTGGAACGGAAGCACAAACTTCTCGAAAACGAATTGCACGAAGCTCTCGTGCACCTTTCAACAGACGACCTGCAAATTGTTGAATTGAAGCGCCGGAAGTTGATGGTCAAGGACCAGATCGAGCGTCTGAAGCAAGGCGATACGCTCCACTAGCAGCCCCCGTAATAGCGTAGAGTTGATCACATCCTTTCACGCAGGGATGAAAGCGTTCGTGCTCATCCCTGCCGCAAGGTCGAACCGCGCAAGATGCTCGCGCGGCGCCTGCCTTGTCTGGATGCGCTGTCTTGACGCCAGCCGGTATGCACTTCCCTCGAAAACGCTCTAGATGTCTGCGAGCTCGGCGACGTGGTCGGCGATCGCGAGCGACGACGTCAGTCCCGGGGATTCGATACCGAACAGGTTGATCAAGCCTGCGACGCCGTGATCGCGCGGGCCCTGCATCAAAAAGTCCTGCGTGGCCACCGCCGGCGGCACGATCTTCGGGCGGATGCCCGAATAGCTCGGCATCAGCGCCCCGTCGGGCAGCGTCGGCCAGTACTTGCGGATCGCCGGATAGAAGCGCTCGGCGCGTGACGGATCGACCTCGTAGTTGATCGCCTCGATCCACTCGACGTCGGGACCGAAGCGTGCCTGCCCTGCCATGTCCAGGGTCAGATGTACTCCTAGCCCGCCGGGTTCGGGCACCGGATAGATCAGGTGCGAGAACGGCGCCTTGGCGTTGCAGCTGAAGTAGTTTCCCTTGGCGAGATAGGCCGGCGGAATCCGGTCCAGCGGCATGCCGTCGATGTTGCGCGCCACCGTCGTCGCCGACAGCCCGGCGGCGTTGACGAGGAGGCTGCATTGCAACGTCATCGGCGCTTCGCCGCCGGCCTCGACCTCGACGACGCCGGCCGTCGCCTTGGCGCGGATCAGCGGGGTGTGAAACGCGAAGGCCGCGCCGGCGTCCTCGGCCTCGCCGCGCAGCGAGAGCATGTAGGCGTGGCTGTCGATGATCCCGGTCGAGGGCGAGAGCAGCGCGGCATCGCAGGCGAGCGCCGGCTCCAGCGCGCGTGCCGCCTCGCCCGTGAGCAGCTGCATGTCGAGCACGCCATTGGCCTCGGCGTGCGCCTTGATCAATTGCAGCTTCTCGGTTTCCTTCGCATTGGTCGCGACGATCAGCTTGCCGCAATTCTTGTGGGGGATGCCGCGCTCGGCGCAATAGCGGTAGAGCGCGTGCTTGCCGCTGACGCACATGCGCGCCATCCAGCTCCCGGCGCGGTAGTAGATGCCGGCATGGATCACCTCGCTGTTGCGCGAGGAGGTAATGGTGCCGATGGCCTCGGCTTCCTCGAGCACGATGACCTCGCGCCCGGCCTGGGCGAGCTTCCGGGCCACCGCGAGCCCGACCACGCCGGCTCCGATGACGATGCAATCGACCTTATCCATGGTGGTGCAGGATGTCCGCCGGAAGCGCCGGTGGCAATGGACCCGGGAACGAGGGCGCGGGATCGTTTTCCGTTAAGGAAGCATTTATCATGTCAGGGCAATTGCCGTATTTGGCGTCACATTTTTCTGTTGCGCGTACAGGCGTTTACCCGATCCAAACCCGCGAGGCCAGACAATCCGACGTTGAAATCGCGGGTGGCTGATGGCTGAGAAGAACTGGCAACTGGGCAGCACGCTTCCGATTGCTGTGCAGGCCGTTCTGTGCCTGGCCGGTGCGGTCACGCCTGCGGGTGCCCTTGCGGTATCAGACGGCTTCACCGCTCCGGGCGATCTCGACAAGCTCGCTCCCAACGCGGTCTGGGAAGCCCTGATCGCGGGCATCGTCGTGTGCTCGTTCCTTGCCGCTGTCGCGTTGTGGATTCATTCCTCGCTGCGCCAGTCCAGGCGTTTGCAGCTGCGGCGCAACGCCTTCATCTCCTCCGCCATGAACAATCTCAACCAGGGCGTGGTGATGACGGATGCCCAGCGCCGCGTCATCTTCTGCAACGATCGCTATCTCGATATCTACGGCCTGACACGGTCGCATATCCGGGCCAAGATGAGCGGCCGCGAGCTGCTCGACCTGCGACGTCGGCGCGGGGTGCTCGGCGGCGCGTCCGATGACGAGTTCTACGAGAGCGCGGCAAGCCCCAACGGCCTGATCACCGAACTGCCGGACGGACGGGCCATTCTGGTGAAATTCTTCGTGCTGCCGAACGGCGGCTCGGTGGCGACGCATCTCGACGTCAGCGAGCAGCGCAAGCTGTCGCGGCAGCTTGCCTCCACCAAGCAATTCCTGGAATCGGTGCTCGACCATGTGCCGGCCTGCGTGGCGGCCAAGAACATCGAGGACGGCCGCTACATCTTCGCGAACAGCGCCTACGAGCGGTTCTGGGAATTGTCGCGGGACTTCGCCGTCGGCAGGAATGCGCGGGAGCTGTTTGCGCCGCGCTCGGCGGCCAGCATCGAGGCGGCCGACCGGGCGGCGCTCGATGCGCCGGATGGCCAGTACCGCAATGAGTTCGAGGTCGACCGCGCCGGTGCGCGGCGCATGGTCGCCTCGATCCGGATCGTGGTCCGCAACGAGAGCAACAAGCCCGAATTTCTGCTTATCGTGTTCGAGGACATCACCGATCGCCGCTCGTTGTCGCAGGAGCTGGAGAGCACCAAGAAGTTCCTCGAGCTCGTGGTCGACAACATCCCGGTGGCGCTGATCGTGGAACAGGTCAAGGACGGCCGCTATCTGCTCGCCAACCGCAGCGCGGAGACGATCCTCAACCGCAGGCGTGAGGAAGCCACCGGCCTGACCGCTTCCGACATTTTCAACGCCAAGGAAGCCAAGCTGATCATCGCGCGCGATGAGGCCGCGATCAAGAAGCGCGGGATGATCACCGAGGAGCATCCGATCTCCACCAAGGACGGCCTGCGGCTGTTCCTCACCCGCCGCGCCACAGTGCTCAACGATGCCGGCGAGCCGCAATATCTGATCAAGACCCACGAGGACGTCACCGACCGCCGGCAGACCGAGTCGCGCATGGCGCATATGGCCTATCACGACGGCCTCACCGATCTGCCGAACCGCGCCGCCTTCCTGCAGGCGCTGACCCAGATGATCGAGGCCTGCGAAGGAACCCGCGAGGAGTTTGCGGTGCTCTGCGTCGACCTCGACGGGCTCAAGGAGGTCAACGACGTCTTCGGCCATGCGCTCGGCGACAAGCTCCTGATCGAGGTGGCCCATCGGCTCCAGGACTCCGCGCGTGGCGGCGTGGTGGCGCGCCTGTCCGGCGACGAGTTCGGTCTTATCATCGACGGCAAGCAGCCGGACGCGGGCCTTGCGCTGGCGCAGCAGCTCGGCGAGGCCGTCGCTAAGGAGTTCCAGATCGACGGCCGGTCGGTGCGCGCCGGCGCTACCACCGGCATGGCGATCTTCCCGCACAATGGCACTGATGGCGCCTCGCTGCTCGCCAATGCCGGTGCGGCGTTGTTCCGCGCCAAGCAGAAGTCGCGCGGCACGATCAGCCTCTACCAGCCGGAGATGGACCAGCAGATCCGCGATCGTCGCGTGCTGCATCAGGATCTCTCGATGGCGGTCAAGAACGGTGAGCTCTCGCTCGCCTTCCAGCCGCAGGCGGCCGCGGGTCACAGCGTCGCCGAGAGCGAGATCATCGGATTCGAGGCGCTGGCGCGCTGGCAGCATCCGGTGCGCGGCCAGGTCTCGCCCGCCGAATTCATCCCGATCGCCGAGGAGAGCGGCCTCATCGTCGAGATGGGCGAGTGGATCCTGCGCGAGGCCTGCCGCGAGGCGGCATCCTGGCCCAAGCCGCTCCAGGTCGCGGTCAATCTGTCGCCGGCGCAGTTCATGCATGGTGACGTGGTTGGCCTCGTCCATTCGATCCTGATCGAGACGGGCCTTGCACCGGGCCGGCTCGAGCTCGAAATCACCGAGGGCGTGCTGATCGAGGATTTCGATCGCGGCCTCGCACTGCTGCGCCGCCTGAAGGCGCTCGGTGTCCGCATCTCCATGGATGATTTCGGCAGCGGCTACTCCTCGCTGAGCTATCTCCAGGCATTCCCGTTCGACAAGATCAAGATCGACCGCGCCTTCATCATCAATCTCGGCCGCAACCCGCAATCCGCGGCGATCGTGCGCGCGGTGATCGATCTCGGCCACGGGCTCGAAATGTCGATCATCGCCGAGGGCGTCGAGACCGTCGACCAGCTCGTCTTCCTCGCCAAGGAGGGCTGTGACGGCGTGCAGGGCTATCTGCTCGGCAAGCCGCTGCCGATCGGGAGATATGCCGGCCTCGTCGGCCGCACAGAGACCATGGAGCTTGCGCTCAAGACCGGCTAGAGATGATGGGGCACATCGCTCCCATTCGACAGCCTCATGGCGGATTACGACCTCGCGATCATCGGCGGCGGCCTGAACGGTGTCAGCCTCGCCCGCGATGCGGCCGGCCGCGGTCTGCGCGTGATTCTGTTCGAGCAAGGCGATCTCGGCGGCGCCGCATCGTCGGCAACACCGCGGCTGATCCACGGCGATCTCTCGGTGCTGGAGCGCCGCGGCTTCCGGCGGGTGCGCCGGGCTCTGGCCGAGCGCCGCACCTGGCTCCGGATCGCGCCGCATCTGGTCCGGCCGATGCGCTTCGTGCTTCCCGCGCATTCGGACGAGCGTCCACCGTGGCTGCTGCGCGCCGGTCTATTCCTCTATGACAGCCTCGCCGGCCGGAGCGGACTGCCCGGATCGACGACTCTCGACATCACCCATCATCCGGTCGGCAACGAGCTGAAGCGTCCGCTCGGCACCGCGTTCGAATATTCGGACTGCGTCATCGACGATTCCCGCCTCGTCGTGCTCACGGCGCTGGATGCGGCCGAACGTGGCGCGGCGATCCGGACCGGGGCACGCTGCGTGCGTGCCGACAGAACCGACGTCTGGCGGCTCGCGGTGGTCGATCGCGGCCATCGCCGCGCGATCACGACCCGCGCGCTGGCCAACGCCACCGGAGCCTGGACGCCGCTGGTCGCGGAAACCGTGCTGCGGCAATCGCAGCCAACCATGGCTGCCACGCAGATGAGCCAGATCATCGTGCTGCGGCTGTTCGAGTCCGATAACGTCTACGTTTTCCAGAACAGCGACGGCCGGCTGATTTTCGCGAGTCCGTTCGAGCGTGACTTCACTCTGATCGGCACGGTGACTCGTGACTTCACCGGCGATCCCGCGATCGTGGCAATGCCCGGGGCCGATGTCAGCTATCTCTGCGAAGCGGCCAGCCGCTACTTCCGCGAGCGCGTTACCCCGACCGACGTAGTCCGGACGGTCTCCGGCGTCAACCTGACGCTGGCATCCGCACGCAGACGTGACGGCACGACCCTGTTCCACGCGCGCCGGCGCAAGGCGCCGTTGATCACGATGTTCGGCGGCGACGTCACGACATCGCGCCTGCGCGCGGAGCGAGCGATAGCGAAGCTGACGCCGTTCTATCCGATGTCGCCGCGCTGGACCGCCGGCGCGGCGCTGCCCGGCGGCGACTTTGCCTGGGATCGTTTCGACACGGAGGTCGATCTCGCACGCGAGCGCTGGCGGTTCCTCTCGGAGCCCGAAGCTCAGCGCTTGATCGCGGCCTATGGCTCGCGATTGCCGGCGGTGCTCGGCGGGGCCAAGACCCGCGACGATCTCGGCCCCGCCTTCGGTCCCGAACTGACCGGCGCCGAGGTGCGCTATCTGATGGCCTGCGAATGGGCTCGCTTCCCCGACGACATCCTGTGGCGCCGCTCTAAGCTCGGTTTGACCATGCCCGCAGCGGGCCACGACGCGCTGGCCGCGTTCATGGCAAGTGTGAACGATTCATCCCGAACCGGTTGAGCTGGGGACGATCGGCCGCTAGCGTGTGGCGGAATCGGGGTTGGCGGGGACCATGACGGACGAGTTGCCCAGAACAGACACCGCGACCAATGCGGTCGGTGGAGATCCGTATCCGGCCGCAGGGCAGCCGTTGCTGCGGATCGAAGGCGTCGCCAAGACGTTCGGGACGTTCCGCGCCGTCGAAGGCGTCTCGCTCGACATCAAGGCCGGCGAGTTCTTCGCGCTGCTCGGTCCCAGCGGCTGCGGCAAGACCACGCTCCTGCGCATGCTTGCCGGCTTCGAGGCGCCGGACGAGGGGCGCATCCTGCTCGGCGGCAAGGACATCGCGCAGGCGCTGCCGCACGAGCGTCCGATCAACATGATGTTCCAGAACTATGCGCTGTTCCCGCATCTGTCGGTGCGCGACAACATCGCCTTCGGCCTGAAGCGCGCCGGGATGCCGCGCGCCGACATCGCCACCCGCGTCGCGGAGATGGTCGCGCTGGTGAAGCTCGAGGGGCTTGAGAAGCGCAAGCCTGACCAGCTCTCCGGCGGCCAGCGCCAGCGCGTGGCGCTCGCCCGCGCGCTGGCGCGGCGGCCGCAATTGCTGCTGCTCGACGAGCCGCTCGCCGCGCTGGACAAGAAGCTGCGCGAGAGCACGCAAGGCGAGCTGATGGAGCTGCAACGGCGGCTCGGCATGACCTTCATCATCGTCACCCACGATCAGGAGGAGGCGATGACGATGGCGAGTCGGATCGGCGTGATGAAGGCCGGCAAGCTCGCCCAGGTCGCGAGTCCTCGCGAACTCTACGAGGCGCCACGCTCGCGCTGGATCGCGGAGTTCGTGGGCGACATCAATCTGTTCGACGGCGAGTCCAAATTGCGCGATGGTCATCGTCTGGTCATCGGCACGCGTGATGCGGGTGCGCTGGTGGTGGCCGAGCCGCGCGAACCGCTCGGCGCAGGAAAACTGGCGGTCGCGATCCGCCCCGAGAAGGTGAAGCTGTCGCGCCGCGGTCCCGTGAGTGAGGCCGGTCATGAAACGGCGATCAATCGGCTGGACGGCGTGGTCGCGGACATCTGTTATCTCGGCGGCACCACCACCTACAAGGTGAAGCTCGACACCGGCGGCATGGTTCAGGCTTCGGTCGTCAACAGTGCACGCATCGACGTCGACGCCTACAGCCTGAACCAGCACGTCGTCGCCTGGTTCACGCCCGACGATTGCGTGGTGTTGCTGTCATGAACTCCCGCCGCATCTTCGCGCGACCGGCGCGCTTTGCCGCGATCGCACCCTATGTCTGGATGGTGCTGTTCTTCCTGGTGCCGTTCGCCTTCGTGTTGAAGATCAGCCTGTCACAGACGGCGATCGCACAGCCGCCCTACGAGCCAGTGTTCGACCTGGCGGCGGGATGGGACGCGCTCAGGGGCGCCTTTGCCGCGCTCTCGATCGACAGTTTCAGGCTGCTCGTCTCCGACGACATCTACGTGTTCGCCTATGTGCGCAGCCTCACCGTTGCCGCCACGGCGACCGCGCTGCTGCTCCTGATCGGCTATCCCATCGCCTATGGCATGGCGCGATTACCAAAACGCTGGCAGGCGGTGGCGATGGTGCTGGTGATCGTGCCGTTCTGGACCTCGTTCCTGATCCGCATCTATGCCTGGATCAACATCCTCCAGCACGACGGCCTGCTCAACCAGATCCTGCTGGCGCTGCATCTGGTCAGCCAGCCCGTGGTTTGGCTTTCCACCGACACCGCGATGTATATCGGCATCGTCTATTCCTACTTGCCGTTCATGATCCTGCCGCTCTACGCCACGCTCGCCAAGATGGAGCCGGCGCTGGAGGAGGCGGCCTCCGATCTCGGCGCGCCACCCTGGCAGGTGTTCTGGCTCGTCACTTTTCCGTTGTCGCTGCCCGGCGTCGGCGCCGGCGTGCTGCTGTGCTTCATCCCGATCGTCGGCGAATTCGTCATTCCAGACCTTTTGGCCGGCTCCAACTCGCTGATGATCGGCCAGACCCTGTGGCTGGAATTCTTCACCAACAAGGACTGGCCGGTTGCCTCCGCCGCGGCCATCGTGCTGCTGGTGGTTCTGCTGGTCCCGCTGCTGCTGTACGAGCGGCTGCAGAAGCGGCAGCTGGAGCAGGGGCGCTGAGGCTATGCGCAAAATCCCCCGTCTGTCCCGCTTCAACGTCGCCTCGCTCGCGCTGGGCCTGGCATTCCTCTATCTGCCGATCCTCATCCTCGTCATCTATTCCTTCAACGCCTCGCGTCTTGTGACGGTGTGGGGCGGCTGGTCGCTGCGCTGGTATCAGGAATTCTTCAATGACCGCGCCATGATCGAGGCGGCCTGGATGAGCCTGCGGGTCGCGGTCTCCTCCGCCACCATCGCGACGCTGCTCGGTACGCTCGCTGCGGTCGCGCTGTCGCGCGGCGAGCGCTTTCGCGGCCGCACGCTGTTCTCCGGCATGCTCTATGCGCCGCTGGTGATGCCGGAGGTGATCACCGGATTGTCGCTGCTGCTGCTGTTCGTCGCCCTAAACGCGGAGCGCGGCTTCTGGACGGTGACGATCGCCCACACCACGCTGACGATGTGCTTCGTTGCTGTGGTGGTGCAGTCCCGCCTCGGCTCGCTCGATCGTTCGCTCGAGGAGGCCGCGATGGACCTTGGCTGCGACCCGGTGCGCGCCTTTCTGTCGGTGACGCTGCCGCTGATCGCGCCCGCGATCGTTGCCGGCTGGATGCTGGCCTTCACGCTGTCGCTCGATGATCTTGTGATCGCGAGCTTCACCACCGGTCCCGGCTCGGCGACGCTGCCGATCCGCATCTATTCGGAGGTGCGGCTCGGGGTGAAGCCCGAGATCAACGCGATCTGCACGCTGGTGATTGCCGTGATCGCGGTGGTCATCGTCATCGCTTCGCTCGCTTCGAAACTGTCGAGCTCGCAGGGCGAGAGCGCGGCGCCGCTGTAGCGGAAAGTGTCATTCCGGGCGATGCGAAGCATCGAACTACGGTGCGCAATTGCGCACCTGAGAATCTCGAGATTCCGGGTTCGCGCTGCGCGCGCCACGGAATGACACCATTTACGACTTCACCGCGCCCGCCGTGAGCCCGCCCACCATGTAGCGGCGGAAGGCGTAATAGACCGCGGCCGGCGGCAGCGCGTAGATGAAGCCGGTGGTCATCAGCAGCTCCCACGGCGAATCGTCGGCAGCGAGGAAGTTGCCGAGTGCGACGGGGAGGGTGATATCGCGGTCGTTGGACAGCAACAGGAACGCGTAGAGATATTCGTTCCAGGCCAGCAGCACGGCATAGGTTCCGATCGCGACCAGCGAAGGCATCATCAGCGGCAGGTAGACCAGGCGGAAGATCTGCAGCGTGGTGGCGCCGTCCATGACCGCGGCCTCATCCAGTTCGACCGGCAGCTTGTCGGAGGCCTGCTTGAGCACCCAGATCGCGTAGGGGCTGGCGATGGTCACCATGGCCAGGATCAGCGACCAGTGATTGTTGAGCAAGCCGTAATTGCCCATGGTGCGGTACATCGGCACGGCGAGGAAGGCCGCGGGGATGAAGTAGGTGAAGAGCGCGAGGTTCAGCACGGCGCGTCCGCCCGGCACCTTCAACCGCGAGATCGAGAAAGCCGCAGCGGTCGCGATGAACAGCGTCAGCACGCCGACGGAAACGGCGATCACCGTGGAATTCCAGAACTGGACGTAGAAATCGCGGAGGAAATAGTGCTGCTGCTTGAACACGATCTCGAAGTTGTGCAGCGTCGGATGGTCCGGCCACAGCTTGCCCGAGAACGCGTCCTCCTTCGGGGAGATCGCGAACAGGAACATGTGATAGATCGGGATCATCGTCCACAGGAAGACGGGGATGCCGATCAGCAGCAGCCGCGCTTCGGTCGCGACTTCGCGCCAGGAAAACTGTCTTACGCCGGGGAGCTTCATCGCGACAACCGTTTCATCATGAAGTACACGAGCGGCAGGACGAACGGCATCGCGCAGACGATGGATGCCATCGCCAGCGAGAGCTGGTCGAGCCGGAGATAGCGGATGCCGAGCGTCGCCAGCACGTGCGTGAGGTCGGCAGGTCCCCCGCCGGTGAGCAGGTAGACGCTGTTGAAATCGCCGAGCGTCCAGATCATCGAGAGCAGCGTGCAGGTGACGTAGAGCGTCTGCATCGAGGGCCAGGTGATGAAGCGGAATTTCTGCCACCAGCTCGCGCCGTCCACCTCGGCGGCTTCGAACAGGTCGTGCGAGATCGCGAGGCGCCCGGTGATCAGGATCAGCGTCCAGAACGGCAGCGACTTCCAGATGTGCACGGCGATCGCCATGGTCAGCGCCACCGTCGGATCGTTCAGCCAGTTCGGGCCGTCATCGCCGGTCAAGGAGAAGATGTAGTGGTTGATCATGCCCCATTCGGGATTGAGCATGAAGCGCACCGACAGGATGGTCGGGATCGACGGCACCGCCCAGGGCAGGATGAAGATCACCGAGAGCCATTTGATCCAGGTGCGCTGCTGGGCGAAGAAGCCGGACAGGAACAGCGCGATCAACATCTTGATGTTGATGCCGATGACCAGGAAGATCAGCGTGTTGACCGCGGCGCGCGCAAAGATCGGATCATTGTAGAGCGCCACATAATTTGACGGGGCCCGCGCCAGCCACAGCCCGTAGCCGACGGGATAGACGACGAAGGCAAGGAAAACGAGCAGATAGGGCGCGAGCAGGATGATTCCCCAGACCTGCGCCGGGGTCAGCCGCGACGACAAGGGCGGGCCGGGGATTGCCTGATCGCCAGAGAGCGTGATCGCCATTCTTTCGAACTCTTCAAGGAGAAGCCGGCCGCGAAACGCGGCCGGTGTTGTTCTTGCATCCTCTCCCGCAACGCGGAGAAAGGGGCGGGCGACTTAACCCGCGACCTGCTTGATGCGGGCGATCAGTTCGTCGACGGCCTTGTCGACCGGGACCTTCTCGCTGACGACGCGGTTCATCGCCTTCGCCCACACGTTCTCGTTGTTGAGGATCGTGAACTTCCAGTTCTTGGTGAAATCGAACGCGGCGGTGCCGCCCTTGAACTGCGCGTAGACGGCCTTGCGGTGCTTGTCAGCCTGCCAGAACGGGCTTTCCTGGCTCTCCTTGGTCACCGGGAACCAGCGGCCGAGCGCGCCCTCGATGTAGGGACGGACGTTCTCTTCCTGGAGCAGGAAGCTGATGAACTGCTTGGCCTCGGCCTTGTTCTTGGCTGCGGTGAACACCAGCCCGGTCTTGACGTCGGAGCGGTACTTGATGGTCGAACCATCCGGCGCCTTCGGGAAGGATGCCGTGATGATGTCCTGCTCATAGGCCTTCTTGCCGGCGTCGCGCTGCTCCTGGGTGAGCGCCTGGTTCTGCGAGTCCTCGAACCACTTCGCCGCGATCGAGATCGTGAAGTTGTGGGTCATCACGATGGTCTTGTTGTGGAACGCGACGTTGTTGTCGGGATCCTTCCAGGTGGTCGAGGAGGGCGGGGTGCAGCCCTTGATGTAGGTGTCGGTATAGTCCTTCATCGCCTTGATCAGGCCGTCGCGGACCTTCGGGTCGTCGACCAGCAACTTGCCGTCGTCGTCGACCAGCTTGACGTGGTAGGCATCCATGAAGGTGTAGAACGACTGGAATGAGTCGGTGGATTCCACGCCCATCGGCTGGCCGACGGCGTAGATGCGCTGGCCGGTGGCCTTGCGGATCGCCGGCTGCACCTTGTCGCACCAGAACGTCCAATAGCCCGTCCAGTCGTTCGGGATGTCGCTCTGCTTGAAGCCGGCCTTCTCCAGCATGTCGTTCCAGATCTGGACGTGCATGCTCTGCTGCTTCAACGGAAAGCCGTAATAGGCCTTCTTCTTGGTGACGTCGTTGTAGAGGATCGATGCATCCAGCGTATTCTGCACGAACCGGCCCTTGATCGGCTCCATGACGTCCGTGAGATCCTCGAGCTTGCCCTCATAGGCCCACTTGCCCTGCGCCTGCACGTCATAGGAGTCGGAATAGGCGACATCGGGAACCGTGCCGGCATCGAGCGCGGCGACCGTCTTCGGAATCATGTCCTGGATCGCGTATTGCGACAATTCGACCTTGATGCCGGTCTTGGCTTCGAATTTCTTGATCGTCTCGATCAGCGCGTCGTCTTCGGACCGATAGAAGCCCTTGCCCCACCAGACCGTGATCGTCTTCTGTTGTGCAAAGGCGGGTGCAGTGGCAGCAAAAAGCCCGGCTGCAGCGACCGCCAATGATACTGCGCCAATTACCTTGGATCTCACGTTTTTCTCCCTCAAACGGCCGGTGTTTTTAACCGGTCGTATAAAACACTAGCGCATGGTCGTCATCCGATCTAGCGGCATGTTGTCAGACATAGGTCGTGGTTGGAATTCGCGCATCGATGCAAAGGCCGCATCGATGCATGCCAATCAATTCACCTCGTGGCGTCTGGCTTCGTCAGCGTTTTCCTTTGAGGCCCGTCGAAGCGGCATTCGAACTCGCCTCAGCGGATTGGGGCCGCGGCTTGCCTCGCCCGCTTGTCGGGGAAGGAGAACGCCATGCCTCGAGGAGCATCTTGAGAAATTGGCTGGCATGAGGCGATAGCGTCGCCCCGCGCCTGCGCACGATGCCGATCGTCCGCGACACTTCCGGCTCGGTCAGCCGAATGGTGTGAATGATCGGATGGCCGGCCGCTGGCGTCGCGAGCCTCGGCAGCACAGCGATGCCGAGGCCCGCTTCGACCAGGCCAAGCGAGCCGGAGAGGTGAGCGACTTCATAGGACCAGTTCAGCTGCAGGCCGTGTCGTGCCAGCGCATTGTCGATCAGCGCGCGATTGCCGCTGTTGCGACCGACGGTGATGACCCGGTGCGACACGATCTCCGACCAACTGACCTGCTTGCGCGATGCCAGCGGATGGTCGTGACGGCAGGCCAGGACGAAGGGATCCTCAACCAGTTTCTCGAACTCGATTTCCGCATGCGAAGCGCCGATGAAGTTGATGCCGAAGTCGGCTTCTCCGCGCGCGACCGCTTCCAATCCCTCGTTGGCACCGATGTCGAGTATCCGGATGCGAATGCGCGGATACGCTTCGGCAAACCGACCGATCGCACGCGGCAGGAAATAGAACACCGCTGTCGGCACCGCAGCCACCGAGACCAGGCCTGAACTTCGCGCGCCGATATCGTGGATGGCGAGCACCGAGGTCTCGAACTCGTCGATGAGGCGGCGCACCTTCGGCAGGAAGTCGCGCCCGGTCATGGTGAGATTGACGTGGCGCGTCGACCGTTCGAGCAGCGGCGCACCGAGGCTCTCTTCCAGCTTTTGAATGCGTCGGCTCAGCGCCGGTTGCGACAGGTTCAGCGCCCTGGCGGTGCGGACGAAGCTTCCCGTCTCCGCCACGGTGATGAACGCCTTGAGGTCGAGCAGTTCCGCGTTCATGGCAGGCTCCATTATATCGATATACGAAATAATACCTCAGATCTTTGCATTTCACAAAATAGTTCTGCCGAAGGATGCTCTGGCCTGCGTGAAGATGTCGCCGAACGGAAGAGCTCCATGAACGATCAGATTGCCATTCCCTGTGTGGTCATGCGCGGGGGCACCTCGCGCGGGCCGTTTTTCCTGGCCCGCGATCTTCCGGTCGACCCGAGCCTGCGCGACGCGGTCCTGTTGTCCGTGATGGGAGGCGGACACGATCTTGGAATCGACGGGATCGGCGGCGGCAATGCCGTCATCAACAAGGTCGCGATCATCGGGCCGGCAACGGTGCCCGGCGCCGATGTCGATTACCTGTTTGCCCAGGTGCGGGTTCGTGAGGGGATCGTCGATACCTCGCCGAATTGCGGAAACATGCTGGCGGCCGTGGGGCCGTTCGCAATTGAAGCCGGCTTGGTCGCCGCTGCCCCAGATCGCACCCATGTGCGCATCCACAATGTCAACACCGGCAAGTTGATTGACGCAACCGTTCCGACCCCCGCAGGACACGTGACTTACGACGGCGAGGCGCGGATCGATGGTGTTCCGGGAACGGCCGCGCCGATCGAACTGTCGTTCCCCAACGCGGCCGGCGCACGCACTGGTCGCCTCCTGCCGACGGGGCATCTGGTCGACCGCATCGAAGGGATCGATGTGACCTGCCTCGACGCGGCGATGCCGGTCATGCTGGTCCGCGCGGCGGATCTGGGATGGAGCGGCCGTGAGGCTCCCTCGGACTTCGCCGACAGCGGCTTCCGCACGCGTCTCGACACTTTGCGCATCGAGGCCGGACGCCGGATGGGCTTTCCAGATTCCGCGACGATGGTGATCCCGAAGCCGGTTCTGATTGCGCCCGCGAGAGAGGCGACGTTGAACGTCAGGTACTTCATGCCACACGACTGCCATAGTGCGCTGGCGGTGACCGGCGCGGTCGCGATCGCGACTGCATGCATCACTCCCGGGACGATCGCGGCGGAGATGGTCGGGCCACTGGCGCCGCCGGTGCCGATCACGCTCGCCCATCCCTCCGGCCAGCTCGTGGTTCGGCTGGAGCCCGGCCCGGTTGCCCGGGTGCTGCGGACAGCCCGGCGAATCTTCGAGGGCCACGTCTTCGCCCGTCGGTCGCACGTGCCTCATTCGGTCCTGGCGGCCTGAAGCCCGCCGCGCCTCCGAAGCCATCAAGAATAATCAGAGCCATGGGAGAAACGAGAATGCAAATGCACAAGGAAGCGCTGGTTGGGCACCTGAACACCGAGGCGAGAAAGCCCTTCTACCGGATTCTCTACGTCCAGGTGCTGATTGGCGTCATGCTGGGCGTTCTCACAGGCCATTTCTGGCCCGAGTTTGGCGCCGCGCTGAAGCCCTTTGGCGACGGCTTCGTCAAGCTGGTCAAGATGATGATCGCGCCGATCGTGTTCTGCACCATTGTGAGCGGCATCAACAGCGTCAGCGATTCCCGCGAGGTCGGCCGCACGCTGGTGAAGTCCATGGCGCTGTTCTACCTGCTGACCGTGCTCGCTTTGCTGGCAGGACTGATCGCGGTGTCGCTGATCCAGCCGGGCGCGGGCATGCATGTTGCGGTCAATACGCTGGACCCGTCGGTGGCCGCGAAATTCACCAAGCAGGCAGGGGTATCCGGCTTCGCGGACTTCATGCTGCACATCATCCCGCATTCGTTCTTTGGAGCGTTCGCCGATGGCGAAGTGCTGCCGGTGTTGCTGGTTTCAATCCTGATTGCCTTCGGCCTGAGCCGTGCCGGCGACGGAGGTGTCGTGGTGACAAAGGCAGTCGCCTCGTTCTCTCAGGTGCTGTTCGTGTCCTTCGGCTTCATCATGAAGCTCGCTCCACTCGGCGCCTTTGGCGCCATGGCGTTCACGGTGGGCCGCTATGGCATCCGATCGATTGGCTCGCTCGGATTGCTGATCCTGACATTCTATATCGCCTGCTCCGTGTTCGTGGTGGTCGTGCTTGGTACGCTGGCGCGGCTGAACGGCTTCAGCCTGTGGAAAACGATCCGCTACTTCAAGGAAGAGCTGCTGATCGTGCTCGGCACGTCGTCGTCGGAGCCGGCGCTGCCGGGCGCGCTGCGCAAGCTGGAGCAGCTCGGATGCCGGAAAGGCGTATCGGGGCTCGTGTTGCCGATGGGCTATTCCTTCAATCTAGACGGCAGCGCGATTTATCTCACCTTGGCTTCCATCTTCATCGCGCAAGCCTGCGACATTCACCTGTCATGGGGGCAGATTGCGGCAATGCTTGGATTGATGCTGCTGACGTCCAAAGGGGCCGCCGGTGTCACCGGCAGCGGCTTCGTTGCGCTTGTCGCGACTCTATCGGTGATGCCGGATTTGCCCGTGACCGGCGTGGCGCTGCTTGTCGGCATCGACCGCTTCATGTCGGAGGCGCGGGCGCTGACCAGCATGATCAGCAACTGTGTCGCATCCATCACCGTTTCGCTGTGGGAGGACGCCTGTGACCGCGAGGTGTTGGCCCGTGAACTGGGACAGGGTGGTACGTTCACGGTCGCGGCCGGGTCGAAGATGGGGGCGGCACCAGTCGTGAGGGAAGACGAGGCCTGGATTTCAACGCCGCAATCGGCCGCGTGACGTCGCGTTGAGATCGGTCGCAGTATTCAGTCTGGCAAGTCGAAGCTACAGCGCGCGGGCTTGCCACCCCAAGCAGCGCGACGTTGACACCTCTGGTTGGACTTGCCTAGTTGGACTTGGCGCCGTCCTTCGCGTTCTCCGCCGTCGGCGATTCCGCAGGTGCGGGACGCTTTCCGCTGCCGGTAATGCGCTCGATTGCGGAGCGCACGGCATCGCCCCCCTTGCGGTCCTTCAGCATGTCGAGCAGCGGCGCGGAGGCCGGCGAGCGGCGGATCAGGCTTTCCGGATCGGGAAAGATCAGCGGATCGTCCCAGGGGCCCTGCACCACGAACGGCAGTTCGAACCCCGACGCGCTGTTGAGACTCGCCACGCCCTTCATGTCGTATTCGCGCGTCGGCACCGAGGCGGTGCCGGTGAGCGTGATCTTCGTCGCCGGGCCTTCGACGCGGATGTCCTCGGCGGTGGCGATCCCGTCGGAGAATTTCACGGCGATGGTGAGATTGGTGTAGGGCGTCGAGCCGTTGCGGAAATTGCCGCCGCCCGACAGCGGCCGCCGCTCCAGCCGCTTCAGGAGCTGCTCGGCGTTGAAGCCCGAGATCGCACCGTCATGCCCGGTCACGGTGGCGCTTCCGTCGAGTGACTGCACGAGGCCGAACGGGCTCGATCCGGAGGCGAGGAGCGAGACGTTGATGTTGCCGCGGCCGGACAGCTTGTTGAGGCCGAACAATTCGGTGGCGCAGGCCTGGAGATCGACGTCGGTGAACTGGAACTGCGCCTTGATATCGGCGACGGTATCGGACCGCGCGATGCCGAACGAGCCCTTTGCGATCCCGCCATAGACCTGAGCCTCGCCGACCGAGAGCGCCAGCGTGCCGTTGCGCAAATTGGCGCCGATCGCGGTGCGGCCGAGCCTGGTCGGCCCGACCGTCAGCTTTGCTGCCGACAGGCGCATGTCGAGGTCGGTGGTCGACAATCCGTTGAGGTCGAACAGCTGCCTGTTCCAGTCGCGCGCGCCGCTCGCAAGCAGGCGGAACGTCGAGATATAGGGTGTAAAGTCGAGCGCGTCGGCGGCGAGCGTCGCCTGCAGCGTCTGCCGGCCGTTGTTGGCGTAGGTCATGACGCCCTCGGCGGCATTGCCGTCGAGCTCGACATTGACGTTCGTGAGCGCGATCGAGGCGCCGACGACGTTGGCGCGCGCCTTCAGCGCGAACCGGCCGAAGCCGCCGCTGCCGGGCTGCGGCTGTCCCGTCCAGCGTAGCGCGTTGCGCAAGGACGGGCTGTCGACGGTGAGCGTGCCTTCCATCATCGGGCTGGTGCGGTTGGCGACGCTGCCGTCGAATGCGAGCTTGAGCGGTGCGCTGGCGATTCGCGCCTTCAGGCCGGACCGGTCGCCGGAGAGGGCGGCGACGAAATCGGAAAAGCTGATCGAGCCGTCGACGCGCTCGCCGCGCCAGTCGAACTGTCCGGTCGCGGCGAAGGAGCGCGAGATCGAGGGCCAGGCCAGCGACAGGTCGATGTCCTCCAGCTTCTCGGTGGCATGCGCGTCGGCCTCCTCGTAATCGAGCACCCCATCCTGGATCCGGATTTCGGAGAACGAGACCTGGTTCTCGGCTCCGGGCTTCATGGTGCGCGCGATGGTCTGGATGAAGGGTGTCCAGTTGCTGTCGCCGTCCGGCTTGAGGCTGACATGGATGCGCGGCCGCAGCAGCATCAGGTCGGCGATCTCGAACCGCTGCAGCAGCAGCGGCAGCAGCCGCAGATTTGCGGTGAGCACGTCGACCTGGAGCGCGGGAGCGCTGGTGCCGCCGCCCTTGAGGCGCACGTCGTGGAAGGAGATGTAGCTCGCCGGCAGCACCGAGATGTCGATATTGCCTGCGACATTGAGCTCGAGCCCGGTGACGTCGCGGATCTGCGTTTCGACCGCCTTGCGCAGCGCGTCGCGGTTGATGAACCAGGAGGTCGCGATCAGGGCGATCAGCACGACGCCGAGCAGCGCCGCGATCGGCGTCCCGAGGCGCTTCATTCCTTGGGCCATGGTCAATGGCATGTCCTGATCGGGTTGGTCGTTGGAGCCAGAAAGGGCGGGCCGGGAAACCCGCGCGCCCACACCCAACCCCCACAACTTGATGGGTTTTCTTGACGCTTTCAAGGCCGCTGTACGGTTATGCCCACGGCGTGGGCAGCTTCTATCACCCAAGGGCGGAGCGGAGAACCCCGTATCATTGACGGCTTCGGACGATTTCGCCTAATAATCGCCCCCAATAAGGCGCGACGCCTGCAAGCCGAAGGTTCAGTCGAGGTTTTTTGCATGAACAAGGTCTATCCCGACGCCAAGTCGGCGCTCGACGGCATTCTCAAAGACAACATGATGATCATGTCGGGCGGCTTCGGCCTCTGCGGCATTGCCGAGGAGCTGTCGGACGCGATCCGGGAGTCCGGTGTCAAGGGCCTGACGGTGGTCTCCAACAATGCCGGCGTCGACGGGATCGGCCTCAGCCGCCTGCTCGAAACCCGCCAGATCAAGAAGATGATCTCGTCCTATGTCGGCGAGAACAAGCTGTTCGCCCAGCAATTCCTCGCCGGGGAGCTGGAACTCGAATTCAATCCGCAGGGCACGCTGGCCGAGCGCATCCGCGCGGGCGGCGCCGGCATCCCGGCCTTCTACACCAAGACCGGCGTCGGCACGCTGATCGCCGAAGGCAAGGAAGTGAAGGAGTTCGACGGCGAGAAATATCTGATGGAGCGCGGCCTGTTCGCCGACCTCGCCATCGTGCACGCCTGGAAGGGCGACACCGCCGGCAACCTCATCTACCGCAAGACCGCGCGCAACTTTAACCCGATGATGGCGACCGCCGCGAAGATCACGGTGGCCGAGGTCGAGCATCTGGTTCCGGCCGGTGAACTCGATCCCGACCACATTCATACGCCCGGCATCTTCGTGAAGCGCATCGTCGAGGTCGGCACGGCCAAGAAGCGCATCGAATTCCGCAACACCCGCCCGCGCCCGACGGCGGCGCCGGCGGCCGGCACTGGAGTTGAAATCTGATGGCCTGGACCCGTGAACAGATGGCCGCGCGCGCCGCGAAGGAGCTGCGTGACGGCTATTACGTCAATCTCGGCATCGGCATCCCGACGCTGGTCTCGAACTACATTCCGGACGGCATGGACGTCAGCCTGCAGAGCGAGAACGGCATGCTCGGCATGGGCCCCTTCCCATATGAGGGCGAAGAGGACGCCGATCTCATCAACGCGGGCAAGCAGACCGTGAGCGAGCTGCCCTCGACTTCGTATTTCTCGAGCGCCGATTCCTTCGGCATGATCCGCGGCGGCCACATGGATCTCTCCATCCTCGGCGCCATGCAGGTGGCCCAGAATGGCGATCTCGCCAACTGGATGATCCCCGGCAAGATGGTCAAGGGCATGGGCGGCGCGATGGATCTCGTCGCCGGCGTCAAGCGCGTCGTCGTGGTGATGGAGCATTCCGCCAAGGACGGCGCCAAGCTCCTGAAGAAGTGCAATTTGCCGCTGACCGGCGAGCGCGTGGTCGACATGGTCGTCACCGATCTTGCCGTCTTCACCATCGACAAGCATGGCAATGGCGGCATGGCGCTGATCGAGCTTGCCGACGGCGTCTCGCTCGACGAGGTCAAGGCCAAGACCGAAGCCGAGTTCCGCGTCGCGCTGAAGAACACGTAAGAGCGTCGCCAGCTATCTCTTCGCCGTCATTGTGAGGAGCTCTTGCGACGAAGCAATCCAGACCTTCTCCGCGGTGGGATGCCGGATTGCTTCGCTGCGCGCGCAATGGCGGGGTGATACGCTGCCGTCATTCTCCCCGCGCTTGTTACGACCTCGCCGACCACGCCTTGCCCCATCGCGCCGACAGGCTCGCCACCCATGACGCCTCCTCGCGCACCAGGCGGAAGCCGAGATTGGCAGGCGGCACGCCTTGGGCACAGCCGCCGGCGCGGGCGTCGCGGATGAAGTCGGTGACATAGGCGCGGTGCGCGCCTTCGGCGATGCGCACGCCGCAATTCACGGTCGCGCGGCCGGCATTGCCGGCCTCGTCGACCCGGGAGCGCACGAAGCAGGTCGAGGTCCACTCCCAGACATTGCCGGCGAGATCTTCGACGCCATGCTCGTTCGGGCCGAACTTGCCGAACGGATAGGCCGTGGTGTCGGTGAGGTCGCGTTCGGATTCACGCTCGTAGCGGCTGATCCAGCGCTTCGAGGGGTCGCTTGCATCGACCGGTGCACCATCATCCCTAAATCTGGAGCCGGCGGCAAAGGCCCATTCCTCGTCGCTCGGCAGGCGGTATTGGCGGCCGGTCTTGCGCGACAGCCAGCCCGCATAGGCTTCGGCATCGTGCCAGCTCACCTGCACTGCGGGGCGATCGGGGGCGATCGCCACGTCGCGATCGAGCGCGCGGCAGGCGCCATCCTGCACGCAAAGTCGATAGTCGGATGAGGCGACCTGATTGCGCATGATGTGCAGCGGCCGGTCCCTCCGCACGTTGCGCAGCGGCGCTTCCGCCTGCTGCCCGCCGCGCGTGAAGTCGCCGGCCTCGCGATATGAGAAGCTGCCGGCAGCGATCTCGACCATCGCCGGCTCGCCTCCCGCATGGTGCGTCGTCACCTCGGAAACCAGAGGCGCAACGGCGAGCGGCCCGGCAAGCCCGGCCGCGCAGGCGAGCGCCAGCTTGAGCTTGAATGCGATCAGCATGGTGATTCCCCGGAGAAAGAAGGGGCCGGTGATGGCCCGACCCCTTGTCGCGTCTAGTTGGTGCCGGCAGGCGGTATTTCAGCAGGCGCCTTCACCTGGGTCATCAGATCGTCGTTCCACTTGCCTTCGACCTTGAAGTGCGCGGTGGCGCCGAGATCGGCTGCCTCGATCAGATTGTGCGTGACATAGGCGTAGATGCCGGGCTGCTGGAATTTGTACAGCGCGGCTCCGGCCGAACCGCCGCGGATGAACCAGGTCTCGAGCCCGACCTCGGGCGCATTGCCGAACTTGCCGGTCTCCCAGACATAGTCGCCATGGCCGCCGATCAGATGCGGACGGCTGTCGCGATTGGCCTGCGAATGCACGATCAACACGTTCTCGCCGACCTTGGCGGTGAGCGCATTCTTGCCGGTGAGCGCGCCGACCTTGCCGTTGAACACGACATGGGTGGGGATCAGCTTCTTCATCACCTCTTCCGTGTCGGTGAAGGCTTCGCCGGGCGAGTCGTACGACTTGAAATTGCCCTTCTCGTCGCGCGGCACGTACATGTCCTGCTCGCCGATGTAGTAGACCTTGTCGTATTTCAGCGCGTGGCCCTTGCCGTCATTCAGCCCGTCGCGCGGCAGCACCATCACGGCACCATTCATGCCGGAGACGACGTGCCAGGGAATCATCGGGCCGCCCGGCGCGCAGTGATAGACGAACACGCCGGTCTTGGTCGCCTTCCAGCGCAGCACGACCTGCTCGCCGGGGTTGATGAGCGTGAGTTCACCGCCGCCGAGCGCGCCGGTCGCGGAATGGAAGTCGATATTGTGCGGCATGGTGTTGGTCGCGGGATTGACCAGCGTCAGCTCGACATAGTCACCCTCGTGCACGACCATGAGCGGTCCCGGCATCGAGCCGTTGAACGTCATCGCCTGGAAGGTGGTGCCCTTGTCGTCGATGACGACCTTCTTCTCCTCGATCGTCATCTTGAACTCGATGATCTTGGGGCCCTGCGTCGTGGCCTGCTCGTGCGCGTGCACGAAGGGCGGAGCGACCAGCTCCACCTTCTGACGCGGCAGCTTGAGATCGCTCGCGGCGAAAGCCGGCGCCGCCAACATCAGGGCGGTCGCGGCGGCGCTGATCAATGCGGCTCTGCGGGTGAACATCGGAAGCATCCTTCATCTGAAAAGGTTTTGATGACGGAATGCAGTGTGCGCCGATCGCGGCAAGCGTGTTTGCGCTGCGACAAGCTTCCGCCGGATTCACCTCCGCAACAGTACTTAGGTGTCTCGGCGGAGCATGATCGGTGATGCCATCTTGGCCGCGTCCCAAGGCGGGATGCGAATGTCGCGGCCGAGCAACCAGCCTTTGCGGCAACCGGCGTCGCGCCATGCTCGGGATCGCCGAGCGTGACCGCAACGCATCTGCGCTCAGCGGCGACTCGTTCGCATCTTCAAGCGGGATGGCGATCTCGGCCGGACCGGCGCGTCCGGGCGAGGATGCATGGCTGGTCGTGTCGGCGGCGAGGTGGGCAGGCCGGCAAGGCAGGTGGGGACGACCAAAGCATGATCCGGCAAAGTGCGCAGCGGTTTTCCCTCGCGACAAGCGCGGAACGTGTTTGTGCGGAGATCATGAGCGCGATTGTTTCATCCTGATCGCATCGCGCTTTAGAGGAGGTGGATCGCAAGCCAGACCGTTCCCCAGATCGCCAGCGACAGCCCGACCAAGACGACGATTGCTGCGGCCAGAGCGAGCACCAAGCCGGCGGGGGCTGGCGTGGCCGGGGCCGGCCGGAAGTCGTCGAAACGCGGGATATGGCCGCGGACGTCGAGCAGGGAGAGAATGAGGTCGAGTGCGAGAAGCCTCATGGCAAAACGCTCCGGTAGCCTGCGGATCGTTCTCATCATGGTCGGGAACCGATCGCCGCGCTTTGCGCGAGCGCAAAGTCGCTTCCGCGCCTCCGGGTTAATTGAACTCGTTCCGTGATTTGCCGTGGCGTCTGCGCGCGGCGGAAATTTACGAATGGGTAAGATATGAGAGCTGATCTTGCGGCGATCTACGGCGAGGAACGTCTCCCACGCTACACCAGCTACCCGACCGCACCGCACTTCACGTCCGCGATCGGTCCAGACACATATGCGAGGTGGCTGGCGGAACTGCCGGCGGGTGCCAGCGCGTCTCTTTATCTGCACGTGCCGTTCTGCCGCGAGATGTGCTGGTACTGCGGCTGCCATACCCAGATCGTCCGCCGCGACGAGCTCATCGCCGGCTATCAACGGACGCTGCGCGGCGAGATCGCGCTGGCCGCCGAAACCATCGGCCGCCGCATCAAGGTCGAGCATATCCATTTCGGCGGCGGTACGCCGACGATCATGGCGCCGGAAGCCTTTGCCGAGTTGATGGCGACGATGCGCCAGAGATTCTTCGTGCTGCCTTCGGCCGAAATCGCGGTCGAGATCGATCCCCGCACGTTGACCGCCGACATGGTCGAGGCCATGCGGCTCTCCGGCGTCAACCGCGCGAGCCTCGGCGTGCAGAGCTTCGATCCCGTGGTGCAGAGGGCGATCAACCGCGTGCAGAGCTTCGAGCAGACCGCGTCCGTGGTCGACATGCTCCGCGGCGCGGGCATCGAGGGCATCAATTTCGACCTGATCTACGGCTTGCCGCACCAGAGTGTCGCGTCGTGCCTGGACACCGTGCGGCGCAGCCTCGCGCTCGCGCCCAATCGTTTCTCGGTGTTCGGCTATGCTCATGTGCCTGATTTCAAGAAGCACCAGCGCATGATCAGCGAGGCCGTGCTGCCCGACGGCCTGGCGCGCCACGACCAGGCCTGCGCGATCGCGAATGCCCTGAAGGAGGCCGGTTACGTGCAGATCGGGCTCGATCATTTCGCACGGCCCGACGATTCCATGGCCGTGGCGTTCGAGCAGCGGACGCTGCGGCGCAATTTTCAGGGCTACACCACCGACAAGAGTGAAATCCTGCTCGGCTTCGGCGCGAGCGCGATCGGACATCTGCCGCAGGGCTACGTCCAGAACGAGGTGCAGATCGGCGCTTATGCGCAGAGCATCGCCGCCGGCCGCCTCGCTACCGCGAAGGGCTATGGGCTCACCGATGACGATCGGCTGCGCGCCGATATCATCGAACGCATCATGTGCGAGTTCGGTGCTGATCTCGGCGACATCTGCGCGCGCCATGGCGCAGAGGCAGGGGCGATGCTGAAATCGGCGGCGCGTCTGAAACCGCTGATCTCCGACGGCGTCGTTAGGTTGGACGGCGACCGGCTCGCGGTCGCCAAGGATTCGCGCTTCCTGGTCCGCAGCGTCGCCGCCGCATTCGACGCGCATCTGGATACTGCGAAGCAGTTGCACAGCAGGGCGGTTTAGACGCTCTCTCCGTCACTCCGGGATCGTGCTGTGCACGCCCCGGAATGACGACGTTGCTTGCGCTTCGACAAAGAAGCTCCGCCTCGCCCCGCTATCGTCGTCTCCGAACGGAGTTGTCCATGCCATTTGGATCCGACGATCTGGTCGATGACATCATGCGCACGGCGCCGCACACGATCCGCGTGTTTCTCGCCTTCAGGATGGCTTGTGTCGGCTGTCCGATCGCGACCTTCCACACCGTGGATGATGCCTGCCGCGAGCATGGCATCGACCGCGACAAATTCCTCGCTGCATTGAGCGATTGCGTGCCGGCGTGAGACGGTCTGGAATTCGCGCGGGTGCGCGTTCCCGGATGAGGGAGCGCTTTCGCCGCAGGCGGAAGCGCCTCTCACCCTCGTCAGCCGAGGCATCCCGGCGTCGGCTCAAGTCGCGCCGCTGTCGGCGTTTCGCTCCGCCAAGACGACGATTCTGTGCGGGTCGCGCAGGATGATGCGCTGGCGGCCGCTCTCGACGAGGCCTTGGCTCTCCCAGCCGCTGAGGATGCGGCTGACGGTGTGCAGCGTGGTGCCGGTCATCTGCGCGATGTCCTGGCGGCTGATCGGGAAGTCGATCTCGATGCCGTGGTCGAGTTTCTTGCCGGACTGCTTGGCGAGGCGCAGCAGCGCGTGCGCGACGCGTTGCTCGACCTGCTGGGTCGACATTTCCAGGATGCGGGTGTGGCTCTCCTGAAGCCGGGTGCCGACGGTCTGCAGCGTGTTGGCGGCAAGCGCTGGAAACCGCTCGACCAGCCGCGGCCAGGCCGAGGTCGGCCAGATCAGCACGACGCTGTCATCGACGGCCATCGCCGTCGCCGGGTACCGCGCGGCTCCGATCGCCATCGCGAGCCCGAACGTTTCGCCAGGCGCGACATAGCGCACCACGATCTGCTCGCCGGTCGGCGTGGTCTTGGCCGCGCGGACATGGCCGTGCAGCAGCAGGAAGAAGGACTGCGCATCCGCCCCCTGTTCGAAGATGGCACTGTTCTTGGGATAGCGCGCCGACCGGGCCTCACGCAGGATCTCATCCAGAGCGTCCGGCGTGACCCCGGCAAACAGCGGCAAATGCGCAACCAGCGATGTGTCGACCTTGGCCATTCTGCCTCCTTGTCGCTCGGGAGCGTGATGGCACCTGCAATCGTCAGGTAGTTTGCGATAGCGCAAAACGGACCGGCCGGGTGGCGGTATTTTTCGATCCGAATTGATTGGAGTTGACCTCATGGCTGGCGCCCGATCCCGCAATTTTGCGGGCTGGCCGCTGTTTGCGAACAGCTTTCGGCCCTTCTTCCTGCTTGCCGCGATCCAGGCGGCGCTGTCGATCCTGGCCTGGCTGCCGATGTTCTATGGCGAATTGTCCGTGAGTTCCGCATTCGCGCCGCGCGATTGGCACATCCATGAGATGCTCTATGGCTTTCTTCCGGCTGTCATCACCGGGTTCCTGTTCACGGCAATTCCGAACTGGACGGGGCGGCTGCCGGTTCGGGGCACGTCGCTGGGAGCGTTGCTCGTGGTTTGGCTGGCGGGACGCGTCGCAGTAACCTTGTCCGCCGAACTCGGCTGGTCGCTTGCGCTTGTCGTCGATGCCGCCTTCCTGATGCTCGTCGTCGGGGCCGCCGCGCGCGAGATCATCGCCGGCGGCAACTGGCGCAACCTGCCCGTGGTGGGACTGGTGCTCGTGCTGCTCGCCGGCAACGTCGCCTTTCATCTCGAAGCGCATTACGAAGGCGCGGCCGATGTCAGCATCCGCGTCGGCATCAGCGTCGTTGTGCTGCTGATCTCGCTGATCGGCGGCCGCATCATCCCGAGCTTCACCCGCAACTGGTTGGTCAAGTTCAATCTCGGCCGTCTGCCCGTGCCATTCGGACGCTTCGACGGCGCAGTGATCGGATGTAGCGCGCTCGCGCTCGTCTCATGGATCGTGGCGCCGTTGAATGCCGTCACCGGCATCCTGATGGCATTCGTCGGCGTGCTGCATCTGGTGCGGCTTGCGCGCTGGGCTGGCGATCGCACCTTCCGCGAGCGGCTGCTCGTGATCCTGCATGTCGGCTACGTCTTCGTGCCGTTCGGTTTTATCCTGCATGCCCTGGCGGTTCTCGGTGTGCTGCCGCCCAGCGCCGGCATCCACGCCTGGATGGCGGGTGCGGCGGGAACCATGACGCTCGCAGTGATGACCCGCGCGAGTCTCGGCCATACCGGACAGGCGTTGACGGCTTCGCCGGCGATCCAGGGAATCTATGCTGCAATCATCATCGCGGCTTTGGCTCGGGTCGCTGCCGTCGTATTGCCAGCGCACAACGATGTGTTGTTGCACATCGCCGTCTGCGGCTGGATCGTCGCCTTCCTCGGATTTGCCATCGCGTTCGGTCCGCTGCTCGCCGGCAGCCGGTGGCGTGCCCTCGCCACGATGGGCGTACCCGCTCCGGCGCGCTGAACTCAAGCCGCAGTCGCCGAGGGCGGCGCTGTCGGAGGCCGCGCGCCCTTGCGCCATTCGGTGATGGTGCAGCCGAATCGGCCGCGGAACCAGCGCGCCATGGCGCTCTGCGCGGAGAAGCCAAGCTGCATCGCGATGTCGGCCAACGGTCGGCCGGGGGCGCCGATCAGCTTGATCACGAGATCGGCGCGCTGCGTATCCAGGATGGCCGAGAAGCTGGTGCCGGATGCCGCGAGGCGGCGGTGGATGGTGCGGCGAGTGCAGGCGAGATGCTCGGCGACGCGCTCGATCGTGCAGTCGCCGCCGGCAAGGAGGAGACGTACGACCTCGTCGACCTTCTGCTCCCAGCTTGCGGGCCGTGTTTCGATCGCCTCGATCCGCTTGCGCAGATAGCTCGCGATCAGCGGATGCGCGCTCGGGATCCGACGCTCCATATCGTGTGCGGACAGCACGATCGCATCATCCCTCGCGTTGAAGATCACGCGGCAGCCGAAGAATTCGCGATAGCGCTTGCGATCGTGCGGCGGCGGATGATGCAGGTGCACCTCCTGCGGCCGCCAGTCGTGACCGAACAGCGACTGGATGATGCGGTGGACGCTGCCGAGCGCCATGTCGATCGACTGCCGCGACGCGCCCGGGTGCCGGCCGCGCAGATGCATCGTGATGGTCACGGTCTGCTTGCTGCGCGCAACGTCCAGCCGCATGCCATCGTGATGGATATGAATGAAGCGTGAGAACGCATTGATGGCCTCACCGACGGTCGCTTGCTCGCGCACGATCAGGCCGACCGCGCCGAAATTGGTCAGGCCGCCGCGCTCGGCGAGACGCAAGCCGAAATCGTCGACGCCGGACGCCTCCGCCGACAATTCGAGCAGACGACGCAGGCTGGCGACGGCGATGGGCGTGTCGGGCTTGTCGACGCAGGCCGGTGGCAGCCTCGCCTTGCGCATCATCTGCCTGGGGTCGAGCCCGACTGACCGGGCGACCTCCGGGTAATAACTCAGGCTCGAGCTGCGAACGAGGTCGGTCATGCGAACCGTTCCTGCCAGCCATCGCTGCAGGTGTCCCGAAATGTAAAATTTCTGTCCCGGTCAGTCAAACCCGGGAACCGGGCGGAACATACATACGGGAAACCGAAGCACGAGCGTGAATGCCGTGTTTACGACGGTCGGGCAGGGCGATGGAGCCGGCTACCGTCTCGGACCATTTGACCAAGACATTGCTGGATCGGGATCATGCCGGGAAACATGCTTTCCAAGGGTGAGATATTCGTCATCGACACCGACGCAGCCTCCCGCGAACAACTTTCGGCGGCGCTCCAACGGAACGCCTATGAAGTGACCTGTTTCGCTGACGGTGCGTCTCTCTTGTCCGCAGCAAAGGCGCGGATGCCGGCCTGCGTGCTGCTGGAGCTGCCGTCCGATCATTCCGGCCTCGAGGTGCTCAAGCGGTTGCGCGGCGAGAACTGCATGGCGCCGGTGCTCGTGACCTCGGCCAACGGCAGCATCGCCATGGCGGTCGACGCCATCAAGAGCGGCGCGGCCGACTTCATTGAAAAGCCGTTCCGCACCCACGACATCGTCGGCCGGATCGATGCCGCCATCGATGAGTTCACCCAGCCCGCCGCGATCCGGCAATGCTGGCTGCCCGGTTGCGAGCCCCTGACCGGGCGCGAAGGGGACGTGCTCGAGCATCTCGCCGCCGGTCTCACCAACAAGGAGATCGCCCGGCGCATGCATCTGAGCGCGCGGACGGTCGAGGGTTACCGCGCCAGCATCCTGAAGAAGGCCGGCGCCCGCAACGTGACCGATCTGCTGCGCCGTATCTTCGGCCAGGCTTCGCCGGCCCAGGTTTAAAGACCGCCGGAACGACAAAGCGTTCCCCGGCCATGGTGCCGTCGCGGCGGCGCCGCACAGAAACCTCAATCGAACCAGTTCCTTCCCTGCCGCGTCCAACCACGATGGCGAGGCATTTCATCGCGCGCGTCCGGCTGGCGGCGCGGCGATACCGGCAGGAGGGACTTCATGCGCATCACCGCGAAATATCTGGCAACCACGAGCCTGGTCCTCGTGACCACGGCAATTGCATCGCCGTCATGGGCGGCCAACGTGGACGCCACGTCGGCGATCGACACGGTCACCGTCTATCCCGACGGCGCCACCATCACTCGCGTCATTTCGTTGGATCTCGCCTCCGGTGACTCGACGCTGGTCGCCAAGGATTTTCCGCTCTCGCTCGATCCGTCGTCCCTCCGCGTCGAAGGCGAGGCGGGCGCCAAGCTCACCATCGGTACGATCGATGCACGGCCGCCGAGGGCCGCGCCGCCCGCCAACCTCCCCGAGCTCGACAAGCGCATCGAAGCACTGAGAGATCAGCGGGCCGATCTGCAAGGTGCGATCGACTCTGCCAACGCCCGGCGCAAGTTTGCGCAGCATTTTGCCGAAGCCTCGCCGGCCGGCCTCGGTGAGAAGGGCGAGGCGCGGCCGATCACGGAGTGGCGCGCGGCGTTTGCGGCAGTTGCCGAGGAGATCGCGACCGCCGACACCGCAATTCGCGACGCCGCGCGAAAACAGCGCGAGATCGACCGACAGATCGCGCAATTGGAAGCCGAGCGCGCGGCCAAGCCGCCGAGCAAGCTGGAAGTTCGGATCGACGTCGCCTCAGCCGCGGCGACCAAGGCGACGTTGCGTGTGACCTACGCCGTGCGCAACGCGCGCTGGGTGCCGCTCTACGACGCCCGGCTCGACACCGGCGCCAAGGATCGCAAGCCGCAGCTCGAACTCGTTCGTCGCGCCGAGGTCACGCAATCGACCGGCGAGGACTGGTCGAACGTGACGCTCGGCGTCTCCACGGTCCGCATCGGCCGCGGCGGCGGTGCTCCGGAGCTGAGCTCACTGGTTGCGCAATATCCGCAATTGCCGAAACCGCTGGCGCTCGGCACGGCCTCCGATCTGGCACGGCCTGCGCCCGTGACGCGTCAGGCGCAATCGCCGGCCATGGCCAGGATCGCAGAGGCGGCGGAGCCGCGCGAGCGCGCCGACGAGCAGCAGGCCGTCGCCGAGATCGGCGATTTCCAGGCTACCTTCAGGATTCCCGGCCGCGTCAGCCTCGGCGCTGCGGAGGGGGCCAAGAGCCTCCGCATCGCATCGGTGAATGTGCCCGCCGATCTCGCCGTGCGCGCCGCACCGGTGATGGACCCGACCGCGTTCCTCGAAGCCAGCTTCAAGCAGACCGACGACACGACCCTGCTGCCCGGCAAGGTCGCGATCTATCGCGACGGCGTTTTCGTCGGCCGCGGCAAGATCATGGCGTCCGCCAAGGACGACATCGTGCGGCTCGGCTTCGGCGCCGACGACAAGGTGAGAATCGAGCGCGCTGTGCTCAAGCGCAACGAGGGCTCGGCGGGCTTGCTCGTGACGACGTCGAAGACCGACGAGCGTTCATTCAAGACCACGATCCGCAACGGCCATGATTTCCCGATTCGCGTCGCGATCGAGGACCAGCTGCCTGTCAGCGAGAACGAGGACATCGTCGTCGAGATGCTGCCGTCGAGCACCCAGCCCACGGCGAGCAATATTCGCGACAAGCGCGGCGTGCTGGAATGGTCGTTCGACGCCAGGCCCGGCGAGGTCAAGGACATCAATTTCGCCTGGCGCATCCGCTGGCCGAAGGACAAGAGCATGGTGATCGTGCCGGCGGGGTAGGGCCCGAAGCACGATGTTGTCTTACCTCGCCCCGCTTGCGGGGAGAGGTCGGATTGCATCGAAGATGCAATCCGGGTGAGGGGGACTCTCCACGAGTCTCACTCTTTCCGTCCCTGCGGAGTCCCCCTCACCCCAACCCTCTCCCCGCAAGCGGGGCGAGGGGGGCGTACCGTCTCTGCGGCCGCGCTTTCAGCTCGATTGCATGAGAGGTACCGCCGCTCGCATCGACTGCGGCAACACATACGGCACGCCGTCACCGGCTTCGTGAACAACGGCGTCGATCTCGAAGATGTCGCGGATGATCTCGGGGGTGACGATCTCGGCGCGCGGGCCGTCGGCGACGAGCCGGCCGCCATTCAGCACGATCAGCCGGTCGGCGAAGCGGATGGCGAGATTGAGATCGTGCAGGATGGCGATGACTGCCGTGCCGCTGCCGGCGCGGCGGCGCGCCGCTTCGACGAGGTCGATCTGGTGACGCAGGTCGAGGCTCGAGGTCGGCTCGTCCAGCAGCAAGAGCCCGGGGCCATGCTCGGCCTCGCCGCAGGCGAGCTGCACCAGCACGCGGGCGAAATGGGCGCGCTGCTGCTCGCCGCCCGACAGGGTCGGCAATTGCCGTTCGCGGAAATGCGCGAGGCCGACCTCGTTCAGGGCGGAGTCGACGAGCGGTCCAGCCTCGCACAGGCTGCGCTCGCCTGCTCCCATCAGCACGATCTCCTCGACCGTGAACGGGAAGGTGACGTTGATGTGCTGGGACAGCATCGCGCGCCGCGCGGCGAGCTCGCGCGGCGTGAAGCTGCCGATATCGCGCTGCTTCAGCCGCACCTTGCCTGCGCTCGGGCGAAGATCGCCGGAGAGCAGCCGCAGCAGCGTCGACTTGCCGGCGCCGTTCGGGCCGATGATGGCGACCATCTCGCCGGCCGTGACCGTCAGGCCGACGTCGTCGAGCAGCGTCGCGCGGCCGGCGCGCTTGACCAAGCCGCGTGCCTCGATCACCGCGTTCATAGCGAGGCGAGCCCGCGCTGCCGCAGCAGGATGAAGAGAAAGACGGGTGCGCCGACGGCGGCGGTCAGGATGCCGATCGGCATCTCCGCCGGCGCCACGATGGTGCGCGCCAGCGTATCGGCGCCGACCATCAGGATGGCGCCCAGCAGCACCGAGGCCGGCAGCAACAGGCGATGCGCCGGCCCGATCACGAGGCGGAGCAGATGTGGCACCACGATGCCGACGAAGCCGATGACGCCGCTGATCGACACCGCGACGCCGGTCATGGCGGACACCATGACGATCGAGATCCGCTTCTGACGCTCGACGTCGACCCCGCCGTGGAAAGCGTCGGCCTCGCCGAGCACCAGCAGATCGAGACCGCGCGCGATGAAGGCGCAGGCGGCAAGCCCGATGACGAGGATCGGCGCGAGCATGGCGGCCTTGGTCCAGGTCACGCCGCTCATCGAGCCCAGCATCCAGAACGTGATGTCGCGGAGCTGGCGGTCGTCGGCGATGAACACGAGCAGCCCGATGCCGGCATTGGCGATCGCGGTGATGGCAACGCCAGCGAGCAGGAAGATCGCGGTCGAAGTCCGCCCCGAGCGGCTCGAGATGCCATAGAGGATTGCGGTGGTCGCCAGCGATCCCGCGAAGGCCGCCAGCGGCAACAATTCGGTATGGAGAGAGCGCAGCGTCTCACCGAAGCGCGAATCGGTAAAGACGATTGCGCTCGCGGCTGCGAGCGCGCCGCCGCTGGAGACGCCGACCAGGGCGGGATCGGCCAGCGGGTTGCGAAACAGTCCCTGCATGATCGCGCCGGCCGCGGCGAGCAGGCCGCCGACCATCGCGGCTGCTGCGATGCGGGGAATGCGGATCGACCACAGCACCAGCTGGTCGCGGGCCGTCGTGGCAGTGCTTTCGCCGGCAAGGCCCAGCGCGGCAGGCAGGCGGGAGAGGGGGATACCCGCGGCGCCGACGGTCAGCGCGACCATCGCGGTGATCGCGAGCACGGCGATCAGGAGAGGAATCGCGAGCGAGGCGGACCGTCGTCTCGCGCTGGCGCGTCGCCGCGGGCCATGCGCCCCGGTCGCGATCGCCTCGCTCATTGCCGGCAGTTCGCCGCCGACAGGGCCGACGTGAACGTGCCGCCCTGGTCGGCCAATGCCGGGTAGAGCCTGACGGAGAGGTCGCGTGCCGCCGCCGCCGTCCGCGGCCCGAAGCCGAGCAGATAGAGCCCGTCCATGCTGATGAAGCTCTTGTTGGCCGCGACCGGCGTCAGCGCAAATCCGGGATGGGCATAGATCGCATCGGCCTGGAGCGACTCCTTGCCGCGCTCGATCGACAGCACGAATTCGGGTTTGGCCGCCGCGATCGCCTCGTCGCCGATGATCTTGTAGCCGTCGTAATCGTCGACAACGTTGGCCGCGCCCGCGAGCCGGATGATCTCGTCGGCCGCGGTCTTGTGGCCGGCCACCATCGCCCGCCCGTTCTGGAGCGACATCACGAACATCACGCGCGCCGGCTTCGTCACCCTGGCGCGCAGTGCGCGGAGCTGCGCGAGATCGGCGCCGACAGCGGCACTCAGGCATTCGGCTCGTGCGTCGACGTCCATGGCATGGCCGACCAGTCTTATCTTCTCGATCAGACCTTCCTCGGAGAAGGTCTCGGGCACCAGCACCAGCGGCACCTTCGCCGTCTCCAGAATGTCCATGGTCTCGCGCGGGCCCGAGCCCTGGATCGCCAGGATCAGGGTCGGGTTGAGGCCGAGCACGCCTTCGGCCGAGATCTGGCGCATGTAGCCGACATTGGGCTTGTCGTGCAGCGCCGCCGCCGGATAGAGGCTCGTGGTGTCGACGCCGACCAGGCGGTTCTCCAGCCCGAGCGCGTAGAGGATCTCGGTGATGGCACCACCGATCGAGACCGTGCGCGCGAAGTCGTTCACCGCGACTTCGCGATTGCGCGCGTCATGCACGGTGATGCCGGTCGCGTGCGCGGCAGACGCGAGCGCGATCGTGCCGGCGAGCAGGAGATTGGTGAGAGTGCGGCAAAATGTCATTGCGGGTTACTTCGTCAGGAGCAGCTTGTTCTGCGAGGTCAAGCGGAGACGATAGCTGTCCTCGCCATGCGCGATGATGATCTCGCGCTCGGCCGCAAACAGCTCGCGGCTGTCGATCCGGCTCCCTCGCATGGTCAAAGTTCTCGTCGTTGCGGAAGGGCTCTGTGTCGGCCCTGCCGCATCGCCGCCGTTGTCTCCTGATGTTGCTGACATTGTCGGTGTGTGCGCTTTCGATAACTTGGATTACCGGTTGTTTGTACAGGCGGTGCGAAGCGCATTCCAACGGCCGCAATTTACAATCGATATAAAGTGCAACCTGATGTCATTGACCGTCAGCGTGTTGCCACGTAACCAAATATGGCAGCGGGGTGACGTCCCCGCCGTTTGAGGCAATCAGCCAGCCAGTCGCTCGCGTTGCGAGCGCGCGCCAGCCAACACACTGAAACAGCTAACGTGAAGTGCAGGCTGGGGCTGATATGGCTGACGGGGCTAGGTATTCGCGCGCCCTGATTTTGGGCGCGTCGGTGGTTGCAATTGCGGCAATGATGGCGGAGGGCAGTCTCGCGCAGACCGCATCGCCGCAGGCTGAAAACGCGCCCTCGGAACAACCGAAACGGGCCAAGCGCAAGCTGGGGAAGCCCCAGGTCGCGGAGCAGGCAGCGCCTGAAATCCTGAATGCTCGCGCCCAGGCCGGCGGCACGGCGTCCGTTCAGGTGCTCGACACCATTACCGTCGCCGCAACCAAGACCAGGGAGCGCGCGATCGACGCGCTCGCGCCTGTCAGCTCGATCACGCTCGACCAGATCCAGGGGATCCAGCCGAACCGCCTGTCGGGCATTTTCTATGCGGTGCCCGGCGTGTCGTTCCAGGAGCGTGGTGACGATCCCGCAACGGTCATCAACATCCGTGGCTTGCAGGATTTCGGCCGCGTCGCTGTCGTCGTCGACGGGGCGCGGCAGAACTACCAGCGCACCGGCCACAACGCCAACGGCTCCTTCTTCCTCGATCCTGAATTGATCGGCGGCGTCGACGTCGTGCGCGGACCGACCGCCAACATCTACGGCTCCGGCGCCATCGGCGGCCTGGTCTCGTTCCGCACCAAGGACATCAATGACGTGCTGCGACCCGGTGAGCGCTGGGGCGCCGATCTCTCGGGCTCCTACGGGTCCAACAACAATCGCGGCCTCGGCTCGGTGTTCGGCGGCGTGCGCGCCACGCCCGATGTCGACATCTTCGGCGGCGCGGTCTACCGCACGCAAGGCAATTACAAGGACGGCAACGGTACCGAGATCGGCAACACCGGCAACCAGGTCGAGGCCGGGCTGATGAAGCTCACGGTGCGCCCGGCCCTCGGTCACGAGGTCAAGTTCGGTGCGGTCTTCCAGGACTATCAATACGACATCGGCCAGTTCAACCGCGGTCCGGTGGTAACAGCGGCGCAGCGCGCGCTCTATCAGGGCTCGTCGGTCTACGCCTCCGACGCGAAGAACTACACCGGCACCATCACCTGGAACTATTCGCTGCCGAGCGACAATCTGTTCGACTGGCATATGTCGATCTACGGCAATCGCGTCGACAACGACCAGACCAAGACCTATCACTATTCCACGTCCGGCGCCGCCTATTGCGGGACGGGAAATTTCGGCAACAACATTTCGGGCTGCGTCGGCGACAAGCGCGGCTACGTCCTCGATACCTATGGCATCGACGTCAACAACACCACGCGCTTCAACGTGGGCGACTGGCGCAACGCCGTCACCTGGGGCATCGACGCCTTCCAGGACGATGTGATCACGACCGACAGCCGCGGCAATTCCAACATCACGACGCCGAGCGGCATCCGCACCGTGTCGGGCGGTTTCCTTCAGCTGAAGCAGAACTACAGCACCTGGTTCGAGGCGGTGAGCGCGATCCGCTATGACCGCTACGATCTCGATTCCGGCAGGACCAGCGCCGGCGGCGACCGCTTCTCGCCGAAGATCACTCTCGGCGTGACGCCGGTTCCGGGCTTCCAGCCCTATGTCAGCTATGCCGAAGGTTATCGCGCGCCGTCGATCACCGAGACCGTGATCTCGGGCGCGCATGCGACCGGTGGCGGACCGGCCTTCTTCCCCTGTCCTGACGGCACCGTCGGCCTGTTCTGCTTCCTGCCCAGCCCGAACCTTCGTCCCGAGGTCGGCAAGAACAAGGAAGTCGGCCTCAACCTGAAGTACGACAACATCTTCAGCGCCAACGACTCGTTTCGCGGCAAGATCAATCTCTTCCGCAACGATGTCAGCGACTACATCGACCTCGTCGCTTCGGCGCCGGTCCCGGTGCCGCCGTTCGGATCGTTCAGCCAGTACTATCAGTACCAGAACATCGCCAATGCCCGCATCGAGGGCTTCGAGGCGGAGACGATGTACGATGCCGGCAGCTGGTTCATCGGCGTCGCGGGACACTACATCAAGGGCAAGAACGTACAGACTAATATCGGGCTTGCGACGATCACCCCGACCAAGGTGGTCACGACCGGCGGCGTCCGCCTGCTCGATCGCACCCTGATCCTGTCGGCGCAGTGGGCGTCGTACGGCCCCAACAACGACGTGCCGGCCAACTATATTCGCTCGACCGGCTACGATCTCGTCAATCTGTACCTGACCTACAATGCGACCAGGGACATCGTGTTCTCGGCTTCGATCGACAATCTCTTGAACCAGTACTACCGGCCTTACGCCGTTCCCGGCAGCTCGACCGACGGCACGTCGCAGAACGACGTGCTGTGGTCGAGCCCGGGTCCGGGCAGGGTCTACAAGGCCGGCATGAAGATCCACTTTGGAGGTGCGTAAGCCTGGAGGCGCCGCATCACCATAACCTCCGCCGGGCCGCGCTGATGCTCCAGCGCGGCTTCGGCGTATTTTCGTCTTGATCAGAAGGAGAGACTTTCATGTTTATCGCCATGAACCGGTTCCAGGTGAAGAAGGGCGCGGAGGCTGCGTTCGAGACCGTCTGGGCGACCCGCGAATCCTATCTCGGCAGCATGGCCGGCTTCGTCGAGTTTCATCTGTTGAAGGGCCCGGAGGCCGAGGACCACACGCTCTATTCCTCGCACACGACCTGGGTCGACAAGGCGGCGTTCGAGGCCTGGACGCGCTCGGAGGAATTCCGTCGCGCCCACGCGCGTGCCGATAACAAGACTGGCGAGAGCCTGCATCTCGGCCATCCCAGGTTCGAGGGCTTTGAGGTGATCCAGAGCGAGCGCAAGGCGGCGGCCGCCTGAGTCGATGACGCACGAGAGGAGCCGGACATGTTGAGCACCCATCTCGCCGATCTCAGGGCCCATATGGCCGACAACCCCTGCGCGGCGATCGAGGACGTCGCGCGCGAGCGCAAGGTCACCCCGCGCGCGGTGATCGAGGCGCTGCCGTCTGCCATGATGCGCATCGGGGGCGGCGAGCACTTTGTTGCTGCGATGCAGGACCTTGCGGAATGGGGCGAGGTGACGCTGATCGTGCACACGGATGATGCGATCTTCGAGTTCACGGGCCCGATTCCCGCGGGGGAGATCGGCCGCGGCTATTTCAACCTGATGCAGCCGAAGGGATTGCATGGCCATCTTCGCCATGAGCGTTGCGCGGGCGTCGCCTTCGTCGAGCGGCCCTTCATGGGCAAGACCTCGGCCTTCATCGCGTTCCTGAACGCTAACGGCGGCATCATGTTCAAGGTCTTCGTCGGTCGCGACGAGACACGGGCGCTGCGGGCGGATCAGCTGGCGCGGTTTCGGCAGCTTGCGGACCGAATCGCGGCCGCGCCCGCGGCGTAGTTTGCTTCAACCTGTCGGGAGATCAGGATGCAGAGCAATTCGAGGCTTGGGCATATGATCCTAACAATCGCGCTGGCGCTCGCGCCGGCACCGGCCTTCGCGATCGACGAAGCCCTGTTGCCGCGCAATCTGTCGCCCTGGGGCATGTTCGTCAGCGCCGACATCATCGTGAAGACCGTGATGGTCGGGCTCGCGGTCGCCTCGCTGGTGACGTGGACGGCGTGGCTCGCCAAGACCATCGAGCTGCGCCGCAAGTGCGCACTCGCCGTGCAGCGGACGCGGGCGCTCGAAGGACGGATGACGCTGGCGGAGGCGGCGGAGAAGACCGGGGATGCACACGATGCGGTTGCCCAGCTCATCCAGTCCTGTGCCAGGGAGGCGGAGCTCTCGGGCGGCATCGTCGACGACGGCCTGCAGGAGCGGGTCGCGCTGCGGCTGGAGCGGGTCGAGGCCGCGATGTCACGGCAGATCGCGCGCGGCACCGGCGCGCTCGCGACCATCGGCGCCGTTGCGCCCTTCGTCGGCCTGTTCGGCACGGTCTGGGGTATCATGAATTCCTTCATCGGCATTTCCGAGAGCCACACCACCAGTCTTGCGGTCGTCGCGCCCGGCATCGCGGAAGCCTTGCTCGCGACCGCGCTCGGTCTCGTCGCCGCCATCCCGGCGGTCGTGATCTACAATCATCTCGTCCGCGGCATCGCCAACTACCGCGCACTGCTCGGCGATGCCTCGGCGCAGCTGATGCTGCTGGTGAGCCGCCAGCGCGACCACCGCCATTTCCGTCTGGCCCGGGCGGCGGAGTAGGCCATGGCCGCGAAGCTCGGCGCACGCGGGGGACTAGCGCTGAGGCGCGGCGACCCTGATGATCTCGACGTCACCCATGAGATCAATGTCACGCCGTTCATCGACGTCATGCTGGTGCTGCTGATCATCTTCATGGTGGCGGCTCCACTTGCCACCGTCGATATCGGCGTCGATCTGCCGGCAACCGCGGCCGAACCGGCGCCACGGCCCGACAAGCCGGTTTTCGTCACCGTCAAGCCGGATCTTTCGATTGCGGTGGGTGAGGATATCGTGGCTCCCGACGCGCTCGGCAGCTCGCTCGATGCCGCCACCAAAGGTCGCAAGGACGAGCGCATCTATCTGCGCGCCGACAAGGCAGTCTCCTATGGCGACCTGATGCAGGTGATGAACACCTTGCGCAATGCCGGCTATCTCAAGGTCGCGCTGGTCGGCCTCGACGGACGCAGCTGATGGCCGAGAACGCCTTTGCCTTGCACGAGCCGCTCGGCGAGCGCGAGGGCGCGCGCTGGGGTGTCTCGGCGGCTCTGATCGTGATGTTGCATGTGGCTGCCGCGCTGCTTGCGATGAATTGGCTGAGGTCGCAGCCTGAACAGGGCGTCAGCCTGCCGGCGATCATGGTCGACATGTCGCCGGTGACCTCGTCGCCGCAGCCGACGCAGGACGACGTCGCCCCGGGGCCGGTGATGCAGGAGGCCGACGCCGCGCCGCCAGAGCCCATGCAGCAGCAGGCCGTCGAGGAGACCATCGCGCCGACGCCCCCACAGGACAAGCCGGACGTCGTGGCGCCGCCGGAGCGGAAGCAGGAGGCGGCATCGGCCAAGCCGGAGCCCGCGAAAATCGTGCCGGTCGAAAAGCCGGTCCCAGTGAAGCCGAAGGTGGTTCGCCGCGAAGCCAAGAAGCCGTCGGAAGCAACGCCCGCGCCGCGCACCAGCGCACCACCGCGCGCCGAGCGCGAGGCGCCGATGGCATCCGCCATGAGTGCGGGGGCGGTGGCCGCCACGATCGCATCCTACAATCAACGTGTCCGCGCGCATCTGATGCGCTTCCACTCGTTTCCGGCCGGCGGTGGCGGCCAGCGTGGCGTTGCAAGGCTCAGCTTCACGATCAGCCGCAGCGGGCAGGTGACATCGAGCCGTCTCGGTGGCTCGTCCGGCGTCGCCGCCTTCGACGCTCAGGCGATGTCCATGGTCCGCCAGGCCTCGCCGTTCCCGCCGATCCCGAATGAGATCAAGAACGGCTCGATGAGCTTTGCGATCCCCGTGGAGTTTACCGTGAGGTGATGTCCGCCCTCCGCAAACTCAGCCGTCGTCCCGGACAAGCGCAGCGAAGCGGAGCGCCGATCCGGGATCCAACCACAGGATCAGGTTTGACGAAGATTCGTCATCACCATCTCGCGCCACGACTCCGGTTCGGGGGTATGGGTCCCGGCTTTCGCCGGGACGACGGAGGAGCGTGTAGCGAGCGGCGAGACTACTTCGCCTTCAGGAAATCCGCGACTTCGAGCAGCATGAACTCGTTGTCGTCGGCCTTGTTGGGCTCGCGGCTGGACGAGAACGGCAGATTATTGTCGTTGCCGACGATGATGTGGGTGTCGTCGACGCGGTCGACGTTCTCGATGGTGAAGAACGGAAAGGTGTAGACGCCGTCGTTGAGCGGCTTCCTGGCCTTCTTGTCGGGATCCCTGATCTTCATCAGGTCGATATAGCCGATCTTGCGCACGGGCTTGCCGACGTTGGCGTCGGTGAGCTCGATCTTGTAGATGCGCTTGAACTTGGCAAGATCCGGAAAGCAGTTCTCGCCGCGGGTGCCTTGCGAGCAGGCCTTGTCGGCGGTGCCTTCGCCATTGTCGCGCTCGATGATGAGGCCGGAGGTCTGATCGATCATGTTGAAGTCGCCGATGGCGTTGCCGTTCTGCTCGAACACATATTGCCAGGAACGGCCGGTGAATTTTTCCGCGGCGACGTCGAATTCGAGGATGCGGGAGGCTTCCTTGCCGTCGACCTTCTCCCAGTCCTTCTTTTCGGCGTCCCACAACGGGCCTTCGAGCAGGCCGTAGAGGAACTTTCCGTCTTTCGACGAGGCGAAGCCCTCATAGCCCTTGGAGCGGCGGAGGTTGACGTTGGTGTAGCTCGCGCCCGGCGCGCCGGGCGTCGCCACCGCCCAATTGTCGGGCGAGCGCACCGGCTTGCCGCCGGCGACGGTCTCGAACACGCCGAGGATCTTGCCCGCTTTGTCCGCCTTCAGGATGTACGGGCCGAACTCGTCGCCGATCCAGATGACGTCGCCGATGATCTGGAAGCCCTCGGTGTCGAAGTCGGAGCCGGTGAGATAGCGCTTCTCGGTGTCCTCGTGCACGATGCGGAAGGGGACCTTCTTGTCGGGATCGTGCAGGAAGATGGTCTCCAGCCGCTCGATCTTGCCGTTCGCCCAGTCCATCTTGTAGCGGTTGAGGTACAGCATCGAATCCGGCGAATTGGCGCGCGCGCCCATGCCGTTGTCGGTGATGACCCAGAACGTGCCGTCGGGCATGGTCTTGATGCCGGAATGGCCCTGCAGAGGCTGGCCCTTGAACGGCAGCGACACGCCGGTCGGTCGCTCATAGGACTTGCCCATCACGGTGCCGAGCGCGTCGACGCGCTTGCCGGTGGTGTATTTGCCCGACGTCTTGAGATCGGCGGGTGCATCCGCCGGCGCGTCGATGAAGCTGGCGGCCGGCATCACCACGTGGCCGGCGAGCTTGGCCGGGAATTCACCCTCGCTCTGCGCCAGCGCAGAACTGGCGGCAAGAATGATCGTTGCGACGGTGCTGAGAAAAGTCGCGCGCATGTGCGTCTCCTGTTAACGGACGCACGCCTTATGCGGACTGCACGTTGCAGTTTTGTGAAGCCGGGCCAAACGCCGCAGCTGCCCGCAGCGCGTCACACGCCTTCGTAGACCAGCCTTGTGAAATAGCCGGGATCGACGAGGAACTGCCCCCATTTCGCGTCGAACGCTGCGGTTGGCTTGGCGGCAACAGCCTCGTCTCTGGTCTTTCCCTGCTTCTTGAGGTTGCCGACATTGTCGCGGATGGCGACCAGCATGTCGCGGAATTCCTGGAGTTCGGCCTTGTTGCTGACGGGCTTGCCGTGGCCGGGAATGATGATGGTGTCGGTCTTGGCCGCGGCGAGATTGGCGTCGGATGCCGAGATCATGCCGTCGATGCTGCCGCCGGTGGAATAGTCGATGAAGGGGTAGATGCCGTTCCAGTAGGTATCGCCCGCATGCAGGATATTGGCCTCGGCGAACGAGACGGAAACGTCGCTATCGGTGTGTGCGGGTCCGTAGTGCTTCAGCGAAATCGATGCGCCGTTGAGCTTCAGCTCGTGCTCCTTGGCGAAGACCTCGGCCGGCAGGGCACCGGCGGGAGCGGGGAGGAAATTGTAGTCCCAGTCCTCGACTCGCTGGATGCCGGAAAGATGCTTGCGGGTGTTCTCGTGAGCTATAATCTTCGCGCCTGCCGCATGCAGCCACTCATTGCCGTCGGCATGGTCGAAGTGCCAGTGCGTGTTGATCAGATGTGTGACCGGCTCGCCGCCGAGTTCGGCCAGCGCCTTGCTGAGTTGCGGCCGCGACACGCCGATTCCGGCATCGACCAGCACCTTGCCGTCTGGCCCGGTCAGGACGGCGATGTTGCCTCCGGACCCTTCAAGGACGCTGATGTTGTTGCGCAGCTTGTAGGTCGTGATAGGCGCTGTTGCAGCACTGTCCTTGATCAAGCTGACGATGCCTCGGGCCTCGGCATAGGCCTGGCGCGGCGTGAGCCAGCCCGCGGTGGCCGAGAGCGTTGCGCCGCCGACGCAACACAGGCAGAAGCCGCGTCGGGACAACGAATTGAGTTTTGGCGATGTCATGCAATTCTCGCTCTTCGCGCGATCATCGACGGCGCCAACGATCGACCCCGCCTTCCGCGTGGAAGGTGGGATCGAAAGAGTGGAGCGGTCTATCACGATCGCACGATCGCTCGCGTGCAACCGCGATCTACTCCTTCACCGCCCCGGTCAGCGAGGAGACGTAGTAATCCACGAACAGCGAGTAGAAGATCGCGACCGGCAGCGAGCCGAGCAGCGATCCCGCCATCAGCGCGCCCCACTGGTAGACGTCGCCGGTTACGAGCTCGGTCAGGATCGCGACCGGCACGGTCTTGTTGGCGCCGCTCTGAATGAAGGCGAGGGCATAGATGAACTCGTTCCAGGACAGCGTGAAGGAGAAGATGCCGGCCGAGATCAGCCCGGGCACCGCGAGCGGCAGCGTGATCCGCCGCAGGATCTGCAGCCGCGTGGCGCCGTCGACCAGCGCGCATTCCTCGAGCTCGTAGGGGATCGACTTGAAATAGCCGATCAGGAGCCAGGTGCAGAACGGCACCAGGAAGGTCGGATAGACCAGGATCAGGGCAAGCGGAGAGTCGAACAGGCCGAACTGCACCACGACGGTCGCGAGCGGAATGAACAGGATCGACGGCGGCACCAGATAGGCGAGATAGATGCCGAGGCCGACATAAGGACTGCCGCGGAAGCGCAGCCGTTCGATGGCATAGGCGGCCAGCGTGCTCGCGATCAGCGACAGCGTGGTCGAGCCGATCGCCACCAGCATCGTCGTCCACAGCCAGTGCGGATAGGCGGTGTCGAACAAGAGGTGCTTGATGTGCGCCAGCGTCGGGGAAGAAATCCAGAACGGGTTGTGCTCCCGGTAATTCATCAGCTCCGCGTTCGGCTTGAACGAGGTGATCGCCATCCAGTAGAACGGGAACAGCAGGATGAGGACGAAGCAGCCGAGCGGCAGATAGATCATCATCAGCCGCCGCAGCCCGGAATCCCAGGCCATGGTATCGGGCGCGGCCTTGGCGTCGGCGACGGCGGCTTGCGCGACAGTGTCAGTCATTGCTCTCTCCCTGCTGCCATTTGCGGCGCGCCAGGCCGAAATAGGAGAACAGCGTCGCGAACACCAGGAACGGGATCATCGACACCGCAATCGCTGCGCCTTCGCCGAGCTCGCCGCCGGCAATGCCGCGCTGGAAGGCCAGTGTCGCCAGCAGATGAGTCGAGTTGCCGGGGCCGCCACGGGTGATGGCGTAGACGAGCTGGAAGTCGGTGAAGGTGAAGATGATCGAGAAGGTCATGACGATGGCGAGGATCGGCATCATCATCGGGAAGGTGATGTAGCGGAAGCGCTGCCAGGCGCTGGCCCCATCCAGCATCGCGGCCTCGTAGAGCGAGGGCGAGATGGTCTGGAGGCCCGCGAGCAGCGAGATCGCGACGAAGGGAATGCCGCGCCAGATGTTGGCGGCGATCAGCGAGAAGCGCGCCGGCCAGGGCGAGCCGAGGAAGTCGACATTGCTGTCGCGCCAATGCAGCACGTCGACCAGCAGGTAGGAGATGATCGAGAATTGGGGATCGTAGATCCACCAGAACGCCAGCGCCGACAGCACGGTCGGAACGATCCAGGGCAGCAGGATGATCGCGCGCAGCACGCTCTTGAAGGGAAAATGGTTGTTGAGCAGCAGCGCGAGCCAGAAGCCGAGTGCGAACTTCCCGAAGGTCGCGATGGCCGTGTAGACCACGCTGTAGAACACCGCGTTCCACCACAGGGAATCGGTGAGGAGATACTGGAAATTCTCGAGCCCCACGTAGATGCCGCGCCGGCCGATCGTGGTGTCGGTGAAGGCGAGCCAGATGCCGAGCCCGAGCGGATAGGTCAGGAACACCGATAGCAGTCCGATCGCGGGCGCAAGGCACATCGCGATCAGGAACGGCTTGTAGTCGAACAGGCGCACCAGCCAGTTCGGCTGCCGATGCGCTAGTGCTGGAGAAGAGAAGGTCGTCACGGACATCAGTTGGTTGTCCTGTCTCAAATGTCACCCCACCGTCATTGCGAGCGGAGCGAAGCAATCCAGTCTCGTTCTGCAGTGGGACTCTGGATTGCTTCGTCGCAAGTGCTCCTCGCAATGACGGCCGCTTTGTCGTCGGCTCTTACCGGTTCTGCCGCCGGAAGTACCGCTTGCAGCGCTGCTCGGCTTCCGCGGCGGCGGCCTCTGGCGTCGCCGTACCGGTCGCAACGGCGGAGAACATCTGAATCAGCACGTAGTCTGCGCTGACGGCACCGGTCGCCGTTGAGATCGGGCCCTTGTAGCCGTCATAGTATGTGCTCTTCATCGTGTCCTTGAAGATAGAGACCTTGGGGTCGCCCTTCCAAACGGCTGCTTCGGCATAGGCGGCGAGCGGCTGCGACCAATAGCCGGAGTTGGCGTTGAGCCAGGGCTCGTATTGGTCCTTCTCCATCATGTATTGCAGGAAGGCCTTCGCAGCATTGGGGTACGGGCTGTGTTTGAACACCATTGCGTTCAGCGTCAGACCTGCCATCGGTGAGACCTTAGCCACGCCCTTCGGCAGCAGCTGATGCTCGCTGTCGTCGGCGATCGCCTTGGTCGCCGGATCGTTCTTCAAGGAGAAGTACAGCGAGACGCCGTTGGCCGTCAGCGAGATCTCCTGCGAGGAATAGGCGCGGTTGTTGCTGACATCATTCCACGACGTCGTGCCGGCGATGAAGGTCGGGTAGAGCTGCTTGACCCAGTTGAGCGCCGCGATGGTCTCCTTGCTGTTGATGACGACGTTGCCTTCCTCGTCGAGCAAGGAACCGTTGTGCGACCATAGCGCCCAGTTGGCGAAGCCGTTGCCGTCGCCCTTGGCGTTGCCGAGCGCGAATCCTGCCGGCTTGCCGGCCTTGTGCAGCTTCTGGCACAGGTCGAGGATTCCGGCATGGTCCTCCGGCACCTTGTCGAAGCCGACCGATTTCAGGATGGACTTGCGGTAGATCAGGGGTCCGGCGGTGGCGCCGAACGGCAGTCCGATCCAGGCGTCGCTCTTGTTCTTCTTGCCGTAGCGCTGCGCCAGCGGCAGCCAGCCGCCATACTTCTTGCCGACATAGTCGGCGACATCGGTCAGCTCGATCAGCTTGTCGATGTAGATGTGCGGCGCATCCGAGAAGCCGATGATGATGTCGGGGCCGGCGCCGGAATTGGCGGTGACCGCGGTCTGCTGGTTGATGTCTTCCCAGCCGACGAAGTCGACCTTGACCTCGACCCCGGTCTCCTTGGTGAACTTTGCCGCATTGGCGCGGAACACGTCCTCGTCGGCCTGGACGAAGCGCACCGGGCGCAGCATGCGCAAGGATGCGCCCTTCTCGATGTCGCGCTTGGGTGCCGGCACGTCGGCAGCCTTGATCTTGGATGTTTGCGCTGCAGCACCGGTGGCCGCGAGCGTTGCAGCAGACAGGCCCAGCGCCAAGGCATCACGACGTGTGATGTCGTTCCTCATCAGTACCTCCCTATGATGTTCCCTTCCCGGCGTTGATCGCCGGTGAAGGGCCGTTTCGGTCGTTGGCGCTTTCGCGCCGGCCGCCTAGCTGTTCGGGCCGCGGTCCATGCTGACCGGCTGCCAGCGGCGGAGCGCGGTGCTCTGCAGCACCGACGGATTGACGCAGCTTACCGGCCACATGCCCTGCAGCACCAGTGACAATTCGTAGCCCACGCGGCGCTTGCGCGCCTCGTCGAACCGTGCCGAGGCCGAGGCCACATGGGCGGTCAGGGTCACGTTCTCCATGCCGAGCAGCGGATTGTTGTGCGAGGGCGGCTCCTTCTCCAGCACGTCGAGGGCGGCGTGCGCGATCCAGCCCTCCTGCAGCGCCTTGATCAGGCTCTCCTCGTCCACGGTGGCGCCGCGGCCGGTGTTGATGAAGATCGAGCCCTTCTTCATCTGCCGGAAGTGCTTCTCGGTCAGCATGTGATGCACTTCGGGCCTCGCGGGGGCGTGCATCGAGACGAAGTCGGATTGCGACAGCACCTCGTTCAGCGTCGCCGGGATCACGCCGTGGTCGTACATGAGCGTTTCCTGGATGAAGGGATCGTAGGCCATCATGCGCAGTCCGAACGGCGCCGCTCGTTTCGCAACCGCACGCGCGACGCGGCCGAACGAGATGAAGCCGAGTGTCTGGCCCATCAGCCTCGGGATCTTGAGCAGCGCCGGCCGGCCCTCGGCCCAGCGGCCGCTGCGCACCATGCGGTCCTGCTCGACCAGGCGACGGAAGCCCGCGAGCAGCAGCATCATGGCGTGGTCGGCGACCTCCTCGATGAAGGTGTCGGGAATGTTCGTCACCGGAATTCCACGGGCGGTGGCGGCCTTGACGTCGACACTGTCGACGCCGACCGAGCCGAGCGTGATGACCTTGCAGCTCTGCAGGCTGTCGATGATCGACCTGGTGATCGGGATGCCCTTGGCGTAGATGGCGTCGGCATTTTTCGCGGCGGCGATGAACCCGGCCTCGTCGGCGGGCGCCTCGACGATCTCGGCATCGATCGGATCGAGCGCCTCGCGCTCGTAGGAATAATCGCTGCCCGCGACGGTGAAGCTCGCACCCTTCGGCGTCACCACCCTGTATTTCGGCATGTCCTGCTCCCGATTTGGTTTCTTGTTGTGACCCGCCTTCGTGGCGGGCCTTTGCGTCTTTTACGCGAAATCGGGGCGTGCGCGTACAATTCCCGGTTGTCGCGAGCGAGGTATATTTCAGTTTTTCCGTGCGCAGTCCGGGCTTCTACGGAGGCGCGTAAGTAACTTGCTAAGAGCTCCCCACTAAAAATTGATTCGATTTTGATCGATCTGGTCGCGTGCCCGTGTCCCACTATTGCCGGAGCTAGCCTGTGAAGTTGAGCAATCTGAAGATCGCGCCCAAGCTGGGCATTCTCGTCGGCGTCACCTTGTTCGGCTTGTGCGCCTCCGGTGTTCTCGCCGGCTATCTGATGAAGCGCGAGATGGTGAACGCGCGCATCGACCAGGCCAAGGCGATCGTCGAGCTGGCGCGCAACTATGCCGCCGCGTTGAAGAAGCGCGTCGATGCCGGCGAGCTGACGAAGGACGCGGCGATGGCCGATCTTCGCCGCTACGGCAATGCGATGACCTACGACAACGGCTCGGGCTATCTGTTCGGCACGTCCTATGAAGGCATCACCCAGCTTGCGCCCGATCCCAAACAGATCGGCACCAACCGCATGGACGTCGTGACCAACGGCCGCAAGCTGTCCGTCGAGTTGATGGACGGCGTCAAGGCCAACGGTTCGATCCTGCTGTATTATGAATACGTGAAGCCCGGTCAGCCGACGCCGATCCGCAAGATCGGTTACGCCGTCGCGGTCCCCGGCTTCGACATGTATCTCGGCACCGGCGCCTATCTCGACGACATCGACGCCAAGATGGGCCCGGTCTACTGGATGCTCGGCCTTGCCATGCTCGGCATCTTCATCGTTGCCGGCAGTGCCGCGTGGCTGATCGGCCGCAGCATCAGCGCGCCGCTCGCCCTGCTCGGCACTCGGATGCGGGAGCTGGCCGACGGCAAGCTCGAAGGCGACATCCCCGGTGTCGGTCGCGGCGATGAGATCGGCGCGATGGCTTCGACCGTGCAGATCTTCAAGGACAACGCGGTCCGCATCCGCGGCCTTGAGAAGACCGAAGCCGATGCCAAGGAACGCGCCGCGGCGGAACGTCGCAGTGCGATGGAGGACATCGCCAACGATTTCGAACGCAGCGTCAACGGTATCGTCCGCTCGGTCTCCTCGGCAGCGGCCGGCATGCAGACGACGGCGCAGTCGATGACTGCAACCGCCAGCGACGCCTCCTCGCGTGCGGCGACGGTCGGCGCAGCCTCGCAGAAGGCGTCCGGCAATGTCGGCACGGTCGCGGCGGCCGCCGAAGAGCTGTCGAGCTCGGTCGCGGAAATCTCCCGCCAGGTCACGCGCTCGACCGAAGTGGCGGGCCGGGCCGTCAATGACGCCGAGCGTACCAACGCCACCGTTCAGGTGCTCTCCTCGGGCGCCGAGAAGATCGGCGAGGTCGTCAAGCTGATCCACTCGATCGCGGCGCAGACCAACCTGCTCGCGCTCAACGCAACCATCGAAGCGGCCCGCGCCGGCGAGTCCGGCCGCGGCTTCGCCGTGGTCGCCTCCGAGGTCAAGGCGCTCGCCAACCAGACCGCGAAGGCGACAGAGGAGATCTCCGCCCAGGTCGCGGCAATGCAGACCTCGACCAGCGACGCGGTCGCGGCCATCTCCGGTATCACCCAGACGATCGCCGAGATGAGCGAGATCACCGCGGGGATTTCCGCCTCGATCGAGCAGCAGGGTGAGGCGACGCGCGAGATCGCGCGCAACATCCAGTCGGTCGCGGCCGGCTCGAGCGAAATCAACACCCATATCGGCAGCGTCACCTCGGCCGCGGAAGCGACCGGCAGCGCGGCCACCGACGTGCTCTCCAACGCCCGCGAGCTGGACAATCAGTCCGGCGCGCTGCGCTCCGCCGTCGACAACTTCCTCGCCAAGGTGCGCGCGGCGTAAGCCGTTACGCAAAAACTCTACACGGTCGTCATGCCCGGGCTTGTCCCGGGCATCCACGTTCTTGGGCACCGCGCGCGCGGACAGACGTGGGTGGCCGGGACAAGCCCGGCCATGACGGAAGATGTGGAGTATGTGGCATTTGCGCGTGCGCTACTGCTTCTCGATCTTCGCGTTCGTGATCAGCTTTTCCCACAGCACCAGCTGCTCGTTGACGAAGGTGCCGAGCTGCTCCGGCGTGCCGGAAAAGGCGTCCATGCCGAGCGTGGCGAGCTTGGCCTTGATCTCCGGATTCTCGATGATCTTCCTGATCTCGCTGTTGAGCCGCGTCACGATCTCCTTCGGCATGCCGGCGGGGCCGAAATAGCCCTGCCACGACGAGATGTCGAAATCCGGCACGCCCGCCTCCTGCATCGAGGGCAGGTGCGGCACCAGCGGCGAGCGGTCCTTGGTGGTGACGGCGAGAGCGCGCAGGGCGTTGCCGTTGACGTGGGGCAGGCCGGTCAGGATGTCGACGAACATCATCGAGACGCGGCCGCCCATGACGTCGTTGAGCGCCGGCGGCGAGCTCTTGTAGGGCACGTGCAGGAGGTCGAGCCCGGCATTGTGCGCGAAGGTCGCACCCGACACGATCGCCGAGGACGAGCCCGAGGCGTAGCTCAGCTTGCCCGGATTGGCCTTGCCGTACGCGACGAGCTCGCCGACGGTCTTGGCCGGTACTTCCGGATTGATGACGAGCATGAAGGGCAGATCGCCGGTGCGCGCGATCGGAGTGAAGTCCTTGACCGGATCGTAGGTGAGGCTCTTGAGCAGATAGGGATTGGCCGAATGCGTGGTGTTGGTCGTCACCAGCAGCGTGTAGCCGTCGGGGGCGGCCTTCGCGACATAGCTTGCGGCGAGCATGCCGTTGGCGCCCGCCTTGTTCTCGATGACGATGCCGACGCCGAGCGCCTGCGACAGATGCTGCGAGATCAGCCGTGTCGTGGTGTCCGTGCCGCTGCCGGCCGCGAACGGCAGCACCAGCGTGATGTTGCGGCTCGGATAGGTGTCGGCCTGGGCCGTGGATGCGGCGGCAAGACACAGCGCGGCCACGCCGATGGTGCGCAAGTTTCGAATCAGCCCTGAAATCATCTTGAGACGTTCCCTCTTTTTCGTTGGCGGGGAACCTAGCGCCTCTACGTTGAAATCGGAAGACAGGAGTTCGTCTCGTGCCCCGGGCGCAGCGCAGCACGCAGTGATGCGCTGCTGAACCGGGGCCCATGCTCGCGGCACACTGGGTCCCGGCTCTGCGATGCAGCGCTTAAGCGCTGCATCTTGTCCGGGACGCGAGAGCGCTCACGTCCGTCACGCGGAATTACTTCACCGCCGAGCCCTGGCGCGATGCGATCACGACGCCGGCGAGCACCAGCGCGTAGCCGATCAGGTGAAACGGTTGGAGCTTTTCACCCAGCAGCAGGATCGCCATCGCCGAGCCGAACACCGGTACCAGATGGAAGAACGGTGCCGCCCGGTTCGGTCCGATCAGCGCCACGCCGCGGTTGAAGAAGAGGTAGGCGAGGGTGGAGGGAAAGATCAGGATGTAGCCCAGCGTCGCCAGCGTCATCCCGTCGAATTGCAGCACGTGGCCGCTTGCCGCCTCCCAGATCGCCGTCGGCAGCAGCATCGTCGCGCCGCAACAGGTCGTGAAGGACAGGAAGGAGAGCTGATGGATCTTCGGCCGCCGCGGGATGAAGGCGGAGTAGATGCCGAACGCCACCAGCGAGGACGCGAACATGATGTCGCCCCTGTTGAGGCTGATGCTCGCAAGCGCGGCGAGATCGCCGCGCAGGATGATGATCAGCACGCCGAGAAGCGAGATCGCGATGCCGCCGAGTTGCGCGCCGGTCAGCCGCACGCCGAACAGCACCAGCGACCACAGCGCCACGAACAAGGGACCTGCCGACTGGATCAGCAGCGCATTCAGCGCCTCGGTGTATTGCATCGCCCAGTACGAGATCGCGTTGTTGAAGGCAAAGCCGACCAGCGACAGGAACAGCATCAACGGCAGGCTCTTGCACAAGGCAGGCCAGTCGCGCTTCAGATGTGGCCAGGCGAACGGCAGCAGGATCAGGAACACGCCGAACCAGCGGATCGTGGTCACCGTCAGCGGCGGCACATGCGCGCCGACATGGCGTGCGAGCACGATGTTGCCGGCCCAGAACAGCGAGGTCAGGCTGAGCAGCAGATAAGGCTGGTTGTTGAGCCAACTGGCGGGATTCGAGGCCGTTGGCGCGGGCGAAGCGGTCGTCATGAGCGTCGAATACGAGCTTGCGCCGGATCGCGGTCGTGACACAAGTAACAGCGTCGCAATGCTACAATGCAGGCATGACCCGGGGAGGCGCCATTGGCGGTCAATATGTTGAACATCGAGGGCCTGGAGAAGCTCGAACCGAACGCGCCGGTGGTGATGCTGAACCTGATGCGCTTCCACGCGCGCTCGCGCGATGGTGATGGGTCCGGCTGGGATGCGTATCTGCGCTACAGCGCGATCACGGTGCCGATGATCAGGGCACGCGGTGGCACCCTGCTCTGGACCGGCGAGGCGAAGGCGGTCGCGCTCGGTCCGTACGCGGGCAACGAATGGGATTTCGTCGCGCTGGTCCATTATCCGTCGGTCGCGGCCTTCCTCGACATGATGACATCGGAAGCCTACGAGACGCAGGCCGACCCCCATCGCGTCAACGGCTGCGCCGAGCACGTCATCATCGCCACCAGCGAAGCCTACAGCAAGTTCAAGACGAAGTAGGCGCGGACTTGCTTACCCTCCCCCTCCAGGGGAGGGTGAACCGGCAGCACTACGCTCGGACAAAACTTGCGGCTAGGTCGCCTGCTTCCTCGACGCTGCGAATACGCCCGCCAGCACCAGTGCGAAGCCGATGAAGTGGAACGCCTGCGGGTGTTCGCCCAGAAACGCCATCGCCATGATCGAACCGAACACCGGCACGACGTGGAAGAACGGCGCGGCGCGGTTGGCGCCGATGAGGCGCACGCCGCGATTGAAGCAGAGATAGGCGAGCGCCGACGGGAAAACGGCGACGTAGAACAGGGTCAGCAGGTTAGGCCCGTCGAGCTTCATGACCGGGCGCGCGGTCAGTTCCCAGATCTCCAGCGGAATGAGACAGGCGGCGCCGCAGCCGAAGGTGAAGGCGAGGAAGGAGAGGCCGTGCATCGGCGGCCGCTTCAGTGACAGCACCGAATAGAGCGCGAAGATCAAGAGCGCGAGGAGGAAGATCAGGTCGCCCTTGTTGAAGTCGATGTTCGACAGCGTGGTGAAGTCGCCATGCAGCAGGATCGTCAGCACGCCGCACATTGACAGCAGCACGCCGAAGGCCTGCGCCGCGGTGAGCCGGATGCCGAGAATCACCAGCGACCACAGCGCCACGAGCAGCGGCGCGGCCGACTGGAGCAGCAGCGTGTTGAGCGCCTGGGTGTGCTCCAGCGCCCAATATTGCAGCGTGTTGAAGGCGCCGATGCCGGTGACCGAGAGCGTGACCATCAGGCCGAGCTTGCCGCGAATGGCCGGCCAGTCCTGCACGAGGTGCTTCCAGGCGAATGGCAGCACCAGCAGGAAGGCGAAGAACCAGCGCAGGAACGACAGCGTGACCGGTGGAATGTGGCCGGCGGCGAGCCGCCCGACGATGGCGTTGCCGGCCCAGCACAGCGCGGTGATGCTGAGCAGCAGATAAGGTTGGTTGGCGATCCAGCCGTGGCCGGATGTTTCGGCGCTCGTGGTCTGGCCGGTGGCGGACATTGTGATTGTTGGGCCCCGCGTGGAGTGCGCCGAGGCTTCCGGCCCGGCGAGGTCCGGGCCGGCTGATCACCCGGCGCTGTTCAAAGACACGGAAATCGAGGTTGCATCAACGGGGGGCGGACGCATCGCGACCATGCAGTGGCGAAGGCGGCCTCTCACGCTTTGGTCGAAGCCATTGCGCCGGCCGCGAGGTTCCTGGATTTTCAGGGGATATCAAAGGCTTGGAGTACGCGCTGGGCCTGAAAAAAGCCCCGTTCTTGCTTGCCTAGAGGGGCTGCTTCCTTTATCCGGTTGGGCTGCCTCGCGTGCGAACGGCCTCGGCCGGGAATTGGGCTGGGCGCAGGCATGATCCCGGAAAAGTGGGTCCCGGTTTTCCGTTCGGATCATGCCACTTACAGAGAAATCTTCGAAGGATTACCCGCGCATGGCCAATGTTGTCGTCGTCGGCGCCCAGTGGGGCGACGAAGGGAAGGGCAAGATCGTCGACTGGTTGTCGGAGCAGGCGGATATCGTCGTCCGCTTCCAGGGCGGTCATAACGCCGGCCACACGCTGGTGATCAACGGCAAGACCTACAAGCTCGCGCTCCTGCCCTCCGGCGTGCTGCGCGAGGGCAAGCTGTCGGTGATCGGCAACGGCGTGGTGTTCGATCCCGCCGCCTTCCTCGACGAGGTCACCAAGCTCAGGGCCCAGGGCGTCGCGGTCTCTCCGGACAATTTGCGCATCGCCGAGAACGTCACGCTGATCCTGCCGCTGCACCGCGAGCTCGATGCGCACCGCGAATCCGCGAGCGCCGCGACCGCGATCGGCACCACCCGCCGCGGCATCGGGCCGGCCTATGAGGACAAGGTCGGCCGCCGCGCCATCCGCCTGATGGACCTTGCCGACCATCAGACGCTGCCGCACAAGATCGATCGCCTGCTGGCGCACCACAACGCGCTGCGCCGCGGCCTCAACCTGCCGGAATTCGACAGTGCGGTGATCCTGAAAGAGCTGATGGCGATGGCGCCGCAGCTGCTGCCCTATGCCGAGACGGTGTGGCGGCTGCTCGACATCAAGCGGCGCGAAGGCAAGCGCATGCTGTTCGAGGGCGCACAGGGAGCGCTGCTCGACGTCGACCACGGCACCTACCCCTACGTCACCTCGTCCAACACGGTGGCGGCGCAGGCCGCGACCGGCGCCGGCCTCGGGCCGGGCGCGGTCGGTTACGTGCTCGGCTTGTGCAAGGCCTACACGACCCGGGTCGGCCAGGGCCCGTTCCCGACCGAGCAGGACAACGAGATCGGCCGCAAGATCGGCGAACGCGGCCGCGAGTTCGGCACCAATACCGGCAGACCGCGCCGCTGCGGCTGGTTCGACGCCGTGCTGGTCCGCCAGGCGGTCCGGACCTGCGGCATCAACGGTCTGGCGCTGACCAAGCTCGACATCCTCGACGGCTTCGATTCGATCGAGGTCTGCACCGGCTACATGCTCGACGGCAAGGAGATCGACCATTTTCCGGCCGGCGAGGGCGCCCAGGCTCGGGTCGTGCCGATCTACGAGACCATCGAGGGCTGGAAGGAGCCGACCGCCAGTGCGCGGTCCTGGGCCGACCTGCCGGCCCAGGCCATCAAATATGTCCGGCGGATCGAGGAATTGGTGGGGTGCCCGGTCGCGCTGCTTTCCACCAGCCCCGAACGCGAAGATACTATCCTCGTGCAAAATCCGTTTGAGGCTTAACGATATCTTACCGGGACGCGCGTATAGTTGAGTAGAAATGGCTGATTACTATCCGCTGATCGCCCGCGCTATTGCCGCCTTGGACCCCAACGCTCCCGGCGAAAGCCGTCGTGCGCTCTATGAGCGGGCGCGCACGGCGCTGATCGCGCAGCTGCGCAGCGTGCAGCCGCCGCTTTCCGAATCCGAGATCACGCGCGAACGGCTGTCGCTGGAAGAAGCCGTTCGCAAGGTCGAATCGGAGGCCGCCCAGCGTGCCCGCGAGGCCGCACGCCCCGGTGGCGGCGCCCGCCCTGGCGGCAGTGGCGACGCCTTCCGCCGCGCCAGCGCCCGTGCCACCGAGGGCAGCCCGGCTGCGGCGCCGCCGCGCACGCGTCCG
>NZ_LBJF01000023.1:0-508993 GCF_028128735.1 Bradyrhizobium sp. CCBAU 53415 | reverse complement strand
CCGGCTTGGCGGCCGGCGGCGGAGCGGGCCGACGATCCTGAACCCTGGAGGGCTCTCGCGCTGCCACCGGTGGCGGTGGAGGCGCTACCGGCTTGGCCGTGCTCGGCAGCGCCGGCTTGCCGGCCGCCGCGCCCGGCGGCAACAACGCGCTCGGTTGCGGACCGGCCGGCCGGCCGCGCTTGTCCGTGGCCGGCGGCGTCGATGTGCCCGATGGCCTGGGCATCCCCGCGGACGGGGTCGTCGAACCTCCAGGAGCCGGCGGGTGGTTAGGCGCCGCAACCGTTGCCGCGTTCGGCGGCGCCGGCGGGACGTTGCCGGTGGGCGCCGTAGCCGTCGCGGCGGGCTTGCCATGAGGCGGGGCAGCGCCGGGCGTCCCGCCTGCCCTGGCCGGGGGCGGCGGTCCGCCGGGGGTCCCGGGCACCGGCAGCGTATTGGCCTGCGGCAGCTTGGTCGGTGCCGGTGCTTGCGGTGTCGCACCGTGGACATTGCCGGCGGGAGCCGTCGCGGCCGGACTGGGCGTGCCGTTCGGCGGCACCGTGCCGGGCGCCGCCCCTGCTCCGGCCGTTGGCCCGCCGGGGGCGCCCGGTGCCGGCAAGGTATTGTCTTGCGGCAGCCTTGCCGAAGCCGGCGGCTGCGCTGTCGTGGCAGGAGCGAGATTGGCGGGAGCGACGTTGGCCGGAGCCGGTGCAGCGATACCCGGTCTCACCGTCGGCTGGATCGTCGCGCTCGGCGGCATCGGCGCCTTGCCCTGCTGGATCAGCGCGGCGCGCTGCACGACGGCCTGCGGCACGGCCGGACCTGCCGGCGTGGCGCGGCCGGCAACCGCCGGCGCCAGATTGCCCGGACCAGGCGCCGGCCCCGCGGCCGGCGAAGGCGCCGGCGGGCGATTGATCACGGTGTTGATGACCGTCGTATTATGGATGTTCTGATAGATGATGTTGTTCGGCGGCGGCGCGACATAGACCGGCGGCCTGACGAATACCGGGATCGGCACGAACACCGGCTGCGGCAGCACGAACAGGCCGACCACCGGCAGCGGCGGCGGCAGCACGACGAAATCCGGCGGCGGCGGTGGCAGATAGTACACCGGCGGCGGCGGTGGCGGCGCGAAGCCGAAATCGGGATCGCTGAAATACAACACTGGACGGTCGACATAGACCACCTCCTCCGGCGGCGGTGGCGGCACGTCGTAATCGATCATCGCAAAGGTCGGCGGCGGCTCGGCGGGCGCCGTGAGGATCGCCAGGCGTCGGCGCGCATCCGCCGCATGCGGGCCGCGCGGATAGCGGCGCAGATACGACCAATAGGCCTCCGGCGTGTCGGTCCGATAGGTCCGTCGCCAGGTGATGGCTTCGCGGCGCGCGGCGACGATCGCCATCACGCGCTTCGACAGAGGGTCATTCGGATAGGCTGCGAGAAACTCCTCGTAGGCCGGCAGCGTGTCGCGCTCGAGCGCGACGGCATAGGCATCCTGCACGCCGAGATCGCGGATCGGCTTGTTGCGGATGGCGGCGACCTGATCGGGCGCCGCCTCCGGCGGCGGCGCATCGGGCGCACGCTCGAAGAACGAGAATTGCGCCGATATCTTCTGCTCGTTCCAGGGCACCTGCGCGCCCTTGCTGGCCTCGTTGACGCGCAGGCGAACGCGGTCGAACACCTCGGGCAGCGGCAGGCCGCCGGTGCGGATCATCTCGGCGAGCGACTGTGCATAGATGCCGTAGGGTCCCGGCTCCTCCGGCGCCACCGTGCCGGGCGCAGCGTTGAAGGCGATCAGCATGTTCGCCTCCGGCTCGACCAGCGCCAGACCGCTCGCGATCGGCTGGCCGCCCTCGATGAAGGGCTGCGCGCGGGCCGCATCGAGCACGACGATGTCGGCCTTGAGCGGAATGGACGCGAGCTGGCGCGCATAATCGCTGATGCGCAAGGCTTCGGTCGGTATGTCGGTGTCGCGGGTGATGTTGGAATCGACCGGGATGAAATAGTTCTCGCCGGCAAGCTGCACGCCGTAGCCGGCAAGATAGATCATCGCGACGGTGCCCGGGCCGGAAGCCTGCGCCTTCTGGATGAAATCGCGCAAGCTCTTGCGCAGCGTGTCGCCGTCGAGATCGCGCGCGCCGACCACGTCGAAGCCGGCCGCCTGGAGCGTCTGCGCGATCAGGCCGGCATCGTTGGCAGTGGTTGCCAGCGGCGATTTGGCGTAGGCGCCGTTGCCCACCACGAGCGCGATCCGCTTTTCCTGCTGCTGGGCGCGGGCCTGGTCCGGCACCACACCCGCAACAACCAGCAGAATCGCAAGAGGAAGGCCGATGAAAGCTCTGAAGGTCCCGCGCATTGCCTGCTTGCCCGCCAATATGGTTCAAAAGCCACCGCGCATCAAATGCTCGGCCGGCTGAACGGCGCTTGAACGAAAGGCGCGGATTGAGGCGGCGGAATGGCGCGCTCGGGAGGAGCGCACCCGAGGATGGGGCTGTCGCTTCTGACGACAGCCGGGTGGCCGCCTCTGCTCGAAAGAGGCGCGACCAGGTCGTGGGCTCCGATGCTCCGGAAGCCGGGCTCAGCCCTGGGCAAGCAGCTCGACGGTCCCCGTGTTCAGCCGATAGATACCGCCGACCACCTTGAGCTTGCCCTGCTCGACCGCCGCGTTGAGGATCGGGGCGGCCGATTTCAGCTTGGCGACGTTGTCGATGACATTCTGGCGAATGGCGTTGTCGAGCGCATTCCCGCTCTGCTGGGCCGCCGTCTTCACCGCCGGCGTGATCGCGGAGACCAGCGAGGGGATGTGCCCCGGCAACGGCTTGCCGTCCTTCAGCGACTTGATGGTCGCATCGACGGCGCCGCAATTGTCATGGCCGAGCACCAGGATCAGGGGCGTGCTGAGCACCGCGACCGTGTACTCCATGCTGGCGACGGTTTCATCGCCTGCGAAATTCCCGGCGACGCGGCACACGAACAGGTCGCCACGCCCGGTGTCGAAGGCATATTCGGGCGCGATGCGCGAATCGGCGCAGCTCAAAACAGCCGCGTACGGATTCTGACCGCCGACCAATGCCTCGCGCTCGTGCTTGAAGTCGTGGCGGCGCGACACGCCCGACACGTAGCGCGCATTGCCTTCCATCAGCCGCTTCAGCGCCGCATCGGGCGACAGCACGTTCTGCGGCTTCGGCGGCGCCTTCTTCTCCTTGGCGAAGGCGGCCCCGCCAAACGCCGCCGCCGCAAGCGCCGAGGTGGCAAGGAGCATCATGGAGCGCCGGGACGGAGCAACAGGTTGATGCAGATTATCGGAGCATTCGTCGCACATGGTTGTTGTCCTTCCAGGTTTCTCGTCAAACGAGATCGTCGAGCCGACAACTGATAGCTGCGCGCGAGCGACCTCGAAACCACACGCGGGCCAAATAGTTAAGCTTTGGTTTGCGGCGGTGCCGGCGACCTCAGAGCTGCTGCACGTCCACCACGCCCGCGACCGCCTTGATCGCGCCGGCGATCTGCGGCGAGACCTTGAAACGGCCGGGCAGCTTCATCTCCACTTCGGTCTCGAGGTCGAGCATGATCACCAGCGAGACCTCACCGTCGCCGTTGGAGCGCGGCGCAAGCGCGGGACTCCCGACTTTCGGCGCGCCGCCGTTCGAGGCCGCCATGTCGGGTCCGGCGAGGCGCTTGGCGATCGAGTCCAGCGGCTTGGTGTCGCGCAGGAAGATGCGCAGGCCCTTCTGCGTCTTGGCCGCGGCGTCATCGAGCGGCTCGGCATGCAGCACGCGGGCGCGAACGTCTTCGCCCTGAAGCTCCGCCCCGAGCTGCAGCAGCACGGCCGCTCCCGGCTCCAGCACGTCGCGATATTGCGCGAGCCCCTCGGAGAACAGCACCGCCTCGAAATGGCCGGTCGGATCGGACAGGCCCATGATGCCCATCTTGTTCCCGGTCTTGGTGCGCCGCTCCATGCGCGAGACCACGGTGGCGGCGACCTTGCCGGCGGTCGCACCGGTCTTCACTGCGCGCGAGAACTCGGCCCAGCTCTGCACGCGCAGCCGCTTCAGCACGGTTGCATAATCGTCGAGCGGATGGCCGGACAGGAAGAAGCCGATCGCGTCGTATTCGCGGCGCAGCCGCTCGGCCGGCAGCCACGGCTCGACCTGCGGCAGCATGATGGTCGGCGCATCGGCCGATGAGCCGAACATGTCGTTCTGGCCGATGGTCGCGGCTTCATGCGCGCGCTGGCAGGCGGCGAGGATCGAGTCGGCACCGGCAAAGACGCGCGCCCGGTTCGGCTCCAGCGTGTCGAAGGCGCCGGCGGCGGCAAGACTTTCGATGATGCGCTTGTTGATCGCGCGCGGCGAGACCCGGGCGGCGAAATCGGCGAGCGAGGTGAACAGGCCGCCTCTGGTCCGCTCCGCGATGATCTGCTCGATCGCCTGGATGCCGACGCCCTTGAGCGCGGCAAGCGCGTAGTAGATCGTCTTCTCGCCGACCTCGAAGGTCGCGCCCGAGCGGTTGATGTTCGGCGGCTCGACCTTGATGCCGAGACGCTGCGCTTCGGAGCGGAATTCGGAGAGCTTGTCGGTGTTGTTGAGATCGAGCGTCATCGACGCGGCGATGAACTCCACCGGATAATGCGCCTTCATGTAGGCGGTGTGGTAGGACACCAGCGCATAGGCCGCCGCGTGGCTCTTGTTGAAGCCGTAGTCGGCGAACTTCGCCAGCAGCTCGAAGATGGTCTCGGCCTGCCCCTTCGGGACGCCGTTCTTCACCGCGCCCGCGACGAAGATGTCGCGCTGCTTGTCCATCTCGGCGCGGATCTTCTTGCCCATGGCGCGGCGCAGGAGGTCGGCGTCGCCGAGCGAATAGCCCGACATCACCTGCGCGATCTGCATCACCTGTTCTTGGTAGATGATGACGCCGAAGGTCTCCTTGAGGATCGGCTCAAGCACGGGATGCAGATATTCCGGCTCCTCGTCGCCGTGCTTGCGCGCGCAATAGGTCGGGATGTTCGCCATCGGGCCCGGTCGATAGAGCGCGACCAGCGCGATGATGTCCTCGAAACGGTCGGGGCGCATGTCAATCAGCGCGCGCCGCATGCCCTGGCTTTCAACCTGGAACACGCCGACCACATCGCCCCGCGCCAGCATCTGGTAGCTCTCGGCATCGTCGATCGGCAGCGTGGCGAGATCGACATGGATACCTCGCGGCTTGAGCAGCTTTACTGCGACGTCGAGGACGGTGAGCGTTTTCAGGCCGAGGAAGTCGAACTTGACGAGCCCCGCGGGCTCGACCCATTTCATGTTGAACTGGGTCACCGGCATGTCGGATTTGGGATCGCGGTAGAGCGGCACCAGCTCGCTCAACGGGCGATCGCCGATCACGATGCCGGCCGCATGGGTCGAGGCGTGGCGCGTCAGGCCTTCGAGGCGCTGGGCGATGTCGAAGGCGCGCGCCACAACCGGGTCTTCGTCCCGGAACGCCTGCAGCTTCGGCTCGCTCTCGATCGCGGCGGCCAGCGTCACCGGTGCAGCCGGATTCTGCGGCACCAGCTTTGTGAGCTTGTCGACCTGGCCATAGGGCATTTGCAGCACGCGGCCGACGTCGCGCAGCACGCCGCGCGCCTGCAGCGTGCCGAAGGTGATGATCTGCGCGACCTGATCGCGGCCGTAGCGCTGCTGCACGTAACTGATGACCTCGCCGCGGCGGTCCTGGCAGAAGTCGATGTCGAAGTCCGGCATCGAGACGCGTTCGGGGTTGAGGAAGCGCTCGAACAGCAGGCCGAACTTGATCGGATCGAGGTCGGTGATGGTCAGCGCCCACGCGACCAGCGAGCCGGCGCCGGAACCGCGGCCCGGCCCGACCGGAATGCCCTGCGCCTTCGCCCATTTGATGAAGTCGGACACGATCAGGAAGTAGCCCGCGTACTTCATGCGCATGATGACGTCGAGCTCGAAGGCGAGCCGCTTGTTGTAGTCCTCTTCCGTCGTGCCCTGCGACAGGCCGTGCACGCGCAGGCGGTTGGCAAGCCCCTCCTCCGCCTGACGCTTCAGCTCGGCCGCCTCGACAGAGGCGGCATCGGAGCTTGCGGCGGCGCCGACGGTGAAGAACGGCAGGATCGGCTTGCGCGTCATTGGCCGGAACGAGCAGCGCTCGGCGATCTCCATCGTCGAGGCCAGCGCCTCCGGAATGTCGGCGAACAGCACCGCCATCTCGGCGCGCGTCTTGAAGCGATGATCCGGCGTGAGCTGCTCGCGCTCGGTCTCGGCGATCAGCCGCCCGCCGGCGATGCAGAGGAGCGCGTCATGCGCTTCGTAGTCGTCGGTCGCGGCGAAATACGGCTCGTTGGTCGCAACCAGCGGCAGTCCCTTGGCGTAAGCGATGTCGATCAAGCCGCTTTCGACGCGCCGCTCCTTCTCCGTGTTGTGGCGCTGCAATTCGACGTAGAGGCGGTCGCCGAACAGGGCGGCCAGACGCTCGCAGCGCGCGGCGGCGAGTTCGGCAAGGCCGCCGGCGAGCGCCAGCGAGATCGGCCCGTCCGGTCCACCCGTCAGCGCGATCAGGCCCTCGGTCTCGCCCTCGAGCCAATCGAACTTGATGAACGGAGCATGGCTGTCCGGCGATTCCAGGAACGCGCGCGAGTTCAGCCGCATCAGGCTGCGATAGCCGCGCTCCTGCGCTCCCAGCAGCACCACCCGCGACGGCCCAATCGCGTTCCGCGCATTCGGATCCTGATCGCCGAAATCAATCGCCAGCTCGCAGCCGACGATCGGCTGGATACCGGAACCCGCCATCTTGTCGGAGAACTCCAGCGCACCGAACAGATTATCGGTGTCGGTCAGCGCCAGTGCGGGCTGGTGGTCCTTCTTCGCAAGCTCGGCGAGCTTGGCGATCTTGATCGAGCCCTTGAGCAGCGAATAGGCCGAGTGAACGTGAAGGTGAACGAATCCGGCGCTCGGCATGGTCGCGTGACGGCCTCTTGCAGATGAAATGGAGCGGTCGCCAACGCCGGGAGATGTCAGGCAGATCAAACGAGGATCCTGCATCGCCCGGCCGACTCGCCTCGCGATGGTGGGGCGTCACTGCTCCAGAGTCCACGCCGCAGCGGCCGATCGGCCAAGTCGTCCCGCTTTTCCCCAAGCGGCAGCGTTACGCTCGCCGGCCTAGAGCTGCGGAATCACCTGCGCCCAGATCGCGATCATCCCGACGAACAGCGTGATGGACGCCAGTGCGGCGGCTTCTTCCACGAAAACCCTGAACATGGCCTGCTCCCTTGTTGGAACGTATGAAGAACATTGTTCTTCGTTTGTTCAGGGGAGTCAAGCGGTCCGAGACCGCGCGAAACGGGATGGTTAACTCGCTGAATGAACAAAATAAAAAAGCCCCGGCCGAAGCCGGGGCTTTCGTCAGCCGCTCGCGTTGAGCGAGCTGTCTTAGTAACGAGCCAGCATCGGGCCGCCGAACTTGTAGTTCAGGCGGACGAGGCCCATGTCGACGTCCTGCTTGATGCGGTCGACTGCACCACTGGCGAAGGTGACATTTTGGTCGCCGAGGAAGATGTGGTTGTACTCGACGCCGACTGTCCAGTTCGGAGCGAAACCGAACTCCAGGCCTGCACCAACCGTGCCGCCCCAGCGGGTCTCGTCCGCGTTGTCGATGTTTGCTCCCGTGGCAACGCTGTAGACGTCGTACTTGTTGCTGACAACAGCCGCACCACCCTTCACGTAGAGCAGGACGTTGTTCCAGGCATAGCCAACCTGACCGGTGATGAGCCCAAATGCGTCCATCTTGGTCCGGTTACGATTGCCGGGGGCGATCAGGCTGATGTTGTCGCCGGAGAAGTCGGCCCAGTTGCCCTGGCCTTCCACACCGAAAACGAACTGGCCGGTCTGAAAGCGGTAGCCGATCTGGCCACCGACCGTGCCGCCGGTCGAGTTGTGCGAACCTTCAGGACCGAAGTTGACGAGGTCCCACGACGTATCCGCCGAACCGCCACCGCCGTTGACGCCGATGTAGAAACCGCTCCAGTCGTAAACGGCAGCGATCGCCGCCGGCGGAGCTTTGGTGTAGGGCCGCGCCGCGAGGTCAGCAGCCATCGCCGGTGCAGCCGCGCTGAGCGCGACGAGGCTGACAGCGGCAAGCAACAAACTCTTCTTCATTTGATTCCCGTTCCAGTTTCTTCAGTAGGCCCCCGGGCCGTGCGCAATGTCTTAGCAGTGGACGACGGAATTGCTGTAACCGCGACGCAACAGTTTGGTCGAAAGGACCTTGCTCACTAACGAATGTCTATCGGCAGGTGTGCGGAAACCCTTTGAAACAAGTGTTTTCACGAGTTCCAATGTCGACTACACGACATAAACTGCATGTGCGCGTAACGACTCCGCGCGCACATTCGCGTGATTGGAGAATCGAGATGCGCGGTCGAGTTCCCTTGCCCATTGTCGCCACATTTTCGCTCGCATTCGTCACATTTGCATTCGCATCAGGTGCAAGCGCACCGGCGCACGCATTCGGTAAAAATCATCCATTCTGCCTCACCGGTGATGAATGGCCGGGACTGAGCAATTGCAGGTTCGACACCTACGCGCAGTGTCAGGCGAGCGCATCCGGTCGCGCGCTGACCTGCATCGCCAATCCGTATTTCGTCGGACAGAGCGACGATCCATACGCGTATCAAAATCGTCCGCGCGCACAGACGCCGGGCTACTTCCTGCCACGCTGAGATGCGCCGCGCCCACCTCGCGCTCATCGCGATCACCCAGCTCTCGGCCGATGGACTTGCGCATGCACAGACTTACGATCCGAGCTATCCGGTCTGCATGCAGATCTACGGCCCCGTCGGCTATTTCGACTGCAGCTACGCATCGCTTGCGCAGTGCCGCTATCTCGCGGTCGGGCGCTCCGCGAGTTGCGCGGTGAATCCGTATTTTCCGTCGCACAAACCGGCGTCCCCTCACCGCCCGAGACGCCCCGCCGTTCGCGCCGGATGATCAAAGCCGTCCGGCGGATGCCCGGGCGTCCCGTGAGGGAGCCCGTTGCATCCCCTCAGCTCAGCCAGGGCGTGTTGCGAATGCGCGTGCATGCGTTCGGCTTGCGGAAGCCCGGATCGTGATCTTCGATGTAGTCGAAGTTGACCGTCCCGAACGTCGTCTGCGGTTTCTTCAGCGCCGAGCAGGTCTGCACCTTCAGGAACTCGTTCTTGAAGTCGCCGCGCGGGAACGCGGAGATCACCTGGTCGCGCTGCTCCGGCGTGTACTCGTCATATCCGATGCCCACGACGTCGACCAGGACGCCTGCGTTGGTGAGCGCGATCTCCGGTCTCATATATTGCGGAATGCCGGGGGTGGTGTGTAGCGCGATCGCTTCCCACACCAGGTCGGCTTGCGGCTCGGCAATACCGCGGGCCCGCAGAAAGTCGCGCGCGGCGTCGGCGCCGTCGACCTCAAACCGCTTGGTCTCGGTGTGGTAGTGATCGACGAGACCGAGGTCGTGAAACAGCGCCGCGACATACAGCAGTTCGGGATCGAACTTCAGCTTCTGACGCAGCCCCTTGATCGCGCCGAACACGTAGACGCGAACCGAATGGTTGAACAACATCTCGCCTTCGTAGCTGCGCACCAGCTCGGCAGCCTCGCGCGCCAATTGACTGTCGGGAATTTTGACGCCGGAAATCACGTTCGTCATTTTCAGGCTCCTGCTCTCTGTTTCGGCTGGCCATTCTCCGTCAGGCGGCACTCTCAAGCACGGCCTGCGGCGTTTTCCGGAAGCTGATCGACATGCGATTATACGCATTCATCAGGCTGATCGCGATCGTGAGATCGACCAGCTCGCGCTCGCTGAAGACCTTGCGGGCGGCTCGATAGGCATCGTCCGGAACGTTGGTCTCGGCGATGCGGGTGACCGTCTCGGCCCATGCGAGGGCGGCGCGCTCGCGCTCGTCGAAGAGATTGCCCGCCTCCGCCCACGCCTGCACCAGCGCGAGCTTTTCGGTCTTCACGCCGGCCTTGAGCAGGTCGCGCGTATGCATGTCGAGGCAATAGGCGCAGTTGTTGATCTGCGACACGCGGAGATAGACCAGGGTGACGAGCGTCGCGGGAAGCCCGCTCTGCATGACATAGCCATAGACACCACCCAGCGCCTTCGCGCCTGCCGGTGCAACGTGGTTGTAGTCGAGACGTTCACTCATCTGCTTGCTCCTTGATGATCGGAGGGATGAACACTCCCCGTTACCCCCTTAGGTGTCCCTGTTCTGGTCCACGAAAAAGTACCAAGAACGCGCAAAAATCGTGTATCAAGCAGGCATGACCAAGCCGCTGTGCCTGGAGCTGGATCGATCTGCGAAGATGCCGTTGGCCGAGCAGATCCACAGGGGAATCAGGGCCGCCATCGAGAGCGGCGTGCTCGCCCCGGGCGCGCGCTTGCCCTCCTGGCAGGATCTGGCCGCCCAGCTCGGCGTCGCGCGCGGCACCGTGCGGGTCGCCTACGAAAAGCTCTCATCCGCCCAACTGATCGTCGCAAGGCGCGCGACTGGAACGCATGTCGCGGACCGGCCACGGTTTCCGGTGCGGCGGGACAAGGCCCCGGCCCCAGGCTCGTTCATGGAGATGTACCAGGCGCTCACGGCCGGGCCGGCGATCTTCCAGATGGGCGTGCCTGCGCAGGAGACCCTTCCTGCGACGTTGCTGGCGCGGATACGCGCGCAGGCGGTCCGCATCGAGATGAGCGCGCCGGCGATCTATCCTGATCCGCGCGGTGAGCCGGCGTTGCGGCGCGAGATCGCGGCCTACCTTGCGCTGGCGCGCGGAATCGAATGCGGGCCCTCCCAGATCATCATCACCGGCGGTTTCAGCGGTGGTCTTGGCCTGACGCTCCGCGTCCTCGGCCTCGAGCAGAAGAAGGCCTGGATGGAGGATCCGGGTTTTCCCTTCACCCGGCACGGCCTCAAGCTCGCACGAACATCGATCGTGCCGATCCCCGTTGACGCCGACGGCATCGATGTCGATTTCGGCCTGAAGCATGCTCCTGATGCGGCACTGGTGGTCGTGACGCCAGGGCAGCAGGCGCCGCTCGGAGCGACATTGTCGCTGGCAAGACGCTCACGCCTGCTCGACTGGGCCACGCGAAGCAAGGCGTGGGTGATCGAGGATGACTATCTGAGCGAGCTTCAGCTCAAGGGCCGGGCGACACCGGCGCTCGCCTCGCTCGACCGCGCTGGCCGCGTCATTCACATTGGCTCTTTCAGCAAGACCGTAACTCCTGCCCTCCGTCTGGGCTTTGTCGTTGCACCGGCCGCTCTGGCGTCGCGATTTGCCGAAGTTGCGGCGTGCCTCGCGCCGGCGCCTGGACCCGCGGTGCAGCTCGCGATGGCCGATTTCATCAGCGACGGTCATTATCTGCGGCATCTTCGGCGCACGAAACGGGTCTACGCAGCGCAAGCCGATGGTTTGCTGAAATACCTGCGCCCGCGCACTGCCAACGTTGCGATCGCCGGATTGGCGGCGATCCTGCGCTTGCCGGAAGGAGCACCCGATCTGGCCATCGCCAGGGAAGCGGCACCGCTTGGCCTCGCGCCTACGCCGCTATCGCTCTGGTCTGCGTCGAAGGGCACAGCGCGCCCAGGACTGTTGCTCGGCGTCGCAATGTCTCCTCCCAAGAAGATCGAGGCGTCCTGCGATCGGCTCCTTCAGATCATCGATCGACTGACGTGATCAACGCGCGTCGGCGTGTCCCTCGAAGGTCTTCCTTCGAAAGCGGGGACAAGCCCGTCTGTACAGACGACATGCAAGCGTGATGGACTAAAGCTTGAACGGCCCGCGGCGATCGATCCAACCTAAAGCCATCCCCCCTGGAAGCCGGCGTGCTTCGAATCGAAAGGCGCATGACACGACGTGCTCAACACTCGTCGAGCAGACTGCGAATTTTGGCAGCCAAGTCTTCAATCGCGAAGGGCTTCGACAACAGATGCTTGCCGGCGTCGAGCATGCCGTTGTGAACGATCGCATTACGCGTATAGCCGGTGGTAAACAACACCTTCAGGCCGGGATATCGTTTCGACAACTGTGCCGCGAGTTCAGCGCCGGTCATCTCGGGCATGACGACATCCGTAAACAGCAGATCCGGAACGGTGCCGTTTTCGATCGTCCTGATCGCCTCCATGGCGCTCGCAGCTTCGATGACGGTATAGCCGAGCTCACGCAGGCTTTCGGATGAGATGCTGCGGACGCGCTCGTCGTCTTCCACGACGAGAATCGTCTCGTTCTGATGACTTGCACCGGGATGTATGATCCCGCGCGACGAGTCCGGGATTGCCTCCTCGCCGATGAAACGTGGAAGGTAGATCTTCACGGTCGTGCCAACGTCGACTTCCGAGTAGATTTTGACATGGCCGCCCGATTGCCGCACGAAGCCGTAGACTTGACTAAGTCCAAGGCCGGTGCCCTTGCCCACGACCTTGGTCGTGAAAAACGGATCGAAGACCTTTCCCAGCATCTCCGCCGGAATTCCCGTGCCGTTGTCCGTGACGGCAATGAGAACATACTGCCCGGGTGCCAGGGCGTATTCGCGGGCATATTTTCGATCTATCGACGCGTTGCTGGTTTCGATCGTCAGCTTGCCGCCCTTCGGCATGGCGTCGCGCGCATTCACCGCGAGATTGATGACCGCGCTTTCCAGCTGGGCTGGGTCGGCCTTGACGCGCCAGAGACCAGCAGCGAGGACCGTTTCGAGCTGGACCAGCTCGCCAAGCGGTCGCTCAAGCAACTCGCTCATCTCGCCGACCATCCTGTTGATGTCCAGGACCTCCGGCGCAAGAGGCTGCTGACGCGAGAACGCGAGCAGCCTTTGCGTCAAGGTGGCCGCACGGTTTGCGCCGTCGATGGCCCCCTCGAGGAAGCGGTCAACGTTGACCTCGCCCTTGCTGAGCCGCCGCTTTGCAAGATTCAGGCTGCCCAGTATCACGGCCAGCATGTTGTTGAAGTCGTGGGCGATGCCTCCTGTCAATTGCCCGACGGCTTCCATCTTCTGCGATTGCCGCAATTGCTCCTCGGCCTTCATGCGCTCGCCGATCTCATCGGCGACACGTTGCTCCAGCTCGGCATTGAGCGCCTCGAGCCTGGTCAAGAGCCGGGCGTTGTCGATGGCCGTGGCGGCATGACCGGCAATGCCGAGCAATGCGGCCTCATGCTCTTCGTGGAATTTACCCACCTCCGCGTGACCGAAGAAAAGCCCACCGAGCACTTCGCCGCTTCGCGAGATCACGGGGACCGCGAGGTAGGAGCGAACCGGAAGATGGCCCTCGGGCATGCCTTTGCGCGGCGCATTCCTGCCATAACGCGGGTCCTGCAAAATGTCGTCGGACCTCACCACGCCCTTCCCCCTGAACGTCGGCTCGAACACGGCGGTGTTGCGCGGCATTGGGAACTTTTCGAAAGCGGATCGAGGCACGCCGGACAGCGAGTACAGCATGTAGCTGCCGCCGTCCGCGGCCTGGACGTTGTAGAAGAAGGCTCCGAATTGGGCGCCCGTCAGCTCGACGCCGGCATCAGTCACGATCTGAACGATCTTTTCGAGATCGCGTTCGTGGGCAACCGACGCCCCTGTATCGTTGAGTATCCTGAGATGACGTTCCGTTTTCTTTTGCGCGGAGATATCCAGCACGGTCCCGATGAAGCGGGTAGCCTGGCCGTCGGAAAAAATTGCGCGACCAGTTGCGGCGATCCAGCGTTCGACGCCGTCCTCGATACCGACGGTCCGGTATTCGATGTTGTAGCTTGCCGGAGAATGAGGCTTCAGGGCTGCCGATACAGCCTCATGAGCGCGCTGCCGGTCCTCGGGATGAATGCCCCTCAGGAATGATCCTTCATAGCTGACATCGGCGTCAGGTGGGAGGCCGAACACCTCCTTGCAGCGGCCGTCCCATCGGAGAATGTCGTTGAGCGGATCGTAGTCCCAGGTGCCGATGCCGGCCGCCTTGTTCGCGAGGACCAGCCGTTCGGCAGACTCCCGGGCTGCCTGCTCCGATCGGACGCGCTCGATGTGCGCCCACGATCGCTCCGTCACCTCTGTGAGCAAGGCAAGCTCTCGCGGCGTCCAGAGATGCGGGCCCCGGTGATGTATCGCCATCAAGGCCGTCAGCCGCCCTTCCTTCACCAAGGGCATGCAAATGGTCGAACCTATGCCGATGCGCTGGAAAGCGGCGGCTTCCTCCGGCGCGATCTCCTTCAGATTGTCGTTGATGACGAGGGGCCTGCCGGCTCTCAGCTCTCGCACCGCCTTCACGCCGAAGTCGGCAAGGCTGTAGTGCCCCAGGATGTGCATCGCACCGGGGGCTGCCCAGTCCCCGCGTATGGTGAAGCCGTCCTGATCAGGATCCATGTCAGCATAGGCGCAGTTCGAGACGCGGAGATGCTCACCGACCATCCTCGTCGTCACCGCCATCACGCCGTCGGCTTCGCGGACCTTGGCCGTCTCCTTGTTGAGGGCGTCCAGGAAGAGCAGCCGGGCTTCGTTCTCGCGCACGGCCGTTTCCGCGCGGCGGCGTTCGACCGCGGTGCGCGTGCGCTCGGCAACATCGCGGATGAGGTCCAGCTCTTCAGGGCTCCATTCGCGTGGCGCGGCATTGTTGAGGTACAACAGCGCCACAACCCCGTCGGGCTCGGAGATCGGCATGTTGACGAGTGCGCGTGCAGAGATCGCCTCGAGAGCACGGGCACGGTCGCCGACGCGAGGGTCTTTCTCGGCATCGGCGCAGACGACCGTTTCGCCGCGCTTCAAATCTTCGATATAGCTGCCATAGTCGCGAAAGCGCAGCACGCCGGCCAGGCTCGATATCCCGGGAGCGTTCCAGTCGCGAGCGATCGTGATGGTTTCGGCTGAGGTATCGACGGTGCCGTAACCTGCCCGACTGACATTGAGGCTGCGGCCGAGCAACTCAGCCGCGGCATAGGCGAGATCGTCGGGGTTGCCGATTTCTCGAATGTAGTCGCCGAGGGTGGCCAAGACGGCATTACGGTCGGCCGAGAGCAGCCCGGTCGCTGTCGTCATCGGTCTTCCCCGGACACTTCCCTGCCTCCACTCAATAGGCCGATGAAACGGTATTCCGCGTTGCGCAGTTCAATTCGATCGGGGCAGCTCGACCTGACGTCGATGTCGACTGACCGACCAACTAACCTCCGGGTGACACTTGGGTTCCCGGGCCCTTGGAATCCGTCTGAAGTCGCTTCATTACGCTCGGAACGAGATCTACAGCGGTCGCATTCGAAAGCCTGAATGGCTTCGAAGACAGACACCCTTTGAATCGGTGTCCGTCCTACACCGGCGTATAGATCACGAGCTTGAGCGCGGGATCGTCGTTGGCCTGGAAGCTGGTGTGCTCGAACCGGAGTACGCCCTTGGTCGGATGGTTCATGGTCTTGAGGCCCGACGCCGTGTTGCGGATCTCATGCGCTTCCCACCATTTGACGAATTCCGGGCTGCCCTGGCGCAGCCGCGTCAGCAACTCCGTGAAGGCGGGATCGCCGGCCCAGACGTCATGGGTGGCGCGGAACATCGCGACCATGCTCTTGGCGACGTCGGCCCAGCCCGCGCCGTAGAATTTTCGCGTCTGCTTGTTCGTCAACACGAGGAGCAACGTGTTGCGATCCTGCTCCGGCAACTGGCCGAAGCCAAAAACCTCCTCGGCCGCGTCGTTCCAGGCCAGCACGTCCCAACGCCGCCCGGTGATATAGGCCGGCTGGTGCAGGCTCTCGATCATCCGCCGGATCGGCGGCGGCACGATTTCGCGCGTGAACGGGCGCTTGTCTCCGTCGCGCGCCAGCGCTCTCAGGTGCGCGTGCTCGGTCTTGCTGAGGCGCAGCGCGCGGGCCAGGGCGTCGATCGTGGTAACGGACGGGCTGACGGTGCGGCCCTGCTCGAGGCGGATGTACCAGTCGACGCCGATGCCGGCGAGCTGCGCAACCTCCTCGCGGCGCAGCCCCGCGGTGCGCCGGCGCCTGCCCATCGGAAGCCCGACGGTCTTCGGCGACAGCTTTTCGCGGCGGGACCTCAGGAAGTCGCCGAATTCAACCCGGCGTGGATCGGCCATGACGCGTGTCCTGCAATGGAGGGCCTGTATAATACTAGGATAATACCAGGCCTTCTTGGCCCCTTCAAGGCGACGCATATCGGCTTCACCGGACCTTGAGGTGAACGTCATGAAAGCTGCCGTGCTCAAATCCTTCGGCTCGCCACTGGCAATCGAGAATGTCCCCGAACCGGTGCTCGGCACCGGCGAGGTCATCGTCGATGTCGTCGCTACGCGCGTGCTGTCCTACATGAACGAGGTCTTCGACGGGACGCGCAATTATGCGCTCGATCTGCCGATCATCCCCGGCCCCGGCGGCATTGGCAGGGTGCGCGTGATCGGACCAGACGCGACCAAGCTTGCCGTCGGCGACTGGGTGTTCTGCGATCCGACGGTGCGCTCGCGCGATGACGCCGTCGCGCCCGATATCGCCCTGCAGGGACTGACTGCCGCCGGGCCCGGCGGCATGCTTCTGCAAAGGCACTTTCGCCATGGCTCCTTCGCCGAGCAGATGCGCCTGCCGACCGAGAACGTCAAACGCCTCGGCGCGATCACACCGGAGCAAGCGACGCGTTGGTGCGCGCTGGGCACGCTGCTGGTGCCCTATGGCGGCTTCCTCGCTGCGAACCTTCGGCCCGGCGAGACCGTGCTGGTGAGCGGCGCCACCGGCAATTTCGGCAGCGCCGCCGTTTCAGTCGCGCTCGCGATGGGCGCGGCCTGCGTTGTGGCGCCGGGCCGCAACGAAGAGATCCTCGCCGACCTCGTCCGTCGCTTCGGCAACCGCGTGCAGCCGGTCAAGCTCACCGGCGTTGAAGACGACGACCGCGAGAGCATGAGGCGCGCCGCGCCGGGCCCGATCGACTGCGTGTTCGACATCATGCCGCCCTCGGTGAGCCCGGCCATCGTGCGGGCGGCGGTCATGACAGTGCGCGCTTACGGCCGCGTCGTGCTGATGGGAGGCGTCGGCATGGCGGGTGGCGCGGGCCTCGAACTGCCCTACCCCTGGATCATGCGCAACTGCATCAGCATCCACGGCGTCTGGATGTATCCGCCGGATGCGGCGAGCCGCCTGATCGCGCTGGTCCGTGCGGGATTGCTGCGGCTCGACGAATACGAGACCACGGCCTTCGACCTCGACCACGCCAATGAAGCGGTGGAACACGCCGCCGCCAATGGCGGACCGTTCAAAATGACCGTGATCCGCCCTTGAGCCCTTGGGGCGGCGGCGAGGCGCCGTCGCCGATTTTTTTCGGAAGGCCCGCCAAGCACTTGGCTACTGTGCATGGGGTTGTTTTCGCAGTCTTGCTATTCGAGCTCGACCACCTGGCCGTGCGACAGCGAGACGCGCCGGTCCATGCGACCTGCGAGTTCCATGTTGTGGGTCGCGATCAGCATCGACACCTGCGTCGCCTTGACCAGCTGCATCAGGGCCTGGAACACGTGCTCGGCCGTGCCGGGGTCGAGATTGCCGGTCGGCTCGTCCGCAAACAGCACGCGCGGCGCATTGGCGACCGCACGTGCGATCGCAACGCGCTGCTGCTCGCCTCCGGACAATTCGGCGGGGCGATGGGTGATGCGGTCGCCGAGCCCGAGATAGCCCAGGAGTTCCTTGGCCCGCTTGACGCTCTCGGATTTCTTCAGGCCGCGGATCATCTGCGGCAGCATGACGTTCTCGAGCGCCGAGAACTCCGGCAGCAGCCGGTGCGACTGGTAGACGAAGCCGATGTCGGTGCGGCGCAGCTGCGTGCGCTCGATGTCGGGCAGCTGCGAGGTCGGCGCGCCCGAGACATAGACCTCGCCGGAATCGGGCGCTTCCAGAAGACCTGCAATGTGCAGCAGCGTCGACTTGCCCGAGCCCGACGGCGCCACCAGCGCGACCGATTGGCCGGCCCATAGCGCCAGCTTGGCGCCGTCGAGGATGGTCAGCGGCACCTCGCCCTGCAAATACTGCCGCTTTATCTCGTGGAGATAAATGACCGGGACATCTTCCGCCCCCTGCTGCTGCTCCATCAGCCCCTCACTCGTACCGCAGCGCTTCGACGGGATCGAGACGCGCGGCGCGCCACGACGGATAGAGCGTCGCCAGGAACGACAGCGTCAGCGCCATGACCACCACCGCGGTGGTCTCGCCGACGTCGATTTCAGCAGGCAGTTTCGACAGGAAATAGAGTTCCGGCGAGAACAATTCGGTGCTGGTCAGCCAGGACAGGAATTGCCGGATCGATTCGATGTTGAGGCAGATCACGAGGCCGACGAAGAAGCCGACCAGCGTCCCGACCACGCCGATCGAGGCGCCGGTGATCAGGAAGATCCGCATGATCGATCCTTGCGAGGCGCCCATCGTGCGCAGGATCGCGATGTCGCTGCCCTTGTCCTTCACCAGCATGATCAGGCCGGAGACGATGTTGAGCGCCGCGACAAGAACGATCATGGTCAGGATCAGGAACATCACGTTGCGCTCGACCTGGAGCGCGTTGAAGAAAGTCGAGTTTCGCTGCCGCCAGTCGACCAGGAAAACCGGCCGGCCCGCAGCCTCCGTCACCGCCTTGCGGAAGGCGTCGATCTTGTCGGGGTTGGTGGTGAACACCTCGATCGAGGTGACGTCGTTGCTGCGGTTGAAATAGGCCTGTGCTTCGGCAAGCGGCATGAACACGAAGCCGAGATCGTATTCGGACATGCCGATCTCGAACACCGCGACGATCTTGTACGGCTTGATCCGCGGCGTCGTGCCCATCGGCGTCACAGCGCCCTTCGGCGCCACCAGCGTCACGCTGTCGCCGGCATGCAGCGACAGCTGGTCGGCGAGGCGCCGGCCGATCGCGACGCCCTGCCCTTCGTCAAAGCCCTCGAGCGATCCCTGCTTGATGTTCTTGGCGATCGAGGTGAGGTTGTTGAGATCGTCGGAACGGATGCCCCGCACCAGGACGCCAGAGGCGTTCCACGGCGATGATGCGAGCGCTTGGCCGTCCACGACGGGCGCTGCGAGACGAATGCCATCGACCTGACTGATGCGCTCGGCGACATCCTTCCAGTCGGTCAACGGCGATTCCAGCGGCTGGACCAGGATGTGGCCGTTCAGCCCCAGGATCTTGTCGAGCAGCTCCTTGCGGAAGCCGTTCATCACGGCCATGACGATGATCAGCGTCGCGACGCCCAGCATGATGCCGAGAAAGGAGAACCCGGCGATGACCGAGATGAATCCCTCCTTCCGCCGCGCACGCAGATAGCGCGCCGACAGCATCCACTCGAATGGCGCAAAAGGCGCGGTTTGCACGGTTTCGGTCATGGTCTCATCCATCGCTCGATAATCCCATGATTCGGGGTCAATTGTGGCCGGATTGGCGGCCGCGATATCGCGCGATGAACAATATTCAGCCGACCAGGCGCGCAACCGCGTCGGCGGGCGACATGGTCTCGCGGGCGCCGTCGCTGCGCCGCTTGATCTCGACCTTGCCGTCGGCGAGCCCCTTCGGCCCGATCATGATCTGCCAGGGGATGCCGATCAGGTCGGCGGCGGCGAACTTGGCGCCGGCGCGCTGATCGGTGTCGTCGTAGAGCACGTCGACGCCCTTGGCCGTGAGCTCAGCATACAGTTTCTCGCAGGCCGCATCGACGGCCGCATCGCCCTGCTTGAGGTTGAGGATCGAGACGCGGAACGGCGCCACCGCCTCCGGCCATTTGATGCCGGCATCGTCGTGGCAGGCCTCGATGATGGCACCTAACAGGCGCGAGACGCCGACGCCGTAGGAGCCGCCATGGATCGGCACATCGACGCCGTCGGGGCCTGCCACCAGCGCCTTCATCGGCTCGGAATATTTGGTGCCGAAATAGAAGATCTGCCCGACCTCGATGCCGCGAGTGTTCACTCGCTTGTCCGCGGGCACTTCCCGCTCGAAGCGCGCGCCGTCGTGGACGTCCTCCGTCGCCGCATAAAGCGAGGTCCATTGCTTGATGATCGGCGTCAGGTCGCCCTCATAGTCGACATCCTCGCCCGGCACTGGCAGGTCGAGCACGTCGCGATTGATGAAGACGCCGGATTCGCCGGTTTCGGCGAGCACGATGAACTCGTGGCTGAGATCGCCGCCGATCGGGCCGGTCTCGGCGCGCATCGGGATCGCCTTCAGGCCCATCCGCGCGAACGTCCGCAAATAGGCGACGAACATCTTGTTGTAGGCGACGCGCGCCGCGGCCTCGTTGAGGTCGAACGAATAGGCATCCTTCATCAGGAACTCGCGGCCGCGCATCACGCCGAAGCGCGGACGCTGCTCGTCGCGGAATTTCCATTGGATATGATAGAGATTCAGCGGAAGGTTCTTGTAGGACTTCACGTAGGCGCGGAAGATCTCGGTGATCATTTCCTCGTTGGTCGGCCCGTACAGCAGCTCGCGCTTGTGGCGGTCGGCGATGCGCAGCATCTCCGGGCCATAGGCATCGTAGCGGCCGCTCTCGCGCCAGAGATCGGCGAGTTGCAGGGTCGGCATCAATACCTCGATCGCGCCGGACCGGTCCTGCTCCTCACGCACAATTTGCTCGATCTTCTTCAGCACGCGGAAGCCGAGCGGCAGCCAGGCATAGATGCCGGCGGCCTCCTGCCGGATCATGCCGGCGCGCAGCATCAGCCGATGCGAGACGATCTCCGCCTCTTTCGGGTTTTCCTTCAGGATGGGCAGAAAGAAACGCGACAACCGCATGGGAATACTCTGGGAATCAGTGATCGTCCGCAGTGAAACCGGATTGAGAGCGAAAACACAAGACCGGGAATGAGGAAAAGCCGCTAACGCGGCGAAATTCCTTGTCATTTTTCCGTCGACTTCAGGTTCAGGTTGAGCCGCCGCGGCGCTCCTTTGCGGCGGCGGCCCAATCGCCTCCAGCGTGACCCGCTCGAAATCGGTCAACAGCCCGTCGATCCGCGCGCGGGCGCGGCCGGCCGGATTAGTCTCACTTCATCTTCATTCCCGAGTGATCCGGCATTTTCTTCATGTCCATGTGACCCGAGTGTCCGGCGTCGCCCGGCGCCTGCGCGCCGACGCCCTGGACGTCGAGAGAGACGGCGACCTTGCCGGCCTTCTCGAATTGCAGCGTCACGGGCACCTTGTCGCCCTGCTTGAAGGGGCCCTTCAGCTCCTGGAGCATCAGGTGATAGCCGCCGGGCGCGAGCTTCACCGTTTTGCCGGGATCGATCGCCAGCCCCTTGTCGAGCGGACGCATCTTCATCACACCGTTGTCCATCGCCATCTCGTGGATCTCGGCCTTCCCCGCGATATCGGCGGACACGCTAACCAGCTTGTCGGCCGCCGTGCCCTTGTTCTCGATGGTGAGATAGCCCCCGGCGACCTTGGCGCCGCCCGGCGTCGCGCGGCTCCACGCCTGCGAGATGACGAGATCGCCGGCCTTGACGTCGTCGGCGGCCGCCGGTGCTGCGCAGAGCGCAAAAGCAAACGCAGCGAGCAGCACATCTTTCAGTCTTGCCTTCATATCGGTATTTCCTTTTGCAGATTGAACTTCAGTGTTTGGAGAGTTGCTGCGCCGACCATTTCTCCAGGTCGGACATTTCGGCGGAGCCTTCGATCGTCGTGATGCTCCCGTCCCGAGAGATGAGCATCGTCCTGGGGATGTCGCCCTGCCAGGCAGGATCGATCTCGAACCGCAAGCGCTCGACAAAGCCGTCGTTGAAGATGAAGTTCTCGGTCGACGACAGTCCCGCCTTGTCGAGCATCGATTGCGTCGCGGCCGGCAAATTTGGCACGAGGTCCGCGCTGACCGTGACGACATCGACGTCAGGATGATCCTTGGCAAACTGCCCGAGCAGCGGTAGCTCGACCTTGCAGGGGCCACAGGTCACGCCCCAGAAATGCACGAGCACGGGGCGGCCGGCGTGCCCCTTGAGGACACCTTGCCAGGTGCCGCGTTCGAACGGCTTCAGAGCGGGAGATGCGCCGAGCGCAGCCGCCGACGCGATCAGAACGACAAGACTCGCAATGCCTGCAAATCGAAATCTCATGGCTGGTCCTCGATAGCTGTAAGCCGATAGCCGTCCGCCTTCGTCATCCATGACAGGTAGGTCTGCTTGCCATTGGAGACGAGCAAGGGGTGATCGGACGTGTCGGTCGTGCTCGATATCGTCTTCGGCGGCGACCACGTTTCGCCGTCATCACGGGAGATCGTCATCTGGACCGAGGTCTTCTCGCCATCGAACTCCTTCCACACCATCACCGTCCCGGCCGGGCCCGCGAGCACGAAGGGGCGCGTCGGATTACGATCCGGCCGCCCCAACGCCATCGGCGCAGAGAACGTGCGACCTTCGTCGCGCGAGTGGGCGTAGAACAATCCCTTGCGAGCCTTCCCGTTCGTGTACCAGGCGACGTGATAGGTTCCGTTCGGCGCAACCGTGAGGCTCGGCCCGTGGTGCGGGCAGGCATTGATCTGCCAGTCGTCGTTGCTGACGCGATGGATTTCCCCTGGCGTCGAGACGTCGGTGAATGTCATGATCGCGTGATCGCGCACGCCGCCATCGAAGATGTTCCTGAAAATCACGGCCGGCCGCCCGGGCGCCGCGAACGTCAGCCCCAATCGGCAGCACTCGCAGGTGCCGTCACGCGCGAGACTGGCCTCGGTGTAGGTGGCGCCGCCATCGCGAGACGAGGCAAAGAACAGCGCTGCTCCCTCATATTTCCGTCCCGCCTCCCTTGCGGGAACACGATTGCGTTTGTCGAGCCAGGCTGCAAAGACGGTTCCGTCCTGATCGAGCGCCAGCGCTTCGAAACGCTGGCTCTCGTTGTTGGCGGTGATGGGCTTCAGCTCGGCGAAGCTCCTTCCGTCATCGGCCGAACGCGTGTAGAGCACCTGGCCGTTGAAGGCTTCGTCCCTGAAGATCGAGAACGCAACGACAATGCCGCCCTTGCGATCGACCACGATCTTCGGCCGCGCATCCGGCCCCCAGTCAAGGTTCAGCCGCTTCGTCGTGACCTGGATGGGGACCGAGAAATTGCGGCCCGCATCCTGCGAACTCGCGACCGAGACCTGCCCTCCCGCCATCCAGACCAGCCACAGCGTTCCGTCCGGAGCGAATGCGGGCGTCGCCTTGGTTGCGCAGCGCAGCGTCGGCTCTTCACACGCCGCTTCGGACGCATGCGGAGCTCGCATCTGTCCGAGCGCCGCACCTTGCAGGAATGCGAGAGCGACGATCCCAAGCAGGCCAGTTCGGATCATGGCCCTATTCCCTTCGAGAACCCGGATCATTTGAACGCCACCTTCATACCCGCAACGAAGGCGCGCGGCGAGCCGGCATAGATCGATCCTGTGGTGTTTGCGAGCACACTCGCAGGATTTTGAAGGCCGGCCGCCGTCACCGTGTTGGCGATGTTGTTTGCCGAAGCGATGTAGGTCCGGTCGAGTACGTTCCTGACCTCGAGAAACAGATTCAGCGATCTGAAGGTGTCCGACACCAGATCGGTCTTGTAGTGAACGTTCAAATTGACCAGCTCATAGCCGGGTGCCTTCAGCACATTCGCATTGTCCATGTAGAAGGAGTCCTTCCACTGCAGTTCGACAAAGCCTCCGAGACCTGCAAGCGGCCCGGCGAACTCGTCATATCCAATTCGGGCCGTCAGCTCGTTGGGGGAGATGCCGGGAATCTTGTTACCTGCCCGGTTGAAGCTGAACACGGCGCCATTGGTGATGTTCTCGATATACTCGGTGTAGACCTCGTCGAGATAGGTGTACGCCGCCGTGAACCGCCAGCCGGGATAGAACTTCCAGTCGGCGGCCAGCTCGATGCCGCGATGCTCCGATCGCGGCACGTTGAACGTATAGGTCGCGTTGCTCGCGCTGGGATTGCTGGCGGCCTGACTGACCAGCTCATTTCGGAAAAATTCGTAGAATGCCGTCGCGCTCAGCTTGACCGCATTGCTCGGCGTCCAATCGAAGCCGAGATCATAGCCGACATTGGTTTGCGTCTGGAGCTGAGTGTTGTTGCCGAAATCACCGTTCGGAAGAACGAACAGATTCGACACCTGCGGCGTTCCGTATCCGGTCGCGACCCGTCCGCGAAACTGCCATTCTTGATTAAGTCTGTAGAGCAGCGCCAATTCGGGCGCCGTGTTCTCAATCCTGCGGTTGACGGCGGTGGGCGTAGGTATCGTCGCGACTGGAACGTTGATCGTGTTGTATTTGTAGAGCGTATTAACGCCCTTCAGAATGGTGGTTTCCCACCCAATTCCAGCGATCGCGGTCAGGTCCGGAGTAAGCTTCAGCTCCTCCCGCGCCCGTATCCCGTAATTGGATGTATCGCTGTAGGTGTTGGCCGAGATCAGTCCCAGCGTGGCGTTTCCGCCCGGCATGACGTTGCGCGTATCGCTCGACGCCACGAGCGTATTGTACCAGGCGCCGACCAAAGTGGTGGACTCCATGCCGAAGATTTCACCGCGCTTGGTGACGTCGCTCATGTAGTTGTACGAGGGGAAATCGCCTATGGCGCTGGTCGCGCCGGTGGGCTGGCTGATGTTCCTGTCGTCGAACACGAACTGGTTCCGCCACGTCATCGTGTTATCGAAGTCGTGCTCCCATCGTGCTCCGACAATGGTTCGTCGATCGTTTCGCCCGAGACCGGCTTGGGTCGCCGTCTCGATGTCCTTGCCACCGTTGAAGCCGTTCCTGAAGAGAGACACGGTCGGACATCCGGCTGCCGCCGTTGCACCGGTCGTACACCCCTGCTGGAACGGATTGATGTAGAACTGGTTCAGCGACTGGCGAAGCGGGAGCCGCGCGCTGAGGTCGTTGTTGATGATCTTGACCGTGAAACGATCGTCCGGCGTCGCCTTGAGCGTGCCGAGGAAGTTGACGGTCTGCGTATTGAACCAGCTGTTGCCGATATAGCCATCGCCCCGCACGTCGCTCGCGAACAGCGAGCCCTCGAAATTACCGACCTTCTTGCCGGCGGCGAGGTAGTTGTTGAGATAACCGTAGCTGCCGCCGTCGACGCCATATTCGACGCCGTCGATCGTGCCGCCCGGCCGCGTTCGAAAATTGAGCGCACCGCCGGTCGCATAGTTGCCATAGAGCGCCGATGAAGGTCCCCGAATCACGTCGATCGCGCCATAGGCGTGCGGATCGATCAGGTCGCTGCGCGACAGGCCGTCCGGCTGCGTCACCGGGAAGCCGTCCTCGAAGATCACGAGATTGCGGATGGCGAAACCGTTCCGGGCGTTGGAGCCACGAATCGAGATGCCGAAATCGCGCGGGCCGTTGCCCTGCTTGATCGAAATGCCTGGACTGTCCCGCAAGACGTCGCTGACCGAAAACGCCGGGCGATTGTCGAACTGGCTGCGATCGATGGTCGTCGCGGTCTGGCCGGCCGGGGACTGATTGAGACCAGCCCGCGCTGCGCCGGCAGACTCGGCCAGGTTTTGGGCCGGCGGGCTGGCAACCGCGTTCTGCGCAACGGGTCTGGCCGCGCGTCCCGCTGAAGCTGAGCGCAGTCGCGATGGCCGGGTGATTGGTTGGGGACGAGAAGGCTGCGGCGCCTCAACGGTCACCGCGGGAAGCGCTTCCGAGGCGCCTTGGGCCAGCGCGTCTGAGCCGATCGAGGACACCAGCCCGCAAAGCACGGGCAGGCTCGCGCGGCTGATCGCACGAATGCGTAACATCTGTTGAATTCCTGACATCCGGCACATCGGCCGGTCCATTGAGCACGCCACCGGCACGGCAACGGCGCGCGCCAATGGTTCGATTTGTCGCTACGTCAGGAAAATCGAGGGGGCGCGCGAGCCTGGGCGCTCACGACCGTATAGGAGGCGATGGCGGACACATCCGCCGCAAGCCACACCACACGTTCGGCGTGACGGAAGGGAGTGGCGAGAGCAACCTGCGGCGGCGAATCGAGCGTCGCGTTGGCCTGGGCCAGGCAACAAAGGGCACAGGCGCCGGCATGCGCGGTCGGCGTGCCCGTCGGATTGTTCGGACCGCCGCCCTGCTCGCCCGCACTGTGGCAGATAACGGCGGCGGAAAGCGGATCGGCCATAACCTGGCCGGCCGACCAGCACGCGGCAATCGGCGCCAGCACCTGCATCACCAGCGCGAGCAGGACGATCGGAAGATATTTTCGCAGCCGTGCGCGCATTCGCCGAACCATTCGTTCCCTGCTAGCTTAAACACCCCGCTGGTTCCGAGTCGAGGGAACTTCGGCGGCCTTCTTGTCCCAGGACAAATGTCGGCAGATTCGGACCGGAGCGCCCTACGAAAGGCTCGGACCCAACCATTCGAGGCAATCCAGAGCGCCGACCGTCCACAGATTTCTTTTATTTGTCATACACTTATCGGAAGACAGCCCGATCATTTCGTCAGCTGCTCGAATTTTGAACATTCGTTGCCGAAAATGATGACAAGTGAGAAAAGTTGATTTAGCATTCCTCTTGCTCAGGCTGACCGCGAGGTCGAAGTCTGGTGGTCCAAGTCTCGGGAGGAGCCCCTGGCGCGCAAAACGCAGCGTCGCCCCGTCAATCAAGAGCAAATCTTAAGATCGGGGATAATAGGGTCGACACAATTTTCGAGCGGGGCCAGGGCCCCGCTCTTTTTTTGTCCGCGCGGCTGAACTCTCGATGAACGCGGCCCTCATCCAATCGAAGACGGCTTCGAACGCGCGACCGCGCGCTGCGCCGATCTCACGCCGCTTGTCCGTCAACGTCTGTTCGAATTGCATCCGCAAAACGCAGGGCGACGTTCCGCTCGGACGGCAGCGACCTCGTGAAGGGATCGATGCCCGCATTGACGATTGAAGCGATCCTCGACCTCGCCGGCGAGCGCGGCGGGCATTTCCGGCTGATCTCCTGCGAGCTCGCCTCGCGCGATGCTCACGAGACGCCGCGCGAGCTGTTCATCGCGTTCTTCGCCGTCGCTCCGGCCTGATGCTTTGCGCTGCACCAACACTGGCTGCGGCGATCCCGCGGTTGATTGCAGATTGAGTGCCAACAACTCTTGTGAGAGACTTTCGGGCATCGGTCGCGCAAGCAATGACGCGCCGACGACAAGATACATGGGAGCGAGCGATGTCCGGGACGAAAGATTTCTCGACGACGAGGCGCGATCTTCTTCAGGCGGCTGCGACCGCCGGCGCCGCAACTGCCATCCTCGGCAGCATGGGCATAAACCCCGCAATTGCAGCCGCGGTCGGACGCAGCGAAAAGCCGCTGAAGGCGGCCTTTTCCAACGCAGGCCTGCAGGCGACCTGGTGCGCGCAAGGCAAGCAGGCCGCGGAATTCTGGGGCAAGCTGTTCAACGTCGAAGTCACCTGGTTCGACGGCCAGCTCGATGCGGTGAAGCAGCGCGCGGCGATCGACAACATGGCCTCGCAGAAATGGGACTTCGTCGCGATCCAGGCCTTCGGCATCGGCACCCTCACCCAGCCGGTGCAGAAGATGATCGACGCCGGCACGCCCGTCATCGACATGGACACGCTGATCGCGCCGCTCGACCAGATCAACGTCCACTCCTTCCTCGCCCCCGACAACGAGTTCATGGGCGCGTCCGTGACGCAGGCGCTGTGCAACGCGATGGGCGGCAAGGGCAAGATCATCATGACCCAAGGCGCGCTCGGACACACCGGCGCACAAGGACGCGCCAAGGGCTTCAACTCGGTGGTCAAGCAATTCCCCGGGATCGAGGTGCTCGACACCCAGCCGGCCGACTGGGACGTCTCCAAGACCGCCCGCCTCTGGGAAACCTACCTGACGAAATACCCGCAGATCGACGCGGCGTTCTTCCACAATGACGACATGGCGCTCGCCGCAGCCAACATCATGAAGGCGCGGGGCCGCACCAACATCCTGATCGGTGGCGTCGACGCCATGCCGCCGGCGATCCAGGCGGTGAGCGAGGGTCGCATGTTCGCGACCGTGCGCAATCCGTCCTGCCGCATCCATGGCGGCGCCATCATCGCGGGCGTCTCCGCCGTGGTCGGCGGCGAGAGGAGCGGACAGGGAATCCCCAAGAACGTCGTCACCGACGGCCCGGTCGTGACCAAGGCCAACGCCGCCGGCATGCAGTGGATGCAGGATCACTTCCTGATCTGAGCCTCCAAGATCTGAGCCTCCAAGATCTGAACTTTAAGATCTGAACTTTTATGCCTGCGGGACAGCAACCCATCCTGGAACTCCAGGGCATCACGAAGAGCTTCGGCGGCGTCGAGGCGCTTCGTGGTGTCGACTTCGCGCTCTATCCCGGCGAGATCCATGGTCTCGTCGGCGAGAACGGCGCCGGAAAAAGCACGCTGATGAAGATCATCGCCGGCGTGCACACCGAGTTCTCCGGCCGCTTCCTGATCGACGGCCGGGAAACACATTTCCGCTCGGCGCGCGATGCGCACGCCGCCGGCATCGCCATGGTGCATCAGGAGCTCAGCGTCGCACCCGACCTCACCGTCGCCGAGAACGTCTTCCTGGGCAATCAGCCGACCAACGCCCTCGGCCTCGTCCAATGGCGGCGGATGGCGCGCGAAGCGGGCGAGCAGCTCGCCCGCTTCGGCATCGACGTCGATCCGATGTCCCGGCTCGGCGATCTCCCGATCGGGCTGCAGCAGCTGATCGAGATCGCGCGCGTGCTATTCTCCGGCGCGCGCATCGTCATCCTGGACGAGCCGACCTCCGCCCTCTCCCCGCCGGAGGTCGAGCGGCTGTTCGCCACTCTCCGGCGGTTGCGCGAGGGTGGCACCAGCATCGTCTTCATCTCGCATTTCATCGAGGACATCCTGCTCGTGTCCGATACGGTCACCGTGTTCCGCAACGGGCGGAAGGTTGCGGAGACGACAAGCGCGGCGACCAGCAAGGGCGCGCTGATCGAAGCCATGATCGGCCGCGGCGGCGAAGCGCTCGAGCACAGCTACACCGATGACCTGATGCTGCCGCAGCCGAGCGACAGCCCGGTCATCCTGAAGGTGGACCAGCTGTCGTTGTCCCGCAGCCTGAAGGACATCTCGTTCGAGGCCCGCGCGGGCGAGGTGCTCGGCATCTACGGCTTCATGGGCTGCGGCCAGCAGGAACTGTCGCGCGTCCTGTTCGGCAAGCTGAAGCCGGATGGCGGCACGCTGGCGGTCGAGGGCTCGCCGAGAACCTTCGCCAGCACGGCGGCGGCGCGGCGCGCCGGCGTGGCACTGGTGCCGGAGAGCCGGCGCGACATGCTGTTTCACCAGGAGCCGGTCTACAAGAACATCTCGATCGGCATCCTCGATCGCATCTCCGCGCTGCTGCTCAAGCCGACTGAGGAGCGCGATATCGCGAAGCGCCAGGTCGAGCAGCTGCAGATCCGGCCGCCGGTGGTCGGCCTCGATCTCGGCATGCTCTCGGGCGGCAACCAGCAGAAGGTCGCCCTGGCAAAATGGCTCACCTATCCGCCCAAGCTTCTCGTGCTGTGCGAGCCGACCCGCGGCATGGATGTCGGCGCCAAGAACGACGTCATCAACATCGTCCGCGACCTCCGCGCCAGAGGGCTTGCGATCATCGTGCTGTCGACCGAGCCGGAAACGGTGCTGTCGCTGGCCGACCGCATCCTCGTGCTCAAGCGCGGCGCGGTGGTGCGGGAATTTTCGAACGAGCCGGTCAGCAAGGACCGCCTGCTGGAAGCGGCGTGACGGAGAAGCACAATGGCGAGCAGTGAGACGGCTTTGGCGGCGGGACAGCGGGCGCGCGGGCTGGCGCCTTTCCTGCGCTCGCAGATGCGCAACATCGCACCATTCCTCACCCTGATCTTCCTCTCCGCCTTCTTCGCCTTCGCCAGCCCCTCCTTCGCGACACTCGACAATCTCGGCAACATCCTGACGCAGGTGTCGGTCACCGGCATCATCGCGGTCGGCCTCACCTTCGTGATCCTCTGCGCCGAGATCGACCTCTCCATCGCCAGCATCGCCAACGTCACCGGCATCGCCGTCGCCTACTTCACGCTGCAAGAGTCCTACGTCAACATCGCCAATATCCCCCTGCCCGGCGCGGTTGCGATCATCCTGTCGATCCTGCTCTGCGCCCTGCTCGGCCTCGTCAACGCGCTGGGGCTGACCGTGATCGGCATCCCCTCCTTCATCATGACACTGGCGATGATGCAGATCGCGGCCGGCATCTCCGCGCTTCTGGTGCGCGGCCAGATCGCCTACAAGGTGCCCAGCCTGATCACGACGCTCGGCTCGGGTTCGATCGGCGGCATCCCCTGGATCGTCATCGTCGCCGCAGTCATGCTGCTCGGCGGCCATCTGGTGCTGACCTACACGCGCTTCGGCCGCTACGTCTACATGGTCGGGGGCAACCGCGAGGCGGCGGAATATTCCGGCCTCAACGTCAAGCTCATCCTTGGCGCCGTGATGGTGATCTCCGCGGTGTGCTCCGGCATCGGTGGCATGCTCGGCGTCGCCCATTTCGGCAGCGCGCAGCAGAACGAGTTCGACACCTATTTGCTCGACTCCATCGCCGCCGTCGTCGTCGGCGGCACCAGCCTGTTCGGCGGCCGCGGCGGCATCGGCAACACCATCGTCGGCCTGTTCGTGCTCGGCGTCCTCAACAACGGCCTCGACCACGTCAACATCGACAGCTTCCTGAAGATCCTGATCCGTGGCCTGATCCTCTTGGCGGCGCTGGTCATCAATGTCTATGCGCAGCGCTTGAGGGAAAAGGCGGCGGAGTAAGGCCGCTGGAGAAGCGGCCATCTCAGGGGGACGGAAGACGGAGTAGCGCGCCCGCGCGCAGGTCCTACTTCTTCACCTTGCTCGCATCCATCTTGATGCTGGGATCCAGCATCTTGGTCGTGAACGCGGTCGTCACGTCGAACGGCTTCTCCATGCCGAGATAGGTCTGGACCAGCTCGTAATCCTTCTTCATCCGCTCGCCGTCGATCCAGCCGAGACCCTTTGTGGTCGTGAACTCGTCCGTCATCAGGAACTTGATGCGCTCCCACTGGCGCTCCTGGTTCGCTTTGTCGAGGCCGGAGACCTGATCGAGCAGCGCCTTCAGGCAGGGCGTGACGTCGGCGACGCAGGCGGCAAAGGCCTTCTGCGTGACGCGGACGAAATCCTCGACGACCTTCGGGTTCTTCTGCAAGTAAGCGCCGTTGACGATCAGCGAGTTGCCGTAAGGATTGAGCCCGATGTCCTTCCAGTTGAGGTAGCCGAGATCGCCTCCGAACTCGATGACCTTCAGGTCGTGCTCGTTGTAGAAGTCGCTGATGATGTCGACGGTGTGGCTCTTCAGCGCCGCGATCTTCGCGGTCGGTCCGACATTGACGAAGCCGACGGAGTCGGGCGCAAGCCCCGCCGCCTTGGCAAAGGCCGGCCACATCACCCGCGAGGCATCGCCGGGGGGATTGCCGATCTTGTGGCCCGCGAAGTCCTTCACCCCGTTCACGCCATAGCTCTTCAGCCAGTAGAAGGTCTGGCCGGTGTTGGCGTAGACGCTCATCACCGCGACGGTGTCGGCGCCCTTGCTCTTGGCCACCAGCATGGTGGCGAGATCGGCGACGCCGAACGGCGAGCCGCCGGAGCCGACCTTGGCGGCGGAGACGCCGGAGCCCTTGCCGGTCTCGATGGTGAGGTCGATCCCCGCCTTCTCGTACCAGCCCTGCGCCTTGGCGAAATAGTACGGCGAGTGATCGGCCGTCGGCGTCCAGTTCAGGATCAGATTGACGGCTTCACCCGCATGCACGGGCACCGCCGGCACACCGAGCCCGAGAGCCAACACCAGGGCCGAGCCCGCCGCCTGCAAACGCTTCATCGCATCTCTCCTCATTGCCGCGACCCGGCTTGTCGCTCTCCCCTTGTGAGGATACCAATGCAACAAGCCCGCCCTCCAATTGTCAACTGTTTGGTTGGAAATGCCCGCAAAACGATCTGGCGACACCGTGCCGCAGCGCCGCGACCCCGTCGCCACCCGCAAGAAGCTCCTGACCGCGGCGCGCCAGGAATTCGCCCGGCACGGCCTTGCGGGCGCCCGTGTCGACGAGATCGCCGAGCGCGCCGGCGTCAACAAGCAGCTCGTCTACCACTATTTCGGCGACAAGGACGCGCTGTATCTCGCCGTGCTCGAATGGGTCTATGAGGACATCCGCGAGCAGGAGCGCAGGCTCAATCTCGAAGGCCTGCCGCCGGAGAAGGCGATCCGCAGGCTGATCGAAGCATCGTTCGACCACCTGGCGGCAAACCCTGATTTCATCGTGCTCTTGAACGACGAGAACCGCGGCGGCGCCCGTCATGTCCGCGGCTCGACCCGGCTGGAAGCGATGCACTCGCCGCTTGTCAAGAGCGTCTCCCACATCCTCAATGAGGGGGTGCGCTCGGGCGTATTCCGCAAGGGGATCGATCCCGTCCAGCTCTATATCTCGATTGCGGGCCTCAGCTACTTCTTCTTCTCCAACACCCCGACGCTGTCGGCGATCTTCGGCAAGGACCTGTCGAGCCGCGCCCAACGGCGCGCCCGCCGGCGGCACGTCGCCGATCTGGTGCTCCAGTCGCTCCGGCCTAATCAACCAACTGGTTGAAACTTCCTTCAAGTCCGGCTAGGCTTGCGACCGGCGGCAGGGTGGCCGCAGGCAACAGGGAGCAATCGGTGGGTGGAGACGGGACACGCAGCTGGCGCAGCTTTGCGGTCATCCTGATCGTGCACCTCGCCGTGCTCGTGCTGTGGCAGGTTGCGGTCGACGCCTTCCAGGTGCCGAAATTCATCCTGCCCTCGCCGCTCGCGACAGTTCAGACATTGGGAACCACGGACTATGCCTGGGGCGCCAACACGCTGGTGACGGCGGTCGAGATCCTCGGCGGCTTCGCGCTCGGCGCCTTCGTCGGCGTCGCGCTTGCGGTGATCTTCAGCTGGGCGCCGCTGCTCAGCCTCGTGCTGCTACCGCTGTTCGTCACGCTGAACATGATCCCGAAGGTCGCGCTCGGCCCGCTCTTCATCGTCTGGTTCTCCTACGGCATCGTGCCGAACATTCTGATCGCATTCAGCATCTGCTTCTTCCCGATCCTGCTCACCACCGCGCGGGGCCTGCGCGAAGTCGAGCCTGACCTGCTCGATCTCGTCAAATCGCTGCGCGGCTCGCGCTGGACGCTGTTTCGCAAGATCCAGCTGCCGGGATCGCTGCCTTACGTGTTCTCCGGCATGAAGGTCGGCGCCATCCTGGCGGTCGCCGGCGCCATCGTCGGCGAGTTCATCGCCTCCGAGCGCGGGCTCGGCTACCTCATGATCCAGGTGCAGTCCTCGCTCGACACGCCCGCGATGGTGATGGCCGTCGTGCTGCTGACACTGCTCGGCGTCGCTCTTTATGGCCTGGTGCTCGCGCTCGAACGCATGTTCGTGGTCGGCGACGCAAGACAGACCTGACAACGGCAGAACCAAGGACCAAATCCATGCTGCTCACCCGCCAGACGCTGCCGAAGACCATTCCCGACATCGCTGCGCTGGACGACCTCCTGTGCCGGCCGAGCCAGGCGCTGATCGACGACATAGAGAAGGTCGAGGGCGACATCATGATCCTCGGCGTCGCCGGCAAGATGGGCCCGACGCTGGCAGGACTTGCGAAGGCCGCAGCGCCCGATCGCCGCATCATCGGCGTCGCCCGCTTCAGCGACGCCGGCGTGAAGGACTGGCTGCACGCGCGCGGGATCGACACGATCAATTGCGACCTGATGGACGAGACGGCGATTGCGGCACTGCCGAAGGCGCCGAACATCGTCTTCATGGCCGGCCGCAAGTTCGGCGCTGAGGGCGATCTGTCGCTGACCTGGGCGATGAACGCGCATGTCCCGGCGCTGGTCGCGCAGGCTTTCCCCTCCTCGCGCATCGTGGCGTTCTCGACCGGCTGCATCTATCCGTTCGTCCCCGTCGACGGCAAAGGCGCGAGCGAGGACATGGCGCCGAACCCGCCCGGCGAATACGCGCAGTCCTGCGTCGGCCGCGAGCGCATGTTCGAATATTTCTCGCGCAGGTTCGGCACGCCGGGGCGGCTGTTCCGCCTCAACTACGCGATCGACATGCGCTACGGCGTGCTGCACGACATCGCGACGAAAGTGCTGACGGGAACACCGATCGACGTCAGCCTCGGCCATGTCAATTTCATCTGGCAGGGCGATGCGTCCTCTCAGGCGCTGCGCTGCCTGGCGCATTGCACGACGCCGACCTCGCCAATCAACGTCAGCGGCCACGAGATCCTCGCGGTGCGCGATCTCGCGGCGAAGTTCGGCGCGAGGTTCGGCCGCGCGCCAGTGCTGACAGGCAAGGAGGAACCGACCGCGTGGCTGACCGACACGTCGAAGGCGGTCGAACTGTTCGGCCTGCCCGTCGTTGACACCGACCAGCTGATCGCCTGGACCGCGGATTGGGTCTCTCGTGCCATGCCTAGCCTCGGCAAGCCCACCAAATACGAGGTGCGCGATGGTCGCTACTGACGGGCCGCGCATCGTCCGGCTCGGCGTCGAGGACGCCGCGGCGGGCCTCGTGCTCTCGACCGAAGCGCACTGGAACCAGACGATCGAGGACTGGCGCTTCTTCCTGAGCGAAGGCTTCGTGTTCGGCATCCGCGACGGCGCACGGCTGGCCGCAACCGCGGCGCTGCTGCCCTATTCCGGCAACAATGCGTGGATCAGCATGGTGCTGGTGACGGAAAGCCATCGCCGCCGCGGTCTGGCCACGCAGCTCGTCGATGCCTGCCTCGATACGGCCCGCAAGGAGAGGCTGACGTGCTGGCTCGATGCGACGCCTGACGGCGTCAAGGTCTACGGTCCGCTCGGCTTCATCCCGACTTCGCAATTGCGCCGCCTGAAGCTGGTGAGCCCCGGCCATGCGGGCACGATGCCTGCGCCGGCGACGCTGGACGCGCTCTGCTTGCGCGATCTCCGGGCCACGGGATTGGATCGAACCGCCCTGTTCTCCGCCTTCGCGCAACGGTCTGGTTCGCGCGTCGTGGCGGGTGACGGGTCGATCGCCCTGGTACGGGACGGCCGAACAGCGCGTCATATCGGGCCCCTCTTTGCGGATGACACCGCCGCCGCCCTGAACCTGGTCGATGCGATCGCATGCTCGGAGACCGGACCGGTGCTGCTCGATGCCGTCGCTTCCAGCGGCGCGTTCCTGGACGGCCTCTCCGTCGCCGGCTGGACCATCGAACGCCCCTTCCAACGCATGCGTCTCGGCTCCGCCACCGCCATGGCCGGGGAAATGCCATTCGCAGTCGCCGGCCCCGAATTTGGATAGGACATCATGCACCACAGCCAGATCAACAGCGACGTCCGCAAGCTGATCGCAGACGGCACCGTGCTGCCGGCGCATCCCCTCGCGCTGACCGCCGAGCGACAGCTCGACAGGACGCATCAGCGTGCGCTGACGCGCTATTACGTCGACGCCGGCTCGGGCGGCCTTGCGGTCGGCGTCCACACCACGCAATTCGCGATCCGTGACGTCGGCCTCTACCGTCCCGTGCTCGAGCTCGCCGCCGAGACCGCAGCACACTGGACCAGGCGGCCGCTGGCACTGGTCGCGGGCCTGGCCGGCCCCACGCGGCAGGCAATTGCCGAGGCCGGCACCGCACGCGACATCGGCTATCATGCGGGCCTGCTCAGCCTCGCCGCGATGAAGAGCGCCTCCGAGGACGAGATCATCGCGCATTGCACGTCCGTGGCCGCCGAAATTCCGCTGGTCGGCTTCTACCTGCAGCCGGCCGTCGGCGGCGTCGTCCTGTCGAGCCGGTTCTGGCAGCGCTTCGCCTCGATCGACAACGTCATTGCGATCAAGATCGCGCCGTTCAACCGCTACAGAACTCTCGACGTGCTGCGCGGCGTCGCGGCCGCCGGCGCACTCGACCGCGTCGCGCTCTACACCGGCAATGACGACCACATCCTGCTCGACCTGACGCTGCCGTTCGATCTCCGCGACAAGGGCGTCACCACCCGCACCTACTTCAAGGGTGGCCTGCTCGGCCACTGGTCGGTCTGGACCGCGAGCGCCATCAGGCAGTTCGAACGCTGCAAGGCAGCGCGGCACAAGGAGGCCGTGTCGGCCGACCTGCTGGCGCTCGATGCCCGCGTCACCGACTGCAACAGCGCCTTCTTCGATGTCGCCAACCATTTTCACGGCTGCATCGCCGGCTGCCACGAAGTGCTGCGGCGCCAGGGCCTGATGAAAGGCTTGTGGTGCCTCGATCCGAACGAAGGACTCAGCCCCGGCCAGAAGGAGGAGATCGACCGCGTCCGCCGCGAGCACGCCGACCTCAGCGACGATGCCTTCGTCGCCGCAAACCTCGGCAAATGGCTGGCATGAGCTCAGACCCCTTCATCAGCCTGCAAGGCGTGCGAAAAGTTTATCGCAGCGGCGGCGCGGAATTTCTCGCGGTGTCCGACGTCACCATGGACGTGCAGGAAGGCGAGCTGGTCTCGCTGGTCGGCCCCTCCGGCTGCGGCAAGACCACGGTGATGAAGATCCTGGCCGGCCTGCATGGCGCCGACGGCGGCACCGTCAGGATAGGCAATGCCAGGAGCCCGTTCGATCCCAGCCGCGACATCGGCATGGTGTTCCAGCAGGCCTTGTTGCTGAAGTGGCGCACGATCCTCGACAACGTGCTGCTGCCGGCTGAGATCGTGGGACTGCCGATGAAGGCCGCGCGCGAGCGGGCGCGCGACCTGCTCAACCTCGTCGGGCTCGCCGGCTACGAGCAGAAATATCCGCAGCAGCTGTCCGGCGGCATGCAGCAGCGCACGGCGATCGCGCGCGCCTTCATTCACGATCCAAAACTGATCCTGATGGACGAGCCGTTCGGCGCGCTGGACGCGCTGACCCGCGAGCAGATGAATCTGGAGATGCTGCGGATCTGGCGCGAGAGCGGCAAGACCATCATCTTCGTCACGCACTCGATCCAGGAAGCCGTCTTCCTGTCCTCGCACTGCGCCGTGCTGACGGCGGGCCCGGCGAAGATGGCCGACTATTTCGCGATCGACCTGCCCTTCCCGCGCGACCTTCCGCTGAAGACGACGGATGCGTTCGGTGCCTATGCAAGGCGCATCTATGCGAAGCTGGGCTTGGGCGCGGCGTGAGACACCGCGCCCCCGTTGTTGCGCTCAGGTCTTGTTGCGCATCTTGCTGAGCAGATAGTTGTCGTAGAAGTTCTCGGCGATCTGCGTGTAGAACAGCAGCTCCTTCATATACGCGTCGTGGCTCTCCTTGGTCCGCTTGAACAGGTCGCTCTTGGCGGCGAGCTCGTTCAGGTGGTCCTGGGTCGCGTTGTAGCAGGCCTCCAGCACCGGCTGCGGGAACGCCTTCAGCTCCGCGCCGTTGGCGATCAATCGCTTCAGCGCGGCAGGATTCACGCTGTCATACTTTTCGAGCATCCAGGCGCCGGCCGCCGTGCCCGCCTGGTTGATGATCGCCTGATATTGCTTCGGCAGCGAAGCCCATTTCTCGTCATTGACGATCATGTGCAGCATGGCGCCGCCTTCCCACCAGCCCGGGAAATAGTAGTACTTGGCGACCTTCTGGAAACCGAGCTTCTCGTCGTCATAGGGACCGACGAACTCGACCGCGTCGATCGTACCCTTCTCCAGTGCCGGATAGATGTCGCCACCCGCGATCTGCTGCGGGACAACCCCGAGCCGTGCCAGCACGTGGCCGCCCATGCCGGCGATGCGGAATTTGAGACCCTTGAGGTCGTCGACGGTCTTGATCTCCTTGCGGAACCAGCCGCCCATCTGCGTGCCGGAATTGCCGCAGAGGATTGCATGCGCCTTGAAAGGCTTGAGCGCCTCGTTGGTGAGGGCAGCGCCGCCGCCGAAGTGCCACCACGATTCCTGATGGCGATGGTTCATGCCGAACGGCGCGCCGGTGGCATAGGCGAGCGCCGGCTCCTTGCCGATGTAGAAATAGAGCGGGGTCTGCGCCATCTCCACCGAGGCGGTGCTGACGGCATCGAGCGCCTGCAAGCCCGGAACGATCTCGCCGGCCGCAAAGGTCTGGATCTGGAATTTGTTGTCGGTGGCCTCAGCGATGTATTTCGCAAAGATCTGCGCCGTGCCGTAGATGGTGTCGAGCGACTTCGGGAAGCTCGAGGTCAGACGCCATTTGATCTCGGGCGCGCTCTGCGCGATCGCGGGTGCAGCAACCAGCGTCGTGGCGCCGGCGACTGCGCCGCCCCTGAGGAATGTACGGCGTTTCATGATGTGGACTCTCCCTGGAAGTAAGTTTCAAACATATGGGCTTTGTGGCGACGGCCTTCGCTGACCGTTGCCCGTTCCTATAGCGGAGTTCAAGTTGCGAGGAGAAGGCCTGTACGGAACTCTCAGAGCAGCTTTGCGCTCACGAACAGCGCGCGGACGGCGTTGGTCGCCTGCACCGCCAGCATGGCGTTACCGGCGGCGCCCTCCAGAGCCGCGATGGCGTCCTCGTGCAGGGAGCGAAATTCCATCCACTCGACCGACTTGAAGTTGGTGAGGAATTGATAGGCCTGACCGACGGTCGCGATCGCCAACGTGTCACCGTTCAGCTTGATCTTGAACGTCGTGCGCAGCGGGGTTTCGGAACTTGATGGATCACTCATGGGCTGCTTCTGGACGAGGACGGCTTAACGAAGGGGAAACGGCAGCCCCGCCGTCGCAGGCAAATGTCAGGAATCGGTGCTCGCGCGCTGCGAAGCAGTCGCCGCCCCGCGCAGGTTCGGCACTACGACCAGGCGGTTGAACTCGCCATTGTCGTAGGCCTTGAGGAAGCGATCATAGTCCTTGATCGAGACGCAGCCGTTGGAATCGCCGCGCGGCCCGAGCATGTAATTGTGCGTGAGCAGGCCGACGCGGCCAAGCGCGCTGGTGCCCTCAGTCGGCGTCATGCGCAGTGCCCGGACGCCGTGGAACAGCTTTTCGCGCGGCTTGAGGTCGTAGGTCGCCGGCGGCGTCGCGCCGACCATGCGCTGGTCGACATGGTCGGGGTCATCCATCAGCGCGCCCATGCCGGAATGGGCCTCCAGCGCCATGCCGTTCGGCAAATAGACCGCCTTGGCCGAGATGTCATACACCGCCGTCCGCGAATCGTAGCCGAGCGCGGCGAGATCGGGCGCCTTGGCGAACAGGCCGTCGCCGGGCGTCAGCGATGCCAGCCTGATCTTGTCGGTGAACTTTTCGAAGAAGTTGCGGTTGTCGACCTTGGGGTTGGTCTCGGCATAGGCCTGGCTGGAAGCGATCTGGGCGGACAAGTCCGCCTGCGCCGGGCGCGAACGCGGCATCGGGACGGCGTCCGCACGTTGCGAGGGCCTCGTCTCATCAACCGCGTGCCGGTCGTCTTCGGTCAGGGTCGAACGCCAATCGTCGCCCTGGAGCTTCTGGGCCAGCATCGCCTTGGCGTCGCGGAGCTTGAGCTGGACCGCATTCAGGGCGGAACGCTCCAGCGTCCGCAGGCCGAACTCCCGGGCAGCCGGATTGCCGGACGCAGAAGCGAAACGGTCCGCAAAGGAAGGGGTATTGGCCGGCGGCAGCGAGGCGGTGACCAGCGGGGACGAATCGCCCAAATGCGATGTCCCGATGTCCGCGACCCAGGCGGCGGCGCCCACCGCCAGCGCGACGGCAGCCAGAGACAGCAAAACGCGCTCGGCCCGCCCGACACGGCGGCGCGACAACAGCCTCTCGGCGTGTGCTGCGTCGGAAACCATCAGATCCCCAAATCGACCCCCGGGGGTACCCACCCCCTACCCGGAGACTCTATACCAGCTACCACATTGGGAGCCAAAAGTTAGGCATAATCGCGGCCGGCAAGCTTCCTAAAGGTATCGAATGACCGATCCCTTCGATCTCAACCGCTTTGTCCGCGCCCAGGACCCCGTTTATCGCGACATTCAGGGCGAGCTGGCCCGGGGCCGAAAGCAGACTCACTGGATGTGGTTCACCTTCCCGCAGGTCGCAGGCCTCGGCTTCAGCACCATGGCGCAGCGCTACGCCATCGGGTCCCGCGAGGAGGCCGAGGCCTATCTCGCCCACCGCGTGCTCGGGGCGCGCCTGATCGAATGTACGAGGCTCGTGCTCGCCGTCGAAGGCCGAACCATCAACGCGATCCTCGGCGCACCGGATGACGCCAAATTCCATTCGTCGATGACGCTGTTCGGCGCGGTGTCCGACGAGCCGGTTTTCGATCGGGCGATTGCCCGATATTTTGCGGGCGAACGCGACGGCGCCACGCTGGAGATCCTGTCGAGGCTCGACCGCGCATCCGGCCGAGTTGGCCGCCAGGGAGCGTAAACCCAGGATTAAGACGGGCACCATATCTTCCGTGCAAATTGAACTCTCTTTCACGCCCATTGCCGGACAGATCATGAAAATCGGTACGCTCCTGACCAGCGCCATCGTCTCGCTCTCGACCGTCGGCGGCGGCCTCGCCGTCTACGTTGCCGTGACCAAGTACCAGACGATCGAACGGATCAGCGAAGCCGAGGGCCGGCTGGCCATTGTCCGCGCCGCCAGCGACATTCCGCGTTACCTCAATCCCGAGCGGGGCTTTTCCACCAACATCCTCTATGGCCCCGCCACCGTCGACCCGGTCCAGCTCGCCCAGCAGGACAGGCTGCGCAAGTCGACCGACGGCGCGCGCCAGCGGATGAATGCGCTGCGCAAGGAACTGCCCGGCTCGCTCGACGACGGCAACACGATCGGCAGCAGCATCGATGGCATCAATGCGAAGTTCACCGGACTACGCGACGCGATCGACAAGGCCATCGCGGGGCCTGCGGACGCGCGCAAGGACGCGGCCCGCAAGGTCGTCGCCGACAATGCCGTGCTCAACGCCGACGTCACGGCGCTGCTGAACGAGCAGGTTCGCCGCATGGCGCTTCTCAATGGCGATGCCTACCGCCAGGCCAATTACGCCAACATCGCCATGACGCTGCGCGACATCGGCGGCCTCAATGCCAGCGTGCACAAGAACCTCGTCGGCGGCAAGAAGGTCGCGACCGACGCCGAGAAGGCCGACGTCGCCCGCATGCAGGGCCGCAGCGACCAGATCGTGATGGCGCTGATGGAGCTGCGCGGCAATCCGGCGACGCCCACCAATGTCGGCGCCGCACTGGAGACGATGAATTCGCGCTACGTCGAGGAATTCGGCCACGAGCTCAAGATGGTCAAGGACGGTGCCGTCAGCGGCAAGTATGAGCACGACGTCGACACCTATTACGCGGCGTCGCAAAAGGGTCTCGGCTCCATCATCGGCGTTCGCGATGCGTTCTATGACAACGCCGAGCAAATCCTCGCCGGCGCTTCCTCCGCCGCGCGCACCAGCTTCACCATCGCGCTCGGCGGCCTCCTCGCCGTGCTGATCGCCAGCGCCGGCCTGATCGTGATGGTCCGCCGCCGCGTGTGCGCTCCGATCGTCGGCCTGACCGCGCGCATGACACAGCTTGCCGATGGTGACGTTGCCGGCGAGATCCCCGGCGCCGAGCGCTCTGATGAGATCGGCGCGATGGCGGCGGCGGTTCAGGTCTTCAAGGACAACATGATCCGGGCTGACCGGCTCGCCGCCGAGAAGCAGGCCGAGAACGACGGCAAGATGCGCCGCGCGCAGGCGCTCGACGAGCTCACCCGCGCCTTCGAGGCCAAGGTCACCGAGCTGGTCGGCGGACTGTCCCAAGCCTCCGCGACCATGGAAAGCACCGCGCAGTCGATGACCTCGACCGCGGCCCAGACCAACAGCCAGGCCGCGGTGGTCGCCGCCGCCTCCGAACAGACCTCGACCAACGTGCAGACCGTCGCCAGCGCCACCGAAGAGCTGACCTCCTCGATCTCCGAGATTGGCCGCCAGGTCGCCCAAAGCACCGAGATCGCGGCCCGCGCCGTCGACAATGCCCGCCGCACCGGCGATACCGCGCGTGCGCTTGCCGAGGGCGCCCAGAAGATCGGCGACGTCGTCACGCTGATCCAGAGCATCGCCGAGCAGACCAACCTGCTCGCCCTGAACGCGACCATCGAGGCCGCCCGTGCCGGCGATGCCGGCCGCGGCTTTGCCGTGGTCGCCTCCGAAGTGAAGTCGCTGGCCGGCCAGACCGCCAAAGCCACCACCGAGATCTCCGAGCAGATCACGGCGATCCAGACCGCGAGCGACGAGACCGTGGCCGCGATCCGCAACGTCGCCGACGTCATCGCCGAGATCGACCAGATCGGCACCGCGATCGCCGCCGCGATCGAGGAACAAGGCTCAGCCACCAAGGAGATCGCGCGCAGCGTCCAGGAGGCCGCGCGCGGCACCCAGGAGGTCAACAGCAACATCTCCGGCGTGCAACGTGCCGCCGACGACACGGGAGCCGCCGCGAGGGAAGTGCTGGGCGCCGCCGAGCAGCTCTCGACGCAGTCACGCGATCTCGCCGGCCAGTTCGACCGCTTCCTCGGCGAGGTCAGGGCCGCTTAAGGCATGATCCGGAAAAGTGCGCAGCGGTTTTCCGAAAAGATCATGCTCAAACAACAACCTAAAGCGCGATGACGGTTCATCCTAGTCCCATCGCGCTTTAGTAAGGCGGCGCCTTCCGTGCCCGCTGCGCTTTCGCCGCCTCGATCCACCACAAGAGATCGTCGGCAAAGCGCGGGAACGCGCGCTCCAGGGCCTTGCCGCCCTCGCCGATCGGCTCTGCGTCCGCCGACAATGTCTGCGCGATCGGGCCGACGCCGATGGTGCTCGACACCACCACCATGCCCATCTCCGACAGCGTGCCGTGCCAGGCCGTCGCGGCGCGCGCGCCGGACAACCGACCGGCGGAATAGCTCACGATCGCAGCCGGTCGCCAGAACCACTCTTCGAGGAAATGGTCTGTGAGATTCTTCAGGCCGGGCTGGATGCCCCAATTGTACTCGCCGGTGACGAAGACGAATCCGTCGGCGTCGCGGATCTGTCCGGCCAGCTTCTCCAGCGCATCGGGCGCCGAGCCCTTGGGATATTCCTTGTACATGCGGTCGAGCATCGGCAGGCCGATCGCCTTGGCGTCGATGAATTCGACGTCCTCGCCGCGGCCGCGCAGCCGGTTGATGACGAAATTCGCAAGGCGGATGCCCATGCGGTCGGAACGGTAGGAACCGTAGAGAACGAGAATGCGATTGCTCATGGCCGAACGGTAGCACGAAACCGGCGTCCGTCCCTACTCGATTTGTCGACTATCGTCCGCGACCGCGCTCCAGGGTTTGCGACGGCGATTCGCCGAACTGCTCGCGGTAGCTTTTGGAGAAATCGCTAAGATGCCAGAAGCCGAACGCCAGCGCGACCGCCTTGACGCTCTCGGCCCCGGCCAGAAGCTGCCGGCGCACCAGCCACAGCCGGCGCAGGCGCAAATAGCGGTGCAGGCTCATGCCCCGATAGCGCCGGACGACGTCATGCATGGTGCGAACGGACAGCCCGAGCTTGCGCGCGATATCATCGCTGTAGATCGGCTGCGACAGGTCGTCGGAGAGTAGCGCGCGGATATCCTGGAATATCCTGAAACGCCGTCCGTCGTTGGCGCGCAGGGTCCAGCGGGCCGAAACGACGCTTTCGAAGGCGTCATCAACGGCTCCGAGCAGGGACTCCTTCATCGCTGCGCCCTTCAATGACAGCTCCGGTGCCTCGACCGGGTCGGACGCCTCGGCCAGCACCTCACGAACCACCGTGCGCAGCCGGTGCAAGCCCGCCGCGGAGATCTCGAAGATCTTGAAGCTCGAGAGCGTAGGCGGCCAGCCACGATCCCTCACCTCCGGGCTGAACACCACTGAGGCGATGTGCCGCTGCACCTCCTCGACGGCGGTGTAGGCCGCGCCGCCGCCGCCAATGACCACAACCGGACGAGCACGTTGCGAGCCATTGAAGCGAATGGGGAGGTTGAGGTCGTCCATCGTGAAGCCGATCGCCGTGCAATTCCCGATGAGCTGCGCATCAACGACCCGGGGAAACGCCCGCGTCGAATTCACCTCGCAGCCGGGCAACGACAGGATCGTCTGCTCAGCCGAAATCTTCCGGACGAAGGGCGTGAACTCGAAATTCAGCCCGCGTATGGCGCTTCGAAATTCGTCGACATCTGAAAAGCGAAATGTCCTGAGTGCCGACCCCGGCACATCATCAATGCTGTTCATGGAAATAAGAAACCCAGCGTCGCAACCGACGCGCATCCGGCAATGGTGCCGATTCGCTTCGCCCTTTGCTTTCCCGTCGGACCTGAAGAATCAATCCTGACGTGTCCCGATCAGTTGGGAAGGATCGAGCTGAAAGGACAAGCCGGGACGTCGGGCCCTGCCAAATTTCGATAGCATTTTCCGAATCCTGGAGGTGCATTAATACCCTGAAATTCAATTTTCAAAATTAAAAATTAACTCCTTCGAGATGCAATAATGCGCGTTAAATCGTCAAGTTATTTCATTTCAGGCCTCCTGCCATGATGGCAAATCCGCCTGCCGATATTCTGGTCGAATTGGAGGACGCGGTCGCAACGTGTCCGCTGGACCGCTGCGCTCGCATCCTCTCCGGCATTTTGCAGCTGCTCACCAGCAGCCGCGACCGGCCTCAGGAATTGCTCGCTCATGTGGCCGACGGTGTTCTGCTGCGATTGACAGAGCGGGTCGAGGCCGGTGCGCTGATTGATCTCAGCAAGGCACTCGCGGAGCTCGAGCTGGCTCCGCCGAAGACCGTGCGACGTCTCGCCTCACACCACGACCCGGAGGTGGCGTGCCCTGTCTTGCTGAGATCGCAGTCACTGTCCACGGCCGATCTCAGCTCGATCGCGGCCTCGGGCGGCGAACGGCAGCAACGCGCCATCGCCGCCCGCGCGCGGATCGATCCGCCGGTGATCGAGACGCTGATCCAGCGCGGCGCTCGCAGCGTCTGCATTGCGCTGGTCGGCAATATGGAGGCACGATTCTCGGATGCCGCCTACGTCGCGCTCGTCGAGAAATGCCTGGCCGACGATGAACTCACGAAGGCGCTGGCGCTTCGGCCGGACACGCCGGACAGGGTCATGCGGGAGTTGCTGTCGGCCGCGCCGGCTCCGAAATCCGGCACAGGGACGAATGCTACCGTCTCGATTCAAGCCGTAACGGCCGCGCCGACGGTCCCCAAGCTGCCCTGCGCGGCCGCCTATGCAAGCGCGCGGCCGGAGATCGTCGCGCTCAACCGCATCGGCAAGCTGAACGACTCCACGGTGAACCGCTTCGCCATCCGCGGCGAGACCGCAAATCTTGTCACGGCGCTGTCGGTGCTTTCGGGGGCTCCCATCGAGATCGTCGAGCATGTCATGACCGACGACGATTGCGAGGGTCTCGTCATGGCCTGCCGTGCCTCACGGCTGAACTGGCAGACCACGTTGGCCATCCTGAGCAACCGCTGCGGCACGAGGCTTTCCTTCGCCAAGCGCGAACGCGCGCAGCACATCTTCGAGACGCTGCTCCTGTCAACCAGCCAGTGGACGGTGCGTTGGGGAGAAATTGCCGCAAACGCCAAGGACAGCAGTCGGGAACATCGCGGCGCAAGGATGGGGATTAGCCGATGAGATTCGACGGTCGTAAAGCATCCCGCGTGAAAATGGACCACAGGCAGCCGGTCAATCTCATGGGATCGGACGGCACCTGGCGGCGCCGCTGCGTACTGCTGGACGTGTCGCAAAGCGGCGCCAAGATCGAGGTCGAGGGCACGCTCGACGTGCTCCAGGCCAAGGAGTTCTTCATGCTGCTGTCGTCGACCGGCCTCGCCTACCGGCGCTGCGAACTGGTCTGGATCGACGGCACCACGGCCGGCATCCATTTCATTACCGTTGACAGCAAGAAGAAGGCTGCGGGTGCACCAGCGCCTGCGCAGAACGCGGTTCAGAGCAAATAGATTCGAACACTCCACCTACTGTTTGACATCCATCAGTCGCAAAGCGTAGGTCAGACCGTGCAGCACGCGCGAACCAGATCCGGTCCCGTCAGTGGTGACGGCGGTATCCCAGAGACGGGAACGGCCCGCCCCTTGCTGCATGTGCTGGCCGACACGTCCGACAAGCTCTCGGGCATCTGCTCGATCCTCGAAGAGAAATTCACCATTGCAGGCGAACGACTCGATGCCGATTCCAGGCTGTCGCAGACGCCGGCCGCCATCGTCATCCGCGCGGAGCTGCGCGACGTCGATAATATCGCCGCGATCAAGAAGCGGGCCGGCAAGCTGGCCAAGGCCAGGAAGCGCATCTTCCTGCTCGAGCACACCTCCCACGTCTGCATTTCGCAGGCTTACGCGCTCGGGGCCACGCTGGTCCTTCCCGGCACGGTCAGCCGGACCAGACTGCTGGCGGCGCTGACCGATCCGGCCGATCGGGCATCCGCCTCCTCGCGCGACACACTGCAACCGGACAACGCCATCGAGACCGCGGCGACCGCCATCGCATCGATGTTCACGGCTGCGACCCTGGGCCAACCGCTCGACGTCGACGGCACCAGGGAAGCCGGTCGCCAGATCGCCGATCGTATCAGCCAGCATGGCCTGACGGAGTGGCTCATGACGGTGCGGCGCCATCACGAAGGAACCTATCAGCACTGTCTGCTCGTGACCGGCGTCGCCATCGACTTCGGACTGAGCCTCGGCGTCGGCAGGGCCGACCTGGAACGTCTCTACTCGGCCGCCATGTTCCACGACATCGGCAAGGCCCAGATTCCACTCGCCATCCTCGACAAGCCGGGCCGCCTCGATGCCGCGGAACGCGCGCTGATCGAAACGCATCCGGCCACCGGCTACGAGTTTCTCAAGGGGCATGACGGCATCTCGCCGGAGATACTCGATGCCGTTCGCCATCATCACGAGTACCTCGACGGGAGCGGCTATCCCGATGCGCTCTGCGCCGAGAGCATTGGCGATATCGTGCGGATTCTAACGATCTCGGACATCTTCGCAGCGCTGATCGAGCACCGGCACTACAAGCCGACCATGCCGCGCGCGGAGGCCTACGACATTCTATGCGGGATGAATGGGAAGCTGGAAAAGGCGCTGGTCAACTCATTCAGGCAGGTCGCGCTCACGCGGTGAGCGCGGCGGACCCGTATCGAACGCGGCCTAATGAGTAGCGCGATAGCTGGCGCGGCGCGGGATGGAGCGGCAGGCCAGCCCTTCGGCCAGCAGCTTCATGTCCTCGTGCCGGCCGCTGCGAATCAGCCGGCCGAACTCTTCGGGTGTGAAGGGAAGACTTGGATCATCATCGATCTTGAGCCGCAGTCGCGGACCGAAGAACCGTCGAACCAGGCTAGCCAGCCGCCGCATGTCAATTCCCTCGCGCCAGCAACAAACCTCTCAGTCCGCATATTGTTCCTCCTGCAACTTCCAGATTGCAAGAGGCCGCTCGCTAATCCGCACCAAAAAAATTTCCGCCGGAGAACAATCTCCTCTTCGTCGTGCTAATCGGCAAAACCCACGTAGCGCACGAACTCGTCGTTGTGCTCGCGCTCCGAGCGAACGGCGTTCGCGGCGAAGCCGTCGTCGGGATAGCCCATCGCGACGCAGGTCATGATGACCTCGTCCGCCGGAATCCTGGCAACCTCGCGCACGATGTCGGAGCGCATGATGCCCTGCCCGTTGATGACGGAGCCGAGGCCCCGGTCCCATGCTGCGAGCACGATACCGTAGCAGAGCGCACCGAGATCGAAATGGCAGACCGCGCCGGGATCGAGCACGCGGTCGTAGGTCAGGACCAGCGAGACCGGCGCGTCGAACTGGCGGAAGCCGCGCAGCACCCAGTCCTGCCGCATCGGCTTGTCGTCGCGCGCGATCCCCATTGCGCCGAACAGCTTCTTGGCAATGTCGACCTGCCGGTTGCGGTGCACACCCTGGTACTCGCCGTGGCTGACGATGTCGCGCTTGACCTTGGCGCCGCCGGCCATCTCCTCCATGTTGCGGCGGCGCACCTCTTCCAGCGGCGCGCCGGTGAGCACGTGGACATGCCAGGGCTGGGTGTTCATCGACGACGGCGCGCGCTTGGCGCTTTCGATGATCGCCTCGATCACCGCGCGCGGCACCGGCTCGTTCCTGAAGCCGCGCACGCTGCGGCGCGACTGGACCAGCGTTTCGAATTCCACCTCGCGAACCTCCCTGCCCCTTCCTCCCGCAACATTGCAACGCGATCCGGTTGCCGATGCGGCGCGCAAAACCTATGCTAACGGCCAAGCAAGACCAAGAACCCCGTGTGGACCCGCCACACCCCGTGAGGACTCAAAATGGCCGCGCCGCTCGATCCCGTCATCGCCGAGATCATTCCGCTCATGCCGATGCGCGATCCCACCACGATGACGCCACAGAGCGCCCGCGATTCCTTGCGCGCACTGGCTGCCTCGCGCGCGGCAATCCCGCCACCGCGCGTCGATACCGTGCAGGACATCGAGGTCGACGGCGGCGTCGGGCCGCTCGATGCACGCGTCTACCGGGTCGGCACCACGCCGGCACCGACCGTGGTATTCTTCCATGGCGGCGGCTGGGTCGCGGGCGATCTCGAGACCCACGACCGGCAGGCGCGCAATCTTGCGATCGAGACCGGCGCGGTCGTGGTCTCCGTCGACTATCGCCGCCCGCCCGAGACGCGCTTTCCCGGCGCCTTCGAGGACGCCTTTGCCGCGACGCGTGACGTCTTCACCCGCGTCGCGGAATTTGGCGGCGACGCAAAACGCCTCGGCGTTGCCGGCGACAGCGCCGGCGGCAATCTCGCCGCGACCACCGCAATCGCCTGCCGCGATGCCGGTATCCGGCTTGCCGCTCAATTGCTGGTCTATCCCGTGACCGACGTGCTCGGCGCCTACGCCGATGCGCGCGAGAACGCGCGCTATCCCTCGCGCGCGGAGAACGCGGACGGCTACTTCCTCACGCGCGCGACGATGGAATGGTTCTGCGGCCACTATCTCGCCGATCCCGCTCACGCGATCGACTGGCGCGTCTCGCCGCTGCGCGCCGCATCGCTTGCCGGGCTGGCCCCTGCGATCGTGACCACGGCCTGGTTCGATCCCCTGCGCGACGAGGGCGCGGCTTACGCGCGGGCCCTGGAGGCGGCGGGCGTGAAGGTCAAGCACCACGAGGGCCCCGGCCTGATCCACGGCTATTTCGGCATGGGCGACGCCTCCGAGGTCGCGCGCGCCGAGGCACAGCGCGCCCGCGCCGACTTCAAGGCCCTGCTCATCCGGGGCGCCTGAATTCGGTCAGATGCTCCGCGCCCGCTGCGCCGCGGTGTGCCCCCAGGTTTCGTCCCAATCCTGACCCGAGGCGTCGACGACGCGGCCATCGGCTTCGAAGAACTTGTTCGGCACCTGGAAGATCGCCAGGATCAAGGCCCCGTCCGGACACCAGGCGGCGTGCCGGCTCCCCGCCTCGCGCCAGATGAATTCGCCCGCCTTGCAGGCAATGCCCTTGGCCGGGCCCTCCTGGTCGACGAGCGCGCCGTCGATGACATAGCTCTGCTCGATGCCGACATGCTCGTGATCGGGCAGCACCGAGCCCGGCGCAAAGCGCATCAGGGCGGTCATGAGACCGCTGCTCCGGTCGAACAGCAGCGTCTTGGCCTCGCACCCGGGAAAGCGAGTCTTTTGCCAGTCCATGTCCTGGGGCCGAACCAGGTGAGAATGCCGATCGGCGGATCGTTCGCCCTTCGGGATCGTGGCGTCCATGACGATGCTCCATCCAGCTAAGCCGATCGAAGCTAGCAGAATCGCCCGACAGGGTCAGCGAGCAGTGCAACAGACGCGACAGCTGCCGAGCCGGCGTTGCAAAATCACCAGGCAGACCGGACGATCGGTGCTCGTCCTGCTTGATTGCGCCATGATTCCCGGCTCCAATCCGGCCGCCATTTCTGGTTTAGGGAGACACCCATGATGAAGCGGATTTTCCTCGCAGCGATCGTTGCCACCTTTGCGGCGGGCTCGGCCTTCGCGCAAGAAACCTGCGAGAGCAAGGCCGTCGGCAAGGACGGCAAGCCGCTGGCCGGCGCAGCCAAGACCTCGTTCCTGAAGAAGTGCAAGGCCGATGCCTGCGCGCCCAAGGCCGTCGGCTCCGATGGCAAGCCGCTCGCCGGCGCAGCCAAGAACAGCTTCATGAAGAAGTGCGAGACCAACGCGTAAGCGCGCGGAGGGATCCTCGGTATTCTTCGAAAGACGTCATCGGGCTCGATCCAGACCGTATCGAGCCCGATTTGCTGTTTCCCTTGTCTCCGATGCAGCCGCTTCGATGCCTTTGCGGCTTCAGCGTCGCGACTGGCGAGTATCCTGATCTTGATCACCACAAGTTCGCAAACCACCCAGGCGGCTGTGCTGACGACCGCGACGATGGTTTGCTTTGCAGCCAACTCGCTGCTGTGCCGGCTCGCGCTGGGGCCCGGGCTGATCGATCCCGCGAGCTTCACGACGGTGCGGGTGCTTGCGGCGGTCGCAATTCTCGCGCTGGTGGTCTGGCAAAGCTACGGGCATCTGCCGTCATTTGCCTATGCCAAGGTCAGGTCGGTGGCCGCCCTGTTCGTCTACCTGATCTGCTTCTCGTTTGCCTATGTGCGGCTGCCGGCAGGCACCGGCGCCCTGATCCTGTTCACTGCCGTGCAGCTCACGATGTTCTGCGTCGCGCTGCGGGAGGGAGAAAGGTTCTCCGCAGCCGGCTGGATCGGGCTTTCGATCGCGAGCTTGGGCCTCGTCTATCTGGTTCTGCCCGGCGTCAGCGCCCCCGATCCCATCGGCGCGGTCCTGATCGCCATGTCGGGTATCGCCTGGGGCGTGTTCTCGCTGTCGGCGCGGGGCGTTGATCATCCCATCGAGGCCAACGCCATCAATTTCCTCTGCTGCCTGCCGCTTGCCGCAGCCGTGAACCTCTGGCAGCTCTCCGATCTCCACGTCACGCCGATCGGGCTCGCCTATGCCATCGCATCCGGCGCGATCGCCTCGGGGCTCGGCTATGTGATGTGGTACGTCACCTTGCGCTACCTGACGGCGGCCCGCGCGGCCTCCGTCCAGCTTTCCGTCCCCGCCATCGCCGCGATCGGCGGCGCGCTGTTCCTGGCCGAGCCGGTTACGCTCCGATTGTTGCTCGCCTCCCCCGCGATGCTCGGCGGCATCGCGTTGGTGCTCGCGCAGCGCAGCAAGCGTTGACCGGGATGTTCGCGCCTCAATCCCGCTTGAACCGGTAGTCAAACGCCCCGTCCAGCGGCTTGATCAGCCCGACAGTCGGCGCCGGGAAATGGATCGGCAGGATCAACGTGTCGGTGTCGGCGACGGAAGCGAAGAACTTCCGCCGCGAGATCGCCGACTGCTTCGCGTCCCAGTCCGGCTTCGCCGACCAGTCCGGCTCGCGGCACTGGATCTGGTGATGCATGAGGTCGCCCGCGACCACCGCGCGTTGACCTTTGGAGAAGATGTTAACGCAGCAATGACAGGGCGAATGTCCCGGCGTCGGTGTCAGCGTGACCGTATCATCGAGCGCGTAATCATCGTCGACCAGCAGCGCCTGCCCGGCCTCGACGATCGGCAGGCAATTGTCGCGGAAGACGGTGCCGGGCGGATTGTTGCCCTTCGCATTCTCCGCCTCCCACGCTGCGTATTCGCCCTTGTGGAAGACGTATTTCGCATTCGGGAACGTCGGCACCCAGCGGCCGTCGTGTAACGTTGTGTTCCAGCCGGTGTGATCGATATGCAGATGCGTGCAGAACACGTAGTCGATCTGCTCGAAGCCGATGCCGAGCGCGAATAATTCGTTGCGCCAACGCTCCTTGCTGGGAAAGTCGAACGGCGGCGGATGACCCTTGTCCTCGCCGGTGCAGGTGTCCACCAGGATCGTGTGGTGCGGCGTGCGCACGACGAAGGTCTGGTAGGTGATTACCATCATGCCGCGCGCGGCGTCGAACACCTCGGGCTCCATCGTCGGCAGATGGCGTTCGAAGACACCCTCATCATAGGCCGGGAAGAAATCCTGCGGCCGACGCCACGGCCCTTCCCGCTCGATCACCGCATCGATGGTGATGTCGCCGATTCGGAGTTGCTTCATGGTTGTTCGCTCCCTTTTTTGAGGGAGCGTAACGAGCGGCAGTGACGCGTCAAGGCACGGCGCAGAATGCTAGCTCCGTAACCCCGGCGCCTCCTGTCCGGTCCGGGCGACGTATTCGGTGTAGCCGCCGCCATACTGGTGGATCCCCTCCGGCGTCAGCTCCAGCACGCGGTTCGACAGGACACTGAGGAAGTGGCGGTCATGCGAGACAAACAGCATGGTGCCCTCGAAATCCGACAGTGCCGTGATCAGCATCTCCTTGGTAGCGAGGTCGAGATGGTTGGTCGGCTCGTCCAGCACCAGAAAGTTCGGCGGATCGAACAGCATCTTCGCCATGACGAGCCGCGCCTTCTCGCCGCCCGAGAGCACGCGGCAGCGCTTCTCGACATCGTCGCCGGAGAAGCCGAAGCAGCCGGCGAGCGCACGCAAGCTGCCCTGCCCCGCAGTCGGAAACGCATCTTCCAGCGACTGGAACACGGTGCGCTCACCGTCGAGCAGATCCATCGCGTGCTGGGCGAAATAGCCCATCTTGACGCTGCCCCCTAACGCCACCGTGCCCTCATCCGGCTCGCTCGCACCGGCAACCAGCTTGAGCAGCGTCGACTTGCCGGCGCCGTTGACGCCCATCACACACCAGCGCTCCCTGCGACGGATCATGAAATCGAGCCCGTCATAGATGCGCTTGGCGCCATAGCCCTTGTGCACGCTCTTCAAGGCGACGACGTCCTCGCCCGAGCGCGGCGCCGGCGGGAAGTCGAAAGCGACCGACTGGCGGCGGCGCGGCGGCTCGACCCGCTCGATCTTGTCGAGCTTCTTGACCCGGCTCTGCACCTGCGCCGCGTGCGAGGCGCGCGCCTTGAAGCGCTCGATGAACTTGATCTCCTTGGCGAGCATGGCCTGCTGGCGCTCGAACTGGGCCTGCTGCTGCTTCTCGTTCTGCGCCCGCTGCTGCTCGTAGAACTCGTAGTCGCCGGTATAGGTGGTGAGCGAGCCGGAATCGATCTCGATCACCTTGGAGATCACGCGGTTGATGAACTCGCGGTCATGCGAGGTCATCAGCAGCGTGCCTTCGTAATCGTGCAGGAATTTCTCCAGCCAGATCAGGCTTTCGAGGTCGAGATGGTTGCTCGGCTCGTCGAGCAGCATGACGTCGGGACGCATCAGGAGAATCCGCGCCAGCGCCACGCGCATCTTCCAGCCGCCGGAGAGCTTGCCGACATCGCCGTCCATCATCTCCTGGCTGAAGCCGAGGCCTGACAGCGCTTCGCGTGCACGACCATCGAGCGCGTAGCCATCGAGCTCCTCGAAGCGGTGCTGCACCTCGCCGTAGCGGGCGATGATCTCGTCCATCTGGTCGGCCTTGTCAGGATCGGCCATATCCGCCTCGAGCTCACGCAGCTCGGCCGCGACCTCGCTGACGGGACCGGCGCCATTCATCACCTCGGCCACGGCGCTGCGGCCGCTCATCTCGCCAACGTCCTGGTTGAAATAGCCGATGGTGATGCCGCGATCGGTCGAGACCTGGCCCTCGTCCGGCAGTTCCTCGCCGGCGATCATCCGGAACAGCGTCGTCTTGCCGGCGCCGTTCGGGCCGACGAGGCCGATCTTTTCGCCCTTGTTGAGGGCGGCGGAAGCTTCGATGAAAAGGATCTGGTGGCCGGCTTGCTTGCTGACGTTGTCGAGGCGGATCATGAGGTCTTTTCGGGGGATTTTTTGCGTTGCAGCGTCATAGGGCATGCGGGGCGCGAGGGGAAGCCCGGCCAGGCCCGGATCTCACGCCTCCGGGCAATCCCGCCGCTTCACCGCGTCGCGCTCGTCCGTACAGCTTCGACAACCGCTGAAACTGCCGGCCGGCTCTTCTACCGCTTGATAAGGCCGGCCGAAGGGTACCCATCGCGGCTCGCGCGGGTGCGGCCGGCCCGACAGCTGCGGCGGATGTCGAAAGTGCCAGGAAATCGCGGCGCGACAACGCGGACATAGCGCCCCCCATCTGCTCTCGCAAGGTCGGCTTCGACGGGCATATCCGCCTCCGGTGCCGACGAGTTCGAGATGAATGCGATTGGAACTGGAGCCTCTTCGCCCGGATGATGCAATCCTATGGCTGCACAGATACGCTGAGGAGCCGCGAAATTTTCTGCTTTGCAGCTAACGCCTCACGGTCGATGGCGGCAATGCGACGTTCCGCTCACATCAACAAATCGTTCTGATGTGGCGCGAAAATGAAATCCTGAGGCCTGAGTGCTTCCTCGCTGTGAACGGTGACATCGTTGCCTGGGCTGAAGGTAATCAGACTCTCTTGCGTTATCGGATCGAATTGCGAGATGGCAAGATCACCGAAACTCTCGATACCGAGCGCAGAGACATCGATGCGGTCGATACCCAAATTTGAGAGACCCTGTCCGAAATCCTCGATCCTGTCGTGGCCGTTCTCGAAATTGAATACGATCCTGTCGTTTCCGCCTTTCGCAAAATCGAGCATCATCTGGGCGTCTCCCCAGATGTCATCATTTCCGGTGCCGCTAACAATCTTGTCGCTGCCGCCGCGCGCGTGGTCGGACATGGATCGGGCATCGCCGACGAGAATGGTCTCGTAGCTGCCTGCCGGATGTGGATTCGGATCATCGCCGCCGACCAGCGTGTCATTGCCGCCTTTCGCGCCGCCTGACATGGTCAGCGCATCCCCATAAGCCTGGTTGGCAAGCTGAGGGAATACGTTGCCACCGATATAGATGTCGTCGCCGCCGACGGCTCGATCACCCATGTTGCCGCCGGCGTCTCCGTAGAAGATGTTCTGATGTTGCGTGCCTGAGGCCTCGAATGTGTCATCGCCGCCCTCGGCACGATCAGACATGTCGCCGGCGGCGTCACCATAGAATGTACTTCCCCCCAAGCCGGTCTTGTTGAACGTGTCATCCCCGCCCCGGGCGGAACCGGACATGTTCCCGCCAGCGTCACCGGAGAAGACATTTCGATCGGTCAGTGTTGCGTCGCTCGAGTCATTGAACGTGTCGTTCCCACCGGCGGCGGAGGCGGACATGCTTCCGCCGGCATCGCCAAAGACGAAATTGAACGGATTGGTTCCGCTCGCCGCGAAATTGTCGTTGCCGCCGGCCGCATGACCGGCCATGTCGCCGCCGGCGTCCCCATAGAGATAGCTGTTGTACTCAGATCCGCTCACAGTAAAGCTGTCATCGCCGCCGCGGGTGTGCCCGAGAAAGCTACCGCCGGAGTCGCCATAGAACACTACATTGCTATCCGGTCCGATGTGGCCAACGAACCTGTCGTTGCCGCCCGCCGCGCAATTGATCAGGTTGCCACCCGCGTCTCCATACACGGTGATTGTTTGATGCCCGCCACCGGAAACGCCAAAATCGTCGTCGCCACCACGCGCTTGACCGGACAAGATTCCGCCGGCATCACCATAGGCATTCACTTTCACCCCCGACGTAAAGGTCCGGGGCAATTCGACGTTTAGGACATCATCGCCGGCAACGGCCAGGTCCGAGATATTACCGCCAGCATCGCCGTACATATTCAGGGTGAATGTCTCGCCAACGACGACAGCAGAGGCGATCACCTGGGCCGACAACGCATCATCGCCACCCCGCGCATGCCCGGAAATATTTCCACCCGCGTCACCGAACAGACTTCCTGCGCCGGAAGTTACCAATGTGTCGTTACCGCCGACGGCGTGGTCGAGTAAGTCCAGTCCAGCATCCCCGAACAATGTGTTCGTCGGTTCCGAACCAACCAGTGTCTGGCTTCCGCCATGCCGTCGTCCCTCGAGGGACCCACTCGTATCGCCAAATAGAACAGTCATAGGCCCTCCGTCTATTCCGATGGCGTGGAGATGCGCGAAGGACGTCTACAACGTTTCGTTGCTGAAATTAAATCACATTTTAAATCAAATAAAATCACGCATTTAAATGAAAACATTTCCCAATGAGTTCAGCGAATCGGCTGCTGGTCTGCACCCTGCAAGGCCGCGGCCCCGGCTCAACCGCGCCACAGGTCGCCCCAGCAAATCGGCGAAGAGGCCAATTGCGGAAATCCGCAACATCAACCCCGGGCTTGGCCAGCTGCTCTCCACTCACTCCTCGGAGAGCCCTGCCTTGCGTAGGCCTTCGGCGATGCGGACCCGCTGCCTCAGACAAGTCGGATTGTCGGTCGGAGAGCTTGCGTGGAATTGGGCGATGCTGAAGTGCGGGCTGAGGATGAGCCCCGCCTGCACGAAAGCTCGTGCTTCGTCGCTCCGCCGGGAATGAGCCAGTGCCGCGGCGAGAAAGAAATAAACGAACGGCGCAATGTTCCGGTTGATCTCGATCGATCGCTGGAACCATCGCGCCGCAGTCTCGTCGGCACCGAGGTACGATTGCGCGACGCCTGCCGTGTTCATCCAGGAAGAGGCCTTCGTATCGCGGGGCGAGAGTCTGAACGCCTCCATGATGTGGGCTTCAGTCTCCTCGGCCCGGCCGAGGTTGCATTTAGCGAGCCCGATCCATCCATGGGCCGTAGCCAGATTTCGATCCAGAGCCAGAATTCTCGGCGAGAGCCATGGCGCAGGCCTCGATCTGCGCGGAGTCGATATTGTAGAGCTCGGCGACGGGGAACGCTGAAAGGCTGTTGTTCGCGATGTGGACGAAGGCGTACATCCGCGCCCGCGTCTGGGCCATGATGAAACGGCGTAGCGCCGCCAGATTGTTGACCCCGGCGTCGCCTGCCGACACGACGGTCGTCGTGCCCTGGAATTGCACGAGCTCGTCGGCCTGAATACCGATTGCCGAGCCGTAAGGATAGACGTGACAATGCAGGTCGACGAGGCCGGGCATCGCGAGCTTGCCCGACGCATCGATGCTCTTCAGGGTGCGCTCGGCGGGGATCGTCTCCTGGACGGTTTCGATCACGCCCCAACGATGCCGATATCGCGTCTCGCGCGCAACTACTGGCTCGGGTCGAGAACCTCTCCCCGCGGATCACCAGATCGTACTTGTCGTTCGGCCCCATCGCGGCTCGCGCGGGTGCGGCGAGCCCGACAACTGCAGCCGATGTTGAAGTGCCAGGAAATCGCGGCGTGACAACGCGGACATGATGGTCTCCCTGTGACTTCATTCGCGGATGCGGCCGGCCTTGACGCGCAGATCCGCCGCCAGCGCCGACGTACGAGTTCAAATGAATGCCATTGGAACTGGAGCCTCTCCGCCCGAGTGATCCAATCCTATGACTGCACAAGAGCACTGAGGAGCCGGGAAATTCTCCAGGATCGCATGAGCCTTCTGAGACGAGCCTCGACTAAGCGAGCGCATCCACTGGGCCGCTTGGGTCATTCACGTCGATGGGCGCGTTTCCGACATGTCCAATAGCCTTGATTGCTGACACACCGCAGCCCGTCGCGATCTTCGGCTTCGGGCCAATAGCGGAACACCGCCTTGGTGACCTCTTACATCGGAAGACATTCGCCTCGAGGTGGCGGAGGCGAGCATCTAAGATGGCAGAAGGTGTCGGCATGCGTCCCCTTGCATTGCCAGTAGCGCGTCACCCCGTCGCTGAAGCAAATGCCGCTGCAATTGATTGAAGGACCTACAGACTTGCCCTCCCCGCCGGCTCGGTAAGTTGTCACCGTGCTCTCTTTAGTGCCCAACACTTTCGGCTTCTTTATGAAGGTCGGCTGCTCCTGAGCAAGTACCGGTACGACCGATCCAACCGCAAAGAGTGCCACTAAGATGAAAGCTGGAGTTCTCATCGAAACCTCCCGAATGGCTATTGGTCACGATTCAGATCACTCGTGAGCAAAACAGAAAATGGCAAGTGCAATCACTGATTGTCCCATCCTACGGAGCTGTCAGGTGCGGCGATGTGAACTACGTCACAACCTGGCGGAGCAGTTCATTCTAGGATGAGATGGGTAACCAATTACGCGGCTCTAGTGGTCGTCGCGCAAGTAACTTTTAGTTGCACGGACTTCAGCGAAATGGAATAATGTAAACTGTAAGGGACGCCGCCATGTCTCAGGGCAGCGAGGATCTGCGAGAGCAACGCCTCCGCGCATTCGACGCGTTCTTTAGCGAGCCTGCGTCTCCGCTGCAGCGGGCCGGAGCATCCGGAGGGTTACCGGAAGCTTGGTTCTTGGGCCCCAGAGCTGAGAACGACGATATCTTACTCTCACTCGTCGTTCAGGCTATCGCGCAGCATTGCGCTTTCCGCCGTGGCTTTCATCCACACGATCCCACGCACATCGGCAACTCGATCAAGCAGTCTTCGGAATATCACGAGGCTGTTGCGCAGCTTAACGCGCTGGCCCTCACGCTGTTTGAGCAGATGCGCCACTCCGTTCCCTTCTCGAGCATGCGCTACCAGAGTCATATGCTCTGGGACCAGGCATTACCAGCGGTGGTCGGTTATATCGCCGCCTTGCTTTACAATCAGAACAACGTCGCGGCCGAGGCATCACCGCTGACCACCTGGCTTGAGATCGTTGTTGGAAACGATCTTTGCCGAATGCTGGGATTCTCCGTTCCACCCGGGGATAGGACGGACCCGCAACGCCGGTCGTGCACAATCGTCCCCTGGGGCCACATCACCTGCGACGGCTCTGTGGCCAATATTGAAAGCTTATGGTCAGCGCGCAATGCCAAGTTTTTCGCGCTGGCCTTGCGTAGAGCATTGACCGAACGAAGCGAGCTCGCGGCTGCGAAAGACCTGGAAGTGCAACTTCTAAACGGCACACATCTCCGGCTGCGCGACATTCATGATCATTGGATCCTGCTCAACCTCCCCATCGACTCCGTGGTCAGCCTTCCGCAGGTCATCAAGGAACAATATCACATCGATCCGGCGATAACGATTAGCGCGTTGCAACCCTACACGGTACAAAACGTCGGCCTAGCCGAATTCTACAGCCACTTTCTACCTGGTGTTAAGTCGCCGCTCGTGATGGCACCAGCAACGCGCCACTACTCATGGCCAAAGGCCATGACTCTGCTCGGGCTCGGTCAGAATAATCTTCGATCGATTCCAGTTGATCTGCAGGCACGGATGGATGTGAAAGAGCTCGAGAAGACGCTCAACGCGTGTCTCGAGGACAAGCAACCGGTGATTTCGGTCGTCGCCGTCATCGGTAGCACGGAGGAGAGCGCGGTAGATCCGCTGCGTGCCATCATCGACTTGCGCACCGAATTCCGAACGAAAGGTCTCGATTTCGCGATTCATTGCGACGCCGCTTGGGGCGGATACTTCAACACCATACGAACGCCCTCCTTTGCCACTTCACCTCCTGCGCCGAAACCAACAACGACAATGCCGCAGACTCTGCACGAGCCGCGTCTGCATTTTCTCGCATATTTCGAACGAGTGCTGGCGAATATTCCGTCATTTCCTATGAGTGCGTACGTCAACGAACAGTACGCGGCCATAGCGGAGGCCGATTCAGTTACGGTCGACCCGCATAAAGCGGGTTACGTGCCGTATCCTGCTGGGTGCATCTGCTACCGAAACTCGGCGATGCGCGACCTGATTTCACTTAAGGCTCCTGTGGTGTTTCATAGCGCTTTGGAACCGACGGTCGGCATCTATGGCATAGAAGGATCGAAGCCCGGCGCCGCTGCCGCCGCGACATGGCTTGCTCACAAAGTCATACCGCTCTCCCAAGCCGGCTACGGCAAGATTCTCGGGCAATGCATGTGGACTTCCAAGCGCATGTACTGCCGGCTGGTGACGATGGAGGATCGCGATCCGGACCCGAACCGACGCTATAGGCTCATACCCTTCCAAATGCTGCCGGCTGAGCGCAACGGGACCGGCGCAATCCAAATTCAAGAGCAAAAGAAATGCATCGCCGAGCACTTCGTAAACTGCACCAATGCTGAGCTGCTCGACTTTCTGGCGCACAATGTTGCGGCCCAGGACCTCTTCCGCGAACTCGGATCTGACCAAGTGATCCTCGCCTATTCGTTCAACTTCAAGAACAGGGAAGGAGAGTGGAACAAAGATCCAGAGAAACTTGCGAAACTAAATCAACAGATCTTCAAGATCTGCAGCATCATGGATCCCAAGGAAGACATAAATTCCAAGCTCCTGATCCTGACAAGCTCCGATTTCGACGTCACGAATTACGGCGCGCCATTCATACAACATTATTCAACGCGGCTCGGGATCGACAATCCCAGCAATGCAGCGATTCCGTTCCTCATCTCCACGACCATGGACCCATGGACGACTGAAACGGAAGGAGGCGATTTTCTCAAGGTAATGGAGGACGCACTCCGCACCGTTGTCCACCAGGCACTCGACGCACTCAATTTTTGACGTGCTCATGCCGGCGCAACCGGCGCACGACTCTCGAGGAATGGGGCCCACACCTAGGCGCCCCGACTAGCGATCAGCAGGGAGCCCACATGATCATGCCGACAGCCTCCACGTCAGACTCAATGTCACGCTCATACGGACACAGCCCCGCAGCATTCGAGCTAGCGCATAGCGACCACTCGTCCGTGATTATCAATGAACCATCTCAGCATGCGTTCATCATGATGGGCCGCCAGACGTTGTTCATCTGCCACCTTACCATGTATGGCATGGAAGAGCACAATTATCAGCTCGTCTTACAGGCTAAATTGCCGCCCGACGCGATGCGCAGATACATCGGCGATCGCGAGAGACACCCCAACAGTACGTATTTTCTCGGCAACAGCCCTCACGACTTGCTCACGGTTCCCGACATGCAGACCGGCGAACGCCGCTGCTTCGTGGCCGATGTGTTCCGCGGAATTCCCCAGCTGAAGAAGTACGTCAGTTGGCCCTGGAAGGATCAGACGCCGATCATCCGTGACGTTCCTCTGCTGATCGAGCGCGTCGTCTATTTTCGTCATCTGGCTACGACCCTCGAGGCGCCTACGATGCTCACCTACGCACTATTCGGGTCGGGTAACGAGGCGCATATGACCAGCTACCAGACCAAAATTCCCGATTTCGATCAGGTCGTGAGCCTTGCGGAAGCGCCGACCTGGCTGACCGGCACGCAGCTGCAATCGGGGGTACACGTAAGCATCAATACGCATCGCGCTCCGGGTACGATTCCGTGCTCGGATCCGCTGCCGGCCTCGGACGAAACGACCGCGACGACCTGCATGGTCAAGTACCGCGGGACAGGTCCCGACCGCCCCATCAAGATCGGGTATCATCATTGGTTCTGTACAAAGATCGCCAATGACCCAGAGCCCGACCCATGCGGAGGACAATCGGCGCCGTGCGGCACGCCGCCGTAGTGAGGCGGTGATCGTAGACAAACATAACGAAAATAGAGGAGTGGCGTGATGCAAACAGGAAACGAAGAGGTGTGGCGCGCAATCTTCGCGGAGGGCCATCCCAAGCTAAAGCGATTTCAGCAATTCCATATGCGACTGCCGTCGCCGCCGCGCTGTAAGATGTGCTTTGTCCCCTTCGGCGGACTCGGGGGTACGCTCATGCGCTGGCGCGGCAAGAGGCCGTCGCAGCGAAATCCGCGGTTTTGCAACGCCTGCGACGCTTTCATCACCGCATTTCCTGGAGGTGCCGAGGTAGAACTTTCGATATTATTCGTTGATGTGCGCAATTCGGTCGGTCTTGCCGAACGGCTAGGTCCCACCGCCTTCAGCAACGTGATGAGGGACTTCTACACCGTTGCGACACAATGCCTCATCGATACCGATGGCTTCGTGGTGGAATTTATCGGCGATGCGGTCGCAGCAATCTATCCGCCGGGCTTCTGCGGACCCGAGTATGCACGCAAGGCAATCGCAGGCGCGGAAGACCTTATGCGAACCAAAATGCCCTCCGCGTCCGATGGCACGGAACTACTGATCGGCGCGGGCGTGCACACAGGCACTGTTTTCATCGGAACGGTGGCAGGGGCCGAAGGCGGATATCACGACGTCCAGCCGCTCGGGGACAACGTCAATGTCGCCGCACGTCTCTCAAGCATGGCAGAACCGAACCAGGCGCTGATTAGCGAAGCGACGTTGATCAGTGCCGGCTGCACCCCCAAGGGACTGCAGGCTCGCAAGCTCGATTTGAAGGGCCGTTCGTTGCCGATTACGGCCTATGCGATCGGTTGCGATACCGCGCTACTAGCGGCCTAGATGCCGAAGTCGTTTGGACGTGCCACAGCGAGGAAGAATCGTCATGGCGAGCAGTCGGCAGACCGGTAGTTTTGGATCCTGGAGCTCCCCCATCACAGCCGACGCGGTGGTGGCCGAGACCGGATCACTATCGGAGCCGCGCGTCGACGGCGACGATATCTATTGGATCGAGGGGCGGCCGCTCGAGAAAGGCCGAAACGTGGTCGTGACCAGAAGCGCCGACGGCGCCATTAGAGACATTACGCCACCCCTCTTCAACGTAAGGACGCAAGTTTACAGCTATGGTGGGGGCTCGTATGCGGTTCGCAACAACGCTGTCTATTTCGTCAATTTCGACGACAATCAAGTCTATCAACAGATCGCGGGCGGACCGCCGACCAGGATCACGTCAAATCCAAACTGCTTCTTTGCAGACATTTGCGTCGATATCGGAAAACTTCGCCTCATCGCGATAAGAGAATCGCGTCCAAACGGCGATGCGATCAAGGCTATTCACGATCTGGTGGCCATCGACATTGCCACTGGTCGCGAGGTAACGCTCGATAGCGGATCCGATTTTTACTCATCGCCGACGCTCAACTCGGACGGATCAAAACTTGCGTGGCTAAGCTGGCAACATCCAAACATGCCGTGGATTTCCACGTATCTGAACGTGGCAAGTGTTGATCAGACAGGTGGGCTGACCGCAAAACAGGTAGTCCAAGGCGGCGGCTCTGACTCATTATTTCAACCGCAATGGTCACCCGACGGGACGCTCTACTTCATTTCTGATCGCACGGACTTCTGGAATCTATATCGCTGGAGCCCTTCCGGAGTGGAGGGCATCCTAACTCGAGACGCGGAATTCGGCGTACCCCAGTGGAACCTCGGACTGTCGACATATGCGTTCATGTCACAAGAAGTGATGATTTACTCATTCGTCCAAAACGGTACGTGGCGTTTGGGCCGGCTAGAAATACCCACACTAGCCGCTCATGACTATCCAATGGAATTTTCGTCCTTGTCGGGTGTACGTGCGTCCGCGAGTACGGTGGTCCTTCGTTACGCCACAATGACCTCGCCGCCGGCGATCGCCACGATCGACGTGAACACAGGAGCGATCCTCCCGATCAAGCTCTTGGTTTCGCCAGGCAGCTTGCACGAGTTTGAAGACTATTTCTCGACGCCTCAACCGATCGAATTCCCAACCGCCGATGGTGATATCGCTCACGCCTTCTATTACTGCCCCATTAACCCGAACTGGCAGGCACCGCCTTCAGAAAGGCCCCCCTTGCTCGTGAAGAGTCACGGCGGACCGACCGCCGCGACTGAGTCGACACTGGATCTTTCCGTGCAGTTCTGGACAAGTCGGGGATTTGCCGTGATTGACGTGAATTATCGCGGAAGCACCGGGTACGGCAGAAGATATAGGGAAAAGCTATATAGGCAGTGGGGCGTAATCGACGTCGCAGATTGCATTTCGAGCGCGAAATTCCTCGCCGCCCGCGGCGATGTCGATGACCGGAAGCTGGCCGTGACGGGCCGCAGCGCTGGCGGCTATACCACGTTGTGCGGGCTCACTTTCCATACCGAATTCGCGGCAGGCGCAAGCTACTTCGGAATAAGCGATCTGGTGGCTATCGCCACCGAAACTCACAAATTCGAGCTGCACTACACCGATTGGCTTATTGAACCGTTTAGACCTGACAGCAAGCTGTACCACAACCGCTCGCCGATCAATTTCACCCAGCAGCTATCCGCGCCAGTGATATTTCTCCACGGTAAGGACGATCCAGTCGCGCCGATCAATCAGGCGGAGAAGATGTATTCGGCGCTTCAACGCCGAAATATCCCGACCTCCCTACTCATCTTCCAGGACGAAAAGCATGGATTTCGTCAGTCCGCTCATCTTCGCCAAGCGCTTGAAGCAGAGCTCCTATTCTATTCCATAAATCTGACGCGGGCTCCCCTGAGCTCGTGAAAGCCGAGATGCGCAAGATCTCCGCCGAATGTCGGCAGAGACGCTAAGCTCTTCCAGCGCCTTCGCGATAACAGACGCTTGTCTCCCAAGATCTTGTTCTTCCCATCGCGGCTTTTGTCACTATCTTGAACGTCGCGGCGTTTGCACTGCCGCAAGACTTCAACGGACGAATGCACTGCAGAGGTCCAAGTAGTCCTACGCCCGCCGCATCAACCTGAGCGAGGCCGCGAGGCGCAGGCTGCGCTTGCCGGCGAGCGCGATGCCTTCGAGCTCGCCGCTATCCGCCGTGCAGGTCCCGGAGAAGCCGATCCCGACCTCCAGGCCGCCAAACACGGGGTTTTCGCCTTTCGCCGGCGTGTGCTCCTGGTTCAGCATCTCGCCTTTCCAGCGGCCGTCTGCCGAGGAATAGGCGCCGAGATAGTAGAAGAACGCATCGCCCCCGAGGATGCGTCCGTCGATCAGCAGCATCACGCCGGACAGTCCGGCATCGACACCGTCGAGCGCGCGCAGCCTCACCCCATAGAGCCCGTTGGCGATGCCGCCCGGCCCGACCGCACCGCTCGGAGGCAACCCCTCGTCGTCGAGTCGCGTGAGATTGGCCCAGAACCTCGCGCCCGGCATCGTATCCGCGCCCCCCGCAAGCCGGATCTGGTTGTCGTGCCGCCGGCCGCGTGCGCCGATCCTGGCGACGTCGGCCCCCATCAGCGGCTTGTAGTGGGGATCCTCATTGTGCCGCTCGGTGATCACCTCGGCGATGATCTCGCCATCGCGCTCGACATAGGTGCCGAGATGCGCGAAGGCCGAATTACCGCCCAGCATCTTGCCGTCATGCATGCACATGATGCTGCGGCCGAACGCATCGTTGATGCCGTATTCAACCTTGTAGAGTCCGTCCAGCAACGCTCTAAACCCGCAAAATCGAAAAAGAATAGCGGCTACCTAGCATTGCCGCCGCCCTTCGGCCATCCGGCTTTTCCACGCAGGGGCCCTGCGTCAACCTGCGCCGGCATCATGCCTCTGTTTTGCCCGACGGGTCAATTGATCATTTTCGTCAAATCCGCAGAAGGCGGATTTAATGGCTTGCTGTTTCAAGGCCTTGGCTACTGTGCATGGGGTTGTTTTCGCGTTTGTTGCTGCCAGGCCTGAAGGGCGCCATCAGCGTCAGTGACGCTTGAAATACTGCACCTCGCGCTCGTGCTTCTCGGCGGCCGCACGGCTCTTGAAGGTGCCGAGGTTGCGACGCTTGCCGGTCTTCGGATTCACCTTGCGTGAGTAGAGGCGGTATTGGCCCGATGCCAGCTTGCGGATCATGATCGCGCTCCGTTTCGTCTGGAGTTCAACGGCGCACGGGCGAGCCTGGTTCCATGACGTCCTGGCCCGGTTCGTGACGTGCTGTGCAATCGCAATGGCTTCAGAAGCAGAGCGTGGTGACGAGCTTGCCCTGCTTGTCCTTGATCGCATAGGGACAGCGAATGCGCTCCAGCGCCTTCTTGGCATCCTCGTCGCCGAGCGCGGCGGCGCGCTCGTAATAGGCTTTCGCGGCGTCCTCGTCCTTCGGACCGCCGCGGCCTTCCTGCGCGAAGGCGCCCATCCGCTCCAGCGCGCCGGGATGGTTTTGTGCGGCCGCCTTCTCGAACAGCGCGCGCGCCGCGGCGTCGTCCTTGGCACCGCCCGTGCCTTCGGAAAGCATCAGGCCGAGCTGGTACTGCGCTTCCGCGTTGGTCTCGGCAGCCTTGCCGAGCAGCGCGCGCGCCTGCGCGGGATCGGCCGGCGCGGCGCCACCTGCGCCGCCGAGCGCGGCGAGATTGCTGACGCCGCGGGGGTTGCCGGCCTGGGCCGCCTTCTCGAACAGTTTTCGCGCCTGCGCTTCGTCCCTGGCGACGCCCGAGCCGGTGGCGTAGGCGACACCGAGCTCGACCATGGCCGCGCTCGATCCCTTGTCGGCGGCCCTGTGCCAGGCCGCGATCGCCTCGCCTGTTTGCCGGTTGGCGGCATAGGCGCGGCCGAGCGCGAACATGGCGCGTCGCGACGATGCTGCAGCCTGTTTGCAGAACTTGATCGCGGTCGCGATGTCGGAGGACGCGATCTCGGCCACGCCCCTCACGTCGGTCGGCTTGTCGGGATCGCTGGGATCGGCGGCGACCCGGTCGCACAGAACGAGATCGGCGGATTGCGCGTGCGCCGTCAGGGGCACGGCGAGCGCGAAGAGGATGGCAAGGAGGTAAGTCCGCATGGCCGTCACGTTGCGTCTCCGCCCCGGCAAATTCAAGGCTCAAGTCCCGACTGGCGCAGGATCGGCGCGACCTCGGGCGAGGCCAGATAGCGCAGCAGCCGGTCGGCGGCTTCGGCATGTTTCGCGTTCGCCGTGCGGCCGGCGGAGAACACGGCCGGCGTCTGCAAATCGCGTGGGATCGGGCCGACGACCTCGATGCCGGCAACCTGCTTCAGCTCGCTGATCTGCTGCACGGCGAGGTCGGCCTCGCCGCTGACGAGCCGCTCCGCGGTGAAGCCCTGCTCGACGACGGTGGCCCTGGCGTTGATCTCGGCTGCGATGCCCATCCGCTCGATCAGCTTGACGAAGTAGACGCCGCTCGCCCCCAGCCGCGAATACGCAACGGACCGCGCTGCGAGCAGGGTTGTGCGCAGCGCCGCTTCGCTTCCGATGTCGGGGTGCGCCCGCCCCGCCCGCACCGCGACGCCGACGAAGGAGCGCGCCAGATCGGCCGCGCTCGCGGCGAGCACGCGCCCCTCGCCGATCATCTCGTCGAGCCCTTCGCGGGTGAGGATGACGAGGTCGGCCGCCTCGCCGTCGCGCAGGCGTCTCAGCAGGGCCAGGGTCGGCGCAAAGTCTGCGTCGATGCGAATGCCGGTCGCAGCCTCGTACGCGGACGACAGGCCGCGCATCGCGCCCATCAGGCCGAGCGTGGAGAGCATACGAACGTTTTCCATGAGCCATTCCCGTCGCGATCAGGCGCGATGCATCAGCTTGAGCGCGGCGGTCAGGCGCAGGCTGCGCTTGCCGGCACGTGCGGTCGCCTCCAGCACCGCCTGCTCCGCGTTGTAGCTGCCGTGTCCCCGGCCCTTGCGCGCATCCCGGAGCACTCTATCCCGCTTTCGGCGGCGATGGACAAGTTTCGCGGAGCCGAAGTCCGGCAGCCACGGGAACGGCTGTCATCCACATGCAAAAATCCGCCGGAGCCTTCGCTCCGGCGGATTGAGCACCAACCCGGGCCAGCCCCTGCCCGGGCCGGGAGGATCTCAGGCCGCGGCCTTCTTGTCGGTCGGCACGGAGGCGATCGTCTTCAGGATCTGCGAAGCGATCTGGTATGGGTCGCCCTGCGAGTTCGGACGGCGGTCTTCCAGATAGCCCTTGTAGCCGTTGTTGACGAAGGAATGCGGAACGCGGATCGAGGCGCCGCGGTCGGCAACGCCGTAGCTGAACTTGTTCCAGGGCGCGGTCTCGTGCTTGCCGGTCAGACGCTTGTCGTTGTCCGGACCGTAGACGGCGATGTGGTCCATCAGGTTCTTGTCGAAGGCGGCCATCAGCGCCTCGAAATACTCCTTGCCACCAACCGTACGCATGTACTCGGTCGAGAAGTTGGCGTGCATGCCGGAGCCGTTCCAGTCGGTGTCACCGAGCGGCTTGCAGTGGAATTCGATGTCGATGCCGTACTTCTCGGTCAGGCGCAGCATCAGGTAGCGGGCCATCCACATCTCGTCAGCGGCCTTCTTGGAGCCCTTGCCGAAGATCTGGAATTCCCACTGGCCCTTGGCGACTTCCGCGTTGATGCCTTCATGGTTGATGCCGGCCGCGAGGCAGAGGTCGAGATGTTCTTCGACGATCTTGCGGGCGACGTCGCCGACGAACTTGTAGCCGACGCCGGTGTAGTACGGGCCCTGCGGCGCGGGGTAGCCGTATTCGGGGAAGCCGAGCGGACGGCCGTCCTTGTAGAAGAAGTATTCCTGCTCGAAGCCGAACCAGGCGCCGGCGTCATCGAGGATGGTGGCGCGCTTGTTGGACGGATGCGGGGTCTTGCCGTCGGGCATCATGACTTCGCACATCACGAGCACGCCGTTGGTGCGGGCACCATCCGGGAACACCGCGACCGGCTTCAGCACGCAATCGGAGCTGTGGCCTTCGGCCTGCTGGGTGGAGGAGCCATCGAAGCCCCAGAGCGGAAGCTGCTCGAGCGTCGGGAACGACGCGAATTCCTTGATCTGGGTTTTGCCGCGCAAATTCGGAGTCGGCGTATATCCGTCGAGCCAGATGTACTCGAGCTTGTACTTGGTCATTGAGCCTCTCTGTAGATGATGCGAAAGGTGGGGTTGAGAGCCCCCGCACGTTTGTACCCGGCCATCATCGGCCGGCCCCTTACAAGCATTTTGCGTGCCAAAAGGCCGCATGGCTGACGGTTTTCCACAGTGGCCAGCGTCTCCCCTGGTGCGAGCAGATCGCCCCTGGCGACATGCGTCATAGCCGCGCACCTTCGCGTGAAGCTGCAGTGCAAAAACCCCGCGAAAATCGCCCGTTTCTCAAGCAGGCGGCGGAGGACCCGAACTTGCCGATGAAACGCGCATCAGCCGCCGGCAATTTTCGCAAAGTCTCCTGCCCCTACGCAGCAACCTTTGGAATGGCCCACGCGTTGGTCACCGACAGCGTGCCTTAGGGGATGCAGACCTCAGACTGCCTACAAATTGAGCGGCAACTGATTTCCTTTTCAGCACTTTCCAATACGGGAGCCGGGGTCGATATGGGGATTCCGGTAACCACAATCGAACGAGTCGGGCGCACCATGGAGGCCAAGGCGCTTCGACCAAGGAGAATCGTAATGATGAACAATGGTCTGAGTCACGGATCGGCAACGATCTATCAATTCCCGGTCGGGGGCCGCGCGGCTCTTGCCGGACGCCGTTATGGCGAGACCCGCCTTCCTGCCGATCACGCCTCGCTGCCCTCGAACGTCTCGATCTGTAGCGACAGCTGGTATCATCAGGATGCGGTCGACGAAGCCAAGCCGAAATGGGATCGCTGATGCCTCGGGTTGGTTCGAAACCGCCGCGCTCTCGCAGTCGCCCGGCGGCAGTTTGAAAAGGGCCGAAACAACGATGTTTCGGTCCTTTTTAATTCTTGCGTGAACCACGCCGCTCAGATCACCGCGCAGGCCGTGACCGGCCGCTTCAGATGCTTGATCGTGGCGGTCCCGGCCTTCCCGATGGTCAGCGTGATGCCGGCCCCCGAATAGCGCGCGCCAGAGACCGCCAGTCGCTTGCCGAGCGTGACCGGCTCGCCGTCGATCTGAACAAAAGCGCGCTTGTCGCCATCATAAAAACCGACGATGAACCGGGTACCATCGGTACAGCGATAGGCTTGGAACGTCTGCGCATCAGCCTGCCGCGCGTAGCAAATTCCGCCCGCCAGCATGGTGACCGCCAAAAGAATGGCCTTGTGCCGGCCCATGATAGCCCCCTCTAGTGCTCTCAAGGACGCCCCTCGCGCGTCCAGTGGAACATAACCCAAGCCGATCTCATGTCAGCCTCCCCTGCCCGCCATCTCGCCCTGCAAGGCGCCAGCAATTTTCGCGATCTCGGCGGCTATCCGACCACCGATGGCCGCGCCACGCGCTGGCGACACATCTTCCGCTCCAACCACCTGGGGCAGCTCACCACTGCCGATGTCGAGATCGTGCGCGCGCTCGGCGTCAGAAGCGCATTCGATTTCCGCGGGCTGGAGGAGCGCGCGGCCGGCGTCTGCGTCATGAACGAGATCACGGTGCATTCGCTGCCGATCGAACCGACGGTCGTGGCCGCGCTGCGCGCCGAGCTCGCCCGGGGCACGCTGACCGCGCCGGTCGCGCTGGAGCTCATGCGCGAGTCCTACCGGAACTATGTCCGCCACAATACGCACAGCTTTCGCGCGCTGTTCGGCCATCTGCTGGAAGACCGCGCGCCGCTCGTCATCCACTGCACCGCCGGCAAGGACCGCACCGGCTTCGCCAGCGCGCTGATCCTGCATGCGCTGGGCGTGCCCGACGACGTCATTGCCGAGGACTACCTGTTGACCAACCGGCACTACAAGCGCGACGCGTCAAACGCCTCCGATCTTCCGGCCGACGTTCTCGACGCGATCGGCAGCGTCGAGGCCTCGTACCTGGCAGCCGCTTTCGAAGCGGTCGGCAGCGAATATGGCGATCTCGATGCCTATTTGCGCGACGGGCTCAATCTCGGCGCGACTGAGCGGACCGCGCTGAAGGAGCGCTATCTGGAATCTTAGCCCCCGCGCCGGGAGAACGATGATGCAAGACAAGGTCCTGGTCGTGACGGGCGCACTCGGCGCGCTCGGCAAGGTGGTCGTCGAGACGGCGCAGGCACGCGGCGCGCGCGTGGCCGGCATCGATCATGCGCCGTCGCAAGCCCCCGCAGGTGCTGACCGCATCGAGATCGGTGGCGTCGACCTGTCCGACGGGGCGCAGGCAAAGACGGCCGTCGAGACGGCAGCAAGGCATTTCGGCCGGCTCGATGCGCTGATCAACATCGCCGGCGGCTTCGCCTTCGAGACCGTCGGCGACGGCGACAGCGCGACGTGGCAGCGCATGCATGCATTGAATGTCCTGACTGCGCTCAACACCTCGCGTGCGGCGCTGCCGCACCTCGCCGCGTCCAAGGCCGGCCGCATCGTCAATATCGGGGCGATGGGCGCGCTCCAGGCGGGCAGCGGCATGGGCCCTTACGCGGCGTCCAAAGCGGCCGTCCATCGCCTGACCGAGGCGCTCGCCAGCGAATGGAAAGGCAAGATCACCGTGAACGCGGTGCTGCCCTCGATCATCGACACCAGGGCCAATCGCGCCGACATGCCGAAAGCGGATTTCTCCAAATGGGTGACGCCGCTAGAGCTCGCCGAGGTCATCCTGTTCCTCGCCAGCGACGCCGCGAGCGGCGTCACCGGCGCGCTGATACCGGTCGGCGGGCGTGTCTGATTGCGTTTGATCGGATGGTTTGAACGCCGGCTCGATTCAATCGGAGCCGAGAAGGCACTAGACTGGCCGCAACTGATTCTCCGATCGGAACTCCCTTGGAAACCGCGCTCTACCTGCCCGTCAAACGCTTCCTCGAAGAGCTCGGCTTCACGGTCAAGGGCGAGATCGGCGGTTGCGATCTCGTCGGTCTCGGCGCCGGCGAGCCGCCGGTCGTGGTCATCGGCGAGCTCAAGCTTGCCTTCAATCTCGAGCTGATCCTGCAGGCAGTCGACCGCGCACCGGCGGGCGACGAGGTCTGGATCGCGGCGAAGATGTCGGCGCGTGGCAAGGGACGCGAGAGCGACGCGCGCTATCGCAATCTCTGCCGCCGTCTCGGCTTCGGCATGCTCGGGGTAACCGATCGCGGTCAGGTCGAAGTGCTGGTGAAGCCGCCGACGGCTGCGCCGCGCCGCGAGCCGAAGGTGCGCTCGCGCCTCGTCGCCGAGCATCAGCGCCGGCAGGGCGATCCGGTGCTCGGCGGCAGCACCCGCACACCGATCATGACGGCCTATCGGCAGCAGGCACTGGCCTGCGCGTCGGCGCTTGCCGAAGGCCCCAAGCGCGTGCGCGAGCTGCGCGAACGCTGTCCCGACGCCGGCAAGATCTTGCTTAACAATGTGTATGGCTGGTTCGAGCGCACCGAGCGAGGAATCTACCGGCTCACCGAAGCCGGAGACGCAGCTCTGAAACGCTGGCCTCAGCAACGCGTTGAGGACGGCGCAGGTGCTGTGTCACCGCCATGACACCCGACCGGTGCATAGCTGAGCTGCCACACCGATTTCATATTGCAATGCAACATTTGGGGCACTAGGTATCCCGGCATCAAAACGAGGCCGTTATGAGCGCAGACTGGAATACCAAATATGGCACGCGGCGCGTCCGCCACGATCCGCCCACCCTGGACGAGGCGATCTTCGCCGCCGTCGGCATCACCGACGATCAGGCGCAGCAGGCCGAGATCGCCGCAGCCTTGATGGGGATGCCACTCGACGTCGTGCAGGCCGAGGTGAAGAAGCAGGCCCGCACCAACGGCCGCATCACCGCCACGCGCGTGATCGCCGGCGAACAGGGCGCGCAGCGCTCCGTGGTCGTCGAGCGCCGCGTCGTCCGCCGTTTCGGCAACGACAAGCGCACCGGCACCTGAGCGTTCATTTCAACCCGGAATACTAAAGCGGACCGGCCTTGCCGGTCCGCTTTGTGATTCCTGTCCGCTATCGTTTTCGGGCTATGCGGCCCGATTGCCGTACATGCTGGAGATCAACTTCCAGCAGGTGCTGTTGAAGCTGAGCAGAGCGCGCCCGGCCGTGAAGGGCGAGGCCGCGAGATCTGCGAGCTTGGCCTCAGGAGTCTTGGCGAGGTCGATCGTGCCGGTCGATTCACCATGGCGGAAAGCCAGATGCGCGCCGAACTTCCCGGCGAGCGCCCGCATCGCGTGATTCTCGGCGCCCGTCGTGATGCGCAACCGCTTGTAGCCTTTCCAGCGCGCCTCCGCGATCAGGCGGCGGAACAGCACCGTGCCGACGCCCTGGCGCCGCGCGGAGGCTTCCACGCTGAACGCGACCTCGGGCAAGGAATCATCTTCCGGCGGATGCAGCTCGGCCGCACCGCGGACCATACCGTCGACGATATAGGCAACGATCACGGTGCCGTCCTCGGCGCAGCGGGCGGCGTAGCGCTCGATGAAGCTGTCGTCGAGAAAGCCGTTGAAACGGTCGTGCCGGCTTGCGGCATCGAGCCTCAGCAGATGATCGCGCAGGAGCGGCAATTCTTCCTGCTGGATCAGGGTCCGCACATAGCCCGGGGCGGTGCGGACGGTCTCTTCAAGTACCACGTCAGAACTCCTCTTGGTGTCCCTCGAGGAGGCGTTCGAATCCCTAGGCCTCCTATATTGTGCATCGCACCATAATTTTCAAGGCGGAGACCTGCCCAAGTTAGAGGCACTGAGAACGACTAATTCGTTAATAATATCAAGGTCCCGTAGTCTTACAGGACAAGCTGCGTCTGGGTCACCACGGCAACCAGCTTGCCGTCCTCGGTTTCCAGCCGGGTGGTCCAGATCTGGGTCCGCCGGCCACGATGAACCGGAGTGGCCGTGGCGATGACCGCGGTTCCTTCCCGGGCCCCGCCGATGAAGTTGGTCTTGCTCTCCAGCGTCGTGGTGCCCTTGGCGTCCTCGGGCAGATTGAGCACGGTCGCTGCCGCGCCGACGGAATCGGCCAGCGCCATCACCGCCCCGCCATGGATGGTGTGGTGCAGCGTGCAGAGATCGGGCCGAACCGTCATCCGCGCCACCACACGGTCCTTCTCGGCCTCGACAAACTCGACGCCCTTGAGCTCGGCGAACGGCATCTTCATCGCTTTGAGTTTCTCGAGCGGCGTCATCAAAAGCCCTCCCAATTCATTGTTGTCTCAACGTGAATGGCTTCGCGCGGCAAAGCAATGACGTCCGAGGTAATGGCCGGCTGACATCGGCGCACCGCCGACACTATCGTGTCCCGGACGCGCTGCAACGCGCTGGAGTTGCTGCGCAGAGCCGGGACCCATCTCGCGACGGAGCACGGTGCGGCATGGGCCCCGGCTCTGCAGCGCATCACGCCGCAAGTGCGGCGCGCCGCGCCGCGTCCGGGGCATGGCTTCGCTCACGTCACCGCGTTCACGACCTGATATTCCGCCCGCCGCCACACCTCGCCTGCGATCACCTCCTCGATGATCTCGGCGGCACGGACGATCTCGCTCTCGCCAATATACAGCGGCGTAATCCCGAACCTCATGATGTCCGGCGCGCGAAAATCGCCGATGACGCCGCGGCCGATCAGCGCCTGCATCGCGGCGTAACCGCCGTCGAAGGCAAAGGAAACCTGCGAGCCGCGGCGATCATGCGCGCGCGGGGTGACGAGCCTGAGCTGCGGGCAACGGCGTTCGACCTCAGCGATCAGGAGATCACCGAGCGCCAGCGAGCGCGCGCGAACCTCCTTGATGTCGACCCCGTCCCAGATATCGAGCGAGGCCTCCAGCGCCGCCATGGCCAGCACCGGCGGCGTGCCGACGCGCATGCGCTCGACGCCGCCGGCGGCCGCATAGGCGAGCTCGAAGGCGAACGGCTTTGCATGGCCCATCCAGCCCGACAGAGCGGCGCGAGCGCTATCGGCATGGCGCGGCGCGACGTAGAGGAACGCCGGCGCGCCGGGACCGGCGTTGAGATATTTGTAGGTGCATCCCGCGGCGAAATCGGCGCCGCTCCCGGCGAGATCCACTGGCAGCGCACCGGCGGAATGAGCGAGATCCCAGACCGTGACGATGCCGCAAGCATGCGCCTTTGCCGTCAGCCTTGCCATGTCGTGGCGGCGGCCGGTGCGGTAATCCACCTCGGTGATGTAGAGCACCGCGACCTCCTGCGACAACGCAGCCTCGATCTCCTCCGGTCCCACCAGACGCAATTGATGGCCGCGCCCGAGTGTCGCGATCAGGCCCTCGGCCATGTAGAGGTCGGTCGGGAAATTGCCGGTGTCAGACAGCACGACCTTGCGCGACGCGTTCATGTCAAGCGCGGCGGCGAGCGCCTGATAGACCTTGAGCGACAGCGTGTCTCCGACCATCACCGAGCCGGCCGCAGCACCAATCAACCGCGCGATGCGATCGCCGACATGCCGCGGCTGGACGTACCAGCCTGCGGTGTTCCAGGCGCGGATCAGCTCGTTGCCCCACTCGTCGGTGATCACGCGGCCAACGCGCTCGGCAACGCCCAGCGGCAGCGCACCAAGCGAGTTGCCATCGAGATAGATCACGCCGTCGGGCAAATGGAACAACGCCCTGGTGTCGTCGTAGACGCGAAGCCGGGTCATGGACATCCCTACAGAATCGTACGCACGCGCCAGAGTTCGGGAAACAGCTCGACCTCCAGCATGCGCTTGAGATAGCTGACGCCGCCAGTGCCGCCGGTGCCGCGCTTGAAGCCGATGACGCGCTCGACCGTGGTCACGTGGTTGAAGCGCCAGCGGCGGAAATAGTCCTCGAAATCGACCAGCTTCTCGGCCAGTTCGTAGAGCATCCAGTGCGTCTCCGGCGCCTCGTAGACGATACGCCAGGCCTGCAGCACGCCTTCGTTGAAGCTGTGGGTCTCGCGAACGTCGCGCGCCAGCACCGCCGCCGGCATCTTGAGCCCGTTGCGGTCGGCGAGCCGCAGCACCTCGTCATAGAGGCTTGGCGTCGCAAGTTCCGCTTCGAGCAGCTTCGTCGTCTGCGCATCGTGCGCGTGCGGCTTCAGCATGGCGTGGTTGCGGTTGCCGAGCAGGAATTCGATCAGCCGGTACTGGCGCGACTGGAAGCCCGAGGATTGCCCGAGCTGCGAGCGGAAGCGGGTATACTCGCTGGGCGTCATGGTGCGCAGCACGTCCCAGGCGCCGTTGAGCTGCTCGAAGATGCGCGACATCCGCGCCAGCATCTTCATCGCAGGCTGCACCTCGTCCCGCGAGATCGCACGGCGCGCTGCACTGAGCTCGTGGATGGCAAGCCGCATCCATAGTTCCGTGGTCTGATGCTGGATGATGAACAGCATCTCGTCATGCGCTTCCGACAGCGGATGCTGCGCGCCGAGGATCGCATCCAGCGCAAGGTAGTCGCCGTAGGACATCCGCCGGGCGAAATCGGTCTCGGCGCCTTCGCTGGCGGGATCGTAATCGCTGGACGTCATGACAGGTCCTTTCGATCGATCTTCCCCGGCCTTGCTCAGTCGAGGCCGATCAGGCGGGCGGTGATCGGCGAGGATGGGTCCTTCAGCCCGTCGATCACGGTAAAATGGTTGAGGCCGGGATCGATGACGAGGTGCGTCGGCACGTCAAAACCGGTCCAGACATTGGCCATCAGATCGGACTGGCGGATGAATTCGGGCCGCTCGCTGCCGCCGACCCAGGCGGTCACGGGCGAATGCCCACGCGGCAGATGCAGCGCCGCGCTTTCCAGCGTCGCCTCCTCCATCGTCATGCGCAGCGTCTCGTTCATCCTGGTCTTCAGGAGCGGCCGCAGATCATGCAGGCCGCTGATCGAGAGCGTGCCGGCGATACGGTTGTAGACGGCGGACTCGAGCCGGCTGTCGTCGCACAGCATGCGCGTGACGAGATGGCCGCCGGCGGAATGGCCGGCGAGCCGGATCGGCCCCGAGACGAGGGATGCCGCCTCGGCGATCGCGGCGGCGATCTCGGCGGTGATGTCGGAGATGCGTGCGGCCGGCGTCAGCGTGTAGCTCGGCAGCGCCACCGTCCAGCCATGATGCCGCGCGCCTTCGGCAAGATCGGTCCAGGTCGATTTGTCGAACCGCATCCAGTAGCCGCCATGGACGAACACGACGAGGCCCTTGCTGTCGCCGCCGGGCATGATCAGGTCGAGCTTCTGGCGCTCGCCTGCGCCATAGGCGATGTCGGGGCGAAACTCCTTCAGCCCGGCGCGGTAGGCCGCCGCCCGCCCCGCCCACAACGCCGGCAACTTGTCCGATCCGGGGACATGGGCCGAATTGGCATAAGCATCATCCCAATCGCGCATCATGACTTCCTCGATGGACTCAAAGCCCCGCGAACCGAACGCCAGTCTGCCACCGGCAAGGCCGCCATCCTAGTCTTTATTTTAAGCTTAAAGGATTTGGGCGCATCTGTGTCTGGGACGGCGGACCGCATCTGCAGGACATTTCCCTTGCCGCGGGGAGCGGCCGTCGCACTCCGTCATTGCGGGCGAAGCGCAGCAATCCAGAATCTCTCCGAGGCGGCAGTCTGGATTGCCTCGTCGCCAGCGCAAAATTGCTTCGCAATTTTGACGCGGGCTCCTCGCGATGACGGCGAGAGAGCAAGGCGCGGTTGCTTACGCCTTCTCCACCCCGCACCAATCCGCGATGAACAGCGCCATCGCCTTGGTCGTCTTCTTAAGCGACTCCAGGTCGACGAACTCGTTGAAGCCATGCATCTCGCCTCCGCTGGCACCAAAACACAGGCTCGGAATGCCGTGGTTGAGGCCGTAGAAGCGCGTATCGGTGAGCGCGGTGAAGACGAGATCCTCGACCGCGCCGCCATAGACGACGTCGAAGGCCTTGCCGAACGCAGCTTCCGGCGCGGCGGCGTCGGTCAGTTCATAGCCTTCCGACAGAAAGCCCGACCATTCGATCTCCGGCGGATTGTTGGCGAGGAAGCGGTGGTTGCGCGCAGCCGCAGCGACGCAAGCCATGATCTCCTTCTGGTGATCGGCGATCGACCAGCCCGGCAATACGGCAATGCGGCAGTCCACGTCGCACCAGGCCGGCACGCTCGAGGCCCAGTCGCCGCCCTTGATGATGCCGGGGTTGAAGTTGATGGGATGATTGAGCGTCTTGAAGTGACGATCGGCCTTGGCGCGCTCGTTCCATTCGATCTCGAGCTTTTGCAGCGCCTGGATCAGGTGATACGCCGCCATGATTGCGTTCGCGCCGGAGCCTGCGAAGGCAACGTGGGTCGGATGCCCCTTCACTCGCAGGCGAAACCAGATCACGCCGACCTGCGAGCGCACCATCTTGCCGCCGGTAGGCTCCGGAATGAAGCAGGCGTCCGCGCGATAGCCACGCTGCAGCGTCGAGAGCGCGCCGACGCCGGTGCTCTCCTCCTCGATCACGGATTGGAAGTGGATCCGCGCCGTCGGCCTGAGGCCAGCCGCCTTGATCGCATCCAGCGCGTAGAGCGCTCCGATCGTGCCCGACTTCATGTCGCAGGCGCCGCGGCCGAACATCTTGCCGTCCTTGATGACGGGCGAGAATGGCGGCGTATCCCACAATTCCAGCGGGCCCGCCGGCACCACGTCGCAGTGCCCCTGCAGGATCAGCGATTTGCCGCCGTTGGTTTGCGGACGGTAAGTGCCCACCACGGAGCGAGCCTTCGAAAAGTCGTGCTCGATCGGACCGAAGCCGCGCAGATCCTTCAGATCGTCGACATTGATGTGCCAGTCGTCGACCTCGTAGCCACGTTGGCGCAGGAGGTCGCCGATCATGTCCTGGCATGGCCCCTCCGCTCCGCGGGTCGAAGGGATCGCGACAAAATCTCGGGTGGTTGCAAGCTGAGCTTCGAAGCCGCTATCGACGGCGTCAACAATCCTCTGCTGCGTTTCGGCATTCATCTAGGCAACTCCAGGCATTCCAATGGTTCCCAAGGAGTGCGCAAACTAGCCGATTTCAGCCGTTCGGGTACTCCACAAAATAAGCATCCCGCAATGCATCTTCGAGCAGCCGGCCTTCGGAATAGCCATTCAGCGTCGCGGGCCGGCTCACACCGTCGAGCAGGCGCGGGCACGGCTCCGGGGCGCCGAGCACGGTGCGGACCGGAATGCGCTCCGCATAGATCGGCAACGCATAGTCCTCGTCGTCGTCAGCGACACCCTTGGCGCGTATCTTGGCCGAGGCCTCCTCGATCTCCATCGCGATGAAGGACGTTGCCTTGATCTCCTGCGTGGTGCTCTGTCGCAGGCCAGCGGTGCGATCCGGGAAGAAGCGATCGACCATGGCGATCACCGCCCGCTCCTTCTCCTCTGGATCGGTGACGAGATAGGCCGTGCCGAATGCCATGACCGCGCGGTAGTCCGCGGAATGGTTGAAGCCGCATCGTGCCAGCACGAGGCTGTCGAGATGAGCGACCGTCAGGCAGACGCGCTCGCCCTTGGTCTGGTTGCGCAACATGCGGCTGGCGCTGGATCCGTGCCAGTAGAGCCTCGTCCCCTCGCGCCAGAAGAAGGTCGGCGTGCAATAGGGCTGGCCGTCGATCACATAGGAGACGTGGCAGAGCATCGAGGAATCCAGGATGCGGTGAACCGTGTCGTGATCATAGAAGCCGCGGTCGTGACGGCGCTTGACCTGGTTGCGCGCGGACATCGGATAGGAATTGGAGGTCTCAGTCTGGCTCACGGCCGCTCCTGCGCGAATTGGAACAATCTGAGAGCGGTTGTAGCGGCGCATTTGGTCTGCGATAGTTCCAATTCCATGCGAAAAATTCCGACCAATTCGTACCCCTCACCGGCCAGGACCGAGCTGCCGCTCGACCTCATCGGCCCACACGTCACGGCCGGCGCCTCCGCCGCGCACCGGCTCTATCAGGCGCTGTGCGAGATGATCGTCTCCGGCCTCGTCAAGCCCGGTGAGCCGCTGCCGCCATCGCGGACGCTGGCCAGGCAGACCGGCTTCCGGCGCAATGCCGTCGTCACCGCCTATGAGCGCCTGATCGCCGACGGCTTTGCCGACGCAACCGTCGGCTCCGGCACGTTCGTCGCCGCACATATCCCTGCGCGGGCGGCCGAGCCGAACAAGGCGAAGGTGGTTGTGGAAACGCCCAGGCAAGGCGCGTTCGCGCTCGGCTGCACCCATATCGACGAGCGCGCGGTGCAGCGCTTTGGCGCTTTCGTTGGCCGCCGCATGCGCGCCTTCGGCTCCGAGCACCTGCATTATGGCGATCCCCGCGGCAGCCGCGAGCTGCGCTCGGCGATCGCCAACCATCTGCTGTCGGCGCGCGGCCTGCGCTGCGATCCCGATCAGATCATGCTGACCTCGGGCACGCTGCACGCGCTGCGCATCGTGCTGAGCGCGATCCTGCAGCCCGACGATCAAGTATGGTGCGAGGACCCCGGCTATCCCGCCGCGCGAAAAACCATCGCGCATTGCGGCTATCGTGCCGTGCCTGTCGCGGTCGACGAGCACGGGATGCGTGTCGCCAAAGGCCGGATCGCAGCGCCGTCCGCGCGCGCGGCCTACGTCACACCGTCGCACCAGTTTCCGCTTGGCGTGCAGATGTCGATGCCGCGCCGGCTCGAGCTGCTGGACTGGGCGAGACAAGTCGGCGCCTTCGTGCTCGAGGACGATTACGACAGCGAATTCCGCTATGACGGCGCACCGCTGATGTCGCTCGCCGGCATCGATCGTCTCCAGCGCGTGATCTACCTGGGCACGTTTGCCAAGACGCTGTTCCCGGGCCTGCGCATCGGCTATTGCGCCCTGCCCGAACGGCTGATCGCGGACGTGACGGCAGCGCGCGCGGCGCTCGACCGCTTTCCCGGCACGCTGATGGAAGGCGCGGTCGCCGACATGCTCAATTCCGGCGCCTTCGCCGCGAATCTGAAGCGCGTGCGAAAACTCTATCGCGAGGCGCGCGATGCGCTCGCCGCAACGCTTGAAGCCGCATCCGATGGGGCGCTTGCGGTGCCGGTGCCCTCGCAGGGCCTGCATCTTGTCGCCCGGTTCGATCCCTCCGTCGATCTGTCGGTGGCAGCGCATGCCAAGCAAGCGGCCGGCGCGGAAGGCTGGCTGTTGGCCGACACCTATTCGCGCGGGCGTCCTCTGCCCGGCTTCGTGCTGGGATTTTCCGGGCACCCGGTTCCACAGCTCGTGGCCTCCGCCGAACGTCTCGCGCGGGAATCGCGCGCAGCATTGGGCACAAGGGGAAGATCGGCCCGCCGGGCGTGACGAAGCTTCACTATCAGAATCGCCCGCCGCTCCCTAGACTGCGGCATCGTTGCCGGGACCTCACATCATGCTGCTGCGCCAAGCGACCTGCCTCTCGCTGCTGATCTCCATCACGCTTGCCTCGACGGCACACGCAGTCACCGTCGGACGCGAGCAGGACATTGTCGATCTGAAGCTCGGCCAGCGTGTGCTCGTAGATGACGGAACCTGCCCCGCCGGCCAGGTCAAGGAAGTGCGCGGCGCGAAGATGACCGACAAGGGAGTCTCGCGCACGAGTTCCTGCGTGCCACGGCACGGGCCGCAATCGAGATGAAGATCTGGGAAGCTACTTCGCCGGATCGAACATGCATTGCAAGGTCGGTTTGGCGATCTTGGTGAAGGTCGGGCCGATCTCGCCCTGCTTGGAGACCGGCACCCAGTCGGTCTCGATGGTGGGCACGCCGGTCTCGCTGATGCCGCGCAGCAGCGCTTCGCGCAGATCGCGATCCTCGACGGCCGCGGCGGCATGATCGTGCAGACAGCCGCAAACCTCTTCCGGATGCTCCCAGCGCCCGAGCATACGGGGCGCGCACTGGCGCACGAATTCGCTGCGAGGATCGGGCAGCCTGGAGGGTGCGCGAACTTGCGCCTGAACGGAACTGATCGTCAGGAAGGACACGAAAGCTGCGGCGCAGAGACGAAGCAACATGATGGCCTTTGCCGGCTGTTCTCTTTTATGCCGTCAGAAGCGCGCGGCGACCATGATCGGCTGTGCCGGCGTGATCGTGACGGGCGTGCCGCTGTACTGGAAGGTGCCGACACCGGGGAGATTGCCGTCGGGTGAACCCGCGAACGAGGAGCCGGCGAGCACGAAACCAAAAGCTAGAATAAGGCTGAGTGCGCGCATGATCTCGTGTCCCAATTCGGCAGCCGGCGGTGCGCCGTCGTCGTTGTGGCGCTGATAACCATGGCCGGTTTCGTGCGTGATGCGCGAAAAGCTGAAAATGGTTTCGTCTTGGTGAGAATTGTTTCGTCCCGTTCGGCGGGACGAAACAATTCTCGGAAAATGCCAATCATTTCAGACAGGTCTCGCTTCAGGTCAAAGGTGGCCTGCCAGGCTCCGGCACCAGCGCGGACACATGCCTAAAGCGCGCTTCGCGCTTTAGGCTGTTGTTTACGCATGATCTTTTCGGAAAACCGCTGCGCACTTTTCCGGATCATGCTTCAGCACGGCCACCGTCATGCTCCCGCCTCGCACGCTTCACACGCATTTTACGTTTTTCTGCTGAAGAGGTCGGCAAACGAGGGTTGGGCTCGATCGAACCGGGGGTGGCTCGGCAGCGACCCAAGCCATCGAGACCGAGACGCCCGGGTCATCGGGCGCTTTCACGTGAGGGATGGCCACCATGATGGCGGGAAATCGCGCAACGCCGCGCGATGCGGATGCACGGACGGACCGCAGAGATCAACCACCCGTTCGCGGCAGCGCCGGCGAAATGGCGCTGCAATCGAACCGCGGCTTCGAGGCTGCGCCGCAGACATTCGTGCGGCTGACCGGTTCGCATCTCGCAAAGCCGCGCGATCGTCACTGGGTGAACGCAAGCGCGTCACTGGGTGAACGCAAGCGCGTCACTGAGTGAAGAACTCGCCGCACTTCTGGACGTTTGCGTCCGCCGATCCCCACGGCATGATCGGCACGGTCGAGGTCGAGTTCTTGGGCGAGCCCTCGATCAACTTGTCCGAATAGACCATGTAGACCAGCACGTTGCGCTTGGCGTCGCAGCCGCGCACGATCTGCATCTTCTTGAAGAACAGCGAGCGTCGCTGGCGGAACATGTCGTCGCCCTGCTCCATCTTGTGCTTGAACCTGATCGGAGCGACCTGGCGGCAAGCGAGCGAGATGTCGGAGACCTCCTCGGCAAGCCCCAGCCAACCCTTGAAGCCCCCCTTCTCCGGCACCGTGAAATGACAGGCGACGCCCTCGACTTCCGGATCGTCGAGACCATAGGTCGCGAGCTTGTCGTTCGGGCTCATCCATTTGAACACGGTCGAGCGGCGGAAGATCAGATCGGGCTCATCGGCGGCCCACGCTGGCACCATTGGCGCGGTCAAAGCCAGGAGAAATAAGACGAGGCCTTTCAAGCGGATGCCGGAAAGACCGGGGAAACGAGATGACATGAAGTTCTCCGGTAACAAGTCCCCGCAATGTAGGAACGCGACGGCCCGACAGGAAGACGACGGCAGAGGCGCGGCCGCCGTTTACCGCTCCGTGAGGCTTTTTTGCTACGTCCTGAACAAAAGCAACTGATGGCAGAACCACCCTGCTGGTGAACGCGTATCCCCTTCGTGAGACTAACGTCTGATTTGGATTTTGGATTCGAGAATGAACAGCGTGAACGCGTCGGGTTCTTTCGCCAAGCCAGCGCGGCTTTGGCAGGTCGCCATTTTGGCGGCGGCGGGTGCGATCGGCACGACCAGCCAGGCAGACGCAGCGTTCTATTATTGGACGGATTATTCCGATGGATCCTATTATTACGCGCGACAGGACCGGCATCCCGAGATACCGCGCCAGAAGCCGCAGAAGCGAGGCGCCGCAAGCAAGAAACCAAGCGTCGCCGGGAAGGAAGCCGGCACCAAGCCGCAAGGGCCGCTGGTCATCGTCGTGTCGATCGACCGGCAGAAGGTGACGGTCTACGACAGCACCGGCGTGTTCGCGGAATCCCCGGTGTCGACCGGCATGAAGGGCCATTCGACGCCGATGGGTGTGTTCAGCGTCATCCAGAAGCATAAATTCCACCACTCCAACATCTATAGCGGCGCGCCGATGCCGTACATGCAGCGGATCACCTGGTCCGGCGTTGCCATGCATGCCGGCGTGTTGCCGGGCTATCCGGCCTCGCACGGCTGCATCCGCATGCCGATGGCGTTTGCCGTGAAGATGTGGAACTGGACCAGGATGGGCGCGCGTGTCATCGTCGCGCCCGGCGAGATGACGCCGCGCAGCTTCTCGCACCCCCTGCTCGCCTCCGTGCGCGTGCCGCCGCCCACGGCGAGCCTCGAGCCGCAGACCAATGTCACCGACGCCAATGTCACTGACAAGGCCGACAAGGGCGCCGCCGAAACCAAGCCGGTGGAGACGAAGACTGCCAGCGCCGACAGCGTGATCGAGTTGCGCTCGTCCATCGGCCACGCGGCAATCTCGGATGTGACCACGGGCAGTGCGCCCGCGCGCGAGGAAGCCGCTGCACCGGCCGACAAGGCCAGGACTGCCGCCGTATCCGATACGGCCAAGCCAGGCAACGACGACGAGACCGCCGGCAAGGGGGCTGTCGAGGCCGAGCCGGTCAAGACGGACGCGGTGGACGCCGCGAAGGGGCCCGGTGCGCCCGCCATCACTGCCTCGCCCGACGCAAGGAAGGACGAGACCCGCGTTGCCGACCCGGCGCCAGCCGCAAAGCCGGAAGCGCCCAGGCGGGCCGGCCAGATTGCCGTCTTCATCAGTCGCAAGGATTCCAAGCTCTATGTGCGGCAGAATTTTGCGCCGCTGTTCGAGGTGCCCATCACGATCGCCGCGAGCGACCGGCCGCTCGGCACGCATGTCTTCACGGCCGAAGTCGACAAGGCCGATGCCAATACGCTGCGCTGGTCGGTGGTGTCGCTGCCCGTCTCCGCCCGTTCCGCGGCACGCGAGGAGGCCAGCCGCCTCGCGCGCCGCCAGCGCGGCGCCGACGTGATCCCGGTCGCTGCCAAGCCCGTGGCCACGCCGGACAGCCCGGCCGAAGCCCTCGACCGCATCTCGATCCCCGCCGACACCATGGCGAAGGTCAACGAGATGCTGACGTCGGGCGGCTCGATCATCGTCTCCGACCAGGGCATCAACCAGGGCGAGACCGGCGAAGGCACCGACTTCATCGTCCGCCTGTATTAGGCCTCGTTGCTCCCGATAACGCGGTGTTGAGCAGCCCGGTCGCGCCGGCGGAGTAAGATACGACCCGGATCATTTCGGGGCGACGTGATGGACCGCAGGACCATGCTCGTTGCGACGCTCGCCGGCGCGCTCGCGCCGGTAACCGGTGCTGTCGCCGATGGTGGCATGAGCCGGATCTCGGCCTACGCCTTCTCCTTCGCTGCCTTGTCAGGTGACGACATCCGCCTCGCCGCGTTCACCGGCAAGCCGCTGCTGGTGGTGAACACCGCCTCACTCTGTGGCTACACGCCGCAATATGCAGGCCTGCAAGAGCTCTGGAACGAGTTTCGCGAGCGCGGGCTCACAGTGATCGGCGTGCCCTCCAACAATTTCGGGGGCCAGGAACCCGGCGGCGTCAGCGAGATCACGGAAACCGCGCACCACCAATATGGTGTTACCTTCCCGGTGACGGCCAAGGCCGTGGTGGTCGGCGCAAAGGCGCATCCGTTCTACAAATGGGCCGCCGAGGCGCGACCGAAGGAAGTTCCGCGCTGGAACTTCCACAAATACCTGATCGGCCGCGACGGCTATGTCGCCGACGTCTTTCCTTCTGCGGTCGAACCGGCCGACACACGGATCAAAACGGCCATTGCCAGGGCGCTGGCCGACACTTGACGCAAGGCGCGCGCCATCCGGCTGGGCACAATCGGGGAGCGGCGTCAAACAGCCGTTGCAATGGCGATGCCGCACCATCTAGGCTAGGATCGTTCGGCGCAGGACGGTTTTTGCCGCAGGCGAAAAGCCGCGGGGGAACAACGGGATCAATCTCGAGGACAACACCATGCGTGTGGCGGCAGGACTGATTTTGGCAGGGGCAATGTCGGTGGCGATGACCAGCGCTGCATGGTCGCAGGCACCGGCCGCGAAGCCGGCAGCCGCGGCGCAAGCCGCACCGGCGGCGACGCCAGTCGCGTCGGCGCCCGCGACGGCTCCGGCCGCCGCTCCCGCTCCGGGCGCCGCGCCGGCGGGGTTCGTAAATCCGCCTCCGCCCAAGCAGCCGCCGCAGCCGGCGCGCGCGGCTTGCAACACGCCTGGCGCGCTCGGTGTCGCCCGCACCGTCGAGATCGACACCACGGGCGGTCCCGGCTTCGGCTTCGAGCATTTCAAGGAGCTCGACTTCCTGCGCGACCACGAGGTGGTGCTGACCTTCGACGACGGCCCCTGGCCGCGCAACACGCCCGCGGTGCTGAAGGCGCTCGCCGACGAATGCACCACCGGCATCTTCTTCTCCATCGGCAAGCACGCGACCTATGAGCCGGAGATCCTGAAGCAGGTCTACGCCGCCGGCCATACCGTCGGCGCCCACACCTGGTCGCACGCCAACCTCAACAACAAGAAGCTTAGCGAGGCGCAGCGCAAGGACGAGATCGAGAAGGGCTTCAGCGCCGTGAGATGGGCGCTCGGCGGCATCTCGCCCTCGCCGTTCTTCCGCTTCCCGGCGCTCCAGCATCCGCCGGAGATGGTCACCTATCTCGGCAACCGCAATGTCGCGATCTTCTCCTGCGATATCGACTCGTTCGACTTCAAGGCCTCCAAGCCCGAGAAGGTGATCGAGACTGTGATGAAGAAGCTCGAGACCAAGGGCAAGGGCATCATCCTGATGCACGACTTCCAGAAGCACACTGCGGAGGCCTTGCCTGAGCTGCTAAAGCGGCTGAAGGCCGGCGGCTACAAGGTGGTGGCGATGCGCGCCAAGTTCCCGGCATCGACGCTGCCGGAATACGACCAGGAGCTGCTCAAGGACATCAAGCTGCCGACGGTGAGCCAGCGCCCGGTCAATTCCGTGGTGACGACCGTTTCCGAATAGACGGCAATTGTCTTTCCGTATCGAAGGCTACGTCATCGTCTCGGCGGACGGTATGCTTGCCGACGCCGACCGCGTCATGCCCGACAACCTGAAGTTCGAAGGCGACAAGCTGTTCTTCGAGCAGGCGCTCGACCGCGCCGCGCTGATCGTGCATGGCCGGCACTCGCACGAGCAGCAGCCGAATTCGCCGAAGCGCAAGCGGCTGATCCTGACCCGCAAGATCAAGGACCTCACCGTCGATCCGGAGATGCCGAATGCGACGCTGTGGAATCCGGAGCACGCGAGCTTCGAGGCGGCCTGCGCCTTCGCGGACGTCGCCTCCGGCATGATTGCCGTCATCGGCGGTCCCGCGGTGTTCGACCTGTTCATGGAGCGCTACGACACGTTCTGGCTGTCGGAGGCTCCGCATGTACGGCTGCCCGGCGGTGAAGGCTGTTTTGTCGGCGTGCCCCAGCGGACGTCGCACGAGGTGCTGGCTTCGCACGGGATGAAACCGGGCACGCCGTACCTGCTCGACGCGGCGCACGAGGTGACCGTGACCCCATGGCGGCCGGGTTAGCCTGTCGGCATTGCCGATCTCGCTCGCACCGGGGGGCTCCGATTCAAAATTGGAAAAACAACCCCATGCAAAGTACCGGCAACAAGATACCATTGGGTATCCTGCAGTTCAGCAAGCCAAAATTGGTCCCGCCGCCGGCCAGCGCAAAGCCGGCTAGCATATTTGCCGAAACCCGATAATCGGCCCCGACGGCGGTCGTGGCGCTATAGCCAACGTCTGTCGCGCTGCGTCAATACGAGCCGGCCATTCCGAAACACCGCATCAACAGACTGAGACAAAAGCGCAAGAATGGACGGTTTGGGATCGAGGCTGCGGCCCGCGGGCGGGAGGATTCGTACACGAACGAACCATTTCCCTTCGCCGGATATCAGCCTACAGCCAGGTATGATTGGCCCGGCTCCGCCCTTCACGCTCCTTAACGACGATCAAGACGCGACCACGATCACCATGACCGACGACGGTACGACGACAGCTCCGACAAACGCCTCCGGACTGACTGACGATGCAGTACTGATCTCGTCCATGCTACCGGCATTCGGCTTCACCGCCGATCAGATGGAGGCCAATGCGAACGTCGCCGCCTGGCGGGAGGCTGTCGCCACGCTGTTCGACGTCGACGAGCTCGCCGCCGGCGAACCGGGCCCGTTTCGCGCCGACATCAGCTCTTACGCCATGGGGCCGGTGCTGATCGGGCTGAGCCGCGCCGGCGGCCAGCGTTTCCGCCGCACACCTGAAACGATCGCGCGCAGCGGCGTCGACCACATCATCCTCCAGCTCTATCTGAGGGGTGGCTATGACGGCGTCGCGGGCACCCGGCCCATGCGGGTGCGCGCGGGCGACATCTGCCTGTTCGACCTCGCCCAGACCCTGGAGACCAAGGCGACGGCTTTCGAGAATGTCACGCTGGTCGTGCCGCGCCCGATGTTCGGCACCCATCTGTTGCGGGTCGACGATTTGCACGGGCTGGTCCTGTCGGGCAGCAGCGTGATCGCAAGGCTCCTGGCAGGACATCTCACCGCGCTGTTCGAATTTGCACCGCGCATGACGCTCGACGAATGCCAATCGGTGGCCGAGGGCACGGTTTCGCTGCTGGCCGCCTGCCTGCGCAACGAGCTCGAGCGTGGCGACGCTGATGCCGACCATGCCGTCGCCGCGAGCCCGCCCTTGATGCGGATCCGCCAATATATCGAGGCCGGCCTTGCCAGCGGGGATCTGTCGGCCAATTCGATCGCGGCCCATTTCGGCCTGTCCCGGGCCTCACTGTACCGGCTGTTCGCACCCGTCGGCGGCATCGCCGACTACATCCGCAGCCGGCGGCTGCATCGCGCCTTTTTCGATCTCGCCAATTCGGGCGCGCGTGGTCCGCGGATCAGCGAGGTCGCGCGGCGCTGGCAGCTCGGCACCGACGCGCATTTCACGCGCTCGTTCAAGGCAGCCTATGGCATCACGCCCCGCGCCGCGCGCGAGGCCGCATTGCTCGGCCTGCAGCGCGGCACCGATGCAACGAGCAGCGCGACGATTTCCCGCTGGATGCGCGAGATTGCGCCGCCGAGAGCGGATTGACCGCTACACGTCGCCGTAGGCCGCTTCGGCCGGACGCGTGGTGCGGCCGTAGCCGATGATCATGCAGAGCGCACCGATGATCGACAGGTTCTTGAGCGCGTCGACCAGCATCTTGGCGTTCTCAGGAGCCGCCATGTTCCAGAAGTCGTAGAACAGGACGGTCGCGACGGCAACGTAGACGATCAGCAGCATCGCGAAGAAACGCGCGCCGAAATTCAGCGCGATCATCAGCCCTGCGATGACCTCGAGCCCGCCGACCGCGATCGCCAAGAGCTGCGGCGTGGTCATGGCCGTCGCCGTCTCGACCTGCCTGGCGTAAGGCGCGATGACGTCGGGCACCACGACCCTGGTAGCGATGAAGTCGGCGGTCGCCTGGATGGCAAAGAGCTTGGTCGCGCCCGTGTAGATGAACAGCACGGCGAACAGGATTCGCCCGAAAGTCACGAACGCAGGCATGATCGGCCTCTTGGCAAGCTCAAAGCGTGGGACGCGTCGGCGGATTATGAAGAGTCGTGCGCCGGTTTACAAACGTGGAAATGGAGAACCGCGAGGAATTCAAAGTTGGCGGCGCAGCGGTGACGTGGCGCTCCCTAGCGGAATCGAACCGACCGCGCAAAGTTCGGCTACCGCTCTATCGGCGTCATGGCCGGGCTTGTCCTGGCTTGTCCCGGCCATCCACGACCTGCTCCACGGCGCGAAGATCGTAGATGCCCGGGACAAGCCCGGGCATGACGAGTTCGCGGAGCGCGCTGTCCCAAAATGCCTGGAAAACGGGAAGCAGCTACGTGAACAACGTCGGCTGCTGCCGCGAGGCGCGCTCCTGCGCTTCCACGACTGCAACAGCCGTCATGTTCAGGATGCCGCGCGCCGTCACCGACGGCGTCAGGATATGCGCGGGGCGCGCCGGGCCGACCAGGATCGGCCCGACGGGCAGCGCGTCCGCCAGCGACTTGATCATCTGATAGGCGACGTTGGCGGTGTCCAGCGTCGGCATGATCAGGATGTTGGCCTCGCCCTCCAGCTTGGAGTGCGGCAGCACCATTTTTCGCGCAGCGGCGGAGAGTGCGGTGTCGCCCTGCATTTCGCCGTCGGCCTCGATCTCCGGATGCTTGTCCTTCAACAGCTGGGTCGCCAGCCGCATCTTGCGCGAGGAGTCGGTGTCGTAGCTGCCGAAATCCGAATGCGAGACGAAGGCGATCTTCGGCTTGATGTTGAAGCGCTGCACGTGGACCGCGGCGAGCGAGGCGATCTCGGCAAGCTCCTCCGCGCTCGGGTTGGGCCGAACCTGCGTGTCGGCGATGAAGAAAGCACCCTTGCTGGTGATCAGCAGCGCAAGCGCCGCGTAGTCGCTGATCCCAGGCGAGAAGCCGACGATCTCGCGGACATGACGCAGATGGCTCATGTAGCGGCCCTCGACGCCGCAAAGCATGGCATCCGCCTCTCCGCGCGTCACTGCGAGCGCGGCGATCACCGTGTTGTTGGTGCGCACCACCGTGCGGGCCGCATCCGGCGTGACGCCGCGGCGGCCGGCGACCTCGACATAGGATTGCACATAGGAGCGGTAGCGCGGATCGTCCTCGGGATTGACCAGGTCGAAGTCCTTGCCGGCGCGGATCGAGAGGCCGAACCGCTTGATGCGCGCCTCCACGACCGAAGGACGGCCGACCAGGATCGGCCGCGCCAGGTTCTCCTCCAGCACCACCTGCGTGGCGCGCAGCACGCGCTCGTCCTCGCCTTCGGCATAGATCACGCGCACCGGCTGGGTCTTGGCCTTGGCGAACATCGGCTTCATGACGAGGCCGGAGCGGAAGGCGAAGCGCTCGAGCAGCGCGGTGTATTCGTCGAAATTGGTGATGGGTCGCGTTGCGACGCCTGATTCCATCGCCGCTTTCGCCACGGCCGGCGCGATGCGCAGGATCAACCTGGGATCAAAGGGGCTCGGGATCAGCGAGCCCGGACCGAAGCCTTGCGTCTCGCCGGTGTCGAAGCCCTGCGCGACGGCGTCCGACGGCGCCTCGCGCGCGAGCTGCGCGATGGCCTCGACGGCGGCGTGCTTCATCTCCTCGTTGATCGCGGTGGCGCCGACGTCGAGCGCGCCGCGGAAGATGAAGGGAAAGCACAGGACGTTGTTGACCTGGTTCGGGAAGTCGGAGCGGCCGGTGCAGATCATGGCGTCGGGGCGCGCCTTGCGCGCCTCTTCCGGCATGATCTCCGGCACGGGATTGGCGAGCGCCATGATCAGCGGCTGGTCGCCCATGGCCTTGGCCATCTCGGGCTTGAGCACGCCGGGTGCCGAGAGGCCGATGAAGATGTCGGCGCCGCCGATGACGTCGGCGAGCGTGCGCTTGTCGGTCTTCTGCGCATAGACCGCCTTCCAGCGGTCCATCGAGGTGTTGCGCCCCTCGTGCACGAGCCCGTCGATGTCGCAGACCCAGATGTTCTTGCGCTGCGCGCCCATCGAGACGAGCAGGTTCAGCGTTGCGAGCGCAGCGGCCCCTGCCCCCGAGGCCACGATCTTGACGTCGGACAGCTTCTTGCCGTTCAGCCTGAGGCCGTTGGTGATGGCGGCGGCGACGATGATGGCGGTGCCGTGCTGGTCGTCATGGAAGACCGGGATCTTCATGCGCTCCTTCAAGCGCGTCTCGATCTCGAAACATTCCGGTCCGCGGATGTCCTCCAGATTGATGCCGCCGAAGGTCGGCTCGAGCGCCGCAACCGTCTCGACCACGCGGTCGATGGTATCGGCGGCGATCTCGATGTCGAACACGTCGATGCCGGCGAACTTCTTGAACAGAACCGCCTTGCCTTCCATCACCGGCTTGGAGGCCAGCGGGCCGATATTGCCGAGGCCGAGCACCGCGGTGCCGTTGGAGACCACCGCGACCAGATTGGCGCGGGTGGTGAGCGTGGCCGCCTCGGCCGGGTTCTTGGCGATCTCGGTGCAGGCCGCGGCAACGCCCGGAGAATAGGCCAGCGCGAGGTCGCGCTGATTGGCAAGCGGCTTGCTTGCCTGGATCTCGAGCTTTCCGGGGCGCGGCAGACGATGATAGGCCAGCGCCGCCTGGTGGAGATCATCAGAATAGGACGACATGCGCAGTCTTGCCTCGCGTTACCGGCATCAAAATGCATGCTCCGGAGCTGCCGCCCAAGCGGAACGGTATTTCCGGGTCATGAAAACGGGATGAAGCACGCCGGGTGCCCCGGTGGCAACATCCGATTGCTGCCCCATCAACAGGGCGCGCGGTCAAATATTTGAAAACCATAGCTTTCCCTGGACCGCGCCACGTTTCGCGAATATGGCAGGTTGCACGGTTCAGAACGAGCAACTGGGGCAAGGGCATGACGCGAATCCTGATCGGCCTGATCATGGCAGCCGCGCTCGGCGCGGGCGGATGGTTCGGCTTCGATCTCTACGTCCAGCACCGGGCGACCAGCGAGGTCGAGGCGGTCTTCGAGCAGATGCGTGCAGGCGGCGGCAAGGCGAGCCACGGCAAGATCGGGTTCGCGCTCGCGACCCGGACGCTGACGATCGAGGACGTCGTGATTGCGCCCGGAAAGGAGCCGCAGGCGCAAATCAGGATCGCGGGCATCAAGGGTACGGGCGTTCGCCAGATCGACGAGACTAGGTTTTCGGCTGACAGCATCGACATCACCGGGCTCGAGGTCGCGCTGGACCAGCTCGGCCCGACCAGGCTGAAGGTCGCGTACCAGATCCCGCAGCTGACGATGCGCGACTATGCCGGTCCCGTTCACGCCGGGAATGCGCCGACTGACGGCTCCGTGATCGACATGTACCGCTACGCACTCAATCAATATGCGAGCGTCACCGCATCGTCGCTCGCGGCCCCGACCCTGACGATAACCTTCGATTCCGGCGCGGCCGCCGGCGGCGGCGAGATCACCTATGCCGGGCTCGCGATCCAGAATCTGAAGCACGGCAAGATCGACGCGATGAAGGCGGACCGCGCCGCCATCTCGATCGACGTGAAGCAGCCGGGCAAGCCGGACAAGCTGACGGGCGAGCTCTCCAGCATCATCATCAACGATTTCGACGCGACCGCGATCCTCGCCGCGCTCGACCCGCAGACGACCAGCGACGACAGCTTCCGCCGCGTCTATCGGCAGGTCTCGACCGGTCCCTATGCGCTCAAATCGGCACAGGGAATGCGCGTCGATGTCGATGGCTTCACCATGCAAGACATCGCCGTGCAGCCGTCGAAATTCCGGCTGGCCGAGATGCTTGCCGCGCTGCCGCAGGATCAATCGACCCCACCGACGCCGGCGCAAGCGCGCGAGCTGCTGGAGAAGCTCGCCGGATTCTACGAGGGTCTTCGCATCGGCAAGGCCGAAATCGGCAAGATGTCGGTTGGCACGCCGCAAGGGACGGCCAGGATCAATGCCGTCAGATATCGCGAAGGCGAGCTCGCGGTCGAAGGCGTCGACACGCCGTCACCGCAGCAGGGACAGTTCAAGATGGAGCGCTTCGCGCTGAAGTCCTTCAGCGCGGCAAACCTGATGCGCTGGGCGGCGAGCCTTCGAACGCCCGGGCAACCGCCCTCGCCCGATCAGATGCTGGGCCTTTTCCGCGTGCTCGCAGGCGCCGAGGTCAAGGGCGTGATTGCGCCCCATAGGAACGCGCGACAGCCCATCACCGTCGACACGATCAGCCTGAACTGGGGCCAGCTGGTGGGATCGATCCCGAGCAAGGCCAGTCTGGTCGTGAAGATGGTCACGCCGACCGATCCCGCCAATCCGGCGCTGCAGCCGCTGATCGTGGCAGGCGTGGACAAGCTCGCGATCGACCTCGATCTCGGCGCGGCCTGGACGGAATCGTCGGGTGCATTCGCGCTCGCGCCGGCCACCATCGATCTCGGCAACCTCGCCAGGGCGCAGGCCCGCCTCGCGCTCGCCAACGTGCCGCGCGGCCTGTTCACGACCGATCCGGTGCAGGCGATGAGCCAGGCCGGGCAGATCGAGACCGGCCCGATCGAGCTCTCCTTGCGCGACAGCGGCGTGGTCGATCTCGTCGTGGCTCAGTTCGCGCGCATGCAGAATGTCAGCCGCGACACCGCGCGCAGCGCCATCGTCGAGATGATCCGGGCGCAGGGCGAGAAGATCGCGGCATCCAATGCCGGCGCCAAGGTGGCGGTGGATGCGCTCGCCGGCTTCGTCGCCACGTCAGGCCAGACACTGACCATCAAGCTGACGCCGCTCGGCAAGGTGCCGCTGATGCAATTGATGCAGCTTTCACAAAGCGACCCGGAGAGCGCGCTGGCGCAGTTCAGGATCGAGGCCTCGACGGGGCTGTAGTTTGATCTCGTGTCCCGGACGCGGCGCAGCGCGAAGCGGTGCGACGCAGAGCCGGGACCCAGAACGTTTGCGGTTCGCCGAAAGCTGAAAAGCTGGGCCCCGGCTCTGCAGCGCATCACTCGCGTGCTGCGCTGCGTCCGGGGCACGAGACCGAAGTCCCGTTGAGCCCCTCACTTCTGCGGCAGGTTCACCCGGACATGCAGCTCGCGGAGCTGCTTCGTCGTTGCTTCCGACGGGGCGCCCATCAACAGGTCCATGGCCTGCTGGTTCATCGGGAACAGCGAGATCTCGCGCAAATTGGTGGTGCCGCAGAGCAGCATCACGATGCGGTCGACGCCCGCGGCCATGCCGCCATGCGGCGGCGCACCGTACTGGAAGGCGCGGTACATGCCGCCGAAGCGGTCGACCACTTCCTGCTCGCCGTAACCTGCGATCTCGAACGCCTTCACCATGGCTTCCGGCACGTGGTTGCGGATGCCGCCCGAGGCGATCTCGTAGCCGTTGCAGGTGATGTCGTACTGGAACGCCTTGATGGTCAGCGGGTCCTGCGACTTCAGCGCGTCGAGACCACCCTGCGGCATCGAGAACGGGTTGTGCGAGAAGTCGACCTTCTTGTCGTCCTCGTTGTACTCGTACATCGGGAAATCGACGATCCAGGCGAGCTCGAACCGCTCCTTGTCGGTGAGGTTCAATTCCTCGCCGACCTTGTTGCGGGCAAGGCCAGAGAACTTCCAGAACTTGTCGGGATCGCCGGCGACGAAGAAGGCGGCATCGCCTTCCTTGGTGCCGATCTGCGCGCGGATCGCAGCGGTGCGCTCGGGCCCGATGTTGTTCGCAAGGGGACCTGCGCCCTCGCCGCCCTCGCGCCACATGATGTAGCCGAGGCCGGGCTGGCCTTCGCCCTGCGCCCACGAATTCATGCGGTCACAGAACGCGCGACTGCCGCCGCCCGGCGCCGGGATCGCCCACACCTGGTTCTTGGGGTCCTCGAGCATGCGTGCGAACACCTTGAAGCCAGAGCCGCGGAAGTGCTCGGAGACGTCCTGCATCTCGATGGGGTTGCGCAGGTCCGGCTTGTCGCTGCCGTATTTGCGCAGCGCCTCGGCGAACGGAATGCGGCGCCAGTTCTTGCTCACCGGCTTGCCCTTGGCGAACTCTTCAAAAACGCCCGTGATCACCGGCTCCATCGCCGCGAACACGTCTTCCTGAGTGACAAAGCTCATCTCGACGTCGAGCTGGTAGAACTCGCCCGGCAGACGGTCGGCGCGCGGGTCCTCGTCGCGGAAGCAGGGCGCGATCTGGAAGTAGCGGTCGAAGCCCGACATCATCAAGAGCTGCTTGTACTGCTGCGGCGCCTGCGGCAGCGCGTAGAACTTGCCGGGGTGGATGCGCGAGGGCACCAGGAAGTCGCGCGCGCCTTCCGGCGAGGACGCGGTCAGGATCGGCGTGTTGAACTCGAAGAAGCCCTGCCCCTCCATGCGCCGACGCATCGACTTGATGATCTCGACGCGCGTCATGATGTTCTGGTGCAGCTTCTCGCGGCGCAGGTCGAGGAAGCGGTACTTGAGGCGGATGTCTTCGGGGTATTCCTGGTCGCCGAACACCGGCAGCGGCAGGTCGCCGGCCGGGCCAAGCACCTCGATCTCGCTGACATAGACCTCGACCTTGCCGGTCGGCAGGTCGTCATTGTCGGTGCCTTCGGGGCGGCGGCGGACCTTGCCGTCCATCTTGACCACGAATTCCGAGCGAAGCTTCTCGGCCAGCGAGAACGCCGGCGAGTCCGGGTCGACCACGCACTGGGTCAGGCCGTAATGGTCGCGCAGGTCGATGAACAGCACGCCGCCATGGTCGCGAACGCGATGGACCCAGCCCGAGAGGCGGATGGTCTCGCCGATGTTGCTCTCGCGGAGCGCGCCGCATGTATGTGACCGGTAGCGATGCATGGTCGTCCCAAAATCAATGTCGAAAGGAAGCGAATCGGACGGCCTGAAACGACCGGTCCGAAGTTGCGGCAGGGTTTACCCGACGAGGCCGGAGGCGGCAACCAAGGGAACGGCCCGATTTGGGCAGGAGGCGCCCATTTTGGCTCATTTGGGCTCCGAGCCTTTGCCATCAGGCGTTCCAGCCCTATCTTGGGGCCATGACGGTCCATTTCCCCTTCCAGAACTCCTATTCGGCGCTGCCGGACAGCTTTTTCGCCCGCGTCGCGCCGACCCCTGTCGCCGCCCCCCGGCTGATCAAGCTGAACCGGCCGCTGGCGGTTCAGCTCGGGCTCGATCCTGATCTTTTGGAGACCCCGGAAGGGGCCGAGATCCTGGCTGGGAAAACGGTTCCCGCCGGGGCCGATCCGATCGCCATGGCCTATGCCGGCCACCAGTTCGGACAGTTCGTGCCCCAACTCGGTGACGGCCGCGCCATCCTGCTCGGCGAGGTCATCGACAGGGACGGTGTCCGCCGCGACATCCAGCTCAAGGGAAGCGGCCCGACCCCGTTCTCCCGCCGCGGCGATGGCCGCGCCGCGCTCGGGCCGGTGCTGCGCGAATACATCGTCAGCGAAGCGATGTATGCGCTCGGCATCCCGACCACCCGCTCGCTCGCCGCCGTCGTCACCGGCGAGCACGTCATCCGCGAGACCGCGCTGCCCGGTGCGGTGCTGACTCGCGTCGCCTCGAGCCATATCCGCGTCGGCACCTTCCAGTTCTTCGCCGTGCGCCGCGATACCGATGCGATCCGCCGGCTCGCCGATCACGTCATCGCCCGTCACTATCCGCATCTGCTTCATGCGGAGCGGCCCTATCACGACCTGCTCGCGGCGGTCGTCGCCCGCCAGGCCGAGCTCATCGCGCGCTGGCTGCTGGTCGGCTTCATCCACGGCGTGATGAACACCGACAACTCATCGATCTCGGGCGAGACCATCGATTACGGCCCGTGCGCCTTCATGGACGCCTACAATCCCGCGCAGGTGTTCTCCTCGATCGACGAGATGGGCCGCTACGCCTACGCCAACCAACCGCGCATCGGCTTGTGGAATCTGACGCGCCTCGCCGAATGCCTGCTGCCGCTGTTCTCGGACGATCAGGAGAAGGCAGTCACTGAGGCCCAGGACATTCTCGGCGCGTTCTCGGATCAGTTCAGCGCCGCCTATCAGGCCGGCCTGCGCAGGAAGGTCGGCCTTTTCACCGAGCGCGACGGCGACGAGGCGTTGATCCAGGACCTGCTGGATGCCATGGCGAAGAACCAGGCCGACTTCACCCTCACCTTCCGCAAGCTCGGTGACGCCGCGGGCGATGAAGGCGCGGACGTGCGCGCGCAGTTCATGGAGCCCGCGGCCTTCGACGAATGGGCCGGCCGCTGGCGCGCGCGTCTTGCGCTGGAGCCGGAGACCGCAGCCGAGCGGCAGGCCGCGATGCACGCGGTGAACCCGCTGTTCATCCCGCGCAACCATCGCGTCGAAGCCGTGATCCAGGCAGCGGTGAATGACGACGACTTCGCGCCGTTCGAGGAATTGGTGAAGGTGCTGGAAAAGCCGTATCAGGATCAGCCGGACTACGCCGCCTACGCCGATCCGCCGCTGCCGGATCAGATGGTGCTGCAGACGTTCTGCGGGACGTGAGGCGAGTTCGACCGCGCGCCACGACCTCTAATTGACGCACGTCATGGGTTGCGCCTTCCGCGGTCCATCCCTGTCCCGCGGGCCTTGTGGACAGATCCCGCCCGCGGGAACCGTTGTCATCAAACTGAAACACACCCGCTCTAACCGCCTGTCAGGGCCCGTCTTGCCGGAGGCGCCCATCCTCCAACACGTCCTGACAAGCGCGCCATGCCCTTCAAGTTCATCCACATCACCGACACGCATCTCGCCAATCCCGGGCTGACACTGTACGGCCTCGATCCGCGCGCCCGGCTGGATGCGGCGATTGCCGACATCAACAAGCACCAGTCCGACGCCGCGTTTGCAGTGGTGACCGGCGACCTCACCCATTGGGGCGAGGCCGAATCCTACGTCAACTTCGCCGAGGCCATGGCCGCGCTGAAGATTCCCTACATCGCCATGGTCGGCAATCACGACCGCCGCGTCACCTGCCTCGACGCGCTGAAGGCCGCGCCGCGGGATTCAAACGGCTTCGTGCAGGGCACGCGGACCACCGAGCACGGCCTGTTCGTCTTCCTGGACACGCTGGACGAGACCAGCCATGCCGGCGAGATGTGCGCCAGGCGCTTCGACTGGCTGGCAAGCACGCTCGCGGCCGCGCCCGCCGACCAGCCCTTCGTCGTCTTCATGCATCATCCGCCCTTCCCGGTCGGCGTGCACGCGATGGACGAGATCGGGCTGAAGCAGAGCGCGGAGTTCGCTGAGGTGATCGCGCCCTACCGTTCGCGCATCCGCCACCTCTTCTTCGGACATGTGCACCGGCCGATCTTCGGCAGCTACGGCAAGATCCCGTTCTCGACGCTGCGCGGCACCAACCACCAGGTCTGGTTCGAGCTCGACGCCAGCGCGCCGCACCTCGCAAGCCACGAGCCGCCGGCCTATGGCGTGGTGCTGATCGACGACGAGAACCTCGTCGTGCACAGCCACGACTTCCTCGATGAAAGTCTGCGCTTCCCGTTCGCCCCGCCCGCAGGAACGGACGGCCGCGACTATGCGCTCAATTTCCCGGCGCGGTGAGATGAGCCTCGCCGAACCCGCGACGCTCCCGGTCGCGACGACCTCGGCGGCGCCGCGCCTGGACCTCCTGACGCGCCTCGCCGCCCGCTTCAAAGCCTCGCTGCCGGCCTATCTGCTGCTGCTGCCTTCGCTGGTCTTCCTCGCGCTGTTCACCTATGGCGCGATGGGCCGCGTGCTCGTCGATGCGCTCTATCAGCGCGCCACACCGAAGGCGCCGGTGCGTTTCGTCGGCCTCGACAACATCACCGCGGTGCTGGCCGACCCGGCCTTCACCGGCGCCGTCGTCAACAACCTGATCTACGCCGTCGGCACGGCGGTGCCGAGCATCGCCCTTGCGCTGTTGTTCGCGCTGGCGCTGTCGCGCACCCATGCCGTGAACAGCGCGCTGCGCGCCGCGCTGTTCCTGCCGGTGCTGATCCCGATGGTCGCGGCATCAGCGCTGTTCCTGTTCATCTTCCTGCCCAATGTCGGTCTGCTCGATTACTACATCGGCCGCCTGCTGCCGGTGCTGCCGAACTGGCTCGGCGACCCCGACATCGCGCTATGGGCGATCATGGTGATCACGGTCTGGAAGAACGCCGGCTACTACATGCTGTTCTTCCTCGCCGGCCTGCAATCCGTGCCCGACGACGTGATGGAAGCGGCCCATCTCGACGGCGCTGGTCCCTGGCAGCGCTTCCGCCATATCATCCTGCCGGAGCTCAAGCCCACCTTCCTGTTCGTCATCGTGATCGCCACGCTGAACGCGGTGACGCAAGTCGACCACGTCTTCGTCATGACCAAGGGCGGGCCGTCGAATTCGACCAGCCTCGTGCTGTTCTACATCTACGAGCAGGCGGTCGAGCATTACGACATCGGCAAGGCCTCGGCGGCGACGCTGCTGACGCTCGCCGCGCTGATGGGCCTCACCGCGCTGTCGTTCCGCACCATTGCCAATCGCGAGGGCGGGCCATGAAACTGACCATGACGCTGTTCGACCGGCTGTTCAAGGACGCCCCGCTCGCCACCCGCCGCGAGATCACGCCGAAGCTCGGCTTCGCGCTGACGGCGCTGCTCGCGCTGGTCTGGCTGATCCCGTTCCTGTGGATGGGCGTCGCCACGCTGCGCCCGGCCTCCGACGGCATCAACCTGATGGCCGAGCTGATGCCGAGCCTGAAGCCCACGCTCGACAATGTCAGGGACGCCTGGGAGATCGCCGACTTCCCGCGCTACTTCCTCAACACCACCATCATCTGCACCGGCATCCTGCTCGTGCAGTTCGTCACCATCACGCTCGCTGGCTTTGCGTTCGCGCGTCTCGACTTCGCCGGCAAGACGCCGATCTTCTACCTGTTCCTGATGCAGCTGATGCTGGTGCCGGTGCTCCTGATCGTGCCGAACCTGCGCATCATCGCGCAGTTCGGCCTCTACGACACGCTGGCCGGCGTGATGATGCCGTTCTTCGCCTCCGCCTTCGGCACCTTCCTGATGCGCCAGGCCTTCGAGGCGATCCCGACGGAGCTCGAGGACGCCGCCCTGATCGACGGCGCCGGGCTATTCCAGCGCATCCGCCACATCTACGTGCCGCTGTCGCTGCCGAGTTTCTCGGCGTTCGCCATCATCTCCGTCACCAGCCACTGGAACGATTTCCTGTGGCCGCTGATGGTGATCAACTCGCCGGACAAGCGCCCGCTCACGGTCGGCCTCTCGGTGTTCACTGCGACCGCCGAAGGCACGCAGGCCTGGGGCACCATCGCCGCCGGCACGCTGATGGTGATCGCCCCGCTGCTCATCACCTTCCTGATCTTTCAGAAGCGTTTCATCAGCTCTTTCGTCACCTCAGGCATCAAATAGGAGATTTTTCGATGCTGTTTACCCGCAGGCTCATGCTCGGCCTCGCCGTCGCAGGCGGTTTGGCCACATCCCTCGCCCTGCCGGCCATGGCCGGCGAAGGTCCGACCGAGATCGATTTGTTCTTCCCCGTCCCCGTGGACGGCAAGCTCGCCCGCGACATGGGCACCTTGATCAAGGAGTTCAACGACGGTCACCCCGATATCAAGGCGACCGCCGTCTACACCGGCTCCTATGACGATACGCTGATCAAGACGCGCGCCGCGATCAAGGCCGGCAAGCCGCCGGCCGCCGTGATCATGTCGGCCAACTTCCTGCTCGACATGCAGATCGAGAACGAGCTCACCAATCTCGACAGCCTGATCGCCGCCGACGGCACCACCAAGGAGAAATTCCTGGGCCAGTTCTTCCCGGCGCTGCAGGGCAACGCCGTGATCAACCGCTCGGTCTACGGCGTACCGTTCCACAATTCGACACCGCTGCTCTACATCAACGCCGACAAGGCCAAGGACGCCGGCCTTGATCCGAACAAGCCGCCGCAGACCTGGGCCGAGCTCACCGACTGGGCCAAGAAGCTGACCAAGCGCGACGGCGACAAGGTGACCCAATGGGGCATCGCGATCCCCTGCGCCTACGACTATTGCGGCTGGATGATGGAAACGCTCACCATGAGCAATGGCGGGCGCTACTACAACGAGGAGTTCGGCGGCGAGGTCTATTACGACACGCCCTCGATGCTCGGTGCGCTCACCTGGTGGAACGATCTCATCCACAAGCACAAGGTCCACGCGCCCGGCGCCACGCCCGGCCCTGCCGTCAGCACCTCCTTCATCTCCGGCAACGCCGCGATGATGATGCTGTCGACGGGCTCGCTGACCTACGTGCGCGACAACGCCAAGTTCGCCTACAAGGTCGCGTTCATCCCGCGTAACGTCCGCAACGCCGTGCCGATCGGCGGCGCCTCGCTGATCATTCCGGCCGGGCTCGAAGCCGACAAGCAGAAGGCCGCCTGGACCCTGATCAAGTGGATGACCTCGCCCGAGAAGAGCGCCTGGTGGAGCCGCGCCACCGGCTATTTCGCGCCGAACATGGCGGCCTACAAGACGCCCGACATGGTCGAGTTCCTGAACAAGAACCCGGACGCCAGGACGGCCGTCGAGCAGCTCGACGTCGCAAAGCCGTGGTTTGCGACCTACAAGACCGTGCCGGTGCGCAAGAACCTCGAGGACGAGGTGATGCTGGTCCTCAACGGCAAGAAGCAGCCGAAGGAAGCCCTCGCCGCCGCCCAGAAGGCCGCGGATGAAACGCTCAAGCCGTACAATGCGGAGACGTCGCTGAAGCTGCCGTAAGGCCTCCTTCAACGTCAAGCGAACATCGGCGCTCCCGCCATGCGGGGGTGCCGAATTTGTTTACACGGCCCCTGCCCGTTAACCCTCCGTCCACCATCCGGCCCGGTGCGTCGCCGGTAACCACGAGAATTAACAGACCCTCAATTTGCGCCAGACAAGTCTATCAATGTTTCTCGGGGGGATTTCGCCGTGGATCTGTTGGTTATCGAGTTCCTGGGACTGGCTCTTGTCGCCATGTGCGTGCTCGTGGTGGCATTGCCGTGCGCCCGGAAATCCTCTCAGCGGGTCCGCTACGAATAGGATTTTCGGCCGGTTGAGGCGATTTCGGCCCGATGCAAGCCTCGAATTCGCTCCAACCCCCTTGACATCACAGCACTTTCGGCAGAACGGCTCATGTTAAGTGTCATGGGCCGTTCATGGATTTGATTACCACCACCGCTGACCTCGCGGCTGCCTGCAGCCGGCTGGCCACGCACCCCGTCATTACCGTCGATACCGAGTTCCTGCGCGAGACCACCTATTACCCGCTACTGTGCGTGGTGCAGATGGCCAGCGCCGAGGAAGCCGTGGTCGTCGACGCCCTGGCCGAGGGCATCGACCTCAAGCCGTTCTTCGAGCTGATGGCCAACGAGGGCGTGCTGAAGGTGTTTCACGCCGCCCGCCAGGACATCGAGATCGTCTGGCACCAGGCCAACATCATCCCGCATCCGGTGTTCGATACCCAGGTTGCCGCGATGGTGCTGGGCTACGGCGACAGCATCGCCTATGACGCGCTGGTCGAGAAGGTCACCGGTCACCGCCCGGACAAGACCCACCGCTTCACCGACTGGTCGCGCCGGCCGCTGACCAAGGAGCAGATGCATTACGCGGTATCCGACGTCACCCATCTGCGCGACGTGTTCGCAGCGCTCGACGCCGACCTGAAGAAGCGCCGCCGCAGCGAATGGGTCTCCATCGAAATGGAGGTCCTGACCTCGCCAAGGACCTACGACTTCCACCCCGAGCGCGCCTGGGAGCGGCTGAAGACGCGGGTGCGCAAGCCCAAGGACCTCGCGGTGCTGATGGAGGTCGCGGCCTGGCGCGAGCAGGAGGCGCAGAGCCGCGACGTGCCGCGCGGCCGCGTGCTGCGCGACGAGGCGATCACCGACATCGCGACCCACGCGCCGACCACGCTGGAAAAGCTCGCGCATCTGCGCTCGGTGCCGAAGGGGTTCGAGAAATCCAAATGGGGCGCTGACATCGTCGCCGCGGTCGAGCGCGGGCTGGCGCGGGATTTCTCGAAGCTGCCCAAGCTCGAGAAACCGCGCAACAACTCCAACGGCGCCGCCATCGTCGAGCTCTTGAAGGTGCTGCTGCGCATGACCGCGGAGCGCCATGCGGTCGCCAGCAAGGTGATCGCGACCGTCGACGATCTCGAGGAGATCGCCGCCGACGACGAGGCCGACGTGCCCGCCTTGCGCGGCTGGCGCCGCGAGCTGTTCGGCGATGCCGCGCTGAAGCTGAAACGCGGCGAGCTGGCCCTGGCAATCGAGAAAGGCCGCGTGATCGGGGTGCAGCGGGCGTAACATTCAGCCACGCGGACCAACTGTCAGCTCGTCATCCTGAGGTGCGAAGCGCACGGTGCAGAGCACCGTACGCGAAGCCTCGAAGGATGAACGCCTGCTGATGCAGTCGGGTCGTCGCCCTTCGAGGCTCGCCGAAGAGGCGAGCACCTCAGGGTGACGGCGATGGAGTTGCGCCGGCGACGCCTACGCCGGCGTCAGCTTGGCCACTTCCGGCTTCATGTCCTCCAGCACGCCCGAGATCGCTGCGACCAGATCGTCGATCTGGGCCTTGTTGACGATCAGCGGGGGGCAGATGGCGATGGCATCCAGCATGTTGCGCGAGATCACGCCGCGCTCCTGGAGCATGCGGCTGGCGATGCCGCCGACAGCGCCGGGCGTCGCCGCTGCGGTCTTGCGTCCCTTGTCGAGCACGAGCTCGAGCGCTGCGATCATGCCGACGCCGCGGACCTCGCCGACCAGCGGATGGCTGGCGAGCTCGCGCAGCTTGCCCTGCATGTAAGCGCCGAGCTCGGCAGCATGCGCAACCAGGCCGCGCTCCTCGATGATCTTGAGGTTTTCGAGCGCAATCGCCGATCCGACGGGATGGCCGCCCGCGGTGAAGCCGTGGCCGAGCACGCCGATCTTGTTGCTCTCGTCCGCGATCGGCTCGAACATGCGATCGTTCAGGATAATCGCCGACAGCGGAAAATAGCTCGAGGTGATCTGCTTGGAGACCACCATCGCGTCGGGCTTGATGCCATAGGTCTCGCAGCCGAACATCTTGCCGGTGCGGCCGAAGCCGCAGATCACCTCGTCGGCGACCAGCAGGATGTCGTACTTCTTCAGGACCTTCTGGATCTTGTCCCAATAGGTCGCCGGCGGCACGACGACGCCGCCGGCCCCCATCACCGGCTCACCGAAGAAGGCGGCGATCGTATCAGGCCCCTCCTTCTGGATCAGCGCATCGAGCTCCTCGGCGCGGCGCGTCGCGAAGGCCTCCTCGCTCTCGCCGGGGGCGCCGTCCTTGTAGAAATGCGGCGAGCCCGTGTGCAGGATGTTCGGCAGCGGCAGGTCGAATGAACGGTGGTTGTTCGGCAGGCCGGTGAGGCTCGCGGACGCAATGGTGACGCCGTGATAGGCGCGCAGGCGGCTGATCACCTTCTTGCGCTGGGGCTGGCCGAGCGCGTTGGAGCGATAGGCAATCAGCTTCAGCACGGTGTCGTTGGCTTCCGAGCCGGAATTGGTGAAGAACACCTTGCTCATCGCAACGGGCGCGAGCGCGACCAGCTTCTCGGCGAGGTCGATCGAGGGCCCGTGCGATTTGGCGGAGAACGTGTGGTAGAACGGCAGCGCCTGCATCTGCTTGTGCGCCGCCTCGACCAGCCGCTTCTCGTTGAAGCCAAGCCCGACGCTCCAGAGGCCCGCCATCGCCTCGAAATAACGCTTGCCCGTCGCGTCGAACACGTAAGGCCCCTCGCCACGCTCGATCACGAGGGGACCGGCCTGCTGATGGGTGCGCGCGTTGGTGTAGGGATGGAGCTGATAGGCCACATCCCGGGCCTCTTGCGAATTGGGCAGCATGGACATTTGCGGGGATCCTTGAAAGCGTCACGGCGCAGGCAGAGCCGGCGTCATCACTCGATGACCAAGATACTTGGCTAAGATACTTGGCTATTGCGACAACACAGAACTTGCAACGCCAATGTGTCGGCAGCAAGCGCTCGGCAGCGTTGCACAAGGACGCACACGCCAGGACCCCGGTGGGCGACCCCTCACGCCGCGCCGTCGTCGTCCCCATCGTCGGTGGCGGCGATGGCCTCCCTCACCTCCACCAGCGCCATCGAGAGCAAATAAACTGTCGTCTGCAACCCAAGCCTGCGCGCCGTCTCGGCGGCACGCGACAGATCGCTCGCCAGCTCCTTGAGCTCATCTCCCCGTGACAATCTCTCACCCCATCCGCCGGTCGCGGCCGCCTACACCGCAACGGCGCCGCTGGCTTTGATCAGTTCGGCGCTGGACTGAAATGTAGCAAAATTCCCGATGACATTCACTACCGCACGTCTGTAGGCGGCGGCATCGTCCGTCCCCGGCTGCCGGCAAGCCACGGCGTCAGTGACCACCTGATAGCGATGGCTGCGGTGAAACCCTTCGACTGCGGTGGCCAGGATGGTCTCGTCCAGGGAGAATCCGATCAGGATGCAGCGTGTGGTACGGATACTGGACATGTAGTCAACAAAGCGCGACGAGCTGTAGGCAGACGGCAGCGGGTGCTCGAACGTCATCTCTCCCGGCCGCGGCTTGGTCGCCGCGGCCCAATCGGTCAGCCTGGATGCCGGATTGAACCAGGCCGCCTGCGCGATGCGTTTCAGATGCATCACCGGCCACAGATTACCGCGCCACAGCGTCAGCAGTTCCAGGCAACGCGCCGTCGCCACATCGCCGTCGAGGACGACATGCCGACGGCCAGGGATCAGATATTCGACCTGAAGATCCGCACAGACCAGGATCGACGGATCATCGTGGACGGAAGCCAGCATTTTGTTGCGCGCCGCTGCACCAGTTTCAGCTGTCGGCGAGCGCGAGGTCCCGCAGCGGCGAGGTCACGGCCCGCCCTGCCGAGGCATCGAGCACGCCCGGCCGGTCCCAATCGCCCTCAGGACGGATGATCACGTAAGGATCGCTGTCCAGCGTGATGGCGTCCGGGCCCGGCTCGATCTCCAGCAGCATTTCCGTGTATGAAAAATCCGAGAAGGTGATCTTGCGATTGTGGCCGAGCGGCTTGGCACCGAAATGAGCCCAGAAATCGACCAGCCGGTCCTGCGCCTGGCCGTAAATCTTGCGGAAGCCCTTGCGTTTCACATAATCGACACTGGCCTGCACCAGCTTGAACGAGACGCGCGAGCGCCGATATTGGTGACGCACCGCGAGCCGCTCGACCTTGGCGAAATCGCCGAAGAACCGCACCCGCAGGCAGCCCGCAGGCTCGTTGCCGACGAAGCCTATGAAATGCGCGGCGACCATGTCGTTGCCGTCGAACTCCTCTTCGAACGGACAATCCTGCTCGGCGAGATAGACCGCCGAACGGATGGCGGTCACCAGCATGAGATCGCTTGGATCGCGCGCGAGGCGGATGGTGATGGCGCGGGAACAAGGCTTGGCGACAGGAATCCTAGTACCGTGCATCTGCAAAGCTCCTTGATTGGATGATCGCGCCTGGCACGCGCATCGGCTGCCGATGCCAGGGACGCTCGTAGCACCAAAGGTCGGGTTGGAAGCTCGGGACAGGCGCAAAGCCCGTCGCCTTCATGATGTCGCGTCCGGCCACCGTTGACGGCTGCGCATAGCAATCCGCGCCGCGAAACCTTATCTGCCGCAGATGAGCCGCGGCCTTGCCGAGACCGGCGATGCCGCGCCCGGTCGCCGCGATCGCCCAGATGTAGATGGCTGCGACCTCTTCGTCCGCCGACGCGAGATAACGCGTCTCGGGCGCGGTGAGGCAGATCTCGTCGAGCAGCAGCGCATCGTGCCCGCGGTCATTGAGAAACAGGAAGGCCATGCCGCCGACGAGCTTGCCCTTGCGGCTGAAAGTCAGGATACTCTGAGGATCGAGAGTGAAGTACCGCGCAAGGTCCGTTGCGCCGATCTGCACGCCCGGCACCAGCTGGTGCGCCATCTCCGAAAGCGCCGCAATTTCGGAAAATTGTGCACAGCGAACGTCGACATCCGGGGTCTGCGGCAAGGCATCGAAATCATGCCTTGCGGCAAACGAGCCCCTTTCCATACTCATATCACGCCTCTATCGTTCGAGGCTTTCGTGCCCCGCTATGGCCATGAGCTTAGCGGGTGGGGATCAGGAGTATGCAGCAGTTATTGCACCGGGGTGCTGCGATGATGCAGCACCGTGAAGAAGCCCTGGATGCGTCCTGGGACGATTTGAAGCTGTTTTTAGCGTGCGCAAAATATAAAAGTTTTCGCAATGCGGCCGAAGAGCTCGGGCTCACCTCCACGACCCTGATGCGCCGCATCGACCGGCTCGAAGAGAGTATCGGCTGCAAGCTGTTCCTGCGCGACCAGAGCGGGCTCACGCTCAGCGATGAAGGCACCGCAATGATCGCCGACGTTGCGCATATGGAGCGTCATGCCTTCAACGTCTTCCGCCGCGCCTCGCGATCGTCGAACGACACCTCGGGCACCGTGCGCGTCGCGGTGACGGAAGGCCCCGGCAATTTCTGGATCCTGCCGCGACTAATCGATTTCCAGAAGACCTACCGCAAGATCACGGTCGACCTGCGTTGCGCGATGGAGCAGGCCGACGTCGCGCGGCTTGAATCTGACATCGCGATCCAGCTCGAGCCGCCGACCAATCCCGATCTGATCGTCACCAAGCTCGGCCGCCTCCACATCTATCCCTTCGTCTCCAAGGAGTACGAAAACCTCTACGGCGTGCCGACGACCTTGGCCGATCTGAAGAACCACCGCATCATCAAGCAGAGCGCGCCGCAGGTCGACGACGGCGCCTATGCCCGCGTGCTCGGACTAAACTCGCTCGAGGGCATCGTCGGGATCAGGACCAATTCGTCGGTCGGCGTGCTCTATGCCGTCGAACGCGGCGCCGGCATCGGCTTCCTGCCCACGGTATCGATCGCACTCGGCGCGCCACTGGTTGCCGTCGATCTCGGCGTCAGCCACCACGCCGATCTCTGGCTCACCTATCACAGGGAATTCCGCACCTCCGAGCGTCACAAGATCGTGGTCGACTGGCTGAAGAAGATTTTCGATGCCAGGACCTATCCCTGCTTCCGCGACGAGTTCATCCATCCCAACGCGCTGGTGCCGATGATGACGGCCGCGCGCGAGGGGTTTGGATTGGCGGGTTATGTCGCGGCAACGCCGACGTGAGCGCGGGCGGGCTTCAGCTCACCATTTGTATTCGAAGCCGACCGTGCCTTGGTGCGAGGTGAGCTCGTTGCGGAACTTGCCGTCATAATTGACGTAAAGCCGTGCCACGTTGGTCAGGCTCAGCGAGGCCGAAGCGCCGGCATCGGCGCCGTAGCGGCTCTCGCCGATGCCGGGGACGACGATGCTCTGGGTCCCCAGGCTGACCTGGACCGATCCCAGGTCCTGATGGAAATTGTCGACGAACTTGCCGTAGGCAGACAGGTCCAGGATCTTCTGGTCGATGATGAAGTAGCGGCCGATCTCGGCCCCGATCATGACGCGCGCACGCGACAGCGCCGTCGAGCCGACGTCGAGCGGATCGAGCCCGCCGGTCTCCTGGAAGGACGCGCTGGTGGCGCGCACATATTCAAGCGCCCCCTTGGGCACGATGCGCATCTGGTCCCTGGTCCAGTAATAACTGATCTCGGTCAGCGCACCGTCGACCGCGGCGCGATAGCCGGCGGTCGCAAACCCAAGACCGGTGTCGCGGCTGGAACGGACCTTGCCGAAACCGTGCACGAGCGCGAAGGCCCAGGTCCATGGGCCCTTGTCGACCGAGCCGTTGAAGCCAAGCTGGGTCAGGTCGAGCGTTGCCGACTGGAGCGCGAGTGGCACGTCGATGTCGGTATGGCTCTGGTCGATGGAGAAGCCGATGTTGACGCCAGGGGCGAGCCGCGCCCCGAAGCCGGCGACGCCGCCGAAGGTCCTGCGCTTGTCGCCGACGAAGTCTCCTTGCGCATCGGTCCGCACCGAGATGCCGTAGCCCTCGAACCAGGTGCGATAGCGCGGATCTTCCGCGCTCGCGGATGCACCGCCGCCTCCGGGATTGGTCCGGAATGCCCGGTCGAAACCATTCGATGCCTGGTTGCCCAGCCGCTCCAGAAATCCCGAACCGAAATTGAGCATGCTGTTGCCAGCCGACTGATCGTAATTGGTCGAGGTGGGCATCGGGACCGGGGTCGGCGACGGTGTAGGCGTCGGGGTCGGCGTAGGCGTCGGACTTTGCGCGCGGACGGGCGTCGCGGCCGACATCGTTACGACCAGCGCAAGCGCCGTCGCAATCGCAGCCGTGATCCGGCGGACGCGGTTCAGCCCGATCGTCTGCCGTGTCCCGGAGAGCTGCGAGGTGCAGCGCATGACGACTAAATCCCGAAGCAAATGGCGGCCCGCAAAAATGCAACACGAGGCTCGCGCCGTGTCGCGATTTGTGCCGAACTGCCACGGAGGGTCAACGGCTGGCCCGCGGCCGCCAAGGCTATTGCCCCCGATTGTGGTTCCGTGGCCACAGGTCGCAAATAGCAGACGATGGCACCGCTGCGGTCTTGAAATTCGCGCGCGGCTTGCTAACGCGCGATTTTCATGTTGCAATATCGGACACAATCGGAATTGGCCGCTCGGCTGTGCGTTTCGCGACGTCGAGACTCAAGACTCGAACAGACTTCCGGAAGCCCGTTTGTGGCGTGGCACGCGAAAAGCGGCCGCGTCGTTTTTATATCTAGTGGAGGAGACTAGCGATGCCGCAAAAGGGCACCGTCAAATGGTTCAACCCGACCAAGGGCTATGGGTTCATCAAGCCGAACGGCGGCGACAAGGACGTGTTCGTCCACATCTCCGCCGTCGAGCGCGCCGGACTCTCCACCCTCAACGAGAACCAGGTGGTTGAATTCGACCTCGTGGAGAACCGCGGCAAGTCATCCGCTGAAAACCTCAAGGTCTCCTGATTTCTCTCAAGACAACACACGAGAGATCACGACGTTGCCCCCGGTTCTGCCGGGGGATTTTGTTTGGGGCGACGATCTTGCGATTGCCTCGACGGCAATTTCCGGTTATATTACCGGAAATTTGCATCGAGATAAACCGTGGCAACCAAATCTCAGCGAAAGGCCACCCGTACCCATCGTCGCCGTGCTGCGGCGCGTGGCTTGGTGCGCGTTGAAGTCCAGGCCGCTAAGAACGACGCGAGCCTCATCCGTGCATTGGCCGAAACCCTGCGCGACAAACCGGAGCGAGCAGCGGTACTCCGATCAACGCTCGCCAACGCCCTCCTCAATCCCGACGTCAAGACAGCCTTCGACGTCTTCGGATCCGAGCTTCCCGATGAAGCCTTCGACGGTGTGTTTGATCAGCCGCGGCGTGATGGCTGGCGCGAGGTCGATTTGTGAAATTTCTCCTCGACACCAACGTCATTTCCGAAATACGCAAGCGCGAGCGTGCCGACCCAAATGTCGTTCGTTGGGTTAATCAGACGCCGGCCGAACATATCGGAACCAGTGTGTTGGTTCTGGCCGAAATTCGCCGAGGCATCGAATTGAAAAGGCGAAGTGATCCGCTCCAGGCGAAGTCTCTCGACCGATGGTTTTCGCAAATGAGGACCCGACTTGCTGATCGGGTTCTTCCCATCGATGAGACCGTTGCCGAGACTTGGGCTCTTCTTGCAATTCCTAATCCGCTGCCGCTCATTGATAGTCTGCTCGCCGCCACGGCCAAGGTCCACGGCCTGACACTGGTGACGCGTAACACTGCTGACATCGAGTCGACCGGCGCAGCTCTGCTTGATCCGTTTGCCACGCCGCGCGCGATAGACCGATGATTCAACGGTCGGAATATTTCTCTGTCGCCAACAACACCAAGTGGCGCGAACTGCGGGAAGCCGTGCTCGATCTTGCCCCGCCCTGCCGACCTCGATTTCGCTGCAAAAACCTGGAAACCGGAACCGTGAGCCAGAGGGATGGCGAATGGTTCTATCACTGGACCAGCGGCAGATGGGATTGGATGGAATGGACTGAATTAGCTACCGAGACCGCGCATCAGCGCGAGTTCGTTCGCACAATCCTACGGCGCATCCGGTTTGCTGGAGAGCAAACAACCGCGGGTTTCAGGTTACATCGAGTAGCCTGAGGTGCCCGGCTCAGCTCACGACCGGCGCAATCAAAAAATTCTCTGACGCCGCACGCCCCGTCGTCCTGCAGACATCGCCCTCGATCCGGACCTTGCCGGTCGCGAGCAGCCGCAACGCTTCCGGATAGATGCGGTGCTCGACCTCGAGGATGCGCTCGGACAGCGTATCCCCCGTGTCGTGGTCACTGACGGGCACCGCGCCCTGCATCACGATCGGGCCCGCGTCGGTCTCGGGGATCACGAAGTGCACCGTTGCGCCTGATAGTTTCACGCCGGCGCGCAAGGCCTGACCGTGCGGATCGAGACCGGGGAACGACGGCAACAGAGACGGATGGATGTTGAGCATCCGCCCGTACCAGGCCCTGGTGAACTCGGCCGTGAACAGGCGCATGAAGCCGCCGAGGCAAATCAGCTCGATGCCACGCTGGTCGAGGGCTGCCTGCAGCGCTTTCTCGAAACCGGCGCGGTCCTTGCCGAACGGCTTACTCTCGATCACCAGCGTGTTCACGCCGGCCGCCTTGGCGCGCTCGAGCCCGGGCGCGTCGGCCTTGTTCGAGATGACGAGCGAGATTTCGGCCGGGAAATCCGGAGCGGCGGCGGCCCTGATCAGCGCGGCCATGTTGGAGCCGCGCCCGGAGATCAGGATGGCAACGCGGCGCTTCATCACAGCGCCAGATCGAGGTGGCCGCTATAGACGACGCGGTGCTCGCCCTCGGCCGGGATCACGGTGCCGAGCTGCGCCACGGTCTCGCCGGCATCGGTGAAGACCTCGACGACCTTGTCGACCTTGTCGGGCTCGACGATCACGATCATGCCGATGCCGCAGTTGAAGGTCCGCAGCATCTCCAACTCGGCGATGCCGGCCTGCGCCGCCAGCCACTTGAACACCGGCAGCACTGGCAGGCGCGCCAGATCGATGCCGACGCCCAGATCCTTCGGCAGCACGCGCGGGATGTTGTCGGTGAAGCCGCCGCCGGTGATGTGGGCGAGCCCCTTCACCGCGCCGGTCTCGCGGATCGCGCGCAGGCAGGATTTGACGTAGAGCCGCGTCGGCGTCAGCAGTGCGCCGCCGAGCGTCATCACGGGCGCGAACGGCGCCTGCGCCCCGAAGCCGAGACCGGATTGTTCCACGATCTTGCGCACCAGCGAGAAGCCGTTGGAATGCACGCCGGACGAGGCGAGGCCAATCACGGCGTCGCCCGCCGCGATGTCCTTGCGCGGCAGCAGCGTGCCGCGCTCTGCAGCGCCGACGGCGAAGCCGCCCAGATCATAGTCGCCGTCCTTGTAGAGGCCGGGCATCTCGGCGGTCTCGCCGCCGATCAGGGCGCAGCCGGATTCGCGGCATCCCTCCGCAACGCCCGCGACGATCGCGGCGGTGGCCTCGGGGTCGAGCTTGCCGCAGGCGAAATAATCCAGGAAAAACAGCGGCTCGGCGCCCTGTACCACGAGGTCATTGACGCTCATGGCAACGAGGTCGATGCCGATGCCGCCATGCAGGCCGGTTTCGATCGCGATCTTGACCTTGGTGCCGACACCGTCGGTCGCGGCGACAAGGACCGGGTCCTTGAAGCCGGCCGCCTTGAGGTCGAACAGGCCGCCGAAGCCGCCGATTTCGGCGTCGGCGCCCGGCCGTGCGGTGGCGCGCACCATCGGCTTGATCAGGTCGACGAGGCGGTTGCCCGCGTCGATATCGACGCCAGAATCGGCGTAAGTGAGGCCGTTTTTGCGATCGGTCATGCCCGATTTCCAGTGGGTTTGCGGCTGGTTACGTCGAATTCCGGGGACGCGCAATGGCTCGCATGGTGCTCCTCCCTATACTATGTAGATATCAACCGGTTCAGCCTCCCGAGGGGGCCGGATTCGAGGTCAGGCCGGGTGCCGGGAAGCGCTTTCGTGAGTATTCCGAACATCATTACTCTGGGCCGCATCATGCTGGTCCCGATCATCGTCTGGGCCATCGTGTCGAGCCAAATGGAGGTGGCGTTCGCCGTCTTCCTGATCGCCGGCATCAGCGATGCCGTGGACGGCTTTTTGGCCAAGCGTTTCAACATGACGAGCGAGCTCGGCGCCCTGCTCGACCCCCTCGCGGACAAGGCGCTGCTGGTCTCGATCTACATGGCGCTCGGCATCTGGGGCGCGATCCCGCGCTGGATCGTGATCCTGGTGGTTTCGCGCGACATCATGATCGTCGCCGCCGTGATCGTATCCTGGCTGTTCGACCGGCCCGTCGAGATGAAGCCGTCGAAGGTGTCCAAGCTCAACACTGTGGCACAGGTGGCGTTCGCGGCGCTGGTGCTGGCGGCGCTTGCCTTCGGCTTCAAACCGGCACCTTATGATGTCATCCTGATGGGCCTCGTCACGGTCTTCACGCTCTCCTCCGTGTCGCTCTATCTCGTCGAGTGGCTGCGGCACATGAGTACGATCGAGGCCAAGTAGCACGATCGGGGCCAAATGAGCCGGGATGCGGCCCCGCAAAAGGCCAAGTCCTGCATGATCAAGTCCTGCATGATTGAGTCCCGCACGATCAAGTCCGGCACGATTAAGTCGAACCTCTCTTCAAACGGGCCGGCGCGCCGGCATGGAGCAAAGCAAGCGTGGCAGGCCGCGTCCATCCCCGACAATTGGCGTTTTCACTTCCGCATGCGGAGAGCCTGAGCCGGGACAACTTCCTCGAAGGCCCCGCCAATGCGGCCGGTCTCGGCCTGATCGACAGCTGGCCGGAATGGCCGAACCGGATCATGTGGCTGGCGGGCCCGGAAGGAAGCGGCAAGAGTCATCTCGCCGCGATCTGGGCCGAGGTATCAGGCGCCCGCTCGACGACGGCCAATGCACTGACCGCGGCAGGCGTACCCGGCGCGCTCGCCACCGGCGCGCTGGTGGTCGAAGATCTCAAGGCCGGGAATTTCGACGAGCGCGCCCTCTTCCACCTGATGAACCTCGCCCGCGAAGACGGCGCCTACATCCTCCTCACCGGACGCGAGGCGCCGGCCGCGCTGGCGATCGAGCTTCGCGACTTGCGCTCGCGTCTGCGTGCCGTTCCGGTGGTCGCTCTGCTGCCCCCCGACGACCAGCTCTTCCGCGGCCTGATCGTCAAATTCTGCGCCGACCGCCAGCTGACCGTGGACGAGAGCGTGGTGGGCTACCTCGCCACCCGCCTGGAGCGCTCCTCGGCGGCCGCCCGGCAGGCCGTGGAGCTGCTCGACAGCGAAGCCCTGCGGCTCGGCCGCCCCGTCACCCGGGCGCTGGCCGCCGAGTTGCTCCGGGACGTCTGATCGACCCGCTGGCTCCCAAAGCCGCCGAGGCCCGTCTTGACGCGGCGCGGCGGCGGAACATCAATGTCATCGAAACGTCATCGCTGTAACACATGCTCCCCGGGGTTTTGCGCTTAAGTCGCAAAGTGAGGCGAGACAGGATGGACCGACTTCTGATGGACTCTGCGCAAGCTGTTGAAACGAAAGAAAAAGCCCCTGAAACCGAGGGCTTGCCGGCGATCGCATCCAGCCCCGAACGGTTCATCAACCGCGAGCTGTCCTGGCTGCATTTCAACCGCCGCGTCCTGGAGGAATCGGTCAATCCCAGCCACCCCGTGCTGGAGCGGGTGCGGTTCCTGTCGATTTCGGCGAATAACCTTGACGAGTTCTTCATGGTCCGCGTCGCCGGCATCAAGGCCCAAGTGCGCGAGGGCATTGCCGAACGCAGCCCCGATGGCCTGACGCCGTCGGAGCAGCTCGCGCTGATCAACCGGACCGTCTCCCGGCTTGCCTCCGACCAGCAGGCGATCTGGCGCGACCTTCGCGGCACGCTGGCCGAAGTCGACATCGTGCTGGTCGACGGCAAGGACGTCACCAAGGCGGAACGGACCTGGATCGAGGACTACTTCCTCAACAACGTCTTCCCGCTGCTGACGCCGCTCGCGATCGATCCCGCCCACCCCTTCCCGTTCATCCCGAGCCTCGGCTTCACCATCGCGCTCCAGCTCACGCGCGCGGCCGACGGCAAGCAGATGAACGCGCTGATCCGCATGCCCGGCAAGATCGACCGCTTCATCCGCCTGCCGGCCGACGGCAAGGTGGTCCGGCTGATCTCGCTGGAGCAGGCGACCGCCCTGTTCATCAACCGCCTATTCCCCGGCTACAATCTGCACGGCCAGGGCGCGTTCCGGATCATCCGCGACTCCGAGCTCGAAATCGAGGAAGAGGCGGAAGACCTCGTCCGCCTGTTCGAAACGGCGCTCAAGCGCCGCCGCCGCGGGTCGGTGATCCGGCTCGAGATCGACGCCAAGATGCCGGAGGAGCTGCGCAGCTTCGTGCAGCACGCGCTGTCGGCGGCCGACGACGAGGTCTTCCTGGTCGACGGTGTGCAGGCGATGAACGAGCTCTCGCAGCTCACCCGCCTCGACCGCCCCGACCTCGAATTCACCCCTTACGTGCCGCGCCATCCCGAGCGCGTCCGCGAGCACGGCGGCGACATCTTTGCCGCGATCCGGCAGAAGGACCTCGTGGTCCATCACCCCTACGAATCCTTCGACGTGGTGGTGCAGTTCCTGCAGCAGGCGACGCGCGACCCCGACGTCGTCGCGGTCAAGCAGACGCTCTACCGCACCTCCAACAACTCGCCGATCGTGCGCGCGCTCGCCGAAGCCGCCGAAGCCGGCAAATCCGTCACGGCGTTGATCGAGCTGAAGGCGCGGTTCGACGAAGAAGCCAACATCCGCTGGGCGCGCGACCTCGAACGCGCCGGCGTCCAGGTCGTCTACGGCTTCCTCGAATTGAAGACGCACGCGAAGCTCTCGATGGTGGTGCGCCGCGAGGGCGGCAGCCTCACGACTTACGTCCATACCGGCACCGGCAATTATCACCCGGTCACCGCGCGCATCTACACCGACCTCTCCTACTTCACCTCCGATCCGACCATCGGCCGCGATGCCGCTCGCGTGTTCAATTTCATCACCGGCTATGCCGCGCCGAGCGATCTGGAGAAGATGGCGGTGTCGCCGCTGACGCTGCGCCAGCGCATCATCGAGCACATTCAAGGCGAGACCGCGCATGCGCGGCACGGCCGGACCGGCGCGGTCTGGATGAAGATGAACGCGCTGGTCGACCCCGACATCATCGACGCGCTCTACGAGGCCTCCCAGGCCGGCGTCCAGGTCGAGCTCGTGGTGCGCGGCATCTGTTGCCTCAGGCCCGGCATTCCCGGCCTGTCGGAGAACATCCGGGTCAAGTCGATCATCGGACGCTTCCTGGAACACGGCCGAATCTACTGCTTCGGCATGGGCCAGGGACTGCCGAGCGCGAAAGCGGCTGTGTATATCTCGTCCGCCGACATGATGCCGCGCAACCTCGATCGCCGCGTCGAAGTGCTGTGTCCGTTGCAAAATCCGACGGTGCATCAGCAGGTTCTCGAACAGATCATGGTCGCGAACCTGAAGGATAATGAGCAGAGCTGGCAGTTGTTGCCGGATGGGTCCTCAACGCGTATGAAGGCCGCGAAGGGCGAGGAGCCTTTCAACGTCCACAACTACTTCATGACAAATCCGAGTCTGTCTGGCCGTGGAAAGTCGCTCAAGGAATCCTCGCCGCGTCGTCTCACGCGCCGGAACGAACGCCATCAATCCTGATCGGGGGTTTGCGACGTGAAGCGGCCGCGCAAGCGCGGCTCGACCGTCGCGGTTATCGACATCGGCTCCAACTCGGTCCGTCTCGTCGTCTACGAGGGACTGTCGCGGAGCCTGATCCCGATCTTCAACGAGAAGACGCTGTGCGGCCTCGGGCGCGAGGTGCAGAGCACGGGTCTGCTCGCGCCCGACGCCGTCGACAAGGCGCTGACCTCGCTGAAGCGCTTCCGCGCATTGTGCCGCGTGATGCAGGTCGGGCGCGTGTTCGCGATCGCGACCGCGGCCTGCCGCGACGCTTCCAACGGCGCCGACTTCATCGCCAAGGCCGAGCGGATCTGCGCGGTGAAGATCGAGATCCTGTCGGGTCCGCGCGAGGCCCGGCTGTCGGCACTCGGCGTGATCTCCGGCATCCACCTTCCCGACGGCATCGTCGGTGACCTCGGCGGCGGCTCGCTCGAGCTGATCGACGTGCGCAAGAACGCCGTACGCAGCGGCGTGACGCTGCCGCTCGGCGGCCTCGCGCTCCAGGATCTCGCGCACAAATCGCTCAAGCGGGCCGATCGCATCGTGCGCGAGGAGCTCGACGAGGTGCCGCAGCTCACCGCAGGCCGTGGCCGCGCCTTCTATGCCGTCGGCGGCACCTGGCGCGCGCTCGCGCGCATCCACATCATCCAGAGCGGCTACCCGCTCCAGGTGATGCACGGCTATTCGATTTCGGCCGCCGAGGCGCTCGACTTCTCGCGCCGTCTCCGGCGCCTCGCTGCCGCCGACATGCTCGCCGACATCGAGATCGTCGCCGACGCGCGCCGCCCTCTCCTCACCTATGCAGCGCTGGTGCTCGAGCACATCATCCGCGTTGCAAAACCGAGGAACATCGTGTTCTCGACCTTCGGCGTGCGCGAGGGCCTCCTGCACGAGAAGCTGGCGGAGACCGAACGCAACAAGGACGGGCTGATCTGCGCGGCCGAGGAGCTGAACCAGCTGCTGTCACGCTCGGCGAAACACGCCCGCGAGCTGATCGCATGGACCGACCGCCTCGCGCGCGTCGTGAAGCTGCGCGAAAGCGACGAGGACCGCCGCTTGCGCCACACCGCATGCCTGCTGTCCGACATCGGCTGGCGCGTGCATCCCGACCATCGCGGCGAGCAGACGCTGAGCCTCGTCGTCAACGGCAATTTCGGCGCGATCACCCACACCGAGCGCGCCTTCGTCGGCCTGTCCGTGTTCTATCGCTATGCCGGCCTGAGCGAGGAAAACCAGCCGCCGGCCACCATGCAGGAGCTGCTGACGCCGGCGCAACTCGAACGCGCCCGCCTCCTGGGGGCAGCGTTCCGCGTCGCCCATCTGATCTCGGCAGCGCGACCGGGCGTCTTACCCGCCACGCATTTCCGCAGCCAGGGACGCAAATTGATGCTGGTGTTCGAACACCGGCTCGGCGACCTCGTCGCCGACCGAGTCGGCAGCCGCTTCCGTCAGCTCGCCCGCCTGATTGGCCGCGCCGGCTCGATCGTGCGGCGCTGACAGACAGCGACAGGGCCGGTTGGGTCTTCAACCAGCAGCAGCGATCCGATCGCGGCTGTCCTTTGGCGCGACGATGGCTTTCAGTCCGCCGAGTTCGGAGCCGGTGAGAACGAGCTGCCACCCATAGGCACTGAGCACGTCCTGAACGATCGCGAGGCCAAGGCCGGCACCTTCACCGCGCTCATCCAGCCTTACCCCGCGCTCGAGCACGCGGACGCGTTCTGCGGGCGCGATTCCCGCGCCGTCGTCCTCGACGGAGACCGCCGGATTCGCGGTGGCATCGGCGCCGATACGCACCCGGCTCTTGGCGTGACGGGCGGCATTTTCCAGGAGATTGCCCAGCACTTCGGCCAGATCGGTGCGATCGAGCGGCACGCTTGGTTCGCCCGTTATGCAGGTCTCGAATTTCAGCCGCTGCGCAGCGGGCGTGCGCGCCAGCGTAAGCATCAGGGACCGGACAAGCGGTCTGAGGGGCGTGGAAATACCGCCGCGCTGTCGTGCCGTCCCCCGCGCCCGGGCGCGTGCCAGCTCGCGGTCGACGTGACGGCTCATCGTTTCGCCGACGGCTTCGATTGCCTGGGCGACGTCCTGCTCGCCTCGCCGACGCAAGAGCGCGACATCGGCCGAGAGTGCGGCGAGCGGGGTCTTCAGCCCATGCGCCAAATCAGCGGCACGGCTGCGCGAACGCTCGATCTCGCGTTCCTGGGCGTCGATCAGGCTGTTCACCTCTTCCACCAGAGGCTTGACCTCGGCAGGGACATCGACGGGAAGATGCTTGCGTTGTCCGGAGCGGACGTCCGCGACGCCGCGGCGAAGTGCGTCGAGCGGACGCAGGCCCAGTCCGACCTGAATCGAGGTGGCCGCCGCGAGCACCAGCCCCAGCACGCCGAGCGCCAGCGCCAGCTCCCGGGCGAATTGCGAGGCGGCGGCCGACACGCGGGCGAGATCGGCCGCCACAGCCACCCGCACCGGCGCGCGGCGGTCGCCCACGGTGAGCAGCACCCGGCGTTCGCTGACCAGGAGCCGTGCGTTCGCGGGCCCAGGGATGACGTGATGGTGCAATTCGCGAGACGACGGCTCGTCCTGCGGCAGGTCCAGCGCCGTGTCCCACAGCGAACGTGAACGCAGCACCTGACCGCCGTCGTCCGATACCTGCCAGTACAGGCCCGAAAGTGGATCGGCAAAACGCGGATCGGCCGGTGGCCGGCCCACCACCAGCTTGCCCTGCGCATCGGCGTCGATTCCCGCGACGAGTTGCTTCAGATAGACGTCGAGGTCGTCGCCGATGGTGCGCGTGACGTGGCGCTCGAACAGCAGCGTCAACCCGGCGCCGGCAATCGTCAGCGCGATCAGGATTGCTACGAGTCCGCCGGCGACCAGTCGCAGCCGCAGCGAGCCCCAGCTCATGGCGTCGTCTCCGGTACCAGGTAGCCGAAGCCGCGCCTGGTCTCGATCAGATCGGAACCGAGCTTCCTGCGCACCCGGCCGACCAGCACTTCGAGCGCGTTCGATTCGTGCTCCTCGCCGTGGCCGTAGACGTTTTCGTCGAGCTCTTGCTGCGACACCACGCGGCCGCGATGGTGCAGGAGAAAGGCGATCAGGCGGTATTCCAGCGGCGACAGCGCGACGGGCACGCCGCGCAGCGTCACCTTCATCTGACGCTCGTCGAGCTCGACGTCGCCGGCGACAATCCGTGGGGAGGCATGGCCCGCCGAGCGACGCACGATCGAGCGCAGCCGCGCCAGCAACTCCTCCATGCGGAACGGCTTGGGCAGATAGTCGTCGGCGCCCGCGTCGATACCATCGACGCGCTCGGCCCAGCTGCCGCGCGCCGTCAGGATCAGCACCGGCATGGAACGTCCGTTCGCGCGCCAGCGCTTGAGTACCGCCAGACCGTCCATGCCGGGCAAGCCGAGATCGAGGACGACGGCGCCGTAGTCCTCGGTGTCACCGCGGAACCAGGCTTCCTCGCCGTTGCGGACGGTCTCGACCACATAGCCGGCCGCGCGCAGCGCCCGCTCCACATCGGCCGCGATCCGTCGGTCGTCCTCCACCAGCAGCAGGCGCATCACTTCTCCTTGATGCGTTCAATCTCGCCGCTGCGCGCATCCACGTACGCTTCGTAGAGGCGGCCCTTGTCGTCGACGACGCGAAACTCGTAGATCCAGCGGCCACGCTCGCGCTCTATCTCGACGCCGGCAATTTGGCCCGGCAGCTTGCCACGAAGGGACGCGAGGATGTCGGCGAGCGACTTGATCTCGCCCGCCTCGACTGCGCGGCGAACCGCTTCGGGCGCGCCTCTATCGTGGTCGCCTGCGGCCGCAGGCACCGGCGCGAGCAGGACGCCTGCCAGCAGCGGCACCGCGAGGAATTCCAGAAAACCGGGGGATCGCATTGGCAGAGAATGCCCCAATCAACCTGACAAATTGCTGACGTGGATCAACAGGCGCCGGTCAGGGCTCTTTTGCCAATGTCCGCGCATCGCCTCCCCGCATGACGCGGCGGGGGCCACACGCCGGAGCGAACCATGCGCAAGACCACCATCATCACCGCCACCGCCGCCTTGCTTGCAGTTGCCCCAACAGCTCATGCCGGCAGCCTCGGCCGCCCCTGCACCGCAGCGCCACAGACGAACTGGCTGCCGCTCGAACAACTGCGGGCCAGGATCGAAGCCCAAGGCTACAAGGTCCAGAAGGCCAAGCTCAAGAATGCCTGTGGCGAACTCTACACGATCGACAAGTCCGGCAGCCGGGTCGAATTGTTCGTCGATCCGACCAGCGGCCAGATCGTCGGTCAGCTGTAAGGGGCTGCACCATGAGCGCCATTCACGACACGACCGTAGCCGCCAGCGAGAAGCCGCCGGCCGCGGTCAAGGTCTGGGATCCTTTCGTGCGCGTGTTCCATTGGTCGCTGGCCGGGCTGTTTCTGCTCGCTTATGCGACCGGTGACGAGATGCAGAATGTCCATGTCGCCGCCGGCTACACGATTGCCGGGTTGGTTGCGCTACGGATCGTGTGGGGCTTCGTGGGACCGCGCCATGCGCGCTTCAGCGACTTCGTGCGTTCGCCACGCGCCGTGCTCGCCTACATGCGCGACGTGGCGATGCTCAGGGCACCGCGCCATCTCGGTCACAATCCCGCCGGCGGCGCCATGGTCGTGGCGCTGATCGTCACGCTGATCGGCACGTGCACGACCGGCTACATGATGACGACCGGCACCTTCTGGGGGGCGAAATGGGTGGAGGAGGTGCATGAGGCCTTCGCCAATCTCACGATCGGGCTCATCGTCGTCCATGTGCTTGGCGTCCTGGTGGCGAGCTTCGAGCATCGCGAGAGTCTGGTGAAGGCGATGATCACTGGAAGGAAGCGTCGATCGTGAGCGAGGGTGATTGGCCTGACTGCCGCCTTTCCAAAAGGCGCGAAGACAGCTTGGCCTCTACGGCTATGAAGCAATTAACCGAGATCAACCGAAACGCTCCACGAACGGCGAGCAGCCTTCCAGGATGGCTGGCCCGCTTGAGGCAAATCAACCCATCGACGCGCCGGTGGAGTAGTCGAAACCTGCAATCGATCAACGCTTCGCTCTCCTCCGGGTGGGGGTCATTCTTCATGCGAATCCGTCGCAGAACTCTCCCTCTCACCTCTTCCGGGGGCGTGCTCGCTCGTGCGCTCTTCGCCATTGCATTGAGCCTGCCGCCTTCCGTATCGATGGCGCAGGACGAGCTGAAGCTGAGCGATGCGCAGGCGCGGAATCTCGGAGTGCGGGTGACCCACCCAGTCGCGATCCGGACCGACCTGACGCTGCCATATCCCGTCCAGATCGTGATCCCCACGCCGCAAATGTGGGTCGTCAGCGCGCCGGTGGCCGGCATGGTCGCCACTCTCCTCGTCGGGCGCGGTGATCGCGCCTCGGCCGGCCAGCCGCTGGTCACGCTCGAAAGTCCAAGTTTCGTCTCCCAGCAGCGCGACTACCTGCACGCGATCGCCCAGGAGCATCTCGCCAGCCAGCAGCTGAAGCGGAACGTCGATCTGTTCGAGGGCAAGGCCGTGCCGCAGCGCGTGCTGGAGGCCAGCCAGGCCGAAGCGCGCCAGGCCGCTCTCGTGGTCGCCGAGCGGCGTCAGATGCTGCATCTGAGCGGGATGTCCGACGATGCCATCTCCCGGCTGGCCCAGGAAGCGGCGATCAGCGCAGCGCTCACGGTCAACGCGCCGCAAACCGCATCCGTCGTCGAGGTCACGGTATCGCCAGGGCAGCGGCTCGAACAATCCGCGCCCCTCGTCAAGCTGGCGCGGCTTTCGCCGCTATGGGCGGAAATCGCGGTTCCCGCAGCCAATATTCGAGCAATCCACACCGGCGCGAAGGTCGAGATCGAGGGCTATCCCACACCCGGCAAGGTCGTTCTGGTCTCCGAGACCATCGATCCTGCAACCCAGACCATTTTGGTTCGTGCGGAAATCCCCAACGACGGAGAGCTGCATCCCGGTCAGACCGCCGCTGCCCGCATCGGCTTTCTCTCCGCCGGCGAAAGCGCGTGGGAGATTCCCTACAGCGGGCTGGTGCGGCGGGGCGAACGGACCTCGGTGTTCGCCGCCATAGCCGGCGGCTTCCGGCTGGTCCCGGTCAAGCTGGTTGCGGAAGACCAGGACCATGTCGTCGTGTCCGGTCCCATCACGGACCAGGACGAGATCGCGATCGGCGGCATCTCGGCGCTTCGCGGCATTCTCTCGGGACTGGGGCAATAGATGCTCCGGCGCCTCGTCGCGTTCGCGCTTTCGCAGCGACTGTTCGTCCTGCTGAGCGTCTTGCTGCTGGTCGGCGCCGGCGCCATCCTGCTACCCGGCCTGCCGATCGACGCCTTTCCCGACGTCTCTCCGGTTCAGGTCAAGATCATCATGAAAGCGCCGGGCCTGACGCCCGAGGAGGTCGAGCAGCGCATCACGGTTCCCGTCGAGCTCGAACTGCTCGGATTGCCGAACAAGAAGATCCTTCGCTCGACCACGAAATATGCGCTGGCCGACATCACCGTCGATTTCGAGGACGGCACCGACATCTACTGGGCGCGCAACCAGGTTTCGGAGCGGCTATCGAACATCGCGCGTGATTTCCCCGACGGGGTCAGCGGAGGGCTGGCGCCGATCACGAGCCCGCTGGGCGAAATGTTCATGTTCACGATCGACAGTCCCGAGCTTTCGCTCGCCGAGCGCCGGACTTTGCTGGATTGGGTGATCCGCCCCGCCCTGCGGACGGTCCCCGGCGTTGCGGACGTCAATGCGCTCGGCGGTTACGTCCGCGCCTTCGAGATCGTGCCGCGCAACGATGCGCTTGCCGCGCGCGGCATTTCCTACGACGTGTTTCGCCGGGCCATCGAAGCCAACAGCCGGAACGACGGTGCCGGACGGGTGAACCAGGGCGAGGACAGCGCCCTGGTCCGGATCGAGGGGAGCATCCGCTCGGTGGAAGACATCAAGGCCATCGTGGTCGACACCCGCGAGGGCGTGCCGATCCTGGTCAACGACGTCGCGAGCGTCAAAGTCGGGACGCTGACCCGCTATGGCGCAGTCACGTCGGACGGCAGCGGCGAGACGGTCGAGGGGCTCGTCCTCGGCTTGCGCGGCGCCAACGCCGGTCAGCTCGTCCGCGACGTGCGCGCCCGGCTCGCCGAGCTGCAGCCGTCGCTGCCGAAGAGCGTCTCCATCAACGTGTTCTATGACCGCAGCCGCCTGGTCAACCGCGCGGTCGGCACCGTGGTGCGAGCGCTCGGCGAGGCCACCGCCCTCGTCATCGTCCTCCTGCTGCTTTTCCTCGGCAACTGGCGGGCCTCGCTGGTGATCGCTCTCAGCCTGCCGCTGGCCATCGTCATCGCATTGATCGTCATGCGCGTGGTCGGGATGTCGGCCAACCTCATGAGCCTCGGCGGACTTGCGATCGCGATCGGCATGTTGATCGACGCGCTGGTCGTCGTGGTCGAGAACATCGTCGGCAATCTCGGCAAGCACGAACCGGGCAGGACCGCTCCGCTGATCCATCTGGTGTACCGGTCGGTCTGCGAAGTCCTGGAGCCGGTGGCCTCGGGCGTCCTCATCATCATCATCGTGTTCATTCCCCTGCTGACGCTGCAGGGATTGGAGGGGAAGCTGTTCATCCCCGTCGCGCTCGCCATCATCTTCGCGCTCACCGGTTCACTGCTGCTGGCGCTCACCGTGATCCCGGTGATGACCTCCTATGTGCTCAAGTCTGGGTCGCATCGCGATCCCATGCTGGTCCGGGCGGCGCAACGGGTCTACGCGCCCGCGCTGGACTGGGCCCTGAAGAACGAGCGCAAGGTGATGGCTGCGGCGCTGATCGGCCTGGTCGCCGCGGGCTTCGCCTATACCAGGCTCGGCAAGACCTTCATGCCGACGATGGACGAAGGCGACGTCATCGTCAGCGTGGAGACGTTGCCTTCCGTCAATCTCGACGAGTCGCTCGCCATGAATGCGAGGCTCCAGAAGGCACTTCTGGCCGTGCCTGATATTGCCGGCATCGTCGCGCGGACCGGGTCGGACGAGCTCGGCCTCGATCCCATGGGCCCCAACCAGACCGACACGTTCCTCGTGCTCAAGCCCGCCGCCGAGAGGCAGACCGACAATCGCGAGGCCCTGCTGCAGAAGCTCCGCGAGGTCCTGACCGGCTTTCCGGGCATCTCGCTCAGCTTCACCCAACCCATCGACATGCGCGTGCAGGAGATGATCAGCGGCGTGCGTGGCGACGTCGCGGTCAAGATCTTCGGCCCCGACATCGCCAGGCTGAACGAAGCCGCGGCCAAGCTGTCGGCCATCCTCTCCAGCATCGACGGCGCCGAGGACGTCTACACCACGCTGAACGAAGGCGCTCAATACTACACGGTTGCGGTCAATCGCATGGAGGCCGGCCGCCTCGGCCTGACCGTGGATTCCATCGTCAACTCGCTCCGTGCCCAGATCGAGGGCCGAACCATCGGGACGGCGCTCGAGGAGGGACGGCGGACGCCGATTCTCGTCCGCGGCAGCGAGACGACGCGGGAGGCGCCGACGCTGCTGGCGAGCCTGCCGCTGACGCTCGCGTCCGGACAGCATGTCGCGCTGTCGCAGGTCGCGCGAATCCAGCGCGTGGACGGGCCGGTGAAGATCGACCGCGAAGACGGCGCGCGCATGAGCGTCGTTCGTGCCAACGTCCGCGGCCGCGACATGGTCGGCTTCGTCGAAGCGGCCCGCCAGAAGGTTGCAACCGAACTTCCGCTCCCGAACGGCTACCGGCTGACCTGGGGCGGGCAGTTCGAGAACCAGCAGCGCGCCGCCGCACGGCTGTCCATCGTGGTCCCGGTCGCGATCGGTCTCATCTTCCTGCTGCTCTTCACGACGTTCGGCGCCATGCGGCAGGCCTTGCTGGTGCTGGTCAACATTCCCTTCGCGCTGATCGGGGGCGTCTTCGCCCTGGTCCTGACGGGTGAGTACCTCTCGGTGCCCGCCTCGGTCGGATTCATCGCGCTGCTCGGCATCGCCGTGCTCAACGGCGTCGTTCTGGTGTCCTACTTCAACCAGCTCCGCGCCCATGGGCTGAGCGAGCATCGTATCGTCGTCGAAGGTGCCATGCGCAGGCTTCGGCCGGTGCTGATGACCGCGAGCATCACGGCGCTGGGCTTGATCCCGCTGCTGTTCGCATCCGGGCCAGGGTCCGAAGTGCAGCGACCGCTTGCGGTCGTCGTGATCGGAGGGCTGTTGTCCTCCACCCTCCTCACCTTGATTCTCCTGCCGATCCTGTATCGCCGCTATGGCGGAACGTCGAAGGGGGCGAAATGACCGACCAGCCTGTCTGTCTCACGCTGATTGTGCCGCGTCGTCTGCGCGAGGAGGTGTTCGACTATCTCACCGAACAGAACGACCTCGTTTCGGGATTCACGGCCTCGCAAGGATCCGGTCACGGCGCAGAGGTTCGATTGCAGACGGCCGCCGAACACGTGAAGGGCCACGCCGATCAGACCGCCGTGCAGATGATCCTGGCGGGGAAGGACGCAAGCAGCCTGCTCGACCGTTTGCGGGTTTCATTTGCCGGAACCAGGCTCGTCTATTGGACCATGCCCGTGACGGAATTCGGGACGATCGATTGAAACCACCTCAAAAGTCTGTCGACATCGACAGGAGCAAGGTTCGTGGCGCGCCTTGCGCCACCGCCGAGAAACTCGCCACGCCGGCCCAGTAATTGGTGTCGAACACGTTCTGGACCAGGGCCCGGAACGTGACAGGCCGGTTGTTGATCCGCGTATTGTAGCGCGCGCCCAGGTCGAGCCTGGTCCAGGCCGGAACAACCTGTGTGTTTGCCCGATTTAGATATTGGTGCCCGGTATAGATGGTGTTGGCGACCAGCGTCAGCCCGGGAGCGAACGGGGTGTCCCATTCGGCGGACAGATTGGCCTGCACCTCCGGCACTCCGATCGGCGTCTTGCCTAGCTCGAACAACGTGCTCGTCTTGGTCAACTCAGCGTCGATCAACGTCACGCCGCCGAGGACGCGAATGCCCGGCTGCACTTCTCCGAACACGGTGAACTCCACGCCGCGATTGCGCTGCTCGGCGTCGGCCCGGAACAGATTGCCGGCCCCCAGCTGTCCCGACGGCTTGGTGATCTCGAACAGGCTGACCGTGGTTGCGAGCGGGCCGAAGTCGACCTTGACGCCTGCTTCCTTCTGCTTACTGAAATACGGCGCAAGGACCTCGCCTTGATTGGCCGCCGTGTTCGGAGCGGTATCGCCCTTGCTGAGCCCTTCGATGTAGTTGGCGTACAACGAAACGTTGCTCCAGGGCTTGACGACCACGCCGACCATCGGCGTGTATGCCGTCTGGTCGTAGGCGGAGGTCACGGCTCCCGTGGTGGTGTTGTAGTTGTTCGACTTGACGCCCTGTTGCCTGACGCCGAGGGTCAGCTGAAGGCGCTCCTGGAAAACCGACATGGTGTCGGCCAGCGCAAGGCCGGTCAGCTCGGTGTCCGACAGCTTCGGCACGGTCGCGGGAGCCGGAACGAGCTGCTGGGGACGAGCGATCGGCGCATAGATGTTGGACAGCACCGGCGTGCCGTTCACCGAGCCGCGCGAAACCTCGTCCATGTAATAGCTGCCCTGGAAGGTCACGGCGTGACTGATCGCTGCGGTGTCGAACCGGGCGCGAAGGCCGGCGTCGGCCACGTTCCTGTCGATGTCGAATTTGAACCGCCCCGGGGTCGACGTGGTGTTGCCCGCCGCGTTCAGGATCGTCGGCGTCCCGAACAGACGATCGACCTGGGTCCTGCCGCCACCGGCGTCGGCGAACACCGTCACGGAGTCGGTCACGTCGTATTCGGCACGCGCCAGCAGCGAATTGTCGTGAACCTTGGCCCACTCCCAGGCCTGCGTGACGTTGCGCCGCCCGACCGGCGCGGTCGGGACGGCGACGCCCGTTGCGACCAGGAACGGCCTCGTGGGCGCGTCGAACTTTTCTTCCTGATCGATGAAGTCGAGCGAAGCTCTGAATTTCTCGCCACGATAGTCGAACGCTGCGGAGCCGACATGCGCCTCCCGCGTCTGATTATCCAGCGGTGTATCGCCATTGTGATAGCTGCCGTTGACGCGGATGCCGAATTCGCGGTTCTCGCCGAACCGTCGGCTCACATCGACATGGGTGCCGACCTGGGATCTCGTCGCATAGTCGGTCGTGACCCGCGTGAGGTCGACGTCCCCTGCACGCTTCGGCACGATGTTGATGGTGCCGCCGACGCTGCTGTTCGGCGCCATGCCGTAAAGCAGCGCCGTCGGGCCTTTGATGATTTCGATGCGCTCGACGTAGTCGGTGAACACGCGGTAGTTCGGCGCAACCCCATAGACGCCGTTGAAGGCAATCTCTCCGACATTGCCCTCGCCGATCGGAAAGCCGCGGATGAAGAAGGAGTCGAGGATGCCGCCGGTCTGGCCGGTGAAGCGCACCGATGAATCGTTGCTGACGACGTCGGCGACCGTGACGGCCTGTTGATCTTCGATCTTCTTCGCCGTGTAGCTCGTGATGTTGAACGGCGTATCCATGAAATCCTTGTTGCCGAGCAGGCCGACCTGTCCGCCGCGGGCCACCTGCCCGCCTAGGTAGGGCGGCGGGAGCGCTCCGGGCCTCGCAGCATTGGGGGTCGCTTCCGCCTGCATCCTGGCCCGCTCATTCGCGGGCGCGGTTTGACGGCCCGCCCTTCGGCCGGGATTGGATCGTGGACGTCCGCGCGGCTTTGGCGCATCTGCGGTGACGGTTACCGGCGGCAACGTAGCCCCCTGCTCCGTCCCCGTCGCAGCGCTTTGCGCATTGGCGTCGTGCAGGAGGCCGTCGCTGAACAAGGCGATGGAGACCACGGAGGCCACGGAGGCCACGAATGCCGTAGGGCTGGAGAACCTCGGAAGCGCTTTGACGGTGGACGCCAGAATAGCAATGGGACGGCAAATGACTCTCGACGGCATCTCGCAGCAGCTTCCGGTTCGTTAGGATGAATACCGGAGCGACGTGCCGCGGGAACCGTCATTGAGTCAATGAAAGTTCTTTTATTTTCAATGGTTTAGAATAAGACAAGATCTAAATATGGGGAGAAGCGCTACGCCACGACGCTGACCGATGCCGCTTTGCATCGGTCGATTGCAGCGGGTTCGGCGCAGGCACCGGCGGCCGTCGAAGTTACTTCGCCGAGGCCTTGGCGTGGTGCTCGGACGATTCGAGCGCGGCCTGGGTCATGCTGCGCCGGCGCCAGATCGAGCCGACCGCCAGCACGACCGCAACGCCGAGCACGGCGCAGAGATATTCGCCGCCTCCGCCGCCATGGCCGAACTGCGGCGGGATGCGCAGCGCGCCGAGCACGCTGTCCAGCGAGGTGCCGAGCGGACCGTCGAGCAGCGCGTGCAGCCGCGGCGCGACGCCGGGATCAGTTGCGATCACCTCGCCCGCGATCCAGCCGAGCAGCGCCGCGCCGGCCCAGACCAGGACCGGCAGCTTTGCGAGCAGCGCCATGATCAGCGCGGCGCCGGCGACGATCAGCGGAACGCTGATGGCGAGGCCGAGGATCAACAGCGGCGCGCTGCCATTGGCCGCGGCGGCGACCGCAATGACGTTGTCGAGACTCATGACGATGTCGGCGACCACGACGATCTGGATCGCGTGCCACAAATGCACGCCCGACTCGACGTCGTCCTCGCCCTCGTTTTCCGGCACCAGCAGCTTGGCCGCGATGACGATCAGGGCGAGACCTCCGGCCAGCTTGAGGTAGGGCAGCCCCATCAGGCTGGCGACGATGCCGGTGAAGATGATCCGCAGCATCACCGCTGCGCCGGCACCGAAGATCATGCCCCAAAGCCGGTGCCGCGGCGAGAGACCGCGGCAGGCCAGCGCGATCACGAGCGCGTTGTCGCCGGAGAGCAGGATGTTGATCCAGATGATCTTGCCGACCGCGATCCAGAAGGTCGGTTCGGCCATCTCATTGCGAAACTGGGTGAAGAATGCCCCGATCGTAGCGGGATCGAAGATCTGCCAGAGCCAGCTCACAATACGTCCTTTCGCCCCGTCGTGCTAACTTGTCGCCCGACGGATCAGCCGACGATCTCGTTGCCCGAGAAGAACTGCGCGATCTCGATCGCGGCGGTCTCCGGTGCGTCCGAGCCGTGCACGGAGTTCTCGCCGATCGACTTTGCGTAGAGCTTGCGGACGGTGCCCTCGGCCGCCTTGGCCGGATCGGTCGCGCCCATCACCTCGCGGTACTTGGCGATCGCGCCCTCGCCTTCCAGCACCTGCACCACGACCGGACCCGAAGTCATGAAGTCGACCAGCTCGCCGAAGAACGGGCGCGCCTTGTGGACGGCATAGAAGGTCTCGGCCTGCTCCTTGGTCATGCGGATGCGCTTCTGCGCGACGATGCGCAGGCCCGCCTTCTCGATCACGGCGTTGACCGCGCCGGTCAGGTTACGCTCGGTCGCGTCGGGCTTGATGATCGAGAAAGTGCGTTCGATGGCCATAATGTCTTGTCCTTGGGAAGAAAGCGGTGGTTCGGGGTTGCGGGGCTTATATCGGCGCCTTTGCCGGACGGCAAGCGACCGCCGAAGCGGCCCGCACAGGCGCTTCGCCGCAGGGACGGGCTGCCAATTTCAGCATGGATGACAACAATTTCACCCGGATGAACCCAATCTGAAACCGCCGTCAGGGTTCGGTTCAGCTTCGCCGGCGTAAGGTCGGGTCCATCGAAGCTGAAGCCCGATCATCAGGCCGACCGTTTCGGCGGCATTTCCCATCGGCGCGATAGCCCCGCGCCGGCAGTACCGAGGAGATCACCATGTTGAGGAAACTTTCGCTTGCCGCTGTCGCAGCGGTCGCGCTGGGTGCCGCGCTGGCACCGACCTCGGCCTCCGCTCATTGGCATGGCGGCGGCTGGGGCTGGCGCGGCGGCGGCTGGCACCACGGCTACGGCTGGGGTGGCCCGCGCTTCCATGCCCCCGTCTCCTACGGTTATGGCGGCTGCTATGTGCGCCGGCTGGTCCCGACCCCCTGGGGACCCCGCTGGCGGCTGATCAACCGCTGCTACTGAGCCCGTCAGCACCTTCCCAAAGGTACCTAGGCCCCCCAGGTACCTTCCAAGAGAAGCCCCGGCGCTCCCCTCGCCGGGGCTTTGCCTTGAGCGGAAAAAGCGCCGTTCATACAATTTTTGCTAGAATGCCCGGCATGACCTGCCCTAGGCGAAACTATTTGGCCGCCAATGACTTGGTACCGTGTCCTTACTTTCAGAGCACGGAACTCCCGATGGCTAGCCTCTTTGCCGATGACAGCGAACAGATCGACCGGCGCACCAGCCGCTCGATTTGCGACGCGGTAGGCGAGCGGCTGCAGCAGAGCCTCCGGCCGGAACCTCGCCTCCCAACACATCTCGAGCAGCTCCTCGACGAATTGAGGCAGCGCGAGCGCGAGCCGCACTGACCGGCGCGTGATCCGGAAAGGTGCAGCCGTTTTCCTGCGCGACGAACGCGGCAGGCGTTTGCGCGGAGATCATGCTCGAACCATGACCACGGAAAAACGGGTTGCGTTTGATCCCGCCTGCGGTGACAAGGCCGCATGCTTGCTATCACCGACCTCTCCATCCGCCTCGCCGGACGCCTTTTGATCGACCAGAGCTCCGTGCAGATCACGCCCGGATCACGCGTCGGCCTGGTCGGGCGCAACGGCACCGGCAAGTCGACGCTGTTCAAGGTGATCCGCGGCGAGCTCGCGGCCGAGCACGGTTCGGTGACCCTGCCGCCGCGCTGGCGCATCGGCAGCCTCGCGCAGGAAGCGCCGAACGGTCCCGAGAGCCTGATCTCGGTCGTGCTCAAGGCCGATCTCGAACGCGACGCGCTGCTCGCCGAGGCCGAGCACGCGACCGATCCACACCGGATCGCCGAGATCCAGACCCGGCTCGTCGACATCGACGCGCATTCGGCTCCGAGTCGCGCCGCCGCGATTCTCTCCGGCCTCGGCTTCTCCGCCGCCGATCAGCTCCGCCCCTGCGCCGAATTCTCCGGCGGCTGGCGCATGCGCGTCGCGCTCGCCGCCACGCTGTTCGCGGCCCCCGACCTGCTGCTGCTCGACGAGCCCACCAACTATCTCGACCTCGAGGGCACGCTGTGGCTGGAGGATCACCTCGCGCATTATCCGCGCACGGTGATCGTGATCAGCCATGACCGCGACCTCCTGGAAAGCTCGGTCGACCAGATCCTGCATCTGGAGCGCGGCAAGCTCACGCTCTACAAGGGCACCTATGCCTCCTTCGAGGAGCAGCGCGCCGCGCGCGAGCTGCTCGACGCCAAGGCGGTCAAGCGCCAGGAGGCCGAGCGTGCGCGCCTGCAGGCCTTCGTCGATCGCTTCAAGGCCAAGGCTTCCAAGGCGCGCCAGGCGCAATCGCGCGTGAAGATGCTGGAGCGGCTGAAGCCGATCACGGCGCTGGTCACCGAGGACGTGCGCGAGATCAGCTTTCCGGCGCCGGAGAAGATCCTGTCGCCGCCGATCATCGCCGTCGACAACGCCTCGGTCGGCTACGATCCGGCGAGCCCAGTGCTGAACCGCGTCACCCTTCGCATCGACAATGACGACCGCATCGCCCTGCTCGGTGCCAACGGCAACGGCAAGTCGACGCTCGTCAAGCTGCTCGCCGGACGCCTTGCGCCGTTCTCCGGAAAGGTGACGCGCGCGGACAAGCTGTCGATCGCCTATTTCGCGCAGCACCAGCTCGACGAGCTCAACGAGGACGCCTCCGCCTACGACCATGTCCGCAAGCTGATGGGCGATGCGCCGGAGGCGAAAGTGCGGGCGCGCGCCGGCGCGATCGGCTTCTCCGGCAAGGCGGCCGACACCAAGGCCGGCAGATTGTCGGGCGGCGAGAAGGCGCGGCTGCTGCTGGGCCTTGCGACCTTCTTCGGCCCCAACCTGATCATCCTGGACGAGCCGACCAACCATCTCGACATCGACAGCCGCGGCGCTTTGGCCGAAGCGATCAACGAGTTTCCCGGCGCGGTGATCATGGTCTCGCACGACCGCTATCTGATCGAGGCCTGCGCCGACCGGCTCTGGATCGTCGCCGACCGCACCGTCACCAATTACGACGGCGACCTCGACGAATACCGCCGCCTGGTGCTGTCCACACGCAACGCGGAAGCCCCGCGCGAGCGCAGTGCTGCGACTGAGAAGCCGCAGCGCGCAAGATCGGACAATCGCGGCTCGCTGAAGAAGCGCATCGCGGATGCCGAAGCCGAGATCGCCCGCGTCAGCGAGATCATCACCAAGATCGACACTGCCCTCGCTTTGCCCGACATTTTTACGCGCGATCCCAAGCAGGCCGCGCAATTGTCGAAAGCGCGCGCCAATGCCGCCGATGCGCTGGCGCGGGCGGAGGAGCAATGGCTGGAGGCGAGCACGCAGTTCGACGAGGCGACGGGGTAGCTGAGCTCTCGTGTCCCGGACGCGGCGTGGCATGAAATGACGCGACGCCGAGCCGGAACCCACGCGTCAGCGTGCATGCGGCTCCTCGGCCCCGGCTCAGCAGCGCATCGCTCACGCGCTGCGCAGCGTCCGGACATGCGTACCTCGATAGCGGCCGATCCGCCTACGCGTGCTTCTTCTTCGGCTTCACCGCCTTCGGCGCCGGCGGCGGCTCGGGATTGCCCTCGATCGAGGACAGGCGGCCGGAGGTGAAGGTGTAGATGCCCGCGCGCGGACCGGTGGTCCAGGTCACCACGGCGACGCGGCGGCCGATGGCGTCGTTGGACAGGTTGACGCTCGAGGGCGCGCCGATGCCACGCACCACGTCGCACTCGGTGTGGCCGAGCGCGACCGTGCCGCCCATCGGAGCGGGAGCCGTCGTCGAGGCGTTGGCATCGGCCGGTCCGGGAGGCGGCGCCATGCCGGGACAGGCGCCGTCGGCGCTGACGAGGTCCTCAGGCCCCACCGGCTTGTCAGGCGTGAGCGGGGGCGATTCGATCGAGATGTTCTTGATGAAGAGACGGCCGGGTCTCTGGAACCATTCGGCGTCTTTCGACAACAGATCGGTCCCGCCCGAACAGCCCGCGACCAGCGGTGCTACGGCAGCCAACGCAATCATGATCGAGCCGGGAAGCTTTTGATGTCGCACGATAAACTAATTCCCCGCGTGAAGGACCTGCCCTAAACGATTGTCCCAACATCCCTTTGCGGCACGAAGGTGGCCGAAGCCAGCGTCGCCCGAAAAGTGCAAATTATCATTAATTGCGAGCGACCCTAATTCCGCTTCTGCCACCGGCCCCGTTCATCGGCCTGCCAATAGGTGACATCAAACCCCCTTGCCTTGCAATCCGTCCAGGCCGTGCGGGCGAGCGCAAGCGCGTCCGGATCGTCGCCGTTGAACAGCAGCACCATGCGCTCGTAGCCCTGTGAGTCCTCCGGCAACGCGGCATTGTCGATCAGGAAGCGGACATTCGCACCGTTGGGATTGCTTCCTTCGATCGCCAGCACGATCGGCTGATCGGCGGCGTCGTTCACCCGCCATGTCGCGTGCGGCAGGAAGGAATCGTCGCGATAGGTCCACAAATGCGCGTCGAGCGCATCGGCGCGCTCCTCCGAGCTCGACTGCACCACGACGCGCCAGCCGCGCTCGAGCGATTTCTCGAGAAGCGGCGGCAACACATTCTCCACCGTCATGTTCTGCAGATGGTAGAACAGAACTTCAGTCATCTCAGGTCATTTGCGCTCGTAGTGGTCGGAGACCAGGCGATCGAGCAGGCGAACGCCGTAGCCGCTTCCCCAGCTCTGGTTGATGTCGGTCTTCGGCGCGCCCATCGCGGTGCCAGCGATGTCGAGATGCGCCCAAGGCGTGCCGTCGACGAAGCGCTGGAGGAACTGCGCTGCGGTGATCGAGCCGCCATGGCGGCCGCCGGTGTTCTTCATGTCGGCGAACTGGGAATCGATCAGCTTGTCGTATTCGGGGCCGAGCGGCATCCGCCAGACCTTCTCCCCACTCTCGACGCCGGCCACGAGCAGCCGGTCGGCGAGCTCGTCATTGTTGGAGAACATGCCGGCATGCTCGGTGCCGAGCGCCACCATGATCGCGCCGGTCAGCGTCGCCAGATCCACCATGAATTTCGGCTTCACTTTCTTGGCTACGTACCAGAGCACATCGGCCAGCACGAGGCGGCCCTCCGCGTCGGTATTAATGATCTCGATGGTCTGACCGGACATCGAGGTGACGATGTCGCCCGGCCGCTGCGCGTTGCCGTCGGGCATGTTCTCGACGAGGCCGATGGCGCCGACCACGTTGACCTTGGCTTTACGCGCAGCGAGCGCATGCATCAGGCCGACGACGCAGGCCGCGCCTCCCATGTCGCCTTTCATGTCCTCCATGCTGCCGGCCGGCTTGATCGAGATGCCGCCGGTGTCGAAACAGACGCCCTTGCCGACGAAAGCGACCGGTGCCTCGCCCTTCCTGGCCCCGTCCCAGCGCATGATCACGGTGCGGCTCGGCCGCGCCGAGCCCTGGCCGACGCCGAGCAGCGCGCCCATGCCGAGCTTCTGCATCGCCTTGACGTCGAGCACCTCGACCTTGACGCCGAGCTTGCGGAGCTGACCGGCGCGGCGTGCGAATTCCTCGGGGAAAAGCACGTTCGGCGGTTCGTTGACGAGGTCGCGCGCGATGATCACGCCGTCGATGACGTGGCCGGCCGAGGCGAACGCCTTCTTCGCAGCGCCGGCATCGCCGACCGCAAGCGAGACGTCGGCGCGCGAACCGGCCTCCTCGCCCTCCTTCTTCTTGGTCTTGTAGCGGTCGAACTTGTAGGCACGTAAGCGAAGGCCCGAGGCGATCGCCACCGCCTGCTCGCTCGTCATGGCGCCGCCGGGCAGTTCCGCCATGACGGTCATGGCGGTGGTGCCAGCAGGCAGCTTGCTCGCCGCCACACCGCCGAATTTGAGGAAATCGTTCGCCTTCAGGCCGGTCGCCTTGCCGGCGCCGATCACGATCAGCCGGGTCGCCTTCACGCCCTCCGGTGCCAGAATGTCCAGCGCGGCTCCGGTCTTGCCTTTGAAGGCGGCCGCGGCAGCCGCGCGCTTCACAAGGTCGACAGCGCTACCCAGCGCCTTGGCCGTCGCCGGGCCGAGCTTCAGGCCGTCGTCACAGAATACGACCAGGATGCCACGGGGGGCGGCAGACAACGGGACAAAGCCGACCTTGATGGCATCGGACATGGATAACTCCTCCAAAATATGGGGCTTTTCGTCGTTCGGAAGTTCCAGCCACAAACCGGAACTGAACGGCGATTCACAGGACTTTCGCCACTATGGGCCACCCGCCCTCCAGATGCCAAGCACCGCCGTGGCCGTCGGGCCACAAATGGGAAATATTAACCATATGATGAGGGTGCCACGGGGCAGCCATTTTGTTGACGGATCAAAGGGATGGTAGTGAGAGAATGAGCTGGCGGAAGAGCTGCTGGCCAACCTTGGGGATCCCCTGACCGGGATGGGTTGGACAGCCGGAGCTCCGGCCTGCGATGGGGCTTGGTGGGAATTCGTGCAGTAGCGCATGGGGTCGATCGATAGGTATATCTTCCGCACGACGCTGGCGTCGTTCGCGCTGGTCCTGATCAGCCTCACCGGCGTGATCTGGATTACGCAGGCGTTGCGCGGCATCGACCTGATGACGAGCCAGGGCCAGACCATCCTGACCTTCCTCGGCATCACCGGTCTGGTCATCCCGGCCCTGGTCCTGATCATCTCGCCGATCGCGCTGATGATCGCGATCTCGCACACGCTGAACAAGCTCGCGACCGATTCCGAGATCATCGTGATGAATGCCGCCGGCTTCTCGCCGTTTCGGCTGTTCCATCCGTTCTTCTATGCCACCTGCGTGGTGGCGCTGCTGGTCGCCTTCATCGCGGCCTATCTTGCTCCCGACGGCATGCGGCGGATCAAGCAGTGGGACGCCGAGATCACGGCGGACGTGCTCACCAACATCCTCCAGCCCGGCCGCTTCGCCCAGCTCGACAAGAACCTCACGATCCGCATCCGCGAACGCCTGCCCGGCGGCATCCTCGCCGGCATCTTCATCGATGACCGCCGCGATCCGAACGAGCGCGTCTCGATCGTGGCCGAGCATGGCGAGGTCGTGAAGAACGACACCGGCTCGTTCCTGGTGCTGGAGACCGGCAATCTCCAGCGCTTCGAGGCGGGCAAGCGCGATCCGGCGCTGGTGGCCTTCGGCCGCTACGGCTTCGACATGTCGAAGTTCTCGGGCCAGGGCCGCGACGTCACCCTCGGCATCCGCGAGCGCTATCTCTGGGAGCTGTTCTCGCCGTCCGAGGACGATCCCGTCTACAAGCAGATTCCCGGCCAGTTCCGTTCGGCCCTGCACGACAGCATCCTGGCGCCGATCTATCCCTTCGCCTTCGCGGTGCTGACCTTCGCCTTCCTGGGGGCGCCTCGCACCACCCGCCAGAGCCGCAATTTCTCGATCGGCTCCGCGATCCTCGCGGTGTTCGGCCTGCGCATGGCCGGCTTCGCCTGCTCGGTGATGGCGGTGAAATCTCCGGGCGCCGTGCTGGTCCAATATGCGATGGTCACCGGCGCCATCGGCGTCGGGCTGTGGATGATCATCGGCGGCGTCGTGGTCGAGCCGCCCCCTGGCCTGATGGAGGCCATCAACAGGTCGAACGCTCGTATCGCCCGGCTGTTCGGACGCCCGGCCACCGCATGAGCATGCTCACCAACACACTCGGGCGCTATTTCGCCGGCCGCTTCGTGGTGGCGGCGCTCGGCGTGTTCGCCAGCATCTTCCTGCTGCTGGTCCTGGTCGACTACATCGAGATGGTGCGCAAGACCTCGGGCCTCGCATCCGCCTCCGCGATCATGGTGGCCGAGACCTCGCTGTTCCGGGTGCCGCAGCTTTTGGAGAAGCTGACGCCGTTCTGCATGCTGATCGGCGCCATGACCTGCTATCTCGCCCTCTCCCGCCGGCTCGAGCTCGTGGTGGCGCGCGCCGCCGGCATCTCCGCATGGCAGTTCATCTCGCCGGCGCTCGGCAGCGCGCTCCTGATCGGGGTGATCGCCACCGTCGCCTACAATCCGATGTCGGCCAATCTGCGCGAGGCCTCCAAGCGCATGGAAGCCGAGCTGTTCGGCTCGGCGCCCGGCGGCGGCATCCAGGACGCCTCCGGCTTCTGGCTCAACCAGGTGACCAGCGACGGCCAGACGATCATCAATGCGGCGCGGAGCGAGCAGCAGGGCATCCGGCTGACGGGACTTACGCTGTTCCGGTTTGACGCGGACCAGCACTTCAAGGAACGGGTCGAGGCGCGCGAGGCGACGCTCGAGGCCGGCCGTTGGCTGTTCAAGGGCGTCCGCCGCTTCTCGCTGGATGCACCACCGATCGAACAGGCCAGCCTGGAGATTCCGACCACGCTGACCGAGGCTCAGGTCCGCAACAGCTTTTCCACACCCGAAACTGTGTCATTTTGGCAACTACCGAGCTACATCCGCTCCTCCGAGAGCTCTGGCTTCGCGACAGCCGGATACCGACTCCAGTATCAGAAGCTTCTGGCACAGCCGTTTCTGCTCGCGGCCATGGTGATGCTCGCGGCCTCCGTGTCGTTGCGCTTCTTCCGGATGGGCGGCGTGCAGAAGATGGTTTTGAGTGGCGTGGGCGCAGGCTTTCTGCTCTACGTTCTGTCGAAAGTAACTGAGGATTTGAGCAAGGCTGAGTTGATGCATCCGATCGCTGCGGCGTGGTTGCCCGTTGTGGTGGGCGGCCTCACCGGCTTTTTGGCCTTGCTCTATCAGGAGGACGGATAGTGACTGCCGTCCACCGAGGGCTCGTGTCTCGTCTGACGCGGCGCACGTCGGTGCGCGCGAACGGGCGTGGCTGGTCGATCCGCAAATTCCTGATTGCTGTCGTCGCGGCTGCCTCGCTCGGCGGATTGATCGACGCTGCCGCCGTGGCGCCGGCCGGCGCCCAGAGCTTCACCTACAATCCGCTGCCGCCGCGTCCGAAGCCGCCGAAGGTCGTCAACGACAACCAGATGCTGGTTCAGGCGACCGAGGTCGACTACGACTACAACAATTCGCGCGTCTCCGCTGTCGGTAACGTCCAGCTGTTCTATAACGGCACCAGCGTCGAGGCCGACAGGGTCATCTACGACCAGAAGACCAAGCGGCTGCATGCCGAAGGCAACATCCGCATGACGGATGCCGACGGCAAGATCACCTATGCCGAGATCCTGGATCTCTCCGACGATTACCGCGACGGTTTCGTCGATTCGCTGCGCGTGGACACGGCCGACCAGACCCGCATGGCCGCGAGCCGCGCCGACCGCTCCAGCGGCAACTACACGGTGTTCGAGAACGGCGTCTACACGGCCTGCGCGCCGTGCAGGGACGATCCGAAGAAACCGCCATTGTGGCAGGTCAAGGGTGCGCGCATCATCCACGACCAGCAGGAGAAGATGCTGTATTTCGAGACTGCACAGCTCGAATTCTTCGGCGTGCCGCTCGCCTACATGCCCTATTTCTCGACGCCCGACCCGACCGTGAAGCGGAAGAGCGGCTTCCTGATCCCGGGTTATATTTCCGGCACGGACAAGACGGGCTATGGCGTCGAGGTTCCCTATTATTGGGCGATCGCGCCCGACATGGACACAACCTTCACCCCGCGCTTCCTGTCGCGGCAAGGCGTGCTGCTGCAGGGCGAATTCCGACAGCGCCTGATCGACGGCGCCTACCAGATCCGCGCGTACGGCATCGACCAGCTCGATCCCGGAGCGTTTGCCGGGCAGCCCGGCGACCGCCAGTTCCGCGGCGCCATCGACACCAAGGGTCAGTTCGCACTGAACGACAAATGGGTCTGGGGTTGGGACGGCGTCCTGATGTCCGATTACTATTTCTTCTCGGACTACCGGCTCTACCAGTACCGCGATCCGCTCGGCTCGTTCCTGTTGCTGCCGACGGAAGCGCTGTCGCAGCTCTATCTGACCGGCGTCGGCAACCGCAGCTTCTTTGATGCGCGCACGATGTACTGGTTGAGCTATTCGGGCAACCAGAGCCAGGTGCCGATCGTCTACCCGGTGATCGACTACTCCAACGTGCTCAACTATCCGGTGTTCGGCGGCGAGTTCAGCTACAAGACCAATTTCGTGAACCTGTCGCGTGACGAGGCGGTGTTCGATCCGATCACGACGGTCGCCAACACCAGCAGCCTGTGCACCACGGCGTCGGCCGATCCTCTGGCCCGTACGCCGTCGCAGTGCCTGCTGCGCGGCTTCCCCGGCACCTATACCCGCCTCACGGCGGAAGCGCAGTGGCGCAAGTCCTTCACCGATCCGCTCGGCCAGATCTGGACGCCGTTCGCCAGCCTTCGCGCCGACGCGATCAACTCCTCGGTCTCCAACCAGCCCGGCGTGTCGAACTACCTGCCCGTCGGCGACACCCAGGCGTTCCGCCTGATGCCGACCGTAGGCCTCGAATACCGCTATCCCTTCATCAACGTTCAGCCCTGGGGCTCGACCACCGTCGAGCCGATCGCGCAGATCATCATCCGGCCGAACGAGACCTATGCCGGCAAGCTCCCGAACGAGGACGCCCAGAGCATGGTGTTCGACGCCTCGAACCTGTTCAGCGTCGACAAGTTCTCCGGCTACGACCGCGTCGAGGGCGGTGGCCGTGCCAATGTCGGCGTGCAGTCCACCACGCAGTTCGACAAGGGGGGCGCCGTCAAGGTGCTGTTCGGCCAGTCCTACCAGCTGTTCGGCCTGAACTCCTTCGCAGTCCAGGACACCATCAACACCGGCCTGGATTCCGGTCTGGACAAGCCGCGGTCCGACTACGTCGCGAGCGCCAGCTACTCGCCCAACAGCACCTACACGTTCAGCGTCCGCTCCCGCATGGACGAGCAGACCTGGAACGTGCAGCGCTTCGAGGCTGAAGGCCGCGCCAACTTCAATCGCTGGGCGGTCAGCCTGCTGTACGGCAATTACGCGGCGCAGCCGGAGCTGGGCTATCTGACGCGCCGCGAGGGCATCCTGACCACGGGCTCGCTGAAGATCGCGACCAACTGGGTGGTGTCGGGCTCGGCGCGTTGGGACCTCGAGGCCAACAAGATCAACCAGTATGTGGTCGGAGCCGGCTATGTCGACGATTGCTTCGTGCTGGCGGCGAACTATGTAACTTCGTATAGCTATGCCGCGGGCACCGCACCGCCCGTGCTGAGCCACGCGTTCATGTTCCAAATCGGCCTGCGCACGCTGGCAAACTCGTCGACGACCAGCGGTCCCACCGGCCTCCAGTGAACGGTTTGAAGTGCCGGCCGCGTATGCCTCACCACAACGCGACTGACATGCGAGCGACATCATGACGACTCCATTGCCTGTCTTCCGCCTCCTTCTCGCCATCGGTGCCGGGCTGATGCTGAACGCCCTGCCCTCGCCGGCGCGCGCGCAGAACATCGTCGTCATGGTCAACGGCGACCCGATCACCGATTTCGACATCGAGCAGCGCTCCAAGCTCGACCAGCTGACGACGCAGAAGACCCCAAGCCGGCAGGAGGTCATCAACCAGCTGATCGACGACAAGGTGAAGCTCAAGGAAGGCAAGAAGTACGGTGTCGACCCCGGCGTCTCCGACATCAACCAGTCCTATGAAGGCATGGCGCAGCGCATGCGCATCACGCCGGACCAGCTCACCAAATCGCTCGAATCCAAGGGCGTTCGACCCGAGACGCTGAAGGGCCGCATGAAGGCCGAGATGGTCTGGACCAGCCTGGTGCGCGGCCGCTACAAGGAGCGCCTCCAGGTCGGCGAGCGCGACGTCGCGCGGGCCGTGCAGGCGCAGACCGGCGAGAAGCTTCAGGTCGAGGGCACCGAATACAAGATGCAGCCGATCGTGCTGATCGTGCCGCGCGGCTCGTCCCCGGCGTTCCTGGAGACACGGAAGAAGGAAGCCGAGACCTATCGCGCGCGCATCGGCAGCTGCGAAGAGGCCAATTCGCTGTTCCGCTCGACGCCGAACGCGACCATCCGCGACAGCATCACCAAGACTAGCGCGGAACTGCCCGAGGCGCTACGCAAGGTGCTCGACGATACGCCGATCGGGCACCTGACCGCGCCGGAGATGACCAAGGCCGGCATCGAGATGGTGGTGCTGTGCTCGCGCAAGCCGACCATGATCGACACGCCGAAGAAGCGCGAGGTCCGCGAGAAGATGTATCAGGAGAAGTACGAGAAGACCCAGAAGGCCTATCTCGAAGATCTCCGCAAGGCGGCGATGATCGAATATCGCAACCGCTGATGGCCAAGCCCCTCCCAGAGCCTGCCATCAGGTCCACAGCCAAGCCCCTTGCCCTGACCCTGGGAGAGCCCGCCGGCATCGGCCCCGACATCACCATCGCAGCCTGGCTCAGGCGCCGCGAGCTGAACCTGCCCGCCTTCTATCTGCTCGGCGACGAGGCGCTGATCGCGCGGCGCGCCAAAGCGCTCGGCGCCGACATCAGGATCGCCGCGGTGAGCCCCAATGAGGCCGCTTCCGCCTTCACCGATGCCCTGCCCGTGGTCGCGACCGGCGAGCGCGCGAGCGCCGAGCCCGGCAAGCCCGACGCATCCAGCGCGCCGGCCGCGCTCGCCTCGATCCGGCAGGCTGTGATCGACGTGCGCGCGGGTCGCGCTGGCGCCGTCGTCACCAACCCGATCGCCAAGAGTGTGCTCTACCGCGCCGGCTTCCGTCATCCCGGCCACACCGAATTCCTCGCCGAGCTTGCCGCAGAGAACGGCCGCGTTCCGCAGCCGGTGATGATGCTGTGGTCGCCACAGCTCGCTGTGGTGCCGGTGACCATCCATGTCTCGATGCGCGACGCGCTGGCCCAGCTCACCAGCGCCCTGATCGTCTCGACCGTACGCATCGTCGCCGCCGAACTGAAATCCCGCTTCGGCATCGGAAAGCCGCGCATCGCGATCTCCGGCCTCAATCCGCATGCCGGCGAAGACGGATCGCTCGGCCACGAGGAGCAGACCGTCATCGCGCCGGCGCTGAAAGTGCTGCGCAACGACGGCATCGAGGCCGGGGGCCCGCTGCCCGCCGACACCATGTTCCACGAGGCCGCGCGACGGACCTATGACTGCGCGGTCTGCATGTATCACGACCAGGCGCTGATCCCGATCAAGACGGTCGCCTTCGACGACGCCGTCAACGTCACGCTCGGCCTGCCCTTCATCCGCACCTCGCCCGATCACGGCACCGCCTTCGACATCGCCGGCACGGCCAAGGCCAATCCGGCCAGCCTGATCGCGGCGCTCAAGCTTGCGCGCCGCATGGCCGCGTCGCAAAGCTGATGGGCGCGATCGACGACCTCCCGCCGCTGCGCGAGGTCATTCGACGGCATGCGCTATCGGCCAGGAAGTCGCTCGGCCAGAACTTCTTGCTCGACCTCAACCTGACCGCGCGGATCGCGCGCGCGGCCGCGCCGCTGGACGAGGCGACGATCGTCGAGATCGGCCCCGGCCCGGGCGGGCTGACGCGGGCCCTCCTCGCACTCGGCGCCAGACGGGTCGTCGCCATCGAGCATGACGAGCGCGCGATCCCCGCCTTGCAGGACATTTCGGCGCGCTATCCCGGGCGGCTCGAGATCGTGCATGGCGATGCCATGACCTTTGATCCGCGTCCGCTGCTCTCGGGCGACCGCGCAAAAATCGTCGCCAATCTGCCCTACAACATCGCGACCCAGCTTCTCATCAACTGGCTCACCATCGAGCCCTGGCCGCCCTGGTACGAGATGATGGTCCTGATGTTCCAGCGCGAGGTCGGCGAGCGCATCGTGGCGCGCGAGAACGAGGAGGCCTATGGCCGGCTCGGCGTGCTCGCCAACTGGCGCTGCGAGACCAGGATCCTGTTCGACATTGCGCCGTCCGCCTTCGTGCCGCCGCCGAAGGTCACCTCCTCCGTCGTGCGCCTCGTGCCGCGCGCAGAGCCGCTGCCGTGCGAGCGCAAGCTGCTCGAACAGGTCGCAGCCGCCGCCTTCGGCCAGCGCCGCAAGATGCTGCGGCAAAGCCTGAAGTCGCTCGGCGTCGATCCCGCACGGCTGGCGAGCGCCGCCGGCGTCGATGCAACGCGGCGCGCCGAGACCATTCCGATCTCCGGCTTTGTTGCCATGGCGCGCGAATTGGCCGATATACGCGGCGAAACGTGAGCGAAGCATGATCCGGACCCGAAGGGCCGCGTTAGCGCAAAGCGTGAAGCGGTTTTCCGATCAGATCATGCTCAAATGGCGAACCGAAGCGAACGCTTTGGCGCAAATTCCGGAGGAAAGAAAATGGCGTTGATGCGTCGGCAGTCCCTGGTCAAGTTCGATGCGCCGCTGTGCGAGACCATCGTCGACACGCCCAAGCCGCAAGGCCGTGAAGTGCTGGTGCGCATCGAGCGCTGCGGCCTCTGTCATTCCGACCTGCACATCCAGGACGGCTATGCCGATCTCGGCGGCGGCAAGAAGCTGGACACCACGCGCGGTATGACGTTGCCCTTCACGCTCGGCCACGAGATCGCCGGCGTCGTCGACGAAGTCGGCCCGGACGTAGCAGCCGGCCTCGTCGGCGCCAGGAAAGCCGTCTTCCCATGGATCGGCTGCGGCCAGTGCCGCGATTGCCAGAACGGCGACGAGAACCTCTGCGTCAAGCAGCGCTTCCTCGGCGTCTCCATCGACGGCGGCTTCGCCAGCCACGTGCTGGTGCCCGACGCGAAATACCTGCTCGACTACGATCCCCTTCCCGTCAACCAGGCCGCGACCTTGATGTGCTCCGGCGTCACCGCCTACGGCGCGCTCAAGCGCCTGGTCGACCGTCCGCGCCAGCGCAACCTCTTGCTGATCGGCCTTGGCGGCGTCGGCATGATGGGCCTGTCGTTCGCGCAGGCGATGTTCAAGCAGCCGATCACGGTCGCCGACCTCTCGCCGGCCGCCCGGGATACCGCGCTGAAGAACGGCGCCGCAGTCGCCTACGACCCGTCCGAGCCCGACGTCGTCAAGCGTATCCTGAAGGAGACCGAAGGCGGCTTCGACGAGATCGTCGATTTCGCCGGCAACGAGAAGTCGATGGCCTTCGCGGTCGCCGTCGCCGCGCGCGGCGGCAAGATCGTGGTCTCCGGCCTGATGGGCGGCCAGTTCACGCTGCCGATGGTGCAATGGGTCTACAAGCGCATGACCATCGAAGGATTCATGGTCGGCACGCTCAGTGAGGCCCACGAGCTGATGGCGCTTGCACGCGCCGGCAAGATCAAGCCGACGCCGATGCGCGAGGAGCCGATGGGCGACGTGCAGAAATGGATCGACGAGCTTCGCGCCGGCAAGGTCGTCGGCCGCATCGTGCTGAAGAACTGATCCACTCCAGCGGCGGGCGCGACGCAAGTCTCGCCCGCCGCACGGAACGCCTTCGGCCGCGCCGCGTTGGCAGCGCATGTCCATTCGCTGCACCGTCGAAAGCGCATTCTTCATCGCCTGGAGCTGTCTGGAGCGGAGCGGCGAGCTCGGCCCACCGGACGAGAGCGCGAATCTCCTGCTCGACGCCATCGAAGCCCAGCTCCGGACCGGCGAACGCCGGCAGTTGATGCTTGCCAACAAGGCGATCGACGCCTTCCGCGCGCATGCGGCCCAACGCCATCCCGCGGGCGATTGCCGAGCACGCGTCGGGTGATGTTCATCGCCGCCCCTCGGGCCCGCCGTGCAAAGCGTACGGATAAGACGCTTGGCAGCCGGACGGCCCGCCGATCCGCAGGCCGACTATGTTCACTTCTGAACAGACTCGGCGAGATCAACGCTGCCGGACCTGCACGCACGCAACCGCCACTTCCGACGCGGCAATTCTCAACCGTTCACGAAGCCCTTGTGTGCACTTTGGAACCGTCGGTTCCGTCACGGAAACGTAGGCTTCTGATCGGCGCCGATTCCCGGCCAGCCAAGAGAAGAAACTGTGACCGGTCGGCCCCAGAACGATCTGCTCCGGCAGCTCACCTCCCGAGATTTCGAACTCCTCGCACCCCATCTCCAACCGGTCGAAGTCGAGACGGGCCATATCCTGCATCACGCCGGCGACGCCGTTGCGGCCATTCATTTCCCCTGCGGTCCCACGCTCGTGTCGTTCGCCGTGCCGGTCGAGGATGATCGCGAGGTCGAGAGCCTGCTGGTGGGACGCGAGGGGGCGGTGGGCGTTGCCGCCGGCCGCAATCCTTCGCTCGCCTATTCCCGCATCGTCGTGAAGCTGAGCGGCACGCTCGTCCGACTGCCGCTGCGCGCGCTCGAGCAGGCGCAGCAGAGGTCGGCAGCGCTGCAAGAGACCTTTTCGCGCTATGCCGACTGCCAATTCGCGCAATTGCTGCAAACCGCGGCGTGCAACGCCGCGCATTCGATCGAGCAGCGCGCCGCCAAGTGGATCATCTCCACGCAGGATCGGATCGGCGGGGCCGAGATCCCCCTCACCCACGAGCAGCTCGCCGGCATGCTGGGCGTCTCCCGCAGCTATGCCAGCCGTGTCATCCAGATGTTCAAGGCGAGGCGCATCCTCGCCACCCGCCGCGGCGCCATCCTGATCCTCGACGCACCGGCACTCGACGCCAGGGCCTGCTGCTGCAACGATTGGGTCAAGAAGCACTTCGACGAAGTGCTGGGCGCGGCCACCGCCGGCGACTAGCATTTGATCGCATCTGATCGCTCGCAAGAGGACCTCAGGCTTGGCGCAGCGATCGGCGCTTCAGGTGTAGATAGATCGGACTGAAATCTCCGAGCCGCTGCAATTCGCGCCATTTCAGCACAATCAACTCGCCGTCCCGTAGATCCATTGCTCCGCTCCGCCTGAGCTCGGCGAGCGTCCGGTTCACCGTTGCGATTGCCATGCCCAGCGTCTCGCCGAGCTGCGCCAGGCTGATCGGCACGCGGCAGCGATTGCCACGGACGAGTCCTGCCGCGCGGGCGCGGTAGAACAGCTCGCAGAACAAATGCGCCATGCGCACCTGCATCGGCCGGGCGCTGTTGTTGGTGATGGCCTCGCGAAAGATCGCGGCATCGCGCAGCGTCTCGCGCCAGACGGCCTGGCTAAAGGTCGGCCGCCGCCGAAACGCGATGAGCAATTCGCGATGCGGGATGAAGGCGACCGAGGCCGGCCCCAGCGCACTCAATCCATGGTCCATCTGCTCGATGAACAGCCCCTGCGCATCCGGCAGGTCGCCGGTGAGGTGGAATGCAAGATATTGTCGCCCCCCGCTGCCGAGCAGGTGGTAGCGCGCGACCATGCCGGACACGACCAGCGCCGAATGCTCGGGTTGGTCACCCTGACGGATGAAGTCCTCGTTCGGCAGGAAATCGCGCACAGTGAAGGTGAGCGTGCGGATCTCGGCGATATCCTCCGCGGCGAGCGCGGTGTGCCCGCAAAGGTTCCGGATCAGCACGTCGTGGGCTTGTTCCATGGGGCCGTCAAAAATCGCGCCGGGTCTATCAAATGATACGCCTGGCTTGGGTTCAGCGGACTAGAACGCCAGTCGGAAGCACAGGTTGCTAACCGGTTTGCGATCGGCCCGGGTCGCATCCCACCGATCACTCGCAAGCACCGAGCCCGTCCGTCTCATGAGCCCTACGACCATTCTGGAGCGCATCCGCACCCTGTTCGCATCTGAAACGAGCGCGCACCTCGACTTCATCAGCGATGCCTTCGAGAATGGCACGTTGAAGGAGCCGGTCCGACCGATGTCGGATCGGGAACTCGCCCGCGCCATCCGCGAGTTCCGCTCTGAGCCAGTCTCCAACTGGACCCTCGCCAAGCTCTCGCGGCGCTTCGCCGAAGTATCAAGGCCGCCGAACGACTGAAGCAGCACGCACGCATGCCGCATCCAAAGTTCATCGCGCGTCTGCAGGACGCAGCGGCACGTCGCGGATGCCTGCGGACTGTCGATCGTCCACATCAATCGCACCATCCAGGAGCTGAGGCATCGTGGATTGATCGCCTGGGGGGCAGCGAGATCGAGCTGCTGCAACCCGAAGAGTTGTGCCGCCTTAGCGGATTTCGCGCCGGACTATCTTCGCGACGTTCCGCCGCCCGTGGCAAAACCGCAAGATCGGTCGAGCACGTGAAGCCCGCCCGCGCTCTAGCTGGTGCTGCCACGGAGAACGGAACGATGACGGCGGCGCTTCACAACTACCATGCCCGGATGCAGCGGGTGCTCGATCACATCGACCGGCATCTGGACGACGATCTGGACCTGGATGCGCTGAGCAGCGTCGCAGCCTATTCGAAGTTTCACTTCCACCGGCAGTTCACGGCGACCTTCGGGCTGTCGGTGCATCGCTATATCCAGCTCGCCCGCATGAAGCGCGCTTCATACCGGTTGGCCTACGGCGACGCCGAGAGCGTCACCGACATCGCGATGGATGCCGGCTACGACGCACCTGACGCCTTCGCCCGCGCCTTTCGGCAACGGTTCGGCCAATCGCCGTCGTCGTTCAGGAAGTCTCCCGATTGGGAGCCGTGGCTTGCGGCCTTCGGGCCTCTCGACAACGCGAGGAGCAAGTTCATGCAGAAGACCTTTACGACCGACGACGTGACGATCCGCGACGTGCCGACGACGGCAGTCGCGATCATGGAGCATCGGGGCGAGCCGGCGACGCTGCCCACCACCATCCAGCGCTTCATCGCCTGGCGCAAAGCCGCCGGCCTGCATCCCAGGACAAGCCCGACCTTCAATGTCTGGCGTTCCGAGCGGCGGCCTGCCTCGCCTGCCGACTATAGCGTGGACCTCTGTGTCGGAACCGACCAGCCGGTCGAGCCGAACGGCGAAGCGATCAGGTGCGGCGAAATTCCCGGCGGACGCTGCGCCGTGTTGCGCGTCGTCGGCAACACCGGCAATCTGGAGCCCGCCGCGCTCTACCTTTATCGCGACTGGCTTCCGGCCAGCGGCGAGGAAGCACGCGACTTCCCGATCTATTGCCAGCGACTGAGCTTCGTCCCGGAAGTCCCCGATCACGAGGCGACCGCGGATCTATTCCTGCCGCTGAGATAACGGTCTCGGGTGGCGGACTTGCGCTTCCGATTAAAGGGAAGGCGACGTTGCCGTTGGACTGAACTTCCGTCACCACACCTACAATCATTCCGGGATGCGGGCGCAAGCACGCGGGCCCGGAAATCCATCGGGCCGCATGCTTCGACGTGCGATGGATTCCGGGCTCGCCCTTTCAGGGCGCCCCGGAATGACGAGTGGAGACCGGGCCCACCGCTCGCGAGGCGTCGGGCAAAACACCCTGGTCAAGCCCTCGTTGCACAAATATTTCACTTTCCCGAATTTCGGATTTATGGCATACACGCGACATCCCGGCCCTTGCCAAAGGGGCGCTTCGCGATCGTCACGAGATGCGGGCCGGGTGGCGGTGGACGCGGCAGCGCCGGCGCGGATCAGCGGGAAGACAGGGCGGGCAACCGTGAGTCCTCACGCGACGCGGCACGACACGGCGCCGTAACAGCGGTCTCGTTGAGCTCGGGGGTGAGCACGCGCCAGCCCTCGACGCTCCGGCGGGACCGTCCGCGGACGGAGAAGTCGTGTGGTCCTGGCGCCCGGGGTCTGTGCGTCAAGGCTTGCGGTGATGTGGCGGCCAACCGGCGCGCGCATCAGCTATCCGCAAGGCGACGGGGGCAATAGTGCATCGCTCCCCGGGGAGAGCACGAAGGACACCGTTAAAACCAGCCGCGCAGGGAAGGCCGGGCGTTCGGCCAACCCGTGATCCACCCCGTGTGCACTTCTGTCGCGCACGGATCTGCGGGTGCCGCCGGCGCCCGGCCTTCCCTGCGCCCTTTGGCCTTCAAGGGGCGTGAACGAAACCGCAAAGCTCGGGCGAAACGCGCCGCGGGAACGCGGCGTCATGACCCTCGCTCGCAGGCGCAGACTGTCGCGGCGCTTTTCGCCCGCGCGGCGGGCTGTTAGACTGGCACCATTATTTTGAGGATTTTTGATGCGCGCGAGGATTTTCAATCGCGTCCCGGGGCTGGCAGCGCTGATCGCCGCCGTGCTCGCCGTCACGACGCTTCAAGCATCGGCCGAGAAGCGCATCGCGCTCGTGGTCGGCAACTCCGCCTACAAGAACATCACCCCGCTCGACAATCCGTCCAGGGACGCCAGCCTGATGGCGGAGACGCTCGGCGCGCTCGGCTTCACGCTGGTCGGCGGACGCGCCCAGCTCGATCTCGACAAGGGCGCGATGGATATCGCGGTGCAGAGCTTTGGCCGGCAGGTCCAGGGCGCCGACGTCGCGCTGTTCTATTATGCCGGCCACGGCGTGCAGGTCGCAGGCTCCAACTATCTCGTGCCCGTCGGCGCCAATCCGACCCGGGAGGCCGACGTCGATTTCCAGATGACCGACGTCAACCTCGTGCTGCGCCAGATGCAGGGTTCAGGCACGCGCCTCAACCTCGTGATCCTCGATGCCTGCCGTAACAACCCCTTTGGCTCTCGCGGCCTTCGTTCCTCCGACGGCGGCCTCGCGCAGATGCGTGCGCCGGAGGGCACGCTGATCTCCTATGCGACCCAGCCCGGCAACGTCGCCCAGGACGGCAGCGACGGCCATAGCCCCTATACCAAGGCGCTCGCCACGACGATCCGGGTCGCGGGCCTCGACGTGTTTCAGACCTTCAACCAGGTCGGTCTTGCCGTGAAACGCGCCACATCAGGCGCGCAGCAGCCCTGGGTATCGTCCTCGCCGATCGACGGCACCTTCTATTTCGTGCCGCCGAGGCAAAGCCCGCCGCCGCAGGTCGCGGCGATGCCGCCCGATCCGTTGCCCGATCGGCTGCGCGCCGACCCCGACCGCGTGCCGCTGCGCGATGCCGCCCTGCTCAGCGAACTGAGCGAGCGGCTCTACGAGCTCAATTTCGATCCTGACACGCCCGACGGCCTGACGCGCGCGATCACGAAACTCCAGCAGCGGATCTCGATGGCGCCGACAGGTGAAGCGACCGAAGGCCTGCTGCTGAGGATGCGCAAGATGGAGGATCTGAAGCCGTGGGGCTCGATCGTCTACGGGCCCGACAGCAGCAAATGGGGCATGTCGTGGAATCACGCCTCGCGGCGCGCCTCGGTGGCGGACGCACGCGGCAATTGCGGCGACGCCAAATGTCCGATCGAGCTCTCGTTCTACGGCCGAAGCTGCGGCGCCTTCGCCATCTCCGACAAGTCGTGGTCGCTGGTCCAGCGCGACAGCGTGCAGCGCGCGAAAGACGCGGCGCTTGACGAATGCGGCAAGGCTGGCAAAGCTTGCCGCATTATCGGATCCGTCTGCGCCGACGGCTCCGGCCGCTGATACCTTTTTCATTCGGATTTTTTGCTCATGCCCAATGCCATCACCCGTACGACTACCCTTGCCTTTCTCCTCAACCTCGCCATCGCCTCGTCGTGCGCCTTCGCGCAGTCCGGCAGCGCCGGCGGCTCGATCGGCAATGACGAGAAGTCGCTGTCGGGCTCGCGTTCGGACCGCTCGACCGAACCGGCTCCGTCCGCACGCCGGAGCAAGCCGGCCGACGAGTCGCGCTCGTCGTCCCGGCGAAGCGGAGGTGGACGTGGCGGCTTTGACGGCGCCTGGATCGTCACCAGCGTCGGCTGCGGCGGCTCTACGAGCGGCGCGGTCGTGGTCAGCTCGGGCAGAGTCATCGGCGAAGGCGTGACCGGAACCGTTAGCCAGAGCGGCTCGGTCAGCACACGCGGACAAGGCCAGGGCGTAACCTTCACCGGCGCGGGCCGCCTCTCCGGCCGCAGCGGGTCCGGGACGTGGCGTCGCTCCGACGGCTGCGGCGGAACCTGGACCTCAGCCAAGCAGTAAGGCGGAAAAAGGCCTGACATCGCCGCGGAACGAACGCGCCGCAGGCCCAATTCAAGCCACATCCTCTCCGGATTTGCGGCTCATTGCCACCCAACTCTTTGACGAGAAGGGGCTGGTTGAGAGTTGCGTCATGCGTAACCGGGAGACCAGGATGGGCAACCGCGCCGCAAAGTTGATTTCTACCGTCGTCGCCAGCATCGTTGCAGGCGCGCCATTGGCCGCGCTGTCGCAGAACGCGCCAACCGCATCGAGCACGGCCAACGCGGCCACCGAATGCCTTGCCGCGCCGAAGAGCGCCGCGCCGCAGGGGCAGCACTGGTACTATCGCCTCGACCGCACAACGAAGCGGAAATGCTGGTATCTGCGCGCCGCGGGCGACAAGGACAGCGCGAGGACCGCGCAAACCGCGCAGGCCGCCGGCGATACACCGGCGGCGGATGCGCCGGCGCCGCCGCAGCACGCGGTGCAGGACGCGCGCGCTGAATATCTGACGCCGCGGAGCGACGCCGCCCCCAAGACGCCGAACGCCCCTGCGCAAGCCGCCGCGACGCCGGTACAACAATCCGCCGACCAGGCCGCTGACGGCAACGCGCGGCAACCCGCCGACACCGCGCCCTGGCCCGATGTCTCCGCAGCGGCCGCTCCGCCAGCGCCGCCGCCGGCACCAACCGCTGTCGCGGCCGCCGCGCAGCCGGGCGCAAAGCCATCAAGATCCCCGTCCCCCGCTGCGGCAGACGGCACGGCCGACAAGACGACCGGCTCGCTCCAGATGCTGCTGCTCGTGATCGGCGGCGCGCTGGCGCTCGCCGGACTCCTCGCCAGCCTTGTCTACCGCTTCGCCGGCGCGCGCGTCCGCCTCCAGTCCGCCGACCGTCACGGACATTGGGACGATCGGGAGATGCAGAACCATGACGGAAGCCGTGCGCCCTGGCTCGATTCAACGCCGGCCGACGCCAGGCCGTTGCACCCCGTCGACTTCGATGCGGTACGTCCGCAGCCGACAACACAAGTGACCAAACTTGCCGCGATCGGCCGCGAGATCGACCTGATCGACGCGCGCAGGCAACGTGCCGCCGCGGCCGCAGATTCTGCCGAGATCAAGCGTGCCAAGGTCGAGACCAGGATGGTCGACAAGAAAATCGAGACCGTGCCCTCGGCGCCCGAGCTCGCCGCCAACGAGATCGGCGAGGACCGCCATGACGCACCGTCAGCTCGTGAAGCCGATGCCGTCGACGTCGACGTCATCACGACGATGCTGGAACAGCTGGCGAAGGAAGGGCCGCGCCTGTCGCGGCCTAGCCTTGAAGCTGACCTTGCAAACTTCGAACGAAGCCTACGAGGCCGATCCGCCGCTCGCGCTTGAGGCGTTCGGCCTTCAGGATCGACTGCACCTCGGCGAAGGCCTCGTCGACGTCGTGGTTGATCACGATGTAGTCGTACTCGGCCCAGTGGCTCATCTCGTGGCTGGCGCGGCTCATCCGCTTGCGGATCACCTCGTCGGAATCCTGCGCGCGTGAGTGCAGGCGCTTCTCGAGATCTCCGGCCGAGGGCGGCAGGATGAAGACGCTGACGACGTCGGCGCGGGCCTTCTCGCGCAGCTGCTGCGTACCCTGCCAGTCGATGTCGAACAGCACGTCCTGTCCGGACGAAAGCGCCGCTTCGACCGGCGCGCGCGGCGTGCCGTAGCTGTTGTCGAACACGGTTGCCCATTCCAGCAGCTCGTCGCCCCTCACCATGGCCTCGAACCTCGCCTTGTCGACGAACAGATAGTCGCGGCCGTCGACCTCGCCTGGACGCTTGGCGCGCGTGGTGGCGGAGACCGACATCCTGAGGCCCGGCATCCGCTCGATCAGGAGACGCGACAGCGTCGTCTTGCCCGCGCCCGAGGGCGAGGACAGCACGAACATCAATCCGCGCCGCTCGACACCGTCAGTTCCGTGACCGCCCGTCGTCATCGATCACTCCAGATTCTGGACCTGCTCGCGGAACTGCTCGACCACGTTCTTCATGGCGAGCCCCGTGTTGGTGAGCTCGATGTCGTTCGACTTCGAGCAGCAGGTGTTGACCTCGCGGTGAAACTCCTGCGCCAGAAAATCGAGCTTGCGCCCGATCGGGCCGCCCTTGCCGATCAGCTCGCGCGCCTGCGCGATGTGGGAGGCGATGCGGTCGAGTTCCTCGCGGATGTCGGCCTTGGTCGCGATCAGGATCGCTTCCTGCATCAGGCGATCGGAATCGAAACGGTCGGAGGTGTCGAGCAGAGTTGCGATCTGCTCGGTGAGCTTCGCCTTGATCGCCTCGGGCTTGCGGCCGGGCGCCGCTTCCGCCTTTCTCGCAAGCTGCTCGATCTCGTCGACCCGCTGGGTCAGGATCTGCCCGAGCGAGGTCCCCTCGCGCCTGCGCATCTCGACGAGGTCGGCGAGCGCCTTGTCGAAGGCTTCGGCCGCAGCGGCCCGCGCGGCCTTGTCCTCCTCCTCGTCGCCCTCGGGCTCGGCGACCTCGACCACGCCCTTGATGGCGAGCAGGCCGTCGACGCTCGGCGCCACCGCATCGACCTTGCCGGAGATCATTGCGGCGGCCTTCAGCACGGCGTTGAGCACGTCCTCGTTGACGCGGACCGTGGCGGCGGCGTTGGTGCGCTTGACGTTGAGATTGGCATAGACGGTGCCACGCGACAGCAGTTCGCCGGCGCGCTTCTTGGCATGGGTCTCGAGTTCGTCGAACCCCTGCGGCAGCCGCACCCTGAGGTCAAAGCCCTTGGCGTTGACCGACTTCAATTCCCATTCGAACGTGTACGGCCCGCTCGCGCCGTGGCTTCGGGCAAAGCCGGTCATGGACGACAGCGCCATCGGTTGAGATTCTCCAGGAACACGGGATTCGCGAGGCCATCAAGCCACGCGAATCTTAAGACTATTTTGCCGGAAAGTGGAATCCGCAATGTCCGCAGGCAAGGTCCGCGAGCCTAGCGCTGGACCACCGGCGGCGAGGACTGCACCGCGCCCTGCCGGGCCGGCGCGGGATTGGCGGGGCGCGCCGCCGGCGGCCTTTTCTGCTGACTGGGGCGCGCCGGTGTGGTCGCGGTCGGCGGATCGGCGGCAGCCGGCGCGCTGGCCGCCGGCGGCTGCGCATCCTCGACCGGCTCCACCGCGTCGTTCTGAATCTGCTTCTCCATCGCGCGGAGTTTCGCGACGTTCTTCTGGTGCGCGTCGTAGGTCTCGGTGAAGGCGTGCCCGCCGGTGCCGTCCGCGACGAAATAGAGGTCGCGGGTGCGGGCCGGGTTGGCGGCAGCTTCGAGCGAGGCGCGGCCCGGGTTGGAGATCGGCCCCGGCGGCAGGCCCTCGATCACATAGGTGTTGTAGGGCGAGGGCTGCGTGATCTCGCTGCGCTTGATGGGCCGGCCCAGCGTGCCCTTGCCACCGACGAGACCGTAGATGATCGTCGGATCAGACTGCAGCTTGATCCGCTGCTTCAGGCGATTGACGAACACCGCCGCGACGCGGCTGCGCTCGTCGGGCTTGCCGGTCTCCTTCTCGATGATGGAGGCCAGCGTCACGAGCTGCTCCGGCGTCTTCACCGGAATGTCCTGGCTGCGGCGCTCCCAGATCTCGGCCAGCACGCGCTTGTGCGCCTGCTGCATGCGCTGGATCACCTGCTCGCGCGTCGTGCCGCGCGGGAATTTGTAGGTCTCCGGCAGCAACGTGCCCTCGCGCGGCAGTTCGCGCACGCCGCCGGTGAAGATGTCGTTGTCGGACAGCCGCGCCACGATCTGCTCGGAAGTCAGGCCCTCGGGAATCGTGACCGCATGCTGCACCACCTTGCCCTCGACGATGGTGGCGATGACGTCGCGCAAGGAGGCGTGCTTCTGGAACGAATACTCACCCGGCTTGAGATCCGAGCTCGCCTTCAACGCGGCGACGCTGGCGATGAACACCCAGGGATTGACGTCGGTCACGCCTTCCCGGTTCAGGGTCTCGGCAATGTCGCGCTTGCCCGCGCGCTGCGGGATGTTGACGATCTTGTCGTCCTTGAGCGGTCCCGGCGCCTCGAGCGCCTGCCGGCCGTAATAATAGACGCCGCCGGCGCCAATCATGCTGATCAGCAGCAGGGTGATGATGGCGTTGCCGACGATCACCAGAGGACTGCGCGCGCGGTCCGATCGCTTGGGCGGCGGCGGAAGCTGCTCGGGCTCGAGCGCTGCCCGCGGACTCCGGGGTGAAATGGGCGGCCTTTCACTCATCGAAACAACCTGAATCCTGCCGGTTCAATCACGGCCCGACAATCGTTTGCCCTGCCAAAACGCGCGCGCCCACGTCCATGACTATCGCCGAATACGGCAAAACGGTGGATTCGCCTCAAACGCAAACTAATCGGCCAGGCGCCGGAAGATTACCGACGCATTGGTACCGCCAAAACCAAAGGAGTTCGACAATGCGACGTTGACCTCGCGCTTCTTCGCCTTGTGCGGCACGAGATCGATCGCAGTCTCGACCGACGGGTTGTCGAGATTGATCGTCGGCGGCACGACATTATCGCGAATCGCGAGAATCGCGAAGATCGCTTCGATCGCACCGGCCGCGCCGAGGAGATGGCCCGTCGACGACTTGGTCGAGGACATCGCAACCTTGGAGGCGGCATTGCCGAGCAGACGCTCGACCGCGCCGAGCTCGATCTCGTCGCCGAGCGGCGTCGAGGTGCCGTGCGCGTTGATGTAGTCGAGATCGGACGGCGTAAGGCCGGCGCGCTTCAGCGCCGCCAACATGCTGCGGAAACCGCCGTCGCCGTCGGGCGACGGCGAGGTGATGTGATAGGCATCGCCCGAAAGACCGTAGCCGATCACCTCGGCATAGATCCTGGCGCCGCGGCGCCTGGCATGATCGAGTTCTTCCAGGACCAGGACGCCGGCGCCCTCGCCCATCACGAAACCATCGCGGTCCTTGTCGTAGGGACGCGAGGCCTTCTCGGGTGTGTCGTTGAAACCGGTCGAGAGCGCGCGCGCGGCGTTGAAGCCGGCGATGCCGATGCGGCTGATCGGCGACTCGGCGCCGCCCGCGACCATCACGTCGGCGTCGCCGAGCGCGATCAGGCGGGCGGCATCCCCCACCGCGTGCGCGCCGGTCGAGCAGGCCGTGACCACCGCATGGTTCGGCCCCTTCAGCCCGTGCGCGATCGAGACGTAGCCGGAGGCGAGATTGATCAGGCGGCCCGGAATGAAGAACGGCGACACCCGGCGCGGTCCGCGCTCCTTCAAGAGGATCGCGGTGTCGGCGATGCCGTTGAGGCCGCCGATACCGGACCCGATCATGGTGCCGGTCGCGCACTTGTCTTCTTCCGTCTCGGGATGCCAGTTGGCGTCGTCGAGCGCCTGGCCGGCCGCGGCCATGCCGAAGATGATGAAGTCGTCGACCTTGCGCTGGTCCTTCGGCTCCATCCACTTGTCGGGATTGAAGCTGTCGTTCGACCCGTCGCCGCGCACGACCGTGCAGGCGATCTTGGTCTGAAGATCGGAGACATCGAAGCTCTCGATCCTGCGCGCACCGCTTTCGCCGTCAAGGATGCGTTTCCAGGTCGGCTCGACGCCACAGGCGAGTGGCGAGACCATGCCGAGACCCGTGACGACAACCCGCCTCATATCAGAAAACTCCGCATCGAAAGATTCACGGCCAATAACAAGAAACCGGCTGACCGCTGCGAAGCGGCCCGTCCGGTTTCAATGTTGTCCCCGCGAAAATGAAGAGCTTAGCTCTTCGCGTTCTTCTCGAGAAACTTCGTGGCGTCACCGACGGTGAGAATCGTTTCCGCGGCGTCGTCCGGAATCTCGCAACCGAATTCCTCTTCGAACGCCATCACCAGCTCGACGGTGTCCAGACTGTCGGCGCCGAGGTCGTCGATGAAGCTCGCGTTGTCGACAACCTTTTCGGGCTCAACACCAAGGTGTTCGACCACGATCTTCTTAACCCGCTCGCCAATGTCACTCATTGCTTAACCTCGTGTTGTTCCCTGTAGACCCGACCCCCCGGGACGATACGAGCCGTCGTGGTCGTTTGACTGCCTTCGCTTACGAACTTTGATTTGGCCCATCCTAACCGATGCAGGCCCCGGCGAACGACGGCCAAAGGCTCCGCATCGCCAATATACAGGGTTTCAAAAACCTGCAATGGCGTTCTTTGCCCATCCGTTGAAGGTCCGGTTATCATACTTCAATTGCCTTGACTACAAGCCTCATTTCGCTCCGGAAACGGCCGTTTGCCGCATCCCGCGCCGGCTTGACGGGCGGTGCAGCACGAGGCGTCAGATCATGGCCATACCGCCGTTGACGTGGATGGTCTGCCCGGTGACATAGGATGCTTCGGTCGAGCTCAGGTAGACGGCGGCCGCTGCGATGTCCTCGGGCGTCCCCAGTCGGGCGGCCGGAACCTTGCTCAGAATCGTCTCGCGCTGCTTGTCGTTGAGCGCATCCGTCATCGGCGTCTTGATGAAGCCCGGCGCGATGCAGTTCGCGGTGACGCCACGCTTGGCGTATTCGGCGCCCAACGTCTTGATCATGCCGATCAGGCCCGCCTTCGACGCAGTATAATTGCCCTGCCCCGGATTGCCGGTGACACCGACCACCGAGGTGATGGCGATGATGCGGCCGAAGCGCTTGCGCATCATCAGCTTGGTCGCGGCGCGCGCCAGGCGGAAGGTCGCGGTCAGATTGACGTTGATGACCTCGTCCCAGTCCTCGTCACGAAGTTGCACGAAGAGATTGTCGCGGGTGATGCCCGCGTTGGCGACGAGAATGTCGACCTGGCCCATCGCCGCTTCCGCAGCGGGCACCAGCGCCTCGACCTCGTCGGCCTTGGAGAGATTGCAGGGCAGCACATGCGCGCGCTCCCCGAGCTTGCCCGCAAGCTCGTCCAGCACGTCCTTCCGCGTCCCCGATATCGCGACGGTGGCGCCCTGCGCGTGCAGCGCCTGCGCGATCGCGCCGCCGATGCCTCCGGTCGCGCCGGTGACGAGCGCCTTTCGGCCAGTCAGATCGAACATTGATGACTCCTTCAGGCCTGCTTCGCAGCGGCCAATGCATCCCTGGCGGCGGCAATATCGTTCGGACCGCCGACCGCAACGCCGACGGCACCGTCGGCAATGCGCTTGACGAGACCCGTCAGCACCTTGCCGGCGCCGATCTCGAAGAAGCGGGTGACGCCCTGCCCGGCCATATAGGCGACCGACTCGCGCCAGCGCACCGTGCCGGTGACCTGCTCGACCAGGCGGCGGCGGATATCATCGGGATCGGTGATGGCGCTCGCCAGCACGTTCGACACCAGCGGCGCGGCCGGCGCCTTGATCGTGACCCTGGCCAGCGCGTCTGCCATGGCGTCCGCGGCCGGCTGCATCAGCTTGCAATGGAACGGCGCGGACACCGGCAGCAGCATCGCGCGCTTGGCGCCCTTGGCCTTGGCGATCTCGACGGCGCGATCGACCGCGGCCTTGTCGCCCGAGACCACCACCTGCCCGCCGCCGTTGTCGTTGGCGGCCTGGCAGACCTGGCCCTGCGCCGCCTCGCCAGCAACCTCCATGGCAGCTTCGTAGTCGAGACCGAGCAGCGCGGCCATCGCACCGGCGCCGACCGGGACGGCCTTTTGCATTGCGAGACCGCGCGTGCGAAGCAGACGGGCGGTATCCGAAACCGTCAGGCTGCCGGCCGCGGCCAGCGCCGAATATTCACCAAGCGAATGACCGGCGACGAAGGCCGCATCTCGTCCCACGGAAAAACCAGCCTCAGCCTCGAGCACGCGCAGGGTGGCGACAGATACCGCCATCAGCGCCGGCTGGGCGTTCTCGGTGAGCTGGAGGGTTTCGGCCGGGCCTTCCCAGATGACGGCCGTCAGCTTCTCGGAAAGCGCGGCATCGACCTCGTCGAACACGGCGCGCGCTACCGGAAAGGCGTCGGCCAGGGCCTTGCCCATGCCGACCGCCTGGGAACCCTGCCCAGGAAATGTGAATGCAGCCGTCATCGGCACTCCCCGCTTGTCGGGCATGATCCCTTGCGAGAACCGGCAGCCGATGACGCGCGGCCTCGGGCCATGGTTCTCGATCATGCTCCAAAGGGGGCCGTAGACACCGTCCGGGGCGGCACTGTCAAGCCGAGATGGGAGCGTCGACCAGCATTCAGCGGGCAATGCGCCCCCTCAAAACCCGCCGGCGGTCTGGTTGGCATCGACTTCCGCCCCGGCCTGCGCGCGGCGCGCACTGTTGACAAGTTGCCCCGGCCGATCCTCGCGGTTCGGCTTGGCTGTCGCCAGCCGCAGCACCGCCGCGTAGTTCGGCTGCACCTCCAGGCGGCCGGCGTACCGGCTCGCGTTCAGCAGGCGATGCACCTTCGGCAGATTGTAGCAGGGCACGTAGAACAAGAGATGATGCTCGAGGTGATAGTTCACGTAGTACGGCGCAATGAACAGGCGCTCGAGAAAATTGGCTTGCGTGGTGCGGGTGTTGCGCAGGGGATCGCTGCTATCGGGGACGACGGCATGCTCTGCAATGTTGCGAATGCGGGTGATGACCATCATCCAGGTCAACAGAGGCACCAGCCATAGCAACGGATAGGCCCACCACACGCCGGCCGCAGCGAGCGCCGCAAACATGATCGCGTTCACGACACATTGCGGGCCAAGCTTCTCCCGGAAATGCGCCGCACGCTGCCGCCACGGCCAGTCCCTTGGCCCAAGCGCGTTGAGCAATTGCGCCTTGCGCTGCTGGTAGCCGGTCTGTCCGGTGATGTCGCGAATGAACTTGCGGCGATAGCTCAGCCTGGTGATTGGAAACGGGGCCGACAGCACGAGATCGGGATCGTCCTCCTGCTGCGTACGCGCATGATGCTGCAGGTGATAGCGCCGGTAGCTGCGCGTCTCCGCAAACAGCGGATAGGCGCAGAACCACTGGCTCAGCGCCAGATTGGTCTTCTCGTCGGCGGACAGGCAGCCATGCGCACCGTCATGCATCAGAATCGCAAGGCCGAGTTGGCGCGAGCCGATGATGGCGACAGCGAGAACGTAGGTGACCGGATTGGGCCACCACGCGACCAGAGCGACGGCGGCAATGATCAGCGTCCAGGCATGCGCGATCAGCGCGACGCCTTTCCAGGTCACGCGCTGGCGCACGTCGGCAAGCTGGTCGTCGGTCAGGAAATCGCGGGCACGCAGGCGAAGCGCGGTCATGGCCTAACCCTCTCCATTCGAATTGCTGGACGCGCCGGCCTCCTCGACGAGACGCAGGCGTCCCGTGTCGCCGGTGGATTTCGCCTGCTCGCCCAGCACGCGCAGCATCTCGGCGCAGAGCTCCTCGGGCGAACGGCCCATGGCGTAGCCTTCGAGAATGACGCCGATGGCGACGGCCCAGAAGCGCCGCGAGCTTTCGTCGGGCGCGCGCAGGGAACGCCAACCGTGTCGCTCGACCTGGCTCGCATAGGCACGCGCGCCTTCGCCGTGCAGGCGCTCGATGGTACGCTCGACCAGCGGTGCGAGATCCTGGCGACGGCGCGTCAATGTCAGCGCTTCCGCGAAGAAGGCGACCGAATCGCTCGCCGTGACCGTCTCGGCCAGCGCGTGCGTGTATTCCCGGGGCGTGCGCACCTTCAGCGCCGCCTGCTCGGTGGCGCGCGCGAGGTACAAGAGATCGCGGCAGGCGCATTCGACGAACAGCGCCTCCTTGGTGCGGAAGTAATAGGTGATCTGGCTCGGGAATGCGTCCGCGGCGGCCGCGATGTCGGTGATCGCCGTGCCGGACAGCCCCCGCTCCCGAAATAGCGGGCTCGCAGCATCCAGGAGCAGCGACCGCATCTTGCGGCCGGCCGAGCGCGTCGCGCGCGCGGCGTGCTTGGGGTCGCCTGCCGCCTCAAGCGGCGCATCGGCCGACGTTTCCGCCATGGCTTCCTCTTCGTTAATTTATTTGTATGACATACAAACAAATAGATCAAGCAGAATGTGGTATAGGAGGACGGGGCGGCCTCGCCGCGACGGGAGGCCCCGGCTCAAAAAAGCCCCTCCAACCTTGCAAAGCCGGTCAAAATCCGTATAAGGCGCGCATCCGCAGACCCCGGCCGGGAGCTGAACGGACGGTCTCAGCAAATCATTCGTGATTTTGGTGTGGCAGGGCCAGTCGGCCCGTCGTCCCGTGTTTCCGCCTTCTGAGCTTGATCCCAGAGTCCTTTCCGAAGGCCTCTTAAGGGCTTGACGCCGGGCGATGCGCCAACACGAGGAAAGGACCACCATGGCTCTTTATGAGCATGTCTTTCTCGCGCGCCAGGACGCGAGCCCGCAGCAGGTCGAAGAGCTGACTGCGCAGATGACCGGTATCGTCGAAGGCCTCGGCGGCAAGGTCACCAAGACCGAGAACTGGGGCGTGCGCTCCCTCACCTACCGCATGAACAAGAACCGCAAGGCGCACTTCGTGCTGCTCAACATCGACGCGCCGTCCGCGGCGATCGCCGAGATCGAGCGCCAGGAGCGCATCAGCGAAGACGTGATCCGCTATCTCAGCGTCCGCGTCGAGGAGCTCGAGGAAGGCCCGTCCGCGATGATGCGCAAGGCCGACCGCGATCGCGAGCGTGACGATCGTGGCGGCGGCTTCCGCGGCGAGCGCGAAGGCGGCTTCCGCGGCGACCGCGAGGGCGGTTTCCGCGGCGAGCGCGGCCCGCGCCGTCCGCGTGAAGAAGCTGAAACCACGGATGGGGAGTAAGAATCATGGCTGAAGCTGGTGCACGTCGCCCGTTCTTCCGTCGTCGCAAGAGCTGCCCGTTCACGGGCGCCAATGCTCCCAAGATCGACTACAAGGACTCCAAGCTCCTGATGCGTTACGTCTCCGAGCGCGGCAAGATCGTGCCGAGCCGCATCACGGCGGTGTCCGCGAAGAAGCAGCGTGAGCTCGCCCGCGCCATCAAGCGCGCGCGCTTCCTGGGCCTGCTGCCCTACGTCATTCGCTGAGACAACCAATTGGACCGGCGGCCGTTGCGCCGCCGGTCGTAACTGATTTGAACTCATAAGGCTTCCGGGTCGTCCGGTCGCCGATGGTTGGGGCAAACGACGCCTCTAACCGCTCGAAGGGAGCGGGACAGCTGATGATGGCCTTTGCACTGATTGCCCTGATCGCCGGCGCCGCGTCGGCCCTGATGTTCGCCTCGATCATCTCGGGCGCGCTGATCTCGCTCGTCCTGTTCTATCTCGCACCGCTGCCGCTGATGGTCGCCGCGATCGGCTGGGGACCGCTTTGCGCAAGCCTTGGCGGCATTGCGGCCGCGATCGGCCTCGGCGCCCTGTTCGGCCTGCCCTACTGCATCGCTTTCGCCGTCACCGTCGCGTTGCCGGCCTGGTGGCTCGGCCATCTCGTCCTGCTCGGCCGGCAGGTGGGAGGTGTCGCGCCCAACGCCACCGCTGCCGAACCGCCGGCCGAGCCCGAGATCGAGTGGTACCCGGTCGGCCGCATCCTGCTCTGGATCGCAGGCTTCGCCACGCTGACCACGGTCGCCGCCCTGCTCACGCTCGGCACCGACGCCGAGACCATCACCGGCACGCTGCGGCGCGGCCTGATGCGCCTCCTCCGCGCCACCGACCCGCAGACCTCGGGCGAAGCCAGTCAGTTCGTCGACGCGCTGGTGCGCATCGCGCCAGCCGCCGCCACCATCATCGCGATGATGACGCTGACCCTCAATCTCTGGCTCAGCGCCAAGGTGACCGCGACGTCCGGTCGGCTGCGCCGTCCCTGGCCGGACCTGATGACGGCTGCGCTGCCGCCGATGACGCTGGTGGCGCTCTGCATCGCCCTCGCCTTCAGCTTCACCGGCGGGCTGCTCGCCATCGTCGCGCAGATCGCCACGGCCGCGCTCATGATGGCCTATGCGCTGACCGGTTTCGCCGTGCTGCATACGCTGACGCTCGCCCTTAGGAGCCGCACGTTCTGGCTCGGCTCGACCTATGTCGTCATCGTCGTGTTCGGATGGCCCGTGATCGCGATGGTGATCCTCGGCCTTGCCGATGCCGTGTTCGGCTTCCGCGAGCGCTTCCTGCGCAGCCGGCAGCCGCCGCCACTGCCAACCCCTTGAGTTAAACCCCGAAACCTACAGAGCACTTCAAAAGGAGAATGAATATGGAAGTCATTTTGCTGGAACGCGTCAACAAGCTCGGCCAGATGGGCGAAGTCGTGAAGGTTCGCGACGGCTACGCCCGCAATTTCCTGCTCAAGCGCGGCAAGGCGCTGCGCGCCACCGCCGACAACCGGGCCAGGTATGACGGCATGAAGGCCGAGCTCGAAGCCCGCAATCTCAAGGCCAAGGGCGAAGCGTCCAAGGTCGCCGAGAAGATCGAGGGCAAGAACATCATCGTGATCCGCCAGGCCTCCGAAGCCGGCCAGCTGTTCGGCTCGGTCACGGTACGCGACATCGTCGCCGCCTTCGAGACCGACGGCGTCCATCTCGACCGCCCGCAGGTGCAGCTCGACGCGCCGATCAAGACCATTGGCAAGCACACGGTCACCGTTGCCGTTCACCCCGAGGTCGAGGTCGAGATCACCGTCACGGTCGCGCGCAGCCAGGACGAGGCGGAGCGCATCAACCGCGGCGAGGACATCTCGACCCGCAACGAAGACCGCGATGCGGCAGCCGAGGCGATCGCCGCCGCCGGCGAGTTCTTCGATCCGGAAGCCGAGCACGACGAGGTCGAGCCGGCCCCGGCTGCGGAAGAGAAGTAAGCCGACAACACAACTCGTCATTCCGGGGCGGTCCGCAGGACCGAACCCGGAATCTCGAGATTCCGGGTCTGGCGCTCGCGCGCCATCCCGGAATGACGAAGGCCATCAAAAGTCCGGTTGCCTCAGGCGGCCGGGCTTTTCGTTTTCGCGGCGACGTCCTCGCTCAACATCGCGATCGAGGCCAGCGCCGTTGCCGTATGCTTCTCGACACCGTCGCTGACGCAGAACACGTCGGCCGCGACCACGGAGACCTGACGGCCCGGCTTGATCACCCGGGCACGGCAGATCAGCTTCTCGCCGACCGCGGGCGACAGCAGATTGAGCTTGTATTCAGCCGTCAGCGCCGGCTGGCCGCGCGAGGCGGCGGCGGCGATCGTCGTGGCGTTATCGACCAGGAAGGCGGTCACGCCGCCATGGAAGAAGCCGTGCTGCTGCAGCAGCTCCGGACGGCGCTCCACCGCGATGGTGCAGGTGCCGCGCGACAATTCGGACAGCTCGGCGCCCACGAGGTTCATAAAACCCTGCCGGCCGACATTGGCGTGGATGCGCTCGGCAATTGGCGCGAATTCCGGATCAGCTTCGGCCCGCATGCAGTCTCTCCCTATTGCTTGTTGACGTAATCGGGTGGCCTCAGCGCACGAATGGCGCAGGCGATCAGCGTATCGGCCTCAACGCGCGGATCGGCGCGGTCGCGCCCCGACAGGAAGGCGCGGCAGAAGATCTGCGCCGGACCGATCAGCTGGCTGACGAACATCGCCGGCGTCATCGGCAGAAGCTCGCCGCCTGCAACCAGCGGCGCGCGCCAGCGCTCGATGCCTTCGGCAAGCCGCGCATTCTGCGCGCGCTGGGCGGCGCGCACGTCCTCGCCCCATTCGCTGCGCGAGATCTCGAAGAGATAGCGCGCCTCGCGCCGGCTGGTCGCGACCCAGTCGAGATGCGCCCGGATCAGGCGATCGATGCCCTGCTCCGCGTCGGGGACGGGATCAAGCGCGGCCAGCACCGCGGCGTGATAGTGCCGCAAGACCTCCAGAAACAGCGCACCGGCGAGCTCCTTCTTCGAGCCGAAGACGTGAAAGAAGCTGCCATTGGAGGCGCGCGCCCGGGTGCGGATCGCGGCTACCGTCGCGGCTTCGAAGCCGACGCGGTCGAACACCATCAACCCGGCTGCCAACAGATCGTCTCGCACGCTCGCCGCCATCGACGCCTCCTAGAGTATCACTCTAGAGCAATACTCTAGATTTGGTCAATACGATAGGGAGGCCGCGGTGAGGCGGCCTCCCCATGTCGATGCGGAGAACGTAACGGATTTAACGCGAGATCGGCGGTGCCGGCGGACCGCCCGCTGGCGCCGCGGGCGGAGCGGCAGCGGTCGCGGGCGGTGCCGGCTCCTGCCGCGGCTTGGCCGCCGGTTCGGGGCTGGCCGCAGGCGCGGCCGGCCTGGAAACAGCCTCTTCCGCCGGCTTTGGCAACGCCGGCTCGGCGGGCTTTGCGGCCGCCGGTGCAGCCGGCGTTACCTGCGGGACCGGATCGGGTCGTAACGCCGGAGCTTCGCTGCCACGCGGCTCGACCTTCGCGCTATCAGGCTTGGTCTCAACCGGCTTCTCGGATGCCTTGTCGCTGTCGGGCTCTGCCTTGGCGCTGTCGGGCTTGACCGTCTCTGGCTTTGGCTCAGTCTTCTTGTCTTCGGTAGCGGGCGCTGCGGAATCGACCTTCGGCGCTTCCTCGGTCCCGGGTTTAGCGCGCCGCTTGCCTTTGCGCCCCTCGGGCGCTGCCTGTCCTTCCGGCCTCGCGCCCTCCTCGGCGGGCCGCGCAGCGCGCTTCTGGCGCGCGCCCTCGGCGGCGGCCGGCGTGGCCTCGCCCTCCGGCCTGCCGGCCTCTTGCGAGCGGTGGCGGCGGCCCTGATGCTCGGGCGACTGGCCCGGAGCGGTGCTCGCTTCCTTCTCCTTGGCGCCGTCCTTCTTGCCGTCCTTGGCCTGGTAGCGGGTGTCGGTGGCACCGTTGGAGACGAGGTAGGAGGCGAGGACGCCCGCCATGTCCGAGCTCGTGGTGTAGTGCTGACGCAGGAATCCCGGCAGCGAACCCGGCGCCACGGACTTCAACAGTCCGCGCGGGCTCTTGTGGCAGGCATTGCAGGTCTGCGCGAAAAGCTGGGACGGGGTCTTGCCGGCCTCGAGGTTCGTCGCCTGCGCAAGAACGGTATCGGCCGTGCCGAAGCCGATCAGAAGCAATACCGTCGCGAGGCTGAGCGCTCGGCTCGACATTCCCATCATCTCCATTGAATTCCGCGAATGCGCCGGCTTCCGGCGCGGCGGCGGTCACCTTTTAACCGATTGAGCCGCGAATGGAAGCAGGCTCCACGCTCAAGGATGTGATTAAGCGATTTTCGAATATCGGCATTGAATGTAACGCCATAGCGCGACTGGAACCGCCTCGCTAGATTTTCGATGCAAACGCATAGGAACCGCTGCGGCGCCTGGGCGTCAGATGTGAAGGCCGGGTTAGTCGCATCCTTCGGGTTCGCTCGAGAGGAAATGTCGATGGACCGTTTGTTGCGTAGATTCCTGACTCAATTCATCCGCCGCGGGTCGATGACGGTGACCGGCGCGAGCGGATCGAGGTTTACCGTCGGCGATGGCTCTGGCGAGCCGGTTGCGGTGCGCTTCGTCACCGCGGACGCGGAGCGAAAGATCCTCATCAATCCCGAACTCGGGCTTGGCGAGGCCTATATGGACGGCGAGTTCGTGGTCGAGCGCGGCACCATAGCCGATGCCCTCGCGATCCTGCTCGATCAACCCGACCTGTTGCCGCAGTGGGCAAAGCCGTGGTGGCACCTGCGCTACCTGACGCGGCACCTGAAGCAGTTCAATCCCCGCACCCGCTCCCGCCACAACGTCGCCCATCACTACGATCTCGACGGCCGGCTCTATTCGCTCTTCCTCGATGCCGACAAGCAATATAGCTGCGCCTATTTCGAAACGCCCGAGATGCCGCTCGACGACGCGCAGCTTGCCAAGAAACGGCACATTGCGGCGAAGCTCCTCATCAAGGACGGCCAGCGCGTGCTCGACATCGGCTCCGGCTGGGGCGGCCTCGGGCTCTATCTCGCCGAGATCGCGGGCGCCGATGTCACCGGAGTCACGCTGTCGACCGAGCAGTTGCAGGTCGCCAACGCGCGCGCCGCCGAAAAAGGCCTGACGGGCTCGGCCAGATTCCTGCTCCAGGATTATCGCGACATCGACGGTACGTTCGACCGCATCGTCTCGGTCGGCATGTTCGAACATGTCGGGGCCAGATTCTACGACGCCTACTTCCAACGCTGCGCCGAATTGCTGAGCGAGGACGGCGTCATGCTGCTGCACGCGATCGGCCGCTCGCAGGGCCCGGACTCGACCAATCCCTGGATCGCCAAATACATCTTCCCCGGCGGCTACATCCCCGCCGTCTCGGAGGTGCTGCCGGCAATCGAGCGCGCGGGCCTCCTGGTCTGCGACATCGAGATTCTGCGCCTGCACTACGCCGAGACGCTGAAGGCCTGGCGAGAGCGCTTCATGGCGCGGCGCGAGGAGGCCGTGCAGCTCTACGACGAGCGCTTCGCCCTGATGTGGGAATTCTATCTGGCGGCCTGCGAGATGACGTTCCGCAAGCAAGCCATGATGAACTTCCAAATCCAGCTTACCCGTTGCCAGGGCGTGGTGCCGATGACCCGCGACTACATCCCGCGGGAGGAAGCCCGGCTGCGGGCTCGTGAAGGCGCGACCAAGCCCTGGCTCAAGCTGGCTGGTGAATAGGTCCAGGTCCCTGGTCAACGGTCCTAACGCAGGGTCGACATCCGGGAGGTCCGGAAAGAAGCCGTTAACGCCAGTTGCGCCCGCAATTGCAGCAGGATCTCGGGCGCGACCGGCTGGCGACGCACGTCAGCCCGTTCAGCGTGCTGCATGGCCGCGATCAACCCGGACAGCCAAAGCCGGCTGCCTGCCTCGCTTCGCCAGTTCTGGTGCTGCCGTTCTGGCCGCATCGCTCGCCTCGTCCCTGTCGGCGGGGAAATGGGACAATCTCCGGCCCGCCTTCCTGTTCCGGCATAACCCCCGAAAGAATCCGGGGAGATGTGATCTGCTTCACATAACCCCGGTCGGGCCTGTCCTAGACCGTCGCCATGAGCAAAAAGCCTCAAACCTCATTCGACGTGCAGGACGACCTCCGCACCGACTATGCCCTGATCGTCACCGGCGTCGGGGCCGCCCTGGTTGCGTTGGTCTACCTCCTGCTGGTCTGAATCCGAGCCGAAGGCGGCCAGCGTGCGTCATTTCGCGCGCTCTCAATACGTCTGCGCGCAAGTCAACGGGGTTCATCGGTTTCGGGATTTTTCCATGGTGCGACCGCGGCCGCTTCTGGGACGACCGAGTTCCGCGAAAATCCGTCAAGCGCGGCGCGTGCTGCGACCGCCAATCATCCACCATTTTAACTGAGCGGTTGATAGCGGTCAGCTTTTGCTTCCGCTTTGGACCGAGGCGGCGCTTTATCCCGGCCCCGCATCCGCCCAGGAAAATTGCTAAGCACGTCCGACCATGGCCCCGACTGATTCGAACGTTCTCAAACTCGCGCCCGACGCCGGAACTCCCGCCTATCGGAGCGCGCCGCATAATATCGAGGCAGAACAGAGCCTTCTGGGCGCGATCCTGGTCAACAACGACGCCTTCTACCGCGTCTCCGATTTCCTGGAGGCGAAGCATTTCTTCGAGCCGTTGCACCAGACCATCTTCGAGACCGCCGGCAGCCTGATCCGGATGGGCAAGATCGCGACGCCCGTCACGCTGAAGACCTTCCTGCCCGCCGATACAGATGTCGGCGGCATGACCATCGGACAATATCTGGCGCGGCTCGCCGCCGAGGCCACCACCATCATCAACGCCCAGGACTATGGCCGCACCATCTACGACCTGTCATTGCGGCGCGACCTGATCGGCATCGGCGAGGACATGGTCAACGTCGCCTATGACGCACCGGTCGACTTCCAGCCGCGGGCGCAGATCGAGGACGCCGAACGCAAGCTTTACGAACTCGCCGAATCCGGCCGCTATGACGGCGGCTTCCAGAAGTTCTCGCAGGCGCTGACGGTCGCGGTCGATCTCGCCGCAAAAGCGTTCCAGCGCGACGGAAAGCTGTCGGGCATCTCGACGGGCCTGCGCGACCTCGACACCAAGATGGGCGGCCTGCAGCACTCCGACCTCATCATCGTCGCGGGACGCCCCGGCATGGGCAAGACGTCGCTGGCGACCAACATCGCCTACAACGTCGCGCAGGCCTATGTCGGTGAGCTCCAGGCCGACGGCACCATGAAGGCCGCCAATGGCGGCGTGATCGGCTTCTTCTCCTGCGAAATGTCGGCCGACCAGCTCGCCACGCGTATCGTGGCCGAGCGCACCGGCATCCCCTCCTCCCACATCCGGCGCGGTGGCATCTCGGAGGCCGACTTCGAGAAGATCCGGCAGGTCTCGATCGAGCTGCAGTCGCTGCCCTTCTATGTCGATGCCACCGGCGGCCTGTCGATCGCGCAGCTGATGGCGCGCGCGCGCCGGCTCAAGCGCCAGAAGGGCCTCGACCTGCTCGTGATCGACTACATCCAGCTCCTGTCTGGCTCGGGCAAGCGCGCGAGCGACAGCCGCGTGCAGGAAATCACGGAGATCACGACCAGCCTGAAGGCGCTGGCCAAGGAGCTCAACGTCCCCGTCATCGCGCTGTCGCAGCTCTCGCGCCAGGTGGAATCGCGCGACGACAAGCGCCCGCAGCTCTCGGACTTGCGCGAATCCGGTTCGATCGAGCAGGACGCCGACGTGGTGCTGTTCGTGTTCCGCGAGGAATATTACCTCGCCATGAAAGAGCCGCGTCCCGGCACCGAGGAGCACGCCAAATGGCAGGCCGACATGGAGCGCACGGTCGGGCGCGCCGAAGTCATCATCGGCAAGCAGCGCCACGGTCCGACCGGCACGGTCGAGCTGCACTTCGACGCCTCGGTCACGCGCTTCGGCGACCTCGCGCATGACGGCCAGCTGCCGGAACGCAGCGACTACTAGGTCCTCACCGAGTTCCGCGGGTTGAACCGCGCTTGTCTCTTGCGTAAAACGGCGCCATGACAATGGCGTCCGACCCGAAAACGATCCCGCAATCCGGCCTACTCTCCGCGGAGGCCAATCAGGCTGCCGCGCTCGCGGCCTATGGCGGCGTGCTGACCGTCGACCTCGACGCGATCATCGCCAATTGGCGCAAGCTCGAGAAGACGGCGGTGCCGGCCGAATGCTCGGCGGTGATCAAGGCCGACGCCTATGGCTGCGGTGCCGAGCAGGTCGCCCGTGCGCTGAGCAAGGCCGGCTGCAAGACCTTTTTCGTTGCCACCATCGAGGAAGCGCGCAAGGTGCGCGCGGCCGTTCCGGAGCCCACGATCTACGTCCTCGGCGGCTATTTCCAGAACACCGGCGAGCACTACGCCAGGATCAATTGTCGTCCGGTGATCGGCGATCTCAACGAGCTCGCCGAATGGGACGTGTTCTGCCGCCGCAGCGGCTGGACCGGAGGCGCGGCCATTCACATCGATACCGGCATGAACCGGCTCGGCCTGACGTTATCGGACGCGCAGGCCATCATTCCCCGCATCAACGCCGGCGATCACGGCATCACGCTGGTGATGAGCCATCTGGTCTCGGCCGAGCAGCTCAACAGCCCGGTCAATGCAAGACAGCTCGCAGCCTTCCGCGGCATTGCCAGTGAGTTCTCAGGCGTCCCGGCGGCCCTCGCCAATTCCTCCGGCATCTTCCTCGGCGCGCCCTTTCAGTTCGACCTGGTGCGGCCGGGGGCTGCGCTCTACGGCGTCAACCCGACCCCGGAGGCCGACAATCCGATGCAGCAGGTGGTCGACCTCAAGGCGCGCATCGTGCAGATCCGCACCATCGAGCGCGGCGAGACCGTCGGATATGGCGGCACCTGGACCGCGCGGCGGCCGACCAAGCTTGCGATCATCGCGGTCGGCTATGCCGACGGCTATTTCCGCGCCGCCAGCTCCAACGACGGCACCCGCGGCGCCGAAATCATCGTGGCCGGCAAGCGCTGCCCGATCGCTGGCCGCATCTCGATGGACCTGATCGCGATCGACATCACCGACCTGCCGCCGAACGCGGCGCGGCGGGGCCACATGGTGACACTGCTCGGCGACGGAATCACCGTCGACGAACTCGCGCACCATTTCGGCACGATCGGCTACGAGGTGCTGACCAGCCTCGGCCACCGCTATGCCCGAGTCTACAAGGGCGGCAATGTCGAGGAGCCGCTGGCAAAGCCGGCCACCGAACAACCTCCTTCGCCGTCCCCGGTCGAGCAGCCGGCGAGCCCGCCGCCGCTGCCGAGCTAGTCGCGATCCCGATAGAGACTCTCGTGCCCCGAACGCAGCGCAGCTTCGCGGCGTGCTGCGCTGCAGAGCCGGAGCGCGAGACCTACTTCTTCCGACTGTCGATCGCCGTCTTGCAAGCAGCGCTGAGTTGGTCGCGCTTGCCATTGAGGCAGGCGACGACACGGCCGCCGCCCGGCGCGACGCCGGCGCAGAATTTGTCATAGTCCGCCTTGCACGCTCCGCGCGGATCGGACGATTGTGCCGATGCGCCTCCGGAGAACGCGACGACGAGTGCGATGGTGACGAAGCTCAACTTGGACATGGTATCTCCGGTGGCGGAAGGCAGGAGCCGGTAGCTCTCTACATGAAGATCGCGACATTCAACATCAACAACATCAACCGCCGTCTGCCCAATCTGTTGGCATGGATGCGCCTCGCGAAGCCCGATGTCGTCGCGCTTCAGGAGTTGAAGGCAAGTGATGGCGAATTTCCGGCGGCCGCGATCGAAAAGGCGGGCTACGGCGCGGTATGGTGTGGACAAAAGACGTGGAACGGCGTCGCCATCCTCGCCCGCGACGCCGAGCCGATTCTCACTCGCGACCGCTTGCCGGGAAAGCCTGACGATCTCGAAGCCCGCTACATCGAAGCGGCCGTGTGCGGCATCATCGTCACCAGCATCTACCTGCCCAACGGCAATCCGCAGCCGGGACCGAAATTCGACTACAAGCTCGACTGGTTCGCGCGGCTCAAGCGCCACGCCAAAACGTTCATCAAGCAGGATCTGCCCGTCGTGCTCGCCGGCGACTACAACGTCGCGCCCGACGAGATCGACATCTACCCGACGCGCTCGTGGGACAAGGACGCGCTGATCCAGCCGAAGAGCCGTGCGGCGTTTGCCTCGCTGGTCGATCAAGGCTGGCGCGACGCGATCCGCGAGCTGCACCCGGGCAAGCGCATCTACACGTTCTGGGACTACAAGCGAAACCGCTGGCCGCGCGATGCCGGCCTGCGGCTCGACCATCTCCTGCTCAGCCCCGCCCTCGCCCCGCGCCTGGCGAAAGCCGGCGTCGACAGGAAGATCCGTGGCGAGGATGGCGCGAGCGATCACGCGCCGGCGTGGGTGGTGTTGCGGTGACCCTCACCACAAATTCCTGCCGTCGATCACGTTCACCGGCACGGCGTCGAGATCGAAATCGTCGAACAGGCGCGCGTTGACGGCGACCTTGGGATTGTCGAAGTCGGGCTTGCCGGTCGACCAGTCCGGCGACTCCGAATAGGTGCCACAGCCGCAGCTTGCGCAAAAATGGTGTTTGACGGTGCGGCTGCCCCAAAGATAGGTCGCGACGTTCTCCGCTGGTGACAGCAATCGAAACTGCGCCGGCGTGTAATAGGCCCACAGTGCGCCGCGCTTGGTGCAGAGCGTGCAGGTGCAGCGCGTCAGGCTCGAAGGCGCCTCCGTCACCTCGAACACGGTCTCACCGCAATGACAGCTTGCCTCGATCGGCATGATCCGCTCTCCGTTTTGTCAGCACATGTCGTAGCCGGCCCCTGCTGCCAACATGCTGTCAGCAGCCGGGCGCCCAGGCAAAACATGAGAAAACAACCCCATGCACAGTAGCCGCCCCCTGTGTGCTCAATGACTTACGCCTCTTCCGACGTCCGAATTGACCCGTCGGGCAAAGCACCGGCACAGTGTTGCAATCGAAGAATTCCCCGGGGCGGGACCGCTTCCGGAAGTCCGTCAATACTTGCGCGGCCAGCGGCGGCGCGCCAAATTTGTGATTCAGGCCAACGGTCCCGATGGCCGACGCGCTGCGGGATGGTTGTCCTCGCCGAACACGCATCGCCCGCATGACTGCCCGCGGCTAGACTCTCCTGATTCGTGGAGACTGTTTTGGCCTTTCTCTTCGTCCTGACCGTCGGCCTCGTCGCCGGCACCATATCCGGCATCGTCGGCACCGGCTCGTCGATCATGCTGATGCCGGTGCTGGTCTATGCCTACGGGCCGAAAGAAGCCGTGCCGATCATGGCGGTGGCGTCCGTGATGGCGAATTTCTCGCGCATCCTGGCCTGGCGGCGCGAGGTCGACTGGCGGGCCTGCGCGGCCTATTCGGTGACGGGCATTCCGGCCGCAGCGCTCGGCGCACGCACGCTGCTGGCGCTGCCCTCGCATGCGGTCGACCTCACCATCGGCATCTTCCTGATTGCGATGGTGCCGGTGCGGCACTGGCTGGCGCGGCACGACCTCAAGGCCAATCTCTGGCACCTCGCCATCGGCGGCGCCGTGATCGGCTATCTCACCGGCATCGTGGTCTCGACCGGCCCGCTCAGCGTTCCGCTGTTCCTCTTCTACGGCCTCTCCAGGGGCGCCTTCCTGGCAACGGAAGCGGCGTCCTCGCTCGGCCTCTACTTCGCGAAATCGGTGACCTTCGAACGTTTCGGCGCGATGACCGGCGACGTCTTCCTAAAGGGCCTGATCGCGGGCGCCTCGCTGATGTCCGGCGCCTTCATCGCCAAGCACTTCGTGCTGCATCTGAAGCCGGACGTGTTCCGCCTGGTGATGGACGCGATCATGATTGCGGCCGGGCTCTCGATGCTCTGGAACGCAGCTCAGCCGTGAGACGGCCGCGGTTCAGGCGGCGAATTCGGGCGTGATCGGCCGGCTGTCAATGACGGGACGGCTCGCCGCCGGCTGCCCCTCGAGCCATTGCAGCACGGCCGCGAGCGGCTGCGGCCGCTGATAGAGGAATCCCTGCCCGAGCCTCACGCCCATCTCGCGCATGGCTTCGGCCTGCTCGGCGCGCTCGACGCCTTCGGCGACGAGGGTCAGCCCCAGCGTGCCGGCGAGAGATGCGATGACGCCGACGATGGCCTTGTCTTCCGCGCTGTCGGGAATCTCGCGGATGAACGCCTTGTCGATCTTGACCTTGTCGAGCGGGAAACGCCTGAGATGCGCGAGCGAGCTGTAGCCGGTGCCGAAATCGTCGAGCGCGATCGTGGCACCGAGGCGCCGCAGGCGATGCAGCGTTTCGGAGGCGCTGGCGATATTGTTGATCAGCGATCCCTCGGTGATCTCGAGCTCGAGTGATGCGGCCGCGACATCGAAGCGCGAGCAGGTGGCGCGCAGCTCGGCGGCGAGCGAATGGTCGGCAAGTTCGGACGGCGGCAAATTGATCGCGATCCGGATCTGCGCCCTGCCGGCGGCGGCCAATTGTTGCAACGCCCGGCAGGCATCGGTCAGCACGTAGCGGGTCAGTCGCGCATTGTTGCCGCTGCGCTCGATCAGCGGCAAGAATTCGCCGGGGCCGATCACGCCATGTTCAGGATGGCGCCAGCGGATCAGCGCTTCCAGACCGACGACTTCGCGGCTTTCGAGATCGACCTGGCCCTGGTACCAGACCTCGAACTGCCCCTCGGCGAAGCCGGCGGGAATGGCGAGCTCGAGATCCCTGCGGCGGCGATAGTCGCGCTGGAGCGCTTCGTCCAGCACGGCGACCGTGCCGGGGGCCTTGCTCTTGGCATGATAGAGCGCGATGTCGGCGAGCGTTGGCAGGTGCGACAGCTCCGGATCGTCGGCGCGGCGCACGGCAAGGCCGATGCTGGCGCGCGGCATCACTTGCTTGTCGTGGAGGCGGATCGGCTCGGAAATGACGTCCAGCACCTGCTGAGCGAATGCGTGCGCTGCCTGCTCGTCGCTCACCTCGGGACGAATGACGACGAACTCGTCGCCGCCGAGCCGGGCAACCCAGTCCTCCGCTTCGACCGCGCGACGAAGACGCTCCGAAATCTGAACCAGGAACTCGTCGCCTGCCTCATGGCCGAAGGTGTCGTTGATGCCCTTGAAGTCGTCGAGATCGATGAAGCAGAACGCGACCAGCGTGTCAGGCGAGCCCCCGTCCCGGCTTACCACGGCAAGGCGCTCGGTCAGGGAGCGCCGGTTCGGCAGCCCGGTGAGCGGATCGTGCGTGGCCATGTGCCCGAGCCGGTCCAGCGCGCCCGACGTCGTGTGCTGCATGGCGTTGAAGGCGCGCGCGAGCTGGCCGAATTCGTTCGAGGATGTGACGTCCGCCGGGTAGGCCCGACCGTCCTGCTTGCTGCGCTGGATCGCCGACATCATGGCCGCAAGCGGCCTGCCGATGAAGATGTTGGCGGAGATCCGCATGGCGATGAGGGTCGCAAACGTTGCGAGCAGGCCGACGACCAGCAGCAGCGCCAGGCGGCTGCCCGCATCCGCGTACAGCGTCGATCGGGAATAGGCGATGGCGATGCGGCCGGCTTGAACGGCCATGTTGCCGTTGCTGTAATGGATCGGGCGCGAGACCTCCGCGACCGACTGGCCTTCGGGGCGCGCGACCACGCGGGCAATGGCGGCGCCGGTATCGTCATAGACGGCCGCCGCCGCGATGGTCTCGTCGTGCATGATCTCGTTGAGCACGCCCGTGACCTGGTCGTAGCGCATCTTCCAGAGCGGCTCGGCAATCAGCTCGGCCCGGCTCTCGGCGACGCGGGCCATGCGGGCGTCGAGCTGCCTGACCTGCGACCAGAAGCTCGATGCCTCGACGCCAGCGGAGGCGAGCAGTTGCACCAGCAGCAGAACGGGCACGGTGGCCCAGATCATCGCGTGGACGACCGAGCCCAAGCGCGGCGGCGCTGCCCGCTGGCTGCGATCCGGATCGGTCATCGCCTCATCCTTGCGCATCAGTCCGCGACGCCTTCGGGAAGCGGCAGCGACGAGATGAGCGCATCGAGCGAGAAGTCATATCGTCCGCAGCGCCCGGCCTTTGCCCGGAACCGAGTGAAGTCGATCCGGTCGAACGCACGCGTCCTGATGAGGTCGCCGACCGAAGCGAGATTGTCGCGCGTGATCGCCGACGTCTTGACCTCGACGTGGGGCGAAACGGCTGCGAAATCGCAGCCATCGGCATAGTCGCGCAGGAGAACGATCGACCAGCCGCCGAGCAGGAAATGCCCGCCGTCGGTCAGCAGCAGGCGGCCCGCCTCGATCTCGCGCAGCGCGTCCTCGGACCAGTTGAGACCCACCACCTCGATGTTCCGACCGGGCACAAGGCCGGCAGCGATCGCCGCACGTAACGCGCCAAGCGCCATCGGATCGTTTCCCGCCCATATGCCGGCAGGCCGGATCTCCTTGCGCGAGGCCCAGCCCAGATAATTCGTCGTGACCTGCTCGGCCTCCGACTGCGTCCAGTTGGCGAACAGCAGCCGGTCCACCACGACGTCAGGCGCGGCATCCACCGCGAGCTTGAGGCCGGCGTTACGCGCGATCGAGGCGGGCGTGATCTCGTCGCCGCCGATGCCGAGAATATGGATCTTGCCGTCCGCGCTCTGCCATTTCTCGGCACGTGCCGCCGCGATCAGGGCGTTGGCCATCCGTGCGCCCGCGGTCTGAAGATCGGTCGTGATGTCGCCGAGCCAGGTCTTGAGCTTTTGCCGCGGCGGCCCAAGTCGCGCCGCATCCTCGCCGATCAGTGTGTTGGAGAGCAGCAGCGTCTTGACGCCTGCGGCCTCGGCGGCCTCCAGGATCGGAACGGCGGCGGATTCCTCGTTCGACAGGATGAGGAAATCGGGCTTGTCGCGGCGTGCCACCACGCCGAAGCCGAGCTCCTGCATGGTGCGGTAATTGCGCTCGCTGGTCAGCACTTCGACACGCATGTCGAGCTTGCGGCCGGCGGCCTGCATGCTCTGCGCGACCATATCCCAGAACACCTCGCCGGTCTTGCCGGGACTGACGAAAACCACGTCGAGGGGCTTGGCAAAGCCGTGGCCGGCGGACGCGACGAGGCCGCAGGCCGTGCCTGCAACCAGCAATATTCGCAGAAATCCCGTCATTTCTCTTCGTCGCCCCTGATGGTTCCCAGACTGGACCGCCGTCCGCTAACACTTCGCAAAATCCGTCCGGCCACGGCGGCACAGAGCTAATGAAAGGTTATTTGTCGTGACGAATTGAGATATTCGGAGCGCCGGCGATCGCCCCGTCATTCCGTGCTATCAGCAAGCCGAACCCTCGACTCAACCGCTCCCCATGGCCAAGAACACGCTTTCCTTCGTCTGCCAGAACTGCGGCGCCGCCTATAACCGCTGGCAGGGCAAGTGCGAGTCCTGCGGCGAGTGGAATACGCTCGCGGAAGAAGACACCAGCGGCAGCGTGCCGGTGTCGATCCGCTCCAAGCGCAAGGGCCGGACGTTCGCGCTGGAGAGCCTTTCCGGCAGGAGCCCGGATGCGCCGCGCCTGTCCTCGGGGATGACCGAGCTCGACCGCGTCACCGGCGGCGGCTTCGTCCGCGGCTCGGTGCTGCTGGTCGGCGGCGATCCCGGCATCGGCAAGTCGACGCTGCTGACGCAGGCCACCAGCCTGCTGGCGCGCGCAGGCCACCGCGTCGTCTACATTTCCGGAGAAGAGGCGGTCGCGCAGGTGCGCCTGCGCGCCGAGCGGCTCGGGCTGTCGGACGCGCCGGTCCAGCTTGCCGCCGAGACGTCGGTGGAAGACATCGTCTCGACGCTGTCGGAGGGCGCGGTGCCCCGGCTGATCGTGATCGACTCGATCCAGACGATGTGGACCGATACGGTGGAATCGGCGCCCGGCACGGTGACGCAGGTGCGCGCCTCCGCGCAGGCGCTGATCCGCTTTGCCAAGAAAACCGGCGCGGCCATCATCCTGGTCGGCCATGTCACCAAGGACGGCCAGATCGCAGGTCCCCGCGTGGTCGAGCACATGGTCGACGCGGTGATGTCGTTCGAGGGTGAAGGCTCGCAGCAATTCCGCATCCTGCGCGCCGTGAAGAACCGCTTCGGCCCAACCGACGAGATCGGCGTGTTCGAGATGACGGGGCTTGGCCTGCGCGAAGTGACCAACCCCTCGGAGCTGTTCCTGTCCGAGCGCGATCTCGGCACGCCCGGGACCGCCGTCTTCGCAGGAATCGAGGGCACAAGGCCCGTCCTGGTCGAGTTGCAGGCGCTGGTGGCCCCGACCTCGCTCGGCACCCCTCGCCGCGCCGTGGTCGGCTGGGACCCGAGCCGGCTGTCGATGGTGCTGGCGGTGCTGGAGGCCCATTGCGGGGTCAAGCTGTCCGGCCACGACGTCTATCTGAACGTCGCCGGCGGCCTGCGCATCCACGAGCCGGCGGCCGACCTCGCCGCCGCCGCGGCACTGGTATCGTCCCTGGTTAATGCGCAGTTACCGACTGACGCCGTCTATTTCGGCGAGATCTCGCTCTCGGGCGTGGTGCGCCCGGTGGCGCAGACCCCGGCCCGGCTGAAGGAAGCGGCAAAACTGGGCTTTCAGCGCGCCGTGCTGCCCGAATCGGCACGGGGCGAGCCCGGCGGCGATGCCGGATTGTCGCTGAATGCGGTGAACAGCCTGACGACATTGGTGGCCGAGATCGCCGCCCGCGGCTCCCGCCGGGGCGAATCGACCCCGCCGGCAGAGAAAAATGCCACACCGGCAAGATTCCGCCGTGGAGAGGGTTAGCCGGAGGTGACGCCGGAGGCCCCCGCCGCTATACAGCCGTCACAAAAGCAGCATGGGATTGCGTGGTTGCGGCCTTGCCGGGAACGCCGTCTGCCCTTCCTTTAGGGCAGCGGCAAAACACCGATTCGGCTAGAGCACCTTCGAAGTACGAGCGGACCAGACCAGCCGATGCCAGTAACACTCCTCGACCTGATCCTGCTCGGTGTGATGCTGATCTCGGGCCTGCTCGCCATGGTCCGCGGCTTCATGCGCGAAATCCTGTCGATCGCGGCCTGGGGCGCGGCGGCGATCGTGACGCTGTACTCGTTCTCGAAGCTGCTGCCGACCGCCAAGACCTATTTCAACAACGACACGGTGGCGAGCGTGGTCGTCGTCGCCGGTGTGTTCGTCGGCACCCTGGTCGTGGTCTCCGTGATCACGGTCCGGATCTCCGACATGATCCTGGATTCGCGGATCGGCGCGCTGGACCGCACCCTGGGCTTTCTGTTTGGCCTGGCTCGCGGGCTTTTGATCGTCGTGGTCGCCTTCCTGTTCTTCACCTGGCTGGTTCCGGACAAGCAGCGCCCGGACTGGGTCACGGCGGCCAAGTCCCGCGTGGTGCTCCAGGGAACCGGGGACTGGCTGATGGCCCTCTTGCCTGACGACCCCGAGAACACCATCTTGAAGAGATTCAAGAAAAACAAACCAGATGACGATCAAGCTGAATCCGAGCAGCAGCCTTCGGGCAGCGGCGACGGATACAGTAAATCTGCTCGTGACGGCATGAAGAAGCTGATCGAGAAACCTGCGGCGCGTTGATAGAGCCCTAGAGAGAGGCGCGGACGAGATGCGACACCCTGACCAGGACGCCCAACTTGATCTCGATCCAAACGCCGGTCCGGGCCCGGCCGCACTGGAGGTTCAGGACGATCTGGAGGGAGATACGCTGCGCGAGGAGTGCGGCGTATTCGGCATCTACGGTCACCCTGATGCAGCCGCCATCACCGCGCTCGGCCTTCACGCCCTCCAGCACCGCGGCCAGGAAGCCGCCGGCATCGTCTCCTACGACGGCAGCCGCTTTCACTCGGAACGCCGCCTCGGCCTCGTCGGCGACACCTTCTCCCGCCGCGAGGTGATCGACCGCCTGCCCGGCAATGTCGCGGTCGGCCATGTCCGCTATTCCACCACCGGCGCCACCATCCTGCGCAACGTGCAGCCGCTGTTCGCCGAGCTCAATGCCGGCGGTCTCGCCGTCGCCCACAACGGCAATCTCACCAACGGCCTGACGCTGCGCCGCGAGTTGGTGCGGCATGGCGCGATGATGCAGTCGACCACCGACACCGAGGTGATCCTGCACCTGGTCGCGCGCTCCAGGCGCGCCCGCTTCATCGAGCGCTATATCGACGCGCTGCGCGAGATCGAAGGCGCCTATGCGCTGGTCTCGCTGACCAACAAGAAACTGGTCGGCGCGCGCGATCCGCGCGGCATCCGCCCGCTGGTGCTCGGCGAGCTCGACGGCTGCCCGATCCTGACCTCCGAGACCTGCGCGCTCGACATCATCGGCGCGCGCTTCGTCCGCGACATCGAGCCCGGCGAAGTCATCGTGTTCGACGAGAACGGCCAGGACATCCACAAGCCGTTCCCGCCGATGGCGCCGCGTCCCTGCATCTTCGAATACATCTACTTCTCGCGGCCGGATTCCATCGTTCACGGCCGCTCGGTCTACGAGGTGCGCAAGGCCTTCGGCGCCCAGCTCGCGCGCGAGAGCCACGTGCCGATCGACGTCGTGGTGCCGGTGCCGGATTCCGGCGTGCCCGCCGCGGTCGGCTACAGCCAGCATTCGGGCGTGCCGTTCGAGCTCGGCATCATCCGCAACCACTATGTCGGTCGCACCTTCATCCAGCCGACCCAGGCGATCCGCGAATCCGGCGTGCGCATGAAGCATTCGGCCAACCGCGCCGCGATCGAGGGCAAGCGCATCATCCTGATCGACGACTCGCTGGTGCGCGGCACCACCTCGAAGAAGATCGTGCGCATGATGCGCGATGCCGGCGCCAAGGAAGTCCATTTCCGCCTCGCCTCGCCGCCGATCCTCTATCCCGATTATTACGGCATCGACCTGCCCGATCGCGGCGGCCTGCTTGCGGCGACGCATTCGCTGGAGGAGATGCGCGAGATCATCGGCGCCGACTCGCTCGCCTTCCTGTCGATCGACGGCATGTACCGCGCCATGGGCGAGCCCGGCCGCGACCCCGCCAATCCGAAATTCTCGGATCACTGCTTCACCGGCGCCTATCCGACCCACCTCACCGACCAGACCCAGACCGAGCAGCAGCCGCGACAATTGTCGCTGCTGGCGGAGGCGAGCTGACGCCGCAGCCGTCATCCCGGGGCGGTCCGCAGGATCGAACCCGGGATCTCGAGATTCCGGGTCTGGTGCTTCGCACCATCCCGGAATGACGACCCAAGCGGGGGCTTGTCCCGGCCATCCACGCCTGTAAAACGCGGCCATGACAAAGCCTCTCGCCGACCGCATCGCTCTCGTCACCGGCGCCTCGCGCGGCATCGGATTCGCCACGGCACTCGCGCTCGCCGAAGCCGGCGCCCACATCGTCGCGACGGCGCGGACGCAGGGCGGGCTGGAAGAGCTCGACGACGAGATCCGCAAGGACGGCGGCAGCGCCACCCTGGTGCCGCTCAACCTCACCGATTCCGACGGCATCGCGCGTCTCGGCGCTGGCCTGCATGAACGCTATGGCAAGCTCGATATCCTCGTCGGCAATGCCGGCGTGCTCGGCCCCTCCTCGCCGATCGGCCACATCGAGTTGAAGACCTTCAACGACGTGATGGCCGTCAACGTCTCCGCGAACTTCCAGCTGATCCGCTGCATGGAGCCGCTGCTGAAGCAGTCCGATGCCGGCCGCGCGGTGTTCATCACCTCGGGCGCCGCCAACAAGGCGACCGCCTATGTCAGCCCCTACGCCGCCTCCAAGGCCGCGCTGGAAACGCTGGCTCGCGCCTGGGCGCAGGAGACCGCGAATACGAAGCTGCGCGTCAACCTTTTCAATCCCGGCCCGGTCCGCACCCGCATGCGCGCCACGCTGATGCCGGGCGAGGATCCGGCGACGCTCGACACCCCCGAGCAGGTCGCCGAATTCATCGTGCCGATGTGCGCGCCGGACTGGACCGAGACCGGCAAGTTCTACGACTACAAGACCCGCAGCCTGATGAGCTTCCGCGCGCCGGCCTGATTGACATCATGGCGATGGCGCGACGGGTAACGTCTATACCGCCGAGGTCGACACCGGAAAGCGCAGCCAGAAATTCAAGCTGACATCGGACGCGCTCAAATAGCGTCTCAACGCATTTTGTCCCAAAAGTTAACCGACGGATGACGCTACGACGCAGCGCCATCCGGCTTTAGGCGCATTGCCGCCAGCCGTGGGACAGGCTAGAGCCATCAGCCGGAACAAGGCTCCGCAAGAGGGCCATCCGCATATTTGACAATGGAGGAAACTTTCATGACGACGACGTTCGCACGCCGCTCCGCGGCTCTTCTGGCCTGTGCCGCCTTCGGTTTTGCAACATCCGCCTACGCGCAGGACAAGACCGTCAAGATCGGCGTGCTCAACGACATGTCGAGTCTCTATGCCGACATCGGCGGTCCGAACTCCGTGGTCGCGGTCAAGATGGCAGTCGAGGACTCCGGCCTGCTCAAGAAGGGTTGGAAGATCGACGTCATCAGCGGCGACCATCAGAACAAGCCCGACGTCGGCGTCAACCTCGCCCGCCAGTGGATCGACACCGAGAAGGTCGACGCCATCGCCGACACGCCGAACTCCGGCGTGGCGCTGGCGGTCAGCAATCTCGTCAAGGAGAAGAACGCCGTGCTGCTCAATTCGGGAGCGGCCTCGGCCGACCTGACTGGCAAGGCTTGCACCCCGAACACGATCTCGTTCACTTACGATACGTACATGCTCGCCAACGGCACCGGCAAGGCGCTGACCAAGGCGGGCGGCGATACCTGGTTCTTCCTGACGTCCGACTATGCCTTCGGCCACGCGCTGGAGCGCGACACCTCGGCCGTGGTCACCGCGAGTGGCGGCAAGGTGCTCGGCAGCGTCAAGCATCCGCTGAACACCGCCGACTTCTCGTCCTTCCTGTTGCAGGCGCAATCCTCCAAGGCCAAGGTGATCGGCCTCGCCAATGCCGGCGGCGACACCACCAATGCGATCAAGCAGGCCGCCGAGTTTGGCATCGTCGCCGGCGGCCAGAAGCTGGCGGCATTGCTGCTGTTCATCAACGACGTGCATTCGCTCGGGCTGAAGACGGCCCAGGGTCTGACCTTCACCGAGTCCTTCTATTGGGACATGAACGAACAGACCCGCGCCTGGTCGAAGCGCTTCTCGGCGCAGGCCAGCAAGAACGCGATGCCGTCGATGACCCAGGCCGGCAACTACGCGATGGTGCTGCATTATCTCAAGGCGATGGAAGCGCTCGGCGGCAATCCCCATGACGGCGCCAAGGTCGTCGCCAAGATGAAGGAGCTTCCGACCGACGATCCGCTGTTCGGCAAGGGCCCGTTGCGCGCCGATGGCCGCCGTCTCATTCCGGCCTATCTGTTCGAGGTGAAGAAGCCTGAGGAATCGAAGGGACCGTGGGACTATTACAAGCAGATCGCCACCATCGCGCCGGAAGACGCGGCCAAGCCGCTCAAGGACAGCGACTGCCCGCTGGTGAAGAAGTGACCGCGTAGCCCTTACGCAACATCGCCACACGTCATGCCCGGGCTCGTCCCGGGCATTGGCGTTTCAGGCCGTCTTCGTCGCCGCGAGCGACCGCCCCGCGCCGGACTGGCGCCGCGCCCTGCGCTGTCGCCTCGCCGGAGCCGTCGCTCACGACGGCCGCTTGCGCTTGTGCGCGAAGGGATTGGCCTTCTCGCGCAGGGTGATCCGCACCGGCGTGCCCGGCAGATCGAAAGTCTCGCGCATGGAGTTGGTGAGGTAGCGCAAATAGGACTGCGGCACAGCGTCCGCGCGCGAACAGAACAGCACGAAGCTCGGCGGGCGCGCCTTGTTCTGCGTGATGTAGTTCAGCTTCAGCCTGCGGCCGGACACCGCCGGCGGCGGATTGGCCTGGATCGCCTGCTCGAACCAGCGATTGAGCGCGGAGGTCGGAACGCGCCTGTTCCAGACCGCATAGGCGTCCTGGATCGCCTGCATCAGGCGGTCGATACCCTCCCCCATCAGGCCCGACACGGCAACGACCGGCACGCCCTTGAGCTGCGGCAGCCAATGGTCGGCATCACGCCGCAGACCCGAGATCGCGCCGCCGCCCCTGGTCTCCATCAGGTCCCATTTGTTCACGGCAAGCACGACCGCCCGTCCCTCGCGCTCGATCAGGTCGGCGATGCGCAGATCCTGCTCCTCGAAGCGGTTCTGCGTGTCCATCGTCAGCACGACGACTTCGGCAAAGCGCACGGCGCGAAGTGCGTCGGCGACCGAGAGCTTTTCCAGCTTCTCCTCGATCCGCGAGCGACGGCGGAGGCCTGCGGTATCGAACACGCGAAAGTCGCGGCCCTTCCAGTTGATCTCGACCGCGATGGAGTCGCGGGTGGTGCCGGCCTCCGGGCTCGTCAGCAGGCGCTCCTCGCCGAGCAGATGGTTGATCAGCGTCGACTTGCCGGCATTGGGCCGGCCGACGATGGCGACACGGATCGGGCGCGTCGCGGCCTCCTCCTCGGAAAGCGGCGCGTCGTCCTCGGTCTCGTCTTCGTCGACGGGCTCCGGCATCAGCTTGGCGAGCGCATCGTAGAGCTCGCCCATGCCCTCGCCGTGCTCGGCCGAGATCTGGATGGGATCGCCAAGGCCGAGCGCGAAGGCCTCCATCGCACCGGCATCGCCGTGCCTGCCTTCGCTCTTGTTGGCGATCAGCAGCACCGGCTTGTTGGCTTTGCGGGCGAAATCGGCGAAGGCGCGATCGGTGGGCGTGAGGCCGATGCGGGCATCGATGACGAAGAACAGCGCGTCGGCCTGCGCGATCGCGGTCTCGGTCTGCTCCTGCATGCGTGCGGTCAGCGAGCCCCTGGCGCCCTCGTCGAGGCCGGCGGTATCGATGATGGTGAACTGGAGGTCGCCGAGCCTGGCCTCGCCCTCGCGGCGATCGCGGGTAACGCCCGGCAGGTCATCGACGAGCGCGAGCTTCTGGCCGACCAGACGGTTGAACAGGGTCGACTTGCCGACATTGGGCCGGCCGATGATGGCGATCGTGAAGGACATCGGTCATTCGTGCGCTGCGGAGGCTGCGCCTGTCAATGCAATGAAAATTATCGCGAGAAGCTGCCGCTCGGCAGCGGCGCCGGGAAGGCGCTCTGCGACTGCTGCTGCGCGGGCTGGGCCGGCTGCGCCTGCTGGACGGGCTGATCCGGCGGCGGCGCGGTGGTACGCCTGCGGACGATCTTGTGCTTGGGCGGCGGAGCGGATGTCGCCGGCGCGGCCTCTGGCTGGGCCTCGCCGTCGACCTCACCGGCGGGCGCTTCAGCCGGCGCGACTGCTGCGGCGGCCGGCTGTCTCGCGTGCTTCGCCTTGGCACCTTGCGCCGGCTTGGCCGGCTCCGGCGGGGGCTCCACGGGCAGAGCCGCGACCGCAGGCGCGTTCGGATCGGGCTGCTGCTGCGCCCCCTTGTACAGCTCCTTCGGCACGCCCTGCTCGAGACCCGGCACGCCCTCCGGGAAGACCGGCTTGCGGTCGCCCGGCAGCTTCTTCTTGGTGTCGAGGAAGTCGAGCATGTCGCTTGGATCGAAGCTGGAGCAGCCGCCCAGAACGCCCGTGAAGGCGATCAGGACGGCGGCTGCGATCAAGCGTGGCGTGCGGCGCATCTTGTGTCTCGTCTTCGGGTCGGAGGGCCGTCGTCAGCTCTTCTTGCTCAGCTCTTGGCGACGGGCGGCAGCAGGGCCTGCAGCGCCTCGGCGCGCGAGCGCAAGCCGGGCGGCGTTTCCCCGTCCTCGCTAATCGCGTCGAGCCATTTGCGGGCTGCGGTCATGTCGTTGTTGCGCCAGGCAGACAGTGCCAGCATCTCGCGGGCGCTGTGGCGGAAGGTGGATTTGGGCGTCGCGGAGGACTCCAGCCGCTGCTGCATGTCGGCGTAGCTGGCGCTGTCGAGCAGCAAGCCTGCGGCACGGATCTTCGCCAGATCCTGCCACTCACCGCCAACGCTGCGGTCGGCGGCAATGTCGTCATACATCTTCGCGGCGGCCTTGGGATCGCGGCTGGCAAGCTCGGCTGCCGCACGCAGCCGTGCCAGGGTACGATAGCCGGACGGACCCGTGGCGGCGAGCTCGGTGAAGGCCTTCTCGGCGTCGGCATGCTTGTCCTGCTCGGACAGCTCGACGGCCTTCTCGAAGGCGGCGCCGGCCTCGGCGGCCTTCTTGCCCTCCAGATATTGATAGGCGCGCCAGCCACCGACGGCCGCCACGATCAGCACCATCAGGGCGATGAAGTAGATCGAATACTTGTCCCACAGCTTCTTGAGCTGTTCGCGACGTACTTCCTCGTCGACTTCGTCAAATAATTCAGACACTTATGCTAATCCCATGCCCGTCCGGGTGCGCGCGCCGAAGCGTTCGCGTCAGGAATCCCGTCCCCACGTGGCGGCGAGGTACCCTAACGATATGGCGGTGGCAAGGCAAAGCGAGCCCGATCAAGGCGTTAACCACCCGGTAGCGGCCCTGGGGAACGCCGGCCGGCTCAGGTCCCCAACAGCTCCCGCAGCTGCCGCTTCAGCACCTTGCCGTTGGCATTGCGCGGCAACGGCTCGGCGGTGATCGCCATCGTTTCCGGCACCTTGTAGTCCGACAGTCGCTCGGCGCACCAGGCGCGCAGATCGTCGCTGCCGACCGGGATACGCGTCACCACCACGGCGTGGACGCGCTCGCCCAGCACGGGGCACGCCTTGGCGATGATCGCACTCTCGACCACGGCGGGATGCCCCGCCAGCACGGATTCGACCTCGGCCGAATAGATTTTGAGGCCGCCGCGGTTGATCATGTCCTTTTGCCGGTCGAACACGCGGACAAATCCCTCCGCGTCGACCGAGCCGAGATCGCCCGAGCGCCAGAACCCGCCGGCGAAGCTCTCGGCCGTGGCTTTGGGGTTGTTCCAATAGCCCTTGATGACGGAGGCGCTCTGGATCCAGAGCTCGCCGATCTCGCCAGCAGGCAGCTCCCGCCCGTCCGGTCCCATCGCAATGATGCGCGCGCCGGGGCACGGCAGGCCGACGCTGTCGATATGGCTCTCGGTCAATTCGCCCGGCATGATCGTCGAGGGCGACGTCGTCTCGGTCGCGCCGTAGCAGTTCATCAGCTTGAGGCCGGGAATCTTCGCCTTGAGCTTCTCGATGGTCGCGACCGGCATCGGCGCGCCGCCGAAGCCGCCGATGCGCCAGCTCGAGAGATCGTGGCTGTCGAAATCCGGCTGCAGCAGGCAGAGATTGTACATAGCCGGCACCATCACCGTGTAGGTGACACGCTCGCGCGCGGCGAGCCTGAGGTAATCAGCGGCCTTGAATTCCGGCATGATGATCAGCGCCCCGCCGCAGCGGATCATCGTCGTGATGTTGGCGACGACGCCGGTGACATGGCCGAGCGGCACCGCAGCGATCGAGCGATCCGCGTCCGTCAATTGCAGGCAGGACACGAAGACCATCGAGGAATGAACGATGTTGCAATGGGCCAGCATCGCGCCCTTCGGCTTGCCCGTCGTCCCCGAGGTGTAGAGGATCATCGCGGTGTCCTCCTCGCTCGTCTCGACCGGCGCAGGCGCCGGCGGGTTGTCGGCGAGCACGGCGAAATGCGACCGAGCCGAACCCTCGTCGATGGCAATGCGATGGACGACATCAGGCACATCCTGCGCATCCGGCAGCCGTTCGGCGAGCGCCTCTTCGTGGATCAGGATCTTTGCGCCGCAATCGGTCAGCACATAAGCGATCTCCGGCTTCTGCTGGCGCGTGCTGAGCAGCACCGTCACCAGCCCCTCATGCGCGGCGGCGAACAGCAGCAGCGGAAATTCGATGCGGTTGCCGAGCAGGATGGCGACACGATCGCCGCGCTGCAGTCCGAGATTGCGAAATCCCGCGGCAATTCTTGCGGCCTGCTCCACGGCCTGCTGCCAGCTCAGGCGGACATTGCCTGCGATCAGCGCTTCGCCGCCGGCGTTGCGGTCGCGGGCGCTCGCGATCATCGCCCAGAGGGTCGCAGGCCGATCCGAAAACGCCGGCACCACGCGATCGCCAAAGCGCGCCTCGAGCCGCATCGGCGGGATCTGAGGATGCGACCAAGACCAATCCATCGAAGGGCCCTCTGCTTGTTGCTCTTACCAGCTTCCGCGCATGACCATCCAGGTCTCGTCTTGTGCTGACCGGCTACGCGCCGATCACGGGAACGCCGATCACGACCGGATGGAACGCGAACGCCAGCGCCAGATAGGCGACGATTCCGACCGCAACCGCGATCAGATCGTCGGTAATGCCACCCACCGGGATGGGCGGGCCGCCGCGGTCGGTGCGATGCTTGAGCGTAACGCGGTCATACACCGCCCAACCGAGGAACGAGCCGAACAGGATGATGGAGCCGAGGTCGCCGTTGGCCAGAAGATGGGCCGCCGCCCACAGCTTGATGCCGGCCAGCATTGGATGCTTCAGCGTCGCATAGATACGGCCGCGCAGATATGACGCCACCACCAGGACGACCGCGGGCAGCATGAGTGCGAGCGTGATGTGCTTCATCGCCTTCGGCGGATACCAGACGTCGATCCAGCCGGTGGCGCGATAATGGGCATAGCCCCAGATGATCAGCGCAAGCCCCGCCAGCGAGACCAGCGAATAGAGGATCTTGTAGGTCCCCTCGCCCAGCCTTGCGATCGCCTCGGCGCGCATCTCGCGTTTGGTGGTGAACACATGCGCCGCAAAAAACAGCGCAAGCCCCAGGATCATGACCAGCAGACCCAAGACATCCTCCCCTTTGGCCAACGCCCCGCCTCTGAGGTATCATCGATTGGCCGCCGCTCGCAACTCGTGTCCCCATGGTGAGAGGCGCGAAAGCACCGTCTCGACGAGGGATGAAGGAGTCCTCGCGGTTACTTGCCCAGGTCGCGATTATCGATATAGCGGATCGCGATCGGCCTGCCCGCCAGCGCGCCGCCAAAGCCGCTGGTGAATTTCAGCGGCAGGCATGCCTTCAACGATGCGTTGATGGCGTCGAGATAGGTCGTCCTGGTGTCGGCGGGGACGCCCGCGGTCGCAAATGTCATGCGCGGCGGGCCGATCAGGCCGCCCGATCGGTTGAGGCTGAACCGCACCGACATCTGCATGCCCGCCCGCGCATGGTCCGCGGAAGGAGGTGACCAACACGAGCGCAACTCGGCGAAGAGATCACCTATCGTATTCAGCTCATGATCGGGCCGCCGGTACTTCGCGCCGTCCGCTTGCGATGGAACGCTCTCGACCGTGAGCTGGAGAGTCTCGCCGAATGGAAACGGGATTTCGGTGATGCAAGGCCCCTGAAAAGGCCCGCCGCACGGCTCGTACGAGAACGGCTCCTCTTCGAGAGGGCGGCGCCACGCATCGGCCGGTGCCGGCAGGATTGCCACAAGGAGGAACACAAGGATGGAACGCCACATGATCAAGAAACCGCAGGACCCGCTCCGATGGAAATCGGCACCGGCCGCCCCCGTATCAAGCCTGCGCTCGTTCACATGCGCGTTCAAATCCGCTATTGAGGTCAAGCTGGGGCATGGCAGCGGAGGGTATGGCTGCACGGCGGAGGGACGTGGCCGCCCTACCCCTTCTTCTTGACGTCCTTGACGTTGGAGAACTCGATGCCCTCGGCGCGCTCTTTGGTATAGCCGAGGTAGAACTCGTTCCGGGCGAGATAGACGGGATCGCCGTCGACGTCGTCGGCGATGCTGGAGGTGTTGGCGGCGATGAAGGTGTCGAGCTTCTTGCGGTCCTCCGAGGAGACCCAGCGCGCCAGCTGAAATTCGCTGACCTCGAACTCGACCGGCAGCGAATATTCCGCCTCCAGCCGCGCCTTCAGCACGTCGAGCTGCAGCGCACCGACCACACCGACCAGCGCCGGCGCGCCGTCGCGCGGGCGGAACACCTGCACCACGCCCTCTTCCGACATCTGCTGCAGCGCTTCCTTCAGCTTCTTCGCCTTCATCGCGTCGGTGAGCCGCACCCGGCGGACGATTTCCGGAGCGAAGCTCGGCACGCCGACGAAGTTGAAATCCTCACCTTCCGTCAGCGTATCGCCGATGCGCAGCGTGCCGTGATTGGGAATGCCGACGACGTCGCCGGCGAAGGCTTCGTCCGCCACCGAACGGTCCTGGGCGAAGAAGAACTGCGGGCTCGAGAGCGGCATGCTCTTGCCGGTGCGTACGAGCTTCGCCTTCATGCCGCGGCTGAGCTTGCCGGAGCAGAGCCGCGCGAAGGCGATGCGGTCACGGTGGTTCGGATCCATGTTGGCCTGGATCTTGAACACGAAGGCGCTCATGCGCGGATCGGTGGCCTCGACCTTGCGCTGATCGCTGTCCTGCGCACGCGGCTCGGGTGCGAACTTGCCGAGGCCTTCGAGGAGGTCGCCGACCCCGAAATTGCGCAGCGCGCTGCCGAAATAAACCGGCGTCAGATGGCCTTCGCGGAACGCTTCGAGCTCGAACGGCTTTGACGCCTCGGTGACGAGCTCGAGCTCGTCCTTCACGGCAGAGACGTCGAGATTGGCGTTGAGCTTGGCCAGTTCTTCGATCTCGATCTGCTGTGCCGCGCCGGTCTTGGCGCCGCCGCCTTCGAGCAGGCGCACCCCGCCATTGACGACATCATAGGTGCCGAGGAAGTCGCGGCCGCGACCGACCGGCCAGGTCATCGGCGTGGTGTCGAGCGCCAGCGTCTTCTCGATCTCGTCGAGCAACTCGAAGACGTCGCGGCTTTCGCGGTCCATCTTGTTGATGAAGGTGATGATGGGAATATCGCGCAGGCGGCACACCTCGAACAGCTTCCGGGTGCGCGCCTCGATGCCCTTGGCAGCGTCGATCACCATCACGGCGGAATCGACCGCGGTGAGCGTGCGGTAGGTGTCTTCCGAAAAGTCCTCGTGGCCCGGCGTGTCCAGGAGGTTGAACACGAGGCCTTCGAACTCGAAGGTCATCACCGAGGTCACGACCGAGATGCCGCGCTCGCGCTCGATCTTCATCCAGTCGGAACGCGTATTGCGGCGCTCGCCCTTGGCCTTGACCTGGCCGGCGAGATTGATGGCGCCACCGAACAGCAGCAGCTTCTCGGTCAGCGTGGTCTTGCCGGCGTCAGGGTGGGAGATGATCGCAAAGGTCCGCCGCCGCGCCACTTCAGCGGCAAGCGGGGAACGGGCCGGCGATTCGGCTGTGGTGATCGCGATGTCGGACATGGCGGGAGCGTGTGGCAGGGAAAACGGGCCTGATCAAGCCTCATTTGGTGATTGCGGAGCCATTCGGCCAGCCCCATATCGGCTTTCGGGAAGGACGGCCTTCCGTTTCTCAGCACCTCAGCCGCGGGGACGACCCTGCCTAAATGGAGGGTCGTCATGGCCTGGAGCATCCTGTTTGTCGCCGGTCTTCTGGAGATCACCTGGGCGATCGGCCTGAAATACACTGAGGGTTTCACCAGGATCATTCCGTCGGCGATCACCCTGGTTGCCATGGCCGGCAGCGTCATCCTGCTCGGACTTGCGCTCAAATCCCTTCCGGTCGGAACCGCCTATGCGGTCTGGACCGGCATCGGCGCGGTCGGCACCGCGACGCTCGGCATCGTCCTGTTCGGCGAGCCGGCAACGGCCTTCCGTCTTGCCAGCATCGCGCTGATCGTCGCCGGGATTGCCGGGCTGAAATTCGTCACCTGACGGAGATCTGGACCAGCCACCAGGTCAGCGCCGCGACGATGGCCGAGGCCGGGATCGTGATCACCCAGGCATAGACGATCGAGCTGGCGACGTTCCAGCGCACCGCCGAGACGCGGCGGGCGGCGCCGACGCCGACGATGGCGCCGGTGATGGTGTGGGTGGTCGAGACAGGAACCCCGAGATAGGTCGCCATGAACAGGGTCGCGGCGCCGCCCGTCTCGGCGCAAAAGCCCTGCATCGGGGTCAATTTCGTGATGCGCAGGCCCATGGTGCGGACGATGCGCCAGCCGCCCATCAGCGTGCCCAGCGCCATCGCCGCCTGGCACGATAGCACCACCCAGAACGGCACCGAGAAGTCGCTGCCGAGATACCCTTGCGAATAGAGCAGCACCGCGATGATGCCCATGGTCTTCTGTGCGTCGTTGCCGCCGTGGCCGAGCGAATAGAGCGAGGCGGAGGCGAATTGCAGGATGCGGAAAGCGCGATCGACCGCGAACGGCGTCGAGCGCACGGAGGCCCAGGACACAATCGCCACCAGCATCATTGCGAGCAGGAAACCGACCAGCGGCGACAGCACGATCGCCAGCACCGTCTTGGACAGGCCGCTCCAGACCGCCGCAGAAATCCCCGCCTTGGCCATGCCGCCGCCGACGAGCCCGCCGATCAACGCGTGCGACGAGGAGGACGGGATGCCGAGCGCCCAGGTCACGAGGTTCCAGACGATGGCACCCATGAGCGCGGCGAAAATCACCTGGGCATCGACGATCGAGGGATCGATGATGCCGGTGCCGATGGTCTGGGCGACGTGCAGCCCGAACACCATGAAGGCCACGAAATTGAAGAACGCGGCCCAGAACACCGCGAATTGCGGCCGCAGCACGCGGGTCGAGACGATGGTCGCGATCGAATTGGCGGCGTCGTGCAGGCCGTTCAGGAAGTCGAACAGCAGCGCGACGGCAATCAAGCCGACCAGGACGGGAAGACCCAACGCGGCATCCACGGCAACCCTGCCTTAAACCTTGCGCATGATCTGTGCGGAAAACCGCGGCACACTTTTCCGGATCATGCGTTACACTTGCTCAATGACGATGCTGTTGATCTCGTTCGCGACGTCGTCGAAGCGATCGGCCACCTTTTCGAGGTGGTCGTAGATCTCGACGCCGACGATGAAGTCCATTGCATTGCCCTCGCGATGCTTGAGGAACAGCTCCTTCAGACCGATGTCGTGGAGATCGTCGACCCGGCCCTCCAGCTTGCCGAGCTCTTCGGTGATGGCGGACAGCATGGCGACGTTCGGGCCGATCGATTGCATCAGCGGCAGCGCACGCCCGACCAGATTGGCGCACTCGATCAGGAGCCCGCCGATCTCGCGCATGGGAGGCTCGAAGGTGCGAACCTCGAACAGCATGACCGCCTTGGCCGTTTGCTGCATCTGGTCGATGGCATCGTCCATCGACGTGATGAGGTTCTTGATGTCGCCGCGGTCGAACGGGGTGATGAAGGTGCGGCGCACCGCCGTCAGCACCTCACGCGTGATGTTGTCGGCATCGTTCTCGAACTGGTTGACGCGCTGGCAATAGACCGGCGTCTCCTCGCCTCCATTGAGCATGCCCTGGAGCGCGATCGCCCCCTGGATCACCGTCTGGGCATGCCGGTCGAACAGGTCGAAGAACCGTTCCTCCTTGGGCAGGAACGCACGAAACCATCGCATCATGGGGATAGGCTACCGGTTGGAAATGGCCAGGCCCGAAGGGACCGTCACAAAACTGTCATAGACCATTTTCGATCCGCGCGCGTGTCATCTCACGCCCGCGGAGCCGGGTCATCCACCGCTTTCAAGCGACCTTTAAACTAATGTTAAATCAGATACTTAGAGCGATCGCCGGAAGTAATGCGCGATTTCGCCGATGACGCCCCGGCGGAACGTGAGCACACAGATCACGAAGATCGAACCCTGAATGACCGTCACCCACTGACCGAAGCCCGCCAGATATTGCTGCATGGCGATGATCACGAAGGCGCCGACCACCGGCCCGAAGATGGTGCCGAGACCGCCAACCAGCGTCATCAGCACGACCTCGCCCGACATCGTCCAATGCACGTCAGTGAGCGAGGCGTTCTGCGCCACGAACACCTTCAGCGCGCCGGCAAAGCCGGCCAGCGTCCCCGACAGGACGAACGCCAGGAACTTGTACTGGTCGGTGCGGTAGCCGAGCGAGATCGCGCGCGGCTCGTTCTCGCGGATCGCCTTCAGGACTTCGCCGAATGGCGAGTTGATGATGCGGAAGATCAAGAGGAAGCCGGCGAGGAAGCCCGCCAGCACGACGTAGTACAGCACCGTGGGCTTGGACAGATCGAAGACGCCAAACATGTGCCCCTGCGGAATGCCCTGGATGCCGTCCTCACCGTGGGTGAACGGGGCCTGGAGGTAGATGAAATACAGGAGCTGCGACAGCGCCAGCGTGATCATCGAAAAATAGATGCCCTGGCGGCGGATCGAGATGTAGCCCGTGATGATCGAGAGCACGAAAGCCGCGGCGATGCCGACGAGAATTCCGAGCTCGGGCGGCAACGCCCACACCTTCAGCGCATGCGCGCTGCAATAGCCGGCGGTGCCCAGGAACATCGCGTGGCCGAAGGACAGCAATCCGCCATAGCCGATCAGCAGATTGAAGGCGCAGGCGAGCAGCGCAAAGCACAGCGCCTGCATCACGAAGAACGGGTAGACTCCCGTGAACGGCACCGCTGCCAGCAGCAGCGCCATCATCACGAATACGATCATCTCGTCGCGCATCGCGCGAGGGGTTGTCGGCAGCGTGTCGTCCGTCAGGGTTGTCATGTCAGGCCGCCCTTCCCGTCAATCCCGTTGGCTTCACCAGGAGCACCAGCACCATCAGCACGAACACGACGGTGTTGGAGGCCTCGGGGTAGAAATATTTGGTCAGGCCCTCGATCACGCCGAGCGCAAAGCCGGTGATGATGGAACCCATGATTGATCCCATGCCGCCGATCACGACCACCGCGAACACGACGATGATGAGATCGGCGCCCATCAGCGGCCGCACCTGGTTGATCGGCGCCGAGAGCACGCCCGCGAGCGCGGCCAGGCCGACGCCGAGGCCGTAGGTCAGCGTGATCATGCGCGGCACGTTGATGCCGAAGGCGCGCACCAGCGTCGGATTTTCGGTGGCGGCGCGCAGGTAGGCGCCGAGTTGCGTCTTCTCGATCAGGAACCAGGTCGCAAGACACACGACCAGCGAGAACACGACCACCCAGCCGCGATAGACGGGCAAGAACATGAAGCCGAGATTCATGCCGCCCCTGAGCTGGTCCGGAATGGCGTAAGGCAGGCCGGAGGAGCCGAAATAGTTCTGGAACACACCCTGCACGATCAGCGCGATGCCGAAGGTCAGCAGCAGGCCGTAGAGGTGATCGAGCCCGGTCAGCCATTGCAGCATGGTCCGTTCCAGGATCATGCCGAAGATGCCGACAATGATGGGCGCCAGCAAGAGCGCCCACCAGTAGTTGATCCCGCCGAGGTTCAGCAGGAAATAGGCGACGAAGGCGCCCATCATGTAGAGCGCGCCATGGGCGAAATTGATGATGTTGAGCATGCCGAAGATTACGGCGAGCCCGAGACTGAGCAGCGCGTAGAACGAGCCGTTGATCAGTCCCACCAGTAGCTGAGCGAATAGAGCCTGCATCGATCCCGCACCCGGTCCCAATTATCTCGTTCGGCTTGCGTCGAAGAGGCCGCCAGCGTCTCTCGAACGCCGACGGCCGCAAGCCATGTTTACTTCTTCACCAGCGGACAGGCGCTCTCCGAGAGCGGCCTAAAGGCCTTGTCCGCCGGGGTCGTGCCGACCAGCTTGTAGTAGTCCCAGGGTGCTTTCGATTCCGAAGGCGCCTTCACCTCAAAAAGATATGCAGGATGCAGTGCACGGCCGTTCGGCTCGATGCTTCCTTTGCCGAACAACGGATCGTCGGTCGGCATCTCCTTCATCTTCGCGACCACCTTGGCACCATCGTGCGGATTTCCGCCGAGGGCCTCGAGCGCCTTGAAATAATGCAGCAGGCCGGAATAGACGCCCGCCTGGACCATGGTCGGCATGGCCTTGTTCTTCGCACGCTCGGCGAACCGTTTCGCAAACGCCCGGGTCTGATCGTTCATATCCCAGTAGAACGTCGAACTCAGATTCAGGCCTTGCGCGACATTGAGACCGAGCGAGTGGACGTCGGTGAGAAACAGCAGGAGGCCCGCCAGCTTCTGACCGCCTTTGACGATGCCGAATTCCGCAGCCTGCTTGATCGTGTTGGTGGTGTCGCCGCCGGCATTGGCCATGCCGATGATCTTCGCCTTCGATGCCTGGGCCTGGAGAAGGAAGGAGGAGAAATCAGCGTTATTCAGCGGCGCCTTGACGTCTCCGAGAACCTTGCCGCCGGCTGCCTTGACGACTGCCGCAGTGTCGCGCTCGAGCGCGTGACCGAAGGCATAGTCGGCCGTGATGAAAAACCAGGTATCGCCGCCGGCCTTCACCAACGCCTCCCCCGTGCTGTGTGCCAGCATGTACGTATCGTAGGTCCAGTGCACGGTATTGGGCGTGCACTGCGCGTTCGTGAGATCGGACGTCGCCGCGCCCGAATTGATCATGACCGAGTTCTTTTCCTTCACGACGTTATTGACCGCCAGCGCCACGCCGGAGTTCAGCACATCCATGAAGACGTCGACCTTCTCCACGTCGATCCATTGCCGCGCAATCGCGGTGCCAATGTCAGGCTTGTTCTGATGGTCGGCCGAGATCAGATCGACCTTCCAGCCCTTGGTGGCAAGCTTGGAATCCTCGATTGCCATCTGTGCGGCCAACGTCGAGCCCGGGCCGCCAAGGTCGGCATAGAGGCCGGAATTGTCGGTCAAGACACCGATCTTGACGGTCTTGTCCTGCGCGAGAGCGCCGCCGGTCGCGGTAAGCGCCAGCGCCGTGCCGAGCAGGAATGCAGCGATTGACCTGGTGTGCATGCGGCTTCTCCTCAAAGTTCTTGGTTGGTGAAATTTCCGATCGCCCTAGACACCCAGATAGGTGTGGAGCTTGTCCATGTTGGCGGCAAGCTCGGCGTTGGAAAACCCGTCAATGATCTTGCCGTGCTCGACCACGTAATAGCGGTCCGCGACGGTGGACGCGAACCGGAAGTTCTGCTCGACGAGGAGGATCGTGAAACCCTCCTTCTTGAGCCGTGCAATGGTGTGGCCGATCTGCTGGATGATGACGGGCGCGAGACCCTCGGTCGGCTCGTCCAGCATCAGGAAGCTCGCGCCGGTGCGCAGGATGCGCGCGATCGCCAGCATCTGCTGCTCACCGCCCGACAGCTTGGTGCCCTGGCTGCCCAGCCGCTCTTTCAGGTTCGGGAACAGCTCGAAGATCTGATCGAGCGGCAGTCCGCCTTCACGGACCACCGGCGGCAGCATCAGATTCTCCCGCACGTCGAGGCTGGAGAATATGCCCCGCTCTTCCGGGCAGAACGCGATGCCCATCCGCGCGATCTTGTCGGAGCTCGCGCGGATGATGTCCTGGTTGTTGAACTTCACCGAGCCCGAGCGCTTGCCGATGATGCCCATGATCGACTTCAGCGTGGTCGTCTTGCCGGCGCCGTTACGCCCGAGCAAGGTGACGACCTCGCCCGCGTTCACGTCGAAATTGATCCCGTGCAGGATGTGGGACTCGCCGTACCATGCTTCGAGGTTGCGGACCTGAAGGATGTTTCCGCCGCTCGCAGCCCTGGCCGGAGCCTCGCCAATCGCAGTGTCAGGCATGACCGGCTCCCAGATAGGCTTCCTTGACGCGCTCGTCCTTGGTGAGCTCGGAGTAATGGCCCTGCGCGAGCACCTGCCCGCGCGTCAGCACGGTGATGATGTCGGAAAGGTTGGCGACGACGCTCAGATTATGCTCGACCATGAGGATGGTGTATTTCGCGGAGATGCGCTTGATCAGCGCCGCGATCTTGTCGATGTCCTCGTGGCCCATGCCGGCCATCGGCTCGTCGAGCAGCATCATCTCTGGGTCGAGCGCGAGCGTCGTTGCGATCTCCAGTGCGCGCTTGCGCCCATAAGGCATCTCGATCGCGGGCGTGCCCGCAAACTCGCTGAGGCCGACATCGCTCAGCAGCTCGCGCGCGCGATCGTTGAAGCGATTGAGCACGGACTTGGAGCGCCAAAAATCGAACGAAGAGCCGTGCTGACGCTGAAGCGCGACACGGACGTTTTCCAGCGCGGTGAGATGCGGAAATACCGCCGAAATCTGGAACGAACGCACAAGACCCATGCGGGCCACGTCGGCCGGCGCCATCGCCGTGATGTCCTGCCCCTTGTACAGGATTTTTCCGGCTGACGGTTTGAGAAACTTGGTCAGGAGATTGAAGCAGGTCGTCTTGCCGGCCCCGTTCGGGCCGATCAACGCGTGAATGCTCCCACGGCGAACCTTGAGCGCAACGTCGCGGACCGCGAAGAAGCCCGCGAACTCCTTGGTCAAGCCTTCCGTTTCGAGAATGAACTCATCGGCCAAACAGATTTCCCCCTGCCCGCAAGGCGCGTGGCTGTCCTTGTTGCTTCGGCTGTCCGGAGGCCCTTGGGCCCACCCGGGGCGCCGCCTCCGGGCGCGGAATATGCCGGAGGTGACGGGGGTTAGGCAAGGTGGAAAGCTGAGCAGATCAAGCCTCCGGCTGGGGTACGAATGCTCCCTTAGTCGGAGATGCTTGATGCGTGCCTGCCCGGCCTTCCGGTTCGCAAGGCACCGGCCATCAAGCCGTCGTTAACGGTCTTTCGTTCCGTGCGCCAGCCTTCATCAAAAATTTTCTCGCAAGCGGGATCATGCGCGGGTCTTCACGTGCGGAGAATATTGCTTTGGACTTTGCAAGCGCCGCTCCCTCCGTCGTCAAGTCGATCCGGCAACGAGATCTCCTGAACACGTGGCTGCGACTTTATGCGCGCCAGCAGATCACGCCCGCGATCTGGGAGTACCAGCCTGCACGGCTCGAGGACGAGCTGTCGGATCTCATCTACTATACGGTGGAATTTTCAACGCCGACGCCCCGCCTCATCATCCAGAGCGAGGGTACGCGCATCTCGCGCGCCTATGGACATTCCGGCAAGGGCGTTCTGCTCGACGATTATGTCGGGCCGCGGCTCGTTCCGTTCGTGATGCCGATCTATCATGAATGCGTGACGCGCGGACTGCCCGTCTACAGCGTGGCCAACGTCGAGGACAGCTGCGGGCGCATCGTCGCCTATGAACGGCTGCTGCTGCCCTTCCAGACCGACGGGAGGGTCTGTCACGTCATCGCCTCGATCAAGACGTTCTGCGAGGACGGCGGCTTCGAGATCAAGAATCTGATGCGCGGAAATGACGCGCTGCCTCGCCCAAAGATGCGCGCAGTGATCGATCGCGAGCTGTTTCATCGCGCTCCCGGCCGCATTGCACCCGCCGAGGCGGTCGAGTTCTCCGACCAGCCGGATCCCGGCATCACCACCGAGATCATCGAGCTGAACTAGCAGTCAGCGCGCTTTGCCACCGACCTCCCTGGCATAGATGTCCGGCTTGAAGCCGACCAGCAGCTTGCTGCCGAATTCCAGCACCGGCCGCTTGATCATCGATGGTTGCGCTAGCATCAACGCCAACGCCTTCTTCTCGCTCAAGCCTTCCTTGTCGGAGTCGGGAAGCTTCTTGAAGGTCGTCCCGGCGCGATTGAGCAGAATCTCCCAGCCGACCTCGTCGCTCCACTGCTTGAGCCTGTCCTTCTCCACGCCCGCCGCCTTGTAGTCGTGAAACTCGTAAGCCACGCCATGGGCATCGAGCCAGGCGCGGGCCTTCTTCATGGTGTCGCAGTTCTTGATGCCGTAGATGATGTTGGGCAAGACGTTCCTCGCGCATGGCGTATCGTGATGGACGTGGCGTTGTACGAAACTCCGGTTCGCGCGACAATATTGCGAACGACGCCAACTCGCCGAACGGACATCCCATGCACGTCACCCACGATCCCGCAGCTGCCGCCTCGCCGACGATCGACTTCAACAGCTTCCTCGCGGTCGATGTCCGCGTCGGCACCATCGTCGACGCCAAGCCGTTTCCGGAGGCGCGCAAGCCGGCATGGCGGCTGTGGATCGATTTCGGCCCCGCCATCGGCGTGCGCAAGAGCTCGGCCCAGATCACTGAAAACCACCCACTCGATACCCTCGTGGGGCAACAGGTCGTGGCCGTCGTCAATTTCCCGCCGCGCCAGATCGGCCCAGTCGTCTCCGAGGTGCTGACGCTCGGCTTCCCCGATGCCAACGGCAAGGTCGTGCTGGTGCAGCCGAGCAGACCCGTGCCGAACGGCGGACGGCTGTTCTAGGATCACGGCCGCTTCGGAATGTTCAGCGCGCGTTGCACCGCCGGACGCGACAGCCCGCGTTCGAGCCAGTTGCCGACCGCCTTGAACCGGCTGAACTCGACGAGATCGCCGGCGCCATAGAAGCCGATGAGATTGCGCACCCAGCCAATCATGGAGACGTCGGCGATGGTGTAGTCGTCATCCATGAACCACTGCCGGCCGGAAAGATGCGTCTCCATCACGCCGAGCAGGCGCTTGGACTCATTGACGTACCGTTCGAGCGGCCGCTTATCCTCGAAATCCTTGCCGGCGAATTTGTGGAAGAAGCCGACCTGGCCGAACATCGGCCCGATGCCGCCCATCTGGAAGTGCACCCACTGGATGGTCTGGTAGCGGCGTGCGGCGTCGTCCGGCAGGAGCTTGCCGGTCTTCTCCGCGAGGTACTGCAGGATCGCCCCGGACTCGAACAGCGGCAGAGGCCTGCCGCCGGGGCCGTTGGGATCGAGGATCGCCGGAATCCTGCCGTTCGGATTGAGCGAGAGGAATTCGGCCGTCTTCTGGTCGTCCCTGCTGAAATCGACCAGATGGACCTCGTAGGGAAGCCCGATCTCCTCCAGCATGATCGAGACCTTGACGCCGTTCGGCGTCGGCAAGGAATAGACCTGAAGCAGTTCGGGATGTTTGGCGGGCCAGCGCTTGGTGATGGGAAAGGCGGACAGATCGGACATCGGCACTCCGGCTGCATTCGCGAGACGCCGCCCAATCTAGGCGAGCCGGCGAACGGCGCAAGGCGATACCGACTTCACAGGGACCATTGGCCGTGCTGCGCATCGTAGACGGACGAACATCGAGAAGCGCAAGACTGGATGACGAGCATGGCTCCGTGAAACCGAGCCGTAACGGTCGCGGGCATTTTGCAGGTGAAAGCGATCGAGAGGCTCGATCGGTTTCAAAAGTTGATCTCCATCCGCAAGCCGCGCGGATCGACCTCCTCGCCGCCGACACGCTGCGCGCTGTCACGTGCCGCGACCGCGCAGGCACAGGCGTCGATGAGATCGTCGCTGCCGATGCCGGTGCCGTGGCGTTGCGTCAGCCATCCCTGCAGTCGCGTGAAACCGCGCTGCGCCAGGAGCGCGGTGCGCTGCTCGCGGCCTTGCGCCGATGTCTTCCTCGCGAGACGTGCTCTCCCTGCCAGATTCCAGAAGATCAATTCCGGATGCGCCTCGCCGACGACCGCTTGCCGCGCCGGCGTCATGATCGCATCCACGTCCCGGATCTTGTCCCTGATGTTCCAGAGCTGGGCGGATACACCCCTGCCCGCCCCTTCGTGCTGCCAGTAGTGGCGGTTGGCAGTCGCCATATCGGGAAACGTCCAGAGGTCGCGGCGCGCACCGAGAAACACGGCGGGGCCGACCAGCTCGCGTGCACGCAGGTCGCAAGCGCGGTATCCGCGCGGATTCAATCCGATCGGCATGTCGATCATCGCGCGCGCATGCGGCATCGCGAGCAGGCGCGTCAGGCCCGGCGAATAGTCGAAGCCGTGATGGCCGCGCTCGTCGATCCAGGCTGCGACCCAGCCGAAGCGAAAACCATCGAGGCCGAGATAGTTTGGCAATCTATGGATTCCGATATCTGGAAGTCATCTCGGTCACCACTGCGCGGCGGTGTCCAATTCTTTTGGCGGTCAGCCTCCGATGGCCTGGTAAGCCAGGCGCTTGAACTCGAAGAAGAACGGATTCCAGAATCCCATGTAGCGCTGCGTCATCAGCACGCCGGCGGTGTCGGCCTCAGGACAGATCCACCAATGGGTGCCGGCAAGGCCGCCCCACTGGAATTCGCCGGTGGAGTTCGGGGGATCGAACGGCGTCGGCGCGAAGGTGACGGCGCCGCCGAGGCCAAACCCTTTTCCGGGGATCGGGCCGAGATTGGCAAAGCGGATGGTCTGGCCGCCGGGCAGTTGGTTCGTCATCATCTGCCGGAGCGTGTCCGGCTTCAACAGCGTATCCGAACCCGGCAGCAGCGCGCGGACCAGCGCCAGCATATCGGGCAAGGTCGAGACCAGACCGCCACCGCCCGACAGACGCGGCAATTGCCGCCGATAGGCCTGCGGATAAGGCAGATGGTCGGCCCGGGTGAGGCCAGGCTTCATGGGATCGAGCACATCGGTGCCATTGTAGAGCGCAACCAGCCGGCCTTGCTGCGCCTCCGGAACGTGGAAGCCGGTATCGGTCATGCCGAGCGGATCGAAGATGCGCAATTTCAGAAAGGCATCGAGCGCCTTGCCAGAGACGACCTCCACGACACGGCCGAGCACGTCGGTCGCCACCGAGTATTCCCAGGCCGTACCAGGGTGATAGGACAGCGGCAGCTCGGCGAGCTGGTCGATCAAGTCGGTGAGCGGCGTTAACGGATTGAGCACGCGCGCCTCGTTGTAGCCTTTGAACAGGACCGTGCCGGGATCGAAGATGCCGTAACTGAGACCGGAGGTGTGGGTCAGGAGCTGGCGGACCGTGATCGGGCTCTTCGCCGGCTCGACATCCGCAAGACCAGCCGCGCCTTGTTTGAGCACCTTGCGATTGCCGAGCTGCGGCAGGAATTTCTCGATCGTATCGTCGAGCCCGATCCGGCCTTCCTCGACCAGCAGCATGATCGCGCAGGTGACGAAGATCTTGGTATTGGAAAATGCGCGGAAGATGTGGTCGGGCCGAAGCGTCGTGTTCGCCTCGCAGTCGGCAAAGCCGACGCATTGCTGGTCGACCACCTCTCGCCCCCGCAGCACCGCCCAGGACGCACCGGGAATGATCTCCTGATCGACGTAACGCTGCATCGCCGTCCGCGCGGCGGAAAAATCTGTCGTCCTGGCGTCCATGTGTCTCCCCCAAATTCCGGTTGGGATGGATATAACGAGATTTCCCAGGATATGAAGCCCACCGCGCAGCTCAACCCTGCTTCATGAGCACGGTGACGTACAGGCGACGACGGATTTTCATTCCCTGCCGCTGGTACAGCGCAATCGCAGACGTATTGTTCGAAAACACGTGCAGGAACGGAATCTCGCCGCGCGCCTCGATCCGGCGCGCGACCGCCGCGAGCAGCGCCTGTGCATAGCCGCGCCCGCGATAGTCCGGGTGCACGCAGACGGCCGTCATCTCGACGAACTTTCCCGGCTTCATCCGCTCCCCCGTCATCGCAACCAATTCGCCGCCGGAGCGAATGCCGAGGAACGTGCCGAGTTCATGGGTACGCAGCGCAAATGGACCGGGCTTCGTCAGCTCAGTCAGTGCCATCATGGCCGGAACGTCGGCAGCACCCAATGTGACGATCTCGGCATCGCGAAGCGGACTGTCGGCGGGCGAGCCGATCATCTGCTCACCCGTCTCGGCGAGCACCACCTTGAAGCCGGAAGGAATTTCGACCGGCTCCGGCGTGAACAGCGCGGCGACCCGAGTGCCGGACAGTAGATCGCCGAGCGCGGCAAAGCTTGCAGCGGACATGTCGACCAGGTCGGCAAAGGGCGTCATGTCCACGGGGTAACGCAGCGCCCGCGGGCCACCTTCGGCCAGATGCTTCTGGCTCGTCGTCAGCGCGCTCCAGATCGGTCGATCCAGCAACGTCTCATCGCTGTCGGACACCGGCCTAGTCCTTGTCGAAGCTGACGATGACGGCGGCATTGGCGATGAGGATGGGATCGTTGGCCACTTCCGTGGCCGAGGGGATCTCCAGCCCGCCCTTGACGGCGTTGACGGTCACCGTGCCGTAAGGCAGCTCCTTGGCGACGGCTTCCTTGTCGACGCTTTCCGGATTGGGCACCGCGATCGTGACATCGACGAACATGTCGTTGGCGGTCTTGCCGATCATCCGGAAGAAGCCGAGACTGGAATGCCTGATGGCATCCGACACGGCGCGCTTGGCCGCCTTGGTGGCGTCCCTGCCGTGGACGTCGACGCCCATGCCCATCTCGGTGACGCAGCGAACACGTGTCATTTCATATTCCTGTGGTTGGTTGGTGACTGGAAGTGTGGGCGATCGGGATCCACGGCGCAAGTGCGGTTGCTCTCTCGTATCCCGGACGCGTTGCAACGCTCTTGGCGTTGCTGCGCAGAGCCGGGACCCAGGACGCCACAGAGCTCGCTGATGCATGGGCCCCGGCTCTGCAGCGCACCGCCAAAGAGGCGCTGCGCCGCGTCCGGGGCACGAGACCGTAGCTCTCACGCCTTCGATTTCTCGTGCATCCGCAGCTCGTCGACGAGCACGCGCACGTTCTCCGAATAATCGATCGGAATCGAGACGAGGTGTACGCCGCCCTCCTTGAATGCCGCCTCCAGAGTGGGGACAAAGCGGTCGATGCTCTCGATCCGATGTCCTTTCGCCCCATAAGCCTTCGCGTAGAGAACGAAGTCGGGATTGCCAAAGGTCATGCCGTAATCGGCGAAATGATCGACGGCCTGTTTCCAGCGGATCATGCCGTAGGCGTTGTCCTCCAGCACCAGCACGACCAGATTGAGCTTGAGGCGGACGGCGGTCTCCATCTCCTGGCTGTTCATCATGAAGCCGCCGTCGCCGGCGACGGCGAGCACGCGGCGGTCGGGATAGAGCATCGCCGCCATCATCGCCGACGGCAGGCCGGCACCCATGGTCGCCAGCGCGTTGTCGAGCAGGAGCGTGTTGGCGACGCGAGTGCGGTAGTTGCGCGCGAACCAGATCTTGTACATGCCGTTGTCGAGCGCGACGATGCCGTTCTCGGGGATCACCTGGCGGATGTCGTGCACGATGCGCTGCGGCGTCGGTGGCCAGCGCGCCTCGGTGGCGCGATCGGCGATATGCCTCAGGATCTCTTCGCGTAGCGGGAGCAGCGCTGCGGCCTGCGGCAGCTTGCCTTCGAGCCGATCCGCCAGCAGCTCCAGGCTCGGGCCGACGTCCCCGACGACCTCGGCATCGGGAAAATAGACCTGCTCGACGCTCGCCGGCGTGTAGCTGACGTGAATGACCTTCGGGCCCGACGGGCCCATGATGAAGGGCGGCTTCTCGACGGGATCGTGGCCGATGGCGACGATCAGGTCGGCGGCGTCGATCGCGTCGTGGACATAATCGCGCTCCGACAACGCCGCAGTGCCCATGTAGAGATTGGTGCCGCCGGGTACGGTGCCCTTCCCCATCTGCGTGGTGAAGAACGGAATGCCGGTCCGCCGCACGAAGCTGGCGATACCGTGGGTCGCGCGCGGCCGGCTGGTCGCAGCCCCCATCATCACCAGCGGGTGTTTCGCGGCTATGATCATCTCGGCGGCGCGGTCGAGCGCGGCGCGGTGCGCGACGGGGATTTCGATCGGATGGACCGGGATCACAGGGACATCGGGCACTTCATCACCGGCGATATCTTCGGGCAGTTCGAGATGCACCGGCCCCGGCCGTTCCTCCATCGCCACACGAAAGGCATCGCGCACCACCGTCGGAATGCTGGAGGCACTGACGATCTGCCGCGACAGCTTCGTGAGCGGCTTCATGGTCGCGACCACGTCGACGATCTGGAAACGGGCCTGCCGGCTGCTCATGATCGGCTTCTGGCCGGTGATAAGGATCATCGGCATCGCACCGAGATGCGCATAGGCGGCGCCGGTTGACAGGTTGAGGGCACCGGGGCCGAGCGTCGACAGACATACGCCGGGCTTGCCGGTCAGCCGCCCATGCGTGGCGGCCATGAAGGCGGCGGCCTGCTCGTGGCGGGTCAGGATCAGCTCGATCCTGGAGGTGCGGAGCGATTCCACCAGATCGAGATTCTCCTCGCCGGGGACGCCGAAGATGCGATCGACGCCCTCGTTTTCGAGCGCCGCGACAAACAGGTCCGATCCCTTTGCCTTGCGTTCCTGCCCGCTCAATGTCGCCTCCGCTTGTTGTAGACCCGAACTCCCCGCGCGGGCGCATGGTAGCGGCTCGCGGCACGGGAACAACTCACAATGAGGCGCGCAACCGCAAGCTCTATCGGCTCTCGCTCAATTGACAGATCCTGATATCTGACTAAAGTCAGACATCATGCTCGATGCCGTCTCCCGCGTCCGCCGCTTCAACCGGGCCGTCACGTCTGCCGTCGGTGCGCTCGATACCTCGTTCCTCGGGCGGGGCCGTCCGCTCGGGGCGGCGCGCGTGCTCAATGCGATCGGGCACGGGCGCTCGGACGTGGCGGAAATCCGCGACTATCTCGGTCTCGATTCCGGATTGATGAGCCGCCTGCTGCGCAGCCTCGAGGACGAAGGCCTGGTCGAGACCACCGCGCGCGAAGACGATGCGCGCCGGCGGACGGCAAAGCTCACGCGGACGGGCCGTCGCGAGTTCGCGGCCTACGAGGCGCTGTCGAACGCCCAGGCCGAAGGCCTCCTCGCGCAACATTCGCAACGCGAGGCGCTGCTGGCGGCGATGGACCTGATCGCTTCCGCGCTGACGCGCGAGCGAATTGCGCTGGACGAGATGGATCCGCGGCGCGAGGAAGCGCGCTACTGCCTCGGCGAATACTATGCCGAGCTCGGCCGCCGCTTCAGCCAAGGCTTCGACGTTTCGCTGTCGCGCGATCCCGATGCCAAGGACATGCGCCGTCCGCGCGGCACCTTCATCGTCGCGACGTCGGATAGCCTGCCGATCGGCTGCGTGGGTTTGAAGGGAACCGATCACGGCTATGCCGAGATCAAGCGGCTGTGGGTGGCGCCTGCCGCGCGCGGATTGCGGCTCGGCCGGCGGCTGATGGACGCGGCCGAGAGCGCGGCGCGGGAACTCGGCATCACGCTGCTGCGGCTCGACACCAACAGTGCGCTGCCCGAAGCCGGTCAGCTCTATCGCAGCACGGGCTGGCGCGAGATCCCCCGCTTCAACGATGATCCCTATCCGGACCTCTTCTTCGAGAAACGCCTCTGAGCTGGACCGGTGCGCGATCCTCGTGCGTTATGGTCGAAGCCGCAGGAGCTTCGATATGATGAGAGACGACCTTGCCGCCATCTATCGCGACTACGTCGCCTGCCTGAACCGGCGGGACTGGCCGGCCCTTGGACAATTCGTGCATGAGGAAGTCGTCCACAACGCGCAGCCTCTCGGACTGGCGGGCTATCGCGCGATGCTGGAACGAGACGTTCGGGAGATCCCGGATCTGCAATTCCACATCGAGATGCTGATCTCCGATCCTCCCCGCATCGCCGCCCGACTGAAGTTTGATTGCGCGCCACCCGGGACATTCCTCGGCCTTGCGGTCAATGGGCAGCGCGTGTCCTTCGGCGAAAACGTGTTCTACGAATATCGCGACGGCAAGATCCGGCAGGTCTGGTCGGTGATCGACAAGGCCGCGATCGAGGCGCAGCTCTGACGCCGCGCCTCGATCCGGAGCTCACGCCGCCGCCGCCGCCACGTCACCTTGCGGCTTTGCGAAGGGGCGGAACGTCATCGCCATCAGGAAGGCACCCAAGCCCATCGCCCAGGAGGCGATGTAGAGCCAAGCATAGCTCGAGAAGGCGTCATAGATCAGGCCGCCGGCGAGCGGGCCGGTCGCCATGCCGAGGCTACCGGCCATCGCGGTGCCGCCGATCACCGTGCCCATCATCCTGAGCGGGAAATTCTCGCGGATGAGAACGGCGTAGAGCGGCATGGTGCCGGCATAGATGAAACCGAAGATCGCGCCGACCGCATAGAACGTCGTGAGCTGATGCGCGAAGACATAGGCGAGCGCGCCGAACGCCTGCAGCAGGAGGCCCGAGACCAGCACGCGCTTGGCGCCGAAGCGGTCGCCCATCAGGCCGAAGGCGATGCGTCCGCCGAGGCCGGCAAACCCCTCGACGCTGTAGATCGTCACCGCCGCGACCAGCGGGATGCCGCAGCTCACGGCATAGCTGACGGTGTGGATGATCGGGCCGGAATGGGTCGCGCAGCAGAAGAAGTTGGTGGCAAGCAGAATGAGGAATTGCGGCGAGCGCAGCGCATCGCCCATCGACATCTCGCCTGGCGCAGCGCCCTCGCCCGCCGGTGCGGCCGCTGCATGCTCAAGCGCAGGCGGACGGCGCACCAGGAACGAGACCGGGATCATGATGGCACCGATCACGAGCGCGATGATCTGCATCGAGGTGCGCCAGTCGTGGCCGGAGACGAGCCAGGCCGCCAGCGGCGACATCGTCATCGGCGCCATGCCCATGCCGGCCGAGACCAGCGACACCGCGAGGCTGCGGTTGGTGTCGAACCAGCCGGTGACGGTCGCCATCATCGGCGCGAAGATCGCGGCACATGAGGCGCCGACGAGAAGGCCGAACACGATCTGGAACACGAGAAGCGAGGTCGCGTGGCTCGCCGCGAACAGGCTGAGCGCCAGCACGGTCGATCCCGTCAGCACCACCGGCAGCGGCCCGAACCTGTCCGTCGCCGTGCCCCAGGCCATGCTGGTGAAAGCCATCGCCAGAAAGCCGATCGTCATCGCGCTGGAGATTCCGGTCACCGACCAGCCGGTGTCCTTGGCGATCGGCTGCAGGAACACCGGCAGCGAAAACATGCCTCCGATCGCGACGCAGCCGAGCAAGCCACCGGCGGCGACAATCACCCAGCGATAGTTGGAAGAAATCATTTCGGCCTCCGTCAGGTCTGTCTCACGTGGAAGACGAACGGGAACAGCACCGGCCGACAAGAGTGACGTCATTTTTGCCGCACGCTTTTGTGACCTGAAGCAAAAATGAAAAAACAACCCCATGCACAGTAGCCGGCACCAGCGGGATCAATGACTTACGAGGACGGTCATTTGCGATGTCAGGCGCGATTTGACCTGTCGGGCAAAACACCGGCATAGTGGCATCTTCCCCATTTGACAGCATCGCGCCCTAGAGTCCGACGCCGGACACCGCAGCGCCGCGCTCGGTCAAGCCTCGAACAAGGCCTTGACGTCGTCCTCGGTGAGCGCCGAAGCGATCTGTCCCTCGCGTTCGAACAGGCTGTCGGCCAGAGCCCGCTTTCGGGCCTTGAGCTCGTCCATCTTCTGCTCGATGGTGCCGGCAGCGACCAATCTGTAAACGAACACCGCCTTGTCTTGCCCGATCCGGTAGGCACGATCGATGGCCTGCTCCTCGACGGCGGGATTCCACCAGGGATCGAAGATGATCACGGTGTCCGCGGCGGTGAGATTGAGGCCCACCCCACCCGCCTTCAGACTCACGAGGAACACGTCCGCCGCTCCGTTCTGAAAGGCTTCGATCGCTGTCTTGCGGTCCTTGGTATCGCCGGTGAGGAGGCTGTAATGCACGCCGTCGGCGTCGAAGCGGCGCCGGATAAGATCGAGCATGGAGGTGAACTGGGAGAAGACGATGATCTTCCGGCCCTCGCTCAGCAGCTCCGATACCATCTCGATCAGACGCTCGAGCTTAGCCGACGGCCGCTCCACGCCGTCCCGCAACTTCAGCAGCGCCGGATCACAACAGGCCTGCCGCATTCTCAGCAGGGCCTCCAGCACCACGATGTGGCTCTTCGCCAAGCCACGCTCTGCGATGGCCTGGCGAACCCTGCGCGACATCGACAGCCGTATCGAGTCATAGAGGTCGCGCTGCGGCTCTTCGAGCGCGATCGTCTCCAGGATCTCGCTCTTGGCAGGCAGTTCCGTGGCCACTTCAGTCTTGGTCCGGCGCAGCAGGAAGGGCCTGGTCCGCTGCGCTAGCGCTGCGGCACGAACCTTGTCGCCACGCTTCTCGATCGGCGTGCGCCATTGGCGCGAGAACGTCGCCTTATCCCCGAGATAGCCCGGATTTGCGAAGCTCATGATCGACCACAGCTCGCCGAGATGATTTTCCATCGGCGTGCCGGTGAGACAGAAGCGGTGCGCTGCCTTGATGTCGCGCAACCAGCGCGTGGTGGCAGCGGCGGGATTCTTGACGGCCTGCGCCTCGTCCAGCACGGCGATGTGCCATTCCCGCGTCAGAAGCACCTCCCGGTCCCGCGCGATCAAAGGATACGTCGTCAGCACGAGATCATGCTCGGCAACGGCCGCGAACTTCTCCTTGCGGGCTGGCCCCTGGAGCACGAGCACCTTCAAATCCGGAGCGAATTTCTGCGCTTCGGCCGACCAGTTGGTCATCAGGCTCGTCGGCGCGACGACCAGCACGGGGCTGGTGAGCCGCCCCCGCTGCTTTTCCAGCATGATCAAGGCCAGAATCTGAATTGTCTTGCCAAGGCCCATGTCGTCGGCGAGGACGCCGCCCAATCCGCTCTCGCGGAGCAGATCGAGCCATGCCACACCCTGGGCTTGATAGGGCCGAAGCGTCGCGCGAAAGGTCGGCGGAAGTTCAGGCACGGTCAATCCCCGTACCCGAAGCAGGCTGGCGAGACGACGGAGATTATCGGCGCCGCGGAAAACGAAACTCTCGTTCTCCACTCCCAGCAGCGGAACGACCTCCGCTTGCGACAGCCTGATCTGCTTCGAACCATCGGCGAGAGTACCGTTCAGGTGCAAACCATGCAGCGCCAGCACCAACGGAAGGAAGCGATCGGCGGCCAGCGCCAGCTTGCGGCCGTCGGTCAGCGGCAGATAAAATCGATCGCCCTTTTCAGCGAGTTGTCTCAACCGGTCTGGCGTGAAGTCGGGCGCCGAGACCAGCGCGGCCACGTGCGGGGCAAGGTCGTGGCGCTTGCCGTCGATGTCGATGCCGAGCGCGAGCTCGAACCAGTCGATGCCGCTCGATTCAATCGCGGCATCGAAGTCGCCCGAGGAGTCCGCGAGCCGGAACGGAAAATCCTCGTCGACCACAATCTCGAAGCCTTCCGATCGCAACTGCTCGGCATGCTGGGCGAGAAAATCGAACCAGCCGCCCTGGTCGGTCAGCGTGAGATCCGCGGCATGACGGTAATCGAGCATCGGCAGCGCCGCCCTCGCATCACGAAGACCGATATCTGCCAGCCGCTTGCATGCCTGCTTTTCCTTGCCTTGTCGCCGCGCGATCGCGAACAACTTGCCGGCTTGAAACAGCTCCACCCGGCTCGCTCGCTGGGTTGGATCGATGTCGAACCCGCCATAGCGGAATCCCAGGCTGGCGACGGCCGCCGGCCCGCGCTCTTGCGTCCCGCCGCGAGAGTGGAAGTAGTAGCTCGCGAGGTGACCTTGCCGCAGCCGCAGCACCGGACGAGGGTCCTCTTCGATCGTTACCGCGACAGTCGGCGGCGCCGGCAGGAGGCCATGATGAAGCTCGGGCAGCTTCTGACCGAGCCGGCGCGAGACCTCCTCCACCTGCGCGCGCGGAATGGCGGGAGCTGACAGTATCTGGAAGGCCAGTCGTGGCGGCACGCCCAGCTGCACCGGTCCGATCAGCCCGGACGCCACATCGACATAGACCGGCGGCTCGGCGTTGAGAGCGACCGCTGCCGCGACGGCGAGACGAGGTGTGAGGCCGCGTTTTCCAAACTGCTGCCATTCGAGCCGGCCTTCGCGCGCGTCTCCCCACTTCAGCGGCGCGCCCTTGTGGTCGCGCCAGAACGCCCGTCCGGTCGCCACGATCCGCTGCAGCAGTTCCTCCGGATAAGGTCCCTGCTCGTAATAGCTCCGGGCGCCGGCCGCCACTTGCGTCATGATGTCGACGTCGACATCGCGGAAGTATTTCGGCGCCCGCTCAGGCTTGAACTCGTGGAGGCTGGGGCTGGTATAATTATCGGCGAAGCCGCCGTCCTTGAGGACGCGGACGGACCGCAAGGACAGTTCCAGCCGCGGCATTGCGTGATCGGAGGGCTCCAGGCAATACAGCAGGCACTGGCTCTGATCCCCACCGCTGCCTCGTGCCGCCCGGCCGACACTGTCGATCCAGCTGTTGAGCTCGGACGAGAGAACCGGAGGTGCCGAGGGGACGCTGTGGACGGCTTGTGTGTGCGTTGCCGGGGCCTCCTTCCCGCTCAGCGCCTCGAGCAGGGTTGCGGCGACATGCTTGCAATTGTAGTCCATCGGACAACTACAATCGCCATCGAGGTCGGTGAGCTCGTCACCGCTGAACCGCAACAGGATGTCGACGCGATATCTGTTGGCTCCGCTGCCGCGCACTTGCGCGCTGACGTGCTTCAGGTCGGCGCTGACGTTCACGTTCGAGACGCGGCCCTGGGCCTGATAGGCGACCGCCTTTTCCATCGCCGACCGGCTGAAGTAATTGTAGATCGACTTGCGCTTGAGAACGTCCGAGAGCACGTGCAGCAATTCCAGGATCCGGTTTTGAGCTTTCAGCATAGCCGCTCTGCCCGGGTCGTTGTAGCCGCAACGTCCCGGTTCCCCACAGTCCGCCGCTCCTGCGTTCTCAAGGGCTTGCCGGCCATGGATTGATCCTCTCGACGGCGCGAGGCCTCGCCGAGGCCTGACGCCATCGGTGATTTGACACTTCGGGCAAAGCACCTGCACAATCCCATCATGCCAAAGATCGACATCGCTGCCGTGCCGGCCCGCAAGGGCTCGGGCTATCCGGCGCCCTTCAACGCGCCTTGCGCCGAGCGCATTCGCAAGCGGCTCGGCGATGCCGGAAGCTTGTCGGATTTCGGGGTCAACCTGATGCGCCTGCCGCCGGGCGGCTGGTCGAGCCAGCGGCACTGGCATTCGCATGAGGACGAGTTCGTCTACATCCTCGAAGGCGAAGTGACGCTGGTCGAGGATGATGGTGAAACCGTGCTGCGCGCCGGTGATTGCGCGGCCTTCCCCAAGGCAAGTGGCAACGGCCATCAAATGATCAACAGGTCGAGCGTGACGGCGGTTTATCTCGAAGTCGGCTCGCGCTCGCAAGCCGACCTCATCACCTGTTCCGACATCGACATGATGAGTCCGGCGTCCGACGGCCGCTTCCTGCACAAGGACGGCACGCCTTATCCTGACGCGTGAAGCGTCTGGATCAACGCCTCACATGGCCGCGCTGCGGCGCCACGTGCTCACGGTCAGCCAGACCGCCGAGACCAGGAAGTAGAGCGCGCCGACCGCAGCGTAGCCCGCGACATTCGCAATCGAAGGCACCGCAGGCATCGAGGCCTGGAAGATGAAGAAGCCGCCCGCCAGGGCCGACTGGCCACCGCTGAGCACCATGGCCCACTGCGCGCCGAAACGCTTCCAGCGCCGCACAGCCGTGCCGAGCTGGAGCACTCCGGACAGCATGGCCCAGGTCCCGAAGATTCCGAGCACCCAGTTCATGCTCACCTGCAAGGCCAGGACGACCGCGATGGTCGTCGCCAGGCTGACCAGCACGTTCAGTCCCTGCGTGCGGTTCTGGCTCAACCCGCCGCTGCAGAGCGCGTCGAGATAATTGGCCGCGGCATCCCATGCCGGATAGGCGACGAGCAGCGCCGCTGCGATCACCGTCGACGAGGGCGCGATCGCGAAGGCCGCAATCACCCAGGCGACGGAAAACGCGGCACGCAGGAAGTAGTAGTGTTTCAGCCATTGCGCCTGGTCGGCCGCGCCAAAAACCATCTCGCCATCTTTCATAGTCTTCTCCATACCTACTAGTTGGTAGTTTTGCGCGCGAAACAGAAAGCCCGAGCCGCCCTGACCGGCATCACCCGTGTCGACCTCGTCAGTGTCTGGTGGAAAGCCGGTCCAGCAGCGGCCGGGTGATGGTCCCGAACATCTTGGGATCGCCATAGGCGCGCGCCGACAGCATCGCGCCGTGGACGGTCGCCATGAATCCCTCCGCCTCGACCCGTGCCGTGCTGGAGAGGTGAAGCCGCCCTTGCCGCTTGCCGCGCTCCATGACCGATGTCAGCCAGGACGCCAGGGAACGGAAATGCGCGCGGACTTCGAGCGCCACCTCCTCAGGCAGGATCGGAAGCTCGCTGGCCAGGAGCGCGCAGACGCAGAACGGGGCCGTCGCGTTCCTGATGCACGCCTCCCAATACGCGACATAGCTCTTGAGCTGCTCGCCTGGGTCTGCGACATGGCGTTCGAGCGCCGACAGTCCCGCCTGGGCCTCCTCGCGATAGCGGGAGACGAGGGTGCGGACCAGGTCGACCTTGCTGGCGAAATGGTGGTGGATGCTCGGCTTGCGGATGCCGACGACATCGGCGATGTCAGCGTAGCTGAAGCCGTTATAGCCGCCCGCGATGATCAGCGTGCGGGCGCAGGCGAGAATGTCGTCGGCGGTCGAGGAAACAGTGCTCATGGCCTTTAACTACCTTCCAGTAGGTAGACGGTCAAGCGGAATGGCTTCAATGATCCGTGAGCGAGTGGTAGGAGCCTGAATGACCATTCGCCCGATCGTCCGCTATCCCGACCGCCGGCTTGCGCTGCCGGCCCGCCCCGTCACTGCATTCGACGATTCCTTGCGCGACCTCGCGAACGACCTGCTGGAGACCATGCGCGCCGCGCCCGGCATCGGCATCACCGCGCCTCACATCGGCGTCCCCTTGCGCGTCGTGGTGCTGGAGCTCGACGCCAAGGACGGCGCGCGGACCTACGTCAATCCGGAGATCACATGGGCCTCGCCCGAGATGATCCTGCATCGTGAAGGCAGCGTCTCGATGCCTGGGGTCAACGACGAGGTGCAGCGCCATGCGCGGATACGGATCAGCTATCAGGATGTCGATGGCGACAGACGAACCGAGGAATCGGACGGCCTGCGCGCGGTGTGCCACCAGCACGAGATCGATCAGCTCGACGGCGTATTCTGGATCCAGCGGCTGTCGCGGCTGAAGCGCGAGCGGCTGGTGAAGAGATTCGAGAAGATGTCGCGATCGTAAGCGAGATCAGCGAAGCGGTCATCTGCTATCCGCGAGCAGCGCCCAGGACTTGATGGACTGGCAGCGGCCTACGCTTTTCGCGCAGCCGCTGCCATATCCCCGCTCCGCACGACTTCAGGGCAGTCGGTTGAAGCGCTCACACCATGCTCAGATCATCGCGCGTTACCGGGTACGGGCGTGTTGAGCAACTGCTGCTCCCACAGGTACGCGATGCCGCTACCGCCGGCGTGCTCCGTGATCACCTTCGTCAGCGCGACAGCCTGATCCGTCCGAGCCCAGTCGCGCTGCCATTCGGCCGCCAGCGCTAGCCAAGTCATCATGTTCGCGCCCGCCGCGATCATGCGCTGGATTGCGATCTCGTGGGCCTCGACCGAAACGGCGCCAGAGGCATCGGTGATCACCGTTACATCCCAGCCTTCGCCGAGCGCCTGAATCGTCGGCATCGCAACGCAGACCTCGGTCCAAAGGCCGGCAATGATCAGCTGCTTGCGGCGCGTTGCCTTGACTGCGTCCACCACCTTCCGGTCCTCCCAGGTGTTGATGAACGTCCGGTCGATCACTTCCTGGCCAGGGAAAACGTCCGTGATCTGAGGGAAGAGGAGACCGCCCCGTTGAGCGATCACCGAGGTCAGGATCGTGGGGACACCGAATGCCTTGGCGGCCTTGGCCAGGCCCGTCGTATTGTTGATCCCCATCTGCGGTTCGTGGCTGTTCACGTTGGCGAGCTGGTAGGGCTGGTGGTCGATCAGAACGAGCACCGAGTCTTCGGGACGAAGAAGCGAAGCAAGGCCGTTACGAAAGGTCATTGTTGCATCCTTTACTGCCGTTGGGCGCGGCACTGGTTTTTCGGAGACGTGCGCCAGCGGCGACGTAGCCCAATACCGACATTGGCGTTCCCGAATGCAGTGCGATAGCCTCGCTTTGCGGTACGCTGTGTCGCGGAATGGGGAACGCTGAATTGGATATCGAAGAGATCCGGACATTCGTCGAAGTTGCTGACGCCGGGGGAATTTCGTCCGCTGCGCTTCGGCTCGGCGTCTCGAAATCGATCGTCAGCCGCCGGCTCTTCCGGCTTGAAGCGGAGCTTGGCGTCCAGCTCCTTGCACGAACGACCCGCGGGGCTGCTCTCACAGAAGCCGGCGTCACATTCCGAGACTATGCAGCCAGAGTCTGCGCCGAAATCGACGTAGCGAGGGAGGAGATCCTACCCGCCGGCGAGCTGCGCGGCCGCCTGCGAGTTGCAGTGCCGCTTTCTTTCGGCCCGACTCACTTCGCTCCGATCCTTGCGGAAATGGCCCGACGCCATCCCCAGCTCCAGATCCACACCTGCTACAGTGATCGCTTCGTCGATCTCATCACAGAGGGGTATGACTGTGCGATACGGGTTGGCTACCTTCAGGATTCCAATTTGATCGCAAGACGCGTCGGCCCCGTCCATGGGAAGCTTGTCGCGAGCCCCGACTACATCAAGGCCCATGGAGCGCCCGAGTCGCCGGAGGAACTCGTCGCCCATGAGGCCCTCATGCAGGGCACCGAAGCGTGGCAGCTCATGGATGGCGACAAGATCCTCACGGTTCGTCCGAAGGGGCGCTTCAAGGCCGACAGCGGCACAGCTCTCGTCTTCGCCGCAATGGCAGGACTCGGGATCGCCTATCTTCCCGACAGCCTCACCCATGAATACGTAGCCTCCGGAGCGCTTGTGCCGGTCATGACACGATATCCCCCTCCTCCGGCGGGTGCATATGTGATCCGCCCGCCGGGTCAGCATCCCGCGCGCAAGATCCGGGTCCTCACCGAGCTGCTGATTGAGTATTGCGATCCGGCTCCGCATCCTGCGTGACCTGCCCCCGCAAGGGTGGTCCATCCAGCGCAATCGCCTGGATCACGAGAGGACCGAATCTGGATTCCAGCGGCCGAAGCGGGTGCGGCTGGTGAAGCGGTTCGAGAAGATGGCGCGGAGGTGAACGTGCCCGATGGCTCTCCTCCGCCACTTCGTTCCCGATGCCCTCACGCCCTCTTCCCGCTCCGCCTGGTCACCGGCGCATTGCGACGTTCGCGTTTGCCGCGCGCGATCTCGGTGGCCAGCGCGTCCAGCTTCGGCTCCCAGAAATTCCTGAACTGGCCGATCCACGCATCCACCGCGCGAAGCCCGGCAGCGTCGACCGAATAGAGGCGCCTTTGCGCCTCCGCCCGGACGCTGGCAAAGCCGCTCTCGCGCAGCACCTTGAGGTGCTGCGACACGGCCGCCTGGGTGATCCCGAACTCGGCCCCGATGACCTCGACGACCTCGCCGGACGCCATTTCGCCGGGCGCGAGCAGTTCGAGAATGCGACGGCGCACGGGATCGGCGAGGACCTCGAAGGCGTGCATCAGCTTCCTGTACCGGGATGAGCGATGTCGGGCGGCATCTCGCCGCGATAGAACGCGATGGTGCGATCCGAGCGCAGCTTCGCCTCGTCAGGGTCGACCCCGCTCGCGACGTGCGCCGCGCGCCAATACTCGCCGCTTGTCGTCATGAATTCCTTGCCTTCGGGCGAGCCCATCCAGGCTTCGGCCGTCTCGTGGTCGACCGATGCACCAGTCGCAAGGTACCGCTCCAGTCCCGCAAGCGCGAGGTCCCAGCCGATGCCCACCGCACCCGGACCAAACTGATTCCAATGATCCTCGATGATCGCGGTGTGCTCAAGGGTCAAACGCGCCTGGCTTCGTTCTGCCGTCAGTTTGACGTCGATCCAGCTCGTCGCACCACCGAATTCCCAGGTTGCTGCAAAATGGGTCGGCGGCGTACACGCCGTGATGGTGCCGCCCGCATTGCCCTTGAGCTGATACCTTCCGCCGAGCTCGAGGTCTCCCTCGACCGGAAGAAACCAGCGCGGAATGCGCTCCCTGCTGGTCACGGCGTCCCAGAGATCGTCGACGCTGGTGTCGTAGAGACGGGTCAGCGTCACCGCGCTCGCCGGTTTCCCGTCCTTCTCAAAATTCGTCACCGAACGCGTGACAAGCCCCAGGACCCTGGCGACGTCGATCTGCATTGGATTCCTCCTGATGGTCTCTCGTTGGAGGAGGAATATCGATCTCCACTAATATAAGTCAATACTTATATTATGCCCGCCATCAGCGCCTTGGCCAGCGCCATGTAGGCCGGCAGCGTCACGGGGTCGTTGGCGGCGTTGCCTGCGACGGGGTGCGAGGCGTAGCGCGCGATCACCATCTCGGCCTTGGGATCGACGTAGATGCCCTGGCCGTAGACGCCGCGCGCCATGTAGGCGCCGTGGGCGTTGTGCGTGACCCACCATTGATTGCGGTAGGACGCACCGGGCAGCGTGGTGTAGCCGGCCGGCTTGAATTTTTCGGGGTCGCCGCCGCGCGCGATGTCGTCCACGACTGGGGACGGCACGATCTGGCGGCCGTTGAAGCGGCCGTGATTGCGCATGGTCTCGCCGAAGCGGGCGAGATCGCGGAGCGTCGTCGAGAGGCCGCCACCGCCGCTCTCGGTGCCGATGCGGTCGACGTGATAATACGCGTCCTCCTCCGCACCCATCGGCTGCCAGATGCGCTCGGACAAGAGCTCCGACAGCGTCAGGCCGCTGGCGCGCCGGCAAATCCACGCGAGCACATCGGTGTTGACGGTCTTGTAGGCAAAGGCCTTGCCGTGCTCGCCTTGCTTCTTCTGCGCCATGAGGAAATCGAAGATGGTGGTCGGGCCGTCATAGCCGGGCGGAATCGGCGCCATGCCGTTGGCGCGCCGGAGGCCCCACACGTCGGAATTCTTGTCGGTGTAGACCTCGGTGTAGGCGAGCCCCGTGGTCATATCCATCACCTCGTGCACGCGCGCGTCGCCGAACGCGCTCGCCTTCAGCTCGGGCACGTAGTCCGCGACCTGTGCCTGCGGGTCGATCTTGCCTTCGGCGACCAGAATGCCGGCGAGCACGCCGGTGAAGGACTTCGTCACCGACATTCCGATATGCGGCTTGTGCGGCTTCAGCGCACCGAAATAGCGTTCATGGATCACCCTGCCCCGATGCAGCACGGCGATGCCGTCGGTGTAGGTCTCCTCCAGCATCTTTGCGAAGGTCATGGGCCGGCCGTCCATCGTGGTCGAGGCCACCGCGCCGATGTCGTGATCCTCGCGCGGCAGCGGCGATGCAGGCCCTGCCCCGCGCCAGACGTTCACCGTCGGCACCAGCTGGCGGATGTTGCTCCAGGCCCAGCGGAGCTCGGGGAAGCTGCGGAAGGAGCCGTCCTGGAAAGTGATGGTGCGGTCGGGCGCCGGCGGGAAGCCGCGCATCCAGCCGAGGGTTTCGGGGTCGGTGGAGGTGGCGGTTGCAGGTTGGCTGGCGGTGGGCGCGACGGACATGAAGGGAGCTCCGGAGGGCGATGCAGATGTCGTAGCATGGGTGAGCATGGCGCACATCCGACGCAAGCGCGGCGCACCTGCGCAACAATCAGGACGGCAGCAACTTACTGAAGGGATCGAGCACCGGCACGCCGAGTGGTTCGAAATGCCTGACGTTGCGGGAGAAGATCGTCAGGGAATGCTGCCTTGCGGTCGCAGCAATGATGATATCAGCGAATCCGGGCGCATGTCCCTGCCCGCGAGCCCGGTCCGATAGCTGCCCGGCGAGCCGCGCGGCCGCTGTGTCGAACGCCAGGATTCGGTTGCCATAGAGGTGTATTACGGTATCCAGCCATCGGGCCAATTCCCTGCTCCTGCGCGTGGCCTTCTCGCGCCGCAACTTTGCTATTCCATCCTCGATCTCTGCAATCGTCACGACGGACAAATACAGGAAGCCGGATTGTGCATCCATCCATTCGACGAGTGCCGTCGGCACCGGCCGGTTCGGCGACACCGCAGATATGACGTTGGTATCGACCAGGTACACGTTTCAGAAATCGGTCTTGCGCAGCTTGGACCGATTGCGCACCGGCAAATCGCCCGCCCTCAGGGGGGCCGCCAGCAGCAGACGACCGAAGCTCGGTACCTGCGACAACCGCCGCCACTCCGCATAGCTCAGGACCACGGCCTGCTTCTTGCCGTGGCGCGTGATTACCGCCGGCTTGCCGTCGAGGGCTTCGTCAACGACCGCGGAGAGATTGGCCTTTGCATCACGAAGCTGAATTTCGCGCATGGGCACCCCACTATGACCACTGTGGTCATATAGGAAGACGGTCGACAATTCAAGGAGACGGGATACTCAGGGAGAGGCATGGACGACGCGATGGGTTTCGCTGCGCTCTACCCATCCTACCCACTAGCCATCCTAGCAAGAGCTCGCCTATTGCTTAAAGCAATGCTCCCGGTGCCATTGTAGAAAATGCGGATGAGGCCGATCCGATGGTCTTCCTGGCTTAAGCGCACGACCGGTCTTGTTTATGACCGATCGAACTCCTTCCGGATCGTTTGTCTGGCGCGAGATCAATATTTCCAAATTATCGGAAAGGCTGATCAAACCACGATCGAACATCCAATGAGCGGTACCCGACAGAGCGATCCCATTGCTGACGATGTCCGGCCCGTTTGCCTCCACAGGCCGAATGTGCGCCGCCGCCACTTCTGCGCGCCCCATTCCATTAATAAGCTTCAGCCCGGTGATGGCACAGCGCTCGTCGTAGGCACGCAAGACGATCCGACGAAAAACGCGGTCACGCAAGACTCTCGATACCGTTAGGCTGACGCGATCGCGCTGCTGCTCGAGTATGAACGGCGCCTGCTCTCTTTCGTCAAGTTGAGACAATCGAACATCGGCATCGACTCGGGGAAGCAGCGGCGCACCTTCCGCAAAACCGAGTTCGAAGATTCTATTGAAATCGTCAGCTGAGATTAGCCTGACTGCCGACCGGGCGCGTCCCGAAATTCGCCCCTGCTCATTTAGGACGCCACGCTCCACAGGACCATTTGCGTCGTTGAAAGGGACGGGATTGGCAAAATCGAGATAACTTCCGGGCTCGATCAGAGCGAGGTACATTCCCGAAGTGCCTGGATCGGGAATGACCTGCTGCACCCGAGCAATCGCAAAGTAGCCCCGCGTCTCGGCGACCTTGCTTGGCTCATAATAAATGATCCAATCGCCGATACAGGCCTCGACACGACGCAGATATTGACTGGGAAACTGATATCGTTCAGCGGGACTGTCATCGTAGATCGAATCCGATCGATGAATGAAAACCCCGAATCCCATGATCTATGCCGCGCCGCGTCTCCGGGAAGTAACGACCTAAGTCAGTGCTGCTGAAGCCGGAGAGCCCCTCATTCCCACTCAATCGTCCCCGGCGGCTTGCTCGTCACGTCATACACCACCCGGTTCACGCCCTTCACCTCGTTGATGATGCGCGTCGCGGTCTCGCCCAGAAACTTCATGTCGAACTGATAGAAGTCGGCGGTCATGCCGTCGGTGGAGGTGACGGCGCGCAAGCCTACGACGTAGTCGTAGGTGCGGCCGTCGCCCATGACGCCGACGGTCTTGACCGGCAGCAGCACGGCAAAGGCCTGCCAGATCTCGTCGTAGAGGCCGTGCTTGCGGATCTGGTCGATGTAGACGGCGTCCGCCTTGCGCAGGATGTCGAGCTTGTCCTTCGTGATCTCGCCGGGGCAGCGGATGGCAAGGCCCGGGCCCGGGAACGGGTGGCGGCCGACGAAGATTTCGGGCAGGCCGAGCTCACGGCCGAGCTTGCGCACCTCGTCCTTGAACAGCTCGCGCAAGGGCTCGACGAGCTTCATGTTCATGCGCTCGGGCAAGCCGCCGACATTGTGGTGCGACTTGATGGTGACGGAAGGTCCGCCGGTGAAGGAGACGCTCTCGATCACGTCGGGGTAGAGCGTGCCCTGGGCGAGGAAGTCGGCGCCGCCGATCTTCTTGGCCTCGGCCTCGAACACCTCGATGAAGAGGCGGCCGATGGTCTTGCGCTTGGTTTCCGGATCGGTGACGCCTTCGAGCTCGCCGAGGAACTGCTTGGACGCATCCACGTGCACGAGCGGGATGTTGTAGTGGTGGCGGAAGAGGTCGACGACCTGCTCGGCCTCGTTGAGGCGCATCAGGCCATGGTCGACGAAGACGCACGTGAGCTGGTCGCCGATGGCTTCGTGGATCAAGACCGCCGCGACCGCTGAATCGACGCCGCCGGAGAGGCCGCAGATCACCCTGCCCTTGCCGACCTGCTGGCGGATCTTTGCGATCTCCTCCTCGCGGAAGGCGCGCATGGTCCAGTCGCCGGTGAGGCCGGCGATCTTGCGCACGAAGTTGCGGATGAGTTTCGCACCGTCGGGCGTGTGCACCACTTCGGGGTGGAACATCAGGCCGTAATACTTGCGCGTCTCGTCCTGGATGATCGCGAACGGCGCGTTCGGCGAGGTGCCGGCGACGGAGAAGCCCGGCGGCATCCTGGTGATGCGGTCGCCATGGCTCATCCAGACCTGGTTCTTGCTGCCTGACGACCAGACGTCCTCGAACAGCTTGCTTTCGGCCTTGACCTCGACGTCGGCGCGGCCGAACTCGCGGTGATGGCCGCCCTCGACCTCGCCGCCGAGCTGCGCCGCCATGGTCATCTGGCCGTAGCAGATGCCCATCACGGGCACGCCGGAGGCGAAGATCAATTGCGGCGCGCGCGGCGAGCCGGCTTCGTGCACCGACTCCGGGCCGCCGGAGAGGATCACCGCCTTCGGCTTCATCTCCTTGAAGGCCTCTTCGGCCTTGTTGAACGGGACGATCTCGCAATAGACACCGTCCTCGCGCACGCGACGCGCGATCAGCTGCGTCACCTGGCTGCCGAAGTCGACGATGAGAATCTTGTCGTGCGCCGAGGCCACCGAGGGCGTCGACGCGGAGCGGTCGTTCTGTGCTGCTGTCATGGCCAGCAGATACGCTGGCGCGGCCCGGGCCGCAACCGCGGTCGCGGTGCGCCCACATGCTTCTTTGGGCATGGACAGGGGCATATAGGTAAGCAATATTGACCTATTATGCTCCACTCTCAAACATGGGGCGATCAGGGAGAATGCCATGTCACAGCATCATCAGCCATCATCGCTTGCCGCGCTCGGCCGGACCTGGATCGAGGCCTGGAATGCGCGCGATCTCGATCGTGTGCTTGCGCTCTATGACGAGGCGGCTGTGATGACCTCGGACCGCATCCCCGCCCTGGGGTTCGACGCCAGCGGCACCGTGCGCGGCAAGGACAGCTTGCGCGCCTATTGGGGCAAGGCGCTCGCCCTGCTGCCGGAGCTGCACTTTTCGCTGATCGATCTGTTCGTCAGCCCGGACAGCGTGGTGGTGTTCTACGAGAACGAGCGGGGGAAGAAGATCTGCGAATACCTGCGAGTGAACGACGCCGGGCTGATCGTGCAGGGTTCGGCGAATCATTTGGTACACTAAGCCTATCCTCGTCATTGCGAGTTTAGCACCGGCCGAGGGCCGACCCCTCTTGATGTGACGGCGTCCAGAATCGTTCCGCGGATCCAGTGCTGGATTGCTTCGTCGTAAGAGCTCCTCGCAATGACGGAGTTTGCTGCTAAGAGCTGGGCAAAGCAGCGCCGCTCTCACTTCAGGACCTTCCCATGAAACTCCCCACCTCCCCCTTTACCGTCACTGACTGGAGCCGGATCGAGGCGACCACGCATCCCGGCGAGAGCGGTGAGGCCAAGTGGCGCACGCTCAATATCGGCGATCTCCGGGTGCGGATGGTGGAATACTCGCCGGGCTACCTGGCCGACCATTGGTGCGATCGCGGCCACGTGCTCTACGTGCTGAAGGGCGAGCTCGATTCCGAGCTGCGCGACGGGCGCACCTTCAAGCTCACCGCGGGAATGAGTTACCAGGTGTCGGATTTCGGCGACGCCGCCCACCGGTCCTCGACGGCCACCGGCGCCACGCTCTTTATCGTGGACTGATGCGCCGGGACGGTTTATTTGCACCGCAAAATAGCAAAGAGAGGCGACATCCCGAGCCACGGGTGGTGCCTTGAAGTAGCCCCAAATTCTCGCTATATTGTGATCATCGATACTTGGCCGAACGACTGGGCCGCTTCGCTTCGTTACAGACGGGCGCGCACGCTTCAGATGACTTCTCCAAACATCGACTGAACAGGATCATGGGCGCAGCGACGCGTACCGGTCCGCGTGCGTACCCTCTCTAACAAAGGAAATTCCCATGGCTATGGGCACCGTGAAGTGGTTCAACACCCAAAAGGGTTATGGTTTCATCCAGCCGGACGACGGCCAGAAGGACGTGTTCGTGCACATCAGCGCGGTCGAGCGCGCCGGCCTCTCCACCCTCAACGAGGGCCAGAAGGTCTCGTTCGACATCGTCGCCGATCGCCGCAGCGGCAAGTCCTCGGCTGACAATCTCCGCGTCGGCTAACGCCCGCGCACCGGCGCTTCTGACCACGGACGTACCGGCAGAAGCGCTAGAAATAAAGAAAGCCCCGCGACCGGGATCCGGTCCGCGGGGCTTTTGTTTTGGCCCCCTGTCGTTCCGGGGGCGCCCGGAGCGGTGACCCCCGGCATCAGTCGCACGGTGATTCTCTGCGCCTCGATGGATTCCGGGTTCTCGCTTCCCGAATTCCGGAATGACGGCGGAGTGCGGTCAGCCCGCTTTCCGCAGCACCGACACGAAGAACCCGTCCGTTCCCGTACGGAGCGGCGTCATCAGCCAGCCTTCCGCCGACTGCAGCGCGGCCTCGCCAAAAGCTTCCGCCTTGTCCCAGAGCACGCTCGCGGTCTGTTCGGGCGGGACGACCGTGAACTCGCCATGGCGCGCGACGAACGCCCTCACCTGCTCGCCGTTCTCTTCCGCCAGCACCGAGCAGGTGATGTAGGCGATGCGGCCACCCGCTTTCACCAGCGGCACGGCGCGCGCGAGCACCTCGGCCTGGTCGCGCAGGCGGATCTCCAACGCGCCCGGGCGCATCCGCCATTTGGCATCGGGGTTGCGACGCCAGGTGCCGGTTCCCGTGCAGGGGGCGTCGATCACGACGAGGTCGGCCGAGGCGCGAATGTCCGCCAGCGGATCGGTCTCGCCCTTGGGCGTGCGAACGTCGGCATTGTGGACGCCGGCGCGCGACAGCCGCTCATGAATCGGGGCGAGCTGGCGCTTGTCGCGGTCGGTCGCGATCAGGCGGCCCTTGCCCTGCATCAGGGCGGCGAGCGCCAGCGTCTTGCCGCCGGCGCCTGCGCAGAGATCGATCACCTGCTCGCCGGGTTTTGCCGCGGTGAACTGGGCCGCAAGCTGCGATCCTTCATCCTGCACTTCAATTGCGCCCTTGAGGAAATCCTCTTCCGCCTGGATGCCGGGGTTGCGCGCATCGGCCGAAAGCTCGATGCGCAGGCCCGTTGCCGACCACGGCGTCGGTTTCGCATGAAGATGAGCAAGCGCGCGCAGCACCTTGTCGCGATTGGATTTTAGCGTGTTGACGCGCAAGTCCAGCGGCGCCCGGCTCGCCATCGCGGCGGCTTCCGCGGCGCGGGTCTCGCCGAAGACTTTTTCAAGGTGCGGATCAAGCCATTCGGGATAGTCGCCGGCCACGGCGGCGGGCGCGTCCTTGAGCGAGCGCGCGGCGAGCGCGGCCTGCTCGGCCTCGGTCAGCGGCGCCGGCGCGAAGCGGCTGCCATCGAACAGCGCGGCCATGGTGGCCGTGTCCATATTGCGCTCGAGGCGGAGCATGCCGATCAGGCGCGCCCGCGCGGTATCGGAATCCATCAGATGCGCGCTCGAGGCGTAGCGGCGCAGCACGTCCCAGACGAGACCGGCGATCGCGGCGCGGTCGCCGGAACCGGCGAAGCGGTGCGCGGTGCCCCACTCCTTCAGCGCCTTGGCCGCGGGGACGCGATCCCTCTCGATGGTGTCGATCAGTTCGATGGCTGCGGACAGCCGGGCAGCGGGGGTCATTTAAATCTTTCAGTTTTGCGCATGATCTTATCGGAAAACCGGCATCCACTTTTCCGGATCATGCGCGATCAGATCAGCAGCAGCAGCTTCAGCGCGAAGTAGATCCACATCGCCAGCAGCACCAGCACGCCGGCAAGCCAGACGGTGGAGCGCCGGCCCAGATCGTTCGAGGACACGAAGATCCCGGCATGGGCAAAGCGCGTCACGACGAATACCCAGGACATCAGCACGATGAAGAGATCGGCGCGGCGCAAAGGCAATGCCAGCGCGATCAGGATGTAGAACAGCACCGGCAGCTCGAACTGGTTGCGGTAGCAATTGGCGATTTGTGTGGCGCCCTTCGGCCAGTTCGGCTCGCCCAGCGCAATGTCGCGAATCCTGGTTTCGCCGGAGACCAGCGTCTTGCGGCGCGCGACGACCATCCCGATCAGAAGCGCGAAGGTGAGAGCGACCTGCACGAAGACCGGGAGCAAAACCATTTGAACGGACATCGGAACTTTCCCGAGAGGCGAAATGCCGCCGACCGTCATTAGCCGCGACTTTTGCCGCTGACAATGAACGACTTGAACCGGCGTTCCCGGCCTTGCGACCAACCATCGACAGCTAAAGCGATTTCGGCCCCTGGCATCTCGCCGACCGCATCGCCTCGCCGATCGCCGGCCCCGTCGCCCCGCAGGACGGCTACACGATCCGCTACCGCGTGCTTTAAACTTTGTTCGTTGCGATCCATGCCCGCGCCGTCATCGTTCCGACGCGAGACACCGGGTAAGCTGGTTGCATGTCCGAATTTCGCCTGACCCAGATTTCCGACACCCATCTCGGCCGGCGCTTTCCCGGCCTGATCGCCAACTTCCACCGCATCAGCGAGCACATCGACGCCGACAGGCCCGATCTCGTCGTCAACACCGGCGACGTCTCATTCGACGGGCCGACCAGCCGGGACGATGTCGAATTCGCAAAAGGCCTGCACGAGGCCCTGCCCGTCAGCTGCCGCTACCTCCCCGGCAATCACGACATCGGCGACAATCCGACCGCGATCGGGCCGGCGCCGAAGCCGCCGGTCAGCGAGACGCACCGCCAGCTTTTCTGCGACATCATCGGCGAAGACCATTGGTCGTTCGAGGCCGCGGGCTGGCGCTTCATCGGCCTCAATTCGCTGGTGATGAATTCAGGCCTCGCCTTCGAGGCCGAGCAGTTCGACTGGCTCGCCTCCGAGATCGCGCGCACGAACGGCAGGCCGGTCGCGCTGTTCCTGCACAAGCCGCTGTTTCTCGGCCTGCCCAACGACCCGGAGACGCCGGAAACCTCGATTCGCTACGTGCCACAACCGGCGCGGGCGCGGCTGATCGAGATGTTCGGCACTATCGACCTGCGTCTGATCGCCAGCGGCCATGTGCACCAGCGGCGTGACTTTACCCATCGCCACACCCGCCACGTCTGGGCGCCGTCGGCCGGTTTCGTCATCAACGATCAGCGCCAGGACCGCGTCGCGATCAAGGAAGTCGGCCTCGTCGAATACCGCTTCCAGCCAGACGGCCTCGAGGTTCGCCACGTCCGCGCGGCGGGCCAGGTGGACGTCGACATCGAGGAGCTTCTCGCCCAGATGGGCGGCGAGCACTGACGCGCCTGGCCGCTCAGGCGACGCTCTTGAGATCCTGCTGGATGGCGGCGAGCAGGGATTGCAGCGCCTCGCTGTTCACCGGCCTGGCCGCGGGATCATCGGCAGGCGGCTGCCGGGCAGTTTGCACGGCCTTGCCCGGTCGCTTCGGAAATGGCGGCGGCGCCGGCATCGCGGGGCGGGCTAAATCGCCCTCCTCGTCGACATGGACGAACTTGCCATGGATGACGTCGTCGCGACGGCCCATGACGAACATGGTCGTCCAATAACCGGCGGCCAACAGGATTACGCAGAAAAAACCAATCTCTAACATCGCAGCACCTGAAATATGCGCGATGATTCAACGTCTTCGCCTTGGGGTCAATGAACCGGCGATCACACCTGCGGCTTTTGCGGAGCAGGTGTGGCCGATTGATCACTCTTTGTTAACCATGTCCGCCGTCCCGGAGGCGGAAGCGGCGTGTCAGGCCTTGTCCGGTCCGACCCGGACCAGCTGCTTGCCGAAATTGGCGCCCTTCAACAGGCCCATGAAGGCGCCGGGGGCGCTTTCCAGGCCCTCGGTGACGAACTCCTTGTATTTGACCTTGCCGTCACGAACCCAGCCGGACATGTCGCGCAGGAAGTCGCCATGGCGGGCGGCGAAGTCGGAGACGATGAAGCCGCGGAAGGTCAGGCGCTTGGTCAGCGTCGCGCGCATCAGGCTGGCGGCCCATTTCGGCGGCTTGGCCTCGGTGTCGTTGTAATGGGCGATCAGCCCGCAGACCGGCACGCGCGCGAACGGATTGAGCAGCGGAAACACCGCCTCGAACACGGCACCGCCGACATTCTCGAAATAGACGTCGATGCCCTTCGGGCAGGCCTCCTTGAGCTTGGCGGCGAGATCGGGATCGCGGTGATCGATGCAGGCATCGAAGCCGAGCTCCTTCACCACGTAGTCGCACTTGTCCTTGCCGCCGGCAATGCCGACCGCGCGTGCGCCCTTGATCCTGGCGATCTGGCCCACGGCCGAGCCGACCGCGCCGGAGGCGCCGGCGACGACGACGGTCTCGCCGGGTTGCGGCTTGCCGATGTCGAGCAGGCCCGTGTACGCCGTCATGCCGGGCATGCCGAGCACGCCGATCGAGGTCGAGATCGGACCGAGCTTGGGATCGACCTTGATCAGCCCCTTGCCGTTCGAGATCGCATGCGTCTGCCAGCCCGAACGGATACGCACGATGTCGCCTTTGGCAAAATCAGGATTGTTGGAGGCCGCGACCTCGCTGACCGCCTCGCCTTCCATCACGCCGCCGAGCGGCACCGGAGCTGCATAGGACGGCCCCTCGCTCATGCGGCCGCGCATATAGGGATCGAGCGACAGCCAGATCGTGCGCAACAGGACTTCGCCCTGCCCCGGTGTCGGGACAGCGAATTCCTCCAGGCGAAAATCAGACGGCTTGGGCTCGCCGACGGGACGCGCGGCGAGAACAATGCGTTTGGCTTGGGACATGGCTTCCTCCGGATTTTGTTTCGGCGTGAACGGAAGCGGAGGCAGCGAGGCGCGTCAATACAAAAGGATTGGAGAAGATGGTCGCAGAGGCGGTCACCACTCTCGTGTCCCGGACGCGCTGCAACGCGCAGCGTTGCTGCGCAGAGCCGGGACCCCAGAACGCAACACGGCAAAAGCGGAGATATGGGCCCCGGCTCTGCAGCGCATCACCGAAGAGGCGCTGCGCTGCGTCCGGGGCACGAGACCGGAGCTGAAAGCGCGACCGGCGACTAACCCCCGCCCGGATAATTCGGGCTCTCGCGCGTGATCGTGACGTCGTGAACGTGGCTTTCGCGCAGGCCCGCGCCGGTGATACGGACGAACTGCGCCTTCTCGTGCAGCTCCTTCATGTCGCGCGCGCCGACATAACCCATCGCGGCGCGCAAGCCGCCGGCGAGCTGGTGCATGACGTGGCCGACCGCCCCCTTGTAGGGCACCTGGCCCTCGATGCCTTCGGGCACGAGCTTGAGCGTGTCCTTGATGTCCTGCTGGAAGTAGCGATCGGCCGATCCCCGCGCCATCGCGCCGACCGAGCCCATGCCGCGATAGGCCTTGTAGGAACGGCCCTGCCACAGGAACACTTCGCCGGGCGTCTCGTCGGTGCCGGCGAGCAGCGAACCGACCATGGCGATATCGGCGCCGGCAGCGAGCGCCTTCGCAAGGTCGCCGGAGTATTTGATGCCGCCGTCGGCGATGACGGGGATGTCCGACTTCTTCGCCGCCTCCACCGCATCCATGATCGCGGTGAGCTGGGGAACGCCGACGCCGGCGACGATGCGGGTGGTGCAGATCGAGCCCGGGCCGATGCCGACCTTGATGCAATCCGCGCCTGCATCGATCAGCGCCTGCGCGCCTTCCGTGGTGGCGACGTTGCCGGCGACGACCTGCACCGAGTTGGACAGGCGCTTGATGCGGTTCACCGCGTGCAGCACGTGGCGGGAATGGCCGTGCGCGGTGTCGACGACGACGAGATCGACGCCGGCATCGATCAGCCGCTCGGTGCGCTCGAAGCCTGTGTCGCCGACGGTGGTGGCCGCAGCGACGCGCAGGCGCCCTTGCGCGTCCTTGCAGGCGAGCGGATGGGCGACCGCCTTCTCCATGTCCTTCACGGTGATGAGACCGACGCAGCGATACTGCTCGTCGACGACGAGCAGCTTCTCGATGCGGTGCTGGTGCAGCATCCGCCGCGCCTCGTCCTGGCTGACATTCTCACGGACCGTGACGAGGTTTTCGTGCGTCATCAGCTCGGAGATCTTTTGCTGGCGATTGGTCGCAAACCGCACGTCACGGTTGGTGAGAATGCCGACCAGCTTGCCGGGCGTCGACTTGCCGGCGCCGGTGACGACGGGAATGCCGGAGATCCCATGGTCGCTCATCAGCTTCAGCGCGTCGTCGAGCGTGGCCTCGGGGCTGATGGTGAGCGGGTTCACCACCATGCCGGATTCGTAGCGCTTGACCTGCCGCACCTGGGCAGCCTGCCCCTCAGGATCGAAATTGCGGTGAATGACGCCGAGGCCGCCGGCCTGCGCCATGGCGATCGCCATGCGGGCCTCGGTGACCGTGTCCATGGCGGAGGCCATGATCGGGATGTTGAGCGGAATGGCGCGGGTGACGCGGGAGCGAATGTCGGCCTCGCCCGGCATGACGTCGGACAGGCCCGGCTTCAACAGCACGTCGTCGAACGTAAAGGCTTCGCGGATGCCTTGAAGTTGCACCGTGGCCATATGCCAACTCCTTCCTGCGGCCCTGCCGCAAATGCTTATGGATGAGCGCCGCCCTCGGCGTACCTTGCGGCATCGCCTTAAGAATCGGAGCCCATCGGTGGGGTTGACGCCGGTCGATAGCACGGCCGCGTGACGAATCAAAGCAATTCGGGCCGCCTGCCAGCCATGCACAGGCTTTTTTGGCCGATTCAGGCTGGGATAGCCCGGTGGGGCAACCCTCGTCATTCCGGGGCGCGGCGAGGCCGCGAGCCCCGGAATGACGAAGGGGGAAGGTCACACCGTTGTTACGCGGGATCTAGGTGCCATGCACCGATCCGCAATGGTCCCCGGCAGACGGCGGTGATAAGCCGCAACTCCGCCGGTCCTTCCGATTTCAAAAACCAATCCGTCATGGTCGACAAGCAACGCGTCATTCCGCTGATCGTGGCCACTGCTCTCTTCATGGAGAACATGGATTCGACTGTCATCGCCACCTCGCTGCCGGCGATCGCGGCCGACATCGGCACCAGCCCGCTGACGCTGAAGCTCGCGATCACGTCCTACCTGCTGTCGCTGGCGGTGTTCATCCCGGCGAGCGGCTGGACTGCCGACCGGTTCGGCGCGCGCATGGTGTTCGCGATCGCGGTCGGCGTGTTCATGGTCGGCTCGGTCGGCTGTGCGCTCTCGACCTCGGTCACGGATTTCGTATTCGCGCGCATCCTGCAAGGCATGGGCGGGGCGATGATGACGCCGGTCGGACGCCTCGTGCTGCTGCGCTCGGTCGACAAGAGCGCGCTGGTCAATGCCATGGCCTGGGTGACGGTCCCCGCCCTGATCGGCCCCGTGATCGGCCCGCCGCTCGGCGGCTTCATCACCACCTATGCGTCCTGGCACTGGATCTTCCTGATCAACATCCCGATCGGGCTGCTCGGCATCTTCATGGCGCTGCGCTTCATCGATCCCATCAAGAGCGAAACTCAGGAGCCGTTCGATCTCTACGGCATGGTGCTCGCGGGTATCGGGCTTGCCGGCATCGCGTTCGGCCTCTCCGTTGCCGGACTGAACCTTCTGCCGTGGAGCACGGTCGCCACCCTGGTCATGGGCGGTGCGATCTCGATGACACTGTATGTCCTGCACGCCCGGCGCACGGGCTCGCCGGTGCTCGACTTCTCGCTCCTGAAGCTGCCGACACTGCGCGCGGCGGTGTTCGGCGGCTTCATGTTCCGGCTCGGCATCGGCGCGCTGCCGTTCTTGCTGCCGCTCCTGATGCAGATAGGCTTCGGGCTGTCGCCGTTCCATTCCGGCCTCGTCACCTTTGCCTCTTCGCTCGGCGCCATGGGCATGAAGACGCTGGCGGCGCGGATCATCCGCACCTTCGGCTTCCGCAATCTGATGACAGTGAACGCGATCGTCAGCGCCTTCTTCCTCGGCGTCTGCGCGCTGTTCACGGTGACGACGCCGCTGCTCATCATCATGGTCATCCTGGTGGTCGGCGGCTTCTTCCGCTCACTGGAGTTCACCGCGATCAACACGGTCGCCTATGCCGACGTCGAGACCGCGCAGATGAGCCGTGCCACCACGCTCGTGAGCGTCAACCAGCAGCTCGCGGTCTCCGCCGGCGTCGCCGTCGGCGCGGCCTCTGTCGAGACCACGATGTGGTTCAGCCATGTCAGCGAGCTCAACGCCACCGTGTTCGCACCGGCCTTCGTCGTGGTGGCGCTGACCTCGGCCGCCTCGAGCTGGTTCTTCTGGCAGATGCCTGCGGATGCCGGCCACGAGATCTCCGGCCGCAAGGCGGTGGAGATCGCGAGCCGCAAGGGCGCCGGCAAGGGCGCGGCCAAGGCCGCCGTCAAGGCGGCGAGCGAGGATACGCAGGACGTGCGGGATCAGCGGCTGGGGTAGTCGGCAACGGACGAAGACACCACACATTCGGTGTCGTCCCTGCGAAGGCAGTGCGTTCGCAGGGACGACAGCGGAGGTCGGCTCAGACAGCTCCCCGAAATCCCGTCGCCAGCACGTAGCGCTCCGAGGAATCCTGCCGGCTCGCCGCCGGTTTCACATGACGCACCGTTGCAAAATCGCGCTTGAGCTGGGCGAGCAGGTCGGCGTCGGCTCCGCTCTGGAACGTCTTGGCGAGGAACGTGCCGCCGGGCTTGAGCACATCGCAGGCAAAGGCTGCGGCGGTCTCGACCAGGCCGACGATGCGGAGCTGGTCGGTCTTGCGGTGACCTGTCGTGTTGGCGGCCATGTCGGACATCACGACGTCGGCGCCGCCGCCCAGCATCGTGGTGAGTTTTTCGGGCGCGTCGTTGTCCATGAAGTCGAGCTGCGCGAAATCGACGCCGGGAATCTCCGGCATCTCCAAGAGATCGATCGCGACCACCTTGCCCTTGCCTTCCGTGGAGCCGACGCGCTTGGCGGCGATCTGGCTCCAGCCGCCGGGGGCCGCGCCGAGGTCGACCACGGCCATGCCGGGCTTCAAGAACCGGAACTTGTCGTCCATCTCCAAGAGCTTGAACGCGGCGCGGGAGCGATAGCCTGCCGCCCTGGCCTTGGCCACATAGGGATCGTTGAGCTGCCGCTCCAGCCAAAGCTTCGACGACAATTTGCGCTTGCCGCCGGTCTTGACCTTGGTCTTGACCTGGACGTGCAAGCGGCCGGTGGTGTCCTTGGCCATCTCACCAGCTCCTGAGCGCGCCGTCCTCGCGCATCATCTCGACCAGCATGCCTTCGCGCAGACCGCGGTCGGCGACGCGCAGGCGCGGCAGCGGAAAGGCGCGGCGGATGGCATCGAGGATGGCGCAGCCGGCCAGCACGAGGTCGGCGCGCTCGACGCTGATGCAGTTGTTGTTCGCGCGCTCCTCGTAGCTCATGCCGAGCAGCTTGTTGATGGTCGCGGTGATGTCGGAATCGTTCATCCAGATGCTGTCGATGCGGCGGCGGTCGTAGCGCGCAAGATTGAGATGGATGCCGGCGAGCGTCGTCACCGTGCCGGAGGTTCCGAGCAGATGCATGTCCGCGAGATCGCGGCCGTGCTCCTCGGCGAACGGCGCGACGTGGTTCGCGACCTCCTGCTCCATCGCAGCGTAGATCTCCGGCGTGACGTCGCGGCCGCCGAACTGCTCGGCAAGCGTGACGACGCCATAGGGGATCGACATCCAGGCTTTGATGCGCGGCTGCGGATTTTCAGCGTCGCGCTCGATCCGCACCAGCTCGGTCGAGCCGCCGCCGATGTCGAACAGGATGGCGCCGCGTCCTCTGGAGTCGACCAGCGGCGAGCAGCCGAGCACGGCGAGCGAGGCCTCGGTCTCGCGGTCGATCACCTCGAGCTCGATGCCCGTCTCGGCCGCAACCCGGCTGCGGAACCCCTCCGCATTCGATGCGGCGCGGCAGGCTTCGGTCGCGATCAGCCGCAGCCGCCGCGCCTTCCGCAAGTTGATCTTGTCGCGGCAGATGCTGAGCGCCGCAATGGCGCGCTCGATCGCGGCGTCGCTGATGCAACCGGTCGCCGAGACGCCCTCTCCGAGCCGGATGATGCGCGAGAAGGAATCGACGACGCGAAAGCCGTCATGAGTCGGACAGGCGATCAGCAGCCTGCAATTGTTGGTGCCGAGGTCCAGCGCCGCATAGACGCCGGTTCCCGGCGCTTGCGCACCGACGGCCGGACCGGCGGCCAGCGCCACCGCCGCCATCGACCCCTCCAGCTCGCCGTGCGGCCGATGGCCGTCGCGGAGCCGCGTGTGGTCATTCATACAAACTGTCTTTCCGCGGCCGGTCGGGCCGGTCTGGAATTGATTTTTCGCCTGAAACATTAGCAGCGCGGTCGCCCTGCGCAACAACGCATCACATGGGACCATGCCCATTCGTGCGTTGTCGTGAACGGGGCGGTGGGTTATCTGAACAGGGTCCGGTCCTCCGCTGCCGCGAAAATGCGCAAATGCCGGCTTTTCAGGTCAATTCCATGCAAGAACACACCAAATCGTCCACGATCGAGAACGCTATTGCACTGCAAAAATATGGCGTCGGGCAACCGGTTCGCCGCAAGGAGGACGACACGCTGGTGCGCGGCAAGGGCCGCTACACCGACGATTTCAACCTGCCCGGCCAGGCCTATGCCGTGATCGTCCGCTCCACCCATGCCCATGGCGTCATCCGCGGCATCAACAGCGAGGCCGCCAAGGCGATGCCGGGCGTGTTGGGGGTGTGGACCGGCAAGGATCTCGATGCCGCCGGTTATGGCCCCTTCACCTGCGGCCTGCCGCTGAAAAGCCGTGACGGCTCGCCCCTGCTCCAGACCAACCGCCAGCCGCTGGCGACCGACAAGGTCCGCTTCGTCGGCGATCCCGTCGCCTTCGTGGTGGCGGAGACGCTGGCGCAGGCGCGCGACGCCGCCGAGGCGGTCGAGCTCGACATCGAGCCGCTGCCGGCGGTGACCGATCCCGAGGAGGCCGCCAAGCCCGGCGCGCCGCAGCTCTACGACCACATCCCGAACAATGTCGCACTCGACTACCACTTTGGCGACATGGACAAGGTCAACGCGGCCTTTGCCAGCGCCGCCCATGTCACCAAAATCGACATCGAGAACACCCGCGTCGCCGTGGTCTCGATGGAGCCGCGCGTTGGCCTTGCCTCCTACGACAAGAAGACCGAGCGCTACACGCTTCAGGTGCCGACGCAAGGCGTGGCCGGCAACCGCGCCAATCTCGCCAAGAATCTGAAAGTGCCGAACGAGAAGGTACGCATCCTCACCGCCAATGTCGGCGGCTCCTTCGGCATGAAGAACGTCAACTATCCCGAGTACATGTGCATCCTGTATGCGGCCAAGGCGCTGGGACGTCCGGTGAAGTGGCTGGATGAGCGCTCCACCAGCTTCCTCTCCGACAGCCACGGCCGCGCGCAAAAGATCCATGCCGAGCTCGCGCTCGATGCCGAGGGGCATTTTCTCGCGGCGAAGCTGTCCGGTTACGGCAATCTGGGCGCCTACATCACCGGCGTCGCGCCGGGGCCGCTCTCGCTCAACACCGGCAAGAATTTCTCCAGCGTCTATCGCACGCCGCTGATGGCGGTCGACATCAAGACGGTGCTGACCAACACCACGTTGATGGGCGCCTATCGCGGCGCCGGCCGGCCCGAGGCGAACTACTACATGGAGCGGCTGATCGACCGCGCCGCCGACGAGATGGGCATCAACCGGCTGACCTTGCGCAAGCGCAACTTCATCAAGCCGAACCAGATGCCGTTCCCGGCCTCCTCCGGCGTCACCTATGACAGCGGCGACTTCCAGGCGGTGTTCAACAAGGCGCTCGAAATCTCCGACCACGAGAATTTCGCCAAGCGCAAGAAGGAGAGCAGGAAGGCCGGCAAGCTGCGCGGCATCGCCGTCGGCTCCTATCTCGAAGTCACCGCGCCGCCGAGCCCGGAGCTCGGCAAGATCGTGTTCGATCCTGACGGCACCGTGCAGCTCATCACCGGCACGCTCGATTACGGCCAGGGTCATGCGACCCCGTTCGCGCAGGTGCTGTGCCAGCAGCTCGGCGTTCCGTTCGAGAGCGTCAAGCTGGTGCAGGGCGACAGCGACATCGTCCACAGCGGCAACGGCACCGGCGGCTCGCGCTCGATCACGGCGAGCGGCATGGCGATCGCGGGCGCTGCCAAGCTCGTGATCGAGAAGGGCAAGCGCGCCGCTGCGCATATGCTGGAGGCCTCCGAGGCCGACATCGAGTTCGAAGGCGGCAGCTTCACCATCGCCGGCACCGATCGCAGCATCGACATCATGGAGCTGGCCAAGCGCCTGCACGACGGCAAGGTGCCGGAGGGCGTGCCTGACTCGCTCGACGTCGACCATACCAGCGAGCCGGTGCCCTCGGCCTTCCCGAACGGCTGCCACGTCGCCGAGGTCGAGATCGATCCCGAGACCGGCGTCGTGCAGATCGTGCGCTACAGCGCCGTGAACGATTTCGGCACGGTGATCAACCCGATGCTGGTCGCGGGCCAGCTCCATGGCGGCGTCGTCCAGGGCATCGGCCAGGCGCTGATGGAGCACATCCGCTACGACGAGAGCGGCCAGCCGATCACGGGCTCACTGATGGACTACGCCCTGCCGCGCGCCGAGGACGTGCCGAACATGACGGTCGGCGATCATCCGGTGCCCGCCACCACCAATCCGCTCGGCAGCAAGGGCTGCGGCGAAGCCGGCTGCGCCGGCAGCCTGTCGACCGTGGTGAATGCGGTGATCGATGCACTGTCGGAGTACGGCATCAAGCACATCGACATGCCGCTGACCCCCGAGCGGGTGTGGCGCGCGATCCAGGAGGCGCAGGCCAAGGCGGCGTAAGGGGCACTGTCGTCGCCACAAACTCTACTGTCATCGCCCGCGAAGGCGGGCGATCCAGTACTTCGAGACGGCAGCGATTGACCGAAAAGCTGCGGCGTACTGGATGCCCCGCCTTCGCGGGGCATGACACCGTCTTTGGAGTGACGGGCTTGGCCTTTCCTGTCCCCCGCTACGCCGCCGCCTGCTCGCGCGGCTGGTAGATCGCGGTGTGCTGGCAATGCGCGAGCGCCGTCGTGCCGTTGGCGACGACGAGCGCGTCTAGCTCGACGAAGCGGTGACCCTTCTTCTCGTAGTTCGCGGTGACCTTCGCCCGTGCGGTGATCTCGTCGCCGGCGCGTGCGGCGGACAGCAGCTGCATGCGGCTGCCGACGTGGATCCACGGGCCCAGGATGGTGTTGTCCACCAGCACGCGGTTCATCACGCGCTGGATCAAGCCGGGATGGCCAAGCCCCTCGCGCGCGAAGATCGGATCGGTCTCCCTGATGTCGGCGAGATAGTCGGTCGCATCTTGCCCCACCCATCGGCGCGGCACTGTGCCCAGGCATCTTCCGGTCTCGAAGGTGGCCGGGCTGACCGGCTTGCGCTCGGCGACCGCGGGGACCGCAACATAGTCGCTCAATGACACGGCAGGCGCCTTCGCCGGCAGCGAAGCCGTCCCCGTGGCGCAAAGCTCGGTGCGGCTGAACACCTCGATGGTGAGCAGGTCGTTGTGCTCGGTGGCATCGACGTCGGCGGTTTCGCCGTCATAGACCGGCTTGATGAAGCGGGCCTCGACCAGCCCGCGCGACAGAAAATCGCGCCCCCAGCGGGCGATCGGCACGTGCATCATGTAGGCGAAGACATCGACGCCGGGGACCAGTCCGCCGGAAAAGCCGAAGCGGCGGGCGACCGTATCGTCATGCATCTTGTTTTCGGACTGCTTGGCGGTGTTGTAGGCCTCGACGCGCCAGGTTTCGAGCCGGTTCGGCATGGCTTGGCTTTCCCCATATTCTTGTTGTTTCAGGGCGATCGTAGGGCCTGAGGAACCAGGGTCAATCCCCTCGCCTTTGCGGCGCGAATGGGGTACCACGCGGCGAATGAATGTCGCCCCCACCCGCATCTATGTCGACGCCGACGCCTGTCCGGTGAAGGACGAGATCTACCGCGTCGCGCTCCGGCACGGCGTGCCCGTGAGCGTCGTCGCCGGCAACTTCATTCGCGTGCCTCAGGATCCGCTGATCGAGCGCATCGCCGCAGGTGCCGGCATGGACGCAGCGGACGACTGGATCGCGGAGCGCGCCAGGTCCGGCGACGTGGTCGTGACATCGGATATTCCGCTGGCGAGCCGGTGCGTGAAGGCGGGCGCCGACGTGATCGCGCCGAACGGCAAGCCGTTCACCGAGGAATCGATCGGGATGACGCTGGCGGTGCGCAATCTGATGACCGATCTGCGCTCGGCCGGCGAAGTCACCGGCGGGCCGCGATCGTTCGCGCCGCGCGACCGCTCCGCCTTCCTCTCGGCGCTCGACCAGACGCTGCGCCGGATCCAGCGCCGCCGCGCCGACCAGGCCGCTACGAGTCAGGGCTGATCATGGCGCCGCCGCTGATCCAACTCAAAGACATCAGGCTGACCTTCGGCGGCACGCCGCTCCTCAGCGGGGTCGAGCTCAACGTCGCGCCGGGTGAGCGCGTCTGCCTGATCGGCCGCAACGGCTCCGGCAAGTCGACGCTGCTCAAGATCGCCGCCGGCCTCGTCGAGCCCGATGGCGGCACCCGCTTCGTGCAGCCCGGCGCCACCGTGCGCTACCTGCCGCAGGAGCCGGATTTCGGCGAGCACAAGACCACGCTTGCCTATGTCGAGTCCGGGCTCGCGCCCGGCGACGACCAGCACCAGGCGCGCTATCTGCTGGAGCAGCTCGGCCTCACGGGCGACGAGAACCCGCATGATCTCTCCGGTGGCGAGGCCCGTCGCGCGGCGCTGGCCTATGTGCTGGCTCCCTCTCCCGACATTCTGCTGCTGGACGAGCCGACCAACCATCTCGATCTCGCCACCATCGAATGGCTGGAACAGGAACTCGATGGCCGCCGCAGCGCACTCGTGATCATCAGTCACGACCGCCGCTTCCTCACCAATCTGTCGCGCTCCACGGCATGGCTCGACCGCGGCAAGATCAAGCAGATCGACCGCGGCTTCGCCTCGTTCGAGACCTGGCGCGACGAGGTGCTCGCGGAAGAAGAGCGCGACCAGCACAAGCTCGACCGCAAGATCGCCGACGAGGAGCACTGGCTGCGCCACGGCGTCTCGGGTCGGCGCAAGCGCAACGTCAAGCGCCTCGCCAATCTGCATGCGCTGCGCGACCGGCGCCGCAACTATCGCAGCACCGCCGGCAGCGCCAATCTCGCAGCTAGCGAAGCCGAGCAATCCGGCAAGTTGGTGATCGAGGCGAAATCCATCACCAAGGCCTATGGCGATCGCAAGATCGTCGAGAACTTTTCGACCCGCATCCAGCGCGGCGACCGGCTCGGCATCAGCGGGCCGAACGGTGCCGGCAAGACCACGCTGGTCAACCTGCTCACCGGCGGCATGCAGCCTGATTCCGGCACGGTACGGTTAGGCGCCAATCTGGAGATGGCGACGCTCGACCAGCACCGCGAAAGCCTCGATCCCAAATCGACGCTGGCGGAAGCCCTCACCGGTGGCCGCGGCGATCACGTCATGGTCGGTGGCAAGCCGAAGCACGTCGTCGGCTACATGAAGGACTTTTTGTTCGCGCAGGAGCAGCGCGGCACGCCGCTCGAAGTGCTCTCCGGCGGCGAGCGCGGCCGGCTGATGCTGGCGCGCGCGCTGGCCAAGCCGTCCAACCTGCTGGTGCTGGACGAGCCGACCAACGATCTCGATCTCGAAACGCTCGACGTGCTCGAGGAGATGCTCGGCGATTACGAAGGCACGGTCATCCTGATCAGCCACGACCGCGACTTCCTCGACCGCGTCGTCACCTCTGTGATCGCGCCCGAGGGCAATGGCAAGTGGATCGAATATGCCGGCGGCTACAGCGACATGCTGGCGCAGCGCGGCGCGGACCTGAAACGCGAAACGGCGAAGGCGCAAGCCCCGGCGGAGAAGAAAGAGGAGCGGCCTGCTGCTCTAGCATCCGCGCCCAAGCGAAAGCTGAGCTTCAACGAGAAGCACGCGCTGGAAACGCTGCCGAAGAAGATGGAAGCGTTGCAGGCCGATATCGCCAAGCTGCAGCGCGTGCTCAACGATCCCAGCCTCTACGCCAGGGATCGCAAGACATTCGACGACACCTCCGCCGCGATCGCCAAGGCGCATGAAGAATTGTCCGCTGCCGAAGAGCGCTGGCTCGAACTCGAAATGCTCCGCGAAGAGATAGAACAGGCTTAAATCGTAGGATGGGTAGAGCGAAGCGAAACCCATCGACACCTGCCCGGTTGCTGCAAATGATGGGTTTCGCTGCGCTCTACCCATCCTACAGAACCGAACATAGAGACATCATATGACAACTCCCCTCGCCGCCAGAATCGCCCGCGAATACGGTACGCCCTGCGCCGTCATCGACATGGACCGGGTCGAGCGCAACATCGCGCGCATCCAGAAGGCCTGCGACGACGCCAGCATCGCCAACCGTCCCCACATCAAGACGCACAAGAACCCGACCATCGCCAGGATGCAGGTCGCAGCCGGCGCCAAGGGCATCACCTGCCAGAAGCTCGGGGAAGCCGAAATCATGGCCAATGCCGGCATCGACGACATCCTGATCAGCTACAACCTCCTCGGCGACGAGAAGATGGCGCGCCTCGGCGCGTTGCAGGCGAAGGCGAACATGACGGTGGCCGCCGACAATTCGACCGTCGTCGCGGGGTTGCCCAAGGCAGCGGCAGCATCGGGGCGTCCGCTCTCGGTCGTGGTCGAATGCGACACCGGCCGCAAGCGCGCGGGCGTCGAGACCCCGGCCGAGGCGATTGCGCTGGCGCGCGAGATCGCGGCGTCCAAGGGGCTGCAGTTCGCCGGATTCCTGCTGTACCCGACCGAGACCGGCTGGGCTGAGGCACAGAAGTTCTACGACGAGGCGCTGGCCGGTGTGCGGGCGCACGGGCTCGATGCCAGGATCGTCTCGACCGGCGGCACGCCGAACCTCGTCAACATCGGCAAGCTCAAGGGCGGCACCGAGCATCGCTTCGGCACGTATATCTACAACGACCGCATGCAGGTCGCCGCAGGCTCGGCGACCTGGGACGATTGCGCCCTGCACATCTATTCGACCGTGGTGAGTCGCGCCGCGCCCGAGCGCGGCATCCTCGATGCCGGGTCGAAGACGCTAACCACGGACACCGGCGGCCTCGACGGCCACGGCCTGATCCTGGAGCATCCCGAAGCCAAGATCGCAAAATTCGCCGAGGAGCACGGCTTCCTCGACCTCTCCCGCAGCAACACGCGGCCGAATGTCGGCGACGTCGTCCGCATCGTGCCGAACCACGTCTGCGTCGTCGTCAACATGATGGACGAAGTGGTGATGGTGCGCGGCGAGGAGATCATCGGCACGCTGCCGGTCGCGGCGCGGGGGAAGTTGCGGTAGGCGCGCCGCTTCCACACTCGTCATTGCGAGCGTAGCGAAGCAATCCAGAATCCCTGCGCAGAGACAGCCTGGATTGCTTCGCTACGCTCGCAATGACGGCGTTGCACCGGCAAGCCACTCCAGAGCACCCCTGCCCGCGGCAGCGCCCGTCGCGAACGAGGCCTGCAACAGATAGCCACCGGTCGGCGCCTCCCAGTCCAGCATCTCGCCCGCGGCAAACACGCCTGGCAACTTGCGCAACATGAAGTGTTCGTCGAGTTCGTCGAAAATGATTCCGCCTGCCGTCGAGATCGCCCGATCGATCGGGGCGACGCCGGTGAGCCGAACCGGAATTGCGTTGATCAGGCGCGCGAGCTCGGCCGGTGCGAACGACGCCAGCGGCCGGCCGGATGCGATGGCCGCCTCCTGCATCAGGCCGATACCGACCGGCGACAATTGCGCCGCCTTGCGCAGAAAGTTTGCCAGCGATTGCTTGCCGCGCGTGCCAGACAGGCGCGTTTTCAGGTCGGCGACGGCAAGGTCCGGCCGCAGCGCGATCATCAGCATCGCCTGCCCGAGATTCAGCACCGCCTCGCGCAGCTCGGCCGACAGCGCGTAGATCGCACCGCCTTCGATGCCGCTGCGCGTCACCATCGCTTCGCCGCGCACCGTGTGCGCACCAATCGTCAGCGCCACGCCCTTGAGCGGCTGGCCCTCGAAGCGGCCGCGAAACACATCGGACCAAGCCACAGTGAAGCCGGAATTCGCCGGCCGGAGCTTCGAGACGGCAATGCCCCTTGCGGCGAGAAGATCGACCCAGCCGCCGTCCGATCCCAGCCGCGGCCAGCTTGCGCCGCCGAGGGCGAGCACCACTGCCCTGGCCTCGATCGACCGTTCGCCGTCGCCGGTGCGAAACAGCAACCGGCCGTGCTCGTCCCGGCCAATCCAGCGGTGACGAAACGCAAAGCGCACCCCGGCGGCATCGAGCCGACGCAGCCACGCGCGCAGCAAGGGCGAAGCCTTGAACGCTTTCGGGAACACCCGCCCGCTGGTGCCGACGAAGGTCGCCTCGCCCAGCGCCTCGCTCCAGGCGCGCAGCGCGTCCGGCGGGAACGCCTCGATTGCCGCTTGCAGCTTAGGTGCTGCCTCGCGATAGCGTGCCAAGAACTGCGGCAGCGGCTCGCTGTGGGTGAGATTGAGGCCGCCGCGGCCGGCCATCAGGAATTTGCGGCCTGCGGACGGCATCGCGTCGTAGACGGTGACGCGGACGCCGCCCTGCGCCAGCACCTCCGCCGCCATCAGCCCGGCGGGACCGGCGCCGATGACGGCGACGGCCGTCAGAGCTTGATCCCCGCCCGTGCCGCGGCCTGCGCGACGTATTTCTGCGTCTGCTCGAAGGCGCCTTGCAGCGCTTTCGCCTTCGACATGTCGCTGATCTCTGCGAAATGTGCGGCAACCGCATCGGGCGTCCACTCGCTCTCCGGCAGGTTGATGCCTTCGCTCTCCAGAATCTTGATCACGGCGAAGGAGCCGGCACCGGCGCCCATGATGGTGCGGGTGGGCGCGTCCTCGCTGAGCATATACTCGACCGCGGGCGTGATCGCGTTCGGCTTCATCAGTTGCAGCGCCTGGGGCGGCAGCAGCTCTTCCGTCATGCGGGTCGCCGCCGTCGGCGAGATGATGTTGACGCGGATGTTGTTCTTGCGCCCCTCTTCGGCGAGCACGTTCATCAGGCCGACCATGCCGGATTTCGCCGCGCCGTAATTGGCCTGGCCGAAATTGCCGTAGAGGCCGGAGGACGAGGTGGTCAGCACGATGCGTCCATAGTTGCGGTCGCGCATGCCGGCCCAGGCCGCCTTGCAGCAGTAGAAGGTGCCGACGAGATGCACGTCGAGCACCTTCTGGAAATCGGCCGCTTCCATCTTGCCGAACGACTTGTCGCGCAGGATGCCGGCATTGGCGCACAAGAGGTCGACGCTGCCCCACTCCCTGGTGGCGCGCTCGACCATGGCGGTGACCTGCTCGAAGTTCGAGACATCAGCGCCGTCGGCCATCGCCGTGCCGCCGGCCTTGCGGATCTCCTCGACCACGGATTCGGCCGGCGACAGCGAGCCGCCGGTGCCGTCACGCGCGCCGCCGAAATCGTTGACCACGACTTTCGCGCCTCGGCTGGCCAGCCCCAGCGCATGCGCCTTGCCAAGACCATTGCCCGCGCCGGTGACGATGGCGACGCGTCCGTCGAACCTGATTGCCATGAATGCTTTCCTACATGCTAGTCGTCATGGCCGGGCTTGACCCGGCCAGCCGTCAAATCGACAGGCTTTTGAGCAGCGATGGGTTGCCGGGTCAAGCCCGGCAACGACACGCGGTATCAGGCGAAATAGATCAGGCCGAGCCAGTCGGCGACCAGCGCGGGCTTGTCCTCGCCTTCGATCTCCACCGTGACATTGGTACGGGATTGCAACTCGTTCGGCTTGCGGAGCTTGGCTTCGGCCAGCACGAAACGGCCGCGGATGCGCTTGCCCGAGCGGACCGGCGAGATGAAGCGCAATCTGTCGAAGCCGTAGTTCACCCCCATCGTGGTGCCTGCGATGACGGGCATCACCTCATAGGACATGATCGACAGCAGCGACATCGTCAGGAAACCGTGCGCGATGGTGCTGCCGAAAGCGGTCTCTTTCTTCGCTCGTTCCGGATCGACATGGATGAACTGGTGATCCTCAATCACGTCGGCATAGGTGTCGATGCGGGGCTGGTTGATCAGGTGCCACGAGGACACGCCGATCTCCTTGCCGACCATGGCCTGATAGGCCTGAAGCGTAATCGGCGGCTTCTTCCAGACTTCGTTCACTTAGGTCTCGCTCCGTGTCTTTGCCAGCTCCGGAAACTCCTCCTCGCGGAATTCCCGGCCGCGCAGCGGATCGTCGCGATCATTGTCGCGTTCCAGCCGTCGTAGCTGGACGCGACGGATTTTTCCAGAGATCGTCTTCGGCAGCTCGGTGACGATTTCGAGGCGGCGGATGCGCTTGAATGGCGCGAGGCGCGTGTGCAGATGTTCGAAGATGGAGAGCGCGGTCTCGGGTGACCGCTCCGCGCCCGACGTCAGCAGCACGAAGGCCTTGGGGATGGCGAGCCGGATCGGGTCGGGGCTCGGCACCACCGCGGCTTCCGCGACCAGCTCATGCTCCAGCAGCACGCTCTCGAGCTCGAACGGACTGATGCGATAATCGGACGACTTGAATACGTCGTCGGAGCGGCCGACGAAGGTGAGATAGCCCTCGTCGTCCTCGAACACGACATCGCCGCTGCGATAGAGCTCGCCTTCGGCCCCCAGCAACTCGCCATGGTCGCCCTGATAGCCTTGCATCAGGCCGGCCGGGCGCCCAGTCCCAAGCACCAGCGTGACCTCGCCTTCCCTGGCCGGGCTCCCGTCGGCGTCGCTGATCTGCACGCGATAGCCCGGCAGCGGCCGGCCCATCGAGCCGACCTTGATCTTCTGGCCCGGCGAGTTGCCGGCGAGCGCCGTGGTTTCGGTCTGGCCGTATCCGTCACGGATGGTGAGGCCCCAGGCCGCGCGCACCTGATCGATCACTTCAGGGTTCAGCGGTTCGCCGGCGCCGCAGACTTCGCGCAGGGCCACCTTAAACGATGCAAGATTCTCCTGGATGAACAGCCGCCATACCGTCGGCGGCGCGCACAGCGTGGTGACGCCGCAGCGGCCGATGGTGGCGAGCAGCGCTTTGGCATCGAAGCGCGGCTGGTTGACCACGAATACGGTCGCCCCGGCATTCCACGGCGCGAAAAAACAGCTCCAGGCATGCTTGGCCCAGCCGGGCGACGAAATATTGAGATGGATATCGCCGGGCTTCAGACCGATCCAGTACATGGTGGAGAGATGGCCGACCGGATAGCTGCGCTGGCTGTGCCGCACCAGTTTTGGTTTTGCGGTCGTACCCGAGGTGAAATAGAGCAGCATCGGGTCGTCGGCATTGGTTGGACCGTCAGGCGTGAAGCTCTCCGACGCTTTCGACGCCTCGTCATAGGCCAGCCAACCATCGGAAGCCGCGCCGACCACGATGCGAGCGACATTCCGGGTGCCAAGGCTCGCAAACTTCGCCACCTGGTCCTCAGCGGCCACCACCGCCCTCGCCTTGCCACGATCCAGCCTGTCGCGAAGTTCTTCTGCGGTGAGCAACGTCGTCGCTGGAATCACGACGACGCCGAGCTTCATCGCCGCCAGCATCGTCTCCCACAGCGGAACCACGTTGCCGAGCAGCAGCAAAAGGTGGTCGCCGCGCCTCAAGCCCTGCGCGCGGAGGAAGTTGGCGACCTGGTTCGAGCGCTTCGAGAGGACCGAGAAGGACAGCTTGGTCTGCCGATCCTGCGCAGCATCGACGATCCAGAGCGCCGGACGATCCCTGCTGTCCGCATTTGTCGCCAGCTCGGCGTCGAACCAGTCGAGCGCCCAGTTGAAGGGCGCCGGATCGGGCCAGCGGAATCCTTTGACCGCTGCCTCGTAATCCGTGCGGTGCTTTAGCAGAAACGCGCGCGCTTCCTGGAATGTCGTCATCAAGCTTTCCCGGCCAGGCTCCTAACGTGCTTGATAATTCCGGAAAAATCCACCCCACCCTGACCGGCTGCGTCGAAAGACTGATAGATCTCCTGCGCATGCTTGCCGAGCGGCGTCGCCGCGCCCGCAGCCTTCGCGGCGTCCTGCGCCAAGGTCAGGTCCTTCACCATCAGCGCCGAGGCAAAGCCCGGCTTGTAGTCGTTGTTGGCCGGCGAGGTCGGCACCGGGCCCGGCACCGGGCAATAGGTCGTCAACGACCAGCACTGGCCGGAGGAGGTCGAGGCGACGTCGAAGAGGGCCTGATGCGAAAGCCCGAGCTTCTCGCCGAGCGCAAATGCCTCGCTCACCGCGATCATGGAGATGCCGAGGATCATGTTGTTGCAGATTTTTGCCGCCTGGCCCGCGCCGGCGCCGCCGCAATGGACGATCTTCTTGCCCATGTTCTCGAGCACCGGCTTTGCCACCGCAAATGCCTTGTCGTCACCGCCGCACATGAAAGTGAGCGTCGCCCCCTTGGCACCGCCCGTGCCGCCGGAGACCGGCGCGTCGACCGAGAGCACACCTTGCTTGGCAGCCAGCGCATGCGCGGCCCTCGCGCTTTCGACGTCGATGGTGGAGGAGTCAATGATCAGCGCGCCCCTGGTCATGGCTGGCACGACCTCGTTCCAGACGCCGAGCACGTGCTTGCCTGCGGGGAGCATGGTGACGACGACATCGGCGCCCTTCACCGCACCGGCTGCGCTCTCGGCAATGCCGGCGCCATCGGCCTTGGCCTGATTGCGCGAGGCCTCGACGAGATCGAACGCCACCACCCTGTGGCCGGCCTTGACCAGATTGGCGGCCATCGGACCGCCCATGTTGCCGAGACCGATGAATGCGATCGTGGCCATTGTCGTTTCCTCCGCTGCAGCGTTGACTAGTTAAACTTCAATTCGTCGGCGCCGATCTCGGCGAGATACGGCGCAAGCATCTCCGGCGTCACATCCTCGATCCGCGGCGGCGACCAGGTCGGGTTGCGGTCCTTGTCGATCACGGCGGCGCGCACGCCTTCGCGGAAATCGTCGCTGCGGAAGACTTCCAGCGCGGCGCGGTACTCGCGCACCAGGCACTCTTCCAGGCTCGACGATTTGCGCGCGAGCCGCAAGAGCTTCAGCGTCACCACCATGCCGCGCGGCGATTTCTCGTTGAGCGTCTTCAGCGTGGCCTGTGCGAAGTCGGAGCCGTCACGGTTCAGCGCCGAGAAAATGTCCTCCATGCGATCGAAGCCGAACAGCGCATCGATCGCCGGCTCCTTCGCCGCGACCGGCCCTGCGATCTCGCCGGTTGCAAAGCCGTCGATGAACTTGCCGACATCGGCTGCGTTCACCCCGGAGCGCAGCCTCGTCAGCGCCTCGCGCAACTCCGGGAGCTTCAAAGCCGGCACCACCCAGTCCGCGAACTTCGCGTGGATTGCGTCCGGCCCGTTCATGGTCTGGCCGGTCAACCCGAAATAGGTGCCGATCTCGCCCGGCGAGCGCGACAGCAAATAAGTGCCTCCGACATCGGGAAAGAATCCCAGCCCGACCTCGGGCATCGCCAGCTTCGTGCGATCCGTGACAACGCGGTGGCTCGCATGGGCGGAGAGCCCGACACCGCCGCCCATCACGATGCCGTCCATGAAGGCGACATAGGGTTTAGGAAATTTCTTGATCCGGGCATTGAGGATGTATTCCTCGCGCCACAGGATCTTGCCGAGGTCGCCATTGACCTTCGAGCTTTCCCAGAGCGTGCGGATGTCGCCGCCGGCACACAAGCCGCGCTCGCCGGCGCCTTCGAGCAGGATCACGGCCACGGCCGGATCGGCCTCGAAGCGGTCGAGCGCCTTCTCGACATCGCGAAACATCTCCAGCGTGACGGCATTGATCGCCTTGGGACGGTTGAGCCGGATGATGCCGGCCGTCCCCTCGACACGGGCGACCAGATCGCCCTCCTCCACTGACGTCATCGCGCACCCTCGATCAGTTTGCGCGCCACGATGAGCCGCATGATCTCATTGGTGCCTTCGAGGATCTGGTGCACGCGCAGGTCGCGCACGATCTTCTCGATGCCGTATTCGCTGAGGTAGCCGTAGCCGCCGTGAAGCTGGAGGGCGTGGTTGGCGACCTCGAAACCGACGTCGGTGCCGAAGCGCTTGGCCATCGCGCACAGCATGGTGGCATCAGGGTCCTTGCGGTCCAGCGCCGCAGCTGCGCGCCACAGGAACGTGCGGGCGGCCTCCAGCTCGATGGCCATGTCGGCGAGACGGAATTGCAGCGCCTGGAATTCGTCGAGACGCTTTCCGAATGCCTTGCGTTCCTTCATGTAGGCGCGCGCCTTGTCGAGCGCGGTCTGCGCGCCGCCGAGCGAGCATGCCGTGATGTTGAGGCGGCCACCGTCGAGGCCAGCCATCGCGATCTTGAAACCTGTGCCTTCCTCGCCGAGGCGATTGGCCACCGGCACCCGGGCGTTCTCGAACATCACCGTGCGGGTCGGCTGCGCGTTCCAGCCCATCTTGCGCTCATTGGCGCCGAACGACACGCCCGGCGTCTTGCCGTCGATGACGAGGGTCGAGATGCCGCCGGGGCCGTCGCCGCCGGTCCTGACCATCGCGACCAGGAGATCGGTGCCGCCGGCGCCCGAGATGAACTGCTTCTGGCCGTTGAGAACGTAATGATCGCCGTCGCGCACCGCGCGCGTGCGCAGCGCTGCCGCATCCGAGCCGGCGCCCGGCTCGGTCAGGCAGTAGCTCGCAATCAGCTCCATGGTGCAGAGCTTAGGCAGCCATGTGTGGCGCTGGGTGTCGCTGCCGAAGGCATCGATCATCCAGCTCGCCATGTTGTGGATGGAGATGAAGGCCGAGGTGGTCGGGCAGCCCGTCGCCAGCGCCTCGAAGATCAGCGCGGCATCGAACCGCGTCAGGGCGGAGCCGCCGACATCGTCGCGAATGTAGATGCCGCCCATGCCGAGCGTGGCAGCCTCGCGCATGACGTCGACGGGGAAATGCTTCTCCTCGTCCCAGCGCAGCGCGTGCGGCGCGATCTTTTCCGCCGCAAACACCAACGCCATGTCGCGAACTGCGATCTGATCCTCGTTCAGAGCGAACTGCATGCTGCCGCTACCCTCTTGCCCCATCGTCATTGCAAGCCACCGGGTCCGCGCGAAGCGCGGCCCCGATGACAGGCTCCGCGAAGCAATCCAGGCTGCCTCCGCGGAAAGACTCTGGATTGCTTCGTCGCTACGCTCCTCGCAATGACGGGCTGGGCTCCAGCCTTACTTCATCAGGGGGATCGAGAACTCCGCACCTTCCTTGACGCCGGACGGCCAGCGCGAGGTCACCGTCTTGGTCTTGGTATAGAAGCGGATCGAGTCCGGGCCGTGCTGGTTGAGATCGCCGAAGCCGGACTTCTTCCAGCCGCCGAAGGTGTAATAGGCGATCGGCACCGGGATCGGCACGTTGATGCCGACCATGCCGACGTTGACCTTGGCCGCGAAGTCGCGCGCAGCGTCGCCGTCACGGGTGAAGATGGCAACGCCGTTGCCGTAGTCATGATCAGATGGCAGCGCCAGCGCTTCCTTGTAATCGTGCGCGCGCACCACCGAGAGCACCGGCCCGAAGATCTCTTCCTTGTAGATTCGCATGTCCTTGGTGACGTTGTCGAACAGTGAGCCGCCGAGATAGAAGCCGTTCTCGTAGCCCTGCATCTTGAAACCGCGGCCATCGACGGCGAGCGTCGCGCCTTCCTTGACGCCGATGTCGATGTAGCTCTTCACCTTCTCGACAGCTTCGCGCGTGACCAGCGGACCGTAGTCGGCCGACGGATCGATCGAGGTGCCGATCTTGAGCGACTCGACACGCGGGATCAGCTTTTCCATCAGGCGATCGGCGGTGGACTTGCCGACGGGCACCGCGACGGACACGGCCATGCAGCGCTCACCGGCCGAGCCGTAGCCGGCGCCGATCAGCGCGTCGACGGCCTGGTCCATGTCGGCGTCGGGCATGACGATGGCGTGGTTCTTGGCGCCGCCAAAACACTGGCAGCGCTTGCCGGTCTGGGCGGCGCGCTCATAGATGTACTGCGCGATCGGCGTCGAGCCGACGAAGCCGATGGCCTTGATGTCGGGATCGTCGAGGATGGCGTCGACCGCTTCCTTGTCGCCGTTGACGACGTTGAGGATGCCGGCCGGCAGGCCCGCTTCCATCATCAGCTCGGCGAGCAGCATCGGCACGCCGGGATCGCGCTCCGAGGGCTTGAGGATGAAGGCATTGCCGCAGGCGATCGCGGGGGCGAACTTCCACATCGGGATCATCGCCGGGAAATTGAACGGCGTGATGCCAGCGACGACGCCGAGCGGTTGGCGCATCGAGTAGATGTCGATGCCGGGGCCGGCGCCTTCGGTGTATTCGCCCTTCATCAGATGCGGGATGCCGCAGGCGAATTCCGCGACTTCGAGGCCGCGCTGGATGTCGCCCTTGGCGTCGGGCACGGTCTTGCCGTGCTCGCGGGCGAGCAGTTCGGCGAGCTTGTCGTAGTCGCGCTGCACCAGCTCCACGAATTTCATCATGACGCGGGCGCGGCGCTGCGGGTTGGTCGCGGCCCATTCCGGCTGGGCGGCACGGGCGTTTTCCACGGCGGCGCGGACTTCGGCCTTGGACGCCAGCGCCACCTTGGCCTGGACGTCACCGGTCATCGGCTCGAAAACGTCGGCGGTGCGGCCCGAGGTGCCCTTGACCTCCTTGCCACCGATGAAATGTCCGATTGAACGCATGGAATGATCTCCTTCAGGCCGAGCGTGGTCGCTTTGACAAATCCTATTGACCTGCATTTTATAGGATTCAAGTCTGATATATTGCACCATAGATGTGCGGAAATGCTGGATCAAGGCGCTATCGACTGGGACGACTTTCGCTTCGTGCTCGCCGTCGTGCGGGGCGGCTCGGTATCGGCTGCGGCAAAACAGCTCGGCGTCGACCACGCCACGGTGATCCGCCGCGTCGACCGGCTGGAAAAGCACCTGTCGGCCAAGCTGTTTGACCGGCGCAAGACCGGCTATCTCCTCACCGAGGCCGGCCAGCGTGTCGCCGACAGCGCGGAGGCCATGGAATCGACCATCGTCGCCAACCAGGAGCAGGTCGGCGGGTCCGTGGCCCGGCTGACGGGCACCGTGCGGATCGGCGCGCCTGATGGGTTCGGCACCGCCTTCCTGGCGCCACGGCTCGCCCCCTTCGCCGACCGCTATCCCGATCTCGATCTGCAACTTGTGGCCACCGCGCGGCTATTCAGTCTCTCCAAGCGCGAGGCCGATATCGCCATCAGCCTGACCATGCCGAAGGAAGGCCGCATCGTCGGCCGCAAGCTGCTCGACTACCGCCTCGGCCTCTATGCCGCGCCGGCCTATCTCGACCGCTTTCCCAAGATCTCTTCACGGCAAGACCTGCCGCCGCACCGCTTCGTCGGCTACATCGAGGAGCTCCTGTTCACGCCGGAGCTCGACTACCTGCCGCAGGTGTCGCCGCGAATTTCCGCGCGCTTCCGCAGCGCCAATCTGATCGCGCAGCTCAATGCCACGCTCTCCGGCTTCGGCATCGCGGTGCTGCCGCATTTCATGGCGAGCGACCATCCGCAGCTTGAGGCCGTGCTGCCGGAGGAGATCTCGATCACACGCACGTTCTGGATGCTGATGCACGCCGACAGCAAGGACCTCGCGCGGATCAGGGCCGTGGCAGATTACATCAGCGAGATCGTCGAGCGCGAGCGGGCGCTGTTTGCGGGACGGTAGAAATTCGCAGGAGCGAGGCACAAAGCCAGCCCCTCATGGTGAGGAGGCGCGAAGCGCCGTCTCGAACCATGCAGGCCCAAATCTCGTCCGCGGCCATCCTTCGAGACGACCGCTTCGCGGTCTCCTCAGCATGAGGCCCGGCGCATACCCGGTGCTAGTTCTGCTTCTCGCGCGGCTTCTTCGCAGCAGGCACCTTCGGCTCGCGCTTCGCACCGCCCAGCGCGCTGTCCCGGCCCGCCTTCAGCACTTCGTCCGACAGTTCGCTCGAGCCGGCGATGCGCGCCAGCAGCATGGTGCCGGCCATCGTCGCCAGCGTCGCGATCGCCTGCTTGCGCGCGGCCTTGCGCGGCATGTTCGGGATGTAATCGGTCATCATCTCGATCATCTGGTCGAGCTTGCCGGCAAACGCCTTTCGCGTCTTCGGGCTCTCGCGGGCGATCTCGGCGCCCAGCGCGGGAATCGAGCAGCCATGGCCGGGATTGTCGCGATGCAGCGTCGAGAGATAGCTTTCCGCGACCAGCGCCAGCCGCTTTTCAGGAGCGGCTTCGCCGGTGAGCTTGCGCCAGTGCTCCATCGAGCGGTCCATGGCATAGGCAAACGCTTCGATCACCAGCGCCTCGCGGGAATCGAAATGCGCGTAGAAGCCGCCATGGGTCAGGCCCGCCTCCTTCATGAGGTCGGCGACGCCGATGCCATGAGCGCCCTTCTCGCGCAGCCGCACGGAGGCCTTCTTCACGATCCGATCGTGGGTTTCCTGCTTGTGTTCCCGGGAATAGCGCATGCGGATCTCATTGAATGTCGGAGATCATCCCATAGCACGAAAGTGGGCCGAACGGTGCATTAATTCATGTTAAGTTGTTGCCGATCATGGAGAAGGTTGCAGTTGCATGCACCGCCAGGGCCCCCTTACCGTCGCGGACGAAACCTTCGGTGTAGCTGGTCTGGCGTCCCAGCTTGATGATCTTGCCTTCGGCGGAGATCAGCCCGGAACGAACCGACAGCGGGCGCAAATAGGTCAGTTTCAGATCGAGGGTCACCGAGCTTTGTCCGGCCTCGAGCCGGGTCGAGATCGCACATCCCATGGCCGTATCGAGCAGCGCCGCTGCGGTCGCGCCGTGGAGCAGACCGATGGTATTCTCAAGATCCTCGCGCGGCTCCAGTTCCATGACAATCCGGCCCTGCTCGACCACTCCCACCGTGAAACCGATCAGTTTCGCAAAAGGCGGCGGCGGCAGACGGCCGTCGCGAATTCCCAGCATGGTGTCCATGCCTGACAGCCCCATGGCCGCTCTCGCGACCGGCGCCGGCACCTGCCAGTCCACCACGCGCTCACGCCGCTGCGCTGGCGAAAACAGGGCGATTTGATCGACATCGGTCATGGCCACCTCATTGTATGACATCAATCATACTATGCTACGGACCTCGCGCTGGCAACTCAGTCCCGCCAGCCCGCTTGACAAGCGGCGCATTTGGGCCCGGAAGTGCTCTCGACCAGTGCGCTTCGCACGCGTCCACGAAACTTTCGAGATGCCACGATGGAAATGCTCAACAACCACTGCGGGGTGACGCGCGACACGCGCGGCGTCGCCCATGTCGCCATCTGCAACGCCGGCACGCTCAACATTCTCGGCTCGCCCGTGACCGACGCCGTGCGCGAAGGCCTCCAGCAGCTTGCATCCGACCGCAGCATCCGCGTCGTGGTGCTGCGCGGCCAGAGCGAGAAGAGCATGATCGGCGGCGCGGACATCAAGGAGATGGCCAGGCTCGACCAGAAATCCGCCGAAGCCTTCATCACTCGCCTGCGCGATCTCTGCGAGGCGGTGCGCGCCTTCCCTGCCCCGGTGATCGCGCGCATGCCCGGCTGGTGCCTCGGCGGCGGGCTCGAAGTGGCGGCGGCCTGCGATTTCCGCATCGCCGCGCATGATGCCCATTTCGGCATGCCGGAGGTGCGCGTCGGCATCCCCTCGGTGATCCATGCCGCACTGTTGCCGCGCCTGATCGGCTGGGCCCGCGCGCGCTGGCTGGTGATGACGGCGGAGAATATCGACGCAGCCACCGCGCTCGCCTGGGGTCTGATCGACAAGGTCGCCCCCGTGGGCGGATTGGATGCCGAGATCGAGCATCTGGTGAAGGCCTTGCTTGAATGCGGCCCTGAGGCGCTGCGGTCGCAGAAAGCGCTGCTGCGGCAGTGGGAAGAATTGCCGCTGACGGAGTCGGTGAACCTCAGCGTGAAAGTGTTCGGCGAGTCGTTCCTGACGGACGAGCCGACGCGACTGATGGGCGCGTTTGTGAACCGGAAGCGCTAGGTTCTGGGCGGAGGCATGGTGATCGCTGCGCGCGACGCTGTCATCGCCGGCGCGACCGGTTGAATCCGCCCAGTAGGCCGAGACAGTTATGGTTTGAATCGACAAGCCGCGGCGTACTGGATGCCCCGGTCGAGCCGGGGCATGACTCCGTCTTTGGAGGAGCGCCCTCGTTCCTAGAGCCTGCCCAGCTTCGCTTGCACGACCAAATCTCATGCGAACCGCAAGATTTTCTCATCCCGGCCGCGGTTGCATTTTTTGCGCCGCATCATATGATGACCATAATCTTACCCATCATTGCCAGGGAGTTCCGTCATGGCCGCAGCCGCCGATCCCATCGTCATCGTTTCCGCCGCCCGCACCCCGCTCGGCCGCTTCATGGGCGAGCTATCGCCGCTTCCCGCCCACAGGCTTGGATCGCACGTGATCGGCGCGGCGCTGGAGCGCGCCAAGCTTGCGCCCGAGAAGGTCGACGAGGTCTTCATGGGCTGCGTGCTGCCGGCCGGACAGGGCCAGGCCCCCGCGCGCCAAGCCGCGCGCGCAGCGGGTCTGCCCGACGCCACGGGCGCGACCACCGTCAACAAGGTCTGCGGCTCCGGCATGAAGGCGACCATGTTGGCGCACGACATCATCCGCGCCGGCTCGGCAGAGATCGTCGTCTCCGGCGGCATGGAGAGCATGAGCAACGCGCCCTATCTGCTCGCCAAGGCACGCGGCGGCTATCGCGTCGGCCATGACCGCATCATCGATCACATGATGATGGATGGGCTCGAGGACGCCTACGAGACCGGCCGCTCCATGGGGGATTTCGGCGAGGCCACGGCTGAAGCCTATCAGTTCACCCGCAAGGACCAGGACGCCTACGCGATGGAGACGCTCAGTCGCGCGCGCAAGGCGGTCGAGGGCGGCGCATTCAGGGCCGAGATCGCGCCGATCACGCTGAGCGAAAAGGCCGGCCCGCGCGTCATCGCCAATGACGAGCATCCGCTGAAGGTCGATCCGGCCAAGATCCCCGGATTGAAGCCGGCGTTCCGCGCCAACGGCACCATCACGCCCGCCGCCTCCTCCGCCAATGCCGACGGCGCCGCCGCGCTGGTGCTGACGAAGCGCTCGCTCGCCGATCGGCTTGGCCTGCCTGCTTTCGCCGAGATCAAGGGCCACGCCACCCACAGCCAGGAGCCGCAATGGTTCACGACGGCGCCGATTCCGGCGATCCGCAAGCTGCTCGACAAGGTCGGCTGGGCTGCCTCCGATGTCGACCTGTTCGAGATCAACGAGGCGTTCGCCGTGGTGGCGATGGCGGCGCAACGCGATCTCGGCATTCCCCGCGAGAAGCTGAATGTCAACGGCGGCGCCTGCGCGCTCGGCCATCCCATCGGCGCGACCGGCGCGCGGCTGATCGTGACCCTGCTGCACGCACTGGAGGCGCAAAATCTCAAGCGCGGTATCGCCGCGCTCTGCATCGGCGGCGGCGAGGCCACGGCGATCGCCGTGGAGCGCCTGTCGCACTAGCGCCGATGTCCGAAATTGAGGGAAGTCTGGCATTTAAGACTTTCCTTCTCTGTGTCAGATTGCAACGATGGCGCGGGTCCCAAAGGCCCGCCAACAACATTGAGGCCCAATGATCTCGAACTGGCTCGCGGCAGCACTTTCCCGCCGCAACATCCATTATGGCTGGGTGATGGTCGGCGTGACCTTCCTCGCCGCGCTGATCAGCGCCGGAACGGTCGGCGCGCCCGGCGTGTTCATCGTGCCGCTTCAGAAGGAGTTCGGCTGGAGCACGGCGGAGATCTCCTCCGCGCTGTCGATCCGCTTCATCCTGTTCGGGCTGATGGCGCCGTTCGCGGCCGCCCTGCTCAACCGCTATGGCCTGCGCAACGTCACGCTCGCCGCCCAGCTGATCGTGGTCTCAGCGCTCGTGCTCTCGCTCGGCATGACCGAGGTCTGGCAGCTCGTCGCCCTATGGGGCGTGGTGATCGGGATCGGTACCGGCATGACCGCGCTGGTGCTGGGCGCGACCATTGCCACGCGCTGGTTCGCAGCAAGACGCGGCCTCGTCGTCGGCATCATGACCGCGAGCGTCGCCACCGGCCAGCTCGTGTTCCTGCCGCTGCTGGCAAGCCTCACCGAACGCTATGGCTGGCGGCTCGCGCTCGGTTTCGTCTGCGTCATGCTCGGCGTTTCCGCACTGGCCGTGCTGCTCGCGATGCGCGACCGTCCCAGCGATGTCAGCCTGCGGCCGTTCGGCGACGAGGGCTCCACACCCCAGCCCGCACCGCCGGTGAGTCACGGCTCGATCACGGGCGTTGCGCTCGGCACGCTGCGCGATGCCTCGAAGTCGACTGCGTTCTGGATCCTGTTCGCGACCTTCTTCGTCTGCGGCGCTTCGACCAACGGCCTCGTCCAGGTGCACCTGATCCCGATGTGCCTCGATTTCGGCATCCCGCAGGTGCAGGCCGCGAGCCTGCTCGCCGCGATGGGCATCTTCGACTTCTTTGGCACGATCATGTCGGGCTGGCTGTCGGACCGCTACGACAATCGCTGGCTCCTGTTCTGGTACTACGGCCTGCGCGGGCTCTCGCTGATCTTCCTGCCCTTCAGCGATTTCTCGTTCTACGGCCTCTCCGTCTTCGCGATGTTTTATGGTCTCGACTGGATCGCCACGGTGCCGCCGACGGTGCGCCTCACCGCGCAGAAATTCGGGCCCGAGCGCGCCAATCTGGTGTTCGGCTGGATCTTCGCCGGCCATCAGCTCGGCGCAGGCACGGCCGCGTTCGGAGCCGGTTTCTCGCGGACGGTCTATCAGAGCTACCTGCCGGCGTTCTTCATCGCCGGCGCGCTCTGCGTGTTCGCTGCCCTGATCGTGCTGGCGCTGTCCCGGCAGCCGAAACTCCAGCCGGCGACGGCCTAATACCTGATCGTGGTGGTGACGCCGAACACGGCGGCGTCACCGATCCGCGAAACTCCGGCCGGATCGTTCGGATTCGGGATGCCGCCGGAGGGACGGAGCACATACTGGAAGTACGGCGCGACCAGCCAGCCCGGCTTGATGTGCGCCTCGTAGATCATCTCGATCAGGGTCTCGGTGCTGCGCACCGGACTCCGGATGCCGGCGAAGGCCTGCGTGTCGAGATCGAGATTGCGCGCGGTGTTCGATATCCGCATATAGGCCATCGCCACCCCGAAGCGGTCGAGCGGCCGGCCCGGCGTGAAGCCAACGAAGCCGATGCCGCCGTCCATGTACAGATCGATCAGATTGCGGTCCGGCGGGCTGTAAGCGATGCGGCCGAACGCCGTGACGCCCGGGAGCGAGGCCGAGGTGCTGGTCTCGGTCACCGACGGCGGGCGATAGAGCACCTGCTCGATCACGGCGAAGATGCCGTAATTGCCGCGAAGTTTCGCCGGGATGCCGCTGCCGCCGGGATCCGCGATCGAGAAGCCCTCCGCAGTCAAGCGCTGGCTGTCGAACGAGCCATAGTGCTTCCATGCGCCCGGCGTGAAATTGCCGGCGAGCGGGCGGTCGCCGACATCGATATCGTAGTTGAAGCGGACCTGTCCGATCAACCAGGGCGGATCGTTGACGCGGAAGGCCAGACCATGATGGTCGCGCAGCTGCGGATCGATATCGCCCGGGCCCGACGGATCCCCATTGAACACCGCGCCATAGGCGGTGACCCTGTCCGTCAACACAGCCTTGATGCGGATTCCGGGCACCGCGATCGGCGGCGCCGGGCCGCCGGCCGGGAGGTTGCTCGCCTTGATGGCCGGCCAGCCGAAGGTGCCGTTGACGAAGAGATCGTCGGTCTGGCTGTCGAAGAACTCGACGTCGGCCGCCTGCTGGCCTGCCCTGATGTTCAGGCGATCATTGAAGAAGCTCTGCTCGACATAGGCGTTGTAGAGCCGCTGATCGGGCAGCGCCTCGCTCTCGCTGATGGTGGCGAGGTTCTGGACGTTGTTGCGGGAGAGTCCGCGGCCGTAGATCACGAAGGCATTGGCGTAGAAGCGGCCGCCGGTCCAGCCGACCAGCTTGTCGAGATCGGCATCGACCGAGAGGTCGAGGCGTCCGAAATGGATGGCGCCGCGCTTCACGCCACCCGTGGCGTTGGCGATATTGTCCGCGATATAGATCGCACCGAAATTCAGGCCCTTGTCGGCGAGGCCGTCATGCCACTCGTTGAACCATTTCGGGAACAGCCATGCAGCCGCGCTCTCATCCTTGGCGCCGGCAAATGCACTGGTACTCCCCGCCGTGCACGCCAGCGCAATCGTGGCCGCGCGTCGCAACGGAGCTCTCTCGGCAAGCCAACTCACGATCGATACGCTACTTGAAGATGCCCGCCCGCCGCATGAAGAGGTAGGCCGCAGCAACCGAGGAAGCCATCAGCACCGCCGCCCAGAGGAATCCAGTCTCGACTTCGGTGAGCGGCAGGCCCTTGGTGTTCATGCCGAAGATGCCGGTGACCAGCGTCGGCGGCAGCAGCAGCGAGGTCACGATCGAGAGGTATGGAGGTGGCGGTTGCTTTCCTCCTCGTTCTTGAAGCGCAGCTCCTCCTCGAGCAGCCGGCTGCGCTCGCGCAGCTCGACGATGTCGTGATCGAGGCCGTCGAGCCGCTGCGCCAGCTTGCCGGCGCGGATGCGCAACGCCGGCGACAGGTGATCGGTGTCCTTCTGGTCGAGGCGGTGGAACAGCACGCGCAGGCCGGTGAGCTGCCGATGCAACCTGACACAGGTCCGGCGCAGCCGGCCGAGATTGCGGCGCATCTCCGGCCTCGCATCGTCGGCGAGGATGCGTTCCTCGATGTCGTCGATCTCCTGCCCGAGCGTGTCGGCCATCCTGTCGAGCGTGTCGGCGACCTCGTCGACGATCTTCTCCAGGAGATGGGCGACATTGTCGACGCGGTAGCCACCTTCGAGCACGCGGCGCGTCGCATCCGCCGAGCAGAGCGCCTGATGGCGGCCGCTGACCAGGAGGCGCTCGGTCATGGCAAAGTGCAGGAACGCGGTCTCCTCCGTTGGACTGCCGATCTCGCGCACGAGGTCGGAGAACACGCCATAGACGCAGTGATCGATGACGTGAAGCTGCTGGAAGGTATCGTTCGACAGCAATAGCTCGCGCGCCAGCTGCGGCAGTTGTGATGCCGCGATCCACGGCCGAACGCGCGCGTCGGTCAGATTGAAATGCAGCCAGAGACGGCCGTCATGACTGAACTCGATCGGCCGGTCGATCGGGAGCGCCTCGGCGCTGCCGTCGCTGTGCAGGCGGAACGCCCAGACGAGGCCGGGAATGGCGGGGTCAGCGTTCGACAGCGCGCTGACAAGCTTCGCCGGCTCAACCATGGCCAACCCCAACCATCAACAGATGCCTCGTATCCGGAGGATAGCCGACGGCGTCTTCCGGACCCACGCGGGTACTCAATTACGCCAGTGTTACAGTTTGATGATGGACCCTACTCCGCGGCCAGGCCGGTTGCGGCGGCCTCGGCTTCCCTGATGTAGTCATGGACGACGCGACCGAACGGCAGCGTCAGGTCGGCGATGTAATGATGCGCGCCGAGGCAGCGGCGGACCGGGAAATCCGCAACCGGCGCATTCACGTGCGGCACCAGATGCAATCGGCCGGGTCCCATCCAGGAGCCCCTCGGCACGATGTCGGTGAGGTTGATGGCCACGAGCTGGCAGACTTCGAGGCGGCCGTCGACCCCTGGGATCATCTTCAGATTGATCTGCGTCTTCGACAGCGTGGCGCGGGTGAGATCGCCGTTGCCGGCCATGCTCTCGTGCTTGTAGCCCATGGTGCCCATCGCGACGAGCTGGCCGGCATATTCCAGCGTGCCTGTCAGCGTATCCTTGACGATCTCGAGTTTTGGATGTGCGTACTTCTTCGGAAAGCCCCAGATCTCGCGGCCCGCCGCGATCGGCGGATCGTCGTCCAGGTACATCTGGGAGACGAAGTTGACCTCCTCGCCGTTGAGGCGTGCGGGAATGACGAGGCCGGACTCGGTGTAGCTGCCGAAGCCGGAGGAATCCGGCATCTTGATCCATTCGTAATGCACGATCGGCTGCTCGACCGGCTCCAGCGGCTCAGGCAGGCCGGCGCGGATCAGTTCCGGATCGGTCTCGTAGGTGATGACAAGGAATTCGCGGTTGACGAAGCGATAGGGCCCGGCCGGATAGCTCGGTCCGGCGGCCGGCATGGACGGAAGCCTCAGCACGTCTTCCCTGCGCATCGGTTGTTCTCCTGCTGTGCGATGTCTCCGATGCCGGCCCGGCAGCATCATGCGGCGACGCAAATTGCTAGCCGGCCTCATTGACTGCGATGTGATGGATTTCCGTCAGGCGCATGACCCGCGGCCATTCCGTTGCAGCCACCGTGCATGCAGCCGATGCATCGGCGCCGACCTTGTCATCACGCCGTCACCGCAGGACGCAATCGTTTGAGAATACGCAGGGAGGCACCAGCATGGACGCCCGCACGTCGCAACCGATGCATTCGACTCATCAGCCGCCCGCGCGGGGCTGGCGTCCCGAGCGCTGCGACCGGGTCGCGCTGGTGCTGCAAGGCGGCGGCGCTCTCGGCGCCTATCAGGCCGGCGTCTACCAGGCGCTGCACGAGGCCGGCATCGAGCCGGACTGGGCCTGCGGCGTCTCGATCGGCGCGATCAACTCCGCCATCATCGCCGGCAACAGGCCGGAGAAGCGGCTCGATGCGCTGCGCATCTTCTGGGAGCGCATCACCAACCGCAAGATCTGGCACTACACGCCCGATGGCGACGTCTTCCGCCAGTGGCGCAATCTCACCAGCGCGTGGATGACGTCGGCGCTGGGCCAGCCCGGCTTCTTCACCCCGCACCAGGTCAATCCCTGGTTCAGCCCGGTCGGCGCGCGGACCGCGACCAGCTATTACGACACGATGCCGCTCAAGGAGAGCCTGCTCGAGCTGGTCGACTTCGATCTCATCAACGAGAAGAAAGTCCGTTTCGCGGTCGGCGCGGTGAACGTGCTCTCGGGCAATTTCATCTATTTCGACAACGCCCATGACGAGATCGAGCCGGAGCACGTCATGGCTTCCGGCGCCCTGCCCCCGGCGCTGCCGATGGTGCGGATCGGCACCGATCATTTCTGGGACGGCGGCATCGTCTCCAACACGCCGCTCCAGCATCTGCTCGACCAGGAGGATTCGCTCAATTCGCTGGTGTTCCAGGTCGACCTGTTCAGCGCGCGGGGCGTGCTGCCGCGCTCCATCCAGGACGTGATGGCCCGCCACAAGGACATCATGTACTCCTCGCGCACGCGCCACAACACCGACGTCTATCGCCGCACGCACAATCTCAAGGTCCTGCTCTACAAGGCGCTGGCGAAGCTGCCGGACGAGCAGCTCTCCGAGGAGGAGCGCAAGCTCAAGGCGAGCCTGCGCAACATGCCGGAGATCGCGATCCTGCATCTGATCTACCAGCAGAAGGCCTATGAGGGCGACGCCAAGGACCACGAGTTCTCGGGCACCTCGACGCGCGAGCACTGGACCAGCGGCTATGAAGACACCAAGCGCACCCTGAAGCGCCGCGACTGGATAAAGATGCCGGAGCAAGGCATGGGCCTCGTGGTGCACGACGTGCACCGGGAAACGGAGAGCGCGTAACTCCATCCTCCTCGTCATTGCGAGTGCCGCTCGCAATGACGATGTGGAAACAGTTTCGCGCCAAACTCCGCTCTCGTGCCCCGGACGCTGCGCAGCACGAAGTGATGCGCTGCAGAGCCGGGGCCTATGTTGCAGCACGTGCTGTAGCCCGCTGGGTCCCGGCTCTGCGCAGCAGCGCAAGAACGCTGCAGCGCGTCCGGGACACGAGAGGGATGCGCGTCATAGCCACACAATCCGTCATTGCGAGGAGCGAAGCGACGAAGCAATCCAGACTGCCTCCGCGGAGAGATTCTGGATCGCTTCGCTTCCGCTCGCAATGACGGAGCAAGTTGCACCATCGCGATTGCCCAACTGACACTTGATCTGCAGACACGGCCTCGCATTCTCGCGACTCATTTCGCCCGAGCTTTGCTCTCTTCGTTGCCCCATCTCGCAAGAAAGGGCGCAGGGAAGGCCGGGCGCGGCTGGCACCCGCGGTCCCGTGTGCGAGCAAGACGCGCACGGGGTGGACTACAGGTGCAGCCGAGCGACCGGCCTTCCCTGCGCGGATGGTCTTACGGCTTATGTCGCGCTCTCCCCGGGGAGCGATGCACTATTGCCCCCGTCGCCTCGCGGATGGCTGACGTGCGCGCCCGGTCGGGCAACACACATCACCGCAAGACTTGACGCACAGACCCCGGTCGTCAGGACCACACGATTTTGCCGTCCGCGCACATCCCCGCTCCTGTCCCCGATGGCTGGCGTGCGCTCACCTTCGAGGCCGAACGAGGACGCTGTCGACGCCGTGTCGTACCGCGCCTGCTGCTGCTCACGGAGATTCCCGCCCTGCAGCTTGCCCAGCGCGCCGACGCCGTCGCGGCCACCGCACCCTGCCCGCGTCTCGTGACGATCGCGAAACGCCCCTTGTGGCGGGCGGGATGCGCAGAGATCTACGACAAATCCGAATTCTTGTAAAGCGAATTTTAAGACGTCATGCGGCGGCGCGATGGCCAGGCGGCCGCTATTCGACATTCTCCCGGCCATTCGCCCCTGTCCGCCGGCATCGGAACCCAAGAGCATGGTCAGCAGGCGCTGACGATATTGACGCCATTGCCCGCGGCCGGGTGCCGCGGCCGTGATTGATGATCAGCAGCTCTTCTGCTGCAAATGCTGCACGCAGGTGCAGGTCGCCGTCGCCGGATATTTCACGTCATAGTAGGGAAAGCTCGACGTGGCCGGGCTGTTGGTCGAGCAGCGCGGGAACAGGTAGTAGCTGTCGGACAGCTTGACGGTGCCGGCGATGGTGAAGCCGAGGTTGGGCGTGTAGTCATAGGACACCTCGCTCAGGATGAGGGAGATGTTGGCGTTGCTGGTACCGCTCGGCGCGGTAAAGGACGACAAGGTCATCTGCTCACCAACGGTTCGTGCGCCCGACGAGCTCGTCGACTTGCTCCATTGCACCGTCGCCTTGCCATTGCTGTCGGTCGAGACCTCCGAGACCGTGATCGTCATCAGGGAAGAGCTGCCATTCTTGATGGGATATGGGGCCATGATGGCCGTCGCGGCCGCGAGAATGCCGTCCATCTGGGTCGAGGTGACGGCCGTGTTCTGCGTGATCATGTCGGCGACACTGTGCGCGGTCGCGCTGACCTTGACGTTCATGGCCAGCCCGTTGCCGAGCTCGACGCCGCCGACATAGAGCACCAGCATGAACGGGGTCACGATGGCGAACTCCGTCGCTGCAACGGCGCGGACGTCGGTCAACAGCTGCCGCGCGCGAGACGTCAGGGCGGAAATCATCAGGTGGCCGATCATCAGGTGGCTCCTGGCTCGTTCTGGAACGCGGCGGACGACATGATCAGCCGGTTGCCGTTGGAAAGGTTCGAGAGGTTGAAACCGAGCGGCCCGAGGACCACCGGCCACTCGTACATCACGCGGAGAACGACGATGTCGCCGGCATTGCCCGGATCGTATTGCCAGACATTGCTGACCTTGCCCGAGCCGTCGTAGGTCAGGGTGGGCATCGCCGTGTTCGCGGATGTCCACGCGGTCGCCACCTGCACGTCCACCATCAGGCCGCTGCAATTGAACAGGATCACGATCTGATCGCAGACCTTCTGCTTGAAGGCCGCCTGCGACATCTGCGCGGACTGAACCTGTCCGGTCATGACGAGGCGCGCCGACTGGCGCACGATGGTTTCGAGCGTCTGCTGGGCGAAGAAGACGAGAAAGGTCTGGATCAATGCGATGAGGAGGGCGAGGAACGGCGCGGCGACCAGCGCGAATTCGACGGCCGTGGCGCCCCTGCTGTCCCGCGCGAAAGCGGCGCAGCGATTGCGGCGCCTCTTTTTCGTTGCACTACCCGGTCCAGTCATGGCGGCTCTTCTCTACTGCACGAGGCTGGCCGTGCTGGACGCAACCTTGATGAAGAGGTTGGTCAGCGCCGCGGAAATGTCGCCACCGGTCTGAACACTCGCGTACAGACCCGGCGAGGCGCATGATTGCAGCCTCTGCGCGATCTGGCCCGTGGATGAGGACGGATTGTTGAATTGCGCGATGCGGCTGTTGTACCAGCTGTCGCTCGGAAGTTGCAGATACTCGGTATAGAGAACCGCGATGCGAATGCCGCGGTTCTTGATCGTCGTGCAGACCGTCGTGTTCAGCGGCTGCTGGCAGCGCACGGTCGTGCTGCTGCCCGTCGGGAGCGGATAGGTGGCATTGGGGTCGCAGGTCCCTGGCTTCGGCATCAGCTTGTCTTCGACACCGTCGGTGACGAGGAAGACCACCTCCTGCGGCGTATCGCCCGCCTGGTTGGTGCCGGTGCCCGGCGCCGGCATCACCGCGTTGACGCCCGTGAGCCCGCCCGAGATGTCCGTGCCGTAGTCAGTGCTGTAGACGCAGTTGCCCTTGCTGTCGGTAACGATGCAGTTCTGGTGGTCGACCGTCATCAGCTGAATGTTGGCGATCTTCGTGCCGGCGGTGGTCGGGGTGGTCAGCGTCTGGATCGTATTCAGGCCGTAGTCGAAGGTATAGATGGCGGCCTTGTAGGCGGTGTTGTTGAGCGCCGACATGCACTGCATGACGCCGCCCGAAACACCCGACTGCGGGCACGACCAGGGCCCCACGAGCAATTGTTTGACGGCATTGGTCACGAGATCGATACGCAGCGCGATGTTGTTGTTGCGCGCGATCGTGAGGTTATCCTTGGTCGAGGATGTTGCGCCGCTGTCCTTTTGCGGGTTCGTCTCGTGACACGCGAACGCGCAGTTCTTCGAACCCGAAGGCTGGTTCTTCGTGGCCGTGATCATGTTGTTGATGTCGGTCTGCGTCGCAGCAATCGCCATTGACGGCGAGTCGTCCAGCAACAGGTAGAAATTCATGTTGGGCGCGCTGGACGCCTTCGCCGTCGCCGAACCGGCCACCTGCCAGGTCTGCTTGCCGAGCACGCCGGGAAAATTGTTCACGGACTGCGCGGTGTAGGAAACCGTGATGCTCCGCGCGAGACCGGAATCCGTGACCGTGATCGTCGGCGTCGGCACGGCCGCCAGACCGGGAAGATTCGCCTTCGCGGCAAAGACGGCGGCCGCAGTCGCCTCGACGACGGCCTTGTCGGTCTGCGTCAGCATCGCAGGCCTCACGGCCGCAATCGCGGCCGCGTCGGCGGCTGCGTTCAATTGCTCGCGCTTGCGCAAGGCCAGCGTGTAGTCGAGCGTCATGCCCAGGAGAAAGATGATAGGGACCATCGTCAGCGCGAAAATGACGGCGACGTTGGCCTTCCGATCTCTCGCGAAACAGAGCACTACGCGGCGGAGCATGACCTTCATCCTGAATGCCGCCGTTGCGGCAAAAACACTTCCCTGAAATCTCGTGATGGGGGAGGCCGCAGCGTTCTTGCTGCCGATCGCCCGCGCGTCGCAGGCCGGAATATGGATATGGCCTTCTTAATCAACACTTACGGGCAATCCACAAACATGGACTGCAGCAAAGGGAGATGTGTCGCATCGAGAAAGAATCATTAACGCCGCCTAAACGCGATCGCAGAGATCGACGGTTAACGGAATCATCCGCGGGGTACCGGCGGGTACACGACGTGCACCGGCAGACGAAGGGCGCGTCAGGCGCGACTTGGGGGCGGCGCAAACAAGACCGCCGAAAACGACCCCATGAACGGTGGTCGACGCAAGAAGCGCCCTGCTCGCCAGGCTTTACGGGCCAAGAACCATATTGCCGTTAGACTCCACGGCGCAAACGTGGACAATACCCCAAACGCACGTTACGTGCGCAGTGCACACCAAGATGCGCCAGGGGAAGCAAATGCCGGCTGCCGGTCCGTCCGAACCCATCATTCCAACCGCTCCGCTGACCGCCCAAATGCGCGATTCGCTGCGCGCGATCGTCGGCGAGAAGGGCCTGATCGAGGACGAGCACGGCAAGCAGCCGTTCGTGACGGATTGGCGCGGACTGCTGGTTGGACGTGCCGGAGCCGTCGTTCGTCCCGGCAGCACCGAGGAAGTCTCGAAAGTGGTCCGGCTCTGCCATCGGCACGGCGTCGCGATCGTGCCGCAGGGTGGCAACACCGGCCTGATGGGCGGGGCCACGCCCTGGCCTGCGCACACCGGCATCGTGCTGTCGCTGGGCCGCATGAACCGCGTGCTGGATGTCGATCCCGTCGGTTACGCGATGACGGTCGAGGCCGGCTGTGTGCTGCAGACGCTTCAGGAGACAGCGGCCGAACACGACAGATTCCTGCCGCTCAGCCTTGGCGCCCAGGGCTCGTGCATGATCGGCGGCAACCTCTCGACCAACGCCGGCGGCGTGCAGGTGCTGCGCTATGGCAATGCCCGCAACCTCGTCCTGGGGCTCGAAGTCGTCCTGCCCAACGGCGAGGTCTGGGATGGATTGCGCGCGCTCAAGAAGGACAACACCGGTTACGACCTCAAGCACCTCTTCATGGGCGCCGAAGGCACGCTGGGCATCATCACCAAGGCCGTGCTCAAGCTATGGCCGGCGCCGAAGGACGTCTGCACCGCATGGCTGGCGATCCGGGATCCACGCGCGGCGCTGGAGATCCTGTCCGAAGCCCATGCCGCGTCCGAGGACAATGTCGGCTCCTGCGAGTTGATGAGCCGCAGCGCGATCGACATGGTGCTGCGCCATATTCCCGGCACCCAGGATCCGCTCAGGGCGGACACCCCGTGGTATCTCCTGCTGGAATGGTCGTCCGCGCGGGCACGCCGGGACGGGACCGAGGGCATGTCCGAGAAGCTGGAGCAGTTTCTCGCCGATCAGCTCGAGGCCGGTCGTGTGCTCGATGCCGCGATCGCTCATACGGTCAGCCAGTCGCGCAACATGTGGCGGATTCGGGAGGGTGTCGCCGAGGCGTCCCGCGCCGAAGGACCTGGGCTGAGCTACGACGTGTCGGTGGCCATTTCCCGGATACCGGAGTTCATCGACAAGGGGACAAAGGCCGTGCTCGACATTCTCCCGAGCATCAGGCCCTACCCGCTCGGACATATCGGCGACGGCAATCTGCATTTCTCGTTCATGGGGCCGGTCGGCATGGATCAGCAGACGCTGGCCCAATACAAGGGCGCGATCACGCGGGCCGTGAACGATCTCATCACTTCGATGGGCGGCTCGATCTCGGCGGAGCACGGCATCGGCATCGACAAGCTCGACGAGCTCAGCCACTACCGGTCGAAGACCGAACTCGACATCATGCGCACCATCAAGCGGGCGCTCGATCCGCAGAACATCATGAATCCCGGCAAGGTGCTGCGACTGTGATCGAGGCTGCGCGGACGGGTGGCAAAGATGTTGCGACCCGTCCGCGGTCTTGTCGAGAGCGGCGTCCGCTGTCCTCAAGCCGTCGAACCGCCGCGCGGGTTGACGATCGTATACCCCCGCAATGAACGCGCATGGATTCGCGTCGAGTGCCCGCCCGAATTGGCGTCATAGGCCAGCCAGACGTCGCCTCCGAGATGCTGCTCCAGGACGAAGACGTGTCCTCGTCGCGCAGCAACCATTCCCGGTGCGGGCGATGTCCGCGGAAAGCGCAGCCAATTGGCCGCAAGATTCAATTCCGGCACGATACGGCCGAACACGCGCAGGGCCGCGCCGCAGCCGCAGAAGGACGAAGGGCAACCGGCCGGACGGCCCCCGACAATGCGAGCGCCGGAGACACTGGAGACGGTCGCCGGCGCGGCGGTGCCCCCAGCATCGGTCACTGTCAGTTGCGTCGAGCGATAGGCTTGTAGTGAGGACCTGGAAATCAGAGAAGATCTGGTCGCTGGTGAGGATCTGGAAGTCCGCTCGCGTCGCGTCTGCGAATACGAGAAGTCGCAAGGCATGGTGACATTGCATTCAGGGGCTTGATGAATACGATAGGGTCGAGCTTCCGAAGCGACACAACCAAAAACAACGAAAAGGCACGCAGAAAATACTCGCTTGAACATTGCAGGACTCCAAATGAGAGGCCCTGCCCCGGTCACCGAGAAATCAATAACAGTTTGGCTGAAATGGGCCTAAAGAGCGGCTGAAAATGGCTGCATTGCGCCCACGACCTGCAATCGTCAAATAGACTACGCGTAGCGGCTGAGACGATTAACTCGCAGTGCACGAATGCCCGCCCAGCGGGTCAAGCTTGCAGCATGCAATCAAGTCGGATTCGCGTCTTGAGCGTTGCGAAGGCAGAACCCGCTGCCGCTCACTGCATCATCGCGGCAGCGATCTTCTCCGCCGACATCAGGACCGGGAAGTTGGTGTTGGCGCAGGGCACCACCGGGAAAATCGAGGCGTCGACGACGCGCAGGCCCTGAATGCCATTGACCCGGCCCTGATTGTCGACCACCGCCATCGGATCGTCGGCCCGTCCCATGCGGCATGAGCAGGAGGCGTGCCAGACGCCGATCGTCGCCTTGCGGACGAAGGCTTCCAGCGCGTCGTCGTCGGTCATCACCTGGTCGAAGGTGAAACCTTCGACCACGAAATTGTCGATCATGTAGTGACGCAGCGCCGCCGGTCCGTCCATCAGGGTCGCGGCGATCTTGGTGAGGATCCTGTTCCTGGTGTTGACCACGCCGATCTTGCGGACCTTGTCGGTGTAGGCGGCCGGGAACGGCTTGTCCGTCACCGCCTTGACCACATCGCTCATCTGCACCGCGGCCATGTTGCGGAAGCCGCTCATCAGGCGATCGAGATCGCGCCGGTCGGACAACAGATTGAACTCGACGATCGGCTCGGCGGACGGATCACGCGAGGCGAGCTTGACCTGGCCGGTCTCCGAATAGGTCTTGTTGACGAAGGTCAGAAGCGAGCCGATCTGCTCGCCGACCGCATGCCAGGCCGACTTCGAGAGCAGGACGACGAACATGTCGCCCTTCGGCACATCAGGCAGCCCCGACGAGTAGCGCAGGCCCAGCTGCATGTGGCGCCTGGTGTGCTCGTTCATGCGCGCGCCGCGGCGGACGAAGGACGACAGCGAGATCGAGGGATGATCCATCAGGCGCTGCCCGACGCCCGGCAGTCCCATCAACACGGGAACGCCCATATCCTTGAGGTGGCCGACCGGCCCGATGCCGGCACGCAAGAGATGCGCCGGCGAATGGATCGCACCGCTGGAGAGGATGATCTCCCGGCCGCGGAATTCCTGCTCGCGTCCATCGACGACAGCTTTCACGCCGACGCAGCGCGTGCCTTCGAACAGCAGCTCCCGCACTTGCGTGTTGGTGGAGATGGTGAGGTTGGTACGCTTGCGGGTGTCGCGATCGAGATAGCCCATTGCGGCCGAGACGCGCTGCTCGGCCTGGTTTGAATGCGTCACCGGGAAAAAGCCGTCGACGAACTCGCCGTTCTGGTCCGGCAGGAATTTGTGACCGGCCTGCTGGAAGGCTTGCGCGAACGCCTCTGAATGCCGCGTCCAATGCTCCCGGGGGATACGACGGACCGGAATCCGGCCGTCCTTGCCGTGGTACGGTCCGTCGAAGTCCAGGTCGCGTTCGACCTTCTTGAAGAAGGGCAGCACGTCATTCCAGTTCCACCCCTCGGCGCCGCGCGCCTCCCATTCGTCGTAGTCGGTCGGCGCGCCGCGATTGGCCATCTGGCCGTTGATCGACGAGCCGCCGCCAAGCACGCGCGCCTGTTCGTATTTGCGCAACGGGGGACGCGATTCGTTCGGATTGTTATGGCTGACGACCTGCGTCGTGACCTTGAGCTCGGTCCAGTGAAAGCGGGGATCGAAATAGGCCGTGCCCGGATAGCTGTCCCTGATCTCGGCCGGCTCGTTGCCCGGTGGGGTGTCCTGCCCGGCCTCGCACAGCAGGACCTTGTTGGCGCTTCTGGCGGAGAGCCGGTGGGCCAGCACGGACCCCGCCGAGCCGCCGCCCACGATGATGAAGTCGTACACGATTGGCGCTTCCTGTTGTTCTTGTTTAGCGAGCTTAGCTCGTTATCGATTGACCATGGAAGGATTTTGGATTGCATCCACGCCAACCTTCTCTCGTGTCCCGGACGCGCTGCAACGCCTCAGGCGTTGCGGCGCTGAGCCGGGACCCAGGCGAGTCCGAGTTCGCTGTTGGATGGGCCCCGGCTCTGCAGCGCACCGCTGCCGGACGATGCGTCGCATCGCCGCGGAAGCGCTGCGCTGCGTCCGGGGCACGAGCTTCACGGCTGGCACAAGGATGCTACGGCCTGATCGTCATGTTCTCCGGCGGCCCCGGCTTGCGCAAGGGCTCCGCCAGCCGGGCGAACTCGCACAGCAGCGACCGCGTCTTCCTGGGATCGATGATCTCCTCGACCCAGAACTTCTCGGCCGAGCGGAACGGCGAGCGCAGCTTGTTGAGGCGCTCCTCGATCTCCCTCAGCTTGCCCGCCTTGTCCTCGGCCGAGTCGATGTCGGCGCGGTAGGCGGCTTCAATGCCGCCTTCGAGCGGGAGCGAGCCCCAATAGGCCGACGGCCAGGCGTAGCGGATCGAGAAACGGTCGGCGGGCTGATGCACCACGCCGGCGACGCCGAAGGCGTTGCGCAGGATCACGGTGCACCAGGGCACGGTGGTCTGGTTGACCGCGGCCATGACGCGGACGCCGTGGCGGATGGTGGCCGCCTTCTCGGCATCGAGGCCGATCATGAAGCCGGGGCAGTCCATGAGATAGACGATCGGCAGATGGAAGGTTTCGGCGAAGTCGACCCAGCGCACCACCTTCTGGCAGGCATCGGCCGTCCAGGAGCCGCCATAGTGGAAGCTGTCGCTGGCCAGCAGCAACACCGCCCTGCCCTCGAGCCGCGCGAGGCCGACGATAACAGGCTTGCCGAAATTCCTGGAGACCTCGAAGAACGAGCCCTTGTCGACGACGGACTCGATGATGGGCCGCATCTTGTAGACCTGCTTGCGGTTGCGCGGCACCGCATTCATCAGCGCCTCATCGCTGCGTTCGGGATCGTCGCTGCAGGGCAAGGTCGGCGGCAGCTCGTAGACCGATGACGGCAGATAAGAGAGGAAACGCCGCGCGCAGGCGAATGCCTCCTCCTCGGTGTCGACCGCATGATCAATCGCGCCGGCGCGGGTCTGGATGTCGGCGCCGCCGAGCTCCTCCTTCGTGAGGTCCTGCCCCAGCGCCTTCACCACCGGCGGGCCAGCGACGAACATCGCGGACTTACGGGTCATGATGGAATAGTGGCTGGCGGCAAGACGCGCGGCACCCAGGCCCGCTACCGAGCCGAGACCGAGTGCGACCACCGGCACGCGCGACAAATTTTCCGTCGTGAAACGATACCAGCGCGTGCCGCCGATGCCGCCCGGCAAATTCGCCGCGCCCTTGGTCTCGATGGTCTTGACCGAGCCGCCGCCGCCGGAGCCCTCGATGATGCGGATGATGGGCAGGCGAAAGTCGTGCGCCATCTCCTCCGCCATCAGCGGCTTTGCGGAGATCGACGCATCGGCCGAGCCGCCGCGCACCGTGAAATCGTCGCCGACCACGACCACGGTGCGGCCGTCGACACGCGCACGGCCGAACACGCAGTTCGCCGGCGTCAATTTCTGCAGCTCGCCGCTGGAATCGTACTCGCCGATGCCGGAGACGGCACCGATCTCGTGAAAGCTGCCTTTGTCGATCAGCTTGTCGATACGCTCCCGAACAGTCAGCCGGCCCTGGTCATGCTGTCGCTTGACCTTGTCAACGCCGCCCATCTCCCGCGCGAAGGCTTCGCGCCGGGCGAGCTCGTCGAGTTCCGGCTTCCAGTTCATTCACTCCCTCCGAATTGATCGGCTTGTTATTGTTGTGCACGGCCATGGCGACCGGCCTGCGCGAGATGCGGTTGTTGAAGGCGTCGCCTTCCGCGCCTTCCATCAGGCTGCCGAGCGAGCGGCCAAGCTCGAGCATCAGCGGGGCGACTTCGTCATGCAGACGCTGCTCGTCATACATCGCGGACAGAAGGCCGATCGTGATGACCACGAAGGTCTGGTATTGCGGCGACCAGATCGGCACCGCGAGGCCGTTGATGTGCGGACTCCACAAGCCGCAGGCCGTGACGTAGCCGCGCTCATGCAGCGATTGCCGGTTGGCCTCGATGCGAGGCCTCAGGATCTTGGCGGCCTCGGGCGCTTCCCGTTCCATGTCGGCGACGAAGGCATCGCCGACCTCGGGCGCCAGGGCCGCGGTGTAGGCCGCGCCCGCGGCGGTCGAAGCCATCGAGATGCGGCTGCCGGTGCCCTCGTGCAGGCCGAGCGCGGTCGCCGAGCGCGCGAACTGGAGATAGACGAGATGGAAGCGATCGGGAACGACGAAGCCGACGGTGCCCGGCAGTTGCTCGGCAACTTCCTGGAGCCGTTGCCGGATCATGCTGCGCAGCTGCGCGCCCTTCATCATCGAGGCGCTCATCGCCACCGCGCTCGGGCCGATGCGATATTTCTGATCGCGCGGCAGATAGACGAGCTGGCCCATGCGGGTCAGCGTGTGCGTGAGCCGCGACACCGTCGAGCGCGGCAGCCCGCAGCGGTTCGAAATCTCGAGATTGCCGAGCCTGCTATCGTGGCCCTCGAAGCATCGCAACACGTCAAACGCGCGCGAGACCACCTGGATGACATCACCCTCACCGGCATCGCCAGCGAGCATGCCTTGCCTACTCAACCGCTCCGATCGTCGTCCCATGTTTCCTACCGCCTGTTCCGCTCTGCGGAATTAAATTCCACTTGAAGACGACGCTACCTCAGGCATTTTGCGACGACAACAAAAAGGGATGGCATGCCAGAAATTAAGATCATCACGGAGGTCGCGGGACGCATCTGCGCAACTCCCGTGCAAGTTGGAGGAACCGTTGCCGATGGCGATGAAATTGTGGTCGTCGAAGCGATGAAGATGGAGATCCCGGTGTCCTCGCCCGCGAGCGGCACCATCACATCGCTGCTCGTCAAGCTCGACGACGTCGTTGCCGAAGGACAAGCGATCGCGATTGTCGCGAACTGACCCTCTCCGTCATTCCGCGACAATCTGTCAGTCTCATTCCCGCATGCACGGTACGGCGTTGCCATCGCCTGATGGCGGTGACATGATCTGTTGCAAGCAAAACGTTGTTTCAAACAAAGAAAGAAATCTTCGCGGCAAAGCGAGGATCATTGGAGGGAAACATGCTTCGTGGGCTGCTCGTGCTCGCGCCTGCCTTGGTGGCGGGCATTTCTTTTGCGTCTACACGCTATTCGTTCGCCGAAGACATCAAGCTGCCGGCGACATTGACGTTCACCGCCTACGACACCGGCACCGCCGGCTTCAACATCGCGGTCGGCGTCGGCAAGATGATGAAGGACAAGTACGGCACCGACGTGCGCGTGCTCCCCGCAGGCAACGACGTCGCCCGCCTCGCGCCACTGCGCGCCAAGCGCGCGGCGTCCGCAGCGATGGGATCCGGCACCTATTTCGCGCAGGAAGGTGTGTTCGAGTTCGGAGCGAAGGAATGGGGCCCGCAGCCGCTCCAGATCCTGCTTTCGACCGTCGACTGCAATTGCGGCTCGCTCGGCGTCGCCGCCGACACCGGCGTGAAGGAGCTGAAAGACCTCAAGGGCAAGCGTGTCGGCTTCGTGGTCGGCTCGCCGGCGCTGAACCAGAACTCGCTCGCGGTGCTGGCCTTCGCCGGGCTGACGCAAAAGGACGTCAAGGCCGTCGAGTTCGCCAGCTACGGCGCGATGTGGAAGGGCCTGATCAACAACGACGTCGATGCCGCCTTCGGCACCACCATCACCGGCCCCGCCAAGGAAGCCGAGACCTCGCCGCGCGGGCTGATCTGGCCGCCGCTGCCCGCCAAGGACAAGGAGGGCTGGGCGCGAATGCAGAAGGTCGGCTCGTTCTTCTTCCCGCAGCTTGCGACCTGCGGCGCCGGCATCTCGCCGGAGAAGCCGGTCGAGCTCGGCAACTATCCCTATCCGATCTTCGTCGCCTATGCCTCGCAACCGGCCGACCAGGTCTATGCGGTGACCAAAGCCATGATCGTGAACTACGACGCCTACAAGGATTCCGCGCCCGGCGCCGGCGGGCTAGCGGCCGGGCGCCAGACCAAGAACTGGGTGGTGCCTGTACATCCCGGCGCCGTGAAGGCGCTGAAGGAAGCCGGCCAATGGAGCGACGCGCAGGAGGCGCACAACAACAAGCTGATCAAGCGCCAGGAGGTACTGGCAGCCGCGTGGGCCGATTACGGCAAATCCAGTCCGCCGTCCGACGACAAGGCCTTCCTCGACGGCTGGATGAAGGCGCGCGCCGCGGCGCTTGCCAAGGCCGGCATGCCCAACGGGTTCGAAGAATAGAAGGTGGTGATACCAGCGCCCATTGCACCAGCCAGCGTTCAATAGCCCACGCGCGGGATCGATGATGTCTTCTTCCACCTCCACCGCCCCGCAAGACGAGGCCAGGCGGGTCGTGTTCGACGATCCGCATGGCGCCGCCGGCAATATGCAGGAAGCCGAGGTGACGCGCGTTCGCACCCTGCGCGGCGCCTGGCGCTGGACTCTGGTCGCAGCGACCGCGGCGACGATCCTGCTATGCATCAACCAGCAATTCTCGCTGCGCTTCTTCATCGGCTACACCCAGCTCAACACGGAGTATTTCTACCTCCTGATCGCGTTGATGCTGCCGTTCACCTTCCTGATCTTTCCGGGCACCGCGCGCGCGCCGCTCGACCGCATTCCCTGGTATGACCTGCTGCTCTTCGTCGCGACCTTCGCCGCGGCGCTGCTGCTGATGTCGAACGTGCGCAAGGCGGCGGAGGCCGGCTGGGAATTCGGCGGCGCACCGAACAGCGTGATCGCGGCCGGCCTCGTAATGTGGGCGATGCTTATGGAGGCGCTGCGCCGCACCGGTGGCTGGAGCCTGCTGCTCAGCGTCCTGCCCTTCACCGTCTATCCCCTGTTCGCCGAAGCCCGCTGGCTCGGGCCGTTCCGCGGCACGCAATCGACGCTGGAGCAGGCGACGGCCTATCACGTGCTCTCCGGCGAGAGCCTGCTCGGCATTCCCATTCAGGCTTTCGCCGACACCGTGATCGGCTTCCTCGTGTTCGGCACCGCGCTGATGATGACCGGGGCCGGAAAATTCTTCATCAACCTCGCCTTCGCGCTGTGCGGCACCTTCCGCGGCGGCGCTGCAAAAGTCTGCATCTTTGCCAGCGGCCTGCTCGGCATGATGTCCGGATCGATCATCTCCAACGTGCTCACCGCCGGCACCATGACCATCCCTGTCATGAAGAAGAGCGGCTTCCGCGCCTCCTATGCGGGGGCGATCGAGGCCTGCGCCTCGACCGGCGCGGTGCTGGCGCCGCCGGTGATGGGCGCCACGGCTTTCGTGATCGCGCAATTCCTCAACGTCAGCTACGCCGACGTCGCACTCGCTGCGATCATTCCGGCCGTGCTCTACTATATCGGCCTGTTCATGCAGGTCGATGCCTATGCCGCCCGCCACGGGCTCAAGGGGATTCCGCGTGCCGAGCTGCCGCGGATCATGGATACGATCAAGGACGGCTGGTACTACGTCTTCGTCATCGCGCTTCTGATCGTGATGCTGCTCTACTTCAAGCGCGAGAGCCACGCGCCGTTCTATGCGACCGCGCTATTGCTGGTTCTCAACCAGTTCTTCTCCAAGGACACGCGCTGGACGCTGGCGACGATCAGCCGATTCCTGGAAGTGAACGGGCGCACCTTCGTCGAGCTCGTCGGCATCCTCGCCGGCTGCGGTCTCCTGATCGGCGCATTCTCGATGACGGGCGTCGTCTCGAGCCTTGCCAACGACCTCTTGCATATTGCCGGCGACAGTCCCTTCCTGCTGCTCGGCATGTGTGCGCTCACCAGCCTCATTCTCGGGCTCGGGCTGACGACGACGGCCTGCTACATCTTCCTCGCCATCCTGGTCGCGCCCGCGCTGGAGAAGCTCGGGCTCAACCGCATGGCGGTGCACATGTTCATCTTCTACTGGGGCATGCTGTCGTCGATCACGCCGCCGGTCGCGATCGCCTCGTTCGCGGCCGCGGGCATCGCCGGCTCGCCGGCGATGAAGACCGGCTGGGAATCGATGTGGGTCGGCAGCATCATCTATTTCCTGCCGTTCTTCTTCGTGCTCAATCCGGCGCTGGTGCTGCAGGGGCCGAGCCCCTATCTCGCCGGCCTCGGCCTGATGGGCCTCGCCGCCTTCGGCACATTGTTCATCTGCGGCGGCATCCAGGGCTACCAACCATTCGTTGGCAATCTACGCGGCGCCGGGGCGCTGGAATGGCCGATCCGCGTGCTGCTGGTGATCGGCGGCTTCGTGGTGGCGACCCCCGGCGGCGGAATCATGCCGCTGTCGCAGATGCAGGTGACGTTGCTCGGCCTTGGGATCCTGCTGCCGACGATCCTGATCGCGCTTGTCCTGGTCCGACGCCAGCCTGTGATGCCGGACGGGTTGCGCGTGCCTTAATTGCGTTGCACAAGTGCGGCGATGAAGCCGCACCTGCCCGCCGCCTCGGCCTGGACCCGCTCGAAACCGCCTTTGCTGCGGTTTCTGGACAATTGCCTCAGCGAATTCTCCGCCGAGGCCTCGGGCCATGTCGCGGACTACATTCCGGAGCTGAGCAAGGCCGACCCTGCCTATTTCGGCATCAGCCTGGCGACGCTGGACGGCCATGTCTATGAGGTCGGCGACAGCCGGATGCCCTTCACCATCCAGTCGATGTCCAAGCCCTTCGTGTTCGCGCTGGCGCTGGACCTGCTCGGCGCCGGCAGGGTCGAGAGCGCGATCGGCGTCGAGCCCTCGGGCGATCCCTTCAACTCGATCCGGCTCAATTCCGAGAACCATCCGTTCAACCCGATGGTCAATGCCGGCGCGATCGCCTGCACCGGGCTGATCTATGGCAGCAAGGGCGTGGCGGCCTTCGAGCAGATCCGCGCCGCGCTCGGCCGCTTTGCCGGACGCGACCTCGCGGTCGACGAGACCGTCTACGCTTCCGAAAGCCAGACCGGCGACCGCAACCGTGCCATCGGCTATCTGCTGAAGACCAACGCGGTCATCTCGGACGACGTCGCCGGCGTCCTCGACGTCTATTTCCGGCAATGCGCCGTGCTGGTCACCGCGCGCGACATCGCGGTGATGGCGGCGACGCTCGCCAATCGCGGCATCAACCCCGTCACGGGCGAGCAGGTGCTGAGCGCTTACGCGATCTCGCGTACGCTCTCGGTGATGACGTCCTCGGGCATGTATGACTATGCCGGCGAGTGGATCTACCGGATCGGCATTCCCGCCAAGAGCGGCGTCGGCGGCGGCATTCTGGCCGCCCTCCCCGCGCGACTCGGCCTCGGCAGCTATTCGCCGCGCCTCGACAAGCACGGCAACAGCGTGCGCGGCATCAAGGTCTGCGAGGCGCTGTCCTCGCATTACGATCTGCACATGCTCAACCGCAGCGACGATGCGCGCAACGCCGTCATCGCGGACTACGACATCGGCAGGAGCCCCTCGCGCCGCGTGCGCCGCCCGCAGGAGCGCGAGATTCTGGCGGCACATGAGCAGGAGGTGCGGATCATCGAGCTGGTCGGCACGCTGTCGCTGTCGGCGGTCGATTACGTCTCGCGGCGGCTTGCCGGGCGACCGCGGCCGCAATTCGTGATCTTCGATCTCCACCGCGTGACCTCGACCACGCGCGCCGGCGCACGGCTGGTTGCCGAAGCGTTCGAGGAGCTTGCGGCGCTGAACGTGACGGTCGTGCTGTCAGGCGTCAGGCGTGCCTCCAAGGAATGGAACACGTTGCGCGAATGGACCGCCGAGCTCAAGAACGTCCGCGACTTCTACCTGCTCGACACCGCGATCGAATGGGCCGAAGACCAGATCGTGTATCGCTACGGCGGCTCGATCGATTTTCACGAGACCACCGAGCTCGCCGAGCAGCCGCTGCTGGCGGGGCTGAGCGAGGAAGAGCTGACCGATCTGGCCTCGCTCTGCACCATCAGAACCTATCAGTCCGGCGCGAAGATTCTGACGACTGGCGATCCTGCGGATGCCCTGTATTTTCTGCGTAGCGGCGCGGTGCACGTCACCTTGCCCGACGGCGTACGGCTGGCGACGCTCACCGCGGGCATGGCGTTCGGCGAGATGGCACTGCTGGAGGCAACGCGTTCTGCCGACGTGTTCGCCGACATGGCGGCAACCGCATTCGAGGTGCCGCTGAAGGATTTCGAACGCTTTCGCAAGCAGCACCCGCGCGCCAGCGAAAGCATCATGCGCAACCTCGCCCGGCTGCTGGCCGACCGCCTGATCGTCGCCAACGCGAAGGTGGATATTCTGACGTCGACGTGAGCGCTTGACGTTCATCCAGATGAGGTCGTCATGCTCCCGCATCCGCCTCTTGCTCAGCGGCTCGCGGCTTCACTCAGCCGCCGCTTGATCTTCTTTGCGCTCGCTTCGAGCAGTTCGGACGGCTTCTGGCCGGTCGCGGCGCAGAGGCAGGCCCAGTAGTAGATGACGTCGCCGAGTTCATCAACGAGACCCGCCTTGTCGAGCCAATCATCGCGCAAGAGCTTCTTGATGTGATCGGCGACCTCGCCGGCTTCGCCGGCAAGGCCGAGGCCGAGATAGGACAGCCGCTCGTTGGACGGACGCTCGTCGACTTTCGCAATGCTCGCGGCCCAGGCCGCATATTCATCGATCGTCATCGGCATTCCCCGCCGCTTGCGTCGATCTAGCCCACCACTTCGGTGACGGGCTGGAGATCGATCTCGAAGGTCTCCAGGAATTTGGAGGTCATGATGTAGAAGCCGACCGAGAGCTGCAATTCGACCAGCGCGGCCGGCGTCAGCTTTGATGCGATCGCCTTGAAGGTCGCGTCTGTCGGCTTCTTCAGCTTCACGATCTCGTCGGTGAAGGCGAGCGCGGCGCGCTGCACCTCGTTGAAGCAGGTCGCGGCCTGCCAGTTCTCCAGCGCCTCGTTCTGCGCGTCGGTGACGCCGACATTCTTGCCGATCCGCTTGTGCGCGACGATCTCGTACGGCGCCTCGCACAAGATTCCGGTGCGGGTGATCGCGAGCTCGCGGACGATGGGATCGAGCTCACCCTTGTGCCTGATGGCGCCCCCCAAGCGGCAGTACTGCTCGAAATAGCTCGGCGAGTGCGCCATCATGCGGAAGATGTTGGCATCACGGTTCTTGTCCAGTATTTCGCGGGTGCGGTCGGATGCCTTGGACGGGTCGCTGTAGTCAATGCGGGCCATGATTTTCCTGAAGTTTTCCCTGAGCTTTTGATGTTTTTTGTCGTCGTGGGGATAAGTTCCCAAAGACTCTATTCGCGCGCGGACGCAGGAGCAACATCATCGAGTCAAATTGCCGCCGCATTGCTGATCGACCCTGCGACAGTCGATATTCGCCGCGTGGGGACAAATCGCGGTGAATACTCGCAAGTGGGGTGTTCCGAGTAAAACAATTGGCCATTGGGTGCGCTAGCCGCGCAACGATGAGTCACGCCCAAGTCTAGGGAGAGAACGGCATGAAGGAAGCCACCAAGGGGGCGGCCTCGGGAGCGCTCGCGCACATGCTGGCGGTGACGGCGATGCTCGTCATCGCCAGCATTTTGTTCTACGGGCGTTGAGTTAAGCGTTTCAGTGCTTTCGTCGTTCCGGGGTGGCCCTCGCACAGGCCAGGCCCAGAATACCCGTTCCAGGCTCGGTCCCTTGGACCGCCCCCGAATGACGAATCCCTCTACATGACCTTCGTGAAGAACGGCACCAGCTTGCCGGCGAACGGTTTGAAGCTCGCGACGACCGAATCGCCGATGGCGAGATCGTTCGCGCCGTGCGCCATCATGCGAAAACCCTCGGCACAATCGACGAGCAGGATGTTGTAGGGGCACGTGGGCGCGCGTCTCGGGCGTGGCGGCGCGGCAGACCAGCGAGGTCGCGTAGACCCTGCCCTTGCCGCTGGCGCGCTGCTCGCGCGGATCGGGTGCGCCGCAGGCCGCGCAGAAGGCGCGATGGAAATACTGCACGTGGCCGCAAGCGCCACAGGTCTGGAACGTGATCGCCTCTTCGCCCTTGGTCCAGTCCGCCAGACGTTCGCTCATCGCACCTGCTCCAGGAACATGCTGACGTGAGACGACAGCACGCCGCCATCGCCGTGCAGCAGCGCAATGGACGCGTCGCGCACCTGGCGGTTGGCCGCCCGACCCGTCATCTGCAAATGCGCTTCGACCAGATGCGCCATGGCGCCGCCGACGCCGCAATGGCCGTAGCTGAGCAGGCCGCCATGGGTGTTGAGCGGCATGGCGCCGTCGCGGCTGAAATGACCGGCGCGGACCCGCGCGGCCGCCTCGCCGCGGCCGGCAAGCCCGAGATCTTCCAGCAGCATCGCGAGCGTGATGGTGAAGCTGTCGTAGACGGCGGCATAGCGCACGTCGGAGATCGCAAGACCCGTCGCCTCCCTGGCGCGCGCGACCGAGATCTCGGCGCCGAGCTCGCTGAGGCCCGGCGCGGCCGTGACATGCTGATGGGTGTGCGCCTGGGCGCAGCCGCGAATGCGGACGCCCGCTTCCCCTGTCCGCTCGCGGCTGATGACGAACGCCGCGCCACCGTCGGAGACGGGGCAGCAGTCGAGCAGCTTGAGCGGCATCGCCACCGGCTTGGAGGCCATGACGTCGGCGACCGAGATGGGATCCTGGAATTGCGCGCCGGGATGGGTGCAGGCGTGCGCGCGCATCAGCACCGCGAACTCGGCGAGGTCCTGTTCGGTCACGCCATATTCGCGCATGTAGCGCGTAGCGACGAGGCCGTAATAGGCGGGAATGGTCGGGCCGAGCGGCACCTCGTAGTCGGGATGGCCGACCTGCGCCAGCGCCTGGATCGAGGCATCGCGGCTCTGCCCGGTGAGACGGTTCTCGCCGGCGACCACGAGCACGTGGCGCGCGACGCCTGCGTCGACGAGTTGATGCGCGAGCATCGTCATCGCGAGTCCCGTGGCGCCGCCCACCTGCACGGCGTGGGCATAGCTCGGACGAATGCCGAAATGCTCGGCGAAGACGGTGGCCAGCATGATGTGCGGCGAGACGGTGGAGTAGCCGCAGAGGATGCCGTCGATCTCGGCGCGCTTCAGCCCGGCATCGTCGAGTGCGGCTTGCGCGGCTTTGCTCATCAGGTCGAGCGAGGATGAGCCTTCGTGCTTGCCGAACGGCGTGAGGCCGACGCCGGTGATGAAGCTCATGCTCTCTCCTCCCTGTCATTCCGGGGCGCGCCGTCAGGCGCGAGCCCGGAATCCATACTCACGATGGTGGTTATGGATTCCGGGCTCGCGACTTCGTCGCGCCCCGGAATGACGGATGAGAGAGTCTTCATATCGTCTCCCCACTACTCCGGCGCCGATCGCGTGACGCCGTCGCGGACCATGGCTGCGATCTGGTCGGAGGAGTAACCGATCTCGCGCAAGATCTCGGCGCCATGCTCGTTGAGCCGCGGCGCCAGGCGCGCGGGCTCTGCCTCGGTCTCCGACCAGGTCGCCGTCACCTTCATGCTTCGGATCGGCCCTTCAGTCGGATGGGTCACGACCGGGAAGAAATTCGTCGCCTCCAGATGGTCGTCGTGCAGGATCGACGCGAGGTCGTGCATCGGCATGACCGGCACATCGGCCTTGGTGAGCAGGTCGATCCATTCCGCCGTGGTGCGCGTCTCGAAGATACGCGCGAGTTCGGCGTAGACCACATCGATGTTGGCGGCGCGGCCGGCGAAGGTCGCAAACCTGGGATCGGCGCGCAGATCGTCACGCCCTGTCGCCTTGAAGAAGTTCTCCCACTGCTTGTCGCTGTAGACGATGACGCTGAGATAGCCGTCCGAGGTCTTGTACGGCCTGCGGTCGCGCGAGAGGTGGCGGGCATAGCCGCCCTTGTCGAGCGGCGGCTCGAAGGTGAGCCCGCCCATGTGATCGCCCATGACGAAACCGGCCATGGTCTCGAACATGGGAATGTCTACGCGCTGGCCGCGCCCGGTGCGGTCGCGGTGCACGAGGCTGGCGCAGATCGCCCCGACGGCGGTGAGACCGACGATGCGATCGACCAGCGCATTCGGCACGTAGCGCGGCACGCCGTCGCCGGTCTGCGCCATCAAGGCCGGCAGCGCGGTGGCGCCCTGGATCAGATCGTCATAGGCCGGTTTTGCGGCGTAGGGCCCGTCCTGACCGAAGCCGAACACGCCGGCATAGACGAGGCGCGGGTTGATGGCGGAAACGACATCGTAACCGAGCTGAAGCCGCGCCATGGCCTGCGGACGGACGTTGTAGACGAGCACGTCGGCGTCCCCGAGCAGCCGCAGCACGGCTTCGCGCCCCGAGGGCTTTTTCAGGTCGAGACAGATCGAGCGCTTGCTGCGGTTGGTGTTAAGGAACACCGGGCCCATCCCGGCGTGACGCATCGGCCCGATCAGGCGAGTGACGTCGCCGTCCAGCGATTCCACCTTGATGACGTCGGCACCGTAGTCGCCGAGCATCTGGGTCGCATAGGGCCCCATCAGCACGGTGGTCATGTCGATGACCTTGATGCCCTTCAGCGGCCCCATCGTTCGCTCCCGAATGCGCGGGGCTCAGGCGCGGCCCGCGATTGCGGTCCAGCTAACGGCAGTGTCGCCGCTCGCGCAAGGGCGGGCGGCGTATGGCGGCATGCGCCGCGCGGCGATATCGGCCGCTATTTCTTCTGGCGGGATTCCCGGATCTTCAGGAGCCGGTCGAGCTCTTCGTTCTGCTGGCTGATCCGGTCGGCGATGCGCGACTCATTCTGCTCGCCCGAGGCGGCAGCGGCCTGCTCGATGAGCTGGCGGATATTGTCCTCGAGGATCGCAATGCGGTCGTTCAGCGCTTCCATCGATAGCGAGTCTTCGTAGTCAGTGCTCATAATGCTTTTCCCGCAAACACAATCAGAAGTCACAGGATGGCCAAAGCGAAGCGGCCCACCATGATCTAGCGCAAGAAAGAAGGCGGGCACGGCGCATGGCGCCTTTGCCCACCCTGCAGGCCGAGCCTACTTCAGCGGCTCCAGCACGGAGACGTAGTTGGCGACGGCAGCGCCGCCCATGTTGAAGATGCCGCCGAGCTTGGCGTTCTTGAGCTGCATGCCCTCGGGCGCCTGCCCTGCAAGCTGCATCGCGGTCATCACATGCATGGAGACGCCGGTGGCACCGATCGGATGGCCCTTGGCCTTCAGCCCGCCGGACGGGTTGACCGGCAGCTTGCCGTCCTTGAGCGTCCAGCCTTCCTTGATGGCGCGGGCGCCCTGCCCCCTCGGCGTCAGGCCCATCGCTTCGTATTCGATTAGCTCGGCGACCGTGAAGCAGTCATGGGTCTCGACGAAGGAGAGATCGGACAGCGTCACACCGGCTTTTTCCAGCGCGCGCTGCCAGGCGACCGTGCAGCCCTCGAACTGGAGGATGTCGCGCTTGCTCATCGGCAGGAAGTCCTGGGCGTGCGCGGTGGCGCGGAAGCCGATCGACTTGCTCATGCCCTTGGCGGTCTCGGCATCGGCCAGCACCAGCGCCGCGGCGCCATCGGAGACCAGCGAGCAGTCGGTGCGCTTCAGGGGGCCGGCGACGTAAGGGTTCTTCTCGCTCTCGGCGCGGCAGAAGTCGAAGCCGAAGTCCTTGCGCATCTGGGCGAAGGGGTTGGCGACGCCGTTCTTGTGGTTCTTGGCCGCGATCAGCGCCAGCGCATCGGACTGGTCGCCGTATTTCTGGAAATAGGAGCTGGCGATCTTGCCGAACACGCCGGCAAAGCCGCCGACCGTGTCACCGTCCTCGGGCAGGTAGGACGCCTTGAGCAGGTTCTTGCCGATCTCCGGGCCCGGCGTGCGTGTCATCTGCTCGACGCCGACGACGAGCACGATCTTGGCGGCCCCTGCGGCAATCGCGCGCAGGCCCTGATGCACGGCGGCGGAGCCGGTGGCGCAGGCGTTCTCGACGCGGGTCGCCGGCTTGAAGCGCAGCTTGGGATCAGCCTGGAGCACCAGCGAGGCGGTAAAATCCTGCGGCGAGAAGCCGGCGTTGAAATGGCCAAGCACGATCTCGTCGACATCGCCAGCCGAAACGCCGGCATCGGCCAGCGCCTCATTGGCCACGCGGACGACTAGGCTTTCCACGGTCTCGGTATCGAACTTGCCGAACGGCGTGTGCGCCCATCCGACGATGCTGGCAGTCATGGTCATTTCTCCCTGGAGGTCTCTTCCTGAGCTAAGTCTTAGCCTAGGGATGGCAAGACTTCACGCGGCTTTCAGGGCCTCGAGGGTGCGCTGGCAGATGGCAGTTATGCCGGCCCAGTTCCCGGCCCGGATCTCCGCCGTCGGGCACAGCCAGGAGCCGCCGACCGCGACCACGTTGGGCTCGGCGAGCCAGCTCGCGGCATTGGCCTCGCCGACCCCGCCCGTGGGGCAGAACCGCACGCTCGGGAACGGGCCGCCGAGGGCGCGCAGGCCCTTGATGCCGCCGGCCTGCTCGGCCGGGAAGAACTTTGCGACGTCGAAGCCGTAGGACAGCGCCATCATCAGCTCGGAGGCCGTGGCGATGCCCGGCGCGAACGGCAAGGAGCTGTCGGTTGCGGCCTTGAGCAGATCGGGGGTCAGGCCCGGGCTGATACCGAACGCGACGCCGAGCTTCTCGACACGGGTGAAGTCGGCCGGATTGAGGATCGTGCCGATGCCGACCACCGCCTCGGGGACCTCGGCCATCATCGCCCTCGCCGCCTCGATCGCAACCGGGGTGCGCAGGGTCACTTCCAGCGTGCGCACGCCGCCGGCGACCAGCGCACGCGCCAGCGGCACCGCATCCTGGATCCGCTCGATGGTGAGGACGGGAATGACGGTCGCCGCCTTGAACAGCGCGACGAGGTGATTCTGTTGGGCAGTCGTGGTCATAGGTCTCGATTCATTTGGTCGCTTGGCGAGAGGCCGCCGGCCGGTGCCGTTTCTTCGGTGGCATGGCATAGCCCGGAATGATGGCGCCGGGATAGCAGATCACGAGGCTGGCGAGGCGATGCCCGGCCTGAGCGGCCTCGACCGGATCGGAACCGGTGAGCCGCGCCGCGATATAGGCCGCGGCGAAGCTATCGCCGGCGGCGGTGGTGTCGACGACCGGTTTCGTCATGGGCTCGGCGCGGACCTCGCTGGTCCCGCCGGGGAAGCGCAGCAGGCTGATGGGCTCGGCAAGCCGGAACACCAGCTCGGGGCTCGGAATACGCGCCATCAGCTGGTCGTGGCTCTCGCCGGGAAAGAGCGCGAGCAGATCCTCGGTCGAGGTCAGCACGATGTCCGCGATCACGAAGGCTGCGGCAAAGACCTCGCGGGCAACGTCGCGATCCGGCCAGCCGCGTGCGCGAAAATTGGTGTCGAACACGAAGCGGGTGCCGAGCAGGCGCGCGCGCTTGATCGCCGCAAACAGGCGATCGCGGCCCGAAGCGTCGTAGATCGAGAGCGTGATGGCGGAGAGATAGACGACGTCGTAGCTCATCAGCGAGTTGAGGATTTCGTCCGTCTCCGGCAGGCTCATCAGCTGCCGCGCCGCCGCGCTGTCGCGCCAGTGGAAGAACTGGCGCTCGCCCTTCGCATCCGTCTGGATCATGTAGAGGCCGGGCAGCTTGCCCGCGAGCCGCACCACACGCCGCGTGCCGACACCCTCCGCATTCCAGGCCGCGATCATCTCATCGCTGAGACCGTCATCGCCGAGCGCGGTGAGATAGTCGACCTTGACCTCGAGCCGCGCCAGATAGACGGCGGTGTTGAGGGTATCACCGCCGAAGCCGCGCGAGTACAGGCCGCCGCCCTGGCCGGCAGACGCGCCGCCTTGCGCCTGCCTGAGCTCGACCATGCACTCGCCGATGCAAGCAACGCTCGCCATCACCAGGGCCCGCTCAGTCAGAGATCAGGCGACGAAATTGCCGCCGAGCTCGTCTTCGATGTGAATGCGGATGATATCGTCGAAAGTCTTCTCGGCGGTGGTGAAGCCGAGCTCGCGCGCACGCTTCGGGTCGAAATTGCGCGGCCAGCCGCCGACGATGCCGACGATGAAGGGATCAGGCTCGCGCTTGATGCGGGCGGCGACCTTCTCGCCGGCAACCCGCTTCAGGGCGGCGATCTGCTCGCCGACCGTGGCCGACAGGCCCGGCATGGTCAGATTGCGGCGCGGGCCCACGGTGGCGAGATCCATGGTGCCGGCGTGCAACAGGAAGCCGACGGCCGAGCGCGGCGTGGCGTGCCAGTGGCGGACGTCCTCGGACACCGGCAGGATCGCTTCCTTGCCGGCGAGCGGCTCGCGCAGGATGTTGGAGAAGAAGCCCGATGCCGCCTTGTTGGGCAGTCCGGGCCGGATGCAGATGGTCGGCAGGCGGATGCCGATGCCGTCGAGGAAGCCGCGGCGCGAATAGTCCGCCAGCAGCAGTTCGCCGATCGCCTTTTGCGTGCCGTAGCTGAGCAGCGGGGTATGGAAGAACTCGTCGCCGATCGCATCCGGGAACGGCGCGCCGAACACCGCGATCGAGGACGTGAACACCACGCGCGGCTTGTAGCCGCCGCCGACGAGCCTGATCGCGTCGAGCAACATCCGCGTGCCGTCGAGATTGATGCGGTAGCCCTTGTCGAAATCGAGCTCGGCCTCGCCCGAGACGATCGCAGCCAGATGGAAGATCACGTCCGGACGGCCGGCGATCAGCTTCTCGGCCGCGCCGGGGACGGCGAAATCGCCCGACACGGTCTCGACCGGAAAACCGGTCTTCTCCGGCTTCCTCGGTTCGACCACGTCATGCATGGTGAGCTTGGTGATGTCGCTCTTGCCGAGCCGGCCGTCGCGCAGCAGCCGTTCGCAGAGTTTGCGGCCGACCATGCCGGCGGCGCCCAGAACCAGAATGTGCAAGAGCCTACTCCTTAGTTGTTGGCCGAAGCGCACCGCTCCGATGCGTCCTCGGCAAGCCCCGCGATCATTCCTTCACGGCGCCGGTCATCGCCGACACATAATGCTCCACGAAGAAGGCGTAAAGGATCACGAGCGGCAGCGAGCCGGCCAGGGCTCCGGCCATCAGCGAGCCCCAGCGGTAGATGTCGCCGTCCACGAACTCGTTGACGATCGCCACCGGCACCGTCTTGTTGCTGGTCGACTGCAGGAAGGTCAACGCATAGATGAATTCGTTCCAGCACAGCGTGAAGCAGAAGATGAAGGCCGAGATCAGGCCGGGAATCGCGAGCGGCAGCACGATCTTGATCAGGATCTGCCAGCGGCTCGCCCCGTCGATCAGCGCGCATTCCTCGAGTTCGAACGGGATGGTCTTGAAATAGCCCATCAGCAGCCAGGTCGAGAACGGGATCAGGATGGTCGGATAGGTCAGGATCAGCGCCAGCGGCGAGTCGAACAGGCCATACTGAAACACGACGGTGGCGAGCGGAATGAACAGGATGGACGGCGGCACCAGATAGGCGAGGAAGATCAGCCCGCCGACGAGATTGGCGCCTTTGTAGCGCAGACGCACGATGGCATAGGCCGCGAGCACCGATGCGATGATCGAGAGCACCGTGGCACAGATCGCCACGTACATCGTGTTCCAGAGCCAGTGCGGATAGTAGCTCTCGAACAGCAGTTTGTGGAAATGCTTGAAGGTCGGATTCCAGGTCCAGAACGGGTTGTACCTGTCGAGGTCGAGGAGCTGATCGTCCGGTTTAACCGAGGTCAGCGCCATCCAGTAGAACGGAAACAGGAGGACCACGACGATGATCGTCAGCGGCAGGTACAGCGTCACGATCCGCCGCGGCACCGACTGCAGATAGCTCATGCCCTCGCTGTTGTCGACGCGCGCGGGCGCCGACATCACGGACTTGAGATCGACTTTCGAGGCAGGAAGATCAGTCATTGTTCTCTCCCTGTTGCCATTTGCGACGCTGCAGGCCGAACCAGGAGACCATGATCGCAGCGAGCAGGAACGGAATCATGGCGCTGGATATCGCCGCGCCCTCGCCGAGCTGCCCGGCGATGATCGCGCGCTGGTAGGACAGCGTCGCCATCAGATGGGTGGCGTTGACGGGGCCACCGCGCGTCATCGCCCAGATCAACTGGAAGTCGGTGAAGGTGAACAGCACCGAGAAGGTCATCACGACGGCGATGATCGGCGTCAGCAGCGGATAGGTGATGTACCGGAAATTCTGCCAGCGTGTGGCGCCGTCGAGCGTTGCGGCTTCATAGAGCGACGGCGACACCGTCTGCAGGCCTGCGAGCAGCGTGATCGCCACGAACGGCACGCCGCGCCAGATATTGGCGAAGATCACGCAAATGCGGGCCCAGGTCGTGTCGCCGAGGAAGTTGATGTTCTGGTCGATCAGGCCGAGATGCTTCAGCGACCAGGAGATGATGGAGAATTGCGAGTCGAAGATCCACCAGAACGCCAGCGCCGAGAGCACCGTCGGCACGATGAAGGGGATCAGGACCATCGCGCGCAGCATCGCCTTGAACGGCATATTCTCGTTCAGCAAGAGCGCGAGATAGAGCCCGATCGCGAATTTGAGGGCGCTGGCGACGAAGGTGTAGAGCAGCGTGTTGAACACCGACAGCCAGAAGATGGAATCGTCCCACAGCCACTCATAGTTCTCGGTGGCGACGAAGTGCCCGACCCTGCCAATACGGGTGTCCGTGAAGGACAGCCAGATGCCGAGTCCCAGCGGATAGGCCAGGAAGAAGATCAGGAACGCCATGGCCGGCACCATGAACCAGAAGCCGAGCCAGTTGCGATTGTGTTTCAGCTGGGTCCAGGCGCTGTCCTCGCTCATCTGAGGCTTGGCCCGGGGAATTGCGACATCAGCCATGCCCGATATCCCTGATCGAAATGTTGACGAGCGGGCGGCCGGATGGCCGCCCGCTCCGTGATCCTCAGCGATAGATGCGCTTCAGCTGGCGCTCGGCTTCCGCCATCGCGCCCTTCGCATCCTTGGCGCCGGTGCAGTAATTGGCGAACATGTCGACGACGATGAAGTCGGCGATCGCAGTTGCCGCCTTCTCGCCGACGGTCCCGATACCGGAGGCCGGCAGAGTGCGCTTGGAAGCCTGCGCGAACACGGCGTTCTTCGGATCCGCCTTCCAGATCGGCGCCGACTCATAGGCGTTCAAGGTCTGCGTCAGATAGCCTTGCGCGCCATCCAGCCACTTCTCGTAATTCTCCTTCTCCAGCATGAAGGCGATAAAGGCCTTCGCCGCATTCGGATATTTGGTGAAGTTGAAGGCGAGGATCGGCAGCGCAAGCTGCAGCTCGGTCGGCTTGCCGACCGGGCCGACCGGCCAGAGCGCGTGATAGGTGTCCTCGGCGAGTTCCTTCTTGCTCGCATCGGTCTTGGCGGCGACGTAGATCGAGATGCCGTTCGCCGTGCAATAGAGCTCGCCAGCGAGGAACGCCTTGTTGTTGGAGGAGTCGTTCCAGGACGCCGTGCCCGGGATGAAGCTGTCATACAGCGCCTTGCAATATTCCAGCGCCTTCGCCGTTTCCGGCGAGTTGATGATGATCTTGTCGTTCTGGTCGACCGTGTAGGCGCCATGCCCCCACAGCACCCAGTGCAGCCACGAATTGCCGTCACCCGAGGCATGACCGAGCGCGAAGCCCGCCGGCGTGTTGTTCTTCTTCAGGGCCTTGCACATCTCGAGGAAGCCGGGGAAATCCTTCGGGAATTCCTTGAAGCCGGCCTTGTCGAGCGCCGACTTGCGGTACGTCATGTAGCCGCCGTTGGTCGCGACGGGAATGCCGAGCCAGTCGTTGCCTTGCTTGCAGGTCTTGGCCGCCGCATCGGTCCAGCCGCCATATTTCTTGCCGAGATAATCGGCGACGTCGTTCATCTTCAGCACTTTGGTGGGAAACAGCTGCGGCAGCGTGTGCAGGCCCCATGCGAGATCGAGTCCGGAGCCGGTGTTGGCTGCAACCGAAGCCTTCGGCTGCACGTCCTCGAAGGACTCACTGAACACGTTCATCTCGGTGCCGGTGGCAGCCTTGAACGCCGCAACCATCGCGTTGAACGCATCGTCCTCCTGCGGCACGAAGCGCTTCCACCGCATCACGGTCAGCTTGGCGCCGGGCTCGGCCTTCCAGGGCGCGCTCTGCGCCCAGGCCTTGGCGAACTCGAAAAGTGCCGGCCCGGTCAGCATGCCGGTCGCAGCCAGTGCCGTTCCGCCTTGAAGCAGCGTCCGGCGGGTAAAGTCTTGCATGTCGTCCTCCCTGTGATGCTTTTTCTTGTCTTGGTTAAACTACACTACGCGTTGAGGCGCTTGCCCGTCGCGTCGTCGAACAAGTGCACCAGTGACGGGTCGGGCTTCAATCGCACCTTGTCGCCCGGGTTGAACTGGTGACGCTCGCGGAACACCGCGACGACCTGCTCGCCGCCGACCTTGGCGAACACCTGCGTTTCCGAGCCGGTCGGCTCGACCACGATGATCTCCGCCTCGGCGCCATCGTCGGCGATGGTGAAATGCTCCGGCCGCACGCCGTAGACCGCGGGACGGCCGTCGGACGCCGCCGGCGCGGCCTTGAGCGGCAGCTTGACGCCGTTCGGCCCCTCGAAGGTGGCAACGCCGTTGACGCGCACGTGACCTTTGAGGAAGTTCATGGCGGGCGAGCCGATGAAGCCGGCGACGAACTGGTTATCGGGCTTGTCGTAGAGCTCGAGCGGCGTACCCATCTGCTCGACGATGCCGTCATGCATGACGACGATCTTGTCGGCCATGGTCATGGCCTCGATCTGGTCGTGGGTGACGTAGACGGTCGTCGTCTTCAGCCGCTGGTGCAGCTCCTTGATCTCGGTGCGCATGGCAACGCGCAGCTTGGCATCCAGGTTCGACAAGGGCTCGTCGAACAGGAACACCTGCGGATCGCGCACGATGGCGCGACCCATGGCGACACGCTGGCGCTGGCCGCCGGAGAGCTGGCGCGGATAGCGGTCGAGCAGCGGCGACAGCGCCAGGATCTCGGCGGCGCGCTTGACGCGCTTGTTGATCTCGTCGGCGCCCGCATTCCGCAGCTTCAGCGAGAAGCCCATATTGTCGGCGACCGTCATGTGCGGATAGAGCGCGTAGTTCTGGAACACCATCGCAATGTCCCGCTCCTTGGGCTGGACATTGTTGACGACGCGGTCGCCGATCGAGATCGTGCCGGAGGTGATGTTCTCGAGGCCTGCGAGCATGCGCAGAAGCGTCGACTTGCCGCAGCCGGAGGGGCCAACCAGGACGACGAACTGGCCATCCTCGATCGGAATCGTCACGCCGTGCAGGACTTCAAAATTGCCGAACGATTTCCGCACGTCGCGGATTTGCACAGACGACATCTAGCTCCCTCCTCGAAAGTCCACGACGCCTCTTAGCGCCGCGACCGTCTTGTTTTTCAGACTTCACCGTACGAAGCCCGATCTTGGCGGGCAACATTGTCGGCAGTTTGTGCGGTTTTGGCAATTTGTCTTTGGTTAGTCGTTGCTGGTAGCGCTGTCAACGTTCCTTTGTTTGCGGGACCGACTGTGTTAAGAGCAGCAAATGGGTCGAAAACGCACCAAGTCAGGCAAAATCCGGCTGGCCGAAGTGGCCGAGCTCGCCGGCGTCAGCCCGATTACCGCGTCCCGCTTCTTCCGCAATCCGGAGGCGCTGTCGGTCGCCAAGCGGACGCGGGTCGAGAGCGCCGCCAAGGAGCTCGGCTATGTGCCCAACCTTGCCGCAAGGGCACTGGCCTCGCAACGCACCGAAGTCATCGGTGTATTGATCCCCTCCCTCACCAATAACGTGTTCTCGGACGTGCTGCGCGGCATCTATGACGCGTCCGAAGGCAGCCGTTACTCGATCCAGTTGTCCAACACACGCTACAGCATTCTCCAGGAAGAGAAGTTGCTGCGCCTGTTTCTGGCGCAGAAGCCGGCCGGGCTGATCGTCACCGGCATCGACCAGACTGCGGAATCCCGCGCGATGCTGGAAGCCGCGGACTGCCCGATCGTGCAGATCATGGAGATCGGCCCGGATCCGGTCGACATGATGATCGGCTTTTCGCACTATGATGCAGCCCGCGCGGCGGTCGCGCACCTGTTCGAACAAGGTCACCGCAAGATCGGCTTCGTCGGCGCGCGCATGGACCCGCGGGTCCAGCGGCGGCTGGACGGATATGTCTCGGCCATGAAGGACGCTGGCCTGTTCGAGCAGCGCCTCGTCGTCACGACGGCCACGCCGACTTCGGTGACGCTCGGCGGAGCGCTGTTCGCCGATCTCCTGGCGCGGGAGCCCGACATCGACGCGGTGTTCTGCGCCAATGACGACCTCGCGCTCGGTGTGCTGTTCGAATGCCGGCGCCGGGAGATCACAGTCCCCGGGCAGATCGCGATCGTCGGCTTCAACGACCTTGAGTTCATGGCCTCCGCCGTCCCCACCCTCACCAGCATCCGCACCAACCGCTACGAGATGGGGAAGACGGCCGCCACCATGCTGATCAACGCGATCGAAGGGCGCCGCCCGGAGCAGCCGGTGCTCGATCTCGGCTTCAAGGTGATCGAGCGGCAAAGCTCGTCGACCCGGCGTTCGGACAGCAGGCCAGCCGTTTCCGGCGCAGGCGCGACGAACAAAATGATAGCGTTACCAAGTAGCCACGACTAGTATCGGACTCGTGAGGAAACGACCCGCCAGGGGGAAGGCAGATCGTCGCTCGCGCCGTTGGGCGTCGCACATGCCGGCACCATGAGACGGACGCCAGCGCGTTTGCATTGCAGGAGAAACCAATGACAAAGAAACCAACCAATGGGCATGCCGCCGGCAGCAACGGCTCTCGCCGCCATCTTCGCTCGCAGGAATGGTTCAACAACCCGCACAATCCGGGCATGACCGCGCTCTATATGGAGCGCTACCTGAATTACGGCCTCACCCGCGCCGAGCTGCAGTCCGGCAAGCCGATCATCGGCATCGCCCAGACCGGCAACGATCTCTCCCCCTGCAACCGCCACCATATCGAGCTCGCCCACCGTGTCCGCGAGGGCATCCGCGAAGCCGGCGGCATCGCGATGGAATTCCCCACCCACCCGATCCAGGAGACCGGCAAGCGCCCGACCGCCGCGCTCGACCGCAACCTCGCCTATCTCGGCCTGGTCGAGGTTCTCTACGGCTATCCGCTCGACGGCGTCGTGCTCACGACCGGCTGCGACAAGACCACGCCGGCCTGCATGATGGCGGCGGCCACCGTGAACCTGCCCGCGATCGTTCTGTCGGGCGGCCCGATGCTGAACGGCTGGCATGCGGGTGAGCGCACCGGCTCCGGCACGATCGTCTGGAAATCGCGGGAGCGGCTCGCAGCGGGCGAGATCGACTATGAAGAGTTCATGGAGATCGTGGCCTCCTCGGCCCCATCGGTCGGCCATTGCAACACCATGGGCACCGCCTCGACCATGAATGGCCTCGCCGAAGCGCTCGGCTTCTCGCTGCCGGGCTGCGCGGCGATCCCCGCCCCCTACCGCGAGCGCGGCCAGATCGCCTACGAGACGGGAAAACGCGCCGTCGAGATGGTGTGGGAAGATCTCAAGCCCTCGGACATTCTGACCCGCAAGGCGTTCGAGAACTGCATCGTGATCAATTCGGCGATCGGCGGCTCGACCAATGCCCCGATCCACATCAACGCGCTGGCCCGCCACATCGGCGTCGAGCTCTCGATCGAGGACTGGCAGAAGGTGGGCCACGACGTGCCGCTGCTGGTCAACATGCAGCCGGCCGGCTTCTATCTCGGCGAGGAATTCCACCGCGCCGGTGGCGTGCCCGCCGTGGTGCGCGAATTGATGAAGCACAAGCGCATCCATGAGGACGCCGTCACCGTCAACGGCCGCGGCATCGGCGAGAACTGCAAGAACGCGCCGGTCCCCGACAACGACGTGATCTGGGCCTACGACAAGCCGCTGGTGAAGGATGCCGGCTTCCTGGTGCTGAAGGGCAATTTGTTCGACTCCGCGATCATGAAGACCAGCGTGATCTCCAAGGAATTCCGCGACCGCTATCTCAGCAACCCGAAGGACCCGAACGCCTTCGAGGGCCGCGCCATCGTGTTCGAGGGCCCGGAGGACTATCACGAGCGGATCGACGATCCCTCGCTCGACATCGACGAGCGCTGCGTCCTGTTCATTCGCGGCACCGGGCCGATCGGCTACCCCGGTGGCGCCGAGGTCGTTAACATGCAGCCGCCGGCAGCATTGATCAAACGCGGCATCCTGTCCCTGCCCTGCATCGGCGACGGCCGTCAGTCCGGCACCTCGGGCTCGCCCTCGATCCTGAACGCCTCTCCGGAAGCTGCCGCCAATGGCGGCCTCGCGATCCTCAAGACCGGCGACAAGGTCCGCATCGACCTCAACAAGGGCAGCGCCAACATCCTGATCTCGGACGAGGAGCTGAAGAAGCGCCACGCCGAGCTCAAGGCCAGCGGCGGCTTCAAGCATCCACCGAACCAGACGCCGTGGCAGGAGATCTATCGCAACACCGTCGGCCAGCAGTCGACCGGCGCCTGCATGGAGCTCGCCACGCGCTATCAGAACGTCGCCGGCACGTTCGGCGTGGCGCGGGATAATCACTGAGCTAGGCATACGTAGCCCGGGTGAGCGAAGCGACACCCGGGACATCCCGTTCCCGGATGTCGCGCTTGCGCGCTCATCCGGGCTACGGCACTGACCATCAAATTCAAGGTGAGGAGAACAACAACATGGCAGACCGCCTCAAGGGCAAGCGCGCCGTCGTCACGGCTGCAGCCGCCGGCATCGGGCGCGCTTGCGCGATTGCGTTCGCGCGTGAAGGCGCAACCGTCATCGCCACCGACATCAACGAAGCCGGCATCGCGAGCCTGACCAAGGAAGGCATCGCCGAAGTGGCAAAACTCGACGTCCGCAACACCACCGACGTCAACGCCTTTGCAAAGCGCATCGGCAGGATCGACATCCTGCTCAACGCGGCCGGTTTCGTGCACCACGGCACCATCCTGGAGTGCTCGGAAGAGGATTTCGACTTTTCGTTCGACCTCAACGTCAAGTCGATGCACCGGACCATCAAGGCCTTCCTGCCCGACATGATCGCGGGCGGCGGCGGCAGCATCGTGAACATCTCGTCCTGCGCGGCGCTGCGGCCCCCGGCCAACCGCTACGTCTACAGCTCGTCGAAGGCAGCGGTATCGCTGCTGTCGCGCGCGGTCGCGCTCGATTTCATCACCAAGGGCATCCGCTGCAACTCGATCTGCCCCGGCACCGTCGAGACGCCCTCGATGCTCGACCGCGCCGCCGCGCAAGGCCCGCAGGGCAAGGAGATGTTCATCTCCCGCCAGAAGATGGGCCGGCTCGGCACCGCCGAGGAGATCGCATCCATGGCGGTCTATCTCGGCAGCGACGAGAGCGCTTTCACCACCGGCGTCGACCTCGTCGTCGACGGCGGCTACATGCTCTGACGCCAGAGGCCTCCGGCATGAACAAGATCGACCTCAACGGCCGCGTCGCCATCGTCACCGGCGGCGCGCAGGGCTTTGGCCGCGCCATCACCGAGCGCTTCGTCGCCTCCGGCGCCAAGGTCGCGATCTGGGACTTTGACTCAGGGCTGGCCGAGAAAACCGCCAAGGAAGTCGGCGGCGATACAAAGGTTTACAAGGTCGACGTCACCGACACCGCGGCCGTCGAGCAGGCGCGCGATGCGACGCTGGCCGCCTTCGGCAAGATCGACATCCTCGTCAACAATGCCGGCATCGCCGGCGTCAACAAGCCGGTCTGGGAGACTGACCTCGAGGAATGGCGCAAGGTGCTGCGCATCAACCTCGACGGCCCCTTCATCTGCTGCAAGGCGATCGTGCCCGCCATGCTCGAGCAGAAATACGGGCGGATCGTGAACATCGCCTCCATCGCCGGCAAGGAGGGCAATCCGAACGCCTCGCACTATTCGGCGTCCAAGGCCGGCCTGATCGCGCTGACGAAATCGCTCGGCAAGGAATTGGCGGCACACGACATCCTCGTCAACGCGGTGACACCGGCGGCGGCGAAGACCGCGATCTTCGACCAGATGACGCAGCAGCACATCGACTTCATGCTGTCGAAGATCCCGAAGGGCCGCTTCGTGCTGGTGGAAGAGCTCGCCGCGATGGTGGCCTGGCTCGCATCCGAGGACTGCGCATTCTCGACCGGCGCCGTGTTCGACATTTCGGGCGGGCGCGCAACCTATTGAGGACATCATGATCCGGGAAGGCGGATGCCTGTGCGGCGCGGTGCGGTTCAAGGCTGAGGGCGAGCCGCTCAACGTCCGCATCTGCCATTGCCGCCTCTGTCAGAAGGCGATGGGCTCGCCCTTCTTCGCCCGCGCGCAGTTCGACCAGCGCGCGCTGACCGTCGAGGGCGATACGGAGCGCTATGCATCCTCGGAGAACATCGACCGCGTGTTCTGCAAGCACTGCGGCACGCGCCTGTTCGCCTGGCGGCGCAACGGCACGCTGGCGGGCGTCGCGCTCTCGGTGTTCGACGATCGCAACGCCTTCGCGCCGACCGAGCATATCTGGGTTTCGGAGAAGCCTGCCTGGCTGAAGCTCGACGACGGTCTGACGCAATATCCGGGCACGATCCCGACGTGAATTTGCGCGACTGCACGGCGGAGCACCGGGGCGGTCATTTTGCAGCGTGGCATTCCGGGACCGGCCACCCTATGTTGAGTTGAAGCGTTGCTGCACCGCCGGTTGGCTGGGACGGCTGCAAGGCCGCGAGCGAACCGGGATCAACGAGCCGTGAACATCTCCTTCTATGACCTTTCCGTCTGGGTGCTGCCGCTGGTGCTCGCCATCACCTTTCACGAGGCCGCGCACGCCTTCGTCGCGGACCGGCTCGGGGACAACACAGCCTCACAGCTTGGCCGCGTCAGCTTCAATCCTATCAGGCATATCGATCCGTTCGGTACCCTGATCCTGCCCGCGATGCTGCTATTCGCGCATTCGCCATTCCTGTTCGGCTATGCCAAGCCCGTGCCGGTGAACTTCCGCAAGCTGAACAACCCCAGGCTCGACATGGTCTGGGTGGCGCTGGCCGGGCCGGTCACCAACATCCTGCTGGCGCTGGCCGCCGCCCTCGCCTTCCATGCCCTGCCCCTGGTGCCCGCGAGCTCGGCGAAATGGGTTGCGGACAACCTCAAGAATGCTCTCGTGATCAACGCGATCCTGGCCGTATTCAACATGATGCCGATTCCGCCGCTCGATGGCGGGCGCGTTGCCGTCGGGCTGTTGCCCCGCCCCCTCGCCGCGCCGCTGGCCCGGCTCGAGCCGTTCGGTATGCTGATCCTGATCGGCCTGTTGATCCTGCTGCCGCTTGCGGGTTCGCAGTTCGGTCTAAATCTTGATGTTATTTCAGCAATACTGCGAACGTTGACCGGTCATGTGATTCAGGCTGTTCTCTTCCTGACCGGCAACGTTTAGTTGAACGGAACACTCCCACGCCGAAAGGCCAGAGGCCGACTTGGTCAAAGCTGCCGATATGCTGATCGCGCGACGCGCCGACACCCGCGCCCGCGCCGATTTTGCCACCTGGAAGATGATGGCCAAGCTCAACGGGGCGTCCGCACTGCCTCCGGAGGCCCAGGAGTTCCTGGCGAGCTACCAGAACCTGCTGACGCAGATGAGCGAGGGAGAGGCCACCGAAGCCACCATCGCTGCGATCTACAAGGCCTATTATGTCGAAATGGGCGGTGCGGGAACGCCGCCCGACGTCCGTACGCGTCAGGCCGAGCCGGCAGCCGATAATGTAACCGCTTTCCGGCGCCCCGCGCCGAAGCCGAAGAGGGCCGTCTCCTTCGGTGCGGCGGCCTTCGCTGGAACCCAGAAACGGCCGCTGCCGGTGGCGCTGATCTTCGCCTGTCTGGTCGTGGTCTATGTCGGAATCCGGCTCTACTGGCGCTGAGCCGACTTCTTCCTTTTCCTTGCGTCGGGCGGCGTGAAGATGATGTCCACGGTGCGCTCGAACCGGTCGTCAGTCAGGCTGGCGGGCGGCTGTGGAATGGGATCGGATTTACGAACAATCGAGACCGCCGCCGCATCGTAAGCGGCGTCCCCGGACGATTCCACGACGTCGACCGAAAGCACGTTTCCTCTGCGGTTGATCGCAAAGCTCACCTTGACCTTCTGGTTATTGGGCTGCTTGCCCTCCGGATTGACCTTGTGAGCGGCGAGATGCGCGCTGATCTTGCGGTTCCAGTCGGCCGTGATCTTCAAGATGTCCTTGCCGAGCCCAAGCACCGGCGCCAGGGCTTTCTCGGCTTCGCGCGCGTCTTCATCGAGCGTCCGGCGAGCCGTCGCAACCGACTTCGGCGATGCCTCGGCAGCAGGAGTTTCAACCGCCGCGATCTTCGGATCCTCATCTTGCGGCTTCTTGGAGATGTTTTCGGTGACGACTCGATCGGGATCGTCGACCTCTTGCGACTGATCCTTCGGCAGCTCGGTTTCCTTGGTCTCGGCCTTTTGCTCGGGAAGCGCCTGCTGCTCCTGCATGGCTTCGCTGTCAGGCCCCGGCGGAAGGTCGGTATCGGGCGCCTTGGGCGATGCCATCTCTACGGCGAACTCGGCGCCGGCCGCACCAAGGCCGTCGTCGTCGTCGTCGGCACGCAAATGAGCCAGCGCGAGCGCGGCACCACCCAGATGGAGCACCAGCGCCGCCACTGCTGCCAGGATCCAGAGCCTCCGGGATGGTCTGACTTCGTCCGACATGGCGGGCCCTCAGGGCTGAGCGGCGGCTGCCGCGGGCGCCCCCGGCGGGCCTTCCAGCGCGACCAGCTTCACCCGCGTATAGCCGCCTGAACGCAAGAGCTCCATGACGCCCATCAACTCCCCATACGGCACCGAACGATCGGCACGCAGGAAGACGTACTTGTCCTTGCTCATGTCGGACAGTCCGTCGAGCGTCCCGATCAACTCGGCCCGGTGGACCGGGTTTTCTCCGATGGCAAGCGTCAGATCGGGCTTGATGCTGAGATACGTCGGCTTGTCCGGCTTCTTCTGCGGCGTCGCGCTCGACGTCGGCAAGTCGATCGGCAAATCGACCGTGGAAAGCGGAGCCGCGACCATGAAGATGATCAGCAGAACCAGGATGACGTCGATGAATGGCGTGACGTTGATGTCATGCGTTTCCGAGAAGTCGTCGTCGTCATCATTGTCTGCGAGCGAAACGGCCATGGTTCACTCCGCTGCGCGCGAATGCACGCTGCCGTGGCTGCGGTCGAGATCGCGCGAGAGCAGCCGCCCCGCCGCGCCCGAGGCGCGGCTGACGAGCTCGAGATAGCCCTTCGTCACGCGCGAGAAGTGGTTGTAGATGATCACGGCGGGAATAGCGGCGACGAGGCCGATCGCGGTGGCGAGCAGCGCTTCGGCAATGCCGGGCGCGACCACGGCGAGGTTCGTGGTCTGCGATTTCGAGATGCCGATGAAGCTGTTCATGATACCCCAGACCGTGCCGAACAGGCCGACGAAGGGCGAGGTCGAGCCGATGGTCGCGAGCACGCCCATGCCGATCCGGATGCGACGCTGTTCCGCGCGCACGATCTCGGAAAAGCTGGAGGCCGCGCGCTCCTTGATGCCGGCATCGCTGGACAAGCCGGCCGAAATCCGCGCCTCACGCAACGCCGCCGCCAGGAAGGACGGCAGGATGCCCTCCTTGGTGCCGAGCGCCATCTGCGCTTCGGCGAGGGAGCGCGCCTCCGCAATCTTCTTCAGCGCGGACCGGAGCTTGGCGGATGCGACCGACAATTCGATCGACTTGGCAATGAAGACAGTCCAGGTCATCAGCGAGGCGAAGGCGAGCCCGATCATCACCGCCTTCACGATGACGTCTGCCGACATGAACATCACCCAGGGCGACAACTCCTTCATGGCCGGCGCGATGGCGGTCGCCGCGTCGGGCTTCGCACTCGCGGGATTGGCTGCCACGGGGGCTGCGCCCGCAACGGCGGGAGCCGTCGAGACCGCAGGCGCCGGGGCCACGGGCGACGGGGCCGCTGGCGCGGTTGCCGCCGGAGCCGGTCCGGCCGCGGACGGCTGAGCCGTCGATTGAACCGGTGTCGCCACTGGCGGGCTTTGTGTCTGGGCCGAAACCGGGGATGCGAGCCAGGCGGCCGCCAGCGTCAAGGCTGCGGCGAGGCTTGCTTGGAAGGACATGGTCTTCATACTTCGGCCCAGTAGCGAATGAGGTTGTGATAGATACCCGTCAATTTGACCGTTTCGGGATCGTCACGCCCGAGCCGTTCCACCAGCGCCTGTATCGCGGTGTCGAGGTCAAAGATCATGCTCCGGGCTTGATCGTCCCGTATCATGCTCTGAAGCCAGAAGAAAGACGCAACCCGCGTCCCCCTGGTCACGGGGGTGACCAGATGGAGGCTGGTCGAGGGATAGAGCACGCAGTCCCCGGCTGGCAACTTGACTTCGTGCGAACCGTAGGTGTCCTCGATCACAAGTTCGCCACCGTCGTATTCTTCCGGTTCGGCGAGGAACAGCGTGACCGACAGGTCCGTACGGATGCGAAGGCCGGTCAGGCGGTCGCCGCGGATCGCATTGTCGACATGCAGGCCGAAATGATGGCTGCTGCTCGCCGCATAGCGGTTGAACAGCGGCGGAAAGATCTGGAGCGGGATCGCCGCGGCGATGAAACGCGGGTTCGAGGTCAGCGCCGAGATGATGCGGTTGCCGAGTCTTCGCGCGACTTCGCTGTCGGGTGGCAGCTGTTCATTGCGCTTGACCATGGCGGACTGCGCGCCCGCGGTCGAGCGGCCGTCCTCCCATGCGCTGACGTCCATGATGCGGCGGAAATCCGCCACATCATCCTTGCTGAGAACGCCAGGCAGGCACGTCAACATGATCAGAATTTCGCCGTCGTCACGATGTAGAATGCCCGTCCCGGCGCAACCGCCACGAACGGCACGTTGCTGCGATAGAACGAGTCGTAATAGAGCTTGTTGGTCAGGTTCTGCGCGTAGAACTTCATGGTCCAGTTCTGGTCGATCTTCTTCTCGACGAACGCATCGAAACGCCAATAGCTCGGCAGCTCGTTGGTGTTGGCCGCGAACGTGCCGCCATAGACCTTGGAGCGGTACACCGCCTGCCCGCCGAGTTCCCAACCGTCATCGAACTTGTACTTGGTCAGCATGCTGAACGACTGGTGGGCAATGTTGGCAAGCTGCAGGCCGAGATTCGAGGCAACACCGCTCTGCGTGACCTTGGACTGCATCAGCACCAGGCCGCCGAAGATGCTCCATCGATCGGTGATCTTGCCCTCGGCTTCGATGTCGATGCCCTGGATCCTGTAGGCAGCGCCCGAGGTGAGAAGACCGTTGACGGTCTCGCGCGCGTTGTCCTTGGTGGTCTGGAACAGCGCGCCGGTCACCAGCAGGTGGCGATCGGCGAGCTCCCATTTGGTGCCGAGCTCTATCGCCTTGTTGCGCTCCGGCCCGAGCAGAATGGTCGAGTTGGCGGGAACGCCACCGTAGTCGGTGCCGGTCGCGTCCAGCTCCGAACCGAACGGATTGGCCGAGGTCGCATAGGCTGCATAGATGCTGCCGATCGACATCGGCTTGTAGACCAGGCCGACGTTGTAGTTCACCAGATCGGCGTTCTGCTTCACAAAGTTCGTATTGTTCGACGCGCTCTGGCGGTAGCCATCATAGCGGATGCCACCGTTGACGATGATCGTGTCCTGCCAGTTCGCGGTATCCATCACATACACGCTGCTGGTGTTGACGCCATAGCGGGTCGGGTTTCCGACCAGTGAGGGCGTGCCGAAGCCGGAGAGATTGGTGTATTGAGGCGAATAGAGGTTGACCCCCGAGATGGCCCCGTTGCTCGTGAAGGGCGAGCCGGCCAGCTCCGACGCGAGACCGGCATAGCGGTCGATCGAGATGTTCTCGTTCGAATATTCGACGCCGAACACGGCGGTGTGCTTGACCCCGCCGGTGTCGAGCTTGAACGTGGCCTCGTTCTGGTTGGCCCACACGTCCACGTTCTGGTAGCGGCTCTGCGCGCTCGCGGTCGTGGTCCAGAGCAGTGGATTCGGGCTGGTGGTAATCGGGTTCTGGGGCAGCGTGCCGATATAGTTCAGCAGCGAGTGCTCGCCGCGCACCTTGCTGGTCAGAGTGATGGCCTCGTTGACCTTGTACTCAATCGTGCCGGTGCCGAAATCCTGGCGCGCGGTCTGGAAGTCGCGGTTGAGGAAGCCGTACCAGTTTCCACGCGGAATGCCCGCCGAGGTCACCGGCACGTTGCCCTGCTTGTAATAGGGCACGCCGAAATCGGGATAGCCGCTGAGATCGGTGTGGACGTAGTTCGTCGTGATCTTGATGTCGTTGGTCGGGGTGTACTTGGTCGAGATGAAGCTGCCCCAGCGATTGTCGGTGACGTGGTCGCGCCCGGCGACGTTGGCGTCCTGGAACAGGCCGCCGGTGCGCACCGAGAAGGTCGGATCGATGACATGGTTGACGTCGAGCGTGACGCGCTTGGTCATGTCGGTGCCGAACTCGCTGTCCACGCGCTTGAAGTTGACGTCGCCGGCCTGCTTGGTGACGATATTGATCGCGCCGCCGGCGGTGCCGCGACCGGCATAGGAGGAGGCCGGTCCGCGCAGAATCTCGATCTGCTCGGTGAAGAAGTTCTCGCGGATGGAAACGGCGGGATCGCGGATGCCGTCGATGAAGACGTCGTTGCGCGCGTCGAAGCCGCGGATGAAGAAGCGGTCGCCGAACGCGTTGCCGCCCTCGCCCGAGCCGAGCGTCACGCCCGCGGTCGAGCGCCCGATCTCCTTCAGCGTCGTGGCGTTCTTGTCCTCGAGCACTTCCTTGCTGAGCACCGTGATGGTCTTCGGCGTGTTCAGCATCTTCTCGGGAAACTTTCCCGAGGCCTGCACGTGATCGACCTTGTAGGGCGCCGCCGGATCGGCATAGGGATTGCCGTCGGGAGCGCCGGACGGCGTGGTGGGAGCTGTCTGCTGCGCCTGCTGGCGCTGCGCGGCGCGGCGAAGCGCGTTGCGGGCACGGACCTGCTCAGGTGAAGGCTTCGAGGCCGCTGGACGCGGGCGCTCGACCGGAGCATCGACCGTCACCGGCGGCAGGGTCGACCGCTGCGCCTGCGCGCCGCTCGACACCGACGCCACCGCGATCAAGCTCGCAACCGCTGAAACTTTCTTGCCGGAAACGCCCGCGGACCTCTCATCCATCGGATCGAATGCTGCGACCGAACGCAACGATTTCGGTGCGACCACCTGCCCCATTACCAAACGCCCCATCTTCTTGTTCGCTCATTCACTTCGATGAACGATGGCTGTTGGTATCGGCCGCAAAATAGCGGGTCAATGCGAGCCGCTGGCGAGAATGCTTGAATCGATCCAGATCAAAACGATTCTAAACTCCAGTTTGAAATCGTTCTAAGAAGAGATTGGACTCGTTCTAAGACGACGCCAACAAACCGTTCGCCTCAATCGCTGCTCGGCGGCTTCATCAGCGAGAACAATTCGTCGACGGTCTTCTGCGCGACGGCGCGCACGCGATCGGTGTTGTCCATGCCGGCGATGTTGACGCCGTTCACGACGGCTTTGATCTCGTCGCGAAAGTCGGTGAGGAAGCGCAAGGGATCGCGCTGCTCGTTGGCGACACGCGCGATCAATCCCGTAATCAGAATCTGACACGCGATCAGCTTGCCGTTCAGCTCGTCCATCCTGCGCTCCATTCATGGCGGCGCCGATATGGACGATGCCGAAATGCCTGACAACCAAAACGACCGCAACACGGCTTAGAACCGTTCTTGTGACTGATCCGAAGAACCAACGCTATCCGGCCCGGGCCCACCGCGATGGGTGCTGCGCAAGAGTGGCCGGCGGATCCGTCGCGCCGCGAAAATGCAGCACTGCACATCGCCGCGCCAGACCATTGCCCCCGGGGTGCAAAGCTTTCCAATTGTTTAGGATTCTCGACCGATAGTGCTGTTTACACTGGAACTTGGCGTGTATTATACACCGCGATGGAACTCTGGGCCTGCCCCATCATGCGTAGCTGAGGGCACACGAGCCGACACGAGACGACATGAAAAAGTCCCGGCCGATCCTCTGGCTTCTGATCATCGCGGCCGTGGCCTTCGCGGGCTATTATGGTTGGCACAAATTCGGCTCGTCCCAGCCTGAAAAAAGCCAGACCGCGCAAAACGGCCCGCCTCGTCCGACCGCCGTCCCCGTGAGCGTTGCGCCGGTCCAGAAGACCGACTTTCCGGTCTATCTCACAGGTCTGGGCACGGTTCAGGGCTTCAATACCGTCCAGGTCAGAACCCGTGTGGACGGCCAGATCGTCAAGCTCGCCTTCCGCGAAGGCCAGATCGTCCAGCAGGGCGAGCTTCTGGTCTCGATCGATCCCCGCCCCTATCAAGCCGCGCTTGACCAGGCGAAGGCCAAGAAGGCGCAGGACGAGGCGAGCCTCGCCAACGCCAATCTCGAACTTCAGCGCGCCATGAGGCTCGGCGAATTCGCGACAGCACAGCGGGTGGATACCCAGCGCTCGACCGTCGCCCAGCTCACCGCCCAGATCGCCGCCGACGAAGCCGCGATCGCCAACGCCCAGACCCAGCTCGACTACACCCAGGTCAAGGCGCCGATCACCGGCGTCGCCGGCCTGCGCCAGGTCGACATCGGCAATATCGTGAACGCCTCGACGCAGACGGGCATCGTCATGATTTCGCAGGTCGAGCCGATCTCGGTGATCTTCACGGCGCCGGAAGACCAGCTCCCCTATATCAGCGAGGGCCAGAAAGCCGGCGCGCTCAAGGTGATCGCCTCCACGACCGACGGCAAGAAGACGCTGGCCGAGGGCAAGCTCGCGGTCATCAACAACCAGGTCGACACGACCAGCGGAACGATCCGCCTCAAGGCGGTGTTCGACAACAAGGACCACGCGCTGTGGCCGGGCCAATCGGTCTCGACCCGGCTCCTGGTTCGGACGCTGAAGGATGCGACCGTGGTTCCTGATGACGCGGTCCAGCATTCCACCGACGGGCTCTACGCCTATACCGTCAATCAGGACAACAAGGCCGAGGTGCACAAGGTCAAGGTCAGCTATGCCATCGACGGACGTTCGGTGATCGAGGAAGGCTTGAGCCCGGGCCAGCAGGTGATCGTCGGCGGTCAGTTCAAGGTCCAGCCCGGAAGCCTCGTGTCGACGGCGGTGGCAAGCTCGGATCCGGCCCGGAACAAGGTACGACAGGAATGACCGAGGGAGGGATTTCGGCACCTTTCATCCGTTATCCCATCGGCACCTCGCTGCTGATGGCCGGCATTCTATTCGTCGGTCTCGTCGCCTATCCGCTGCTGCCGGTCGCACCATTGCCGCAGGTCGACTTTCCGACCATCCAGATCACCGCCAACCTGCCGGGCGGCAGCCCGGAGACGATGGCCTCGTCGGTGGCCCAGCCGCTGGAGCGGCAATTCGCCCAGATTCCCGGCATCGCCCAGATGACCTCGACGAGCTATCTGGGCACCGCGTCGGTCACCATTCAGTTCGATCTCAACCGCAGCATCGATGGCGCCGCAAACGACGTGCAGGCGGCGATCAACGCAGCCTCCGGGCAACTGCCGAAGAACCTGCCGTCGCCGCCGACCTACCGCAAGGTCAACCCGGCGGATGCTCCGATCCTGATCATGTCCGCGACGTCGGATACGCTCCCGCTGACCACGGTCAGCGACTCCGTGGACGCCCAGCTTGCCCAGCAGATCAGTCAGATATCGGGCGTGGCGCAGGTGTTCATCGGAGGCCAGCAGAAGCCGGCCATCCGCGTCCAGATTGATCCGGCCAAGCTCGTCGCCAAAGGCCTGTCCCTGGAGGACGTACGCAGCCAAATCGCGATCACGACGGTCGACAGTCCCAAGGGTAACATTGACGGCGCCAAGCGCGCCTACACGATCTACGCCAACGACCAGTTGACGGACGCCAAGCACTGGAATGACGTTATCGTCGTTTACCGCAACGGCGCACCGTTACGGATCCGCGACATCGGTCAGGCCGTTAGAGGCCCCGAGGACGCAAAGCAGGCCGCCTGGGCCAACGGGAAGCGCGGCGTATTCCTCGTTGTGTTCAAGCAGCCCGGCGCCAACGTCATTGAGACTGTCGATCGCATCAAGGCAACGCTGCCGCGCCTGGTGGCGGCAATTCCGCCGGCCATCAAGATCGAACTGATGAGCGATCGTACTCAAACGATCCGCGCCGCAGTGGACGACGTCCAGTTCACGTTGCTGCTCACCGTCTTCCTCGTGGTGACGGTCATCTTCATCTTCTTGCGAAGCTTCTGGGCAACGGTCATCCCGGCCGTGACAGTGCCGCTCGCCCTGCTCGGCGCCTGCGCCATGATGTGGGTCGCGGGCTATACGCTCGACAATCTCTCGCTCATGGCCCTGACGATCGCGGTCGGGTTCGTCGTCGACGATGCGATCGTCATGCTCGAGAACATCTCGCGCTATGTCGAGCAGGGTCAATCGCCGATGACCGCCGCTTACAGGGGTGCCAAGGAAATCGGGTTCACTATCGTCTCCATCAGCATATCGTTGGTGGCGGTGCTGATCCCGCTGCTGTTGATGGGCGGCATCATCGGGCGCCTGTTCCGCGAATTCGCGGTCGTGCTGGCGATGACGATCTTCGTCTCGATGTTCGTCTCGCTCACGCTGACGCCGATGATGGCCTCGCGCTTCCTGCGCGCGCATGGGGAGGTTAAGCACGGCCGCTTTTTTCAGTGGAGCGAACGCGGATTCGATGCGCTCCTGCGAAGCTACGAACACGTTCTTGACATCGCGCTGCGGTGGAAGCGCGCCACACTTGCCGTCTTCTTCGCAACGCTCGTGCTGTCGATCTATCTCTTCGTCCTCATCCCCAAGGGCTTCTTCCCGCAGCAAGACAACGGCTTGATCACCGCGACGTCGGAGGCCTCGCAGGATATTTCGTTCAAGGAGATGCGAGCCAAGCAGGAGGAGCTCGGCAAGATCGTTCTATCAGATCCCGGCGTTGCCGCTGTGGCCAGCGTGATCGGCGGCAGCGGTCGTGCCGGCAACAACGGTGCTCTGTACATCACCTTGAAGCCACGTAGCGAGCGCGATGCGACCGCGCAGCAGATCATCGCGCGGCTGCGGCCCCAGTTCGAGAAAATCGAAGGCGCCCGCCTCTACATGCAGGCGTCCCAGGACGTCCGGCTCGGCGGCCGGCCGACGCGCACGCAGTTCGAGTTCACGCTGCAGGACGCCAATCTGGCCGAGCTCAATGAATGGGCGCCAAAAATCCTGGCCAGGATGCAGACGTTGCCGCAGCTGCGCGACGTCGCGACCGACCAGCAGACGCAGGGCACCACGGTCCAGCTCAAGATCAACCGCGACACCGCCGCGCGTTACGGCATCCAGCCGCAGCTGATCGACGACACGCTCTATGACGCCTTCGGACAGCGGCAGGTCACGCAGTATTTCACCCAGCTCAACACCTACAAGGTGATCCTGGAGATCCTGCCGGAGATGCAGGGCAACCTCGACACCCTGAACAAGCTCTATCTCAAATCGCCGCTGACCGGCGACCAGGTCCCGCTGTCGACGTTCGCGACCTGGACCACCGATCCGGTCCGTCCGCTCTCGATCAGCCATCAGGGCCAGTTCCCGGCGACCACGATCAGCTTCAACCTCGCGCAAGGCGTCGCGCTCGGCCAGGCCACGGAGGCCGTGCAGAAGGCGATGGCCGATCTCGGCGCGCCGCCGACGCTCAACTCGAGCTTCCAGGGCACCGCGCAGGCGTTCCAGCAGTCGCTCGGCACGGTGCCGCTGCTGATTCTCGCCGCCCTCGTCGTGGTCTATCTGATCCTGGGCATCCTCTACGAGAGCTACATCCATCCGATCACGATCCTGTCGACGCTGCCCTCGGCCGGCGTCGGCGCGCTCGCGATCCTGATGGCGGCCGGCTTCGACTTCAGCCTCATCGCGCTGATCGGCATCATCCTGCTGATCGGCATCGTGAAGAAGAACGGCATCATGATGGTCGACTTCGCGATTGCCGCCGAGCGCGACGAGCACAAGACGCCGGAGGAATCGATCCGCCAGGCTGCGCTGCTGCGCTTCCGCCCTATCATGATGACGACGATGGCCGCGCTGCTCGGCGGCGTGCCCCTGATGCTCGGTCACGGCACCGGCGCCGAGATCCGCCAGCCGCTCGGCTACGCCATGGTCGGCGGCCTGATCGTCAGCCAGGCGCTGACGCTGTTCACCACGCCCGTCGTCTACCTCTATCTCGACAAGCTCAACAACTGGTTCTCCGCCTGGGGCCGTTCGGGCGACGGCGAAGGCGACGAGGTCCCCGAGCACGGCGGCGTCAAGGAAGCCGCCGAGTAAGCTTGCACCGCGCCTCCCGCGAGGCTACAGCGAGACCCCATTCGCCAACGCGGTTTCGCCATGCTCTTGCAATCCAGACTCATCGCCCTTGCCGCTGCTGCCCTGTTGTCGATGGGCGCAGCGTCCGCCCAGCAAGGTGCCAGGAAGAACGCCGCTCCTCCGGCCGCACAGCCGGCGCCGGCTCCCACGCAGCCGCAGGCTGACGGAGCTCCCGGACAGCCCGGCTGGATCGTCCGCTGCACCAGCGCCAGCCGCGATGCGCCGCTCGAATGCGCGATGGAGCAGAACGCGGTGCTGACCAAGACCGGCCAGACCGTCGTCCTGATCAACATCCGCATCGCGCCTGACACCCGCACGCCGGTGGCGCTGCTGCAATTGCCGCTTGGCCTCAACCTTCCCGTCGGCGCCAAGCTTCAGGTCGATGAAGGCAAGACGGTCGACCTCCAGATCCAGACCTGCGAGAACCGCGGCTGCTACGCCTCGACCCCGGTCGCGCCGGACCTGCTCGCCGCCTTGCGGTCGGGCAAGCAGTTGAAGGTCTCCTTCCAGAACATGGCCAGGGAGACGATCGCGATCCCGATGCCGCTGGGCGACTTCGCGGCAGCTTACGACAAGATCAAGTAAGACGGTTGGCGCTGTGGTCGCGGCCATCCTTCGAGACGGCCGCCTCTGGCGGCCTCCTCACAGGATGAGGTCGCGTTTTGCGGCGAGACGTCAACTCCTCATGGTGAGGCGCCAGCGACGGCTGGCGTCTCGAACCATGAAGGCCGAGCTCTCTCGCAGCCGCGAGCCTGCGCCTACTGCCGCGCCATCTGCGCGTTGCCGACGGCGTCGTCGTCGAGCTTCTGGTCGTCGTGCATCGTGACGGTGACGCGCAGCAGCCGCCCCTCGTACTCGAACGGCGTCTCGTAATGCGACACGGGGCTGCCGCGGTCGCGGCCGATGTCGAGCCCGGACCACGAGATCAGCGTGTGGAATCCGAGCTGGGTCTGGAGCGACCCTGCCGGCTCGCCATCGATCAGAAGCGTATATTCGCTGATGCCCGTGCGCGCGCCCTTCGCGGGCGGCTCCTTGCGCACGAGCCGTTCGACGTGAACGCCGAGACGCCGCGCGCCCGACGGCACCTTGCGGTCCGACCGTACGATCTGGTGGCTGCCGCCGATGTTGAGGTCGTGCACGAGATGACCGCCCTTGACGTAAAGGCTGTAGCCCGACGTCGCATCGCCGTGCGAGATCAGCACGCCGTCTGCGCCCACCTCGCCGATCTCGACATGTGCCTCGATCGTGTAGCTGCGGCTGCGCACGTCGGGCGCCACGTCGGTGGGCACATGCCCCATCCCGGCGTGGAAGACGAAGTGCCGGCGCGCGCCGTGGAAGCGCGCGGCATTCTCCGCAAAGCGCGGCCCGAAGCGGTCGTCGAGCGGCAGGACCTTGTGCTTCTCGGCTTCTTCCCACCATGCCGCGACCATCCGGGCGAGGCGCTCCGGCTCCTTGGCCGCGAGGTCGTCGGTCTCGGAGAAATCCGCGTCGAGATGGAACAGCTCCCATTTATCGTTCTCGAACGGCGTGCCCGACGGATGAAAGGCGACGGCCTTCCATCCGCCATGCCAGAGCCCGCGATGGCCGAACATCTCGAAATATTGCGGCGAGCTCTTCGAGGGGGCCGACGCCTCCGTGATCGAACGCGCGAAGCTCTCGCCTTCCAGCGGCATTTGCTGACAGCCCGCGATGGTCGCGGGTGGCTCGATGCCGATCAGCTCCAGCAGCGTCGGCGCAAGGTCGCAGGCGTGGACGAACTGGTGCCGCAGCTCGCCTCGGCTTGCGATCTTCTTCGGCCAGTTGATGACGAAGGGATCGCGGATGCCACCGCCATGGGTGTTCTGCTTGTAGCGGCGCAGAGGCGTGTTCGAGGCCATCGCCCAGCCATGCGGGAAATTGCTGTGCGTGTCGGGCCCACCGATGTCGTCGATGCGGCTGAGCTTTTCAGCGACCGGCTCCGGCTTGAAGTTGAACGGTCCCATTGCGTTGACGAATCCGAGCGGCCCACCCTCCTGGCTCGCGCCATTGTCGGACATCACGATGATCACGGTGTTGTCGCGGATACCGGCCGTCTCCAGGAACGAGACGAGACGGGCGAGATGCCGATCGGAATGGTCGAGCATGCCGGCAAAGGCCGCTTGCAGCCGCGTGAAGACCCGGCGCTCGTCGGCCGAATGCTCCTCCCAGGCCTTGACGCCGTCATTGCGCGCCGGCATCCGCGTTGCCTCCGGCACCAGCCCCATGGCTTTCTGGCGCGCCAGCCGCTGAGCGCGCTCGACGTCCCAGCCGTGCGCGAAGGCGGCATCATAGCTCATGATGATCTCGGCCGGCGCCTGATGCGGCGCGTGGCAGGCGCCGAGCGCGACCCAGGTGAGCCAGGGGACATCCGGACGGTCGGCATGGTGATCGCCGATGAAGCGGATGGTCTGGTCGATCAGATCCTCGGTCAGATGATAACCCTCGGCATAGGTGCCCGGCGGATCGATATGCGTGTTGTCGAAGACGAGCTCCGGCGCATACTGGTCGGTTTCGGCATCGAGGAAGCCGTAGAAGCGGTCGAAGCCACGCCCGAGCGGCCAGCCGTCGAACGGACCGGTGGCGCCGCTCTCGGTCAGCGGCGTGACATGCCATTTGCCGACCATGTAGTTGCGATAGCCGTGCACGCGCAGCATCTCGGCGAGCGTCCCCGCCTCGCGCGCGATCTTGCCGCGATAGCCGGGATAGCCGGAATCGAAATTGGCGAGACAGCCGACGCCGACCGAATGGTGGTTGCGCCCGGTGAGCAGCGCCGCGCGCGTGGTCGAGCACATCGCCGTGGTGTGGAAGCCGCTGTAACGCAAGCCTTCCGCGGCGAGCTTGTCGATGGTCGGCGTCCTGATCGCCGAGCCGCAGCAGCCGAAATCGGAGAAGCCGACATCGTCGAACAGCACCACCAGGATGTTCGGCGCGCCCTCAGGCGGCTTCACGGCCGCCGGCCACCAGGGCTTTGACTGCGCAACCGTCTTGCCGATGCTGCCGCCGAACGGCGTGCCGCTGCCTGCGCTCATGTGATCCTCCCTGCTGGAGCCGGTGTTCATTTGTCCTGGCGGCCGCAATTGACGCGCGGAGCCTCGGGCTTTAGATTATAATCCGAATTATGATTATGGTTTTTGGCGGATGCAAGCCCTGATGCGCCTACGGTCCGAACCGCCGGAGCTTCGCGATTTCGACCTGCCCGGCGTCGCCCCGTCCCGGCAGAAGCGCAGTCGGGAAACCACGCTGGCGTTGCTGCGCGCCGGCGCCGCGATGCTGAGGACGCGCAGCCTTGCCGAGCTCTCGATCGAGAGGCTCTGCACCAAGGTCGGCGCCACCGTCGGCGCCTTCTACAGCCGTTTCGAGAGCAAGGAAGCGTATTTCAACGCCCTGATGGCGCTGGCCGCGCGCGACGGCGAGCAGCGGCTCAGCAAAATCAGGCGGCCGTCAGCCGATCCAAGCCTCGACAAGCTCTGCCATGTCGTCGTGAGCGGCATCATCGCATGGATGCGCAACCACGAAGGTGTGCTGCGCGCCGCGCTTCAGCATGACGACACCCGCCCGGACAAATGGACGCCGTTCAAGGCCCTCGCCCAGGCAACCACCGAGCGCGCCACCCCTATGCTGCTGCCGGCGATGGGCAAGGGCCGCAAAGCGGCAAAAACCCGCACCATCGCCTTCGGCTTCCAGGTCGTGCTCGGCACGCTCGTGAACGCGATCCTCAACGATCCCGGCCCGCTGTCGCTCTCGTCGAAAGAGATGGAGACGCGGCTCGCCGGCTGCCTGTCGCTGCTGCTCCAAACGGAGGTCGATCAGCGTCCCCCGAGATAGGCCTTCTGTCCCGTGCTGTCAGCCGACGATGTCGTTCGCCCGGAGCAGCGTCGTGAAGCCGCCATAGATCATGCGCTTGCCGTCGAACGGCATGCCTTCGAACGTCATCCGCGGGTCCGCCATCACCTTCTTGTTGACGGCATCGCGAGTCTCCCGATCGCGGTAGACGATCCAGGAGAACACCACGACCTCGTCCTCCTTCGCCATCACCGCGCGCGGAAACGAGGTGAGCTCCCCATAGGGAACGTCGTCACCGATGCATTCGACATAATCGAGCGCACCGTGCTCCATCCAGATCGCACAGGCGGTCGCCGCCAGCGCCTTGTAGGCCTCGAGCTTGTCCTTCGGCACGGCGAGAACGAAACCATCGACATAGGGCATTGCGGATCTCCTTGGGTTGCACGATCCAAGGACGATACGGCGCGCCGCGATCCGACCCGCGAATGGGGATGTCAGGTGAGGCAAACCGTCGCGAGCAGCGAGGCGGCCGACGAACCTGCCATCCTGCTCAAGGGGGACTTGGAAATTGGACCTTGGAAATCAGCCTTGGAAAGTGCCGGAACTGGCTGGGGAACCTGGATTCGAACCAAGACAAACAGAGTCAGAGTCTGTTGTGCTACCGTTACACCATTCCCCACCGAAGCGCTTGAAATTGCTAAGCTTTCCTCGGAAGTTTTGCAGGACTGACTGAAAGTTTTGCAAATCAGCGGCCCGCAGGCCGGTCATATAGCCGCGCCAGCGTTTGCGGTCCAGTCCTTCTGTGAACATCGTCGCCTGTTCTCGCTGCGTTCACGCCCGAGCGAAACGTCTTGTTGCTCTTTTCGGACAGTCCCGGCTTCGCAATGGGCTGATCAGACGACGATGCGATCGAAGTCCGCGGCGATCCGGGTGTTCGGGAAGATCTTTGCGGCTTCGGCAAGAATCTCCTCGTCTTCGTAGCGTCCCGACATATGCGTCAGCACGAGCTGCCCGACGTTGTTCGTGGCTGCAAAGGAAGCCGCTTCTGCCGCGGTGAGATGGCCGTAGTTCCGCGCGGTCGGCGCGTCGCGATCGAGGAACGTCGCCTCGATCACCATCATGTCGGCATCGGCAACGTATTGCGACAGCCCCTCGGTGGTCTCGGTGTCGCCGATCACGACGAGCTTCCTGCCGCCGCTCGGCGGACCGAGGACGTCTTCCGGATCGATGGTTCGGTTGGCGAGCACGATCGGTCGGCCCGCGGCCAATTCGCCGCGCAAGGGACCGTCGGGGACACCAAGCGTCATGAGCCGATCGGTCCGAAGATGACGGCGCGCTGGGCTTTGAAACACGAAACCAAAACTGTCGGTGTCGCGATGGCGGACCGGGAAACAATCGATGGTGAACTCACCGGCCTCGATGACCTGTCCTTCGGTCAGCGCTGCGAACTCCACCGCGATCGGCGCCCTGCCCGCGCCCCACAGGCCTGCGAGCATTCGGATGACGATGTCGAGCGTGCCCTCCCCACCGTGAATGGTCATCACGTCGGAGGTCTGCCGCAGGCCGAGCGTCGAGAACAGGCCGGGAATGCCGAGCACGTGATCGAGATGAGCGTGCGTCAGCAGGATGCGGTCGAGCCGCCGAAAGCCGGCGCCACTGCGCAGAAGCTGGCGCTGCGTGCCCTCGCCGCAATCAATCAGGACACGCTTGCCCGCGGCTTCCACGAGGAGCGCCGGATGGTTGCGCTCCGCTGAGGGAACGCTTGCCGAGGTCCCGAGAAATGTCAGGGCGAACATGGTCGTCACGTGCCAGTTGCGGACGGTCTCACCGCCCCCAATGCCACGCGAGCAGCAGCGCGTACAGCGCCATCGATGCGACGTAGAGCGCGGCGAGCAGCGCGTAGCCCGCGATCTGGCGGCCGAGCGTCGCCTTCGGCGTCACCCACCAGTCGAGCGCCCTGAACGCGGCGGGCACCAGCCACCAGCCGAGCAGCTGGGTGCTGACGAGATTGCCGACGAACAGCGACAGCCAGATCGGCACGCCGTGACTGTCGATCAGCGGCCGGCTGATGAAAGTGCCCCAGAGATAGACCACGGGATAGAGCACCAGCAGGACGATGAGATTGCTCTTCCAGATCAGCTCCGAACCTTGTTCCGGAGCCTGCGTCTTGCCGGCCGGGAACCAGAAATTGAATCCATAGCTCGCCCGCTTCACGTTCATGCCGGCGTTGAAGCGCTCGCCCTCCTTCAGCAGCGTCTGCCGCACGGGCGAGTCGAGCCAGGCATTGAGATTTTCATCGCTGTCGAACGACAGGATGATGATCCATTCGTCGTGCAGGCCCGGAATCGGCCGCTCGATCTTGTGGCGCAGGAATCCCTTGAACTCGGCTTCCGCGGCCTGGATGCGCTGCTGCCATTTCAGGAACGCATCCTCGAGCCCGTCGGGGACCTCGAAGGAGATGACGGCGGACACCGCATTGTCACGCTGAACGCCGGTGTCGGGCAGGATGTGGACGTCCTCGGAGCCGACGAAGAAGCGTTGTACCTGCCCGATCAGCCGCGCCCGAACATCGCTCTGGAGCCAGGCGCGTGCTGCGGCCGGGCTGGCGAAACGCAGGATCGTCACCCAGTCCACATGAGCGGGCGGTTGCGGCGGCACCACCTCCTGCCCCAGGAATCCGGGCCACGCCTTGAGCACCTCGCCAACCTCGCCGTTCCACCGCGCGAACGCGGCAAAGCCGTCGTCGGCAATGCGGCGCTGGATGACGAGGGCGACCGGCTGGCCGGCCGTGTCGGGGAATGCGCTCATGAGCTGCCGTCTCAGCTCTTCTTGTAGAGACGCTTGCCCATCACCCAGGTCTCGTCGACGCAGCGATCGTCGCCGACCATCATGACGGCGAACAGCATGCTCGCGGCTTCATCCATCGTGCGCGGGCCGGCGCCGTCCGCGATCAGCGACTGGTGCCACGCTTGCGCCATCTGCCCGCCATTCGGATCGAGCGCGACGAAATCGGCCTCCTTGCCGGGCTCGAAATTGCCGAGCTTGTCGTCGATGTAGAGACCTTCGGCACCGCCGAGCGTGATCGACCAGAAGCCGCGATAGGGCGACAGCTTGTTGCGCTCGGCCTCTGCAAGGTCCTTGCGCGTGGGATCGATGCTGCCGTCGAGCAGCGTATTGTTGCACATGCCGACCTTGTAGGCGTCGTCGAGCACGGAGATCATCGAGAAGCGGTTGCCGCCACCGACGTCGGTGCCGAACGACATCTTCACGCGATGCTCGGGATCGGTGGCGCGGCCGAGCCGGAACAGGCCGCTGCCGAGGAACAGGTTCGAGCACGGGCAGAACACCACCGCGGCGCCCTTCTTCGACATGCGGCGGAACTCGTTGTTGGAGAGATAGACGCCGTGGCCGCCGGAGAACTTTGGACCGACCAGGTCGAACTTCTCGTAGACCCCGAGATAGTCCTGGCAGTCCGGATGCTCGACCAGCACGCCGCTGCATTCGGCCGGGTTCTCGGAGATGTGGGTGTTGACCCAGCAATCCGGATGCTCGTGCTTGAGGCGCTGACACGCCCTGAGCAGTTCCGGCGAGGCGCCGAAGGCGAACCGCGGCGTGATGGCGTAGAGATTGCGGCCCTTGTTGTGGTACTGCGCGATCAGCCGCTTGCTGTCGCGATAGAAATTCTCGGGGGTATCGACGAAATCGGCCGGCGCGTTGCGATCGATGCCGGTGAGGCCCGCGATGACGCGCATGTTGCGGCGGGCCGCTTCCTCGAACAGCTCTTCGGTCGAGACCGGCGAGGAGCTGGTAAAGGCCTGACAGGTGGTGGTGCCGGACGCCAGCAGCGCGTCGAGGAAGCGCTTCACGCCCTCGCGCGCATAGTTGCGATCGCGATACTTGAGCTCCTCCGGATAGACCCACTTCTGCAGCCACGGCAGCAGCTGCTCACCATAGGCCCCTAACACGCGGGTCTGCGGCAGGTGAATGTGACCGTCGATGAAGCCCGGGACGATGATGCGATCCTTGATGTGGGTGACCTGCACGCCCGGATGCGCGGCGGCGATCTTGTCATAGGAACCGAACGCCTTGATCACGCCGTCGGTGACGACCATGAGGCCATCTTGGTGAAAGCGCGCAGCGGCCTGCTCGTTGCCGATGTGCTTCCAGGGATCATCGACGAAGTCGAAGAACGTGCCGCGAATGCCGACAGTGGTCATGAATTGGTTCCTTCCTTAAGTCTGTGTGGCGTGGCGCACTGAGGGCAGCGAGATCGCCAGCAGCGTCCCCGCAATGGTGCAGAGGCCGAGATAAAGCCATCCGATCGGCGCCTGCGTCGCCTCGGGCAGCACCGCGGCGATCGCCATGGCGCCGCTCACGGCGAGATAGCAGAGTGCACTGATGAGGCCGCCGATCAGTCCGTGGTCGCGCTCGAACAGGCCGAGCGCCATGCCGTACATCATCGGGCACAGCACGCCGCAGCCGCCGAGCACGAGCGCGCCGCCGATCGTGATCGACGCGAAATCGAGACCGACCATCATGCCCGTCGCGGTCAGGACCGCCGCGCCGGCAAGGAACAGCGCGAAGGCGCCGAAGCCCAGCATGCGGGCCGGCACGAAGCGCGCGCAATGCGCGCAACCGAGCTCGCCGGCGAGATTGACGCCGCCGAGACTGAGCGCGACGAGGCCGTAGATCGCCGCCGAGTAACCAAGGCCGGTCTGGTAGAAGAACGGTGCGACGACGCCGAATGCCAGCTGCGCACTCGCCGCCGCGGCAAAGACCAGCACGAAAGCCAGGAAGCCCCGACGAACGAGCGCCTCGCGCAAGACACCGGCAGTGCGGCGCGGATCAAACGGTGAGCGCCGGTCCGCTGGCAACGTTTCAGGCAGAAAGAACACGACGATCGTGGCGACGATTGCTGCGGCGACGGCAATCACGACGAACACTCCGCGCCAGGACGTCAGCTCCACGATGAATCCGCCGGCCGCCGGAGCAAGCACGGGCGCCAATCCCCAGGCAGCTCCAAGCAGACCCGAAATCGCCGTAAGCTCGCGGCCGCGGAAGCAATCGGCGGCGACCGCATAGGCGACGACGAGGCAGGTGCAGCCGCCAATGCCTTGCAGGAAGCGCAAGCCGAGCAGCAGCGAAGCGCTGGTGGCGAGCGCACAGGCGATGCTCATCGCGATCAGCACCGACAGCCCTGCGAGCAGGACGTTGCGGCGGCCGAGCGTGTCGGAGGCGATGCCGACCGGCACCAGGGCAAGGCTCATGCCGAGCATGTAGGCGGTGACGGTGTTCTGCATCGACGCCGCATCAGTGGCGAGATCCACCACCATCTGCGGCAGGCCGGGCGTATAGGCATCGAGCGGAATCTGGCTGAACGGCACGACGCATAGCAGGATCGGCACGATCCCACCCTTCGCGCGACCGGCGTCCGAAGCAAGTACAGTCATGGCTCACGCCCCCTCGATGCCCGCGGGCCCCATCTTTTCGTGCGCGCAATGAGACGCGACGATGCAGGTTGCGGGTCTTGACGCGCGGAACGTGCCAGAACTGTGTATAAAAACTCTTAGGAGAATCCTGTCGCGATACGGAATCTGACGGCTAATGCCGTGCCCCAGAGGCCCGAGACAGAACGCGAAGACAGGCTCGTCGCCGATTGCGAGCGCGTCGGCGTGCCGACACCATTAACCGTTCGGAACGGGATCGCTGAGTCGAACGCAAGGCGCCGATCAGAGCAAGAAGGCCTCGATAGCCGCGAGGAACTGCTGCGGCGATTGAAGCTGCGGCACGTGCGCGCATCCGGGAATGATCTTGAGCTCGGCGTGCGGCAACCCGGCAGCCAGCTCGTGCGACATCGGCGGAGGCGTCGCTTCGTCGTGCTCGCCGACCAGGACGAGCACCGGCACTTTCACGGCGGCAAGCTCGGTGCGCAGGTCGAGGCTTGCCAACGCCTCGCATGCGGCACGAAACACGTCGGAATCCGTCCGCAGAAATGCGGCGCGACGATCCCGCATCAGCTCCGGATGCTGCGCTTGAAACGCGGGCGCGAACAGGCGCCGCATCGCGACGTCGGTGATGGCCTCCAACCCTTCCTCCCGCGAGACCCTCGCCATGTTGCGAAACGCCTCGCGGCCGGGCTCCGAGAACGCCGCGCCGCTGTCGGCCAGAATGAGCTTGCCGGCGATCTCCAGATGCCGGATCGCCATCTGCAAGGCGACGAACCCGCCATAGCCGTTGCCGAGCACGATCGCCGGGGCGCCGCCCGCGGCATCGCGCACGGCCTCGGCCATCCGGTCGGCGACCGCGGCAAGGCCGCCCTCCACCGCGCGTGAACGGCCGAATCCCGGCAACTCCGGCACGATGGTCCGGAACGATGCCCGAAGCTCCGGCACGATCGCATCAAAGCTCGCACGGTCCGACAACAGCGAGTGGAACAGGAACAGCGGCGGCCCTTCGCCCGATTGCGCGGCATTGACGGTCCCGTTGGCTAGAAGCCTGTCCATGGCCGGCCCTTCCCTGACTTCTTCGCGCGTTCGCGTGCCCCTAAGGCCCCGACTGATAAATCAACTGTCAGGGAATTCAAGCATTTGTCTCTTGACGTAAAATATCACGACTGAGATATTGATACCAAGGAGATCTAAAATATGATGCTTTTGCGCGAGAATATCTACGATCTGTTGCGGTCTGATATTTTAGCTTGCCGCCTTGCTCCAGGCGATGAAATGCGTGAGCAGGATCTGGCCGAGCGCTATGACGTCAGCCGGCAGCCGGTTCGGGATGCGCTTCTGAGGCTGCAGCGCGAACACCTCGTGACCGTGCAGCCGCGCCAGGGCTACCGGGTCACACCGATCTCGCTATCCGACGCCCGCGACCTGCTGCGCTTCCGTCTTGCGCTGGAGCCGGCCTGCGTTGCCGAAGCGATCGAAAGCGCACCCGACAGCGTCTTGAAGTCGCTCGACGAATTCCGCCGCTTCTCGGGCAACCACGAGGACTTCATCGCCTACAATCGCGGCTTCCACAGCGCGCTGGCCCACGCCTCCGGCAATCGCCGCATGGCGACGGCCCTGTGCGACCTGATCGGCCAGGCCGACCGGCTGGTCCGCGTCAGCATTTCCAACCTGAAGGGCCACGACCCCGCAAAGCTCGTTGCCGAGCATGTCGCGCTGATCGACGCCATGCAGCGCCGCGAAACGCGCACCGCGGCGCGCATCATCAAGGCCCATATCGGGGACACCGAAAAACGCGTTCTGCCGGCGCTCAAGCGCAACGCCGTCATCGTCGAAGAGAGGTCATCATGAACGTTCCGTCGAAACCCGCGTCGATCGACGTCGAAACCCACGGCAATTTCATCGATGGACGTGAGGTCGAGGCCGGAGACGGCGCGATGCTGGACGTTCGCAATCCCGCGACCGGCGATGTCATTGCCCGCATTCCCGATTCGACCGCTGGGGATATCGACCGCGCCATGAAAAGCGCGCGCGCCGCGTTCGAAGGCAAGGCATGGGGCGGCATGGATACGCGTGCGCGAGCCAGGCTGGTCAACAAGCTCGCCGACGCGTTCGAAGCCAATCTCGACAGCCTGTACCGGCTGGAGACCCTCAACAACGGCCGCCCGGTCAACGAGACCCGCGCCCAGCTCTCCCGCCTGCCCGATTTCTTCCGCTACTTTGCGGGCCTCGCTTTGTCGCGCCGTGACTCCGTGATCCCCGTCGAAGGCACCTATCTCAACTACACGCTCCGCACGCCGATCGGCATCGTCGCCAATTGCACGCCGTTCAATCACCCGCTGATGATCCTGTGCAAATCGCTGGCCGCGGTGCTGGCGACAGGATGCGTGACCGTGGTCAAGCCATCGGAATACACGCCGCTGACCACCCTGAAGCTCGCGCAGATCTTCACCGAAGCGGGCCTGCCGCCTGGGGTGTTCAACATCGTCCTCGGCCTCGGCCAGAGCGCCGGCAAGATGCTCGCCGAGCATGGCGACATCAACAAGCTGGTCCTGACCGGCGGAACCGAAGCGGGTCGCATCGCCGGCAGCGCCGCCGCAAAGGTCTTTGCTCATCAAACCATGGAGCTCGGCGGCAAGACGCCGGTGATGGTGTTCGACGATTTCGACGTGGACCGCGCCGTCAACTATGCCGCGTTCGGCGCCTTCATCGGCGCCGGGCAGACCTGCGTTTGCGCCTCGCGCCATCTCGTCCAGGCCTCGATCTACGACGAGTTCGTCGAGAAGCTGCAAGCGAAGACCCGCACGATCCGCATCGGCGATCCCTTCGATCCCAGCACCCAAATGGGCCCCGTGATCTCGGCCAGGCAGCGCGATCGCGTTCTCGCCTATGCGGGCTATGGTCACGCCGACGGTGCGCGTCTCGTCGCCGGCGGCGTTGCCGCCAAGGTGCCGGGCCATGACAACGGCTATTTCGTCGAGCCGACGGTCTTCGCCGACGTCAAATCCGACATGCGCATCTTCCAGGAGGAAGTGTTCGGTCCCTTCACCTCGGTGACGCCGTTCAAGGACGAGGCCGATGCGCTTCGGCTCGCCAACGACTCGCCGTTTGGTCTCGCCGCAGCCATTCGCACCCGCGACGTCGCCCGCGCTCACCGTGTCGCCGCCGCGGTCAAAGCCGGCATCGTCTGGATCAACGATCATCACCGACTCGACCCGGCCTCGCCCTGGGGCGGCGTCGACGATTCCGGCATCGGCCGCGAATTCGGCACCGAGAGTTTCGACGACCATTTCAACACCAAGAGCGTGATGGTCGCCACCCACGAGCAGCCGTTCGACTGGTATCGCGACACGGCCAGTCAGAAGCGGCTGAACTAGCAGAACTGCACGCGGCCGATCGCCCATAGAAGGCGGGCCGCATCAACCAGAATGACAGTCAAGGGAGAGCGTCAATGTCGACATCGGTGAACGCAGGTGGCCGCCTCGATCGGCTTCCGATCGGTCCATTCCATCGTCGCATCATGCTGCTGATCGGCATCGGCATGTTCTTCGACGGTTTCGACATTTACATCGCCGGAACCGTGCTCAGCGTTACGTTGAAATCAGGCTTTTCGACGCTCGCCCAGAACGCGGCCTTCATCTCCGCGACATTCGTCGGCATGATGCTGGGATCGTTCGGCACCGGCTTCCTGGGCGACCGCTACGGACGCCGCTTCACCTATCAGTTCAATTTGCTGCTTTTCGGCATCGCTTCCCTTGCTGCGGCATTCTCGCCGAACATGGCCTTCCTGATCGCCTGCCGATTCGTGATGGGCGTTGGGCTCGGGGCGGAAAACGTCGTCGGCTATTCGACGATGACCGAGTTCGTGCCCGCCCGCACCCGCGGCAAATGGCTCGGCTTCACGAGCGTGTGCGTGGTCACCGGTTTGCCCGTGGCGCTGTTGGTCGCATCGGTGCTGGTGCCGCAATTCGGCTGGCGCTCCATGTTCGTGCTCGGCGGCGTCGGCGCGCTCGTGGTCTGGTACATGCGCAAGTCGCTGCCGGAATCGCCGCGCTGGCTGGAGGCGGTGGGGCGCACCGCGGAAGCGGAAGCGCTGATGCAGGCCATCGAGAAGGAGGCGGCGCAAGGTCAGCCCTTGCCTGCTCCCGCGGCCGCCGCATCCGCCCCGGCCGCGGCCGATCTCGGCACGCTGTTCACCGCGCCCTTGCTGTCGCGGATGATCGTCGGCGCGGTCTGCCTGATCACGATCAACACCCTGCTCTACGGCTTCGTGACCTGGCTGCCGGTATTCTTCGTCAAGCAGGGCCTCTCGATCGCGACCTCGTTCGGCTATTCGCTGCTCATGGCGCTCGGCGCGCCGATCGGCTCGGCCATCGGTGCATTGACCGCAGACCGCTGGGGCCGCAAGCCGACCATCGTCGGCGCATCGCTGATCGCGGTGGTGCTCGGCATTCTCTATCCCATGATCTCCGACCCGATCCTGCTGCCGGCCGTGGGCTTCGCGCTGACGGTGCCGATCTACGTGCTGGTCGCACTGCTGTTCGGCATCTACATCCCCGAGTTGTTTCCGACCGAGGTCCGCCTGCGCGCCTCCGGCATCGTCAACACGCTGGGGCGCGGCGCCACCATCGTCACGCCGTTTCTCGTCGTCTCGCTGTTCGAGTCGCGCGGCGTGGCCGGCGTGATGGCGCTGATGATCGGACTGCTGGTGGTGCAGATCATTACGGTCTGGGCCCTCGGCATCGAGCCACGGCATCGCAGCCTCGAGGAGCTCAAGCCGGAGGAAACGGCCGCACCGGTGCTCAAGGAAGCGTCCTGACTCTCTCCACCCATGGCCGGGCTTGTCCCGGCCATCGACGCCTTGTCAGAGTTGCTCGAGCACACCATCGCGCGCATCGAGGCGTTGACCTGTTCTTTCAAGGTCACGGGGATGCCGAGCAACGGCCGCCGCTCGTTGCGGCCGAGCGCGGCATCAGCGGCACGGGCGGCGTCTCTCGCGCGATCGAAATCGCGAACGACGATCGCGTTGATCTTCGGATCGAGCGCTGCCCTGCAATGCGATCTGCGCTACGTCTTGTCAGCCGACTGCGCCTCGATCGCCTGCACCGCGACATCAGCGACCTGCCGCAGCGCTTCCCGATCCGCGCCTGAGGACGCCATCACGCCCATGCCGACGGAGACAGCCGAGACATAACGTGCGAGCGCGGCGGGATCTGACGTTGGCTTGAGATCGCCTTCGGTCTTGGCGCGGACGAAACGGTCGCGGAGCTGGTCTTCGTTCTGGGCTCTCCGGGCGGCGAGCTCGAAGGGAACGTTCTCGGAACCGGTGCCGCAGGCGATGCCGCCTTGCACCAGCAGGCAGCCGGGTGGATTGGCAGGATCGGTCTGCTTGTCGGCGATACCCATCAGCATCCGTTCGGTGACGGCGCGGGCGGTCGGTGCCGCCACCACCTCGTCCATCCAGATGTTGCGCAGCTTGGTGTAGCGGTCGAGCGCGGCCTTCAGCAGGCCTTCCTTGTTGCCGAAGCAGGCGTAGAGACTGGGCGGGTTGATGCCCATGGCCTCGGTGAGCTGGGCAATGGTCGCGCCCTCATAGCCATGACGCCAAAACACTTCCATCGCCTGGTCCAACGCCATTTCAGCGTCGAATTCGCGGGGGCGTCCCATGCCCATGTGCCTGTCTCCTCGGACTTCGCGTTCTGCCGGAGGCTTAACGCGAAGTCCTAACTATTTGTTCTAATTCTACTTTCCCGGGGCCTTCCAAATCTTGCGGTATGCCGCTACAATTTTCTTAGTGAATGGTACATAAGTATCTTGCACTGCGGTATCCAGCTCCACATCTGTAGTGAACACTACATATCTGGAGCGCGCAAATGCACCCCTCCCAAAATACCTCCCGCACCGGCCGTTTCCGCCGCCTTCTGGGTGGCGTCGCCGTCGTGGGCGCCCTCGCCGCAGCCGGCTCGATTGCGACCGGCCGCTACTTTCACGCGGCGCAAGCGACGACACCGGCCGCCGCGGCCGAACAAGCCGTTTCCGTCACCGTCGCGACGATCGAGCCAAGGCAGACCGTGCTGTGGGACGACTTCTCCGGCCGGCTGGAGGCCATCAACCGCGTCGAGCTCCGCCCGCGCGTCGCGGGTGCGATCCTGTCGGCGAACTTCACCGAAGGCGCGCTGGTGAAGGCCGGCGACGTGCTGTTCAAGATCGATCCCGCCCCTTATGCGGCCGAGGTCGACAAGGCTGCGGCCCAGCTCGAGGCAGCGAAAGCGCGCGTCGTGTTCACCCAGAGCGAGCTCGAACGCGGCGCGCAGCTCGTCGGCAACGCCGTCGTGACGCGGCGCGACTACGATCAGCGCGACAACGCCAATCGCGAAGCGATCGCCAATGTGAAGGCGGCCGAGGCGACGCTCCAGACCGCAAAGCTCAATCTCGACTACACCGAGGTGCGTGCGCCCGTGGACGGCCGCGTCGGCAAGATCGAGGTCACCGTCGGCAATCTCGTTGCCGCCGGCACCGCGTCCCCGGTGCTGACCTCGCTGGTCTCGGTCAATCCGATCTATGCCTCTTTCGACGCGGATGAGGAGGTCGTGCTGCGCGCGCTGAACTCGATCGCGGATGCCTCCGGCAGGCGCGGCAAGCTCGACCAGATCCCGGTCGAGATGACGACGTCGGGCGGCCTCTCGGCGAAGGGTCACATCCAGCTCATCGACAACCAGGTCAACGGCCAGAGCGGGACCATCCGTGTCCGCGCCGTATTCCGCAACGATGACGGGCGTCTCATCCCCGGTCAGTTCGCCCGCGTACGCATGGGCCAGCCGAAGCAGCAGGCGCTGGTCATGATCGACGAGCGCGCGATCGGCACCGACCAGGACAAGAAGTTCGTGATGGCGGTCGGTGACGACAGCCGCGCCGTCTACCGGCCGGTCACGCTCGGCGGCGCGGTCGATGGGCTTCGCATCGTCACCTCGGGCCTGAAGTCCGGCGACCGCATTGTCGTCAACGGCCTCCAGCGCGTGCGTCCCGGTGCCCTGCTCAAGACGGAAGTGGCGGCCATGGGCGCGCGCGGACCACGGCAGGCCTCCAACCACGGCAACCAGGACGTGGTGCAACGCTAAGTCATTCCGGGGCGCGCGTAGCGCGAACTCCGGTGCGCAATTGCGCACCTGAGAATCTCGAGATTACGAAGTTCCGATCATCTCACCTCTGGATTCCGGGTTCGCGCGCGATGCGCGCGCCCCGGAATGACGGTGAAGCGGTCGGAGAACCGCACGATATTGCCCAGGGGCAAAGCCAATGAATCTCTCGAAATTCTTCATCGATCGTCCGATCTTCGCCGGCGTGCTGTCGGTGCTGATCTTCCTCGCCGGCCTGATCTCGCTGTTCGCGATGCCGATCTCGGAATACCCGGACGTGGTGCCACCCTCCGTCGTGGTGCGCGCGACCTATCCCGGTGCCAATCCCAAAGTGATCGCGGAGACGGTGGCGACCCCGATCGAGGAGCAGATCAACGGCGTCGAGAACATGCTGTACATGTCGAGCCAGGCAACCACCGACGGCGCGATGACGCTGACGGTGACGTTCCGCCTCGGCACCGACCCTGACAAGGCAACGCAGCTGGTGCAGAACCGCGTGCAGCAGGCCGAGCCGCGCCTGCCGGCCGTGGTGCGCCAGCTCGGCATCATCACCAAGAAGTCGTCGCCCGACCTCACCATGGTCGTTCACTTGCTGTCGCCGAACGGCCGCTACGACATGACGTATCTGCGCAACTATGCCGTGCTCAACGTCAAGGACCGGCTGGCGCGGATCGACGGCGTCGGCGACGTCCAGCTTTATGGTGCGGGCGACTATTCGATGCGGGTCTGGGTCGATCCGCAGAAGGCGGCCGAGCACGGCCTGACCGCGAGCGACATCGTGCGGGCGATCCAGGCGCAGAATGTCGAGGCCGCCGCCGGCGTGGTCGGCTCCTCCCCGAACGTCAGGGGTATCGATCTGCAGCTCTCCGTCAACGCGGAAGGCCGGCTCGCGAACGAGGAGCAGTTCGGCGACATCGTGGTCAAGACCGGCACACGCGGCGAAGTCGTGCGGCTGCGCGACGTCGCGCGCATCGAGCTCGGGGCCTCCGAATACGGCCTGCGCTCGCTGCTGGACAACAAGCAGGCGGTGGCGATCCCGATCTTCCAGGCGCCCGGCTCCAACGCGCTGCAGATTTCCGACAACGTCCGCGCCACCATGGCCGAGATCAAGAAGAACATGCCCGAGGGCGTGTCCTACCAGATCGTTTACGACCCCACCCAGTTCGTGCGCTCCTCGATCGAAGCCGTCATCCACACGCTGCTGGAGGCCATCGCCCTCGTCGTGCTGGTGGTGATCCTGTTCCTGCAGACCTGGCGCGCCTCGATCATCCCTCTGTTGGCCGTGCCTGTGTCGATCGTCGGCACCTTCGCGGTGATGCATGTGTTCGGCTTCTCCATCAACGCGCTCAGCCTGTTCGGCCTCGTTCTCGCGATCGGCATCGTCGTCGACGACGCCATCGTCGTGGTCGAGAACGTCGAGCGCAACATCGAGGGCGGGCTGTCGCCGCGTGACGCCACCTATCAGGCGATGCGCGAGGTGTCGGGTCCGATCATCGCAATCGCCATGGTGCTGATCGCGGTGTTCGTGCCGCTCGCCTTCATCTCCGGCCTCACCGGGCAATTCTACAAGCAGTTCGCGCTGACGATCGCGATCTCGACCGTGATCTCGGCCGTCAACTCGCTGACGCTGTCGCCGGCCCTGTCGGCGCTGCTGCTCAAGGGCCACGACGAACCCAAGGACAGGCTGACGCTGGTCATGGAAAAGAGCCTTGGCTGGTTCTTCCGCGGCTTCAACAAGGCCTTCACGCGCTCCTCGGAAAATTACAGCGGCACCGTCACCAAGGTGATCTCGGGCAAGGCCGCGGTGATGGGTCTCTACGTGGTCCTGGTCGGCCTCACCGCACTCCTGTTCCAGCAGGTGCCGAGTGGCTTCGTGCCGGGCCAGGACAAGCAATATCTGGTCGGCTTCGCCCGCCTGCCCGACGGGGCGACGCTCGACCGCACCGAGGAGGTGATCCGCAAGATGAGCGACATCGCCCTGACCCAACCCGGTGTCGAGAGCTCGGTCGCCTTCCCCGGCCTGTCGATCTCGGGCTTCACCAACTCGTCCAACGCCGGCATCGTGTTCTCGACACTGAAGCCGTTCGACGAACGCAAGGATCCCTCGCTCAGCGGTCCCGCGATCGCGGCCGAGTTGAACAAGAAATATGCCGGGATCCAGGAAGCCTTCATCGCCATGTTCCCGCCGCCGCCGGTCAACGGCCTCGGCACCATCGGCGGCTTCAAGCTGCAGATCGAGGACCGTGCCGGTCTGGGCTATGACGCCCTGAACGAGGCGACGAACGCCTTCATGGCGGCGATGCAGAAAGCACCCGAGATCGCCGGCGTGTTTTCGAGCTTCCAGGTCAACGTGCCCCAGCTCTTCGCCGACATCGACCGCACCAAGGCGCTCCAGCTGGGCGTGCCCGTGACCGAGGTGTTCAACACGCTGCAGATTTACCTGGGCTCCTATTACGTCAACGACTTCAACAAGTTCGGCCGCACCTATTCCGTTCGGGTTCAGGCCGACGCGCCGTTCCGCGCGCGCGCCGACGACATCAGGCAGTTGAAGGTGCGCTCGTCCTCGGGCGACATGGTGCCGCTGTCCGCGCTGCTCACGATCCGCCAGAGCGCGGGTCCGGAGCGCGCGATCCGCTATAACGGCTTCCTGTCCTCCGACATCAACGCGGCAGCCGCGCCAGGTTTTTCATCGGGCCAGGCGCAGGAGGCGGCGACGCGGATCGCCGCGGAGGTGCTGCCGCCCGGCTTTGCCTTCGAATGGACCGACCTGACTTATCAGGAGTTCATCGCCGGCAATTCCGGCATCTGGGTGTTCCCGCTGGCGATCCTCCTGGTGTTCCTGGTGCTGGCCGCGCTCTATGAGAGCCTGACCCTGCCGCTCTCGATCATCATGATCGTACCGATGGGCCTGTTGGCTGCAATGTTCGGCGTCTGGATCTCGAGGGGCGACAACAACGTCTTCACCCAGATCGGCTTGATCGTGCTGGTCGGTCTCTCCGCCAAGAACGCGATCCTGATCGTCGAATTCGCGCGCGAGCTCGAATTCGCCGGGCGCACGCCGATCCGGGCCGCGATCGAGGCAAGCCGCTTGAGGCTCCGCCCGATCCTGATGACCTCGATGGCGTTCATCATGGGCGTGCTGCCGCTGGTGCTCTCGACCGGCGCGGGCTCGGAGATGCGGCGCGCGATGGGCGTTGCCGTGTTCTCCGGCATGATCGGCGTCACGGTGTTCGGCCTGTTCCTGACGCCGGTGTTCTATGTGCTGCTGCGGACCGTCACCGGCATGAAGCCGTTGACGCATCACGGCAGCGACGCCAGCGCGGCGCCGGTTCAGGGGCTCGCCGAATGAGTCAACGAGAGTCCCGCCGCGGCACGATTGCGATCGGAGTGAAGGTGTAAACCTCCTCGCCCTTCTGGTTGAACATCGTCCATTTCACCAGCGCGATACCCTGCGGCTTCGACTTGGACGGCGTCAGGCTCATGACCTCGCCGACCAGATGCAGACGGTCGTTGGGCCGCACCGGAACGGTCCAGCGCAGCCCATCGACACCGGCGCCGATCAGCGGATGCGGGCCGAACGGGCGGGTCTGGATTGCGAGGTTCATGGCGATCGCCGCGGTGTGCCATCCCGAGGCGGCAAGCCCGTTGAACAAGGTCGTCTTGGCGGCCTCGTGGTCGAGATGCATCGGCTGCGGATCGAACTCGGCGGCGAAGCGCTTGATGTCGGCCTCGGTGACCAGAACTTCGGGGGACTTGAACCGCATTCCGACGGTGAGATCGTCGAACCACTCGACCTGCGCCATGATTTTGCCTCGCAATGTGATGCGCCGCTGCCAAAGAGACGGCTCAACGGCCGTGAGCGACAGCGGCATATAGCGGGCCCGCAGCGCGCAAACCAGCGCGGGGTTCCGCACGAAACCCCTTTCCCGATGCGACGAAACACGCCTGAAACAGATGGCCGGTTAGATGGTTGTCAAAATAAATACAGGGACGGCCACCATGCAATTGATCCTCGACCTGATCTACGATTTTTCCTGCTGCCAGAACCTCGTTGCCCAGCCGGCACGGGAGGACGAGCAATGATTGAGCTGATCTCGGCGCTGCTCGCCCTGTGCAGTATCGGAGTCTTCGCTGCGCATGCGCTGGACGCCTACCGCTCCACGCATTTCTGACCGCCTCACCCTTCCCGGCGCTAGAAGGGCCGCCGGTAGAAATGCTCGGAATGCGTAGCCGGCGGAAACCGGTTTGCGAGCGCGAGCGCACCCTTCTCGTCCGTTTCGAGCGCGATCTTCTGCGCCAGCATCACATCGCCTGGCACCAGGAAGCCTGACGGAACGAAGCACCACCCCATCGTCGCATGCCCTTCGCCGTCGATCTCGTGGACATTGGCGGCTGTGCCGTAGTGAATGCGGTAGATTCTGCCGGTGTCGCAACCGACGACATCGAAATACCGGTGCTGCTCGAACTGCGCGCGCTGCGCCGGCGACAACCATTCGGCCAGAAGCCGGCGGCCGCGCGCATCCGGCGTGTTCTCGCCAAAGAAGCGGCGATAGAGTTCACGCAGCGCATGCAAACGCGCACGCGCCGGCGCGCGGAGCCAAACTGCCGCGATCATGGACAGCTCAGATCAACCGCCGACCAGGCGGGGATAGAACAGCGTTTCCTGCGCGGTCGGGTCGAACGACCGGATCCGGGTGACTTCGCCGGGACCGGTTCGAAGAGCGGCGGTGAAGCCGGCTCCGGTGAGCTCCCGAAAGCGCCGTTCGGCTCGCGCCAGCGCTTCGGCATTGCCAGGATCAAACTCGTGGCGTGTGTCGCCAGTCTGGTCCATCACGATCTGGGTAGCCATGTTGAGTCTCCTCATGCCCAGCCCTGAACTTGATCAAAGCAAACCTCGTGCCGTCGGTTCCGAATGGCAACAACTTTCTCGCGCCGGCGCATCACGGCTTGCTGAGCGGCTTAAGGCGCGATGAGATCGTCGTCGCGCTTTAGGTTATTGTTTAAGCATAATCTTTTCGGAAAACCGCTGCGCACTTTTCGCCAACGCGGCCGTTCGGGTCCCGATCATGTTCTAGCGCGATGCCGCAGCGCCGCCGCCCTCGTCGATCTGCCGGCCCATCAGCGCGATTGCCTTCTGGTAAACGCCTGCGGCATTCCAGGCCTCGATGGCAGCGAAATTCGGCTCGCCCGGCTGGTATCCGGCTCCCGCGCGCCAACCATGGGCCTTGAGGAAGTTCGCCGTCGAGTTCAGCGCATTCGCTGCGACTTCGAGATTGCCGGTACCGTAGGCCAGAATGTTCTTGGGCATGAACTGGGTCTGGCCGACCTCGCCATGCATGGAGCCGCGGGTTGCCCCCGACAGCGTACCCCGGTCGATCAGCTTCAAGGCCGCATAGAGCTGGTCGGTGAAAAACTCGGGCCGGCGGCAGTCATAGGCAAGGGTCGCGATCGACGACAGCATGTTCTGGTTGCCGCGCTGGCTGCCGAAGCCGGTCTCCATGCCCCAGATCGCAATCAAGGGTCCGGGCGGGACGCCATAGCGCTGCTGGATCGAAGCGAACAAGGCGGCCTGCGACTGCTTGAGCTGCCGTCCCCTGGCAACGATGGTGGTGGCGCCGCGCTTGGCCAGGAACTGGTCGAGCGTCAGCGAGAAGCTGCGCTGGCCGCGGTCGGCCGCGATGGTGGCGCTGGCGTAATTGGTCTGCATCAGCGCCGAGAGCGCGGTGGGACCGATACCCTTGCCCTGCGCCTCCGCGCTGAACTCGCGCTTCCAGGCCTCGAAGCCGGCGGACGAGCTGCCGCATTGCGCGGCCTCGGCGGAGGGTGCCAGCCAACCGAGCAGCGTCATTGCGCCAAAAACCGCTCCCGCAACAGCCCTGCCCCTGATCATACCCAGTCTCCTGTCCTGCACCGCTCGGCGGCGCAATCTTACCCGTTGGAAAGCGCCGACTCCATGGCGTGATCATAGGACAATTCGAGACCTCCCAGATTCCCCTCCTTGCGCCATTTCGCGAGCAGCCGCAGGAATGCCACCGGCCCGCGCCAATATTGGCTGTTTCTCGCCGCGATCGGATCGAATACGCCTTCGTTGTTGTAGTAGCCCGGCGTGCATTCGGCGAGATAGGTCTGCCGGCCGAGCGCGGCCTTGACGACCTCGTCGACCCAGGCGTTCTCGGCGGCGAGCGTGGGCTCCAGGGTGCGCGCTTTGCGCTCGCGGGCCTCCTTGATGACATAGGCGATGTGCTGCGATTGCTCGTCGATGATGTGCGGAAAATTGGCGCTCTGTCCGGCCTGCACCGTGACGATCAGGAAGCAGTTCGGGAAGCCGCGGCTGTAGAAGCCGTGCAGCGTCTTGACGCCGTCGCGCCAGCGCTGGGACAGGCTCATGTCGTCGCGGCCATAGACCTCGAAGCCCATGCGGCGCGCGTAGTCGGTGCCGACCTCGAAACCGCTGGCGTAGATCAGGCAGTCGAGCTCGTAGGCCCTGCCGTCGACGATCACGGCATTCTCCGTGATGCGCTCCACGCCCTGCCCTCCGGTATCCACGAGATGCACGTTGGGGCGATTGAAGGTGTCGAGATATTCGTCGTGGAAGCACGGTCGCTTGCAGAATGCCTTGTACCAGGGCTTGAGCGCTGCCGCGGTCGCCTTGTCCTTGACCACCGCGTCGACGCGGGCGCGGATCTCCTCCATCTTGCGGTAGTCGGCCTGCTCGATCAGCTTCAGCGCCTCTTCCATCGAGGTCACCGGCTGCGTCTGCCGGCGCGGCGCCAGCAGGATCTCGCCGAGCAGGCCGGTCCAGCCGTCCTGCACCAGATCCTGCTCGAACGGCTCGCCTGAAATCACGGCCGTGAAATTGTCCATGCGTTCGCGCTGCCAGCCTGGCTCGAGGCTCTGCGCCCAGGCCTGATCCGTCGGACGGTCGTCGCGAACGCCGATCGCAGACGGCGTGCGCTGGAAGACATAGAGCTGCTTCGCCGAACGGCCGAGATGCGGCACGCATTGCACGGCAGTGGCGCCGGTGCCGATGATGCCGACGCGCTTGCCGGCGAGACCGGTCAGACCACCGTCCGCATTGCCGCCGGTGTAGCCGTAATCCCAGCGACTGGTATGAAAGCTGTGGCCTTTGAACGTCTCGATGCCGGGAATGCCCGGCAGCTTCGGACGGCTCAGCGGACCGCCGGCAAGAATGACGAAGCGCGCGCGGATGCGATCGCCCCGATCGGTCTCGACCAGCCAGCGCGCCTCCTGCTCCTGCCACGTCATCCGCGAGATGACGGTCTGGAACAACGCGCGCTCGTAGAGCCCGAAATGACGACCGATACGCCGTGAATGCTCGTAGATCTCCGGCGCCCGGGCGTATTTGCGCACCGGCATGTAGCCGGTCTCTTCCAGCAGCGGCAGATAGATATAGCTCTCGGTATCGCAGGCGGCACCGGGATAGCGATTCCAGTACCAGGTGCCGCCGAAGTCGGCGGCCTTTTCCACGATACGAAAATCATCGATGCCGGTCTCGCGCAACCGCGCGCCACACAACAGACCGCCGAAGCCGCCGCCAACGATGAGCACTTCGGTCGCTTCGCTGACAGCTGCCCGCGAAAATCCCGGATCGGCCCAGGGGTCGTCGAGGTAGCGGCCGAATTCGCCTGTGACCTCGACATATTGCGCCTTGCCCTCGGCGCGCAGACGATGGTCGCGCTCGTCGCGATAGCGGGCACGGAGAGCGGAAACATCGATCGTAGATGCGCCGGTCGTACCGGACTTGTGTCTTTCCGCTGACATCCATCTCCTCCACGGCGAACGCTGCTTCGCCGGCAGCTCGCCTCACGTTAGCCCCGAAAAAGCGCCGCATGCAATCATGCCAGCCGTTTTTTGCGTGAACGCCGCGTGACCTTCCGCTAACCTCGCGCGCAAGACACAAGCTCGCGCCACGCAACGACGTCGCCCTTCGATCCAGGAGACGAAAGATGCTCTACCCGATGTCGCCCAAAGTCGCCGAGCTCAAGCGCAAGCTCGAAAGCTTCATGGACCGGCACATCTACCCGAACGAGGAACGCTTCTATCGCGAGGCCGAAGAGCTCGGGCCGTGGAAGGTCTATCCAATCGTCGAGGAGCTGAAGCCGCTGGCGCGCGCCGAGCGGCTCTGGAATCTGTTCTTGCCCGAAAGTAGTCACGGCGCCGGTCTTTCCAATCTCGAATATGCCCCGCTCTGCGAGGTGATGGGACGCTCGCACCTCGCGCCCGAGGTGTTCAACTGCTCGGCGCCCGACACCGGCAACATGGAGGTGCTGGAGCGCTACGGCTCGGAGAAAGACAAGGAGCGCTGGCTGAAGCCGCTGCTCGCCGGCGAGATCCGCTCCTGCTTCGCCATGACCGAGCCGGCGGTCGCATCATCCGATGCGACCAACATCGAGAGCTCCATCGTGCGCGACGGCGATCATTACGTCATCAACGGCCGCAAATGGTACACGACGAATGCGACCGACCCGCGCTGCAAGATCTGCATCTTCATGGGCAAGACCGACCCCGACAATCCCGACCGCCACAAGCAGCAATCCATGATTCTGGTGCCGATGGACACGCCCGGCATCGAGGTGAAACGTCCCCTGCCCGTGTTCGGCTTCTACGGCGTGCCCGACCGCGCCTCCGAAGTGGTGTTCATCAATGTGCGCGTGCCCAAGGAGAACATGCTGCTCGGCGAGGGCCGCGGTTTCGAGATCGCACAGGGCCGCCTGGGGCCCGGCCGCATTCATCACTGCATGCGCCTGATCGGCCTGGCCGAACGCACGCTGGAGAAGATGTGCCGCCGCGTGCGCAGCCGGGTCGCGTTCGGCAAACCGGTCTCGGAGCAGACGGTGACGCAGGAGCGCATCGCGGAAGCCCGCATCATGATCGAGCAGGCCCGGCTGCTGACGCTGAATGCGGCCCACGCGATGGACACGGTGGGCAACAAGGTCGCGAAGGCCGAGATCGCCATGATCAAGGTCGCCGTGCCCAACATGGCCTGCCAGATCATCGACTGGGCAATTCAGGCCCATGGCGGCGGCGGGACCTCGAACGATTTCGGTTTGACCCAAGCCTACGCCACCGCGCGCTTGCTGCGTCTCGCCGACGGGCCGGACGAGGTTCACCGCAACCAGATCGCGCGGCTCGAGCTGAAGAAGTATTCGAACGCTTAGCTGCGCATCGTCTGTTTCGCTAATCGGCAGCGGCGACCGTTCTTCCCCTCTCCCCTCGTGGGAGACGCGGAGCCTTAAATAGTGCTGCAAAATCAACGCGGTGACAATTCGCTGTCCGCCGTTCTGTCTCGCCCGGCCGACGCCGGGAAAAGCTGTTGAAAACGTCGCCGAGCATCGATTCCCGCTCATTTAGCACGTCGCCGGGGAACGAGGCACCGCCGAAAGTCGGTGCGCGCGTTGGTGGTATTGTTAGGACCCCTCTGCTTTACTGGAGTCTATACAGGTCTCCTTTCGCTGAGTTCTCCATGGCCACGCCTCGCAAGCGGAAAAGCCGCGCTGACGGCACCGAGCATTACCGGTTCAAGATCGACGCCTATACCCCGGCGACGATCCCGATGGGCCGCCTCGCTCAATACATGAACGAGTTGGCGATCCTGCTCGGCGAGCGCGACTCCGTCCACTTTCGCGGTCTCACCAAGGGCAGCACCATCCTAAACGCGCGCGTTGACCGTGAAGCCGCGCCGAAGGTTCACGATCGTATGGTCGCGGTGCGGGCGGGAGACGCTAACGCTGACGCTCAGCGTGCCTTCAATGCCTTGAACACACTCCTCAGGGCGGACAATGCTGTTGGCGTTTTGCGGGATGCCGCGCCTCGTGGCGCGGTGGTGATCCGCTTTCCCGGCCGCGAGCTGACCGAAGAGAAGTTCACCGTGCGCCAGCAGGGCTCGATCGACGGATTCGTCACCGGGGTGCGCGGCAAAGATGCGACGATCCACGTGACGCTCCAATCCGAAGGCCGGCAGATCAGCGGCTGCGAAACCACCCGCGCCATCGCAAAGCAGCTCGGTGCCAAGCTGTTCGAGCCCGTGCGCCTGTTCGGGCGAGGCCGCTGGGTGCGTGAGGGCGATGGCGAGTGGACGCTTGAGCATTTTCGGATCGAGAGCTTTGAGCCTCTGCAGGATGCCTCGCTCTCTGACGCGCTCGCGGCCCTTCGCGACATCCCAACGGAATGGGGTGACGACGCATATACCGAGCTGACAGATGAGCGGAAGGGACGGGGGAGCCGCAACAATGGTGGTCATTGATTCCACCAACCTGCTGCTGATGCTCCGGCCTGACACGCGAGTCCCCGGCGGCGCCAACGGGAAGCCGGTCGATCGCGCCAAGGAGCGGATCGACTATTTGATCGCGCGGCTGAGCAAGGCAAAATCAAAAATCATCATTCCGACCCCTGCGTTGGGCGAGGCTCTCGTAAGGGCGGGAGCTGCGGCCTCGCAGCAGATCGTTGATGAGCTGCAAAAGTATGTGGTGTTCAGCATCGAGCCTTTCGATACGCGGGCAGCGCTGGAGGTTGCGGCGATGTCCCGCACAGCTCTTGCAAACGGCAACAAAAAAGCAAACTCAACAGCTCCATGGCAAAAGGTGAAGTTTGATCGCCAGATTGTCGCCATAGCGAAGGTCCACGGCGCGACTGAAATTTACTCTGACGATAGCGACATTGCTACTCTTGGCGGGCAGGCGAAGATCAAGGTCATCCGATTGGCAGACCTGCCGCTGCCACCTGAGAAGGACCAGCTCGACCTTCAACTTGAACCGGCGGCTGCGGACGTTGAAGCCATATCCGGCGACGAAGGTTGAGGCGTGTCCGTCTACTCCTTGAGCCAAAAAACTACGACGGATACCACTTTGGGATCGGGAGTATCCCCCGCATACCAGTCCCACGTCTTGCCGTCGTTGTAAGAGATGATGGCGCTTCCGGTTTTGCTATCGCGCCCGTATTTTGGCGCGTCCTCCCCACCGACCAACACACCGCTCGCATTATAGGCCTTCACGTGCGCCTTGTAGCTGCAGCCTTTGTCGCCAAGAGGCGCGTGCATGAAGTCGCAGTCTTTTGGTTTGGTGCTCGTCTGAACCTTATCGAAGCCAACTTGGTATTTTACGCCATACCAAAGCGCATTCGTCCAACTGTCCGGAGCAAAGAACCAAAGAGCCGCCAACCCAAAAAGAAAATATACTGCAGCATCATCGTCAGATTGAGCCACGTTTTCAGCCCCAATGGATAGCTATGCGTCCCGCGTGAAGCCGGCGCAGAGCCAGCCAATGCACCAGAAGCCGAGATAGGCCACGACGGCAATAATGCCGGTGATCATCAACCCGATGCCGAGGTTTGACACGCCATCGCTTGTCAAGGGGGTGGGCGCTGGCGCGTCGGCGATGGCGATCACTTGGGTGACGGAGTTGTAGGAGAACCTGTATCCACCGGAGCATCCGCCCACGTCATAGTCGACATCGCTGCTGTATTCGTATTTCCGCTTGAACGTGACGCCACTGCGCGCGAGCCGCGCGATACACTGCGCGGCTTCGTGCTTGTCTACAGCAGACTTGTAACCGTTGATGCCGGCCATAATGGAGGCCGGGACGCCGATCACCGCCGTCAGCACGGCGATGACCGCGCCGATCCGCGTGAAGCCGCGAATGAAGCGCGCGCCGGCCGTGAGTGTCACGCTCGGCTTTTGATAGGGTTTCAGATCATTCATTGGTTTTTCCCTCCCCCGTAATCGCGGCTTGCATCTCCTTGCGCCAGAATGCCATTGACGGCGCGCTCCAGCTTGGCGCGGCGCGTAACGACCGACCACCTTTGAGACCTGTCGGAGACGGCTATGCAACCGATGGATGCCGTTATCCCCGGAATTGATCACCGCGCGCGCAGCGCCTGCCGCTGCAGCCGGCCGAGCCGCCGCCGGCAGTGTCACCGGTAGAGCTGCCCTCTCCTACAAGGGGAGCGGGCGCAGCAACGCGCAGCTTGAGCATTCTGGCCTCGTATCGCGTGCGAAGGCAATCAGCGCCCAGGCTCCCTCGCCTCAGTTCACTCCGTAGGCATCAGGATCGGCGCTCGAGCTCGGCTTCTTGAAGGCGTTACGCAAGGCCGGCGACATCGGAACATTGTAGTTGAGGCCATTCGGCGGCGTCGGCGATTGCAGCCACTTCTTGTAGAGCACCTCGATCTCAGGGCTTGCATAGAGCTCCGCGGTTGCGCGATCGGCCAGCGCCTTGAATGGCGCATCCTCGCGCCGCAGCATGATGCCGTACGGCTCCGGCTTCGAGAACGCCTCCTCGCTGATCATGTACGCTTGCGGCTCCTTCGACCGCGCGATGGCGACGGCGAGCTGCACGTCGTCGAGGGCGTAGGCCTGGGCGCGGTCGGTTTCCAGCAACAGGAAGGCCTCGGCCTGGTCCTTGGCAGGCATCAGATTGATGCCGAGATTGCGCGCGGTGTTGACCTTGGCAAGCTGCGTCAGGTTGACCGAGCCGGCGACCGCCGTGACCGCCTTGCCCTTGAGATCGTCGATGGTGTTGATCCTGGCGGCCTTCTTCGCCGCGAACCGCGTCGCGCTGAGGAAATGCGTGTTGGTGAAGGCGACCTGCTTCTGGCGATCGGCATTGTTGGTGGTCGCCGAGCAATGCAGGTCGAGCGTGCCATTGACCATCAAGGGAATCCGGTTCGACGAGGTCACGGCGAGAGTGTCGACGGCGATGTCGGGCATGCCAAGCTGCTTCTTCACGGCGTCGACGATCCTGAGGCAGATGTCCATAGCAAAGCCAACCGGCTTCTGGTCGCCGTCCAGATAGCTGAACGGGACCGAGGCCTCCTGATAGCCCAGAGTAATCTTCTTGGTCTCCTTGACCTTCTGGAGCGTGCCCGACAGGTCTTCGGCCGAGGCTGCGCCTGCAAGACATGTCAGGGCCAGAATAATGGTGGGTAGGCGCATCGGCTGCTCCTAAAAGGGGGCTGGCGCCTCCATGCCGGGCGCAATTGCGGGGGTTGATAGCGCAGGCCTGCTCCAGCCGCCAGACATGCGTGCGCCTATCAGCTATCGCAGCTTTCGATAAGACGAGCGGCAGCTCCTTTCCGCCGAAGCAGCGCCACCCGGAACGGCGAGATGGCTCTTACGCGTCGATGCCGCGCTGGACCAGGATCCGCTCGGCGCTGTCGTTCCAGACGTCCATCCTGGTGATCTTGCCATTGCGCACCACGAAGCGGTCGACGTAACGGTTCCCCTCGAACAGGGTTCCATCCTTCCATTCGCCATAGAGCGTGCCGACGCTGTAAACCACGGTCTCGCCGTCCCCGGGGCAGACATCGAACCGGTCCATCTTCTTCTTGACCCAGCGGTAGCGCTTGGCGTTGAAGGCGGTTGGGCCACGCGGATGATCGAACGTGCGCCCGCCGGTAAAGGTGATCACGGTGCCGGGCGCCATATAGGCCGCCGCGGCGTCGGGATCGGGAATCATCGATGCCGCAAGATAGGCTTCCACGATCGCGGCGTCGGACAACGGAGCGGTTTCGGCTCTTGCGGCAACGGACATGGTTGGTTCTCCCGGGTTCGCCGAATACTATCGTCACTCGCGCGGAAGCCATGCATATATTTTGAACATCTGCCTCGCTACACTGCCGACAATCTGGAGCCGCCGACCCCGGTTGATTGCTCTAAATTCCGTCCGCAAGAGCCATGACCACCCAGACAGTCTTCGACCTGATCTTCCGTAACGCGCTGCTGCGATCATCCGCCGCCCCCGTCGACATCGGCGTCGCCCGCGGCCGGATTGCCGCGATCGAGCCGAGGCTGGCTTGCGAGGCTCCCGAGGTCGCCATCGGCGGGCACCTCGTCCTGCCTGGCTTCGTCGACAGCCATATCCATCTCGACAAGGCCTGCCTGCTCGACCGGTGCGGACATGATCACGGCAGCCTCGGCCAAGCGATCCGGGCCGTATCGGCGATGAAGCGCGAGTTCACCATCGAGGACGTCCATGCGCGCGGCGCCAAGGTGCTCGAACGCGCCGTCATGCACGGCACGACACACATGCGCACGCACGTTGAAATTGATCCGCGGATCGGCCTGCGCAGCTTTGAGGCGATGAAGGCGCTGAAGCTCGACTATGCCTGGGCGATCGACCTGTCGCTCTGCGTCTTCCCGCAGGAAGGCCTGACCAACGACCCCGGAGCCGAGGAGCTGCTGATCCAGGCGCTGCGTGATGGCGGCGACGTGATCGGCGGCTGTCCCTATACCGACACCGACCCGAACGCCCATCTCGCGCGCATCTTCGATCTCGCGCAAGAATTCGACGTCGACGTCGATCTCCATCTCGATTTCGACCTCGACCCCTCCTGGTGTCATCTCGACGAAGTCTGCCGGCAGACCGAACGGCGCAACTATCAGGGACGGGTCGCGGTCGGCCATGCGACAAAGCTCTCCGCACTGCCGCCGGAACGTATGAAGGCTGCTACCGCGCAACTGGCAAGGGCCGGCGTCGCCGTCACCGTGCTACCCGCGACCGATCTCTATCTGATGGGGCGCGAAGCCACCCACAACGCGCCACGCGGGCTGACGCTCGCCCACAAGCTTGCGGGCGACGGCGTCGTGTGCTCGGTCGCGACCAACAACGTGCTCAATCCCTTCACGCCGTTCGGCGATGCCTCGCTGCTGCGAATAGCCAATTTCTACGCCAACGTCGCGCACGCCTCGGTGAGCGATTTCGACACCTGCCTCGATCTCGTGACCGATCTGCCGGCCCGGCTGATGAACCTTGGTGACTACGGCATCAAGGTCGGCAATCCTGCCGATCTCGTTGTGCTCGATACGCAAGACAGCCGCTTCGCCGTCGCAGAGCTGCCGGACATCATGATGGGCTTCAAGCGCGGCCGGCGGACGTTTGAGCGGCAGCGGCCCACCCTGTTCAGTCCCAAGAGCTAATGAGGTCGAGACGCCTTGCCAACGGTAAGATTGTCGGGAAACGGCCTGGCCGTGGAGCCACTTCAGTTCGATTCTGCCGGTTTGAACTCGCCGGGTCCGGTAGAATCCCGGACCGTAGTCCAACGTGTTGCGAGGCCGGCTGCGCCGACCATTATTGCGACCTGCACTGACCATCTGCGTTCAATGGGGAAGTATGGGTATGTTCAGCGCATTCAGCAGCATCGATCATCATTCCGTCCGGTCTCGAACACCCACCGATACGGCGCTGAAGCGGCTTGACGGCATCGGCCACGTTCTCTCGGGTCTCGACATCTCGGCGATCCGGACGCAGGACGACGTCAATCGTACGCTCTGGACGCTCGATGCCGCCAGCAAATGCGTTCGCGCCGTGCTGGCGGAATTCCGCACGCAACCGGCCACGGAACAGCTCGTCCGCAAATCTCGCAATCTGATCGACCTGATCGAACGCGCTCGCGACGAGGTCGTGAGCTTTCAAGCCCGCGGCGCGGCCTCGAGCTGACTACTTTGCGCGATTGATCTTCGCGAGGATCCGGTCCGCCTCAGCACTGCGGGCGAACTCCTTCGTGCCCCTGACGCCGAACAGCCCTTCATCGGCGAGGTCGGCCACCCAGGCCTGCCGCTCGGCCGTGCCTTGCGCCGACCACGGCGTCAGCCCCGCCTCGCGCACGGTCTCGGCGACCTCACGCACCTCCTCGGCGCGGCGACGGCCGTGCTCGATCACGCGCTGGAAGACATAGGCGCCCTGCTTCTCCCAATCGATGCCCGGGAACGTCTCCGCAAGCGAGGCCAGCACGGCATCCTCGACGCCATAGGCGCGCGCGGTGGTGAAGCTTTCGATAACCATGGCCTCCAGGCCCTTGATCATGATGCTGCGGCACATCTTCACCGCGGAGGACACTCCGAGCTTGTCGCTCGCAACCTTCGCCGCAAAGCCGATCGCGTTCAACAGCGGCTCCAGTTCCCTCGCGCCGGGGCCGCCGAGCAGCAGCGGCACCTTGATGCGGTAGGGCGGCACCGAGGTCATCACCGCGCCCTCGACATAGCGGCCGGCGGCGCCGTCGATCAGTGCTGCGGCGCGCTGCTTGGCGCCGGGAGAGGCCGAATTGAAATCGAGGAACCAGGAGCCCTGATTGATCGCCGCCGCACAGGCCCTTGCGACCGGAACGGCCTGGCTCGCCGTGACGGCCGAGACGATGAAATCGGATTTCGCGGTCAGCTCGGCGTGAGACTCTGCGAGCGCCACGCCGAACCTCGCCGCATGGTCCTTCAGCGGCGCGCCCTGCTCGCCGCCGAGCTTGATGTCATAGGCGAAGACCTTGATGTCCTGCTGGCGCAGATCCTCGGCCAGTATCCTGCCGACCTCGCCATAGCCGACCAGCCCGATCTGCCAGCGCCTGGGATCACCTGCCATCAGTTCAATCCTCGTGTCGTCTCGTCAAAGAGATCCTCGACCGCATAGCGGCGCGGAATCAGCGCCTGCTGGAATGCGTAGTCGATGATCAGCTCCAGCGGCTTTCTGTTTGCCTCGATCCCGAACGGGATGAGGTCGGGCGTCGCCGCGAGCCCTGCCCGCTCCTTGCTCCGCTTGAGCAGATCATAGACGCCCGCGACCACGTCGGGCCGCGATTTCGCGAGCTTCTCAGTCACGACCACGAGATGGTTGACCGGCACGACGCCGCGGCGGGCGTACCATTTGGCGGCCTCGGCGGCGGGATCAGGGAATAGCGGCTTCAGCTTGGGATTATCAGAGGTCTCGCCCAGCACGGCATCGAGCTCGCCATCGAGCAGCATCTGGAGGATCTTCTTGTCCTTCGGCGCGCGCTCGGTGGTGTCGACATATTCGGCGACATGCGGATCCTCGAACGTCACCCATTTGATCTTGTCGAGGTTCACGCCGCAATCGTTGGCGAGGATGCCCCTGATCCAGGCGCCCGTCGTGGTCGTGAAGGAACGGATGCCGACGCGCTTGCCTTCGAGATCGGACGGACCGAGCGTTCCCTGCGCGGGGTTGTACAACGCATAGGAATGCTGGAAGCGGCCCAGCATGGTCGCCGGCAGCAGCACCAGTGGCTTGCCGTGCGCCTTCGCCATCAGATAGGTGACGATCGCCATCTCGCAGACGTCGAAGGCGTGCTCACGCACCATCGGTTTGAATGCCGTGTTGGTCGGCGTGTACTCGAGGAAGTCGAGGTCAAAGCGGTCGGAGCGGAGCTCGCCGCTCTTCACCGCCTGGACATGGGGATGACTGCCGAGCACGGCCTTCAGCTTGAGACGATCCATCCGCCCGCTCCGCTTCTCTAGAGCATGATCCGGAAAAGTGTGCAGCGGTTTTCCGAAAAGATAATGCTCAAACAATATTTCCGCTCAGACGTCCTCGGGATTGTCGACATAGACGAGGCCGGCCTTCGCCAGTGCCTCGCGCATGCCATACATGTCGAGACCGAGCTCGCCCGAGGCGAGCCGCTTGCGCTTGCCGCCCTCGTCCGCGTTGCGCTTCTTCGCCTTCTCGGCCACCTCGGCCGCATGGCGCTTCGGCACCACCACCACGCCGTCGTCATCGGCCACGATGATATCGCCGGGATCGACATTGACGCCGGCGCAGACCACGGGAACGTTGACCGAGCCGAGCGTGGCCTTGACCGTGCCCTTTGCGGAAACGGCGCGCGACCACACCGGAAACTTCATCTCATGCAGCGCTTTGACGTCGCGGCAGCCGGCATCGATGATCAGCCCCTGCAAGCCGCGCGCCTTTAGCGAGGTCGCGAGCAATTCGCCGAACATGCCGTCGGTGTTGTCGCTGGTGCAGCCGACGACGAGGATGTCGCCTTTCCTGCATTGCTCGACGGCGACATGGATCATCCAATTGTCGCCGGGCTGCGCCAGCACCGTGACGGCGGGGCCGGCAATCGACGCGCCCGGCCAGACCGGACGCAGATACGGCTTCATCAAGCCGATGCGGCCATAGGCCTCGTGCACGGTGGAGACGCCGTACTCAGCCATCCCGGCGGGGTCGGCACGCTTGATGTTGCGAACGACGACCGGCTTCATGCCAGCACCTCCTCGACCGTCGGGAACAGGCGCTGATAGGCCTCACCATAGGTCATGGGCACACCGGTGTTGCGGCTGCCCTGGATACCGCGGTTGAGCGCGACGCGCTCGTAATAGCCCCAGAGATGTTTCTGCGCGGCCAGGATCTGGAACGCCTCGTATTTCTCCTTCCAGACCTCGTCGATCTTCAGGATTAGGTTCGGCTTGTAATTGCACTGCTCCGGCTGATGCGGCTCGAACAGGAACACCGGCGGCGCCGAATATTTGTACTGCGCGCCCGGCTTGTGACCCATGGCCTGCGCCACGACGCGGGTCTCCTGCGCGAAATGCGCTGCGTTCGGATGGTCGAAATTATAGGGGTCTTCCAGCGCGTGCGTCAGCACGAAGCTCGGATTGAGCTCGCGGTGGATGTCGACCATGCGGTCGAAATGCGCTTCGGTCAGCTTGAGCGGATAGTCGCCGCAGTCGAAGAACTCGATCTCGGCACCCAACAGCCTGGCGGCGCGCTCCGCCTCGTCCTTGCGGCCGGCCTTGACCGATTCCAGCGTCGCGCCCTTTTCCTTCCAGGCGAATTGGCTCTCGCCGCGCTCGCCGAAGGACATGCAGACGATCTTCATGCGATAGCCCTTCTTCGCATGCAGCGCGATGGCGCCGCCGGCGCGCCAGACGAAATCGCCCGGATGGGCGGTGATCACGAGACCTGCTTTCATGGGACGAACTCCCTTCTTTCATTCGTAGGCATCATATTGATCGGAGCCCCTTTCATAGGTCGAAGCCAAACAGGCGCGCGGGATTGTCGACCAGAATCTTCTGCTGAAACTCCGGCTCCGGCGCGAACAGCGGGATCAGATCGACGAGGTCGCCATCGTTCGGCATCACCTTGACGTTGGGATGCGGCCAGTCCGTACCCCAGATCACGCGGTCGGGCGCGGTCTCGACGATCTTTCGCGCGAACGGCACCGCATCGGCAAACGGCGGACCGACCGAGGATACCCGCTCCGAGCCGCAGATCTTGACCCAGCACTTCTCGTCGCGCTGCATCAGCTCGATCAGGATCCTGAACGGCAGCTGATCCAGCCCGTCGGCAGCCTTCACCCGCCCCATATGGTCGATGGTGTAGCTCAGCGGGAGCTTTGTCAGCATGTCGGCGTATTCCGGCAGGTCGATCGCATCGAAGTGCAGATCGATGTGCCAGCCGAGCGGCGTGACCATCGCGGCGATGCGGTCGAACACACGTCTGTCGGGCACGCCGCCGAGATGGCGCACGAAGTTGAAGCGGCAGCCCCGGAAACCGCCGTCGTGCAGCACGCGAAGCCCGCGTTCGGTGATGGTATCGTCGATATTGGCGACGGCACGGTAGGCGCCGTTGCTCTGCGCGATGGCATCCAGCGCCACCGTGTTGTCGGTACCGTGCACGCTGGCATTGACGATGACGGCGCGCTCGACGCCGAGCTTGGCGTGCAGCGCGCGAAAATCCTCGAGCGGCGCGTCCGGCGGCGTGTAGGAGCGATCCGGCGCATAAGGATATTTCGCGCCGGGCCCGAAGATGTGGCAATGCGCGTCGCAGGACAGTTTCGGCAGCTTGAACCCGGGCGTGCGTGTGTTCGGATCGGGCGGAGGAATGGTCGGCGTATACGTCATCGTCATCAGGTAAATCGCCGAAGAGAGACCGCTTCTTTCAAGTCTTGGTGCTGACGACCGGCCGCCGCCGCGCCGGCACGGCCTCGTCAAGAGCCGGCGCCTGCAATGCGGCGACGGTGGCCTGCACCAACTGCTCGATGGCGCCTGCGGCATCGCTGCCGTCAGCCTCGCCGCGCGACAGGCGCGAGACGCGCTCCGGCGTCACCAGTGAATAATAGAGCGCGCCGAGCAGGAAATGGCTGCGCCAGACGATGTCGGTGCGCGGAATGTGCGGCAGACTCTCGTGGATCGCATCGATGAAGGCGTGGCTGGTGTCGTCAAAGGTCTGCGCGATGATTTTTCGCGCGACTTCATTGCCCTCCGCGGACATCACGGCGCGCAAGCGCGTGAAGCGCGCCCCGCCGCCGGCGAGATCGCTGCCCGAGGTGAAGGCCGGCACCACATAGGCCCGCACGATCGCCTCCAGCCGGTCCTGGAGATCGCGCACACGCCTGGCGGCGGCGAGCAGCTCGGAACGGCGCAGATTCATCGGCCCGCAATGGCGCCGGTAGATCTCCAGCAGCAGGCCGTCCTTGGTCTTGAAATGATAGGTGACGCTACCCGGATTGGCCCCGGCGGCCTGCGCGATGTCGCGCACCGACACGGCATTGAAGCCGTTGGTGGCGAACAGTTCCTCGGCCGCGGCGAGGATCGCCTCGCGCATGTTCGGCTTGCGGGCCGGTTCCTTGCTGGTGGGCTTGCGTACCATGCGATTTGTACTATCGTACAAAAGATCAGGTCTCGTCAACAAGAACCGCGGGCGGCGTCCGCAACGGCCTGGAGACCGCCGGCAGGCGCGCCAATACCCTCAAGGAGTGCTGGGAAATATGTTGGGTTTGAACAAGAAGATCGGCGGTTTGATGCTGGGTGCCGGTTTGCTGCTGGCGGGGAGCGTCGTGCAGGCAGAAAACTATCCGAGCAAGCCGGTCCACATCCTGGTGCCCTATGCAGCAGGCGGAGCAGTCGACGTGCTCGCGCGCACGCTGGGCCAGGCGCTAGCGAAGACCTGGGGGCAGCAGCCCGTGATCGACAATCGTCCCGGCGCGGGCGGCATCGTCGCCTCGCAAACGCTGACCAAGTCCGCGCCTGACGGTTACACGCTGATCCTGGTCGCGAGCGGCCATCCGCTCAACCAGTTCATCTATCCAAGCGTCCCTTACGACACGTTCAAGGATTTCACCGCGATCACCGAGGTCGCTTCGTCCCCGCTCGCGATCGTGGTGGCCAAGGACAGCCCTTACAAGACGCTCGGCGATCTCCTCGCCGCCGCCAAGAAGGAGCCGGACAAGCTCTCCTACGGCATGTCCGGCAACGGCACCTCGGCGCATCTTGCAGGCGAGCTGCTGAAATACATGTCCGGCACCAAGATCGTCGCGATCCCCTACAAGGGCGGCGCCCCGGCGCTGACGGCCGTGATATCAGGCGAGATCCCGCTCAGCATCAATCCGCTCGCCGAAGCGATCGGCCAGCTCGAGGGCGGCCCGGTGCGCGCACTCGCAGTGACCTCCGCCGAACGCTCCAAGGCGCTGCCGGATGTTCCGACCATCGCCGAGGCCGGCGTGCCCGGCTACGACGTCTCGGTCTGGTGGGGCGTTCTTGGACCGGCAAACATGCCGGCGGAGATTGTGTCCAAGCTCGAGGCCGATCTGAAGGCCGCGCTGCAGGATCCCGGCGTGCTATCGACGCTCGGCAAGATCGGCGCAGCGCCGGTCGGCTCCTCCGCCAAGGAGTTCGACGCCTACATGCACGCCGAGGCGACCAAATGGGAGCCGGTGCTGAAGGCCGCCAATATCCGCGCGCAGTGAGGTTCTGCGGCGCAAGCAAGGCAACGCACGAGTAGCAAGCCTCGGTCCGGCAGCAGGGCCCGTGCTGCTCAGCTATGGACCCTCGCCTGCATCTCCTGCGGCGACACAGGTCGCCGCAGCAAATCGGTATCATCGTCGCCCGACGGGATCAGGATCGCACGCGTGCGCGGCAGCGCCTCCGGCATCTCGTCGCGGATGAACGCGACGAGCTCTTCCCTGATCTCGCAGCGCAGATCCCACGATTGCGGCGCGTTCCGCGCGCTCACCAGTGCGCGAAGCTCGATGGTGTGCGAATCGGCATCGATGACCTGGAGATTGACCACCTTCCCGTCCCACAGCTTCGACTGCTTCACCGCCTGCTCCAGCCAGCTCCTGATGCGCGGGACGTCGGCACGATAGTCGACATGGAGCGCGATCACGCCGATGAGGGACGCGGTGTCGCGCGTCCAGTTCTGGAACGGCTTTTCGATGAAATAGGACAGCGGCACCACCATGCGGCGCCAATCCCACAGCCGGATCACGACATAGGTCGAGGCGATGTCCTCGACCCAGCCCCATTCGTTCTCGATGATTACGGCGTCCTCGATGCGGATCGGCTGAGTGATCGCGATCTGTAAACCCGCGATCAGATTACTCAGCAGCGGCCGGGCGGCAAGACCGACGATGATACCGGCCGCGCCGGCGGAGGCGAACAGGCTGACGCCATACTGCCTCACCGAGTCGAATGTCATCAATGCTGTCGACACGGTGATGACGACAATGATCGTGTCGGTGACGCGCTTGAAAACACGCACCTGCGTGACATGCTTGCGCGCGATGAAATTCTCGGTGACGTCGCGGAAATTCTGCAGATACCGCGCCGCGCTCATATCGACGATCCGGATCGAGATCCAGCCGACCAGGGCGATGAAAGCCACGACGAACAGGCGTGTCAGCGGGGTGCGGATCATGTCGTCGAGCGGTGCAAACGGCAGCACCAGCGCGACGGCAGCAAGGCAGAGCGCCATCTGCGCCGGTCCCGCCGTACGCTCGATGAACACGCTCAAGAGCGGAAGACGGGTTCCGAAGGCGCGGTTGAGCAGCCGGGCCGCGACCCGATAGACGAACAGGGCAACCAGGATCGCACCGGCAACCAGGCCGAGACCGATGAACCATGACGGTATCCAGCCAAGCATCCCGTCGATGTCGGCCATGAGAGCCTGCCAATCCATAACTTCCCCGTCGCTGCATTCAAGTCAGCGCTCAACGCGTTGGGGCCGGCTTCGCTCCCCCGGATCGTGCAACGCAGCATCCCACTGGTGCAACTGTCGTCGAATGCGCTAGCTTGGCCGCCAATGACTCGACGTACCGGCAGCGCCGATCTTCCTCTCCACACCGGGCGGGTTCCGCCGTGGCTTGCGAACCGCATGGCTTTGCTCGGCGGGATCGTCACGCAGGCGATCGTGCATCATTACGGCCGCGACGCGTTTCTTCAGCGCCTGTCGCATCCATTCTGGTTCCAGTCGTTCGGCGCCGTGATGGGGATGGACTGGCACTCTTCCGGAATCACCACCTCCGTGATCGGCGCGCTGAAGCGCGGGCTCGGACCGCTTCAGGACGAACTCGGGATTTATGTCTGTGGCGGCCGGGGTCAGCATTCGCGCAAGACGCCGGACGAGTTGCTGCAACTCGGCGACCGGGTCGGATTCGACGGCATCAAACTGACCCGCGCCAGCCGTCTGGTGGCCAAGGTCGACAGCGCCGCGGTCCAGGACGGATTCGACCTTTACCTGCACGGCTTTTTCGTTACCGCCGACGGCAAATGGACGGTGGTGCAGCAGGGCATGAATGGCGACAAGCGGCAGGCGCGACGCTATCACTGGCATTCCGAGGCGCTGAAGAGCTTTGTCGACATGCCACACAGCGCGATCGACGGCCCGCAGCAGGGCGAGATCGTCAATCTCACCGATCATCGCGCCGATATTTCTCGGATCGCGCAGCTCGATCTGCTGTCCGATCTCGGCCCGGATCGCATCGTCTTCGAATTCGAACGGCTCATCGGGACCGAGCCCGCGCCGGCACAGGGCACGCTGCCGCATCTGATCATGCCCGCACATCACGACGTCCGTCCCAAGGACGTGTTCGCGCGCCGCCTGCACGGCACGCTGGCAGCCGCAGCCGAGCGCGGCCCGGTCGATTTCCCGGAGCTGCTGCTGACGCCCGGCGTCGGCGCGCGCACTGTGCGCTCGCTCGCGATGGTCGCGGAGGTCGTGCACGGCGCGCCCTATCGCTTCGCCGACCCCGCGCGTTTCTCGCTCGCCCATGGCGGCAAGGACCGGCATCCCTACCCCGTTCCGATCAAGGTCTATGACGAGACCATCCGGGTGCTGAAGGGCGCGATCCACAACGCAAAGCTCGGACGCGAGGAAGAGATGCAGGCGATCAAGCGGCTCGACGACCAGGCGCGGCGGCTGGAGCGGACCGCGCGCGGCCCCTCGGTCGAGGCTTTCATCGCCGGTGAGCGTGCGGCCTCGCCTGATCTCGACGGCCGCTCCGTGTTCGGCTGGGAGCGTAATCCTGCGCCCACAAAAAAGCGGACCAGCTAAACCCCGGCCCGCAGGTTGGCGGGAGGAACGTCCCTTTCAGGTCTCTTCGGTCCCCGGCTCCTCCTCGAGCCGGTTGGCTGCGTGGTCCTGATATTGTTCGGTCTGGATGAATTTGCTGTCCATGCCGCGAATGTCCGAATGCTGCGCCTTGTCGCGGTTGGACAGGACCATGTTGTCCCCGATCTTCTCCTTGGGAATATCCGTCAGCGCTCCGTTGCCCGCACCCTTTCCGCGCGCGCCCGAACCGATATGCGTCTTGCCTCCGTGGGGCATGAATTGCTCCATCATTGTTGTCGGCAATTCGTCAACGCATGCAGCACCGGGTTTGTTTCGCGGTTGCATGAGGGAACCGCGCTCGCGCTCTCCCTCAGCTTGCGAGCAGCTGCTCCGGCTCGCGCGACTGCCGCCTCCCACCGCCATCGGCAATGACGGGCAGTTGCACGATCATGCGAATCCCGGGCCGCTTGCGCCAGTGGATCTCGGAGGGATCGACCGCAAGACCGAGCCGCGGCCAGCGCTTGAACAGGGCCTGGAGCGCACAGATCGCCTCAATCCGCGCGAGCTGATGCCCCAGGCAAAAATGGATCCCCGTGCCGAACGACATGTGGCGATTGGGCTTGCGCTCGAGATCGAGCCGTTCCGGCTGATCGTGCACCGCCGGATCCATGTTCGCTGCGGAGAGCATGACCATCACGCGGTCGCCCTTCTTCAAGCGCACGCCTTCGACCTCGACATCGTGCCGCACATAGCGCGGCTTCGAGAATTGCACCGGCGAGACGAAACGCAGGAACTCCTCGACCGCAAGCCCGGCGCGGCTCCAGTCCTGCTCCAGCCAGTCGCGAAGGCCCGGGTTCTTGAGCAGCTCGTAGACGGAACCGCTGATGAGATGCGTGGTGGTCTCCGATCCCGCCCCGAGCAACAGAAACACCATCGAAACCATTTCGTCCGGCGTGATCTGGCCGCCTTCGCGCTCGACCTGGATCAGCTCGGCAATCAGGCCCTCGCCGCCCTGCACGCGCGCGATCTGCAGCTGCCGTTCGAGGTAGGCGCGCATCTTTCGGAACGTGAACAGGAGGCGGAAGAAGCCGACGACGCTCGTCAGCGAGGACATCGTATTGGCCCAGGCGATGAATCTCGGACGATCGGCCGGAGGCAGGCCCAGCAGCTCGGAGATCACCGCAAGCGGCAGGATGCGCGCGTAGCGCTGGACGAGATCGGCCGGACTTCCCTCCGCGAACAGCTCGTTGGCGAGGCCGTCGGCGATGCCGCGGATGTGGGGTTCCATCGCGACGATGGCGCGGCGACGAAAAGCCTCGTCCACGATGCTGCGCAGCCGCGTGTGATCCGGCTCGTCCATCGTCAGCATGTTGTTGGCTATGGTCCTCACATATCTCGGCATCCACCAGCGCAGACCCGCGACGTCGCCATCTTCCTTGCGCAGCGTGAAGGTTGCACTGTCCTTCAACACCTGCGCCGTGGCGTCATGCGTGGTGGTGATCCAGACGTCGCCGACCAGGGGAAAGCGCGACGCGACCACGGGGCCTTGCGCCCGCAACGCGGCGATGGCCTTGGGCGGATCACGAAAGAAAGCCTCGCTGGTAAAATCGAGGCGCGGAGCCGTGATATCACCGGACATGGGATCACCGGGATGGTTGGCAGCACGTCAACGAGATGGTGTGGGGCCGCGCCGGCGCAAGGGCAGGAACTCTTCCGCCCCTTGCGAGGAACTACCCGCGCCCCGGCGAGCGCTGACCGGTCTTGCGCTGCTGCTGGTTGGTATAGGAATCCCAATGGCTCCAGCTGCCGCTGCTGAGGCTTTGCAGGTCGGTGCCGAGCGGCCGGCGCGTCCGCTTGTCGTGATCGGCGATCGCCCGTTCGGACTGCGCGATCTTCCGCTTGAGTTCCGCGATCGACTTCTGGGTCTGTCCATTCCGCTTCGACGAGGCGATCTCCCCCATCGTGAAGCGCGCGGTCTCCAGCGCCTTCAACTCGGCGCGATTCCTCTTCAACTGAACCCGGTGCCAGGCGATGTTGCTGTCGCTGTCCGCAACCATGTGGGAACTCCGCTGATTCGCTCCCACAGTGTATCAAGCGCCGAATCGGCGCCGCAACGGGCCCCACGCGGCGAAAATGCGGTCTTATTGCGAAAGAAGGCTTGCGTTCAGCGCTCGACAAAGGCCTTTTCGACCACGAACTGGGCCGGCTCGCCGTGGCTGCCCTCGACGAAGCCGCGTTCGCCCAGGAGCACGCGGGTGTCCGCCACCAGCGCCGGGCTGCCGCAGATCATGACGCGATCCCGGGCGGCTTCCAGCACCGGCAGGCCGATATCGGTGAACAACTTGCCTGACGTGATGAGGTCGGTGATACGGCCGCGGTTGCGGAAGGGATCGCGCGTCACGGTCGGGTAGTAGATCAGCTGATTGCGGATGTATTCGCCGAGCAGCTCGTCCTTCGGCAGATGCTCGGTGATCATCTCGCCATGGGCGAGCTCCTTCACGTGCCGGCAGCCGTGCAGCAGCACCACCTTCTCGAACCGCTCATAGGTCTCGGGGTCCTTGATCACGCTCAGGAACGGCGCGAGACCGGTGCCGGTGCCGATGAGGTAGAGGTTGCGCCCCTCCTCCAGATTGTCGATCACGAGCGTGCCGGTCGCCTTGCGGCTGACGATGATCTCGTCGCCTTCCTTCAAATGCTGGAGGCGCGAGGTCAAGGGACCATCCGGCACCTTGATCGAGAAGAACTCCAGCGAGTCCTCGTAATTGGCGCTGGCGACGCTGTAGGCCCGCAGCAGCGGCTTCTCGCCGACCTTGAGCCCGATCATGGTGAATTCGCCGTTGCGGAAGCGGAAGGTCGGGCTGCGGGTGGTCTTGAAGGAGAACAGCGTGTCGGTCCAGTGACGGACGCTCAAAACGCTCTCCTGATTGAAATTGCTCATCTCACCCTTCCGTGTCGCTTGCTTGCGGTCCCGAGGCGGTCAGCTATGCGTCGTTTGTACACGATCATTCGTATACTAATGAATAATCCGGCTTGATCCCGCGGTCAAGGCTGCCCAAGATCGAAAGCGTCGCAGCTGGAAACAAGGAGCCCCTTCCATGGCGCATGACGCACCCCAGGCCACCGGACCCTCGAAGCTCGTGATCCGGAACATCGGCCTGATCCTGTCCGGCGCCTTGGAAAAGCCGATCCTGGACGGCGACACCATCGTCGCCGAGAACGGCAAGATCACCGCGATCGGCCGCCTCAAGGACGTCAACACCGAAGGTGCGACCACCATCGTCGACGCCCAGGGCACCACGGTGGCGCCGGGCCTGATCGACAGCCACGTCCACCCTGTCGCCGGCGACTGGACGCCGCGCCAGAACCAGATCAGCTGGATCGACAGCTACCTCCACGGCGGCGTCACCACCATGATCTCCGCCGGCGAAGTCCACATGCCCGGCCGTCCCCGCGACGTCGTCGGCCTCAAGGCCATGGCCGTGTTCGCCCAGCGCGCGTTCTGGACGCTGCGTCCCGGCGGGGTGAAGGTTCACGCCGGCGCGCCGGTGATCGAATGCGAGATGGTCGAGGAAGATTTCAAGGAGATGGCCGCCAACGGCGTCAAGCTGCTCGGCGAGGTCGGCCTCGGCGGCGTCAAGGACGGCCCGACCGCACGCAAGATGGTCGGCTGGGCTCGCAAATACGGCATCCAGAGCACGATCCACACCGGCGGCCCCTCGATCCCCGGCTCCGGCCTGATCGACAAGGACGTGGTGCTGGAGGCCGACACCGACGTCGTCGGGCACATCAATGGCGGTCACACCGCGCTCCCCGACGACCAGATCCGCTGCATCTGCGAGGGCTGCAAGCGCGGCCTCGAGCTCGTGCACAACGGCAATGAGCGCTCGGCCCTGTTCACGCTGCGCACCGCGCGCGAGATGGGCGACCTGCATCGCGTCATCCTCGGCACCGATGCGCCCGCCGGCTCCGGTGTGCAGCCGCTCGGCATTCTGCGCATGGTGTCGATGCTGTCCTCACTCGGCGATCTGCCGGCCGAGCTCGCCTTCTGCCTTGCCACCGGCAACACCGCGCGGATGCGGCAGCTCGATTGCGGCCTGATCGAGGTCGGCCGCTCCGCCGACTTCGTCATCATGGACAAGGCGCAGCACTCGCCCGGAAAGAACATTCTGGAGAGCGTGCAGCTCGGCGACCTCCCCGGAATCGGCATGACCATCATCGACGGCATCGTGCGCACCCAGCGCAGCCGCAACACCCCGCCGGCCGGCAAGGTGCCGGAGGTGGTGGCGAAGTGACGGCATACTCCGCAGTTGTAGGGTGGGTTAGCTCGGCGGATGCGCAAAGCGCATCTGTCGAGCGTAACCCACCAACTTCGCTCCGCAATCGCGGAAGCGTGGTGGGTTACGCCTTCGGCTAACCCACCCTACGAGACTGCCTTCACCTCAGCTTATTGAGAAGCGCCATCAGCAGCTCGCGCTCCTTGGCGTCGAGCGGCGCCAGCGTTTCACGGGTGATCGCCAGCGCGTTCGGCGCGAGCTTCTCGGCGAGCTGCTGACCGGCGCGGGTCAGGCTCACCAGCAGCCGCCGCCCGTCGTCGGGATCCTGGCTGGTCTCGGTCAGGCCGCGCGCAGTGAGACGATCGATTACCCCCTTGATGGTGGCGACGTCCATCGCCGTCAGCCGCCCGAGCTGGTTCTGCGAGCACGGCCCGGTCTCGGCCAGTTTCGACAATGCCGCCCATTGCGTCGGCGTCAAGTTGGTGCCGATGTCGCGGGCGAAGATCGAACTGTGGCGCTGCCAGACCTGGCGCAGGATGAAGCCGACCTGCTCGTCCAGCACGTAAGGCGACTTGGAAGGCGCCTTGGCCGGCTTGACGCCCTTCTTCACCGCGACGCTTCTCGCCATCCCTTCCCCACCCCTCACAACGACAGATGCGCGTCGCGGATATCAGGACGCGCGTCGAGCTCGGCCATGGTGCCGCCGAAGCAGATGCGGCCGCGCTCGATGATGTAGGCGCGATCGGAGATCAGCCGCGCGAAATGCAGATTCTGCTCGGAGACGACGATGCTGACGCCCTCCTTCTTCATGGTCAGGATGGCCTCCACCATCTGCTCCACGATCTTCGGTGACAGGCCCTCCGACGGTTCGTCCAGCAGCACCAGTGAGGGATTGCCCATCAGCGTGCGCGCGATGGTGAGCATCTGCTGCTCGCCGCCACTCATGCGGCCGCCCGGCCGGTTCTTCATCTCACCCAGATTTGGGAACAGCGCGAACAGCTTTTCGCGCGTCCAGTGCGGCGCGTTCGGCCGCTTCGGCTGGCGGCCGACTTCGAGGTTTTCCTCGACGGTCAGGTCGGTGAAGATGCGCCGCTCCTCCGGAACGTAGCCGAGGCCCTCGCGCACGATCTCATGGGTCGGCCTCGCCGAGACATCCTTGCCCTCGAACATGATACGGCCGGAGCACTGCGCGACGAGGCCGACGATCGAGCGGAACGTCGTCGACTTGCCCGCGCCGTTGCGACCCAGCAGCGCCACCACCTCGCCCTCACCGACTTCGAACCCGATGTCGAACAGGATGTGGGCCGGACCGTAATGGCTGTTGAGGTCTTGCACCGTGAGCTTCATGCCGAGGTCCCCTCGCGGTGGCGGGCATCGTAGACGAGACCCTCGCCGAGATAGACCGCCTGCACCTGAGGATTGCCGCGCACCTCGGCCGGCGAGCCTTCGGCGATCAGCGCGCCGCGGTTGAGCACGATGATGCGGTCGGCATGCTCGAACACCACATCCATGTCGTGCTCGGTGAAGAGCACGCCGATCGATTTTTCCCGCGCGATGCCCGCCGTCAGGCGCATCAGATCGACGCGCTCGCGCGGTGCCATGCCGGCGGTCGGCTCGTCCATCAGGAGCAGCTTTGGCTGGTTGGCGAGCGCGACCGCAAGCTCGAGCCGCTTGAGGTCGCCATAGGCAAGCTCGCCGCAGGGCCGGTCCGCGTAGCCGCCCATGCCGACCAGTTCGAGCAGGCGGCCGGCCTCGCCGCGGTCGAACTTCGGCGCCGAGCCCCAGAGGTTGTAGAGCTGCCTCGCATGCGAAATCAGCGCGACCTGGACGTTCTCCCGCACGGTCATGGTGGCGAAGGTCGCGGTGATCTGGAACGTGCGCCCGACGCCGAGCCGCCAGACCTCACGCGGCTTCCTGCCCGTGATCTCTTCGCCGAGCAGGCGGACGTGCCCGGTATCAGGCTTGTTCTGGCCGTTGAGCATGTCGAAGCAGGTGCTCTTGCCGGCACCGTTCGGGCCGATCAGCGCCAGGATCTCGCCGGCGCGCAACGAGAACGAGACGCCGCGCACGGCGTGGATGCCGCCATAGGATTTGGTCAGGCCTTCGACCGCGAGAAGTGGGGGTGCAACGCTCATTCGGCGGACTCGATCGGCTTGGCAAGCAAGGGAGATCCCGGCGGCGAGGACTTCCTGCGGCGCTGCGCCAGCATCTCTAGCATGCCGACGATGCCCTTGGGGAAGACGACGACGATCAGCACGATGAAGCCGCCGAGCACGAGCTTCGACAGATCGGTCTGGCTTACCAGCCAGATGTTCAAAGCCTTGTAGACGATGGCGCCGATCACCGCGCCCGAGACCGTCTCGACGCCGCCGAGCAGCACCATGACCAGCGCGTCGACCGACAGCGAGATACCGAGATTGTCCGGGAACACGCTGCCCTTGAGGTAGGCGAACAGCGCGCCGCCGATGCCGGCGGTAGTGCCTGCGATCACGAAGGCGGTCCACTGGATCCGCTTGGCATCGATGCCGATCGCCTCGCTGCGCAGCAGCGAGTCGCGCGTGGCGCGAAGCGCGTAGCCGAACGGCGAGAACACCATTGCCCGCAACGCGATGGTCACCAGCGCCGCGACGCCGAGTGCAAGCCAGTAGAAATGCGACGGGCTCGCCGCCCAGCTCGACGGCCAGAGGCCCAGGATGCCGTTGTCGCCGCCCGTCACGCTCACCCACTGGAACGCGATCGACCATACGATTTGTGCAAAGGCGAGCGTCAACATCGCGAAATAGACGCCGGAGAGCTGCACCGCGAAGAACCCGAATACGGCTGCGCCCAGGCAACCGAGCAGCGGGCCGAGCAACAGACACACGATCATCGGCAGCCCGGCCATCTTGGCGAGGAAGGCGATGCCATAGGCGCCGAGCCCGAAATAGGCCGCGTGACCGAACGAGGCCAGCCCGCCGACCGACATCAGGAAGTGCAGGCTGACGGCGAAGATCACGAAGATCGCGATCTCCGAGCCCACGGTCAGCAGATAATTGCCCGCGAACAGCGGCAACATCGCTGCGACGACGAGCGCCGCAAGCGCCGCCAGCCGTTCGTTCGACGTCAGCGGCCGCCAGGGATTTACGGTGAGGCCAGGCGTCTTCCGCGCGGCCGCCTCCGGCTTGCCGAACAGGCCCCAGGGCCGCACGATCAGCACCACCGCCATCACCAGGAAGACGAGAATGATTGAGATCTTCGGGAAGATCAGGATGCCGAAGGCGTTGAGCTCGGAGACCAGCACCGCCGCCACGAACGCACCGACGATGCTGCCGAGCCCCCCGATCACGACCACGACGAAGACCTCGACGATGATGCGCAGATCCATGGCGTGATGCACGGCATCGCGCGGAATTTGGAGCGCGCCACCGAGGGCAGCGAGGAATACGCCCACCGCGAATACGGACGTGAACAGCCATTTCTGATTGACGCCGAGGGCTGCGACCATGTCGCGGTCCTGCGTCGCCGCACGCACCAAGACGCCCCAGCGTGTGCGCTGGAACAGCAGCCAGAGAATGCCGAGCACGACAGGTCCGAGCACGATCAGGAACAGATCGTAGCTCGGGATGTTCTGACCGAAGAAATCGATGGCGCCCTTGAACCCCGGCGCGCGACGGCCGACGAGATCGTCGGGCCCCCAGATCAGCACGACAAGGTCCTCGACCATCAAGGTCAGGCCGAAGGTCGCAAGCAGTTGGAACAGTTCGGGTGCGTGATAGATGCGGCGCAGCAGTACCATCTCCACAATGACGCCGATCAGCGCCACTGCGAGCGCCGCCAGCACGATGCTGCCCCAGAAGCCGAACGCGCCCGAAAGCCGCTCGGTGAGCGTGAAGGCGATGTAGGCGCCGATCATGTAGAAGGCGCCATGCGCGAAATTCACGATCCGCGTGACGCCGAAGATGATCGACAGGCCCGAGGCCACCAGGAACAGCGACGCTGCGCTGGCGAGACCGGTCAGAAACTGTACGACGTAAAAGGCCATCGGCGGTCCGGGTTAGGTGGTGGGTCTCATCCCGCTCGTGCGCGGGAGAGAGCTTTGTAGGGTGGGTTAGCCGGCGGCTGCGCGGAGCGCTGTTTGCCCGGCGTAACCCACCACTTCTGCTTCTGCGGATGCCGAAGGTGCTGGGTTACGCCTTCGGCTAACCCACCCTACGGCAACGGCGACTAATCCTTCGGGCGCAGCTTCGCGACTTCGGCATCGCTCGGCAGATAGTCGGCGCCCTTCTTGTAGGACGAATCCACCATCACGCCCTTGCCGTCCTTCAGCGCGGTCTTGCCGACGAAGGCGCCGAGCGTCGACTGGTGGTCGATCTTGCGGAAGGTGATCTCGCCGAACGGCGACGGCACGGAGAGCCCTTCCGCCGCGGCAATCAGCTTCTCCGGATCGGTCGAGCCGGCTTTGGCGAGGATCGCGGCCGCCGACTTGATGGTCTGATAGCCGACGATCGAGCCGAGGCGCGGATAGTCGTTGTACTTGGCCTGATACGCCTTCAGGAACGCATCATGCTCGGGCGTCTTGATCGAGTACCAGGGATAGCCGGTGACGATCCAGCCCTCCGGCGTCTCGTCCTTGAGCGGATCGAGATATTCGGGCTCGCCCGTGAGGAACGAGACGACCTCGCGCCCCTTGAACAGGCCGCGGGTGTTGCCTTCGCGCACGAGCTTCACGAGGTCGGCGCCGAAGGTGACGTTGAGGATCGCCTCGGGATTGGCGGCGGCAACCGCCTGCACCACGGGACCTGCGTCGATCTTGCCCTGCGGCGGCCATTGCTCGTCGACCCACTGGATGTCCGGGCGCTTCGCCGACATCAGCTTCTTGAACACCGCGACAGCTGACTGGCCGTATTCATAGTTCGGCGCGATCGTCGCCCAGCGTTTCGCCGGCAGCTTGCTGGCTGCCTCGACCAGCATCGCCGCCTGCATGTAGTTGGAGGGGCGCAGGCGGAAGGTGTACTTGTTGCCCTTGGACCAGGTGATGGCGTCCGTCAGCGGCTCGGCCGCGAGGAAGAACACCTTCTTCTGGTTGGCGAAGTCGCTGACCGCGAGGCCGATGTTCGACAGGAAGGTGCCCGCGAGCATCGCGACGCCCTCGCTCGAGACGAGCTCGTTGGCCGCGGTCTGCGCGTCGGCCGGCTTGCCGCCGTCGTCCTTGGAGATGACGACCAGCTTCTTGCCGTTGATGCCACCGGCCGCATTGATCTCCTCGACCGCGAGCTGCCAGCCCTTGCGATAGGGCTCGGTGAAGGCCGGCAGCAGCGAATAGCTGTTGATCTCGCCGATCTTGATGTCCTGCGCCAGGGCCGAATGAGCCATGCCGCCCGCCAGAAGCGCGAAGGCCGCGCCCACAAAATAGTTTCTCGCTCGCATCCCAACCTCCAGTTTTGAACTCTACGTCTTCAGCGTGTCTTGTCGGGGAAGCCGTGCCGCCTCCCCGGTTCAAACCTATCTCAGACCGTCTTCGCCCTTGATCTCGGCGACCGTCAGCCCGCCGACGCGCGGCAATGGCCGGCCACTGTCGGTGACGGCGACCGCGACCATGATCTCGTTGGCGCGCGGCGCGTCGTTGATCTGCACTTCCATGCCGTCGAAATGACTGCGCACGAAGGCAGCGTCCTTGTGCCCGAGCGGAATGTCCAGCGTCGTGCCCGGACCGCTGCGCTTCTTCGAGGAGGGGATCAGAGCTGCGCCCTTGCCCAGCACCTTGCGCACCGGCGCGCCCATCTTGGGGTGGAGGATGGCGGCGGCATGCTCCAGCTCGCCGTTCTCGCCGACGGCGGCCGCCTTGCCGTAGCTCTGCGCCTTGGCGCCATCGATGCCGAGCGCGGCTACCGCACGCTTCGACAACAGCTCGCCCAGCTCCTCGCCGATGACGATCAAGGGCGAAAGATCCTCGACGTATTTTCCGGCGAACGGATTCTCGATGACGGCGATCGCAGCCGCGCGCCGCGTCGGCGGCGAGACCTGCCGGCCCATCTCCATCTGCGTCTCTTCGACGACGGTAACGATCTTGCGGATGATCGCGCTCATGATTGTGTCCTCAGGCTCTTCCCCGTTCAGGCATGCACCGCATTCTCCAGCTGAGGCGGGCGCGTTTCTTGCCGTTCAATATCTTTTGGTCCGATGACGAGCATATCACCACAAAGCTGCAACACAGCACCCTCGATCAGTCGACGATCGAATAAGCGCCGTGCACATTCCGCGCCAGATTCCAGCGCCGTGGCGATCTCATCGTGAGACAGCTCGCCGACATCGCGGGTAACGAGGCGCGCGCCCAGATCGCTGTCGGGCTGAAGCTCGTTCGCAGATTTGCGGATGATGGCTGGATGCCCGGACAGATCGACCGCGTTGGCGATCACGGTCGCGGCCGCATCGGCCTGCGAAGCGGTTGCCGCCAGCACTGTCACAGCATCGGCAATGCCGAGCGAGAAGCTGCGGCCATGGCGCCCGCTGGTCGCGACGCCCCGCACCGGGTCGTCCGCATCGATCCTCATCGCCCGCATCACGCCATCGCGGTCGGGCCGGTCCATCAAGCCGACCGAAAAATGTTCGCCCGCGCCGAGATGAAGCGCGATGTCGCCACCATTGTTGACGTAAGCCCGATCGAGCGTCGCAACACGGAGCATCGCCCCCAGAATCTCCTCCGCCACGCTGCCGGCAACGGCCGCCATCGGCGTGATGAAGCAATCAGCGGCATAGGGCGCGACAGCAGCGTGCATGCAGCGCGCCACCACGCCCCTCAGTAACGTTCGCTCGTCGGCAGCCGCCCGCAGGTCCGGCAATTCCGCGCAGAGCTCGTCGAGCAGACCCGTGAACCGCCGCGCGGCAGCCTCATAGGCCGCACGCACCTCGTCCGCCCGCCCCTTCGCCTCCACGATCAGATCGATCGGTCCATCCTGCAAATGCAGCCGCCGGCCATCAGACAGCAATGCGATTTGCGGGAGCCGCGTCATGTCCGGCGCCCCGGAATCGGATTGTGCCAGGGCAACTGGCGGACATCGTCGCCGTTCTGCACCTCGGAGAGCGGCTTCACATAATCCATGTGTCCGCCGAGTGCGGCATAGTCGGCCAGCTTCATGGTGAACTCGATCGGCGCGACCAGGGCGGGTGTCGGCACATAACCGAACGCGCCTGAAGGCATCTGCGTCACGTCGACCATGTAGGTGATACCGCCGCCGGGCCAGACATAGACCGGCGCACCACCGCTGGTGACACGCGTCAGCGCGTCCTTCACCGAGCGCGTCAGTCGCACCGGATTGTCGGTGACACCGGCACGCAGCGAACCGCCCGCGCCCGCCATGAAGAGCACCGTGCACAGCGCGGGCTCGCAGTTTTCCTGGATCCGCTCGACCGAGAATTTGAGATCGGCCGGCATCTCGGTCTCGACCGGCTTCAAGGCCTCGTCGAGCACGTAATACGACGAGTGCTCGCCGGTGGTGGAGACCATCAGCATGGTCAGACCGGGCTTCGCTTCCTTCGCGTCGAACGGGCCGAGAATCGAGAGTGGATCGGAGATGTTGGTGCCGCCCCAGCCCGTGCCGGGATCGGCGACCTGGAAATAGCGGCCGGGCGTCGAGCGCCGGCCCTTCATCTTGATGCCGGTGTCGGCGATGTCGAGCAGCTTGCCGGCCTGATGCTCCGAGAGCACGCCGGTGATGTGGTCGTCGACCACGACGACCTCGTCGACCTTGCCGTGCCATTGCTTGGCGAACATGCCGATCGTCGCCGAGCCGCAGCCGACCCGCATGCGCTCTTCCCTGGAACCGTTGACGATCGGCGGCTGTCCAGCCTGCACCACCACCGTGGCGCCCCCGTCGATGGTGAGCTCGACCGCCCTGCAATTGGCGAGATCCATCAGCGTGTCGCAGGTGACCCGCCCCTCCTTCTTGGAGCCGCCGGTCAGATGATGGACGCCGCCGAGCGACAGCATCTGCGAGCCGTATTCGCTTGTCGTGACGTGACCGACCGCCTCGCCTTGCGCGCGGACGGTCGCGGTTTCCGGGCCGAGATAGCGGTCGGTGTCGATCTTCACCTTGACGCCGCAATAGGAGAAGATGCCTTCGGTGACTACCGTCACCATGTCGACGCCGTCGACCTCCGCGGAGACGATGAACGGCGCCGGCTTGTAGTCGGGATAGGTCGTGCCCGCGCCGATCGCGGTGACGAAGGTCGAAGGCTCGTGGACGATCTTGCCGTCCCAGTCTTCCGTGCGGCTGAAGGGGACGAGCTTGCCGCCATGCGAGACGGTGCGCTCCAGGATCACATGCGGATCGACGCGGACGAGCTTGCCGTCGTGATTGGCGTAGCGGTCGCAGGCTCCCGCCGCGCCCGGCTTGATGTAGCACATCACCGGACAAGCATCGCAGCGGATCTTGTCAATGACGGCGCTCGTCGTTTCAGTCACCATGTCGGGGCCGGCAACGTTGCGGTTATCATTCGTATACGAACGATGTTGCGCGCGGTCCCCCGCGGCTGTCAAGCGGCGGTGCGGCGCAAAAGATGCGACTGCCGCATAAAACCTCATCTGCCTATCGGCTCTGTCCACAAAGAAGGCAATCGCGCTGCAGTGCGGCATGCACGGCTTGCACGTTTGTGTACAAACGGTATCGTCGCGGCGTAGAGTTTTACGCGGGCTTGGGAACGAGGATGACGCAGACACCGATCCGCCTCACCGTGAACGGCAGGATCCACGAAGTCACGGCAGAACGCCAGACGCCGCTGCTCTATGTGCTGCGCAACGATCTCGCGCTCAACGGTCCGAAATATGGTTGCGGCCTCGGCGAATGCGGCACCTGTACTGTCCTGATCGACGGCGCCGCGGCGCGCTCCTGCGTCATTCCGGTGAGCGGCTGCGCCGGCCGCGACATCGTGACGCTCGAAGGTCTCGGCACCCGCGACAAGCCCGACGTCGTGCAACAGGCCTTCATCGACGAGCAGGCTGCTCAGTGCGGCTACTGTCTCAACGGCATGGTCATGACCACCAAGGCGCTGCTCGCGATCAATCCGCGGCCGACCGAACAGGAGGCGCTGGCGGCTTTGCGGTACAATCTCTGCCGCTGCGGCACGCATGTCGAAATCCTGCGGGCGGTGATGCGCGCATCCGGCCAGCTCACTGAGGCGGCCGATTGATGGCCTCCCCTGTTTCGAACGGAGCTGAGCAGCCATCGGGTTCGCTCGTCGTCGTCCGCTCGGTCGACGAGGTCACGTCCGAGACCTTCGTCCGCATCACCGCGGACGGCTCGGTCACGGCCTACAACGGCCATGTCGATCTCGGCACCGGCATCCGCACCGCCCTCGGCCAGATCGTCGCCGAAGAGCTCGATGTCTCCTTTGCGCGCGTCGTGGTCGTGCTCGGCGACACGTCGGTGGTGCCGAACCAGGGCGCGACGATCGCCAGCGAAACCATCCAGATCACCGCCGTGCCCTTGCGGAAGGCCGCAGCGCAGGCGCGACACTTCCTGATCGCGCGCGCGGCCGAGCGGCTGGAGCTGCCGGCCTCGGAGTTGAGGATCGAGGACGGCCTCGTGCGCGGGCACGACAACCGCAGCGCCAGCTATGGCGAGCTGATCGGCGGCGAGACGATTCGTCTCGAGCTTGCCGATGACGTCGCAGTGAAGCCTGTCGGCGACTACACGATCGTCGGCCAATCCGTGCCGCGCGTCGATCTGCCGGCCAAGGCCACGGGCGAGCTGACCTTCGTCCACGACATTCGTTTGCCCGGCATGCTGCACGGCCGCGTGGTGCGGCCGCCCTACGCCGGCGTCGATGCCGGACCGTTCGTCGGCACCAGCCTGCTCGCGGTCAATGAATCCTCGGTGCGCGACATTCCCGGCCTGATCGCGGTGGTGCGCATCGGCGATTTCGTCGGCGTTGTCGCCGAGCGCGAGGAGAATGCGATCCGCGCGGCGGAGCAGCTCAAGGTGAGCTGGAAGCCGACACCCACCCTGACCGACCTTGCCGATGTCGAGACGGCACTGCGGGCCAATCCGTCGACGCCGCGCACGCTGATCGACAAGGGCGAGGTCGACAAGGCGATATCAGGCGCGGCCAGGCCGATGCAGCGCACGTACGTGTGGCCGTATCAGATGCACGCCTCGATCGGCCCGTCCTGTGCGGTCGCCGATTATCAGGACGGCAATATCCGGGTCTGGTCAGGCACGCAGAATCCGCACGTGCTGCGCAGCGACCTTGCGCTTCTGATCGAACGTTTCGAGAGCGAGATCGAGGTGATCCGGCTCGAAGCCGCAGGCTGCTACGGCCGCAACTGCGCCGACGACGTCACCGCCGACGCGCTGCTGCTGTCGCGCGCGGTCGGCCGGCCCGTCCGCGTGCAATTGACACGCGAGCAGGAGCACGCCTGGGAACCCAAGGGCACCGCCCAGCTCATCGACGTCAATGGCGGGCTCAATGCCGACGGCGGCATTGCCGGTTACGATCTCGCCACGCGCTACCCCTCGAACGCCGCCCCGACGCTGGCACTCCTGCTGACCGGCCGCATTTCGCCCGATCCCGCCGTGCTTCAGATGGGCGACCGCACCGCGATCCCGCCCTACGACTACGACCACATGCGCGTCGTCGCCCACGATATGCCCCCGATCGTGCGCGCCTCATGGTTCCGCGGCGTCTCTGCGCTGCCGAACACCTTCGCGCATGAATCCTACATCGACGAGGCCGCGACCGAGGCCGGCGTCGATCCGATCGAGTACCGGCTGCGCTATCTCAAAGACCAGCGCGCGATTGATCTCGTCAGTGCAGTGGCCGAACGCGCGGGCTGGCGGCCGCGGCCGGTCCGCGAAGAGAAAGACGGCGAGATCGTGCACGGGCGCGGCTTTGCCTACGCTCTTTACGTCCACAGCAAGTTTCCCGGCTATGGCGCGGCGTGGTCGGCCTGGGTCGCCGATGTCGCCGTGAACAAGTCGACGGGCGATGTCAGCGTGACGCGCGTCGTCGCGGGCCAGGACTCCGGCCTGATGATCAATCCGGACGGCGTGCGCCACCAGATCCATGGCAACGTCATCCAGTCCACCAGCCGCGCGCTGATGGAGGAGGTCTCGTTCGAGCGCGGCGCGGTGGCGGCGCTCGAATGGGGCGCCTATCCGATCATTCCCTTCCCCGGCGTGCCCAAGATCGACGTCCTGATGCTGCCGCGCCAGGACCAGCCGCCGCTCGGCGTCGGCGAATCCGCCTCGGTGCCGAGCGCGGCGGCGATCGCGAATGCGATTTTCGATGCCACCGGCGTGCGCTTTCGCGAGCCGCCGTTCACGCCTGAGCGAATCCTGAAAGGGCTGCACGGCGATGCGGCGGCCACGCCGCAGGCCCTGCCAGCGCCCGCCGCCCCGACGCCGTCCCCCATCTGGCAGAGCCCGTTCGTCAAACGCGCCGGCATCTTCGCGACATTCGCGGCCGTCTGCACCGCAGCAATCGGCATCGGCGCAGCGCTGCTCCCGGCGCGCGCGATCGCGCCCATCGCGCGACCCGACGCATCGGTCTATTCCGCAGCAACGATCGCCCGCGGCCAGCAGCTGGCGGCGCTCGGCAATTGCGCGGAATGCCACACCTCGATCGGCGGCGCGCTCAATGCGGGCGGCCGTGCGCTGCAAACGCCGTTCGGCACGATCTACTCGACCAACATCACCCCCGATGTCGAGACCGGCATCGGCGCCTGGTCCTACCCCGCCTTCGAGCGCGCGATGCGCGACGGGCTGCATCGCGACGGACGGCAGCTCTATCCTGCCTTCCCCTACACGCATTTTTCAAAGACCAGCGAGGCCGACCTGCAGGCGCTCTATGCCTACTTGATGGCACAGCCTGCAGTGCGCGCGACACAGCCCGCCAACACGCTCGCCTTCCCGTTCAATCTGCGCCCGCTGCTCGCCGGATGGAACGCACTGTTCCACCAGACGCGCGAGTTCAAGCGCGATCCCGGCAAGTCCGAGCTTTGGAATCGCGGCGCTTATCTGGTCGAAGGTCTCGGCCATTGCAGTGCCTGCCATTCGCCGCGCAATGCGCTCGGGGCCGAGCCGCGTGAGGCCTATCTCGCCGGCGGCTTTGCCGAGGGCTGGGAGGCGCCCGCGCTGACGTCGCGGTCCCGCGCGCCGATCCCGTGGAGCGAGGACGAATTCTTTGCCTACTTGCGCACCGGCCATTCGCGCTATCACGGCGTCGCGGCCGGCCCGATGGCACCTGTTGTCAGGGACCTCAAAGCTCTACCGGATCAGGACATCCGCGCGATGGCGCTCTATCTCAACTCCTTCAACGACGCCGCGCCCGACTGGCAGGCGCAGGATGCGCTCGCCACCAGGCTCGAGAACGCGACCCAGGTCACCGTCGCCTCATCCACCGGTGCGCGCCTCTACCAGGGCGCCTGCGCCGTCTGCCACGAGGTCGGCGGCCTGCCGCTGTTCGGCAGCCGGCCTTCGCTCGCGCTCAACAGCAACCTGCACAGCGCAACGGCGGACAATCTCGTGCAAATCATCCTGCACGGCATCGCCGAGCCCGTCTCCAGTGACCTCGGCTATATGCCCGCGTTCAGGAACAGCATGAGCGATGCCCAGGTCGAGGGGCTCGTCACGTTCCTGCGCACGCAGTTCGCACCCGACAAGCCCGCCTGGACCAACGTGCGCGAGACCATCGCACGCGTGCGATCGTCGACGCCCTAGATCAAGCGTGCTTCTTGATCTCCACCGGCGGCGTGCCGTGGGTGTGGAAGGACTCGATCGTCTTCAGGCCCCAGGCCTGGCCCTTCTTGCGCTCCTCCTCGGTCCACACGATCGGCTTCCAGTCGGGCGCGAGGATGAGGCGCGCGCCGGCATTGGCGACCTCGACGCGGTTGCCGCCGGGCTCGTAGACGTAGAGGAAGAAAGTCTGCTGGATCGCGTGCTTGTGCGGGCCGGTCTCGATGTGGACGTCGTTCTCCAGAAAGATGTCGGCGGCGCGCAGAATCTCCTCGCGGCTGTCGAGTGCGTAGGTCACGTGGTGGAAGCGGCCCGGCACGCCGGAATGGTCGAGCGAGTAGGCGAAGTCGTAGCTCTTGTTCGACATCGTCAGCCACATCGCCGCTTCGCGACCGTCATTGAGCACGATCTGCTCGGTGAGACGACAGCCGAGATAGGTCTCGAAGAACTCGCGGTTGGCCTTGATGTCGACGGCAAGGCAGTTGAGATGGTCGAGCCGGCGGACGTTGACGCCGCGGGCCGGAAAGCGCTGCGCCTGGTTCTTCAGCGCGGGCTTGAGCTCGGGCGGCGCCTGATACCACTCGGTCTCGTAATACAGCTCGACGATGTGTCCGTCGGGATCGCGGCAGCGGAAGGTCGGCCCCTGCCCCATGTCACCGTCGATCCAGCCGATGTCGAAGCCGGAGCCCTTCAGCGCGGCCACGCGGCGCTCCAGCGCCTGCTGGCTGCGCGCGCGCAGCGCCATGTGCTCCATGCCCGAGGTCTTCGACGCCGTGAGCTTGAGCGAATAGCGCTCGTAATCGTCCCAGCCGCGCAAATAGACCGACTCGCCCTTCTGTCCGCTGACGGTCATGCCCATGACGTCGACGAAGAATTTCAGGCTCTCGTCGGGCTTCGGCGTCAGCAACTCCATATGGCCGAGATGAGCGAGATCGAGGATCGGTTCGGGCTGCATGTTTTCCTCCAGGGATGTCGCTGCGATCCGCCTCATCTGGCGGTGCGTTTGGTCGCAGGGGGCAACGATGCACGCCTCGCACGACGCCGACGGCAATGATTTCGTTTGTACTAATGTACAAATGATTAGGTCCCGTCAACAAATCAAGCCGCCGCGTCCGCTGCAATGGCGGCGCGGCCGGAACCGGCGATCTTCCAAAAGGGCAGCAGCTCGACTGAATGGTAAAATCTTCCTTAAAGCTGACCCGGCGCATCGGCCTGGAAAAGCAGCAGTTTCCCGGTGATTCCGCCCACAAGTATGCATGGAACAAACCTGTTGGCCGAATTGTCGCGGATTTAACAGAGCGGGCGCGCCCGGCGTTTAACCCTTTGTCCAGCGACGGCCGCGCATAGTCCGGAGCAAATCTCTTGCTCTTGCCGGGTTCATCGATCGTGACATCCTTTGGACGCGTGATTTCGGTACGCGGGTCGCTCGCCCGGGTGGGGCTTCTGGCGACCAGCCAGATGCCGATCTCGGAAGTTCGGGCGACCGTCGGCCGTTTCGTCAGCATTCGCTGCGCCAGCTCGGTCATCGTTGCGATGATCACCGAGGTCTCCTGCGAGAATCTGTCGAGTCCCGACAACTACATCGCCATCGCCTCGGTCGACCTGCTCGGCGAAATCCTCAATGCCGCGGACAAGGCCAAATTCCAGCGCGGCGTCACCAATTATCCGACCATCGGCGATGCCGTCGACCTGATCACCAGTCAGGAGCTGCGCACGATCTACGCGCCGACCGGGTCGGACCAGATCAATGTCGGCTTTCTCCAGCAGGACCGCTCGGTCGTCGCCTATGTCGACGTCGAGGAAATGCTGTCCAAGCACTTCGCGGTGCTGGGATCGACCGGCGTCGGCAAATCGACCGGCGTCTCGCTCCTGCTCAACGAGATCCTGAAGGCGCGGCCGAACCTTCGCATCTTCCTGCTCGACGTCCACAACGAATATGGCCGCTGCTTCGGCGACCGCGCGCTGGTGCTCAACCCGCGTAACCTGAAGCTGCCGTTCTGGCTGTTCAACTTCGAGGAAATCGTCGACGTGCTGTTCGGGGGCCGCGCGGGCGTGCCCGAGGAGCTCGACATCCTGGCCGAGGTGATCCCGCTCGCCAAGGGCGCCTATACCCAGTACCAGAACGCCGACCGCATCGGCCTCAAGCGCATCGATCCCAAGCAGATCGGCTACACCGTCGACACGCCGGTGCCCTATCGCCTGGTCGACCTGCTGTCGCTGATCGACGAGCGCATGGGCAAGCTCGAGAACCGTTCCTCGCGCATCATCTATCACAAGCTGATCTCGCGCATCGAGGCCGTGCGCAACGACCCGCGCTACACCTTCATGTTCGACAACGCCAATGTCGGTGGCGACACCATGGCCGAGGTGATCAGCCATCTGTTCCGCCTGCCGGCGAACGGCAAGCCGATGACGGTGATGCAACTCGCCGGCTTCCCGGCCGAAGTCATCGATTCCGTCGTCTCGGTGCTCTGCCGCATGGCCTTCGATTTCGGCCTGTGGAGCGACGGCGTCTCGCCGCTGCTGTTCGTCTGCGAGGAGGCGCATCGCTATGCCTCCGCCGACCGCAACATCGGCTTCGGGCCGACCCGCAAGGCAGTGTCGCGCATCGCCAAGGAAGGGCGCAAATACGGCGTCTATCTCGGCCTCATCACCCAGCGTCCGGCCGAACTCGACGCCACCATCATCTCCCAGTGCAACACGCTGTTCACGATGCGTCTCGCCAACGACCGCGACCAGGCGCTGCTGCGCGCCGCGGTGTCGGACGCGGCCGCGAACCTGCTCTCCTTCGTGCCGTCGCTCGGCACGCGCGAAGTGCTGGCCTTCGGCGAAGGCGTCGCACTGCCGACGCGCCTGCGCTTCAAGGAGGTGCCGCCGCACCAATTGCCTCGCGGCGAGGCCACCATCTCCAGCGTGCCGTCCGTCACCTCCGGCCACGACATGCATTTCGTCAGTGCCGTGCTCGAGCGCTGGCGCGGCGCCACCTCGCAGCGCGACGTGCCGAACGACCCCGTGTTCTCGGCACCGCCGGCGAAGATGATGTCCAGCGTCGAAGCCCCGATGCTGCAACCATCGATGGGACTTGATCCGGACCGCTTCTCGCTGTTGAAGAAGCCGCTGCGGTAAGGGACGGACACCGCCTCCTCGAATTCCGCTGTCATGCCTCGGCTTGACCGGGGCATCCAGTACGCTGCAGCTCCTCGGCTCAATCACTAACGCCTCTGGAATGCTGGATCGCCGATTAAATCGGGCGATGACAGCAAGTGTGTGGCACGCGCCTCCATCGTCTCACGTTGAGCCCGCCACCCGCATCGACTATGGTTGCCGGCCCCAAGCCGGAACCATGCCCATGACAAAAGCAGAGCAACGCTTCCCCGCACCCGCCCTCGACACGCTGCCCGACGACATCCGCACGCGGCTTCTCGCCGTGCAGGAGAAGAGCGGCTTCGTGCCGAACGTGTTCCTGACGCTGGCCTATCGTCCCGACGAGTTCCGCGCCTTCTTCGCCTATCACGACGCGCTGATGGAGAAGGACGGCGGCCTCACCAAGGCCGAGCGCGAGATGATCGTGGTGGCGACGTCGGCGGCGAACCAGTGCCAATATTGCGTGATCGCCCACGGCGCGATCCTGCGCATCCGCGCCAAGAACCCGCTGATTGCCGATCAGGTCGCCGTTAACTACCGCAAGGCCGACATCACGCCACGGCAGAAGGCGATGCTCGACTTCGCGATGAAGGTCTCGACTGACGCGCAGCGGATTTCCGAGGACGATTTCGGTGCGCTCCAACCGTACGGCTTCAGCGACGACGACATCTGGGACATCGCCGCGATCGCCGCCTTCTTCGCACTGTCGAACCGGCTGGCGAATTTCACCGGCATGCGCCCGAACGAAGAGTTCTACCTGATGGGACGACTGCCGAAGAGGTGATGGGCAAGACATGACCGAGCTGGACTGGCCCGAAATACTGCTTCGCCTCGGCGCAGCGACGCTCGCCGGCGGCGCGATCGGCCTGAACCGCGACCTGCACGGCAAGCCGATCGGGCTGAAGACACTCGGCATCGTCGGGCTCTCTACCGCAACCGTCGTGCTGCTCGCAGTCCAGTTCGCCGAGCCCGACAAGATGACCGACGCGGCGAGCCGTGTGATCCAGGGCATCCTGACCGGCATCGGCTTTCTCGGTGCCGGAGTCATCGTCCACGAGAGCGACCGCTTTCGCGTACGGGGCCTGACCAGCGCGGCCTGCACCTTTCTCGCCGCCTGTCTCGGCATTGCCTGCGGCGCCGGACAATGGAAGATCGTCCTGGTCGCACTGGCCTTCGCCTTCGTTCTGCTCACGATCGGCCGCCGCGTCGAGCGCTGGCTGCATCGCGCACTCGGCGGCAGAGAGGATCCGCACCGGCCAGGGACCCCGCCGCCTGCGGGTTCCCCGAGGTAGCGGCTGGAACCGAAGCCGCCGGCCCCAAAGCGGCCTCAGCAGTGCGAGCGCCGTGAGCACCGCGCTGAGCGCTCACGTCTTCCGCCGCAGGCTCCAGAGACTTCCAATGCCCAGGATAGCGGTCACGAGCAGGATCGCAACGAAGGTCTGGATGATCGTGAAGTTCAGGGCATCGCGCGTAACAAACAGCGCGGTGACTGCGCCGGCGATGATGAAGAGAATGCGAAAGATAAGGCTCATGACAATGTCTCCAGGTCCGCATGACATGGAGCCGACCTGACCTCTCGGGACGGGGCGCGATAACGGTCCGGCGATCATGCAACCGGACCATAGCCGCCGGCTGTCGCCGCGAACTTGCGGAAGATCAAGCGTGTCCGGGCCGCAAAGCCGCTAGCGCTTCGCCATCAACTCGAGCGCCGGAGCAAAGCGCTCGGCAAATGTCAACGTCCTGGCGTGGTGAACCGCGGCAAACGATGCCGAGATCCCTGCTGAGACGACGGCGAGCAAGGCAACGACAAAAACCAGACGGCGCATTCCGGCCTCCTGTGTAAGCTCGATACCCCGAGAAATGGGGTGGCCCTGTTTCAGGACCGCTTCATGGAGATAGGAAAGTGACTTCGCTCAAGCGACCGTGATGTGCTCCGGTTGGTGGTGCCGCAGTCGCCACGGCCCCTAATCGTCGTCCGCCGGACCGCACCAGCCGGGCAGATAGATGGCATTCTTGCTTCTGGCCGCGGCCATCGCCTTCTCGAGCGCCTCATCGAAGTCGGCCTCCACCGCCTTGCGCGAGACCTGTCGACGCAGGAAGTCGGCCCACAGAAATTCGGAGAACGGAGTGATATCCTTGGCGAATCCGCCCATGCGGCGCAATTCGCCGGCAAGACTGCGGAACGGGTCATCCTTGAGGTCGGCGACCGATTTCGGCAGATCGCGGAACGACCGCCGCTCGCCCTTGGCGTCGTAAGGATAGACCCAGCGCTTGTTGTCCATCACGCCCCAGAAGGCCTCGCGCTCGACCATCCTGAGGTCGCCGACGATGGTCACCAGCACCTCCTTGACGCCTTCATCGTGCAGCGCGCGGCCGAGATGATGATGGTCGATCACGTAATAGCGCGAGTCAGGGCCGTAGACGACGGGGATCATGTGCTTGCCGAGCAGATCAGCCTGCTTCTTCTTGTCGTGCTCGCGCCAGCGCTTGCGCTTCTCCCTGACCTCACGCATGCCGACCGTCATCTGCGTCGGCCGGAGCGACAGGATCGGGACAGGATGCACTCGCGGCTCGCGCGTATTGGTCATGATCGAAAGGTCCTCACATGGTTGCAGCTGATGGTCCGGGTTCCCGCGACTATGCCATGGGCCCTGGGGTGACAAAATGCGTTTGGAAAGGACGCGGTGATCACAACTCGATATCGACGGGAACGAAGCGGCGAACTCCGCGGTGTTGTTATGCCCGTCGTTGCTGCTGCTCGACCCGCGCGCCACCGCCACGACGGCTCCACACCGCCCCATGCACAAATAGTGCAAACGCACAAATGCACGCGAGCATTGAGAAGATTTTCTGCAACGTGGTCGTCGCGTATGCTATCTAAATCGCTGCTTCGGAGTGATCCCCGCCCCATGAACAACCAGCGGCCCATAAGCTCTGATGACGAGCACCGGGTGCTCCAGTTCAGGCCGCGTACCTCGCCGCCTTCCCCGGCGGTCCAGCGCGGCAGCGGCACCGTGCAGCCGTTGCACGAGGCGCCCGAACGGCTGGACCTGTCGCGCTATGAGCAGCCCCGCTCCGAACCCGACAATTTCCGCCAGCGCATGCTTGCCAACATCGCGGCGCTGGCCTTCACCATCGCGCTGACCGCGATCGGTATCTGGCTTGCGGTCAACATCGCCGACCTGCGCCGGACCCAGGATTGCGTGCTGATGGGCCGCCGCGACTGCGTCAAGATCACGACGCCGCACATTTAGGACCGGCCCGGCGCTGGCCCCTCGGCGGAAGAGTCCCAGCCTGCATCCCCAACCCTGTCCTTTACTGTCCCCTTGGCCTGCCCGGCTCCATTGAACTCAGGGCGGCGCTCCGATATACGGGCTTTCGACCCGGCCAGAGGGGGGTTTGAGGGCGTCATTCGGGGCGCGATGCCCACCCACCATGCCACTCTGGACAATCTGACAGATACCCGCAATATATCAAAGGCTTAGTGATGTCTTCCACATTCGATCAGGTCGCCACGATCATCGCTGAAACCTGCGACATCCCGCGCGACACGATCACGCCGGATAGCCATGCCATCGATGACCTCGGCATCGACAGCCTCGATTTTCTGGACATCGCGTTCGCGATCGACAAGCAGTTCGGCATCAAGCTGCCGCTGGAGAAGTGGACTCAAGAGGTCAACGACGGCAAAGCGACCACCGAGCAGTATTTCGTGCTGAAGAACCTGTGCGCCCGCATCGACGAACTGGTTGCGGCCAAGGGCGCGAGCGCCTAAGGGCGCAGTCATGCAACTCGAATACTTCCACATGATCGATCGCATCGTCGACCTCAAGGTCGACGAGAAGACGATCGTCGTCGAAGCGCAAGTCCCGAAGGAAAGCACCATCTTCGAGGGGCATTTCCCGGGCTATCCCTTGATGCCCGGCGTGCTCCTGATCGAATCGATGGCGCAGGCCTCGGGCTGGCTTCAGCTTGGCGTGTTCAAGTTCGAACGCATGCCGATCCTGGCCGCCGTGAAGGAGGCCAAGGTCCGCGGCTCGGTCTTCCCCGGCGATCTCATGAGCATCGAGGCGCGCCTCACCCATGAAGGCTCGGGCTATGCAATGACCGAAGCCAAGATCAGAGTCGGCGGCAAGCTGCGCGCGAATTCGGCGCTTACCTTCACGCTGATCCCCTTCCCCAATGCGGACATGCGCTCCCACATGGACGCGATCGCCAAGCGCGTCGGTTTTCCGCAACAGGCCGTATCGCCATGATTGACACTCCTGCTTCGAAGCCGGGCCAGACGGAAGTCTGGATCACCGGCATTGGGTTGGCCACCTCGCTCGGCGAGGGCCTGGACGCCAACTGGGCCGCGCTTCAGGAGAAGCGCATCAATGTCGACGAGAAGGGCTTTGCGCCCTACATCGTGCATCCGCTGATGCCTGTCAGCTTCGACAGCCAGATCCCGAAGAAGGGCGACCAGCGCCAGATGGAAGCCTGGCAGCGCATCGGGACCTATGCCGCCGGTCTCGCGCTCGATTCCGCCGGGATCAAGGGCAACAAGGACATCCTGTCGAAGATCGACATGGTGGTCGCCGCCGGCGGCGGAGAGCGCGATCTCAACGTCGACAGCGGCGTGCTGACGGCCGAGGCCAAGGGCGCCAACGCTCCCGGCTTCCTCAACGAGCGGTTGATGAGCGATCTCAGGCCGACGCTGTTCCTGGCCCAGCTCTCCAACCTGCTCGCCGGCAACATCGCCATCGTGCACGGCCTGGGGGGCACTTCGCGCACCTTCATGGGCGAAGAGGTCGCCGGCGCCGATGCCGCCCGCATTGCGCTTGCGCGCATCGCCTCGGGCGAGAGCGACATCGCGCTGGTCGGCGGCTCGCACAATGGCGAGCGCAAGGACTTGCTGGTCCTCTATGAATTCGGCGACTTCAACCTCAAGAACAAGTTCGCTCCCGTGTGGGCGCGCAAGGAGCACGCCGGCTTCGCGCTCGGCTCCGCCGGCGCCTTCCTGGTGCTGGAATCGAAGGCGCATGCGGAAGCGCGCGGCGCGAAGCCGTTCGCAAAATTGTCGAGCGTCGTCGCAGACCTCGCCAAACGCAAGCGGCCCGGCGACATGGCCGCGACGCTGGAGAAGCTGTGGGCCAAACTGCCGAAGCGCGAGGGCAAGGGCGCCATCATCACCGGAGCGACCGGTGCGGAGCCCGCGACCTCGGAAGAGCGCGGCTTCCTGAAGAGCCATGCCGACTTTCCGGTGCGCTCGACCGGCACGGTGTTCGGCCACGCCATGGAGACGCAATTCCCGCTCGGAATTGCGCTCGCTGCGCTGTCGATCTCGCGTGGTGCGCTGTTCCCGCCGAACGATTCGACCGGGACCGAGATTGAAATGGAGGGGGCGCCCACCCAGATTGTGGTGGTGGGAGCTGGACACTGGCGCGGCGAAGGCATGGCGCTGGTCGAGGCAGTTTAGTTAGCTCAAGCGGGGATCGACATGACTGCAGCACGCGACAAATTCGGGCGTCCCGTCGTTGTCGTCACCGGCATGGGCATCTTGACGTCGCTCGGTGCCGGCAAGACCGACAATTGGGCGAAGCTCGTCGCCGGCGAATCCGGCATCCGCACCATCACGCGTTTTCCGATCGACGGCCTGAGGACCACGATGGCTGGCACGGTCGATTTCGTCCGCGTCGATCCGTTCTCCTCCACCGCGCTGTCCGAACGGATGGCCGAGATCGCGACGGAGGAAGCGCTGGAGCAGGCCGGCATCGGCGCCAAGGCCGATTTCCCGGGTCCGCTTTTCCTTGCCGTTGCGCCAGTCGAGGTCGAATGGCCGCAGCGTCGCGAACTGGGTCGCGCCGTCGGCCAGCTCGACATCACCTATGACGATTTGCTGCGCATTTCCGGCGGCGGCAGGTACAGCGCCTACCATCATCGCTTCATGTTCGGCTCGGTCGCCGCATCTCTCGCCGAGACATTCGGCACCAAGGGTTCGCCGATTTCGCTGTCCACGGCCTGCGCCTCGGGCGCGACCTCGATCCAGCTCGGCGTCGAGGCGATCCGCCGCGGCGAGACTGATGCCGCGCTGTGCGTCGCGACCGACGGCACCGTGAACCCGGAAGCGCTGGTGCGCTTCTCGCTGCTTTCGGCGCTGTCGACCCAGAACGATCCGCCGCAGGCGGCCTCCCGCCCCTTCTCCAAGAACCGCGATGGTTTTGTGATGGCCGAAGGCGCCGGTGCGCTGGTGCTCGAAAGCTACGAGGCGGCGACCGCGCGCGGCGCAAAGATCCTCGGCGTGATCGCCGGCTGCGGCGAGCTCACTGATTCCTTCCATCGCACCCGTTCCTCGCCCGACGGCAAGCCGATCATCGGCTGCATGAACAAGACGCTGGCCGATGCCGGCATGACGCCGGACCAGATCGACCACATCAACGCGCACGGCACCTCGACGCCCGAAAACGACAAGATGGAGTTCAACACGACATCGGCAGTGTTCGGCGAGCTCGCGCAGAAGATTCCGGTCACCTCCAACAAGTCGATGGTCGGCCACACCATCTCGGCCGCCGGCGCGGTCGAGGCGATCTTCTCGCTGCTGACGCTCGAGCATCAGCGCATTCCGCCGACGATCAACTACGACAATCCTGATCCCACGATCCTGTTCAACGTCGTCGGCAACAAGGCGCGCGACGCCCGCGTGAGCGCGGTGATGTCGAATTCGTTCGGCTTCGGCGGTCAGAACGCCTCGCTGATCCTGACCCGCGAACCGGCCTGACCGGACGCATGGCGCTGCTGACTGCGAGCATGAAGGCCCGCGCGCGGGAGGCTGCCAAATCGCTCGGTGGAAGCCTGATCGGCGCAGCGACGGTCGCGATGCTGCGCACCACGCGCTATTTCGATCCGGCCAAGACCTCGGACTTTTTTGCGCGCGCCGTCAAGCTGATCGGCCCGCGCCTGCGCGAGCACCGCATCGGCCGCGCCAATCTGACCGCCGCCTTTCCGGAGAAATCGCCGGAGGAGATCGAACGGATCCTGATGGGCGTCTGGGAGAATCTCGGCCGCGTCGGCGCCGAGTTCGCCCATATGGACCAGGTCTGGGACTACGATCGCGACCATCCGGAGAAGAGCCGGATCGAGATTCCTCCACGCAGCATCGAGCTGTTCGACCAGATTCGCGATGACGGCAGGCCGGCGCTGATCTTCGCCGCGCATCTGGCCAATTGGGAATTGCCGGCACTCGCCGCGGTCGCGCATGGACTGGAGACCGCGATCCTCTATCGCCGGCCGAACATCGCCTCGGCCGATCGCATCATCCAGGAGATGCGCCAGGTCAACATGGGCACACTGATCCCGGCGGGCCGCGACGCGCCGCTGCGGCTCGCGCAGGCGCTCAAGGACGGCAAGCACGTCGCCATGCTGATCGACCAGTATCTCACCGCCGGCGTCGAGGTCACCTTCTTCGGCCGCAAGACCCGCGCCAACCCGATGCTGGCGCGCCTCTTGCGCCAGGTCGAATGCCCGATCCATGGCGTGCGCATCATCCGCCTGCCCGGCGGCCGCTTTCGCGGCGAGCTGACCGAAGAGATCAAGCCGGTGCGCGACGCCGACGGCAAGATCGACATCCAGGGCACGACGCAGGCGATCACGAGCGTCGTGGAAGGCTGGGTGCGCGAGCATCCCGAGCAGTGGCTCTGGCTGCACAGAAGGTGGCGGTAAGGCTTACTGCTCCGGCAATCCGGCGTCGACCTCGGCCTGAACGACGCGATCCCAGGCAGCGACACAGATCGGACTTGCGTTCTTCATCGGAGGCGAGACGTTGCGCCTGGTCGTGCCGGGCCGCAGTTTCAGTCCCTCTGCCATCGCCGCGCTCGCCTCCTCGTGCCGACCCAATCGCTGATAGGCAGCGGCGAGCAAGAAGTGCGAGCGGCCGGTCCCCGGCGTGATCGCGATCGAGCGTTGCAGCCACGGCACCGCCTCCTCATAGCGCTCCATCAGGACATACGCCAAGCCTGCGCCGAGCAGCCAGGTCCAGCGCGAGGCCTGGGGCGTGTCGTAACGATCCGCCTGCTGGAACGTCGCCAGCGCATCGTCGAAGCGGCCGAGATAGATCTGCCCAAGGCCGATCAGGTAGAGCGCCGACCCGTTCCATGGATCGAAACTCAACGCCGTGGCGCAGGTGACGAGACTTTCCACGAAATGATTAGTGGCGCTGAGAAAGCGGCAAGTGGCCTCCAGCACCGGAATGGAATTCGGCTTCGACTGCAACGCCTGCTCGAGCGTCGCATTGGTCTTCGCTTCGACAGTCACGGCCTCCTCCGGGCTGAACCAGACCATCTGGATGCCGCGCATCTGCAGCGAGGCGAGCGCCACGGCGAGATCGACATTGTCGGGATCGTCAGTGAGAGCCTTCTGCAGCATCGCCTGCGCCGCGCCAAAGCGCTCGCGCGTGGTCTGGTTGATCGAGGCGAGCGCCTGCTCGACGGCCACCTTGTCGCCGCCGGCCGACGCCCCGGCGGCCAGGGCGCGCGGCGCACGCGACTCCAGAATCTCGTTGAGACGGCGGGCAAGCCCATGACCGACGCCGGCAACGAGCCGAGATTGCGCGAGCTGCGCGTTCGACTCGTCCGCGGCGACCGAAGCTGCGACGACCGACTGAACCTCGCCGGTCGCGGCCTTGATGATGCGCGCACGCAGCGTCCAGGACTGATCGGTACGCTCCAGTTCGCCGCGCAGCTCGTAATCGAATGATGCGGAGGACGCAGCGGTGCTGTCGCCGCCCTTGGCCGCCAATCGTGGCGCAACCACGCTGATGTTCTGGATCCTGGCAAAACCATCCGTGAGGCGGGCGGTGACCTCGGCGGCCATCGCCGCACCGCGTGCGTCCTTGCTGTCGTCAACGATCGGCATCACCGCGAGCTGCGGCGGCGTTCGCTTGAACAGAAGATCCGGCTTCAGCACGGGCGCAGCAACCGCAAGCCCCATGACGACCACACAGAGCCCGGCCACGGCGGCGACCGCGGCCTGCCGGCTCAGACCGAACCAGGCGCGCTGTGGCCCCGCGGACACCGCAGCGACCCCGGCTGATGGCAGAGGCGCGACCTCGACGGTCGGGTCCGGCCGGGTCTCCTCGGCCGGCACCGGGCCGGCTTCGCTCGCCGCCACGACCTCCGTCGCCAGCAGATAGCCGCCGCCGGAGGCGAGCTTGATCAGCTGCCGCCGGTCGTCGCCGAGCGCGGTGCGCAGCTCTCGAATACATTGGAACAGGCTGTCCTCGCCGACATGCACGTTCGGCCAGACCGCCTCCATCAGCTCCTGCTTGCTCAGCACCCGGCCGCCGCTGGTCGCGAACAGCCGGAGCATCTCGAAGGTCTTGGGTCGGAGCTTGATCGGCGTCCCGTCAGGCCCGCGCAGCTCCGCGCGCGGCAGGCCCAGCTCGAAGCCGGCGAAACGAAGCAAGCGGTCCCCCAACACGTCTCTCAGACCGGCTCTTATAATGGAAGTCTGGCGAAAATGCCCGAAAATCGGGCCTGAAACGAAAATATCAGAAACTTTCAGAAACTGGCCAACCCCTTATCAGGACACCCCTCCCACCCGATGCGAAGAATCCCTTTGTGGACTCGGGACCTGCGTGTTGGGGGAAGTGGTGAGGACGGGGAAAGATTATTTCAAGGCGACCCGCCGGCTGCGGGCCGCGCTGTTGACGTCGTCGGCGCTGGCCCTGGCCTGGGCGCTGCCGGCTGCGCCATCGCGCGCCGCGTCGAACGGCACCTGGCTCGCCTCCCCCGGCAGCAACGACTATGGCACGGGCTCCAACTGGGACGGCGGCTTCGTCCCGGTGGGCACGGCCTCCTTCGGCACCTCTGATATCACCAGCCTGGTGATTACGAGCGCCAGCGTCGGCGGCTTGACGTTCAACGCCGGCGCTTCGAACTACACGTTTACCGTCAACAGCACGCTGAATTTCACGGGAGCCGGCATCAGCGTCAACGGCGGCAGCGCCACCATCAACAACAACAGCGATTTAGTCTTCTATGGCTCAAGCACCGCCGGCAATGCCACCATCAACAACTATAGCGACCTCCAGTTCGTGGACAACAGCACGGCCGGCAATGCCACCATCAACAACAGCAACATTGGCAGCATACTAACCTTCTACAATTCAAGCTCGGCCGGCAGCGCCACCATCACCAACAGTTACATCGTCCAGTTCCGCGACAACAGCACGGCCGGCAATGCCGCCATCGTCAACAATGGCGGCGGCTCGGTCGACTTTTCCCTCACCTCGGGATTGAACGGCGACCAAAAGATCAGCGCCGGCTCGATCGCAGGGGCTGGCTCCTACAACCTCGGCGCCAACGAACTGACGGTCGGCAGCAACAATTCCACGACCGAGGTCAGCGGCGTCATCTCCGGCAGCGGCTCACTGGTCAAGACCGGCATGGGCGTCTTGTACCTGACCGGCGCCAACACCTATTCCGGCGGCACCACCGTTGATGGCTCCGGTAGCCAACTATGGCTTGGCAATAACTCCGGTGCGGTTGGCTCCATTGTGGGGGCGGTCACCGTCGGTGGTGGAGGCACGTTCAGGATCCTCAACGCCGACACAAGCGGCATCACGACGATCACGAACAATGCCTTCACGTATTTTTACAACACCAGCACGGCGAGCAGCGCCACCATCACCAACAACAGCTTCCTGGCGTTCTTTGACAGCAGCACGGCGGGCAGCGCCACCATCACCAACAACACCATTCTGGAATTCTATGGAGCCACGGCGGGCCACGCCGCCATCACCAACAACGGCACGATGTCTTTCTACTCAGGCACGGCGGGCAATGCCGCCATTGCAAACAACTCTACCCTGACTTTCTACTTCACCGCCACGGCCGGCAGCGCCACTATTACCAGCAGCAACGCCTCCAACCCCATCTTCATGTATTTCTACGACAGCAGCACGGCTGGCAGCGCCACCATCACCAACGGCAACAATTCTTATCTGAACTTCTTCGGCAACAGCACGGCGGGGAGCGCCAGCTTCACCAACAACTCCTATATGTACTTCAAGGACTCCAGCTCCGCCGACAACGCCACCATCGATAACACCAACGGCACGACGTTTTTCTACAACAACAGCACGGGCGGCACCGCAACGATCACCAACAATGCCGGCGGCAAGACCTATTTCTACGAGAACTCCACCGCCGGCAACGCGCAGTTGATCAACAACGCGGCAAACGCGGTCTTCGACTTCTCCTACGGCGCCGGCCCGAATGGCGACAACAAGCTCTCGGCTGGCTCGATCGCCGGCAACGGCACGTTCTCGCTCGGCGCCAACGCGCTGACGGTCGGCTCCAACAACCTGTCGACCACGGTCAGCGGCGTGATCGCCGACGGCGGCGCCCATGGCGGCACCGGCGCCTCGCTGGTCAAGATCGGCACCGGCACGCTGACGCTGTCGGGCATCAACACCTATACCGGAGGCACCACCTTCGCCGGCGGAACGGTCAGCGTCTCCTCGGACGCCAATCTCGGCGACCTCTCGGGCGGCCTGACCTTCAACGGCGGCACCCTGCAGATATCGGGCAGCTCTTTCAACGCTACCACGCGCAGTATCTCCCTCGATGCCGGCGGCGGCACGCTGGAGATTGCAGCGGCAGCCAACAATTTCGTCATCAGCCAGAATCTCAGCGGCGGCGCGCTGACCAAGTCCGGCGCCGGCACGCTGACCTTGACCGGCGCGGATAATTTGTCCGCCCTGACGATCTCTGCCGGCACGCTGGTGTTCGGCGGCAATGCCACGGCCGGCGGCACTCAAATCGCCAACAACGCGCAGCTGACGTTCGATACCAACGCCACGGCCGGGAGCGCCACTATTACCAACAACGGCAACGTGCTGTTCGACGGCAACGCCACGGCCGGCAGCGCGCAGCTCATCAACGGCACGCCCAGCGCCGTCTTCGACTTCTCGATGAGCACCGGCCCGAACAGCGACAACAAGCTCAGCGCCGGCTCGCTCGACGGTGGCGGCACCTTCGACCTCGGCGGCAAGGAGCTGACGGTCGGCAGCAACAACCTGTCGACCAATGTCACCGGCGTGCTTGCCGATGGCGGATCCGGCGGCGGCACCGGCGCCTCGCTGGTGAAGGTCGGCACCGGCAGGCTAACCCTGTCGGGCGTCAACACCTACACCGGCGCGACCACGATCGACGGCGGCACGCTGGCGGTGAACGGCTCGATCGCGTCCTCCAGCAGCGTCACCGTGAACAGCGGCGGCACGCTCGGTGGCACCGGCATCGTCGGCAACACGACGATCGCGAGCGGCGGCACGCTGGCGCCAGGCAATTCCGTCGGCACCATCACCGTCAGCGGCAACCTGACCTTCAACGCCGGCAGCTTCTACACCGTCGAGGTCTCGCCGAGCGCCGCCGACCGCACCAATGTTTCGGGCACCGCGACGCTCACCGGCGCCACCGTGCAGGCGGTCGCCCTGCCCGGCAGCTTTCGGCAGCAGACCTACACCATCCTGAACGCCAGCGGCGGCTTCGGTGGAACACATTTCGCCGGCCTCACCGGCAGCAGCTTCGCGCCCGGCGCGCGCAATCCGCATCTCACCTACGATCTGAACAACGTCTATCTCGTGCTCGATCCCGGCACGATCGTGCTGCCGCAAGGCACCGGCGCCAACCAGAGCAACGTCGCCGGCGCCATCAACAAAGCCGTCGCGGGCGGCGGGACGCCGCCGGCCGGCTTCGATGCGCTGCTCAACATGGGCCAGCCTCAGCTCAACCACGGGCTCAGCCAGGTCTCCGGCCAACCCGGCGCCGCCGGCACGCAAGCCGCGTTCAATGCCGCGCAGCAGTTCGTCGGCATGCTTGATCCGCTTGGCGGCGGCGGCTCGGGCGGCGAGCGCGGCGGCACGGCCGGCGACGGCGGAACGCTGGGCTATGCTTCCACCGCACCAAACGACGGCAAAGTGCGCGAAGCCTACGCCGCGGTGACACCGCGCGATGCAAGCGACGATGTCGTCGACCGGCGCTGGGGCGTCTGGGCCTCCGGTTATGGCGGCGCCACTACGTTGAACGGCAACGTCGCGGCAGGCTCGACCACCACCACCAGCCGCATCTACGGCACCGTGGTCGGCGCCGACTATCGCGTCTCGCCGAACACGCTGGTCGGCTTCGCGCTCGGCGGCGCCGGCTACAACTTTGCGCTGTCCGACAGTCTCGGCAGCGGCCGCGCCGATCTCTTCCAGGCCGGCTTCTACGGCCGCCACACATTCGGGCCGGCGTATATCTCCGCCGCGTTTGCCTATGGCTGGCAGGACGTCACCACCGATCGCACCGTAACGGTGTCAGGCACCGACAAGCTCACCGCGAACTTCAAAGCCAGCACCTTCTCAGGCCGCCTCGAAGCTGGCTGGCGCTTCGCGCCCATCCCCGGCTCCAGCTTCGGCGTGACGCCCTACGCGGCCGCACAAGTCACGACCTTCCACCTGCCGGGCTACGGCGAGACCGCGATCGTCGGCAGCAACCAGTTCGCGCTCTCCTACACCGCGCAGGACACCACCAATGTCCGCACCGAGCTCGGCGCCCGCACCGACCAGCGCTTCCTTGTCAGCGACGGCGTGCTCACGCTGCGCGGCCGGCTCGCCTGGGCGCACGATTCCAATACCAACCGCCTCGTGAATGCCGCCTTCCAGACGCTGCCGGGCGCGGCGTTCACGGTCAACGGCGCGCAACCGGCGGCCGACTCCGCGCTGGTCGGCGGCCGCGCCGAGATGAAATGGCGGAACGGCTTCTCGCTCGCGGGCGCGGTCGAGGGCGAGTTCTCGCAGAGCACGCAGACTTACACGGGCAAGGGCACGGTGCGGTACGAGTGGTGAGGTTCGCGCCCTCGTCACAGTTAGCTGCCATCGCCCGGCTTGACCGGGCGATCCAGTGCGCCGAAACAGTTGTCGTTGAACCGAGAGGCCGCGGCGTACTGGATGCCCCACCTCGCGGGGCATGACGGAGGAATTTAGGGCCACAGCACAGGCCAACCGCATCGTGCCATTCTGCCGCTGTTTTGCCCGACGCCGCAATCGAATATTTCGTAATTCCAGAAATCAAAAATGCCCAATGATTTCCGTCCGGTCTCTACTGTGCATGGGGTTGTTCTTCAAAAAAATGATCTGCCGGGGTCGATCCCGGCACGACCGCGGCCGATCTACCGCCCCGTCTTCACTCTGGTCCAGAGCCGGTTGATGATCCGCTGCGTCGCCGGCTCGCGCGCCGTGATGACGAACAGTTTTGCCAGCGTCGCCTCGTCCGGATAGATGTTCTTGTCGTTCAGGATCTTCGGGTCGACCAGCTTCTGGCTGGCGAGGTTGCCATTGGCGTAGGACAGGAAGTCCGAGTTCTTGGCGGCGACATCGGGGCGATAGAGGTAGTTGATCAGCTCGTAGGCTTCGTTGACGTTCTTGGCATCCGCGGGGATCGCGAGATTGTCGAAGAACATCTGCGCGCCCTCTTTCGGGATCGCGTAGCCGATCTCGACGCCGCTGCTGTTGTCTTTCTTGGCCTCCGCGGCGCGGGCGCGGGCCTGCATGATGTCGCCGGACCAGCCGACCACGAAGCAGATCTCGCCGGTGGCGAGCGCGCTCAGATATTCGGACGAGTGAAACTTGCGCACGGACGGGCGGACTTTTGCCACGACGTCCGCGGCTTTCTCGAGGTCGGCCTGCTTGGTCGAGTTCGGATCGAGCCCGAGCCAGTTCAGCGCCGCCGGAAAGATATCGTCGGCGGAATCGAGCATGTGCACGCCGCAGTCTTTGAACTTGGCGAGGTTCTCTGGCTTGAAGACGATGTCCCAGCTGTCGATCTTGGCGTCGGGGCCGAGGATCTGCTTCACCTTGGCGACGTTGTAGCCGATGCCCGTGGTGCCCCACATGTAGTTGGCGGCGTAGACATTGCCGGGATCGTAGGTCGCCAGGTGCTTGGTCACCATCGGCCAGGCATTTGCCAGGTTCGGCAGCTTCGATTTGTCCAGCTTCTGGAAGATGTTGGCCTTGATCTGGCGTTGCAGGAAATAGGCGGTGGGCACCACGACGTCATAGCCGGACCTGCCGGCCATCAGGCGCGTCTCCAGCGTCTCGTTGGCATCGAAAGTGTCGTAGACCACCTTGATGCCTGTCTTCTTGGTGAAGGCCTCAAGGACGTCGGGCGCCATGTAGTTGGACCAGTTGTAGAAGTTGACGACGCGCTCCCCGGCTCCTGCGGGAGGCGAAAGCAACGCCAGCACCGTGGCGATTGCAAGTCCGAGGCGAAACCCGGAGCGGCCGACGCTCGTCATCTCTGTCTACCTCTTGCGCCCGCGCACCGCGTCCGACAGCCGCTCCAGCGCGGTGTCGAGCGTCTCGTCCTTCTTGGCGAAGCAGAAGCGCACCACCGAGGTTACCGGGTCCTGCTCGTAGAAGGCGGAGACCGGGATCGCCGCCACCTTGTAGTCCTTCACGATGCGCCAGCAGAACTCCGTGTCGCTCTCGTTGAGTCCGAGTGGCGACAGGTCGACGGTGAGGAAGTAGGTGCCTTGCGACTTCAGCACGGGGAAGCCGAGGCTTTCGAGGCCCTTGGTCAGGCGGTCCCTGCTCCGCGTCAAATCCTTGCGCATCGACAGGAAGTAGTCGTCGGACTTGCCGAGGCCGTAGGCGACGGCGGCCTGCAGGTTTGGTGCGGTGGTGAAGGTCAGGAACTGGTGCACCTTGGCGGCGACGCGCAGCAACGGCGGTGCGGCGCAGACGAAGCCGATCTTCCAGCCGGTCAGCGAGAAGATCTTGCCGGCCGAGCCGACCTTGATGGTGCGCTCGCGCATGCCGGGAATGGTGATCAGCGGGATGTGCTTGTGCTCGTCGAAGGTGACGTGCTCCCAGACCTCGTCGCAGATCGCGATGACGTCGAACTCCTGGCAGTAGCGCGCCAGCAGCTCGAGGTCCTCGCGCGGATAGACTACCGCCGAGGGATTCAGAGGATTGTTGAACAGCACCGCCTTGGTCTTTGAATTGAACACGCTTTTCAGCATGTCTTCATTCAGCCGCCAGTGCGGCGGCTCGAGACGGACCAGGCGCGGAATGCCGCCGGCCTGGCGGATGATGGGCAAATAGGAATCATAGACCGGCTGGAAGCAGACGACCTCGTCGCCGGGCTGAACCACCGCGAGGATCGCCGAGGTCAGCGCCTCGGTGCCGCCGGAGGTCACCATGACCTCGCTCATCGGGTCGAGCCTGAGGCCGTGCCAATGGCCGTAATGGGTCGCGATCGCCTGGCGCAGTTCCGGCAGGCCCATCATCGACGGGTACTGGTTGTAGCCGTTCAGCGAGGCCTCGGCCGCGGCGCGGCGGATGTCCTCGGGGCCGGGATCGTCGGGGAACCCCTGGCCGAGATTGATGGCATTGTTGTCGCGAGCGGCCTGCGACATCGCCTCGAAGATGGTGACGGGAAGGTCGGCAAAGACCTTGTTCAGGGACGAGCTCTTGTTCAGGGAAGAATTGGACATCGAGCCGATCAGCCACCGACCTTGCTGGGGAGCCCGGCCGCCTTCCAGCCCAGCATGCCGCCGGCCAGATGCTTGTTGTATGGCAGGCCCGCCGCCTGCGCCGCCAGCGAGGCCGTCACGGAGCGCTTTCCCGAGCGGCAGGCGAACACGACTTCCTTGCCGGCGGGATCGGGAATCGCTTTGGGATCGAAGGTCGAGAGCGGCACCACGACGCCGTAGGGATAGGCTTCGGCCTGAACCTCGTTCGGCTCGCGAACGTCGACGAGCAGATAGCGCCCTTCCGCGACACCCTTGGAGACCTCGTCCGGGGTCAGATCCTGTACTTGATTTGCCACATCATCCTCCAACGTCGCAGGGCGCGCACCGGGGCGATCCCGGCCGGCGGCAACCTCGCCTCTCGGCAGGCGAAAATCAAGCGCTACAAAGGCTTGAGCCGCGCCGCGCAAGTTAAGGCTAAATCGCAGCGGCTTGAAGTCCGCATCAAGTTTCGGCCCTAAATGGCCACCTGCGTTCCGACCTCGACCACGCGGCCGCTCGGGATCTGGAAATAGTCGGTGGCGTCGTTGGCGGAGCGGCTGAGCGCGATGAACAGCCGGTCCTGCCAACGCGGCATGCCGGAATGGGCGGCGGGCTTCAGCGCCCGGCGCGACAGGAAGAACGAGGTCGACATGATGTCGAACTGCCAGCCCAGCTTGCGGGCGATCGCCAGCGCCTTCGGCACGTTGGGCGATTCCATGAAGCCGAACTTCAGCGTCACCTTGGAGAAGGTCGGGCTGATCTGCTCCAGCCTCACGCGGTCCGCCGGATCGATCCGCGGGGTCTGCGCGGTCTCGATGGTGAGAATGACGTTCTTCTGGTGCAGCACTTTGTAGTGTTTCAGACTGTGCATCAGCGCGGTCGGCGCGCTGAGCGGGTCCGAAGTCAGGAACACCGCGGTGCCGGGTACGCGCTGCGGTGGCCGCTTCTCCAGCATCGCCACGAGGTCGGCGAGCGGGAATTCGAGCTTGCGCGACTTCTCGAACAGGAGGCGGCTGCCGCGCCGCCACGTGTACATCAGGATGATCATGAGCGCGCCGAGCGCCAGCGGCACCCAGCCGCCCTCGAACACCTTCAAGAGGTTCGCGGTCAGGAAGGTCAAATCGAGGAACAGGAACGGCGCAATCAGCGCGCCGGCGGCGAGCGGCGACCATCGCCATCCCTTCCAGATCACGACGAAACCCATCGTCGCCGTGACCACCATGGTTCCCGTGACCGAGATGCCGTAGGCCGAGGCCAGGGCACTGGAGGAGCGGAACATGAGCACCAGCAGCACCACCGCGACCAGCAGCAGCTGGTTGATGCGCGGGATGAAGATCTGGCCGGAATGGGCTTCGGAGGTATGGCGAATTTCGAACCGGGGCAGCAGTCCGAGCTGGATCGCCTGTCGCGTCAGCGAATAGGCGCCGGTGATGACGGCCTGGCTCGCGATGACCGTGGCCGCAGTGGCCAGCACCACCATGCTGCCGCGGACAAGACCTTGCGGGAAGAGCTGGAAGAACGGGCTGACGATCGCGCCGGGATCGCTAAGGACGAGCGCCCCCTGCCCCAGATAGTTCAGTGCCAGCGAGGGCAGCACGATAGAGAGCCAGGCGAACTGGATTGGCCGCTTGCCGAAATGGCCGAGATCGGCATAGAGCGCCTCGGCGCCGGTGACGGCCAGGAACACCGCGCCCAGCGTCACGAAACCGATGATGCCATGGTGCAGCATGAAGGACACGGCGTAAAGCGGGTTCAGCGCGAGCAGCACCTGCGGCTGCTGGATGATGGGATGGATTGCGGCCGCCGCGAGGACTGCGAACCAGACGCACATGACCGGACCGAAGAAGGTGGCAACGCGCGCCGTGCCGCGTGACTGCACCGCGAACAGACACACCAGGATCAGGACGGTCAGCGGAACGATGTAAGGCTCGAACGTCAAGGTGACGTCCTTCATGCCCTCGATCGCCGACAGCACCGAGAGCGCCGGGGTGATCACGGCATCGCCGTAAAACAGGGCTCCGGAAATGATGCCGAGCAGGACGATGGCCGACCCACCGGTGCCAACGGCCCGCTGGGCCAGCGCCATCAGCGCCAGCGTGCCGCCCTCGCCGTTGTTGTCGGCGCGGAGCAGGATCACGACGTATTTGAGCGTCACCACGACGACGAGCGCCCATAGGATCAGCGAGAGTACGCCGAGAACGGCGGCCGGCGTCGGCAACCCCTCCGCGCCCGAGGCCGCCATGACCGCCTCGCGGAACGCGTAAAGCGGGCTGGTGCCGATATCGCCATAGACGACACCAATGCTGCCGAGCGTCAGCGCGCCGAAACCGGCCGTGGTATGGGCCTCGCCATGCCCGGTGGCCGCCGCCGTCTCCGGGGCGGGAACTGCTACGTCACTGGTCATGGAAGAGCCCTATGGCCTCTACGACGCTTCACGGCACAACGGCGGAAGAGCGCGCGGCTTATAGTCCTGCGCTGCCGACATAGCCTAGCCCGATTCCGGGCCCTAGCCATGCTAATTTTGCATGGAATTGCCGGTTGCGTTCAAATAGTGACTTGGGTTCCGACTTCAACCACCCGCCCTGTAGGAATCTGGAAATAGTCAGTGGCGTCGTTGGCCGACCGGCTCAGCGCGATGAACAAATGATCCTGCCACAGCGGCATGCCCGACTGTGCCGAGGCCTTCAGCGATCTCCGCGACACGAAGAACGAGGTCGACATGATGTCGAACTGCCAGCCCTGCTTGCGCGCGATCGCGAGCGCCTTGGGCACGTTCGGCTGCTCCATGAAGCCGAAGCGCAAGCGAACCTTGGAGAATTTTTCGCTGATCTTTTCCATCCTGAACCGCTCCGAAAGATCAACCCGCGGCGTATGCGCGGTCTCGATGGTCAGGATCACGTTGTGCTCGTGCAGCACCTTGTTGTGCTTGAGATTGTGCAAGAGCGCGGTCGGCACGAAGGCGGGGTCGCTGGTCAGAAATACGGCCGTGCCCTTGACGATGTGTGGCGGCCGCTTCTCCAGGCTCCGGATCAGATCGTCCAGCGGCACCTCGATCCGTCGCGTCTTCTGGATCAGAATTCCGGACCCCTTGCGCCAGGTCCAGATCGTCCCCGCCATGAGGATGCCGAACAGCAGCGGCACCCAGGCGCCTTCGAGCAGCTTGAGCAGATTGGCGCTGAAGAAGCTCAAATCGACGATGACGAAGGGGACGATCACGGCAGCAGCCGTCGCCGCACGCCAGTTCCACAACTTCCAGATCACGACGAAGCCCATGATGCCGTCGGCGACCATGGTGGTCGACACCGCAATGCCGTAGGCCGAGGCCAGATTGCTGGGGGTGTGGAACAGCAGCACCAGCAGCATCACGCCGATCAGCAGCAGACGGTTGACGCGCGGCAGATAGATCTGGCCGGCATGGGATTCGGAGGTGTAGCGCACCTCGAAACGCGGCAACAGCCCGAGCTGCACGGCCTGATAGACCAGCGAATAGGCGCCCGTGATCACCGCCTGGCTCGCGATCACGGTTGCGGCAGTCGCAAGTCCGACCAGCGGCAGCACCAGACCCTCGGGCACCATGCGATAGAAGGAGTGTTCGATCGCGCCGGGATCGGATAGCACCAGCGCACCCTGCCCGAAATAGTTGATCAGGAGCGCGGGCAGCACGAAGAACATCCAGGCCGACTGGATCGGCTTGCGGCCGAAATGGCCGAGATCGGCATAGAGCGCCTCGCCTCCCGTCACCGCCAGGAACACGGCACCGAGTGTCACGAGGCCGATCGTGCCGTGCGACAGCACGAACTGCACTGCGTAGTAGGGATTGATAGCCGCCAGCACGGAGGGGTCGTCGGCAATGTGGACGGCCCCCATCGCGGCGATGACGGTGAACCAAACCACCATCACCGGCCCGAAGGCCGAGGCGACCAATGCGGTTCCCTTGCTCTGGACCGCGAACAGCAGCACCAGAATGAGGACGGTGAGGGGCACGACATAGTGCTCGAGCGCGGGGGTTGCGAGCTTCAGGCCTTCGACCGCCGAGAGCACCGAGATCGCCGGCGTGATCATGGAATCGCCAATGAACATCGAGGCGCCGACCACACCGAGCGCGAGCAGGAACCAGCTCCGCCGCCCGAGCGCGCGCTGGCCAAGCGCCATCAGCGAGAGCGTGCCGCCCTCCCCGTTATTGTCGGCGCGCAGCAGCAGCAGGACGTATTTGGCAGTCACGACGATCAGGAGCGCCCACAGGATCAGCGAGAGCACGCCGAGCACGATGACCCGCGAGACCGGCTCGCCATGGGCCGCGCCCCTGACCGCCTCGTGGAATGCGTAGAGCGGCGAGGTGCCAATATCGCCGAAGACGACGCCGATGCTCCCGAGCGTAAGGGCCCAAAAGCCTGATGTGACCGGTTGCCCATCCTGGGTCTCGGTCGATGTGATGCTCGCCGTCATGAGGGTGGAAAACGCTTCGTCCCTTGAATTGATCCGGCGCCTTTTGACGCTCCCGCCGCGTCTGTCAATCGGTCCTTCACCATAGCAGGGACCAAGACAGATGTTGTGACGGCGCCGCCACGTTCATCGCCGGCGTGACCACATGCCTCAGGTAAGATGGTAGCGCAAGAGGCCAATTATCCGAGCATGATCTCGTCGGAAAACCGGTGCCCACTTTTCCGGATCATGCTCACGGCTTCAGATTCGGGGGCAGCGGCGGATCTTCGCGCATCAGGGTGATGGTCACCCGCCGGTTGGCCGCGAGCGAGGGATCGTCCGGAAACAGCGGCTGGGTATCCGCCTTGCCGGAAACGGCGAAGATGTGAGACGGCGGCAGGCCCTCGCGTTCGAGGATCTGGCGCACGGCATTGGCGCGATCGGCCGACAGATCGAAGGCACCGTAGTCGCTGCGGGTCGGGACAAATCCTGCCGCGGTGTGGCCGGCGATGGAAACGCGCAGCGGCGTTGCCTTGAGCGGAATCGCGAGCTTCTCGACCAGGCGGCGGGTGCGGTCATAGGGCACCTTGGAGCCGTCGGCGAACATCGAGCGGCCGTCCTGGTCGACGATCTCGAGGTTGAGGCCCTGCTTGGTCTCCTCGAACATGATGTGCTTGGACATCTCGGTCAGTTCCGGCATGTCCTGCAACGCCTGGCGCAACGAGGCCGCGGCCAGCGCGAAATTGCGGTCGACCTTGATCTTCGCCCCCGAGGTGCGGTCGCGATCCTCCTGATCCGGCGTCGGCGTGTTGGAGGCATCCTCGGGTTGGATGTGGTCAACGTTCTTCAGCCGCGGGCGGGTCGGCAGGCCGTCGGACTCGACGATGCCGGCGTACCGCGCCTCGCTCTGCACGCCGAAGGCGTCGCGCATGGATCCCGCGACGATCTTCAGCTTGTTGGCGTCCTGCGTCGAGAACGCGACGAGCATCACGAAGAAGCTCATCATCAATCCCATGAGGTCGGCGAAGGTCACGAACCAGCCGTGACCACCGCCGTGAGCATCGCCGCGCTTCTTCTTGGCCATGGCCTAAATCCGGATGCGCGCGATCAGGCCGGCACCGGCTCGCCCTCGCCGTGGCGATGCTTCTCCGGCAGATAGGCCAGCAGCATTTCGCGCACCAGGGTCGGGCTCTTGGAGTCGCGGATCATCAGGATGCCGTCGATGATCAGGGTGCGGTTGGTCTCTTCGTCCAGCAGCTTGCCGTGCAGCTTGTCGGCGATCGGCAGGCAGAACAGGTTGGCGACGAGCGCGCCGTAAAGGGTGGCGAGCAGCGCGGTTGCCATGAACGGGCCGAGCTTGGAGGGGTCGGTCATGTTGGCGAACATCTGCACCATGCCGATCAGGGTGCCGATCATGCCGAAGGCCGGGGCGCAGTCGCCGATGGCGCGGTAGATCTTGCTGCCCTCGTCCAGGTGCATCAGGAAGTTGTCGCGATCGCGCTCGAGATTGTCGCGGATGAAGTCGAGGTCGTAGCCGTCGGCGACGTAGCGGATGCCCTTGGCGAGGAAGGGTTCGTCGGTCTCGACCTTTTCGAGACCCACCGGGCCCTGCTTGCGGGCGATCTCCGCGATGCGGGCGAGCTCGTCGACGAGGTCGTGGGCCGACAGGCGGCTCATGGTGAAGGCGAACTTGGCGCCGAGCGGAAGGCCGTGCAGGAGCGCCGAGAGCGGGAAGCGGATCATGGTGGCGGAGATCGAGCCGCCGAAGATGATGATCATGGCATGTTCGGAGATGAACATGTGGAGATCGCCACCCATGAAGATCATCGCGGTGATGACGATGATGCCCGCCGTGAGCCCAACGCCCGTCATGATATCCATGGGAGACTCCAACGCGTACGCAGCAACGGCCATCCTGGCCGCTGGCGCGGCCCAACCCCGAACCGCATCGGAAACCCTAGAGCGCCGCCCTTAAAGCCGCGTAAAGGATAAGTTGAGCGGGCGCGCCGGGCTGACGCAGCTCGCCAAGAGAAAGCCGGCTTTGCCGGCCGCCGACAGGAATCTCAATATTTCCCTAACCATGTTTGCGCGGGCTCACGATGACAGCCCCGCCAGCTCGAGGCTGAGCGCGCGCAGACGCTTCCGCACGAGGCGCAAGATCGCCGCACCGCGTGGATCATGACCTTCGCACCCTCTGCTGCCAGCCGGCGAGCGACGTAGCGGCCGACGCCATCCGTTGAACCCGTGATCAGAATCGTCTTGCCGTTCATCTTCATTGCGGCCTCCGACTGCGGCTCTGCGCCACATCCGGGACAGGCGATCATGCGATATTCTATGGAGTGTGCGGCATGCTCCATGGCGGGAGCCGTTGTGCAATGTTGACGCTGTTCAGTTTTCTCACCGCGCTGCCTGCGGTGCTGGCGCTCCACCTGCTTGAGCCGGAGCTCGTCCTGCCGGCCTTCAGCCTCGTGCTCTTTGCCGAGGCCGCCTTCGCGGTGATCGCGGCGCGCTTGATTCACCTCCCGGACAATGTGGAGGACATCACGCTGTGGGACCTTGCCGGCGGCTTCACCCTGATCGGATGCGCCGCCGTAGTGTTCGGCGAGCCGGATCAGGCCGCCCTGTTCCTGACGGAACAAGGCGGCGCGCGACCGGCGGCATCGCCATAAGCTCAGTGGATCTCCGCCGAGCGCTTCAGCGCAGCCTTCAGCTTCTCCAGCGAGAAGTCGGGGCTGCGGGCGATCTCGAGGATCGGCGTCTCGCGGCGGCCGCAGAGCTCCGCGGCCTCCGGGAGTTTTGCGGCAAGGTCGAGCGGGATCACGATGGCGCCGTGCTGGTCGGCGTGGATCAGATCATCGGACCTCACGGTCATGCCGGCGACGCGCACTTCGCCGCCAAAGCTCTCCGCATGGACCCAGGCATGCGACGGGCCGATCGAGCCGGCCAGCGCCTGGAAGCCCGGGGCCCATTGCGGGATGTCGCGGATCGAGCCATCGGTGATGACGCCGAGGCAGCCGAGCGCCTTGTGCACGTTGCTCTGCACCTCGCCCCAGAACGCGCCATAGCCGACGTCGGGCCCGTCGATGTCCTGGATCACCGAGATGCGCGGGCCATGGCCGGTGCCGACATATTCGTAATAGTCGATGCGGCGCCTGGACTGTTCTTCGGCCGGGAGCGATGATTTCAGCACCGAGCGGATCGTCACCGTGCGGGCATAGCCGACGATCGGCGGCAGGTCGGGAAACGGACAGACCAGTTGCTTGGTGGTGTAGCCGATCAGTCGCCGCTCGGGCGCCACGATCTCCATGGCATTGCAGATCGTCGGCGTGTCGTAGCGGCCCAGCGCCTCGAGGACGGAAGCGGGCAGCGGCCCGGTCGCGGAATTGATCACGGCGTTCTCTCCCAGATTGGCGGCGGTTGATTGCGCGATGCCGCCGGCACAGAGGGGCGATATAGCCGAGATCGGGCCTCGACCCAACTCAGGCAGGCCTCATGGCAGATATCCGTGAAAGGCGCTCAGTGCAGACGACCGGGCCGGTCGTCATCGCGCGGCGGCTCCGACAAATTCGCCAGCGTCGGCGCCGAAGGCGGTGGCGAGACCTCGCCTCCCGCCGGCGCGGCGGCTTCGATCGCGCGCGCCTGGTCGCGATAGGATTTGTAGCCGAGCGGCAGGCAGAGCAGATAAAGCGCCGTACCGATCGACAGCACGTGCCACGGATAGGCGATCAGGAGCGCGATGAAGACGATCACGGCGACGAACGCCGGCAGCACCAGCTCCGGCGGCACGCGCATGCGCTTGGTCTTGCCGGAGAACACCGGCAGGCGCGACACCATCAGAAAGGCGATCAGAAGCGTATAGGCCGCCGTCACTGCCGCGGGGGTGCGGCCGAGATCGAGGAACGCGATGTAGATCGGCAGCAGCACCGTGATGGCGCCGGCGGGCGCCGGCACGCCGGTAAAGAAGTTGGCCGCGAAGGCCGGCTTGTTCGGATCATCCATGGTGGCGTTGAAGCGCGCCAGCCGCAGGCCACCGGAGATCGCGAACACCATCGCGGCGATCCAGCCGGCATTGCCGAGCTCGTGAAGCTGCCAGAAATACAGCATCAGGCCGGGCGCCACTCCGAAATTGACGAAATCGGCGAGGCTATCGAGCTCGGCGCCGAACTTGGACTGGCCCTTGATCATGCGCGCAATGCGACCGTCGATGCCGTCGAGCGCGGCCGCGAACACGATGGCGTAGACGGCCAGCGACATCCGCCCCTCGATCGACAGACGGATCGAGGTCAGGCCGGCACAGATCGCCAGCAGCGTGATGACGTTGGGCACCAGCATCCGCACCGGGATCGGTCGGAACCGCCGGCGCCGCGCATCGGTATCTTTGAAGTCATAGGGCGTCATTGCTCACCTCAAGGCGAGATATAGCAAGCCGCGCCCCCCTCCGCCATTGCGGCGGAAGGCCCACAAGCTCGACTATTGGTCAATTGGCTCGGTAGGCGCGGCTCGGGTCGTCGCTGGCAAGGTCGGCCAGGATCGTCTCTCCGGCGATCGCGGTCTGTCCTTCGGAGACCAGTGCCTTGGTGCCCACGGGCAAATAGACGTCGAGGCGCGAGCCGAAGCGGATCAGGCCGAAGCGCTCGCCGGCGCCGATCGACTGCCCTTCCTTGACGAAGCAGACGATGCGCTTGGCGACGAGGCCGGCGATCTGGACCACGCCGATCCGCGCCGTCGGCGTCGTGATGACCAGCGAGTTGCGCTCATTGTCCTCGCTCGCCTTGTCGAGCTCGGCGTTGATGAAGAGGCCGGGCCGATAGGCGATGCGATCCACCCTGCCCGCTACCGGCGCGCGGTTCACGTGGCAGTTGAACACGCTCATGAACACCGAGATGCGCGGCAGCGGCCGGTCGCCGAGCCCGAGTTCGGCCGGGGGCAGCGCCATGGTGATCATTGAGACGCGGCCATCGGCCGGCGACACAACCAGCCCCTCGCGCACGGGTGTCACGCGGACTGGGTCGCGGAAGAACAGCGCACACCAGACGGTCAGGATCGTGCCGATCCACCCCAACGGCGACCACAGCCAGAACAGGATCAGGCTTGCCAGCGCGAAGCCGCCGATGAAGGGATAGCCCTCCTTGTGGATCGGCGGGATCTGGCGCTGGATCGAATCGAGAATGGACATCGCTATCTGCCGGTCGGGGTTAATGGCACGGGTCGTCGCGCGGGTTGTTTAGGCCAGAGTTGGGACTGGAGACAAGGTCACTCCACCGCCGCAGGCGTCGTCAGGATGTCATCGACCGGCGGCGGCTCCCGGTTGGGCGCCGCGCTGGTGTCGGCCATCTTGGCCAGTTTCTCCCGCGCCGCCTCGGCCTCGCGCTGCCTGTTCCACATGCTGGCATAGAGGCCGCCCTGCGCGAGCAGTTTCGCGTGGGTGCCGCGCTCGGCGATGCGGCCCTGGTCCAGCACGATGATCTCGTCGGCGCCGACGACGGTCGAAAGCCGGTGCGCGATCACGAGCGAGGTACGGTTCTTCGCCACGCGGTCGAGCGCACCCTGGATCTCGTGCTCGGTGTGGGTGTCGAGCGCCGAGGTCGCCTCGTCCAGCACCAGGATCGGCGGCGCCTTGAGCACGGTGCGTGCAATCGCGACGCGCTGCTTCTCGCCGCCCGACAGCTTCAGGCCGCGCTCGCCGACCTGGGTCTCGTAGCCCTTCGGCGCCATGCGGATGAAATGGTCGATCTGCGCCAGCCTCGCTGCCTCCTCGACTTCGGCATCGCTGGCGTCCCAGCGGCCATAGCGGATGTTGTAGCGGATGGTGTCGTTGAACAGCACGGTGTCCTGCGGCACCATGCCGATCGACGCACGCAGGCTCGCCTGCGAGACCTCGCGGATGTCCTGGCCGTCGATCAGGATCCTGCCGCCGGAGACGTCATACAGGCGGAATAGCAACCGCGAAATGGTCGACTTGCCTGCGCCCGACGGGCCGACGATGGCAACGGTCTTGCCGGCCGGCACCTCGAAGCTGATGCCCTTGAGGATCGCGCGTGTCGGCTCATAGGCAAAGCGCACGTCCTCGAAGCGCACCGTGCCGGCGGAGATGACCAGCGGCTTCGCGTTCGGCGCATCCTTGATCTCGGCCTCGCGGCCGAGCACATTGAACATCTTCTCGATGTCGATGATCGCCTGCTTGATTTCGCGATAGACCATGCCCATGAAGTTCAGGGGCTGGTAGAGCTGGATCATCATCGCGTTGACCAGCACGAAATCGCCGACGGTGTTGGTGCCGTTGCGCACGCCGATCGCGCACATCAGCATGGTCGCTGTCAGCCCCAGCGTGAAGATCACGGCCTGGCCGGTGTTGAGGACCGCGAGCGAAGTATAGGTGCGAACGCTCGCCTCCTCGTAGCGCTCCACCGATCTGTCGTAGCGCTGCGCCTCGCGCGCCTCCGCACTGAAGTATTTGACAGTCTCGTAGTTGAGCAGCGAGTCGATCGCCTTGGTGTTCGCCTCGGTGTCGGAATCGTTCATCTTGCGGCGGATGCCGATCCGCCACTCGGTCGCGATGTAGGTGTAGTACATGTAGAGCGCGACCGTGATCAGGGTGGCGACCACGTAACGCCAGTCGAACTGCCAGAGCAGCACCGCCAGCAGCAGCGAGACCTCGACGATGGTCGGGATCAGCTGCAGGATCACCATGCGCACGATGACCTCGATGCCCTCGCGGCCGCGCTCGAGCACGCGCGTCAGGCCGCCGGTCTTGCGCTCGAGGTGGAAGCGCAGCGACAGCTCGTGCATGTGGACGAAGGTGAGGGTCGCAAGCTTGCGCACCGCATGCATGGCGACGCGGGCGAAGATGCCGTCGCGCCATTGCGTCAGCACCGCCATCAGGATGCGCATCGCGCCGTAGCTCGCGGTCAGCAGCAGCGGCGAGGCGATCACCCAGAGATGCCAGTTGTCGGCCTGCACAGGCGCGGTGTTGGCGCCGGTCAGCGCATCCGTCGCCCATTTGAAGCTGAACGGTACGGCCAGCGTGATCAGCTTGGCGGCGAGCAGCAGCACCAGCGACCAGACCACCCGCATCTTCAGATCGACGCGATCGCCCGGCCAGATATAGGGCCACAGATGCGCCAGCGTGCCCATCAGCGTGGCCCCGGCCGGAGGTCCTCCGGCGGGAGGACCAGGAACATCGGCGCCGTCGAACGATTGAGGTTGGTCCATCAAGAAGCCCGAAAGCCCGCCGGATGCGGGCGCAACTGCGATTGACGATTTTCGTCCGTCATATAGAGCCTTCCCGATGCAAGCGCACCCCGCCAGATGGCGAATCTTTGATTGTTTGTCGTCATTTACCGGTAGATTTGCGGGAGTAGCGAATCACCGATTGGGCTTGACGCCTGTTCGCTGCAATGCATCATGACACCAATGAGCACGATCAAAACCGTCTGTGTCTATTGCGGCTCCGGCCCTGGAACAAATCCCCGCTTCACCGAAGGCGCAAAGGCGTTCGGCAAGGCGCTCGCCGAAAACGACATCCGCCTGGTTTATGGCGGCGGCTCGCTCGGCCTGATGGGCGCCGTCGCGACCTCCGTGCTCGACCATGGCGGCACCGTCACCGGCATCATCCCCGACTTCCTGCGGATGCGCGAGAACGCGCTGACGCGCGTGCAGGAGATGATCGTCACCCCCGATATGCACGAGCGCAAGCGCTTGATGTTCGAGCGCTCCGACGCCTTCGTGGCGCTGCCGGGCGGCGTCGGCACACTGGAGGAGCTGGTCGAGCAGATGACCTGGAAGCAGCTCGGCCGTCACGCCAAGCCGGTGCTGCTCGCCAATATCGACAATTTCTGGGAGCCGCTGTTCTCGCTGCTGTCGCACATGCGTCAGACCGAGTTCATTCGCGCGGGCCTTTCGATCGACATCCTCAAGGCCGATCGCGTCGAGGAGATCCTGCCGAAGCTGAAAGCGGCCGCGGCACAGATCGACGAGGCAGAGAAGAGGCTCGCGCCCGAAGTGGCACGCAAACTTTAATCCGCGGGAAACGTCACCGCCTCGATCCGGTTGCCATCGGGATCGGTGATGAAGGCCGCGTAGTAGCGTACGCGGTCGTGCGGGCGAATGCCGGGCGCGCCGTCGGAGGCGCCGCCAGCGGACAGCGCCGCAGCATGGAATGAATCGACCTCGGCGGTGGACTTCGCCCGCAGGCAGATGTGCACGCCGCTCTCCGGGGCTACGGGCAGCATGCCATCGCGCAAGTTGATCCAGAACTCCGGATACGCCTTGCCGAAGCCGACCGTCCGCGGCCGCGTGACGAGGCGCGCGAGGCCGAGCGCGGCGAGGGCCGCTTCGTAGAATCTTGCTGAGCGATCGAGATCGCTGACCCCGACGGAGATGTGGTCGATCATTGCCGTGCTCCCCCTCCCTCAGTCATTCCGGGGCACGCGCAGCGTGAACCCGGAAACTCGAGATTCTCAGGTGCGCAACCGCGCACCATAGTTCGGTCCTGCGGACCGCCCCGGAATGACTCCCTGCTAGCTACGCCGGCGCGCCCGACTTCACGAGCTTGTAGATCACCGAATCCATCAGCGCCTGGAACGAGGCGTCGATGATGTTCGGGGAGACGCCGACCGTGATCCAGCGGTCTCCGTTCTCGTCCTCGCTCTCGATCAGGACGCGCGTGACCGCGCCGGTACCGCCATTGAGGATACGGACGCGATAGTCGATCAGCGTCAAGCCCTCGATATATTTCTGGTACTTGCCGAGGTCCTTGCGCAGGGCGACGTCGAGCGCATTGACGGGGCCGTTGCCTTCGGCCGCCGAGATCAGATGCTCGCCGGCGACGTCGACCTTGACCACAGCGAGCGCCACGGTGACCCGCTCCCCCAGCGCGTTGTAGCGCTGCTCGACATTGACGTCGAACTGCTCGACCTCGAAATAGTGCGGCACCTTGCCGAGCGTGCGGCGCGCCAGAAGCTCGAACGAAGCATTGGCGGATTCATAGGCATAGCCGGCCGCTTCGCGTTCCTTCAATTCCTCGACGAGGCGCGTCAGCTTCGGATCGCTCTTCTCGTAAGCAATGCCGGCGCGGTCGAGCTCGGCGATGACATTGGAGCGGCCGGCCTGATCGGATACCAGCACCTTGCGGTGGTTGCCGACCAGCTCCGGCAACACGTGCTCGTAAGTCTGCGGATCCTTCAGCACGGCGGAGGCGTGGATGCCGGTCTTGGTGACGAAGGCGCTCTCGCCGACATAGGCTGCATGCCGGTTCGGGACGCGGTTGAGCATGTCGTCGAGCGTGCGAGAGACTTTTACGAGCGTCGCCAGCTTCTCGGACGTAACACCGATCTCGAAGGCGTCTGAAAACTCCTTCTTCAATTTCAGCGTCGGGATCAGTGAACAGAGATTGGCATTGCCGCAGCGCTCGCCGAGGCCGTTCAGCGTGCCCTGGATCTGCCGCGCGCCGGCGCGCACCGCGGCCAGCGAGTTGGCCACCGCCTGCTCGGTGTCGTTATGGGCGTGGATGCCGACATGATCGCCGGGAATGTGCTTCGTCACCTCAGTGACGATGGCTTCGACCTCGTTCGGCATGGTGCCGCCGTTGGTGTCGCACAAAACCACCCAGCGCGCACCCGCCTCATAGGCCGCCCTCGCGCAGGCCAGCGCGAAGCCCGGGTCTTCCTTGTAGCCGTCGAAGAAGTGCTCGCAATCGAGCATCACTTCGCGGCCGGCAGCCTTTGCGGCCGCGACGCTGTCGCGGATCGAGGCGAGGTTCTCCTCCTTCGTCGTCTCCAGCGCGACCCGCACCTGGTAGGCCGAGGATTTCGCCACGAAGCAGATCGCGTCCGCCTTCGCCTCCAGCAGTCCGGCGACGCCGGGGTCGTTGGAGACCGAGCGCCCTGCCCGCCGCGTCATGCCGAACGCGGTGAACCGCGCCTGATTGAGCTTCGGCCTGGTCGCGAAGAATTCGCTGTCGAGCGGATTGGCGCCGGGATAGCCGCCCTCGACATAGTCGATGCCGAGATCATCGAGCATCGTGGCAATGACCTGCTTGTCGGCCAGCGTGAAATCGACGCCGTTGGTCTGCGCGCCGTCGCGCAGCGTGGTGTCGAACAGATAGAGGCGCTCCTTCTTTGCCGAGTTCATCGCGAGCGTCCGTTCTTGTTACCTCCTCCCTTGTGGGGGAGGTCGGCGTCACTTAGTGACGCCGGGAGGGGGGTGCCACACGGGCGGTCTGAGCGCGAGGCTACCCCCCTCCCCAACCCTCCCCCACAAGGGGGGAGGGAGCGGAGAGAGGCTCGCGCTTGGTGAACAAGCTGCTCGCTCATTGCGCCGCTCCCAGCGTCTTCTTCATGGTGGTGTTGGCGAGCCACTCGTCGTTGATGGTGACGCTGTTGCGCTGCTGGGCGGTGTAGCCGCGCCTGGCGAAGAAGCCCTCTGCGGTATCGCTGGCATCGACCGACAGGCTCGTCGCGCCGCGGCCGCCGGCGAGTTTCTCCAGCGCGTCCACCAGCATGGTCGCGATACCCTGCCCGGCCACGGCCGGATGGACATAGAGCATGCGGATGTGATCGTTGCCGCGCAGCGAGGCGAAGCCGACCGGCGAGCCCTCGAGCGTCGCGATCAGAGTCAGGTCGGACGCAAGCCGCTTGCCGAACTCTTCGTCTTCAGCCGCCTCCATCCAGGCTTCCTGCTGCGCCTCGCTGTAGTCGTCGCCGGTCAGTTCCTCGATGCTGGCGGCGAAGATCGCGGCCAGCACCGGCACGTCGTCAGGCAGGAAGGGCCGCAGGGCGGGCTTTGGCAAACTCTGTCCCATCGTCTTCACCACATCCCATAGAGCTTGAGCACCAGCGCCACGGCGCCGGCGAGCAGCGCGATCTTCAGCGCGATGTAATAGAGCCAGTGCCGCGGGAAAGGCGTGTCGGGTCGCTTCATCGCGCGACCTCCCAGGTCGTGCCTTCCTTGGAGTCCTTGATCGCAACGCCCATCGCGGCGAGCAGATCGCGGATGCGGTCGGACTCCTTGAAGTCCTTGCGGCTACGCGCGGCCGTCCGCTCCGCGATCAGGCGCTCGACCTCCTTGGCATCGACGCCGCTTGCCTGCTGCTTGCGCCCCTCCCACTGCGCATTGCTCTCGGAAAGAAATCCGAGCAGCCGCAACGAGCCGGCCAACGCATTCACGTCGCCGCCGCGCAGACCATGCAGCGCCGCGATCGCCTGCGGCGTGTTGAGGTCATCGAGCAGCGGCTCGATCACGGGTGCGGCCGGCTTGCCGGGCGCGACATCGGCGGCGACGCGATACCAATCATCGAGCGTCTTGGCGCTCTCCTCCAGCGACTTCATGGTCCAGTCGATCGGCGAGCGGTAATGCGTCTTCAGCATGTTCAGGCGAAGCACCTCGCCCGGCCAGTCCTGCAGCAACTCATGGATGGTAATGAAGTTGCCGAGGCTTTTCGACATCTTCTCGCTCTCGACCTGGAGGAAGCCGTTGTGCATCCAATAGTTCGCCATGCGCTGCCGGTGGAAGGCGCAGCAGCTCTGCGCGACCTCGTTCTCGTGGTGCGGAAACACGAGATCGATGCCGCCGCCGTGGATGTCGAAATGCTCGCCGAGATGCTTCCAGGCCATGGCCGAGCACTCGATATGCCAGCCGGGGCGGCCCTGCGCGGCGATGCCGGCCGGCGACGGCCATGACGGCTCGCCGGGCTTGGACGGCTTCCACAGCACGAAATCTGTGTTGTCCTTCTTGTAAGGCGCGACATCGACCCGGGCGCCGGCGATCATCTCGTCCAGCGAGCGGTTGGACAGCGCGCCGTAGTGCGGCAGCACCGAATTGGCCGCGTTCATCGCCTGCGGCGAGAACAGCACGTGGTCCTCGGCGGCGTAGGCAAAGCCGCCGGCGATGAGCTTCTCGATGATCTCGCGCATCTCCGCGATATGCTCGGTCGCGCGCGGCTCGACACTCGGCCGAAGTGCACCAAGCGCGTCGACGTCGGCGTGAAACTGCTTGCCGGTCTGCTCGGTGACCTTGCGGATCGCCTCGTTCAGCGGCAGGCCGGGGAAATCCCACGCGGCGCGGTCGTTGATCTTGTCGTCGACGTCGGTGATGTTGCGGACGTATTTGACATGAGCTTCGCCATAGAGATGGCGCAGCAGCCGAAACAGCACGTCGAACACGATGACCGGCCGCGCATTGCCGATATGGGCGAAGTCATAGACGGTCGGTCCGCAGACATACATGCGGACGTTGTTGGCATCGAGCGGCACAAAGGTCCGCTTTTCCCGGCTCAGCGTATCGTAAAGACGCAATTCCATGACAACCCATCCCTCTCGGCCGGGCGTCCAAGGCTCTCAATGATTTTGAGAAAAGACGGCTCCAGCCAGCGAATCGCTAGCTCGTAATCTCGCAAATGATGCAAATGGCGAGGAGACCGTTCATGGGCCGACATATGGGCTATGAGGCGGCCCCACGTCAAGAGAGCCGCGAAAACGCCGTTTTATCTCCGCAAAGCGCGGCGGCTCGCCCTGATGGTTCATGATCCCCTAACCATTTGAGGTCATTCTGGAACCGGCGGTTCCTTCATTTTTGCCTCCAGGTATTTTCATGCGATCCTTGCTCGCGTTCATTTCCTGCGCCTCCATCCTTGCGGCTTCCGGCGCTTACGCCGAGACCCGCGTCTTCATCATTGCCAATCAGGCGGATGGCCATGGCAGCGACCAGTGCCTGGCCAAGGGCGAGACATGCGGCGCCTCAGTCGCGCGCACCTATTGCCAGTCACGAGAATTTGCCCAGGCATCAAGCTATCGCCGGGTCGATCCCGACGAAATTACCGGTTCTGTCCCCAAAACCGGCGCAAACTGCTCCCATGGCCGTTGCGACGAATATGTCGCAATCACCTGCCAGCGCTGAATTCGCTCGGAGCTGGCGGACCTTAGGCCCAATCCTTGGCCCTTGAAACGACGTGACGATGCCGCAGGAAGCGGCTATGGGAGGGCGCGCTTCGGCCCCCCAAAGCCACTTGGAACGTCACATTGGGCCGTGACCTCGCTAGAATGGCGGATATGCCTGAATTGTTGTCCCTGCCCCGTGCCCGCTTCCTCCTTGCCTGCACCATGCTCTTGAGCACGGTCGTGCTTGCTCATGGCGCCTTCGCGCAGGCGGGCCCGCCCGGGCCGCCGCCTCAGCCCGGCCAGAACGGGCTCGGACCGAACCCGATGTGCGTGCGACTGGAAGGCCAGCTCGCCGCGCTCGATCGTGGCGGTGGCGGTGACCCCGCGCGCGAGGACCAGATCCGCCGCTATCAGGATTCCCAGGCCAAGCAGCAGGCCGAGCTCGACCGCGTCACCATGCAGGCCAAGCGCATGGGCTGCGATTCCTCCGGCTTCTTCTCGCTGTTCAACGGCCGGTCGGCGCAATGCGGCCCGGTCAACACCCAGATCCAGCAGATGCGCGCCAATCTGGACCAGATCACCGCCAGTCTCGAGCGCCTGCGCGCCGGCAGCGGCGGCTTCAGCCCGGAGCACGACAACCAGCGCCGCTCGGTGCTGATCGCGCTGGCGCAGAACAATTGCGGCCCGCAATATGCCAACGCCGCGCAATCGCAAGGCGGCGGCAACTTCCTGAGCAATCTGTTCGGCGGCGGCAACAACCCGAACAATCCGCAAGGCGTGCCGCCCTCCGATCTCGGGCCACAATCCGGCACCTACCGCACCGTGTGCGTGCGCACCTGCGACGGCGCCTATTTCCCGATCTCGTTTGCGACCGTGCCGGCGCGCTTCGCCGACGACGAGAAGACCTGCAAGGCGCTGTGCCCGGCGGCCGAAGCCGTGCTCTATACCCATCGCAATCCCGGCGAAGACATGAACTCGGCGGTCTCGATCGGCGGCCAGCCCTACACCGCGCTGCCGACCGCGTTCAAATTCCGCAGCGAGTTCAACCCGTCCTGCTCCTGCAAGGCGGCGGGACAGACCTGGGCGGATGCGCTGAAATCGGTAGACGACAAGGCCGCGGCCGAGCAGCAGGGTGACATCATCGTCACCGAGGAGAGCGCCAAGAAGATGCAGCAGCAGCGGCTCAACAGGGGCACGCCTGCGAACGCGAAGAAGGGCGCAGCTCCGGCGCCGACGACGGCGAATGCGCCGCCCGCAACGCCGCCCGCGGACACGGGCCCCGCCGCCAGCTCCGAGAACAAGCCGATCCGCTCGGTCGGTCCCACGTTCCTGCCGCAACAGCAGAAATAGGTCCTCGCCCAAATAGGATGAGATATATCGGCTCCAGCGTTCCTCCTCCCCTTGCGGGAGAAGGTGGCGCGAAGCGCCAAATGAGGGGTTCTGTCCGCACGCAGATGCGTGCATGAGAGTACGCGGATAAAACCCTCACCCGAATGAGTCCGTTTCGACAGCAGCGCCGCCCTCTCCCGCAAGGGGCGAGGACAGAATAACACCCATCTCGCTCGCGGGTACGAAAGAGATAATCCGCAAGCCTGCCCTACCCCTCGAACGCGTCGATCGACGCCCGGCTGCCGCGCGACACCAGCGTCTCGTCAGGCACAGGGAACGGCTCGCCCCTGTCGCGGAAGCGGTTGGTGATGGGATAGCGACGGTCGCGGCCGAAATTCCTGGCCGTCACTTTCACGCCGGGGGCGGCCTGGCGGCGCTTGTATTCGGCGACGTTGAGCAGATGATCGATTCGGGTGACGATCTCGCGGTCGAAGCCGGCGGCGATGATCTGGTCCAGCGGCTGCTCGCGCTCGACCAGGCGCTCCAGGATGGCATCGAGCACGTCATAGGGCGGCAGCGAATCCTGGTCGGTCTGGTTCTCGCGCAGCTCCGCGGTCGGCGGCCGCGCGATGATGTCGGGGGGAATGACCTCGCCGGCTGGGCCGAGCGCGCCTTCCGGCTTCCAGGAATTGCGCAGGCGCGCCAGGCGAAACACCTGCGTCTTGTAGATGTCCTTGATCGGGTTGAAGCCGCCATTCATGTCGCCATAGAGCGTGGCATAGCCGACCGACATCTCCGACTTGTTGCCTGTGGTCACCACCATGAGGCCGGTCTTGTTGGAGATCGCCATCAGCAGCGTGCCGCGCGTGCGGGCCTGGAGATTTTCCTCGGTGATATCGGGCGGCAGATTCTTGAAGATGCCGGACAGGATGGTCTCGAAGCCGCTCACGGCCTCCGCGATCGGCAAGACCTCGTAGCGGATGCCGAGATGGCCGGCGAGCTCGCCGGCGTCGGCGATCGAGTGTGCAGCCGTGTAGCGATAAGGCAGCATCACGCCATGCACCTGGTCGGCACCGAGCGCGTCGACCGCGATCGCCGCGCACAGCGCCGAATCGATGCCGCCGGAAATGCCGAGCAGCACGCCTGGAAAGCCGTTCTTGGCGACGTAGTCGCGCAGGCCCAGCACGCAGGCGGCGTAGTCTGCCTTGTCGCCCTCGGGCTGCTCGGCGATCGGCCCCGCGCAGCGCCAGTCGTCGCCGTTTCTGGTGAAGCGCAGCGTCGCGATGCTCTCCTCGAAGGCCGGCAGTTGCGCCGCGAGCGAAAGATCGCCGTTGAGCGCGAAGGAGGCGCCGTCGAACACCAGTTCGTCCTGGCCGCAGACCTGGTTCAGATAGACCAGCGGCAGCCCGCTCTCGGTGACGCGCGCCACCGCAACCGACAGGCGCACGTCGTTCTTGTCGCGGGCGTAGGGCGAGCCGTTCGGCACGAGGATGATCTCGGCGCCGGTCTCCGCCAGCGTTTCGACCACGTTCTCGTAATCCTCGGATTCCTCCAGCCAGATGTCCTCGCAGATCGGCACGCCGATGCGCACGCCGCGCACCGTGACCGGACCGGCGGCAGGGCCGCGCGAAAACAGCCGCTTCTCGTCGAACACGCCGTAATTCGGCAGATTGCACTTGAAGCGCAAGCTCGCGATGCGGCCGCCGTCGAGCAGCGCGCAGGCATTGTAGAGCCTGCCCTCCTCGACCCAGGGCGTGCCGACCAGCATGGCCGGCCCGCCAGCGGCGGTCTCGCGCGCCAGCGCTTCGATCGCGGCGCGGCAGGCCGCCTGGAAGGCCGGCTTCTGCACCAGGTCTTCCGGCGGATAGCCGGCGATGAACAATTCCGGAAACAGCACGAGATCGGCGCCGTCGGCGATCGCCTGCACCCGCGCGGCCCGCACCTTGGCGGCATTGCCCTCGATGTCGCCCATGGTCGGATTGAGCTGGGCGAGCGTGACCGCGAATGCGTTGAGACGTTCGGTCATGGCCGCCCCTGTTCGATCTGCGTTAGACGAAACCCAACCGCTCGACGACGGCAAAGATCCAGAACGCGCCGGCCATCAGCAGCGCCACGCCGACCGCGGCCGAGCCCATGTCCTTGACCCGGCCGATCTGCTTGTCGTGGTCCATGGTCAGGCGGTCGGCCAGCTTTTCGATCGCGGTATTGAGCAGCTCGACGACCAGCACGAACGCGACGGCACAGATCAGCTCGACGGCGCGCATCGCGGTCGCGCCGATGAACCAGGCGAGCGGCACCGACAGCAGGAGCGCAAAGATCTCCTCGCGGATGGCCTGCTCCGATTGGAACGCAAAGGCCAGACCGTTACGGGAATTGATCGTGGCCTTCCAGATCCGCAGCAAGGTCTTAGAGCCCCGCTGCGACCGGCATCGGCTGGGCTTTGCCGGCGCGTTCCTGCTTGAGGAGCTCCGCGACCAGGAAAGCCATGTCGATCGATTGCTCGGCGTTGAGGCGAGGATCGCAGACCGTGTGGTAGCGGTCGTTGAGATCCTCGTCGGTGATCGCGCGGGCCCCGCCGAGGCATTCGGTGACGTCCTGGCCCGTCATTTCCAGATGCACGCCGCCGGCATGGGTGCCTTCGGCGGCGTGGATCGCGAAGAACGACTTCACTTCGGACAGGATGCGATCGAACGGCCGCGTCTTGTAGCCCGACGTGGAGGTGATCGTGTTGCCGTGCATGGGATCGCACGACCAGACCACCACCCGCCCCTCGCGCTTCACGGCACGGATCATGTTCGGCAGGTGCTCGCCGACCTTGTCCGAGCCGAAGCGGCCGATCAGCGTCAACCGGCCCGGCTCGTTGTCGGGGTTGAGCACGTCGATGAGCTTCAGGAGTTCGTCCGGTTTGAGCGACGGGCCGCACTTGAGCCCGATCGGGTTCTTGATGCCGCGGAAATATTCGACATGACCGTGATCGAGCTGGCGGGTTCGGTCGCCGATCCAGATCATGTGGCCCGAGGTCGCGTACCAGTCGCCGGTCGTGGAATCGACGCGGGTCAAGGCCTGCTCGTAGCCGAGCAGCAGCGCCTCGTGGCTGGTGTAGAAATCGGTGGCGCGCAGTTCGGGATGGCTCTCGAGATCGAGGCCGCAGGCGCGCATGAAGTTGAGCGCGTCCGAGATGCGGTCGGCCAGCTCCTTGTAGCGGCGGGACTGCGGACTATCCTTCAGGAAGCCGAGCATCCATTGATGCACGCTGCCGAGATTGGCGAAGCCGCCGGTGGCGAAGGCGCGGAGCAGGTTCAGCGTCGCCGCCGACTGGCGATAGGCCATCAGCTGGCGCTGCGGATCCGGCACGCGCGCTTCCCTGGTGAAGGCGATGTCGTTGACGATGTCGCCGCGATAGCTCGGCAACTCGACATCGTTCACCTTCTCGGTCGGCGATGACCGCGGTTTTGCGAATTGGCCGGCGATGCGGCCGACCTTCACCACCGGCACCGCGCCGGCATAGGTCAGCACCACCGCCATCTGCAGCAGCACCCGGAAGAAGTCGCGGATGTTGTTGGCGCCGTGCTCGGCAAAGCTCTCGGCGCAATCGCCGCCCTGGAGCAGAAATGCCTCGCCGGCCGCAACGCGGCCCAGCGCCTTCTTCAGATTGCGTGCCTCGCCCGCGAACACCAGCGGCGGAAAAGTCGCAAGCTGCGCCTCGACGTCGGCCAGGGCCTTGGCGTCGGGATAATCGGGCACCTGTAGCACCGGCTTGCTGCGCCAGGACTCGGGCGTCCACCGCTCGGACATCGAAATCTCTCCGTGAAGCAAAAAGCACAACCTGATCTGTGGGTTGCGAGGGCCGCCTTATACACAGGCTGGCAAAGGACCGCCAGTTGTAAATCCGTTTCGCATTGCAAACCCTTGCGGGCAAAGCCGAATTCGCATTTGCTTGGGCCGGCAAAGAAACTGACGGGATACCGACCGCCCATGGACGCGGTACTGGACGACGTTTTCATCGACGAGATCAGCCTCCCGGCGACCGACGGCTATACGCTCGCCGGCACCCTGTTCCTGCCGCGCGGCGCCAAGCGCCATGCCGTGCTGATCAATTCGGCCACCGCCGTCCCGCGAAAAATCTATCGGGGCTTTGCCTCCTACCTCGCCCATCGCGGTTGCGCGGTGCTGACCTACGACTATCGCGGCATCGGCGGCTCCCGGCTGCCGGCGATGGTCGGCTACAACCGGCCGAAATCGCTGGCCGGCTTCAAGGCCTCGATGTCGGACTGGGCCGCACTCGACGTCACCGCCGCGGTCGACTGGATGCGCGAGCGCTATAGCGCCTTGCCGCTTGCCTATGTCGGCCATTCCTTCGGCGGCCAGGCGCTCGGACTGATTGCGAACAACAGCGAGGTCTCGCGCGCCGCGTTCGTGGCCTCGCAGGCGGCGACGTGGCGGTTGATGACCTCTCCGGAAAAATACCGCGTCTTCGTTTTCATGAAGCTGATTGGGGTACCCCTGGCCCACGCGCTGGGCTACGCGCTGGGCTACGCGCCGGGCTGGGCCGGCGTCGGCGAGGATCTGCCCAAGGGCGTCTTCCTGCAATGGACCGAGTGGGTCTCGAGCCCCCGCTATCTCTTCGATTCAAACCTGCCGGCGCTGGAGAATTTTGCCAGGTTCAAGGGTGAACTGCGCGCGCTGTGCTTCTCCGACGATCCCTGGGCGACGCGGCCTGCCGTCGAGCTGCTCGCGAGCGGATTCACCGCGACTATGCCCGAGGTGCTGACGGTAAAGCCGTCCGACGTCGGCGCCAGGGCGATCGGCCATTTCGGCTTCTTCCGCCCCGAGCACCGCGACACGCTCTGGCGCGGCGTCGCGGAATGGATCCAGAGGGAATGAGATCAGAAATTTGCCGCGGGCAACCTGATCAGAACGCGCAATCCAGTGAGCCCGCCTTCTGCGAGATTCACAGCTTCAATCGCTCCGCCCAGCCGGTCGACAATCCGCTTGACGATCGAGAGCCCAAGCCCGGAGCCATCGCCTTCCGGACGCTGCCCACGGAAGAACGGCTCGAAGATGCGGCCGATCTCGTCTGCGGCAACGCCGGGCCCGCAGTCGTCGATTTGGAGGATCGCGGCATCGCTGCCCCGGTAGACGTATGCATCGATACGACCGTTCCGCGGTGTGAAGCGCATCGCATTGTCGAGGAGGTTGCGGACCACGGCCGCAATCATCATGGGGTCACCGCGGACCATGGCGGAATCGACGTGGGCAAAGCCAAGATCAACGCCGCGATTGGTCGCCTCGGGCAGCAGTTCAGCGACGACCTCCTTCGCAATATCGTCCAGCTTCACGACAGGCATTGTCGCGGCGTCAGCTTTTCCCGCTTCCTCTCTTGCCAGCGCGAGCAGTTGGTCGAGCAGATGCCTGATTCGACCGACGCCCTGCCGGAGCGCAGCAACGCGATCACGCGCACGCAGAGGCAGATCGACCGGGTCAAGATTCTCGACCTGCAGGCTCAGCGCCGCGATCGGCGTGCGCAATTCGTGCGCAGCATCAGCCACAAAGCTCCGCTGCTGCTCCATCAGGCCACGCATTCTTTGTAACAGCCCGTTGATCGAGGCGATGAAAGGATGCAACTCACTCGGCATCTGCCCGGTCGGCAGAGGCGTCATGTCGTCAGCGCGCCGTCCATCGAGATCACCAGCAAGACGCACCACCGGTTGCAGCGAGCGCGCGACGACGATCGCAGTTACCAACAGCAGACAGGGGATGAGTGCCGCAATCGGCAGCACCGTGCGAAATGCCATGTCGCTCGCGATCTCGTCGCGCATCGAAGTGCGCTGCGCCACCGCGAACCTCGTCCCGTCGTGCCGCGTCTGCATTAGCACACGAATCGGCTGCCCCTTTCGAGTCGCCAGCGCGAAGCCGTCCTTGAGCTTCCACAGTCGTGACTCGTACTCAGTATCGTGCGCCGTTGCAGCCTGGTCGATCAGCCATACCTCGGCGTCCTCGTCCACGCCATGCAGATCTCGGCCGCCGGCAAGGCTACCCGTCTGCACGAGGCCGGCGATCTGGATCAGAACGGAATCCTGCATCTCGATGGCCTCGTTGAAGGCCCAGCGATGGGCGAACAGGCCACCGATGATTCCAGTCAGCAGAATGATCGCGGTGAGGCCTGCGAATAGACGGCCCCGCAAGGACGTAATCATGGGCGATCCACCATCCAACCGACGCCGCGTACGTTGCGGATCGCGTCGGCTCCGAGCTTCTTGCGTACCGCGTGGATCAGGAATTCGATCGCGTTGCTCACAACCTCGTCATTCCAACCGTAGATCTGCCGCTCCAACTCGCTGCGCGCGAGGATTGCGCCGGGACGCGATAGCAACGCCTGTAGCAATGCGAATTCGCGCGCCGTGAGCACCGCGGATTTTGTCAGGTACGATGCCTTTCGACTCGCAGGATCGAGAGTGAGCTTACCATTGCCGAGCTGTGCCGGCGAACCGCTGGCCTCGCGGCGCGTGACCGCGCGCATCCGCGCCAACAATTCGCGGATCTCGAACGGCTTCACCAAATAATCGTCCGCGCCAAGATCGAGGCCTTCAATCCTGTCGTCGATGGCATCGCGTGCGGTCACGATGATGATCGGAATCTTGCGACCGCCGAACCGCAGCCGCCGCAGGATGGCGCGGCCATCCATGTTCGGCAAGCCGAGATCAAGCAGCAGCACCTCGTAGAACTCGCTCGCGGCGGCAAGCAGTGCAGTTTCGCCATCCCTCACCCAGTCGACGGCATAGGCAGCGTCCTTCAACGCCTGCTCGACAGCGGCACCGACCATCCTGTCATCCTCGATCAGCAACACGCGCAAAATTCGATCCTCAAAACCACAGGGCCATCCGGCCGCCGAAATCATGCCGGTGCCGACTTAGCACACAGTTAGCAACCGCCAGCGGGCCCGAATTGCGGCGAAGCCCTCCCCGTCTCGAAATTTCCGATCCCCTAAGCCAGGCCTAAGTCGCCTGCATTACGACCTTACATCGCTTCGCTTTGGGAGATTTTGGCGTGTCGCAACATTCAGGCTTGGGCGCAAGACGAATGCTGAACAAGGTTCCCGAGGTCACTGCGATCTTCTGGGTCATCAAGATCCTTTCAACCACCGTCGGCGAGACCGGCGCCGACTATCTTGCCGTGCATGTCGGCCTCGGCGCCGGCCTGACCGCGATCTGCACGAGCAGTCTGCTCGTCGCCGCACTGCTGTTTCAGCTCAGTCGCCGCGCCTGTGTTCCGTGGTTCTATTGGCTCACCGTCGTTCTTGTCAGCGTGGTTGGCACGCAGCTCACGGACCTCCTCACCGACAAGCTCGAGATCAGTCTCTACATCAGCACCGCCGCCTTCGCCGGCGCGCTCGCGGCCACCTTTGCGGCTTGGCACGGCGTCGAACGTACGTTGTCGATCCACAGCATCGTGACGACGCGGCGCGAACTATTCTACTGGACCGCGATCCTATTCACCTTCGCGCTCGGCACCGCTGCGGGGGATCTTGCCACCGAAGCGCTTGGCCTCGGCTTCCAACTCGGCGTCGCCGCATTTGGCATGCTGATCACGGCGGTGATGATGACTTACTACATGGGCGCGAATCCCGTCCTCACCTTCTGGCTTGCCTACATCCTTACCCGCCCGCTCGGCGCCTCGCTCGGCGATCTCTTGTCGCAGTCGCGCGAGTACGGCGGCCTGGGCCTCGGGACGATCCAGACGAGCATCGTCTTCCTGACCGTGATCGTTGGCCTTGTCGCCTGGGTCGCGTTCGAAGGCGACGGCGCGCGCCGTGCCGATGCGCCGCAGTAACTCCAATCGCCGACCTCAATGCCTCCTGCATGGACGCAGGAGCATCACCAGGAGAAACCACATCATGAAGTTCATTACCGCTGTCGCCGTCCTTCTGGTGACGAGCTTTGCCGGAGAGCCGCGCATACACGCGACCCAGAACTTCACTTTCGTGCCGCTTGCGGAAGCCGCCACCGCAAAGCTTGGCGACCTCACGCCGTTCCGCAGCATCGTCGTCGACGTCGCCGCGCTGGTCGACAAGGGCGACCTTCCGGGCGCCAAGACCCGCATCAGGGACCTTGAGACCAAATGGGACGAGGCCGAAGCCGGACTGAAGCCGCGCGCAGCAAGCGAATGGCACACCGTGGACAAGGCGATCGACCGCGCGCTGGAGGAGCTACGCGCGAGCACGCCGGATGCTGCAAAGTGCAAGCAAGCGATTGCCAATCTGCTCGCGACCATGGATGGCGTGGCCAAGACCTGATCCCACCCGCACCGCATCCCGCCAGCCACGGACATCCGCAGCTGACGCCGCAACGAGGATATCATGGAAGACCTTACGAGAAACAACATCATCAGGGAGAGCAAGGTTCCGGAAGTCACGCTTGGCTTCTGGATCATCAAGATCGCAGCGACGACGCTGGGTGAGACTGGCGGCGACACCGTCACGATGACGCTGAACTGGGGTTACCTTGCCGGCACCTGCCTGTTCCTGGTGGCCATGATCGTCCTTGTCGCAGCGCAAATCCGTGCCAACAAATTCCATCCGGCACTGTACTGGGGCACGATCGTCGCATCGACCACCTTCGGCACCACGATGGCCGATTTCGCCGATCGTTCCCTTGGCATTGGATACATGGGCGGCTCGACGCTGCTGCTCACCTGCCTCATGCTGGTGCTCGGCCTTTGGTATCGCACCGAGGGAACGATCTCGGTCGACAGCGTCAGTACTCCGCGCATAGAGGCGTTCTACTGGGGGGCGATCACCTTTTCCCAGACGCTCGGCACCGCGCTCGGCGACTGGATCGCCGACACCGGCAACATGGGTTACCGCGGCGGTGCGCTGATCTTTGCAGCCGGGCTCCTAGTCGTCGTAGCCCTCTACTTCGGGACGCGAGTATCGCGCGTAGTGCTTTTCTGGGTAGCGTTTATTCTGACTCGCCCACTTGGCGCGACTGTCGGCGACTTCCTGGATAAGCCGCTCGACCACGGCGGGCTGTCATTGAGCCGACCGCTCGCCTCACTTGTGATCGCGGCGCTCATGGTGGCATGCCTGTCGCTCATTCCGCAACGCGCGGGGCAACATCCCGGCGACACCGCGGCGCCCGAGCAGAGGTGAGTGACTAACCGTCAGCGGATGATCGTCGTCAGCGACGAGTAGCGCCTGTTCGGCTTGGCGTCGCCAGGTGCGAACTGCGCGAAGGCGTCGCTGACGCGCACGGCCGGCGGCGTGTTGCTCGCAAAACGAAACTCCCTCGGCCGCGGCGCGTAGAAGCTGGCGCGGTAGTAGGCGTCGTCGAAGCGCGCCTCGCCGACGCCGAACAATACGTCGCAGACGAGCAGGAGCGCGTAGACTCCCGCGACCGCAGCAACGACCTCCCTCACGATTGACATGTCAATAGCCCTGCCCTTTTGCGGGCAGGATGCAGGATGGTTGCAAAGGCCTGGTTTAAGGCGCCGAGCTTCTTGTCAGCAGCATTTGCCGCTGCTGAACGGATTGCCGACAACTTTATCGATCTCGACGAGCCCGCCGGATCGGATGATCAGGCGGGCTCCAGTATTGGCCGCTCGGGAGGTCTCAGGCGGCCGGGTTCAGCCGCCGTGGCCAGCCTCCTCCTTGCGATGGCCGCTCTCGCTGAGGCGGTCGACCCAGGCGATGCCGATCGCCGAGATGATGAAGGTCAGGTGGATCAGGACCTGCCACATCACGCCGCCCTCGGTGAAATTGCTGCGGTTGGTGCCGAGATTGCCGGCCTCGATGAAGGTCCTGAGCAGCGAGATCGACGAAATGCCGATGATTGCCATTGCGAGTTTGATCTTGAGCACGCTGGCATTGACGTGACTGAGCCATTCCGGCTCATCGGGATGCCCGCTCAGGTTCAGGCGGGAGACGAAGGTCTCGTAGCCGCCGACGATCACCATCACCAGCAGATTCGAGATCATCACGACGTCGATCAGCCCGAGCACGACCAACATGATCTGCTGCTCGCTGGCGTCGAACGAATGTACGACCAGGTGCCAGAGCTCCTTCAGGAACAGCAGCACATAGACGGCCTGTGCGACGATGAGGCCGATATAGAGCGGCAATTGCAGCCAGCGCGAGCCGAAGATCAGTTTCGGAAACAGGCCGATCGGCGGCTGCGGCGCGGTCGGCGCCGAAGGTGCCTGGGGTTCGGACGTCATTGATCACTCCGGATTGCAGACAGGAATGCGTCTCAGAGACTCGCGATGACAGGCGCGAGCTCGAGCGAGCCCCGATAGATCATCTCGAAGGCGACGTAAATAATGATCGCGAGGCCGACATAGGCGACCCAGCGCTGCTTCTGGAGCACGCGGCCGAGCAGATCGGCGGCGACGCCCATCATAGCGACCGACAGCAACAGGCCGAAGGCGAGGATGTAGGGATGCTCGCGCGCGGCGCCCGCGACTGCGAGCACGTTGTCGAGCGACATCGAGACGTCGGCGGCGACGATCTGCACCGCCGCCTGGCCGAAGGTCTTTCGCTGTACAGGCGCAGCATCCGCGCCGTTGCCATGGCTGAACGCGAGCTGCTCCGAATGCGCAGCCTGCCCGCGCAGCTCGCGCCACATCTTCCAGCACACCCAGAGCAGCAGCACGCCGCCGGCGAGCAGCAGGCCGATCACCTGCAGGAGCTGGGTGGCAACGCCCGCGAAGACGATACGGAGCGCCGTGGCGGCGGCGATGCCGACGATGATGGCGCGGCGGCGCTGCTGCGCCGGCAGGCCCGCCGCGGCGAGGCCGATGACGACGGCGTTGTCGCCGGCGAGCACGAGATCAATCAGGACGACTTGAAACAGCGCGGTCAGCGCTTCGGCTGTGATGAATTCAGTCATGTCTCGTCATTTTTCGATACCGACGGATCGAGCCAATGCGGCTTGCGGCGTTCGATCCAGTCGAAGACCTTCGACCGGGAGGAGCGCAGCGCAGGTACGTCCTCGGCGAGCAGCGCGAGGCCGAGCGGCAGCATCCAGACGCCGAGCAGCGGCAGGAAGGATAGCACACCGCCGGCGATCAGCAGCGTGCCCGAGGGGATCCTGACCCAGCGGCTGGACGGCTTGAGCAGATAGGTGAAGGTGTCGCCCATGCGCGGCGGCAGCCGGTCGACGAGCTTGGCCAGGCGCGGATCACCACCGGCGATCTCGCCGGTGGTGCCCTCGGCTTCCTTGGTACGCTCGTCCGAAACTGCGCTCATGCTTACTCCTTCAGGGCGACCTGCAGCTCGGCGCCCGCTGCACTGGGCACGACCGGCTTCGCGCGCGGCAGCACCAGCGTCAGCAAGCGCAACAACTTGATCGCCTGGACTTCGTGGGGATGTACGTCCTCATCTGCGGCAGCAACGCGCTCCGACAGCTCCATCAGATGGGACGAGAGCGGCAGGTTCGAAACCGGCCGCAGCGTGTCGATCACGACGTTGGCAAAATCCGGCTCCTCGAGCCGTTCGGCGAGTTCATCGAACATCGCATAGAGCCGTTCGTCCGAAATGTGAGGCGCCAGCTTGCGGTCCCTGATGAAACGGATCACCTCATCACGCTCGACCGGCGAGACGCGCCGGTCGGCAACCGCAACCAGCGCGCCCACGATCACCAGAGCGACCGCAGCCTGCTCGTTCAGGCTGGACGGCTCCGTGATCTCGATGTCGGTCGGATTGGAGGTTTTGGCGTCAGACATCGTAGCTCCCTTAGCTTGCGAAATGGCCGCACGGAGCTGCGATCGGGACGAATAGTCGGAGAGAACGAACAAAGGCCCGACGATCGGCCGATCCATCGCATTCGCGCGGGACAGGTCATCCGACATCACGAGGTTTGCCGACATCGTCGGCGTCCTCGCCAGAGGGGCCCGGATTCTTGTTCCGCCCAGAGATAAAGATGGCTCTGTCGGAATCAAGGCGAGATGACTGCGACCAGCCGCCGCATCGGCCATGTTGCCATGTTTGGTTGAGCAGTCGCGCGCCCCTCCGGTGACTTCGCGGTCGTGTCACGATGAAGTGCTACGATCTCGGGAACGAGCGCTCCGGATGGCGCGCAGTGTGCCGTCATAGCGCCCGCGCAAGCTTCGGCAACGAAAATGCCATTCCTGAATTCGACGATCGCGGAGGAGCGTATGAACCGCATCACATCCTGCACCGGCTGCGGCCACGCGCTCGTCCCGGTGCTGACGGCCAAAGGCCGCGCGGAACCGATCTGCCTCTGGTGTGAAGGCCTCGATGCCCGCGCGCTGGACATGGCGAAGTGGGCGGATAGCCCGTTCGGCAAACCCGGGCGGAGCGTCCGTCAGTCGTTCGAATGAACGGCTTGAGACACTGAGCCGCCGGGCATTTGCTTGTTGACGCCGCGAGCTGCACGGCTGCATGCCCTGCAGAACCTGCCGACAAATTAGACAGGATAGGTCGCTCCACCGAACTTGCGCACCTGCACGGAAAGGTCGGGCAGGTTGGCGAACCCGTTGTCTAACCTCTGGTGCAATCTCGCTTTTCTTACGCGCCGCGTGCGGCTGGCGAGTCTGTACGCGCACCGCGCAGGGACTGGCCCAAAATTCGCAAGACAGCATCTGGCCCATTCCCAGCCCGGCCACGATAGAGAGCGGAAAGTTGCGTGCGCCCAGCTCCGGGATGGACGGCCCCAGATCGGAGAATGCCATGAACGTGCATGCTGCCGGAGATCTCAAATTTGCCGGCCTCACCCATCCGAACGGCGCGCGGCTGCGTCTCAACGATCAGGACTTCGTGGCGATCGACCGCGACCGGGATGCGAAATTCGAGGCGACGTACCGGCCGCAGGCCCTCTACAACCGCGCCAACGAAGGCTTTCACGCCAACAACGAGACCTTCCTGCTGCACGAGGTCGCGACCAATCTACCGATCTATCGGCCCGACACCGGCCCCACGGATTTCCACCTTCATCTTCCGCCGGGCGGCTTTCAGCTCGTCCTGGTCACCTCGGGCGCGTTCACCTTCGACTATGACGGGCGCTTCTACAATGTCGGCCCCGGCGCGGTGATGCTGCAAAGCGCGATCGTCCACCGCCAGCTCTTCTACACCTGGTCGGGACTGCCGACCGAAGAGAATTTGAAGACGCCGCAGACCGTGGTGCCCGATCCGATCTCGATGGGCTATTCCGGTAAATTCCTCGAAGCCTTCATCACAGATCCGACGACGTTTCCGAACCCGACGATCGTCGGTCCGGATCAGATCGACGAGGCCGAGACGCCGCGCGTGGCCTGGAGCCACCCTCTGCATGACCGGCCGGCCGATGCCGGCTTCTGGCTTCAGGATCCGCTGACGCTGGATGCGCTGTTCAGGCCGCTCACCGATGGCTCGGTCAAATCGGCCATGCCGGTCCACGTGCGCGATATCGGCATCGAGATTCCGAGCGGCCATCTCGTCACTGGCCACATCATCGCGACCGACCCGCGCGGTCAGTCGCTGCTGCCGAAGAGCACGTCGAGCGCCGCGGACCCCGCTTGTTTCGCCAAGGGCAATGTCGTGATCTATCGCGTCATTCGCGGCACGGCCGAGTTCAAGAGAAAGACCGGCGAGAGCTTCGAACTGTCGGCCGGCGACGTGGTGACGGCGGGCAGGAATTCCATCAGCCTCACGGGTGTCGGCGAAAACACGCAGGTCCTGCGGCTCGGCCTGCTCAAGGGCATGAACGAGCTGCGCAGCTGGACGCCGACGCAGCGTGACGAGATCGACGGCCTCGCCGGTCAGATCATCACGCACAAGGACGTCCGCCCCCTGCGCACCGAGGGCAAGCCGGTCGGGTATCTCTACGGCTGAGCGCCGAGTTTACTCCGCCGCCTGACGCACGTGGCGCGCGGTCGGCGTGCGCATCGTGACGAGCTCTTCGGCCGCAGTCGGATGCAGCGCGATGGTCGCATCGAAATCGGCCTTGGTCGCCTTCATCTTCACCGCGATCGCGACAGCTTGCGTGATCTCGGCGGCGGCATCGCCGACCATGTGACAGCCGAGCACGCGATCGGTCGTGCCGTCGACCACGAGCTTCATCAGCACGCGTGTGTCGCGGCCGGACATCGTCGCCTTGATCGGACGGAACGTCGTCTTGTAGATGTCGACGCGGCTGAATTGCGCGCGCGCCTCGGTTTCCGTCAGACCAACCGTGCCGACCTCCGGCTGCGAGAACACGGCGGTCGGGATGTTGGCGTGATCGACCCTGACCTCGCGCTTGCCGAACACGGTGTCGGCAAAGGCGTGGCCCTCGCGGATCGCGACCGGCGTCAGGTTGAAGCGGTGGGTGACGTCGCCGATCGCATAGATGCTGTCGACCGAGCTCCTGGAGAAATGGTCGACCGCGATGCCGCCATTGTTCGGGTTGATTGCGACGCCGGCTTTCTCCAGCCCGAGATTGGCGACATTGGGATGGCGGCCGATGGCGAACATGACCTGCTCGGAGCCAATGCTCGATCCGTTCGACAGATGGGTGGTGAAGCTCTCGCCGTGGCGATCGACCCTGGTCACCGTGCAGCCGGTGAGAATCGTGATGCCCTGCTTCTCCATCTCGGTGCGGACATGGGTCCGGACATCCTCGTCGAAACCGCGAAGGACGTTGTCGCCGCGATAGATCACGGTGACGTCGGAGCCGAAGCCGGCGAAGATGCCGGCGAATTCCAGCGCGATGTAGCCGCCGCCCTGGATCACGATCCGCTTCGGCAGCTCCTTGAGGTGGAACGCCTCGTTGGACGAGATCACGTGCTCGATGCCTGGAATCGAGGCGCCGTGGTTGGGCGCGCCGCCGGTGGCGATCAGGATGTATCTTGCGGTGATCTTCTTGTCGTTCTCGAGCAGGCGGACGGTGTGCTTGTCTTCGATCACCGCGCGGCTCTTGACGATCTGCGCGCCCGACTTCTCGACATTGGTGGTGTAGGCCGCCTCCAGCCGCGCGATCTCCTTGTCCTTGTTGGCGATCAGCGTCGGCCAGTCGAAGCCGGCGGACGGAACGGTCCAGCCGAAGCCCGCGGCATCCTCGAGCTCCTGACGAAAATGCGAGCCGATCACGAACAGCTTCTTCGGCACGCAGCCTCGGATCACGCAGGTCCCGCCCATGCGGTACTCTTCCGCGATCATCACGCGGGCGCCGTAGCCGGCCGCGATGCGGGCGGCGCGCACGCCGCCCGAGCCGCCGCCGATGACGAAGAGGTCGACATCGAATTCAGCCATTGTCCACTCCGCCCACTTTCAACAATCTCTGATCAAATAGGATTGATCAGATCTCCTTGCCACGCTTGCGCATCTCGGCACGAAAGGCGCCCATCACGGTCTCGGAGAAGTTCTGGGCCCAGGAGTTCATGAAGGCCATGCTGAGCCCGATGGCGCGTGGTTCGGCCTCGATCAGCTTCTTGCCCAGCGGCGACTTGTAGAAGGTGACGAGATCCTTCAGTTCCTGCTCGGTGAACTCGCTGGCATAGATTTGCGCCATGCCTTCGCCGATCTCGTTCTGGCGACCGGCGAGCTGCTGGGCCACGATGGGCGCGACCTCGTTGAGGTCCTTCTGATAGTTCAGGTTCTGCTGGGTCAGCGCGATCTTGGTCTTCTCGACGAGGCCGGGCACGGCGCCCTGATACATCGCGGTCGCGTTCTTGATCTGCAATATCTCCCTGGCTGCCGCAATCGCGGCGGGCGAGGCCTTCGGCTGGGCCGGCGCCGCAGGTGCCTTCGGGGCCGCCGCCTGCTGCGCCACGGCCGGGACGGCCGCGAGGGCCAAGCCCGCAGCGAGGGTCGCGGCCGGCAAGAATTTCAAAACGCTCTTCATTCCTGGTCTCCTTTCGGCTTGCGCCGTTCAATCACGCGAATTCCTTCGCTGCCCGCCAGAACGGCCGAGCTGGCCAAGCCGATGAACAAGCCATGCTCGACCACCCCGGGGATAGCGCTCAACGCCTTGGCGAGACCGGGGGGATCCACAATACGTCCGAGCTGGGCATCGACGATCCAGTGGCCGCCATCGGTGACGAAAACGTGGCCGTCCTTGTCCCCGTCCTTGGCCTTGCGGACCGCCATTTGCCCGGAAACGCCGCATTCGGCAAATGCCTTTTCGATCGCCCGGCGCGTCGCCCCGAGGCCGAACGGGATGACCTCGACCGGCAACGGAAAGCGGCCGAGCGTCGGCACCCATTTGGTGTCGTCGGCAATCACGATCATGCGATCGGAGGCGGCCGCCACGATCTTCTCGCGCAGCAGCGCGCCGCCGCCGCCCTTGATCAGATTGAGCTCAGGATCGATCTCGTCAGCGCCGTCGACGGTGATGTCGAGATGGTCGATCTCATCCAACGTCGTCAGCGGCACGCCGCAGCGCACCGCATCGAGGCGCGTCGCCTCGGAGGTCGGCACGCCGACCACCTTGAGCCCGGCGGCGACGCGCTCGCCGAGCAGCTCGACGAAATGTTTGGCAGTCGAGCCGGTGCCGAGCCCGAGCTGCATGCCGTCGCGCACCTCCTCGAGGGCGCGCGCAGCAGCCTGCCGCTTCAACTGGTCCATGTTCACGTGCGCCCGCCTCTGAATCCCAGGGATGAGCCGCCGATGGCGGCCGCTTTCGGCGGCCTATGTAGCCTCGTTTTTCTTGCGGGAACAGACCTATAAGGTGATCTTATGTACCCGCCCCTTGCGCGGATACGACCGGGCCGGTAGCGCTTGGATCATGACCTCCTTCAAAAAGACTTGCCCTCACACCATCGTCTTCGATCTCGACGGCACGCTTGTGGATACGGCGCCCGACCTGATCACCGCCCTGAACTACGTGCTCGACCGCGAAGGGCTGCCGCCCGTGCCGATGGCCTCGGCCCGCAACATGATCGGGGCTGGCGCCCGCAAGCTGATCGAGCGGGGGCTGGAGGCCGAGGGCCGCACCGTCACCCCCAAAGACATGGACCGGATGACCGCGGATTTCATCGCCTATTACGCCGAGCATATCGCGGTCGAATCCCGCCCTTTCGAGGGACTCGAGGCGACGCTCGACCAGTTTGCGGCGCGAGGCCATCGCCTCGCGGTCTGCACCAACAAGCTCGAATGGCTGTCGAAGCGGCTTCTGGACCAGCTCGACCTCAGCCGCCGCTTCGCGGCGATCTGCGGCGCGGACACGTTTGGCGTTCAGAAGCCCGATCCGACCATTTTCCGGGAGACCGTTGCGCGCGCCGGCGGAGACGTGAAGGCCAGCATCATGGTCGGCGATGCCGGAACCGACGTCGGGGTCGCCCGTCGGGCCGGCGTGCCCGTGATCGGGGTCAGCTTCGGCTACACCGACGTGCCGATCGCCGAGTTGAAGCCGGACCGGCTGATCCATCATATGCGCGACCTGCCGGCAGCCGCCATCAGCTTGATGGCGACTCCATCCTCGAAACTTATTGATAAGACTATGTAATTTATCGGAACCCTGCATTAACCATTTATTATCTATGTGCTGCGCGCCGATTGCCTGCCCCAGGCGACACTTCTAGGGTCAGCCCCGGGGATGTGGCGGTTCGCCGCGGTAGAAGTGGATGGTTCATGCGTCGTGTCATCGCGATTGCGCTAGCGGGGGTGAGCCTGGGTGGCTGCTCCTCGATGTCCTGGGACATGTTCAAATCGGCGCCGCCGACCGTCCAGGTCCGGCTCGAATCCAATCCCCCCGGTGCCGACGCCACCACCTCACTCGGTCAGGGCTGCAAGACCCCCTGCTCCGTCTCGGTTCCCGCGCCCGACACGCCGTTCACGGTCGCTTTCGCCCTGCCCAAGTACCAGCCGACGTCCGTGCCGGTGAATGTGGTCAAAAATCCCGGCGATTTCACCACACCCGCCTCCGTCACCACCGATCCGAATCCGGTGTTTGCGGAACTTCAGCCGGCGGTGCCGCCGAAACCCGTCCGCAAGCCGCATCGACCGAAGAAGCCGAAGCCAGCCGCGCCCGCCGCAGCGCCGGCCGATGCTGCACCCGCAGCAGGCTCGCCGTTCCCCGATCCGAATGCAGGCAAGCGCTGATCTGTGCACACCATCGATTGTCCTGGCCGCGTCCGATGCTTAGATTGCTTTTACGGCACCGCTGAAGCAAAGGTGCACCGTCGCCGTAAGTGACAAGGCATTTGGTATGAACGGACCTTCTGCGAGCCCCCGCGCCGCGCTGTCGAGCGCGATGACCGATCCGTTCGGGCGGACCATCAGCTATCTGCGTGTCTCGGTCACCGACCGCTGCGACCTGCGCTGCTTCTACTGCATGTCGGAAGACATGACGTTCCTGCCGAAGGCCGACCTCCTGACGCTGGAGGAACTTGACCGGCTCTGCACGGCCTTCATCGCCAAGGGGGTGAAGAAGCTGCGGCTCACCGGCGGTGAGCCGCTGGTCCGCCGCAACGTCATGACGCTGGTGCGCTCGCTGTCGCGGCATCTTTCGAGCGGCGCTTTGAACGAGCTGACGCTGACCACCAACGGCACCCAGCTTGCAAAACACGCGCGCGAGCTCGCCGATTGCGGCGTCCGCCGCATCAACGTCTCGCTCGACACGCTCGATCCCAAAAAGTTTCGCGAGATCACCCGCTGGGGCGAGATCGACAAGGTGCTCGAGGGCATCGAGGCCGCCCGCGCCGCAGGACTTGCCGTCAAGATCAACGCCGTCGCCCTGAAGAACCTCAACGAGGACGAGCTGCCCGAACTGATGCGCTGGGCCCACGGCAAGGGCATGGGCCTGACGCTGATCGAGGTCATGCCGATGGGCGAGATCGGCTCGGGGCGGATCGATCAGTATCTGCCGCTATCGCTGGTGCGCGCGCGTCTTGCCCAGCAATTCACTCTGACGGATCTGGCCGAGAGCACAGGCGGTCCGGCCCGATATGTCAGCGTCGCCGAGACCGGCGGCAAGCTCGGCTTCATTACGCCGATGACCCATAATTTCTGTGAATCCTGCAACCGCGTGCGCATCACCTGCACGGGAACGCTGCACACCTGCCTCGGCCACGAGGATGCCTCCGACTTACGCAAACCTCTGCGTGCATCGAGCGACGACCTGCTGCTTGCGGATGCGATCGACCGCGCCATCGGGCTGAAGCCCAAGGGCCACGATTTCATCATCGACCGCCGCCACGACCGCCCCAGTGTCAGCAGGCACATGAGCGTCACCGGCGGCTGACACCGTCGGATTACGGCCTTATTCCCCTTAACTATCAACAAACTTCCGATTGACTGGCGGCACGCCCGCTGGTTTGGTGCGGCTGCCTCATGCCTGCGCGGCGAGACAAGCCACGCGCCCAGATCGGCGCAGTCAAGACGGCCGGGGCACAATCGGGGGAGGACCTATCGTTGCAAGCGCTCCTAAAGTTGAGCAGCAGGATTGACGCGTTCACGCGCTGGACGGGCAAACGCCTGGCGTGGCTGATCGTGGCCGCCGTCATCATCTCCGCAGTGAATGCGACCGTCCGCAAGACATTCGACACGTCCTCCAATTCGTGGCTCGAGCTGCAATGGGTGCTGTTCAGCATCGTGTTCCTGCTCTGCTCGCCCTGGACATTGCTCGACAACGAGCACATCCGCATCGACATCGTGAACAACGCGCTGCCGAAGACGGTCCGCAACGTGATCGACGTGATCGGTCACCTGTTCTTTCTCATGCCGCTGTGCATCGTCATGATCGTCACCGGCGTGCCGTTCTTCGAGCGCTCGTTCGAGATCAACGAGCAGTCCGGCAACGCCGGCGGCCTGCCGCAATGGCCGACCAAATCCCTGATCATGATCGGGTTCGCTTTCCTCCTCGTGCAAGGCATCTCCGAACTGATCAAGCGGATCGCGGTGATGCGCGGACTGATGCCCGATCCGCATGAATCCCAGGTCTCGGCGCTGGAGGCTGAAGTCGAGCATCTCGTCGAGGCGATCGAGAAGAAGTAGCCGTTGGCGACGGTTTAGGGGGAATCATGACCGCATTCATCATCGCCAATCTGGCGCCCATCATGTTCGCGTCGCTGGTCGTCGTGCTGCTGCTCGGCTATCCCGCGGCATTCTCGCTCGGCGCCGTCGGCCTGTTCTACGCCATCGTCGGCATCGAGCTCGGCGAATTCCGCCCGGACTTCCTCCAGGCCCTCCCCGAGCGGGTCTACGGCGTGATGAACAACGACACGCTGCTCGCCATTCCCTTCTTCACCTTCATGGGACTGGTGCTGGAGCGGTCGGGCATGGCCGAGGATCTGCTCGACACGATCGGCCAATTGTTCGGCACCGTCCGCGGCGGCCTTGCCTATGCCGTGATCTTCGTCGGCGCGCTGCTCGCTGCGACGACGGGCGTCGTCGCGGCGTCCGTGATCTCGATGGGTCTGATCTCGCTGCCGATCATGCTCCGCTACGGCTATGACCGCCGCGTGGCCGCCGGCGTCATCGCCGCGTCCGGCACGCTCGCCCAGATTATTCCGCCCTCGCTCGTCCTGATCGTGATGGCCGACCAGCTCGGCAAGTCGGTCGGTGACATGTACGAGGGCGCCTTCATCCCGGGCCTCGTGCTCGCCGGCCTCTATACCTCCTACGCCTTCCTCGTCAGCATGATCTTCCCGAAGGCGACGCCGGGCCTGCCAAAGGAGGCTATCGGCTTCCGCGAGGAGAGCGGCAGCCGCGGCCTTCTCTCCCTCGGCATGCTGTTCCTCGCGAGCTGCGTGTTCGGATGGTTCATGATGCGCGGTTCGGAGGTGCATGGCGCCGACTATGTCGTGCTCAGCATGTTCTACGGCATCATCTTCGCGTTCGTCGTCGCCGTGCTGAACTGGGTCATCGATAAGCTCACCGGCTTCCGTTTCCTCTCGAAGATGGCCCAGCAGACCACCTTCGTCATGGTGCCGCCGCTGTTCCTGATCTTCCTGGTGCTTGGCACGATCTTCATCGGCATCGCGACGCCGACCGAAGGCGGAGCGATGGGTGCGGCCGGTGCTCTCATCCTCGGTGCCGCGAAGCGCCGGCTGAGCTGGGACCTGATCCGACAAGCCACGGAATCGACCGCCAAGCTGTCGGCCTTCGTCGTGTTCATCCTGGTCGGGGCCCGCGTGTTCTCGCTGACCTTCTACGGCGTCAACGGGCACGTCTGGGTCGAGCACCTGCTCACCTCCCTGCCCGGCGGCCAGGTCGGCTTCCTGATCTTCGTCAACATCTTCGTGTTCGTGCTGGCCTTCTTCCTCGACTTCTTCGAGCTGGCCTTCATCGTGATCCCGCTGCTCGGGCCTGCGGCCGAGCACCTCGGCATCGACCTGATCTGGTTCGGCGTCATCCTCGGCGTCAACATGCAGACCTCGTTCATGCACCCGCCGTTCGGTTTCGCGCTGTTCTATCTGCGGTCGGTTGCGCCGAAGGAGCGATACACCGATCGCGTCACCGGCAAGAGGATGGACCCCGTCACCACGGGCCAGATCTATTGGGGTGCGGTGCCGTTCGTCGTCATCCAGATGATCATGGTCGGTCTGGTGATCGCGTTCCCTGCAATGGTCATGCACTATAAGGGCGTGCAGACCAACATCGATCCCAACACGATCAAGATCGAGGTGCCGCAGATCGAGCTGCCGCCGCTGGATCTTGGCCCACCGTCGAAATAGCGGGCGGCAAGGCAAGCCGCCTTTTGCCCTCCCCCTCAGGGCAGGGCTATCGCAAATGACTCGTGGCGGCGGCCTGCGCGCACGCCTCGTCCGTCGAGACGGCGCCTGCGCGCCTCCTCGGGATGAGGCTATCAGCGTCAGTGCCCGTCGAAACTGCTGCCACGCACTCCGTCCTCATCCTGAGAAGCACGCCTAAGCGGGCGTTTCGAAGGATGGCCGCAGGGAGAAGCTCTCAAGTGCGATAGCCCTGCCCTCCAGAGGAGGGTGAAGAGGTCACCTCGTCCGCCAGCCGAAACCGCAGCGTGAACTCCGCTCCGCTCCCCGGAAGATTCTCCACCGCAACCGTGGCCGCGTGATCGTCCACCACCGCGCGCACGATCGAGAGTCCCAGCCCCGCGCCGTCGCTGCGCCGGCGGTCGGCGCGCCAGAAGCGCTGGAAGATGAGCTCGCGCTCGGCTTCCGCGATGCCCGGGCCGCAATCGCGCACGCGCACCGAACCGTCGTCGCGCACCTCGACGTCGACGGAGGTGTCCTTCGCGGTGAACTTGATGGCATTTTCGGCGAGGTTGAAGATCGCGCGCTGGAGCATCTCAGAACTGCCGTGGATCCTGACCGGCGCGTCGGTCCCCTTCAGTGCGATGTCCTTGTGCTGCGCGATCGCGAACGGGGCGATCGCACCGACGACCTCGGCGCAGACCGCGCGCAAATCCGCGGTCTCCCCGGGGTCGAGCATCAATGTGTCGAGCTCGGCGATCTCCAGCAGCTGGGCGACGAGGCGGCTCATGGCTTCGATGTCGGCCTGCAGCGCCTGCCGTACCGCTCGGTCATCGAGCGTCTCGATCCGCGTGCGCAGAATCGCAAGCGGCGTGCGCAACTGATGCGCGGCGTCCGCCGTGAACTGCCGCTGCACGCGAAATCCGCCCTCGAGGCGATCGAGCGCCTGGTTCACTGCTGTGACCAGCGGCACGATCTCGCGCGGGATCCGGGCCGTGGGCAGGCGGATGTCGGTGCGCGCCGGGCCGATATTGCTGGCCTCCTGCGAGGCCTTCCACAGCGGCGCAATCGCGCGGCGAAAGATGATGATGTCGGTGGCAAGCAGGACCAGAAGGATCGGGATGGTGATCCATCCCACCCGCCGGAAGAAATTCGAGACGATGTCGTCGATGATCACGTCGCGGTGCGCGAGGTCCTCGGCGACCTGGACGCGCACCGTCTTGCCGTCGATGTCCCGCATGACACCGGCGCCGGAGATGGTCTCTGGGAAGCGTGGCGGCGCCGCGGCGGCCGAGCGCCGGTGCGAGGAGAACAGCAACCGGCCGTCAGCATCGCGAATGTCGAACTGGTAGCGGCCGTAGGCGTCCGAATAAAGTCCCTTGAGGCTGTCGGGCAGGTTGAACGTCAACGTGCCGTCCGGCTGCGCGACGATGCGCTCCGCCAGCACCTCGGCCTGCGCGCGCATGGCATCTCGATGCAGCTGGTCGATCTCGGAATTGAGCAGCCAGAACAACACCAGCGGCAGGAAGATCGCGACCACCGCGACCGCGACGATGTGCAGGAACACGATGCGCGAGATCAGCGATTTGAACGTGAGCGATCTGGCATGGCCCCCGGCGGGCACGCTATTTCTCCTCGGCCATCAGATAGCCGACGCCCCGGATGGTGTGGATCACGACCTTGGCGCCGTGTTCCGTGAGCTGCTTGCGCAGCCGCGAGACATAGACCTCGACCGCGTTGGAAGCGACCTCGCCATCGAGACCGAAGATGTGGTCCTCGACGTTCTTCTTCGGCACCACCCGCCCCTGCCGGCGCAGCAGGATCTCGAGCACCGAGGTCTCGCGCGCGGAGATGATCCGCGGCTGGTCGTCGACGAAGATCTGGCGGCTCTCGGTGTCGTAGACGAGGTTGGCGAGGCTGAGCGAGCGGCCGAGCAACTGGCCGGGCCGCCGCAAGATGGCCTCCAGCCGCGCCACCAGTTCCTCCATCGCGAACGGCTTGGCGAGATAGTCGTCGGCGCCGCTGCGCAGGCCGGTGACGCGGTCCTGCAAGCCGCCGCGGGCGGTCAGCACCAGCACCGGCAGCGGCTCCATCCTGAGGCGCAGCTCGCGCAGCACCGACAGGCCGTCGCCGTCGGGCAGGCCGAGATCGAGGATCATCGCAGCATAGCTGACGCTGCTCACCGCCTCCCGCGCCTCGGCGGCGCTGCCGACGATGTCGCTCTCATAGCCGGCCGCCGCCAGCCCGCCGGCAACGAGCCGCGACAGCTCAGCATTGTCCTCGACGATCAGAAGGCGCATGACATGTCCGCCGGATGCTCATGTGACCGCACGGCCGACACCATGGCCTTGCTCTCTTCCATCATTCGGGCCGCCTCGGCCAGCGAAAAAAGCGCAACCCTGGCCGCCCTGCCGTGTCAGATTCACGTAAGCCGAAGCCGCGCACATCTCCAGCGGACGAGCCGCTCGCACAGTTGATCAACCATCGCCGCGCTTGCCGTCCATCGGCTCGCCATCGACAGCGACCATGCCTTGCGCAGCGCTCCTTGAACGTCATCGGGATCGAATCTCATCGTCGTCTCCAACGTGGGTGCCGACGAACCAGATTTCGGATTATTCGATGACAGCATTCTGCCACTGTTTTGCCCGACAGGTCAAACTGCGGCTGGTCGCAGGAGCGGCCGAGCAAAACGATCCCATCGTCGGCGTGTTCCGAGTCGCCTTCTTCCACACACCGCAGCACCGGCCCCGCCTTCGCGAAGGCTGCTTGTACGAGAAATTTTTTCGTGACTTATCAAGCCGGTGGCTACTGTGCATGGGGTTGTTTTCATCTTTTCATTCCAGCCGCGCCAACAGCAACGCCCCGGAGGCTTCGCTCCGGGGCGTTGCGTGCGGCGGATCGGGCGATCAGCTCTGCGAGCGCCGCGCCATGAAGATGTCGTAGCCGACCTCGGCGACCTGGAACCAGGCGTAGCCGTCGCTCGTGAACTTGGCGAGCGAGTCGTGCACCTTCTTGAAGTTGGGGTTGGTTGCAGCGACTTCGGCGTGCAGCTCCTTGGCGGCCTTGTGGCAGGCGTCCATGACCGGTGGCGAGAAGGCGTGCAGCTTGGTGCCGCCCGCGAGCAGCTTCTTCAGCGCCAGCGGATTGGCGTTGTCGTAGCGTGCCATCATGTAGTTGTTGGCGTAGTGGCCGGCCTGCTCGAGCACGCTCTGGTAATATTTCGGCAGCGCGTTCCACTTGTCGAGGTTGACGAAGGCGAGCAGCATCGGCCCGCCTTCCCACCAGCCGGGATAGTAGTAGTGCGGTGCGATCTTGTAGAAGCCGAGCTTCTCGTCGTCATAGGGACCGACCCATTCGGCGGCGTCGATGGTACCCTTCTCCAGCGCAGGATAGATATCGCCGCCGGCGAGCTGCTGCGGCACCACGCCGAGCTTCTGGAGCACGCGGCCGGCGAAGCCGCCGATGCGGAATTTCATGCCCTTGAGATCCTCGGGCGTGTTGACCTCTTTCCTGAACCAGCCGCCCATCTGGCAGCCGGTGTTGCCCGCGAGCAGCGAGACGACGTTGTATCCCTTGTAGAACTCGTTGAGCACGTCGCGGCCGCCGCCCAGCATATACCAGGCCTGGTTGATGCGCATGTTGGGACCGAACGGCACGGCCGAGCCGAAGGTGAAGGTCGGGTCCTTGCCGAAATAATAGTAGGACGCGGTGTGGCCGATCTCGCAGGTGCCGTTCTGGACGGCGTCGAGCACCTGGAGGCCCGGCACGATCTCGCCGGCTGCGAAGATCTGGATCTGGAATTTGTTGTCGGTCGCTTCTGCGACCATCTTGCACATCATCTCGGCGCCGCCAAACAGCGTATCGAGCGATTTCGGCCAGCTCGTCGGCATGCGCCATTTGATTTCCGGCATCGACTGCGCGATCGCGGGCGCCGCGAGCGTGGCGGCGCCGGCCGCGCCAAGTCCTGTGACCTTGATGAAGTCTCTTCTCTTCATGATTTCCTACCCTGATGTACCAGTGATTGCGGGCCTTCTTGTCGAGGCTTGCCGCCAGCATGACGCAAGCCGCAGCCGAATGCCATCCCGATCGCACTGCGGCAAAGAAAAAGCCCGGCCTCCTGGGAGGCCGGGCTACTGGTCCTACGACTTAAGCCGTAGATCAGCCGCGGGTGCGCGAGCGGATCATGAAGCTGTCATAGGTGTATTCGGCAACCTGCCACCACAGATACTCGTCGGAGCGGTAGGCCTGCATGGCGTCGATCGACTTCTTGAAGTCGGCGTTCTTGGCCGAGGTTTCCGCCCACAATTCGTTGGTCGCCTTGAGGCAGGCTTCCAGCACCTCGTTGGTGAACGGGCGAAGCTGGGTGCCGCCGGCGACCAGGCGCTTCAGTGCGGCCGGGTTCTGCATGTCGTAACGCGCAGCCATCCAGGTGTTGGCATGGGCGGTCGCGTTGGCGAGGATCGCCTGGTAGTTCTTCGGCAGCGCATTGTACTTTTCCAGGTTGGCGAAGGCATGGACGGTCGGACCGCCTTCCCAGAAGCCCGGATAATAGTAGTATTTGGCGACCTTGGCGAAGCCGAGCTTCTCGTCATCGTAGGGGCCGACCCACTCGGCCGCGTCGATGGTGCCCTTCTCCAGCGCCGGATAGATGTCGCCGCCGGCGAGCTGCTGCGGCACCACGCCGACCTTCTGAAGCACCTGGCCGGCGATGCCGCCGATGCGCATCTTGAGGCCGGACAGGTCGGCAACGGTCTTGATCTCCTTGCGGAACCAGCCGCCCATCTGGGTGCCGGTGTTGCCGCAGGGGAAGCCGATCACGTTCGACTTCTTGAAGAACTCGTTGGCGAGTTCGTTGCCGCCGCCCTGATAGAGCCAGGAATTCTGCTGGCGCGCATTGAGGCCGAACGGCACCGAGGCGAAGATCGCAAAGGTCGGGTCCTTGCCGACATAGTAGTAGGAGACGGTGTGGCACATGTCGACCGTGCCGTTCGAGGTCGCATCGAGCGCCTGGAGGCCGGGGACGATTTCGCCGCCGGCGAACACCTGGATCTGGAACTTGTTGTCAGTCATCTCGGCGACGTACTTCGCCACCTGCTCGGCGCCGCCATAGATGGTATCGAGCGACTTCGGAAAGCTCGAAGTCAGGCGCCACTTCACCTCGGGCGAGGACTGCGCGATCGCCGGCGAGGCCACTGCGGTCGCCGCCGCGCCTGCTGCCGACACTTTGAGAAAATCACGACGCTTCATCTTCAGGTCTCTCCTTGCTGGGGCGTTTCCCCTTGACTTCTCTTCTTGCCGCCGCTCATTCCGGCGACGCGTTGGGACCGCATCGAACCGAAGGGGCTTGACTGCCGTGGGCCTTTAACACGGAAGTCCCGCTTGCGGAACGCGACAATGGCATGACGGGGCTCTACGAAAGTCGCATGTCCCCGCAGCTGGCTGTAGCGACCGGTTCAGGCCGCCGCGATGACACCCTTGAGCTGGTCCCGGACCTGGCCGGCGATGGCGCGGTAGATCGCCGCATGGGGACCGTCCGGCTCGCTGTCGACGACGGGCTTGCCGGCATCCGAGGTGGCGCGAATCGCCATGTGCAGGGGGATCTCGCCGAGGAACGGCACCTTGAGCTTTTCGGCCTCATGCCGGGCCCCGCCATGGCCGAAAATGTCCGAGCGCGTGCCGCAATGCGGGCACTGGAAGTAGCTCATGTTCTCGACGATGCCGAGCACGGGCACGTTGACCTTCTTGAACATGGCAAGCCCCCGCCTTGCGTCGATCAGGGACAGGTCCTGCGGGGTCGAGACGATCACGGCGCCCTTGAGCGGCACGTTCTGCGCCAGCGTGAGCTGGGCATCGCCGGTGCCCGGCGGCATGTCGACGACCAGCACGTCGAGCTTGCCCCATTCGACGTCGCGCAGCATCTGCGTCACTGCCGACATCACCATGGGACCGCGCCAGATCATCGCGGTCTCTTCCTCGACCAGGAAGCCGATCGACATGATGGCGAGGCCGAAACGCCGAAGCGGAATCATCTTTCGCTCGTCGTTCAACTCCGGCTTGTCCCGCAGGCCCGTCAGGCGCGGCACCGAGGGACCGTAGATGTCGGCATCGAGCAGGCCGACCTTGAGGCCGAGGTCGCGCAGGCCCAGCGCCAGATTGAGCGCAGTGGTCGACTTGCCGACGCCGCCCTTGCCGGAGGCGACCGCGATCACGGCGGCAACGCCCGGGATTTCCGCTTGCCGCGCCATCGGCGACCCACCGCCCTGCGGCGGCTTGTGAGCATGGGCCGGCTGCACGCCGGGCGCGCCGCGGCTCGGCTGCGGGGGTGGCGGCGGCGCGGAGCCCGGCTTGCGCTCGGCGGTCAGCGCCACCATGACGGTGGTGACGCCGGGAATGGTGCGCACGGCGGCTTCCGCTTCGGCCCGGACGGATTCCCAGGCCCTTGCCTCGGCGGCCTCGACATTGATCGAGAAGAACACCTTGCCGTCGGAGGCGCTGATCGTGCTCAGCACATTGGCAAGGGTGAGCGCGACCCCGCGGGGCGACTTGACCCCCTTGAGGCTGTCGAGAACCTGTTGCTGCGTCACGCTCAAAGCGCATCTCCTGAACAAAGCATGATCCGGAAAAGTGTGGAGCGGCTTTCCGATAAGATCATGCTCAAGGCTTGAGGATGCCCCATTAGAGCGGAAACGCCCAAAAGGCTACTGCCTGCCGATATCGTCAGCCTTTTCGGCGGGCGCCGCCCCCTGCTCCCTGGCCGCCTCGTAATTCAGCTCGATCATGACCCCATTGGGATCGTGGACGAAGATCTGCCAGAGGTCGCCGCCGGGCACCTGGCGGGACTCGAACTTCATCCCCTTGGACGCCAGCCGCTGTTTCATGCCCTCAAAGCCGCGACTGACGAAGGCGACATGGTGGACAACGCCGGAATCCGGCTTTTGTGGCTCGGCGGTCGCAGAAATGTCGACGAGGTGCACCACCGGTCTACCCTCGCTGTACATCCAGGCGCCCGGGAAGGCGAAATTCGGCCGTGCGCCTTTTTCCAGGCCCAGCACGTCCGCGTAGAAGCGGACGGTCTCGGCCAGATTCCGGGTCCGGATGTTGAAATGATCGAGGACGCCAACGCTCACGCCGCCCATGCTGTCGCTCCCTTTTTCGAAGTCCTTGGGTTCGCCATCCTAGCACAGGGGGCCGCCAAACGAAGCCGTTGCCCTCCCGGCCTAACGGTTTATGGTGCGCGTCCGATCCGCCCTCACCGCGGAACCCAGGCATCCCTCGCTTGGCAAGAACCGTAAAACCCAATCTACGGACAAGGTACCACAATGGCTAAAGTCGCTTTCCTCGGTCTCGGCGTCATGGGCTTCCCCATGGCCGGACACCTCGTGAAAAAAGGGGGCCATGAGGTCACCGTCTACAACCGCACCGCGGCCAAGGCGAAGGAATGGGCGGACAAGTTCGGCGGCAAGACCGCACCGACCCCGAAGGCCGCCGCCGAGGACCAGGATTTCGTGATGTGCTGCGTCGGCAACGACAACGATCTGCGCGCGGTCACGATCGGTCCCGACGGCGCGTTCGCCGGCATGAAGAAGGGTGCGACCTTCGTCGACCACACCACCGCCTCCGCCGAAGTCGCGCGCGAGCTGGACGCGGCCGCCACCAAGGCCGGCTTCAAATTCGTCGATGCGCCGGTCTCCGGCGGCCAGGCCGGCGCCGAAAACGGCGTGCTGACGGTGATGTGCGGCGGCGCGCAGGACGCCTATTCCGGCGCCGAGCCGATCATCGCAGGCGCCTATGCGCGGATGTGCAAGCTGCTCGGGCCCGCCGGAAGCGGCCAGCTGACGAAGATGGTGAACCAGATCTGCATCGCCGGTCTGGTGCAGGGACTCTCCGAGGGTATCCACTTCGCCAAGAAGAGCGGCCTCGACGTCGCCGCCGTGATCGAGACCATCTCGAAGGGCGCGGCCCAGTCCTGGCAGATGGAGAACCGCTACAAGACCATGAACGAGGGCAAGTACGATTTCGGCTTCGCGGTCGAATGGATGCGCAAGGACCTCTCGATCTCGCTGGCTGAAGCCCGCCGCAACGGCGCCAACCTGCCCGTCACCGCGCTGGTCGATCAGTTCTATTCCGAGGTCGAGAAGATGGGCGGCAAGCGCTGGGACACGTCGAGCCTGCTCGCGCGCCTGCAACGCTGAGGAGAGTGTTGCGCCTCGTCGAGGGCCATACAGCATCGAACCTCGTCGCGACCTCGGCCGTGACGAAGTTCGGCAAAGCGCGCTAACCGAAACAAGTCACAAACTTCCGGGGGAACCTTGCCCAGCGTGATCGCCGCCATCATTGTTGTTGCCCGTGTCGGCGTCGCGCCGGAGTTCCGGCTTGAAATTACCCGCCTCATTGCTCGCCTGCTCCCGGTCGCGCTCCTGATCCTGGCTGCAACACCTTCGCAGGCGCTGGCCGCATCGCTCGATGGGGCGAGCATTCGCCCGCAATGGGCGCTTCCCTTCGCCGGCATGCTGCTGTCGATCGCGATATTTCCGCTCGCGGCGCCTCACTTTTGGGAGCACCACCAGGGCAAGATTGCCGCGATGTGGGCCGCCCTGATCGTGCTGCCGCTTGCAGCCTGGCATGGCCTGCTTCCAACCGTCCATGCACTCATTCATACCGCGCTGCTCGAATACATCCCTTTCATTCTGCTGCTCCTTGCTTTGTTCACCGTGGCCGGCGGGATCGTGGTGCGCGGCAATCTTCACGGCTCTCCGATTCTGAATACGCTGCTGCTCGCACTTGGCACTCTGATCGCGAGCGTCATCGGCACGACCGGCGCGTCGATGGTCATGATCCGGCCGGTGATCCGCGCCAATGACGACCGGCGGCACAACGCGCACGTCGTTATCTTCTTCATCTTTCTGGTATCCAACATCGGCGGCTCGCTCTCACCCCTGGGAGATCCGCCGTTGTTTCTGGGATTCCTGCGCGGCGTGGACTTCTTCTGGACGACGAGGCACCTGTTCCCCCAGACCACGTTCGCGGCCTGGATTCTGCTCGCGCTGTTCTTTTGCATCGATGCTTATCTCTATCGCAAGGAGGGCCGCGTCAAACCGGACCCAACTCCGGACAATCCCTTGCGGATCAGCGGCGGCCTCAACTTCGTTCTGATGGGAGTCATCATTGCTGCGATCCTCTTGAGCGCCAAGCTCGACCTCGGCGGGTTTGAGGTTCTCGGCACGCACCTCCATGTGCAGAATCTTCTGCGCGATGCCGTCATGATCGTCGTCGTGTTCGCATCCCTTGCCGTCACGTCGAAGGAGGACCACGACGCGAACGGCTTCTCCTGGGGCCCTATGATCGAAGTGGCAAAGCTGTTCGCCGCCATCTTCATCACCATCATTCCCGTGCTTGCGATTCTCAACGCCGGCCGATCCGGCGCGTTTGCCTCCATCGTGAACATGGTCACCAATGCCGACGGCACGCCGAACAATGCCGCATATTTCTGGTTGACCGGCCTGCTCTCGTCCTTTCTCGACAATGCGCCGACCTATCTGGTCTTCTTTGAGCTTGCCGGAGGCGACGCCCAGCATCTGATGACGAATAGCGCGCTGACCCTTGCCGCGATTTCCGCCGGTGCGGTGTTCATGGGCGCAAACTCCTACATCGGCAACGCGCCCAACTTCATGGTGTACGCGATTGCGCGAGCGGGTGGCGTCGCAATGCCAGGCTTCTTCGGGTACATGGCCTGGACCTCCGTTCTGCTGCTGCCTGTCTTCGCGTTGGTCACGCTCGTTTTCTTCAGGTGAAGGGGTCGCGCGTTTCCGCGATCCGAGGCCGGCAAATTAACGCCGCGTTAACGTAATTCTTTAGCTCCTTAAGTCACCTCTTAAGGATTTCTTGCCAGAGATAGACAATGCAGAAGGCCCGCGTCAGGCGTGGGCAGGAATCGTGTTGCTTGATGAGTAACCCCGCTGAAAAGCCTGAGGTTGTGCAGCTGCCGGCCGAGCCGGTGAGCGCGCCATCGGCGAGCAGCCGAAGGGCTGCGGCGCAGCGGGTGCGCGAGGCGCGCGACAAGTTGACATCGACCAGTGGAACCCGGCCGGCTTTCGACGCCGAGATGCTGCGACAATACGCCCAGACGCGGCTGTCGGCCTCCTATGTCGTGATGCTGCTGGTGGTCGCGACCGGCGTTCTGTTCGGCCTGTGGATGCAGCCGATCCCGGCAGCGGCCTGGACGGTCGGCATGCTCTGCATCCACGGCGCCATGATCCGCAATTGCCGGCGCTTCCTGACCGAGCCCGCCTCTCCCGCGGCGACGCGCGCATGGCGGACGCGCTTCGTCGTGCTCGACCTGCTCCATGGCCTGTGCTGGATGACGATCCTGATCCATCCCGTGCTCGACATGGTCACGGAAACGCTGATGATGTTCCTGATGCTGCTGGTGATCGCAGTATCGAGCATGCTCGCTGCCAATCTGCCGATCGCAGCCCTTGCCGCCACGGCGCCGGTCGCGGTCGCGATGGCGCTGAGCTTTGCAGTGACCGGCTCGCTGGACAATTACATACTGGCAGCGCTGGCGCTCGCCGCCGAAGGCTATTTCGTCCTGCTGGCGCACCGCCTGCACTCGTCCACCTTCGCCACGCTGGAAGCGCGCGCAGAGAAGGACGCGCTGATCGGCGAGCTGGAACAGGCCAAGGCAATCTCGGACGAGGCGCGCCACCGTGCCGAAGCCGCCAACGTCGCCAAATCGCGCTTCCTCGCGCAGATGAGCCACGAGTTGCGCACCCCGCTGAACGCCATCCTCGGCTTCTCCGAGGTGATGAAGAGCGAGATTTTCGGTGCGCACGCGGTGCCGGTCTACAAGGAATATTCCGCCGACATCCATAATTCCGGCGTACACCTGCTCAACCTCATCAACGAGATCCTCGATCTGTCGCGGATCGAGGCCGGCCGCTACGAACTCAACGAGGAAGCGGTGTCGCTGGTCGGCATCGTCGCCGACTGCCATCATTTGATGAAGCTGCGTGCATCGAGCCGCGGCATCACCATTCACGAAACGTTCGAGCAGTCCATGCCGCGGCTCTGGGCCGACGAGCGCGCGATCCGCCAGGTCGTGCTCAATCTGCTCTCCAACTCGATCAAGTTCACCCCGCAGGGCGGCGAGATTTGGCTCAAGGCGGGATGGACCGCCTCGGGCGGACAATACCTCTCGGTGAAGGATTCCGGCTCCGGCATCCCCGAGGACGAGATCCCTGTCGTGCTCGCCTCGTTCGGCCAGGGCTCCAATTCGATCAAATCGGCTGAACAGGGCGCCGGCCTCGGCCTGCCGATCGCCAAGAATCTGATCGACCTGCATGGCGGCACGTTCACGCTGAAATCGAAGCTGCGCATCGGCACCGAGGTGATCGTCACCTTCCCGCCGGAGCGCGTGATGAGTGCGCTTGCCCCGCTGTCGGATGATTCTCCGCCGCTCCAGCCGGAGAGTTCCGTCCTGCCCGACGAGAAACGCCGGCCACGCCACAAGCCGATCATGAGCGCTGGTACAGGCTCTTAACGAGATGCTTGCAGAAATGTCCGACGATCCCTCACTATGTCCGAATGAGCAAAGAAACACCGTGCGTCGCCGTCTGCATGATCGATCCCAAGACCAAGCTCTGCTTCGGTTGCGGCCGGACTTTGCCCGAGATCGCACGCTGGCACGCCATGGAAAGCGCGGACCGGCTTGCGATCATGGCCGTCTTGCCGGCGCGCATGACGGAAGCCGGACTTGCTCCGATCGCGGGGTTGGCGAAACACATCTGATTGGCCTGCGTGCCTTCGGGGGCGCGCGATGATCCGTTTCCTGCTCGTTCTGGTCATGCTCGCCGGCACGGCAGGTGCCGTCGTCGCCTATGGCGATCCCGGCCAGATCGCGCGCGCCAGCCACAAGGTCTCGCACATTTTCCGTAAGCAGACCGCAATGCCTGCGCCCGCCGTGCAGATCCAGCGTGGCCAGGGCGGCGAATTCGCGCTGCGTGCGAAGATCAACGGCGTCACCGCACCGATGGTGATCGATACCGGCGCGACGTCGGTGGTGCTGACCTGGGAAACCGCGAAAGCGATCGGGCTGCCGCTAGAGATGCTCGAATATGACGTCGATCTCGAAACCGCCGGCGGTCATACCAAGGCTGCCCGCCTCACGCTCGACCGTCTCTCCGTCGGCCAGCTCGTCGAAAAATCGGTGCCCGCTCTCGTCGTCCAGCGTGGGCAGATGAAAACCAATCTGCTCGGCATGAGTTTCCTCGATCGCCTCGAGAGCTGGGGGGTGCGTGCCGACACGCTGATGCTCACCGGGTATCCGGAACTCCAGCGTAGTCATCGCCGCTCGCGCATGGCAGTCGACTAGCCGACTTACGCCGCCTCCGCCGGCGCGCGCGCGGCGACGTGCGCGATCGCATCGCGCAACACCTCGAGACCGGCGCCCGGCTTCACCCCTTGCTCGGCCAGATGACGGCGGAAGGCCCGCGCACCCGGCACGGCATGGAATGCGCCGACGAAATGCCGCGTGATCGCATGCAGTCGCGTTCCGCGGACGAGCTGCTGCTCGATGTAGGGCATCGTCGCCTCGAGCGCATCCTGCATGGTCGCATGCGGCGCCGCTTCGCCGAAGATCTCCCGATCCACGGCGAGCAGCCGCCACGGTTCCTGATAGGCAGCGCGGCCGAGCATCACGCCGTCGACATGTTCGAGATGTGCTTTCGCGTCTTCGATGCCGGGAATGCCGCCGTTGATGATGACGGTCGCACCAGGCATTGCGCGCTTGAGGCGATAGACGCGGTCATAGTCGAGCGGGGGAATGTCGCGATTCTCCTTCGGAGACAACCCGTTGAGCCAGGCCTTGCGGGCATGCACGATCAGTGCGTCGCAGCCGGAGGCGACCACCGCATGTGCAAGCGCATCAAGCGCGACTTCCGGGTCCTGCTCATCGATGCCGATGCGGCACTTCACGGTGACGGGAATTGCGACCGTGCGCTTCATCGCATCAACGCACCTCGCCACCAGCTCCGGCTCTGCCATGAGGCAGGCGCCGAACCGGCCATCCTTCACGCGATCGGACGGGCAGCCGACATTGAGGTTGATCTCGTCATAGCCGAACGCCTCGCCGATCCGCGCAGCCTCGGCGAGTTCGCGCGGATCCGAGCCGCCGAGCTGAAGCGCCACCGGATGCTCGCATGGATCGAACCCGAGCAGCCGCTCCCGGTCGCCATGAATGATTGCGCCCGTGGTCAGCATCTCCGTATAGAGTAGCGCCCGCCGCGTCAGGTGACGGTGGAACACCCGACAATGCCGGTCCGTCCAGTCCATCATGGGTGCCACGGAAAAGCGATAGTCTTGATATTTCAAAGTTTTCCTATCTTTACAATGGGCTACTAGAGCAGGAACAAGTGCACACGTGTGCACTCCAAACCAGCCAAGATTGTATACGTTTGTACCGCATTTGATCTCGCGGTGCACGCGTAGCGCACACGAAATCGGAGTGGGAAAGCCCGCCTCCGCCGTTCCCCAAAAGCAACGACCGGCCAAATCAAAGCCGAGGTGACCATGATGCTCATGGCACCGGGCGGCCCATGAGCCTTTGCTGCGGCGCACGCCGCCGGAGCGCATTCCGCCATCAAGCATTGGACCGGTTCATCGATGCCCGATCGGCGAAGAGAAAACCGGCGGTGCCGGTCGGTACGGAGCGACGGACACACCAAAGTTCCGGCCATATTGCTGCTGAACGCCGGAGATAGTGACGACCACCCACCTTGGGGTCCGGCGACCTGGCGTCTTTCGACGGCGGGTTGATGCTCGGATTGACCTGATCGTTCGATGATCACGGTCGCGAACGGTGTCGGCGATTGCAGATCGCAATGGTCCCAGTTGCTGCGCCAGAAACCGTCGAGATCGCGAACGGACCACTGCCGCATCTCCTTATGGCTCGAGAAGAAAAGGCCGCGCGTATTGTGATGTGCGTGTCGCAGCCGTTCAATGACTCGTCCGACGATGCGCGAGCATCACACCTCAAGCCATTCCTGGCGAACCGCAGCGTTCGCCTTGAGCTCATCGGGCGTGCCTTCGAAAACCACGCGGCCGTGCCCCATGATATAGACGCGCTTCGAAATGCGCATGGCGATCGACAGCTTCTGCTCGACGAGCAGGATTGCGACGCCAGCTTGCGCGATCCGGGCGATGAGATCTCCAACCTGTTGAACGATCAGCGGCGCGAGCCCCTCCGTCGGTTCGTCGATCATGATGAGGTCAGGGTCACCCATCAGAGTGCGGCAGGTCGTGAGCATCTGCTTTTCGCCGCCGGAAAGTACGCCGGCGGGCGTATCGGCTCGCGCGGCGAGATTGGGAAACATGTCGAGCATGTCCTGCAGCCGCCACTTGCCCGGACGGCGGATGTCTTTGATGCCGAGCAGGAGATTCTGCCGTACCGTCAGACTCGGGAAGATATCGCGATGTTCGGGCACATAGCCGAGCCCGAGACGGGCGATCTTGTAGCTGGGGAGGCCCGCGATATCCCTTCCCTTGAAGCGGACCGTGCCCTGTGGGCTCACCTCGCCCATGATCGCCTTGACCGTGGTGGAGCGCCCGACGCCATTGCGGCCGAGCAGACTCACCACTTCGCCCGCCGCGACGTCGAGGTCGACGCCCTGAAGGATGTGGCTCTTGCCGTAATAGGCGTGGAGATCCCTGACCTCGAGCATCAATGTGCTTCCTCGCCGAGATAGGCTTCCCTGACCTTCGGATCGCGCCGGATCTCCTCGGGTGTGCCCGAGGCGATAATATGACCATAGACCAGCACCGAAATGCGGTCGGCAAGGCCGAAAACGACGCTCATGTCGTGCTCGACGATGACAAGCGTGCGCCCTTCGGTCAGGCGCCGGATCAGCGACACTGCTCGCTCGGTTTCGGCGTGGCTCATTCCAGCGGTCGGCTCGTCGAGCATGACGACGGTGGCGCCGCTTGCGATCGTGACGCCGATCTCCAGTTCGCGCTGCTCGGCATATGTCAGGAGGCCGGCCGGGACGTCCCGCCGATGCGTGAGATGAATGTCCTCAAGAATCCGGGCGGTCCGCTCTCGGACCTCCGGCAGGCGGTCCACGTTCTTCCAGAACGCATAGCGATGCCCCGTGGCCCAGAGCACGGCGCAACGGACGTTCTCCCAGACCGTCATGCGGGCGAACACGTTGGTCACCTGGAACGAACGCGACAGGCCGCGCCGATTGATCTCGAACGGCCGCAGGTCGGAAATCAGCTCACCGTTGAGGCGCACCTCGCCCGAGGTCGGCCTGATATGCCCACTGATCAGATTGAACGTCGTCGACTTGCCTGCGCCGTTTGGACCAATGATGGCGTGCCTCTCGCCCTGCGCGACGCTGAGGTTGAGATCACGGATGATGCTCACATTACCGAAGCGCTTGTCGACGGCGCGAACTTCGATGGCTGCGGTCATGCCAGATACCCCCGATCCCGCGCGACCGTCGCAGCCCTGTCCCAGGCCTCCGCGACCCGCCGCCAGGTCAGGCGAGCGACGAGGAACCCGCCGACAAGGAGAACCGCAGCAGCGATCCACGTCACCGGCGACGTCGGTTTGAAACCGATGCCGAATAGGTTGATCGGATTGCCTTCCCCACCGGAATAACGCGCGATCGTCTCGATGGTCAGGATGACGCCGCAGGCGAGCGCCACAGTCGGCACCATCGAGACGATATAAGATGGGATCACGGTCCGTAACGTTCCGGCGCGGAGAAGCGGCCGGTGCATCATTACGAGCCCGGCGATGCCGCCGGGCGAGAACATCACGATGCCGACGAAGATGATGCCGAAATAAAGCTGCCAGACACTGGTGACGCTGGTCAGTCCGAGTTGCAGATAAGTCACCAGGATCGCGCCGAGGATCGGCCCGAAGAAATAAGCCGTACCGCCGATGAAGGTTGAAAAGAGCACGAGCCCGGATTGGATCGCGCCGAGATAGGCCGAGTTCGCTATCTCGAAACTGATGGCAGCAAGTCCCCCCGCGATGCCAGCGAAGAATCCTGCAAAGCAAAAAGCGAGATAGCGGACGACGTGAGGATCGTAGCCGATGAACTGGACGCGCTCGGGATTGTCACGGACGGCATTGCTGATCCGACCGAGCGGGGTCCGCGTCAGCGCGTACATCGCAATCGCCGATATCACCAGCCAGAATGCGATGAGATAATAGATCTGAATCTGCGGCCCGAAGGTCCAGGTCAGCATGCGCGGCAAGGCGGTGCGGTCCGTCGTGATGCCGGCTTCGCCGCCGAACACCGACCGCAGGATCAGCGACGAGGACGCAACCAGTTCACCGATACCCAGCGAGATCATGGCGAATACGGTGCCGGCACGCTTGGTCATGACCCAGCCGATGACCATTGCGAACGCAAGACCGCCAAGGCCGCCGAACAACGGGATGAACGGAAGCGGGATAGGCCAGCCATGAGACACGACCGCGTTCATCATATGGCAGGCGGCGAAGCCGCCGAGGCCGTAATGCACGGCATGGCCGAACGACAACAGGCCGGTCTGACCGAGCAGGATATTGTAGGACAGCGCGAACACGATCGCGATGCCGATGAGGCTGAATGACGTGAGCGAGCCGCCCGATGAGAACACCAGCGGCAGGACGATCAGCACGATCACGCCGATCAGCCACATACCATAGAAGCGAAGGTTCTCGCCGGCCGCATTCGCCGCGCGTGCGGATCCCGATATCGTTGCCGTCATCATGATTCGCGCGTCCCCATCAGGCCCATGGGGCGTACGATCAGGATGATCACCAGCAGAAGATAAGGAATAATCGGCGCGACCTGAGCAATCGTGACGTTCCAGATGTCGGCCAGGGCTGACGGCTCCCACCAGGGATCGAGCGGACCGAATACGCTTGCGAGGGAGCCATTCAAGGCGACGGCAAAGGTCTGCACCAGACCGATGACGAGCGAGGCGATGAAGGCGCCGGGCAAAGAGCCGAGGCCGCCGAACACGATGACCACAAACAGAATGGGCCCGAGCGAAGCCGCCATGTCCGACTGCGTGACCAGCGCGGGCCCGGCTATGACTCCGGCAAGGCCTGCTAGCGCGCTCCCCACGCCGAACACGACCATGAACAAGCGCCCGACGTTGTGACCTAGATGCCCGACCATGTGCGGATGCGTGAGCGCTGCCTGCACGATGAGGCCAACCCTTGTGCGTTTGAGCACCAGCAAGAGGGCGACGAAGATAAGGACAGATACCCCGAGCATGAACATCTTGTAAGCGGGATAGTTGGTCGAGAAGACGGTGAACGCGGGAAAGTCCAGCAGCGCCGGCACACGATAGTCGACCGGACTCTTGCCCCAGATCATCGACACGATCTCTTCGATCGCAAAGGCGAGGCCGAAAGTCAGCAGCAATTCCGCGACATGGCCGTGCTTGTGGGTGTTGCGGAGGCCGTAGCGCTCCACCGTCATGCCGATACCACCGACCAGGAGCGGTGCCATCACGAACGCCGGCCAGAATCCGATCCATTTCGTCAGTTGAAAGCCGAAGAAGGCACCCAGCATGTAGAAACTGGCATGAGCGAAATTAAGCACGCCCATCATGCTGAAGATGACAGTCAATCCGCTCGACAACAGGAACAGCAGCATGCCGAACAGCACACCGTTCAGGGTTGAAATGACAATGAGTTCAAGCACAGCGTACTCGTGAATACCCGGGGCGCTCGGCCCCGGTGTCAGTCATCTGACCGGTGAAGCATTCTGGCCGCCGCCTGCCCGCAACGACGACGTCGCGGGGAGGCGCAACGTGCATGGTTTATGGCCGCGTCATCTTGCAAGTCGTGGAGACCATGGCCTTGGGTGTATCGACCTTGGCAACCAGATGCCAGCCCCAGCCTGTGTTCTCCTCGTCGAACGGCTCGTTCGCAGCAAGCTTGCCGAACGAGGAGATGTAGATCGGCTGAAAGAACTGGTGGTCATCCTTGCGCATGACACCCGTCCCACCGTCGAGGACATCGAACTTCAGGTCCTCGAGCGCGGCCGCCACCTTCACCGGATCGATGGAATTGGCCTTCTCGGCTGCGGCCTTGAACATCCGCATCTCGTTGACCGCTCGCGGATACCAAAGCGACATGTTCACCTTGGCACGGAACGCCTTTTCGTAGTCCATCGCACTCTGATTGCCCGAATTGGCGAAGCCTTCGGTCAGCTGGAACACTTGGTGATCGAGGCCGGTTTGCTTGATCGCGGTCGGCCCGCCCGCGCCACCGGCATAGTAGGTGTACCAGTTGACCTTCAGGCCGGCATCGGCGGCCGCCTTGAGCAGCAGCGCGATGTCCTGGCCCCAGTTGCCGGTGACGACGCTATCGGCTCCGGAGGCCTTGATCTTGGCGATGTAGGGTGAGAAGTCGGTGACCTTCAGCAGCGGATGCAGTTCGTCGCCGACGATCTGGATGTCAGGCCGCTTCGCGGACAGCATCTTTCGCGCATCGCTGCGTACCGACTGGCCGAAGGAATAGTCCTGGTTGATCAGGTACACCTTCTTGATCGAAGCGATGTCCTTGATGTAGTTGGTGAGAGCTTCCATCTTGATGTCGGAGCTCGCGTCCCAGCGGAAATGCCAGTAGCTGCATTTCTCGTTGGTCATGGCCGGGTCGACGGCGGCATAGTTGAAGTACAGGACTTCCTTGCCGGGGTTGCGCGTATTGTATTTCGTGACGAAATCCTCGAGCGCGAGGCCGACCGACGAACCATTGCCTTGCGTGATATAGCGGACGCCCGCGTCGATCGCCTTTTGGGCCTGCACCAAGCTTTCTTGCGGATTGGTCTTGTTGTCGAACGGTACAATCTCGATCTTACGACCGAGAATGCCGCCCTTGGCATTGAGCTCATCAGCCAGATACTGGAATGTCTTCAGACCGCCCTCGCCGACGCTGGCTCCGCCGCCGGAGAGCGGATCGATGTAGCCGATCTTGACGGTATCCTCCGCTCGTGCCGCATGGCCGAGCATTGGGGCGATCAGGGCGACGGCTAAAATCAATCTACGCATTATGTTTCCTCGCTGATTTTCGACTTTAGTCGATGCGTGCATGCACATCGCAGCACGATTTGAACCGACACTGAGCAGAATAAACTCCGGCTGACAAGCTCACCCTGGCATAGCTGCAGACGCAGGTACGCTAAAATGTAAAAGCGCGGACGCCACCTTTGCCAGCGGGTTTTCCCGCGACGCGAAATCAAGAGGCTGCTCGTCCATCTCGCCTTTCGTTATTCCCGTTGACCGGGTCCGCCTGCCACCATGTGCCGAATATTCCCGGCCAAGTCAGCGAGCCGGGAGACGCTTCCGCAGCTCCGATGGGCCATGGCCAAATCTGCGTCGGAAGACTGTGCTGAAATGCGACGAACTTCTGGAGCCGAACCGGTAGGCGACCTCCGTCACTGACAGGGAGCGCAGCTCCGGACGGGTCCTCGATCCAGGCCTAGACTGAGCGAAGACACGCCTTCTCAGCCGTCGCGTCCTCGGAAAGCTCCCACAGTCCTCCCTTTATCCTTGCAGTCGCTCACCAGCGAGTCGGCCCAGCCGAGATAGCGTCAGTCGACGGGAGCGCGTCGCGTATGCCAGTCGGTCACCGACTGGAAGGCATGGGCCGCGCGAGCAAGCACATCCTCGGACAGATGCGGGCCGACCAGTTGCATACTGAGCGGCAAGCCGTCCGACGCCATGCCGTTCGGCAGCGTGATGGTCGGGCTGCCCGAGAAGTCGAACACCGCGGTGAAACGCAGGATGCTGAGCAGAACGCTGGGATCGGCGCCGTATTCGCCCATCCTGGTCAGCGTCGGGATCGGCACCGGCATGGTGGGGATCAGGAGCAGGTCGATATCGCCGAACAGCGCCGCGAGGCTGCCACAGAACTTCAGCCGCTCATGATGGATCTGCGCGATCTCGACCCCACTCACCGACCTGCCCTGCTCGATCAGCTGTGCCAGATCGGGGCCGTATTCCGACCTTCGTGACGGATAGGTCTCCAGATGCGCCTCTGCGGTCTCGATGGAGCACATCGGAATCCACATGCTCACGAGCTTCTCGTAGGCCGGAAACTTGACCTCGCGGATATCGGCCCCGAGCGCCGCAAGCGTACGCTCGGCTTCGAGCAAGGCGGCGACCACCTGCGGATCGATTCCGTTCTGGGTGTAGCTGCGGTCCACGCCGATCCGCAAGCCTCGGATGCCGTCTCCGATGCCGGCCAGATAGTTCGGCACCGGCGCCAGCAGGGCCGTCGGGTCGTTGACATCCGCCCCCGCGATGACGCCGAGCATGGCGGCCGCATCGGCTGCGCTGCGGCACATCGGCCCGACATGGTCGAGCGAATCCGCCAGCGGAAAGACGCCGTGACGGCTGACGCGTCCCCACGTCGGCTTGATTCCGGTCAGCCCGCAGGTTGCCGACGGAAACCGGATCGAGCCGCCGGTATCGCTGCCGATCGAACCGAAGCAGAGCCCCGCCGAGGTCGCCACGCCCGATCCGCTCGAGGAGGAGCCAACCCAGTAATCGACGGCCCAGGGATTGAGCGGCGCCTGATCGTTCGGATGGTGGCTGGTGTAGGCGCCCTCGGTCATCTTCAGCTTGCCTAACGTGACGGCGCCGGCGTGCTCGAGCCGATCCACGATCGTCGCATTGAAGGAAGGGATGAATTTGGCGTGGATCGTGGTGCCGCCCGCGGTCGGTGCGAACGTCGTGTAGCAGAGATCCTTTAGTCCCACCGGCACCCCGTGCAGCGGCCCGCGCCAGATGCCCTTCGCAAGCTCGGCATCGCAGCGCTTCGCCTGCGCCAAGGCGCGCTCGGCGAGGACGAGTGCATAGGCGTGGAATTTGCCGTCGAGCTTCGCAATCCGGCTCAGCATGGCCTCGGTCACTTTCGAGGGCAGCAGCTCGCCGCGGCGGAACAGCTCGGAGAGCTCGGTGATCGACTTGTAGTGAATTGGATCTGCTGACATCTGACAGCCCTGTTGTTATCGGAAACGGTCTCGCCCACCGGCGCCACAGACGGCCCGGCCTCGAGTCTGCGCGGCTCTGGATGCGCCTAGAACTGCACTCCGCGCGTGAGCGCACCATCGATCACAAGGTTGGTCCCCGTGATGAAGCTTGCAGCCCTGCTGGCAAGGAACACCGCACCGTTCGCCATTTCCTGCGGCGTCCCCATGCGGCCGGTCGGGTTCAACGCCAGTGCGGTCTTGTACAACTCGGGATTGCCGTCCTTGATCTGATTCCAGACACCACCCTCGAAATAGGTGTTGCCCGGCGAGACCGAATTGGCGCGGATACCCTTGCCGGCAAGCTGGAAGGCCAGCCCCTGCGTGTAGTGAATGATCGCGGCCTTGAACGTGCCGTAGGGGCCGCTGGCGAAATCGACCTCACGGCCCGACACGCTGGAAATGGTGACAATCGCGGCGGCCTTGCTCTTCTCGAGATATGGCATCGCCGCGTTGACCAGCCGCACCGTGCCCATCATGTCGGTGGAGAACTCCTTCTCCCAGCTCTCCTCGTCCTGCCCGATCGACAGCGCGCTGACATTGGCGACGACAATGTCGATGCCGCCGAGCTTGGAGGCCATATCCTCCACCCAGGCCTTGAGCGCCGGGCCGTTGGAGACATCGACCGAGCTGCCGAATGCAGCGACGCCCTTCGCCTTGATCGCGGTGACTGCGTTGTCGACGTCGGTCTGGTTGCGAGCGCAGATGCCGACATTGGCGCCTTCGGCCGCGAAGGTATCGGCGATCGCCCTGCCGATGCCCTTGGTGCTGCCGGTGACGAGAACCTTCGCTCCCTTGAGTCCCAGATCCATGTCCATTCCCTCCCTGTTGACGATTTCAGAACATGCATGCGGCCATTCAGAGCAGGAGCTGCTCGCGGACATTGTCCTCGTTGACCTCGCCGCCCGCCAGCGACTGCGTGATCCTGCCCTTCTCCATGATGTAGCAGCGCTCGGCGATCGCCAGGATCGTGTCGAGATTCTGCTCTACGAAGATGATGGTGGTTCCGAGCTCGTTGCGGAACGACCTCAGCGCCTCGCAGATGTGCTGGACGATCGACGGCTGGATGCCTTCGGACGGCTCGTCCAGAATCATCAGGGATGGATTGCCGATCAGCGCTCGGCCAATGGCAAGCTGCTGCTGCTCGCCACCCGACATCGTGCCCGCAGCCTGCCGCCGACGCTCTTTCAGCCGCGGAAAATACTCATAGACGAGCTCCGGCAGCTTCTTGCCGCCGGGACCGCCGATCAGCTCGCCGACCTGCAGATTCTCCTCGACGGTCATCTGCGGAAAGACGTCGCGCCCCTGCGGGATGTAGCCGAAGCCCGCCCTCGCCCGCGCGTCGGCCTCCAGCTTGGTCACGTCTTGCCCCATGAAGCTGATCGTGCCCCGCCAGGTCTGCAGCAGCCCGATCAGGCACCGCATCAGGGTCGACTTGCCGACGCCGTTACGGCCGATTACGCCGACGATCTCGCCGCGTAAGACCGACATGGTGACACCCTGCAGGATCGGCGTCGCGCCGTATCCCGCCCATAGTTCCGATACGTCCAGAATCCGGTCAGTGCGCACGACTTTAGTGAGCATGGGTTTTACCGAGATAGATCTCCGCGACTTTCTCGTCCTGCAAAATGCTTTCGAGATTGCCGCGCGCGAAAATCTTGCCGAGATGCAGCACCGTGACGCGCTGGGCGACCTGGCGCACGAAGGCCATGTCATGCTCGACGACGAGAACGGTCATGCCCTCGGCATTGAACGACTTGATGAGCTCGCCGGTCCTGAAGGTCTCCTCCGGCGACATGCCGGCGGTCGGCTCGTCCAACAGCAGGAGTTGCGGCTTCAGCGCCAACGCCATCCCGATCTCGAGCCATTGCTGTTGACCATGCGACAGCGCACCCGCGAGCTTCTCGCTGTCCGGCCTGAGGTTGAGCAGCGTCAGCAGGCGATCCTCCTCGGCGATGCGTTCCGCGCCTGACAATCGCTCCTGGAGCGCAGTCTGGATGTTCTGCCGAACCGGCAGCTCTTTGAACACGCTCGGAGCCTGCATCTTGATGCTCATGCCTCGCTGCACGCGCGCATATGGGCGCTCGGCAGTGATGTCGATGGCATCGAAAAAGATGCTGCCCTGGGTCGGCGGATAGAGGCCCACGATCAGCTTGAACAGCGTGCTTTTGCCGGCGCCGTTGGGGCCGATCAGGCAGTGGACCTCTCCAGCGTTGACGGTGAGGTCGACGCCAGAGACCGCTGTCAATCCGCCAAAGCGCTTGGATACGCCTTTGACTTCGACCAGCGCCATGATCAGGACTCCTCCGACTGCAAGCGGCCAGCCTCCGCCATCACGGCGCCGTCGTCGCGACGACGTCCGCGCCACCAGCCGGCGACGAGCCTGCCGATACCGAGCACGAAGCCCTGCGGCGCCAGCATCACCGTGGCGAGCAGCAACGCCCCCATCAGCACCAGCGCAGCCTGCTGACTGTAGACCGTGATGGTCTGAAAGCCGAACAGCAGCAGAACCGACCCAACCAGCGTCGCCGTCAGATCGCTGCGCCCGGAGAAGGCCACCCATACGATCGGCATCGCAGCCGCGGGCAGGCCGATGCTGGACGGCGTGATGAACTGCCCCCAGGACGTGTACAGCGCGCCGCTCAGCCCAGCGAGGCCGCTGCCGATCACGAAGGTCAGAAGCTGGTACTTCCGGACATCGTAGCCAAGCATCTCCGCGCGCTGCGGGTTTTCGCGCGTCGCCACTATGACATTGCCGATCCCCGAATTCACCAGCATGCGCAGCGCGAGATAGACGATCACGATCAGCGCGATCATGACGTAATAAAGCGCCGATCCCTCGATATAGAAGTCGCCTACCGTCAGCGGGTCCATGCCCTTCATGCCGTTGAAGCCGTTCAGCCGCGCCGGCCCGATATGCCATTCCGGCCCTGCGGTCTGGCCGAGGAAGAAGGCCAGCACCAGTGTTGCGGACAGCGTCACGATACCGAAGAAGATGCCGTTGATACCGCCCCAGATCATGAAGTAACCGAGGATACCAGCGGCGACCATGGCAAGAAAAACCGAAAGGACGAGCGCGCCGATCGTCGCAGTGCCACCCCCCATGTTGATCGCGAGCACGCCATAGCCGTACCCTGCGATGCCGAAGAACAGGGTCTGGCCGAAAGACAGCATGCCGCCATAGCCCCACATCAGGCAGAGGCCGAGCGCCATGAAGATCCAGATCAGGAAGTAAGCGAAATTGCCGACGTCGTAGGAATCGGCGAAAAGCGGATAGGCTAGCGCGCCCGCGAGCACGGCGAGGAAGCAGGACCAGAAGATCTTGCCACGTCCGAGCGTCTGCGGGCCTTCCAGCAGCTTGAACATCAACTTCCCCTTTAGCGCCCGCGACGAACCAGAACGCTGGAGAGCCCTTCGGGCATCACGCGGATGATCAGGATGACGGCGACCAGCATGCCGATCTGCCCGATGATCTGACCATAGCTCGCGTTCAGCGCCATGCGGATCATCGCCAGTAACACGGCGGCCGGCGCCGTTCCGAGCAGAACGTTCGCTCCCCCGATCACGACGGTCACGAAGCTTTCGACCACGAAGGTCGCACCCATGGTCGGGATCAGCGTCATGGTCGGCGCGTAGAGCGCTCCGCAAAGTCCGGCGAGGCCGGTACCGATCCCGAAGCTGATCGCATAGATCCGGCCGGTACGCGCGCCCAACGCCTTCGCCATCGCTGCATTCTGCATGGTGGCACGGGCGATCACGCCGAAACGCGTCTTCATGAAGATGACATAGAGACCGGCCAGCACGGCCACCGCACAACCGAACAGCACCAGGCGATAAGTCGAAAACGTATAGCCGCCGATCGCAAAACTTCCCTCGGGCGTGCCGATGCCTCGTACGGCAGACCCGACGATCAGGAGCATCGACTGCGTGACGATGAGGCTGAGCCCCCAGGTCGCGAGCAGAGAATCCAGCGGCCGTTTGTAGAAGCGCCGCACCACCAGGAATTCGACGAGAACACCGATGAGTCCCGCCGTCAGCGCGGCAAGCGCCTGAGCGATCGCGAGCGGCACACCCAGATTCACCAGGCCGACGGTGACATAGGCACCGCACATGATGAACTCGCCATGCGCCATGTTGATGACGCCCATCATGCCGAACACGATGGCGAGACCCGCGGCCGAGAGAATGAGGAACGCAAACACATCGGCGAACTGGTAGAATACCGAGAATACCTCAGCCGACATCTTGATCCCCTTGCCGCTCCCGGCGCCGCATCGTTGCGGCGCCGGCCTTGTTCAAGATCGTGACGTTCAACACGAGCAAGATCCGTGCCCGCCAGATGTCACGACTTCTTGGGCAGATGACTCGGCGTGTACTGATCCTTGTCGTTCTTCTTGGTGAGGTCGCAGCCGATCTCGCCGAGCCAGTAGGGCTGGATAGTGCCGTAGTCCTTCTCGACTTTCACCTCGTGCTTCGGCCCGACCGAGATCAGGCGCATGCGGTGTGAGGTGTGCTGGCTCTTCGGATCGATGCAGACCTTGCCCTCGGGAGCGTCGATGCAGGCATCGCCGGCCGCGATCACCTTGCGCATGTCCTCGAGCTTGGTCGACTTCGCCTTCTCGACCAGCGTCTTGTACATGTAGAGCGCGTTATAGGCGTTGTAGCCCATGTCGTTGATATAGAGCTCGTCGGGGAATTTCGCGTGCCATCGCTTCTTGAACTCGGTGGCTTCGGGCGTGTCGATCTCCTCGAACCAGTTCGCGGTCGCGTGCATGTTGTTGAGCGCCGGCGGCTTGAAGCGCTTGTGCTCGAAGCCGAGCATGATCTTGATCGACGAGCCCATCGGCAGGTTGAGGTTGGCCGCGGCCGCCTGCTCGAAGAACGAATCCTGGGCAGCACCGACATTGATCGTCAGCAGCCAGTCCGGCTTCGCTTTCTGGATGTTCTGGATGGTCTGCGCGAACTGCGACACGCCGAGCGGGATGAACTCCTCGCCGACGACCTCGCCGCCGAGATCCCTCATGATCTTGCGGTTCCACTCCGCCGAGATCTGACCGAAATTGTAGTCGGCGGCGATGACATAGACCTTCTTGCCAAACTTCTCGACCATCCAGGGAATCAGCGTCGAGAACTGCTGTTCGGGCACCGCGCCCATGCTGATCATGCTGGCGTCGCACACACCGCCTTCGTACTGATTGGTGTAGAAGTACGGCGTCGTGGTGCGGTCGACGATCGGACGCAGCGCCTCGCGCGAAGCCGAGGTGATGCCGCCGATCAGCACGTCGACCTTGTCGCGATTGAGCAGGCGCCGGCCGAATTCCTGATAGCGTGCATTGTCGCCTTGCGGATCGAGATGGATCAGCTCGATCTGCCGCCCCAGAATGCCGCCGCTCTTGTTGATCTCCTCGACCGCCAGCTGCGACCCGTGCAGCTTCGGCATGCCCATGAAGGCAAGATCGCCCGACACGTCCTCGAGCAGCCCCACCTTCAGCGGAGGCTCGGCCGCCTGGGCAGCACTCATCGACGCCGCAGTACCGAGCATGGCGCCGAGCAAAACCATTCCTAACTTGCGTCCCGAAATCATCGTGATGTCCCCTGTTCCTGAAAGCGGCTGGATGTCATGGCTTGAGGTAATTCTTCAGGATCGACGCCCCCATCGTGTATTTGGGGTCGACCATGTTGCCGAGGCGCATGCGGCCGGCCTGGCTGAGCAGCATGTAGGCGTCGATCTCGTCGAAGCCGTAGTCGGCCGCCATCCACCGCACGAGCTCGCGATAGGCGATGCGTGCCGCGTCCTCGAGCGGACGCGCGCTGCCGATCGTCATGATGAAGTCCCTGGTCTCAAGCCGGGGCCAGGCGAAGCTCCAGTTCTTGATCAGATCGACCTGCAGCGTAACGGTTGCGCGCTGCTCGAGCGCCACGCCGGAGAGCTCGCCGTCCCCTTGCGTCGCATGGCAATCGCCGACATAGAGCATCCCGCCGTCGGTATGCACCGGGAAATAGATGATCGCGCCGGGGGCAACATCGGGCAGATCCATGTTGCCCCCGTGGTAATCCGGCTGCAGCGACGAAATCGCCTCGATCTCAGGCGAGACTCCGATGGTGCCGATGAACGGTTCGTAGGGCAGCGTGAGCTTGTCGTTCCAGCGCACGCCGTTCCTGTCGACATGCAGCTTCTTCACGCGTTCCGGCAGCGGCGGATTGAGCAGCGCCGTCGAGCCGGTCCCGACCAGTCCGCCGAACTCCGGAATGATGCAGGTCGTGCCGGCCGGCTGCTCGCCCCGGGTCTCGACGTCGCGGATGTAGATCGCGAGGCAATCGCCCTTCTTGGCGCCCTTCACCGCGATCGGCCCGCATTGCGGGTTGAGATAAGGGAAGTTGAGCTTGGCGGTGGGGCTGTCGGTCTCCTTGGTCAGCACGCCGCCGAAGGCATCTTCGGTTTCGACGACGACCACCCCACCGGGGTCGATCGACAGGGTCGGCTTGGCATAGGGACCGTAGACGTAGTGGAAGCCGCCCTGCTGCTCGATCGTCAGGCTATGGGTCGCTCCGGTCGCGCCCTTGGCGACCGCGCGCTTGGCCATGATGGATGTCTTCAACCAGTCTTCGGACATGAGATCGGCTCCTCGGCTCAGATCGCGGGATGACGCTTGTGCCAGTCGGTGACGCGCTGGAACGCATCGCCTGCGCGAACGAGGCCGGCCTCGTCGAAATGGCGGCCGACGAACTGGAAGCCGACCGGGCCGCCGTTCGCCGCGAAGCCGCCGGGCAATGTCACGGTCGGACTTCCCGTCATATCGAACGGACATGTAAAGCGGAGCAGGCCTCCAATCAGCGAGGCGTCCTCACCGAGCGCCGCCATCTTGTCGAGCGTGGGCGCCGCGAACGCCTGCGCCGGCACAGCGATGAGATCGACCGTCTCGAACAGCACACGCACCGCACCACGAAACGCTTCGCGGCGGAGCACGATCTTCTGGTAGTCCATTCCGGACTGCTGCCGGCCGAGATCGAGCAGGCCCGCGAGCGCCGGGCCGTACTCGTCCTTGCGCGCCGGATAGGTGTCTTCGTGCGCGACCGCCACTTCGATGCCGCAGAGCGGGAACCAGTCGTCGATGATCGCCTTGGGATCGGGAAACGTGATGTCCTTGATCTTCGCACCGAGATCGGCCGCCACCCGCAAGCCCTCGGCCAGCACCTTGGCCGCATCGCCGTCGGTGCCTTCGCTGGTCCAGCGCCGGTCGAGGCCGATCGTCACGCCGCGCAGGTCACCGGAGAGACCGGCGAGATAGTCGGGCACGGGGAGCCGGACCGATGTCGTGTCCTTGGGATCCTGGCCGGCGATCACGCCGAGGATGGCGCCGCAATCGACTGCGCTCCGCGCTATCGGGCCGATGTGATCCAGCGTCGCCGCGAGCTCGAACGCGCCGTAGCGGCTGACACGTCCCCAGCTCGGCTTGAGCCCGGTGACACCATTGGCCGCCGACGGAAAGCGGATCGATCCACCGGTATCGGTGCCGAGCGAACCGAAGCAGAGGCCCGCCGCGGTGGCGACGCCGGAGCCGCTGGAAGATGCGCCGGGCCAGAGATCCGCGTCCCATGGATTTTTCGGCGGGTCGATCTTCGGGTGATGATCGGCGTAAGCGCCTTCGGTCTGCTGCAGCTTGCCGAGAATGATTGCGCCGGCGTCCTTCAACCGTGCGACCACCGTTGCGTCCTCAGTCGGACGGAAGTCTCGATGGATCGTCATGCCATGCGCGGCCGGCGCGCCCTTGGCCCAGCAGAGGTCCTTGACCGCCACCGGCACACCGTGTAGCGGCCCCCTGATCTTGCCGGAGGCGATCTCCTTCTCGGCAGCGGCGGCATCGGCAAGCGCCGCGTCAGCCATCACATACGCGAAGCTCTTGAGCTTGCCGTCGAGCTTCTCGATCCGCCCGAGCATCGCCTTCGTCGCTTCGACCGGCGACAGCTCCTTCGCCTGGATCTTCCGTCCGACATCAACGAGTCCAAGATAGTGGAGATCTGCTGCCGCCATCGTTCTTCATCCTCCCACTCGACAAGGCGCACGGTTGGCCACACGCATAAGTCACCGTTCTGGCGACGCGGACGCATCGTCAGCTCCCTGGCGGCAAACGAAAAAAGCCACCCGCCCCTCCCGAATGAGGTGACGAATGGCGCAAATGCCGCGGCTATGATCTGTCGCTTTAGGGTCCGTGATCGAACGAAGCACTTAGTGCAAAGAGCTGGACGTCATCGGCCAGATCGGCGCACGCGAGGTTCGACAGGTAGCCCTGTAAGAGAAAAGTCTAAGTAACTGCCCATCGCATTGTCAACGTTGCTGTCTGCCTAAATTTCGAAAGTGCTGCGCAGCAAAACGGCAACCCACTTGCGCTGCCATGGGCGATGATGATTTCATCTTCGCGTTGCGTCGTCGAAAGCTGTCAATGACAAAGCCGTCTGTTCCCGTTGGCATCATCTGCTCGCAGTCCGGGCCCTATCAGGCCATGGGCCGCGAGATCCTCAAGAGCGCGATGATGGCGGTCGATGAGATCAACAAGCAGACCGAGTTCGAGTTCTCGATCGCGCCCCATATTCGCGATCCCCGCGGCATCATCTCCGAATATCACACGGTCTGCGACGACCTCATCCGCAATGTCGGCGTCGAGCACATCATCGGCTGTTACACGTCGGCATCGCGCAAACAGGTGCTGCCGATCGTGGAGCGCACCGATCGCCTGCTCTGGTATCCCGCCCGCTATGAAGGTTTCGAGTGTTCCGACAACGTCATTTATGTCGGGGCCTCGCCCAATCACAACGTCCTGCCGCTCGTCCGCTACGTGCTCGACAATCTGTCGCGTGAAATCTTCTGCGTCGGCTCCAACTACGTCTGGACGTGGGAGACCAATCGCGTCACCCGCGAGCTGGTCAGCGCGGCAGATGGCCACATCCTCGCCGAGCGGCTGCTCGAGCTGGGCGAAAGCGCCGTCGGTCACATCGTCGACGAGATCGTTCGCCGCAAGCCGCCGATCGTGTTCAACACGCTGGTCGGAAGCTCGAGCTACGACTTCATTCGCGCTTTCCACGTCGGCACCAGGGCTGCGGGGCTGGAGATTCCCATGCTGAGCTGCAGCCTGTGCGAGCCGGAACTGTCGATCGTCGGGCCGGCATCGGCCGGATGCATCACATCGTCGGCCTATTTCGAGAGCATCCGCCTGCCTGAGAACCGCGCATTCGTTGCGCGCTGGAAGGCCCGCTATGGCGAGCACAGCAGCCCCTCTGTTGACGGCCAGTCCGCCTATGTCGCGGTCTACCTGCTGGCGCGCGCGCTGCAGCGCGCGGGTACATCGAACATTGCCGAGGTGCGGCGCGCCGCGGCCGGCTATCGCTACAATTCGCCGCAGGGGCCGGTCTGGATCGACGGCGGCAACAATCATTGCGTCCTTACACCGCGGCTTGCCGTATCCAATCCGCAAGGACAGTTTGATATCTTCTGGGAAGCCGATACGCCCGTTAAGCCTGACCCTTACCTGACGCAGCTCGACGTTGCCGTCAGCCCCACGAGGGAGACCTCGACGGGCGGCGCATTGCCGAATGCGCCGCATCTGCGGGTTGTGAAATGAGCAGACGGTCTTCATTTTCGCTGCGCGGCCGCAAGGCGCTCATCGCCATCAAGGACGAACGCGACGCGACCATCGTGCGACGCCAGTTCGAACGTCTAGGGATCGACGGCGTCGCATGGACCCCAGGCGAGCCAGCGAACTTCGTTCCGGATCTGTCGCTGATCGACGACGAGTTTCTGCATTTGCTGCAACCGGCGCAACGTGCATTCCTGGCGCGGTCGCCTGTCATCGCCCTGCTCGGCACCGAGACGCCGAGCCGTCTGAAGCTGGTGTTCGAGCTCGACCCGGCCTCGTTCCTGGTCAAGCCGCTGCGCTCGGCCGGTATCTACGCGGCGCTCGTCATGGCGTTCGAACGAAACGAACGCACCAACGAATTGAAGCAACAGGTCCTCAAGCTCGAGCAGCGTCTCCGGTCGCGTCGCGTCGTCCTCGCCGCCGTTCTCCAGGTGATGCATTCGCACGCGCTGGCGGAACCAGCCGCCTTTGCACTGATCCGCAGATCCGCCATGGAACAACGCAAGACGATCGAAGAGCTCTCGGCGGAGATTACGGCAAAGGGCCTTCTTCCGCGTGCCACTGGTTAGATCAACTGCGGGTTGGCCGCGGTGCGCTCATGTCGCGCAGCTCCAAGGAACGCCGAGCCTGCTTGTGCACAGGGCATCGCGCAGGCAACGAATGGCTTTGGCATGAGCGATTTTGCGTGTACCCAGAAGCGCCATGTGATGGGCTGCTGTTCACAGCAGCCCACCAAGATCGCTGTTCACCGACAGACGCGCACCCGAGTCACGACCCGTCGGCCGTGATAGCCGCGCTTTACAACGGTGCGCAGCTTGCACACCTTCCGGGAATGATATCGATGGTGATGGTGATACTGCGTTTGCACCAGGTCGGTTGCTACGGCGGGAGCAATCGGACTTGCCGGCGCCGCGTTGGCTGGAGCCGAAAGTGTTCCGACAGCGAGCAGAACGGCAATGACGAGACCGTGACCGATTTTCTTCATGAAGTTTCCTTACGAGACACCCCCATTGTCAATGTTACGGCAGCCGGTGAACATGAGATGAACGGCACCGTCGTGCAGAGCTGCGCGCCGATCGGTCGCACGATCTTCGCACACCTCAGAAATACTTCGCCGGGATACACACCCCACAATCTGGTCTGCCGAGCGTAACCCGAGACAGTTTCCGCTCGAACACGACACCAGACGCCAGCGCACCTCTCCACCTTGACGAGAACGCGGCTCAAAGACGGAGTTGACCGTCGAGTTGGGCCCGGAATGGTTTGGAAGACGCACCGGTTGGCCGCCGACCAGCCTTTTTGCTCGTTTGAGGTCCCTACAGAATTTTCCTTTGTCAGAATGGCGTTTGAGGAAGTCGCGACCTGACGACGAAGCACGCGAGAGCTTCCGCTCAGAGCCGCGCCCCTCGTACCCCTCACTTTGATATTCCAATTACTTGTCCCTTCCCTACATGGACTGGAGCGGGAACAGGTGCACACGTGTGCAGGTGTGTGATTTCATGTTGGATCAACGGGCACCCAGCCGCTGGTGGACGGGTCCTCAGAACGGAATTTGGTCAACGAACTTGGTAGCGTCCGGTGGTAGATCCTTCTTACGGCCTCGAAGGCTTGACGAATGCACCTCAGCTCCAAGGCCGCGAGACGGATCCCGAGTCCCGCCTGCGCTGGTGATGCGCTCACCGCTCCATATAGGCCGCGTATTTGCTCGAGGGCTGTTGTCAACGCCCCGCGGAGATCCGCCAGATCATGGCCAAGGGGTAACGCCATGAATGCCGACCCGAAGGCTCCGTAGCCACGAAACAGGCTGCGGTCTGGATGGCATATGCGTGCGCGCTCAATCAGCAGCGGCTCGCCGCCCGATTTCCTCAGGCGGAACGTCGATTCCAGCTCCCGGAAATAGCGGCCTTCGCCCAGGGGGTCGTGCATCGTGAACGCATCGAAGATCAACGCGTGAGCGTCGGTCGCGCAGTCAAGCTCCATAGTCTGTGACAGTGCGGCGTCGGGAAACAGAATGCGCGGCTCAGGCAGGTATTCGAGACTGGCGCCGCTCGCGACATCAAGCGTCACCGTCTCTGTCGCGCGCGCCCCGGGGGCAGCGCGATGAACCGACGTCGCCCCCTGATTGGTCAGACAGACGGCCGTTCCTGGACCAAGCAACAGGCGCTGTGCAAGACTGTCCTCTCCGTGAATCGCTCCGCTCGCCGTCTGCACGATCACGCTGAGGCAATGCGGCCGATACGGATCGACATGAAAGCTGCGCGTGAGCGCGAATGGCCAAGCGAACATCCGTCGATCGATGACTGTACGTCCGGCACGACGGACGAAGCTCAGGTCGAGCCGTGCACAATCGCTCGACGTCATGTTTTTCACGTTTTGAACAAGACCTCGCGTTCGAGGAGATCGACGATCGACGCAACACCTTCACCGCGCCGACAATTGGTGAGCAGCACTGGGCGGTTGCCGCGGACGTCCAACGCCTCCCGACGCATCCTCGTCAAATCGGCACCGACGTGCGGCGCCAGATCGACTTTATTGATGACGAGCAGGTCAGCGCGAATGACACCTGGACCGCGCTTACGCGGAATGTCGTCACCTCCGGCCACATCGATCACAAACATCCAAAAGTCCGTCAGGTCCCGCGAAAACGTCGATGCGAGATTGTCGCCACCGCTTTCCAGCAGAATCAGCTCGACCCCGGGGAAACGTCGCTCTAGTTCATCCGCCGCTTCAATATTAAGCGTGGGATCCTCGCGAATGACGGTATGAGGACATGCCCCCGCCTCGACCGCCGATACGCGTGCCGGGTCGATCAATCCAGAACGCCTGATCCGATCGGCATCCTCGGCCGTTACGAGATCGTTCGTGATGACCGCGATATCGATGCCGCGGTTAATAAGTGCTGGAATCAAGCGCTCCACCAATGCAGTCTTGCCCGAACCGACCGGGCCCCCAATCCCGACCCGCGCGGCCGCGATTCGTGGCTGGGCTAATCCGTTGTTGAGCGAAAGTCGGCTCATCGAAGCATATACCGCCTGGCCAGCGGCACCTTCGTCGCCGGCGGGCACATCAGAAGCTTTCCATCCGCACGAACCTCGAAGGTTTGCGGATCGACCTCGACATGCGGCGTCGCAGCGTTGTGCAACATGTCCATCTTCCGCAACCTTCGCACATTCTTGATCTGCACCGGATCGCGTCCAAGGCCGAGCTTCCGGGTCACATCGGCCTCCATCGCAAGCTTCGACATGAAGTTGACGCCCAGTCTTTGCGGCGCAGTACCGAGCGCGCCCCACATCCGCTTCTGGATCATCGGTTCTGACAGACCGAGGCTACCGTTGCCGTCCCCCATGGCACCCCAGACGACGAAGCCGTTCTTGATCACCATATAGGGCTTGATGCCGAAGGAGGCGCGCGGCCAGAGAACCAGGTCGGCCATCTTGCCAGGCTCAATCGAGCCGACCATGTGGTCAATGCCAACCGCGACTGCCGGATTGATGGTGAGCTTGGCAATGTAGCGCTTGATCCGCTCATTGTCTGCACACGCCGTCTTCTCCTCCGGTAGACGGCCGGTCCGATCCTTCATGACGCTGGCAAGCTGCCAGCACTTGGCAACGTTCTCGGCGAGGCGGCCCATGCCCTGCGTATCCGTGCCGAATATCGATATCGCCCCCATGTCGTGGAGAAAATCTTCAGCCGCCATCGACTGGGCACGCACTCGCGCCTCGCCGAACATTACGTCCTCTGGTGCATTGTAGTTGAGCTGATGACAGATCATCGTCATCGGCACGCCCTCTTCCATGCCGTAAGACGTGTACGGATTGGTCGGATTGGTGGATGAAGGAATGACGTTGTCCCACGACACAACTTTCAGCAGATCCGGTGCATGACCGCCGCCGGCGCCCTCCACGTGATACATATGGATGGTGCGGCCTTCGACAACAGCCATCGTATCCTCGCAGAAGCCGTACTCATTGATCGAGTCGGTATGGAGGTGAACCGCGAAATCATTGCGGTCCGCCGCAATGAGGCTCTGATTGATCACCGAAGGAGCGGCGCCGAAATCCTCGTGGATCTTCACGGACATGCCACCGGCCGCGACGGCTTCCTCGACGGCTTCGGGATTGGACCCCGCACGTCCGAACAAGGCAAAATTGAGGGGCGAGAACTCGATCGCCTGAAGAAAGCGCGCAAAGCTTGAAGCGGCGCCGCTGCCGACGTCAAAGACCGGACCCGATCCGTTCCCAACCAGGGTGGTCGTCCCTCCAGAGAGCGCGTGGTCGGATTGTTCAGGCGAGATCAGATGAGCGTGCGATTCAACTGCGCCGGCGGTGACGATGAAGGGACCGCCGGCGATCGGTGCCGTAGTATGTCCTACAACCATGTCGGGATGCACGTCGGGCATCACGTCGGGATTGCCGGCCTTGCCAATGCCGACGATGCGCCCGTCGCGGATGCCGATGTCGGCCTTCACGATACCGGCTACGGCGTCGACGATCGTAGCGTTCTTGATGACAACGTCGAGAATCTTGTCCAATGAGGTTTTGTTGGCGTTTACACCCTCGCCATCGCGCAAGTTCTTTCCAGCGCCAACCAGCAACTCATGTCCGTAGATCGTATAGTCATGTTCGATCTCGGCAAGCAGACTGGTGTCGGCCAATCGCACGAGGTCGCCCTTGGTCGGCCCGTAGAGTTCGCCGTAGGCGCGGCGGGACAGTATCGCCATGGTGGTCAGGCTCCCAGATAGCCGCGTGCCCGGGCCTGCTTTAGAGCCTCCTGCCGTGCGAACGGCGCATCCAACGGACCGTTAACAAGACCCGCCTGCCCATGTACGACGCGGTCGCCTGAAATCGGAACAAGCTGCACGGACTTGGTGACCCCGGGTTCGAAGCGAATCCCGGCGCCCGCGGGCCGATCGACCTTCATGCCCCAGGCCGCCGCGCGATCGAAGCGCAACGCGCGATTGACTTCGAAGAAGTGAGTGTGGCTGCGAACCTGAACGTCGCGGTCGCCGGTGTTCGTCACATCGATGATGATTTTGGGCAGGTCCGCAAAGCTCTCAATGTCTCCACTGCCCGCGATGATCTCACCTGGTACGACATGGCCCTCGACCGAAGCGTTGCCGGGACCGACCGGCTCGAACAGCGCCATCACCTTGGTTCCTTCGGCGAACATGCACTCGATATAGAGCATCGGAATCATCTGCCCGACGCCGGGCTCGACGTCGTCCGACGTCAGCAAACACCCGGCCATATCGCGGATCTCGGCATAAGGCAGGTTGCGGCGCGCCGCGGTCATCACCTCGTCCGTGATGTAGGCGACCGCCTCCGGGTGGCTCAGCCGAATTCCGAGCGACCGATTGCGGCGTGCCATTTGCGCGGCATTGAAGATCACGAGGCGATCCATTTCGGTCGGCGACAGATTCATCATGGGAAATCACCCTCTCTCATGTCGTGAACATGCGGACATGACGCAGCGGTCCGCGCGAGACTGCGATGTCGATGAACGGCGTAAAGCTCGCGGGCAGCGCATCGGCCGGCGGCGCTTCCGCAAGCAATTCCGCAAGCAACGCGCGCGCGATCTCCTGGCTGCGCTGCGCCTCGATATGGCCGATGATGCCAAGCCGCACCGCGGCGCTGACGAGGCCGGTCACGAGCGTCCAGCCCGAGACAAGTTCGGCGGCGTCCTGGCTGAGTCCCGCATCCCGCCCCACGACGGCCTGCACGACCGCCAGATGGCCGAGCCTGCCGTCCGACGACACCAGGCCACGGTAGGCCACCGATAGGGGTCCATCGAGCTTGACCCATACCCCGAGCAGCGCCCTGCCCGCCCGCCGTGATCCTTCTCTCATCTCGGCCGAAGGTGTTGCAGCCTCGGCCAGGCGATCCACGCAAGCGACGGCGGCACAATCCTCTGCCCGAAAGGCTTGGCGCAGCAGAATGCGGTCCATGCTTGCCCAGCGGCGCTCCAGCTGATCCGCGATGATCCGGTCGAGTTCGCCGCGATCGGCAAGCATGCCGTCCGCAGCGAGTCCCTCCAGCCCCCAGGAGAATGCAAAGCCGCCGGCCGGGTAGGCACTGTCCCCGAGCTGCAGCAAAGCCAGTGTCTGCAATCTGTCAAACAGCGTCGCTCTCCACCACTTCGCCGGCTTCGAGCAGCGGCTTGATGCGCGCGCGGTAGGTGTCGAGCGGCCCGTCCAGCAGGACAACAAGAACATTGTCCTCGAAGCGAACCCGCCAATGTAGATTGCCGGCATTCCAGCCGAGCTTGAGTGCCGCTGCCTGATCGACTGGCTTCAATCGCCAACATTCCTGCTCGCCGAAGCGGGCAATGATGGCGCGATCGTGCGCGAGAAACAGCAGTGCGCCGTCGACCAGGTCCTCGTCCCGGTCCAGGCTGACCGCACAGTCGGTTCCGCGATCGGTCGTCAGGCGAAAGCGCTTTCGTCCGACATCGGACGGCGGCACGAACAGCAGCTCGATCCCGCCATGATGCTCGACATGGTGGAGACGACCCGCATAGGCTGCGTCGTCGGATCGTCCGATGATGCCATGAAGCCGTAACGTCACGATTTTCTCCCGCAGCAGGCCGGAATGCCGGCTTACCGGATTGTCGCCGACACCTCCGTAGAGGTCACCAATGTGACCTCTCCATCCAGAATGGGCCCGGCGATCCCGAAGAAGGTGGCGACGACCGCCGAACCATTGTGACGATCCATCGCCGCCTTGTCGGAAAATCGCTCATACGTTGTGAACACGCACGGATCATTCTCGCTTTGCGAGATGAAGAAGCCGATCGTCTCCGGCTCGTTCGCCGCGACATTCGCGGCGACGGTTAGGAGTGCGTCGCGCATCGTGACCTCGTGTCCCGACTTTGCCTTGATGACGGCGGTGATGGTGATCATCAGAACTTCTTCCAATCGCCGTCGGCTTCGACGGCGCTGGCCGCCTGATAGATGGTCGCCTCATCGTAGTCCTTGCCGATCAGCATCAGCCCGACCGGAAGGCCGTCCGAAAGGCCGCAGGGTATGGTCATCGCGGGATGGCCGGTAACGTCGAACGGACTGGTCGTGGCCGTCATCTCGAAGGCGCGCTGGACGATCTCGGAGAGCGGCGCGTCCTTGGCCGGGATCGGCGTGGCGACACAGGGCAAGGTCGGCATCAGCAGAAGGTCGTAGGAGCCGAATACCGCATCATAGGCGGCCTTGGCCGCGATCGCGATGTTGCGCGATTTGGCGTAGTAGCGACCGCGATAGTGGCTGACGCCCCACTGCCCGACCAGCATGGTGAGCTTGAGGGTCTCCGACAGGTCGTCGGCACGCGTGCGCCAACCGGAATGGGCGTCGACCAAGCCAACGTCATAGAGTCCCTTCCAGTTGAACCCCATGCCATTGCCGATCATCATCTGGACCAGGAAACCTTCCAGCGTGATCGGGTTCCATGCCGCGAGTGCATGAAGGTGTTCGGGGATCGACACCTCCGATACGCTGGCACCGAGCTTTGCGAACCGCTCCGCACCAGCCTTCACCTTGGAGGCCACGCCCTCCTGCATGTTCGCAATGGCAAATCCTTCCTTGAGGATGCCGATCTTCATGCCTTTCACGCCCTTGCGAAGCATCTCCGTGTAGCTCGTCATTTTCGGCGCATATTGGCGGGGATCGAGCCCGTCGGGGCCGGCCAGCACCTCCAGCAACAACGCATTGTCGGCGACGTTGGCCGTCATCGGACCGGTGTGGTCGATCGTCGACTCGATCGGCATCACGCCCGTGTACGGGACCAGCCCGTGCGTCGCCTTCATGCCGTAGATGCCGCAATAGGATGCCGGGATACGGATCGAGCCGCCCTGGTCGCCGCCGATCGACATGTCGACCTCGCCGGCTGCGACCAGCGCGGCGCTTCCCGACGAGGAGCCGCCCGCCGAATACCCCATCTTGAGCGGGTTATGAACCGGAGCGGGATGGGAGGTGTGACTGCCGCCCGACAGGCAAAAATGCTCGCACACGGCCTTTCCGACGATGGTGCCGCCGGCATCGAGAATGCGGGTCACGATCGTCGCGTCGGCGGCGGGAATGAAGCCTTCGAGCGTGGTCGAGCCGTTCATCATGGGGACGCCGGCCAGGGCGACGTTGTCCTTCAGCACGATGGTACGACCCGCGAGCTTGCCGGTGGCCGCACCCTTGACCTCGGTCTTGATCGCCCACGCACCGTACTTGTTGTCTTTCGGCATCGGCTTGGAGCCCGGCATGCGCGGATATTTGACCGGCGGCAGCGGGTTCGGCAGTTCGTCGATGACGTCGTACGCGTCGAACATCCCACCCATGAGTGCAAGATAGCTTCCGGCCTCTTCGACCGTCATGTTCATGTGCAGGCTCGCGGCGAGCTCGGCGACATCTTCGGCAGTCGGGCGTTTGATAGACATAGGTCATCCTTTCTTGTGAGGACAAGCTGGCAGTAACGAAGTCAGCAATTGCAATGGCCGGCGCTGCCGCGCCGGAATTCGAACCTAGGTAGGGTGCATGGCGCCGTCCCGAACCAATAGGCTTTCCCGGTCGAGCTCACCGGTGATGCGCCCCTTCTGGATATTGAGGATTCGGTCCGACAGGGATGTGATGAATTCGAGGTTCTGCTCGACGACGATCAGCGACATGTTCCACCGCTTCTTCAGCGCGAGCAGCGTCTCGACGATCTCTTCGATGATCGATGGCTGAATACCCTCGGTCGGCTCGTCCAGCAGGATCAGCCGGGGTTTCGTGCAGAGACAGCGCGCCAAGGCCAGCAATTGCTGCTCGCCGCCCGACAGGGCTCCACCACGCCGGTCGAGCAGCCGCACCAGGCGCGGAAAGTCTTGCAGCACCGCGTCGATGACCGAACGGTCCTCCTTCGGAGCCGCTGCGAGGCCCATTCGCAGGTTCTCAAGGACGCTCAGGTCGGGAAATATCTCTCGTCCTTGCGGCACGAGCCCGATCCCAAGCCTGGATCGCTCATACGGCTTGAGATGCGTGATCGTCTTGCCGGCGAACGTGACGGCACCACCCGTCGTCGGCAGATGCCCCATCAGCGCACGCAGCGTCGTGGTCTTGCCCATGCCGTTGTGGCCGAGAATGCCGAGATATTCGCCATCCTGAACCACCATGTCGAGACCGAACAGAATCGGGATGCGGCCGTAGCCGGATCGCAAATCGCGGACCTCGAGAAGCGCGCTCATGCCGCCACCTTCTTGCCGAGATAGACGTCGCGCACGCGCTGATCGGCCAGGACCTTGTCCACGGTGTCTTCGACCAGCACCCGGCCCTGGTGAAAGACCGTCACCCTCTTTGCGATCTGCTTAATGAACTCCATGTCGTGCTCGACGACGATGATGGCCCGGGTCTGGTTGATCTCGCGGATGATGGCGGCAGTGTGCAGGGTCTCTTCGTCGGTCATCCCGGCGGCCGGCTCGTCGAGCAGGATCAACTCCGGCTCCGCCGCGAGCACCATACCGATCTCGACCCATTGTCGTTGGCCGTGTGACAGCGTCGCCACGATGCGGTCGGCATGATCCGTCAACCGGATCATCTCCAGCACGGCATCGACCGCCGGCCCCTGGGCACGCGGCGTGGCGTTGCGGCGAACGGCGAGCCAGACATTCTCTCGCACCGAAAGACCGTTGAAGACATTCGGCACCTGGGTCTTGATGCCGATCCCCATCCGGGCAATTTCGTGCGAAAGCTTGCCCGCAATCGGCTGTCCGCGAAACGCAATTGCGCCCGAAGTCGGAACCAGCTGGCCGGTCAGAGTCTTGAAGAACGTGCTCTTGCCAGCCCCATTCGGTCCGATCAGGCAGCGCAGCTCCATCTCCTCCAAGGTGAAAGTGATGTCGTCATTGGCGACCACGCCGCCAAAACGCATCGTGAGGTGCTCGGCCTTCAGCAGGGGTACGAGGTCTGCCATGGTCATTCGGCTCCGGCCATGTGGGAGGCGGCTACCGGCGGCGGCACACGATCATCTGCGTGTTGCGCCTTCGGTTTCGGCGCGGGCACGAGCCGCATCAGCAGATCGCGCGCCGTCGGCACCAGTCCCTTGGGCAGCAGCAGCACGAATACGACCAGTACGGCGCCGAGCACGAGGTTGGAATTCAAGGCCTGCTGAGAGCCGATATAGGCGACAATGTATTCGATCAGCACGCAGCCAACGATAGGTCCGAGCAAGGTGCCCAGCCCGCCCACAGTAATCCAGATGATGATCTCCGCCGACAGCGACAGGCTGAAGATAGTCGGCCCAACGAACGCGCCCCAATTGACGTAGAGCGCACCGGCGAGCCCGGCGATCGCTCCGCTCAGGATAAAGGTTAGCAGCTTGACCTTGCGCGGGTCGTAGCCGAGCAGCGAGGCACGAACCTCGTTTTCGCGTACGGCCACGATGACGCGTCCAGCCGGAAGGGAGAGCAGCAAACGCAGAAGCAGGAATATCCCGAGCAGCGCTCCGCCCGTTACCCACCATGATTGCTCGGGTGACAGGATTTGGTCCGGATAGAACGGAACGTTGAAGGTGGGGACTGCCGGCATGCCGTTGAAGCCGCCGAGCAACGCCTTGCCGATCCTGTACTCATCGCCCGAGGTCGAGTTGACGCAGTTGAACAGGATCAGTGTCACGGTGAGCGTGATCACGCCGAGGTAGACGTCGGAGATGCGACCGAAGAAGATGAAGTAGCCGAGGATCGCGGCGAACAACGAGGGAATGATAATGGCAAGCAGGATCGACGGCGTTGAATCCTGGAAATTGACCGCGGCGATCGCATAGGCATAGCCGCCGAGGCCGAAGAAGGCCGTCTGTCCGAACGACAGGATACCGCCAAAGCCCCAGATGAAGGCGAGGCTGAGCGCCAGCACAGCCATTGCCGCGAACAGCGTCAACTGCATCAGCGCAAAGAGCTCGATCACGCCGGGAATGAGCGCGATCGCGATGATCGCGACAATGACGGCAACCGCCTGAGCCCCAAGGCGAAAGCGGGCGGGCATTACAAATTCCCCTTGAAGAAGCGGCCGGAAATCCCCTGCGGAAGCAGGCGGATCAGCACGATCGCAGCCGTAAACACCAGGACTTCGCCGTAGACCGGCGTGGTGAAGAAGGCCCCGACCTGATTGACGGCACCGAACAGGCTCGCCGCCGACATCGTCCCCGACAGAATGGCGGCGCCACCCCCGACAACGGTCATGAAGGCCTTCGCGACGTAGGCGCCACCCATGCCGGGCGTGATGCCCGAAACCGGAGCCAGCAGACCTCCGGCGAGACCTGTGATGGCCGCCCCGACCGCGAACGTGCTCATGTAGACCCGCGCCGGATTGACGCCCAGCGTGGCCGCCATCGCGGGGTTCTGCATCGTGGCGCGGGCGATCAGGCCGAAGCGAGTATAGCTCATCACGCCGTAGACGACGGCCATCATCACGATCGCCATCCCGGCCAGGAACAGCGTGTAATAGCTCGACTGATACGACCCGATCGAGAAGCCGCCGAGCGGGGTCGGTACGCCTTGCTGAGTGTTGCCGTAGATTGTAGTGACGATTCCGATGATTAGAAGGCTGAGCCCCCAGGTCGCGAGCATCGAATCGACGAGACGACCGTAGAGAAAGCGAATAAGACAGCGCTCGATGACGAGGCCAACGAGACCGACGAAGAGCGGCGCAACGACCAGCATTGCAATCCATATGTTGACGCCGGCATTGGCCGATATGACAGTCGCATACGCACCAAGCATGATGAACTCGCCATGGGCGAGGTTGATGATCTTCATCATGCCGAAGATGATCGCCAGTCCGAGGCACAGCAGGAACAGCGACGATATTCCATTCAGGACGTCGAGCGCGACGATGAGATAGATCGCCATTCTTGGATTCTTTCGGTCCCTCAATGCTACGGGCCTCGCCGCGAGGCCCGGCCGTGTCAGAGATTGATGATGTACTGCTTGGTGTCGTTCGGGTTCTTGACGAGATCACAGACACTCGCAGTATCGGTCGGCTTGACGTCGGAGTAACTCTCCAGCACCGACCATTTGCGGTCCTTCACCTCGGCGAGGAACGCGTTGCGGGTGGTGTGATGGGTCGGCTTGTCCAACGCGACCTTGCCGCTCGGGCCGTCGAAAGCGATTCCGTCCTCCAGAGCCGCGATCACCTTCATGCGATCGATACTGGCGGCTTTCTTCACGCCGGCGGCCCAAAGCATGACGCCCTCGTAGGTGCAGGCAGCCAGCTCGCTGACATAGGGGGAGTCGGGATGGGCCTTCTTGATCTTCTCGACGAAGCTCTTCGAGGCCGGCGTGGTCAGCTCTTCGAAGTAGCCGTAGGCGCCGAGAATGGAATCGCTCTCGGCCGCGTCGAGCGTGGTCGGCTCGTTGACGAGGCCGAAAGTGGTCGACGCGATCGGGATCTTGCTCTTCATGCCAGCGGAGGTCCATTGCCGGTAGAAGGCAGTGTGATTGCCGCCGACCAATGCCGACAGGATGAGGTCGGGCTTTGCCGCCTGGATCTTCGAGATGGTCGTGCCGAAATTGGTGACATCGAGCGGGAAGAAGTCAGTCGACAGCACCTCGCCGCCATTGTCCTTGACGTATTTCGTCATCCACTTTGCGGTGATCTGGCCGTAATTGTAGTCGGCGGCGATGATGTAGGCCTTCTTGCCCGCCTTCTTCATTGCGCTCGGGACGAGCTTTTCCACGGTCTGGGCGGGCGTCGTCCCCGTGCAGAACGTATTGCGATCGCAAACACCGCCCTCGTAGAGAACGTTGTAGAAGTACAGCACCTTGAAACGATCGAAGGTCGGACGCACCGCCTCGCGCGAAGCCGAAGTGATGCCGCCATGCACGACATCGACCTTGTCTTTCACCGCAAGTTGCTGAGCAAATTGCGAGTACATCTGAATATTCGACTGCGTGTCGTAGTGGATGACCTTCAACGGTCGGCCCAACAATCCGCCGCCAGCGTTGATCTCATCGACCGCAAGCTGCAGCGCATAGACCATCGGCGTGCCGGACGCTGCGATCGGACCAGATTGGTCGTGCAGGCTGCCAACGACGATCGGATTTTCTGCGCCGAACGCGCCGGAACGGAAAACCGCAGGTGAAGCGATCAACGTCGTCGTTGCAATAGCTGAGCGCTGCAGGAAGCGACGGCGAGAGAAAGTCATAAACGTCCCCATCAGTTCTTGAGATGGAAAATATTAAGAATACAATATTTGAAAAAGCAAGCGTTTTTATCGCCGCGCAATGATGGAGAAATCGTAACCATCGAGCCGAGCGAGATAGATGGGATGACGGCCGCCGACCACCGATTGCGCCAAATCGCCTCGTGCCGTGCGCCGCTGGAACGTCCTTCCGTACAGGCTGGTCAATTTGCGCGCATCGAGGCTGGCGGCTTCCTCGATCAAGGACGCGAGCGAGTAGATGCCCTCGTAGCAGGACTGACCAAAGGCATTCACAGGAGGCGGACTATCGCCGAACGCCGTGTGGTAACGCTCCAGAAACGCGCCATTGTTGCGGGAGCGGATCGATCCATAATAGCTCGATGCAGCGTAGAGATTCTCGGTTTCGTTCAAGCCGAGACCGTACGCCACGGTCTCGTCGACCGCCGAGGAAAATCGCAGCACACGCGGACTCAACCCTGCCGCATAGAAGGCCCGATTGAATGCGATGCAATCGCCGCCAAGGAAATACGGAAGAACAACGTCCGAGCGCGTTGCCTTGATCCGCTCCAGTATCTCGTCGAAGTCATGTTCGCCGACAGGCAGATAGTATTCACCCGTGACCGCGCCGCCAAAGCGGGTGATCAATGCACGCGCAATCTGAAGGGATGAACGAGGCCATACGTAATCATTGCCGCAAAGAAAATAGCGGCGTGCACGCCTCGTTTCCGAGAGCCACTGAACCGCTGGAGCAAGCAACTCTTCGGCTGTCTCACCGGTCGCCATGACGTCCAGCGTCGATGAGCGGCCCTCGAATTGCGGGGTATATATGAACGGAACGCGACCACCGGCAGCGCGCGCCACGAAATCGCGTGCGAAGCTCGGCAACATCCCGACTATGCCGTCAACACCATCGATTTCGATCGCATCGCGCGCGGCCCGGCCCGCGCTCGGACCGGTTTCTCCGGCGTTCACGACGTGCAATTCAACTGGACGTCGCAGGACGCCGGACATTCCGTTGATCTCGTCGACGGCCAGGCGTCCGCACGCCTCGGCTGACGGGGCCCAAAGCCCCGCAGCCCCGTTCTGCGGTATGAGCAGACATATCCGGACGCTACGCAACGGTGGTGTCTCCGCACTTTCCGTGCACAGAGCACTCACGAATCATGCCAACGGCAATCCAGTGCCGCTTGAGCCGGTTTCACTACGAAAACACTCGATCTGGAAAGCAACCTGCCCATTTTCGCGGCGCCACCTGATGCACTAGCCGCTTCACTAGGCATTTGCGCTCAAATCTGCTTTTCGCTTGCTCCCTTTTACATTCCAAGGCAAATGTTGAAATATCAAATAATTCGCTGAAGGTGCAACGTGGACCTCCCTGAACTCATCCGAGGTGTGAATCGCCGGCTTGAGCAGATGCTGGAAGCGGAGCTCAAGCCACGAAGCATGTCTCTTCACCAGTACCGCGTGCTCGAGGCGCTGACCGAAAGAAACGGGCTGGCGATGGGCGACCTGGCAACCCGGCTCTTTGTCGATGGTCCAACGCTCACAAAGATCATCGATAGAATGGTCGAGTCGGCGCAGGTCTATCGCGCTCCCGATCCACATGACCGGCGCAGGGTCCTGATTTTCCTCTCGCAGCGAGGCGCAGCGCAATTCAAGGATATCGGCCCACTCATCAAGTCCATTCAGCAGGACGTTCTGGACAGGCTCGGCGCATCGGATGCCGCAGCTTTGACGAACCTGCTTTCGGAGCTGCTTAGCGATCGCATTGGTACGCATCCATATCCTGTTCGCGGGCGTGAAACACTGAACTACGAATGATGGCTCTCACCCATGAACTACGGCAAGCCGCTGTAGATCACCACCAGCTGGATCAGCAGCGGCGTGCCGCGGAAGAACCAGGTGCAGAAGCGCGAAAACCCGACAGCAACGGGTTGGACGACATGCGCATCAACGCGATGCCCATGCCGGGGATCAATCCACCGATGACAGCCGCCGCCGTCGATCCGATGGTGACGAGCACACGCTTCATCAGAAGTAATTGAAGAAGTAAGTGACAGCGGCCGTCGGACTGGAATGGCTCGTCGGCTCGTCTCCGTAGGTATCAGGCCGGACCGGGACCGGCGATCGCAAGCGGCTGGTCGGCCGGCATGCTGGTTAGGCCGAACTTATCGAACAGCCCCTAGTAGCTGCCATCGGCGCGCGTCGCATTCAGCGGCTTCACGACGGCGTCAACCACCGTCCTGTTGCGGGAACCGAGCGTGGTCCGTGCCGTGCCGAGCCCGCTCAAGACCTCTTTCACCCGACCACGGCCGACGAGATCGCGCGCCACGCCGTCGACGAGCAGCGCATTGTCAATCTACCACGTTCGCCATTCGCGGCGACGGGCCGATGAACCGAGCGCGGGCATCGTCGCGGAGCCAGACCACACGAAAGATCAGATCAGGCTCGACTTGCCGCGGCTGAGAACTTCGCCGGCGCCTTTGTCGCCAACGATCCGTCCCTGCTCGCACACAATTCGCCCGCGGGCGATTGTCGTCACCGGCCATCCCGTGACCTCGAACCCTTCCCATGGCGTGTAGTCCGAGCCGTGATGCAGATCGGCCTGCCGGATGGGCTTCTTCAATTTTGGATCCCAGAGAACGATGTCGGCATCAAAGCCGACGCCGATCGAGCCCTTGCGCGGATAGAGGCCGTAGATGCGGGCGTGGTTGGTCGCTGTCAGCTCGACGAACCTTTGCAGGGTGATGCGGCCCTTCGAGACGCCCTCGGAGAACAGGATCGGCAGCCGGGTCTCGACGCCGGGAATGCCGTTCGGCACCCAGCGGAACGAGGTGCGCGCATTCGGCGTCAGCTTGCCCTTCGGATCGTCGTAGCGGAACGGACAGTGGTCGGACGAGAAGGTCTGGAACACGCCTGATGTGATGCCCTCCCAGATCGCCTGCTGGCTCTCGACATCTCGCGGCGGCGGCGAGCAGACGTATTTCGCGCCCGTGATGTCCATGTTCAGGCCCTTCATGTCGTCGGCCGTCAGCGTGATGTATTGGGGGCAGGTCTCCGCATGCACCGGCAATCCGCGCAGCTGGGCCCAGCGCACCTGCTCCATCGCCTCGCGCCCGGAGACGTGCACGATCATGATGGGCACGCCGACGATCTCGGCGTGGCTGATGGCACGATGCGTCGCCTCGCGCTCGACGGCCTGGGGCCGCGAGGTGCCGTGGTAATAGGGCGCGATGTGGCCCTCGCGCTCCAGCTTGCTGGTGAGGAAGCGGATGGCGTCATAGCCCTCGCAATGAACCATCACCAGCGCCTCCTCGCGGCGCGCGACGTCGAAGACTTCGAGCAACTGCCTGTCGCTGAGCACGAGGTCGTCATAGGTCATGAACACCTTGAAGGAGGTGTAGCCGTCCTTGACCAGAGCCGGCAGTTCCTGCCCGAGCACGACCGCGGTCGGATCGGAGATGATGAGATGGAACGCCGTGTCGATATAGCACTCGCCTTCGGCGAGCTTGCGGTAGTTCTCGACACAGGTCCGCAGCGAGGTCCCCTTCTCCTGGAGCGCGAAGGGCAGCACCATGGTGTTGCCGCCGGCAGCAGCCGCACGCGTCGCCGAGGCAAAATCGTCGGCCATCACCACATCGGGACCCGACGGCTGGGAGATGTGGACGTGGCTGTCGATGCCGCCCGGCAGCGCGAGCAGGCCTGTCGCATCGATCTCGCGCACAGCGCCCTCGAGATGATCGGCAATGCCGACGATGCGGCCGTCGCGAATGCCGATATCGGCGCGAAACTCGTCGCTGGCCGTCACGATGATGCCGCCGCGAATGGCGAGATCGAGCTGCGTCACATGAGTCTCCGTCACTTGATGACTGGCACCGTCTGGAAGATCCGACCCCATTGCTCGAGGACCGTGTTGTCACCGCCGGCGAGGCCGAGCGTCCGCCACAACGTGACCGCCACCGAATCCAGCACGGCGATGTTCAACTCCCGTTCGAGCGAGGCGGCCAGTTCGGCTCCGTCGAGATTGGTGCAGAGGATAACGACGGCATCGGCGCCGTCTGCCACCACCGAGCGGATCATGTCGCCGATCGTGGCAGGTGCGACCTCGCCGAAGGAGAAATTGTCACGGAGACCGAGATGCCGCTCTGCGTGCGGCGCAACTCCCTCCCCGGCCCAGACACCGGCGATCCGTCGCTGTACGTCATCGGTATAGGGCGAGACCAGTCCGACACGTTTTGCGCCGAGCGCGCGGGCGGCGTCGATGCATGCGAGCGTGGACGTCGTCGCCGGGACACCCGTGCGCGCCGTGATCGCTTCGCACAGGCTTCTGTCGCGGCCGATCCCGAGCCAGCTCGCCGAGGTGCCGTTCCAGGCTATGGCGTCGACCTTGGCATCGGCCAGCAATTCCGCGGCCGGAAGCATCACGGATGCATCGAACTGGCTAAGCGCGGCAGCGTCGAGCGCAATCTCGGTGACGCGGAAGCGCGAAAAATGTGCGGTGACGCCGGGAGCGCCGGCCAGCATGGCGCTGGTGACGGGCTCGAGCACCGAGTTGGAGGACGGCGTGATCATGCCGAGACGCTTGCGCATAGCCATACCTTACGACGCCTGCGCAAGGCGCGTCGACTCCTCCCGGATCAAAGCCAGGATGTGGCGCTTGGCGTCGTTGAACTCGGGGCTGGTGATATCGCGCGGGCGCGGCAGGTCGAAATTGACGGCCTCGCGGATCCGGCCCGGCCGCCTGGTCATCACCACGATCTTGTTGCCGAGCACCAGCGCCTCGTCGACGCTGTGGGTGACGAACACGATGGTGCAGCGGCGCTTCTGCCAGATCGCGACCAGTTCCTCCTGCATTTCGAGCTTGGTCTGGGCATCCAGCGCCGCGAACGGCTCGTCCATCAGGATCACGCTCGGGTTCATCAGGAGTGCGCGGGCAATGCCGACGCGCTGATTCATGCCGCCCGACATTTCGGAGGGATGATGATGCTCGAAGCCGCGCAGGCCGACGAGATCGATGAACTCCATGGCGCGGTGGTGCCGCTCGGCCTTGGCGACGCCCTTGAGCTTGAGATGGAAAGCGATGTTGTCGATTGCCGTCAGCCACGGCATCAGGGTCGGCTGCTGGAACACCACGCCACGGTCCGAACCGGGCCGCTCTACCTGCTTGCCATCCACCAGCGTGCGGCCGGAGGTCGCCTGCTCGAAGCCGGCGATGATGTTGAGGAGGGTCGACTTGCCACAACCGGACGGGCCGAGCAGACAGACGAAATCATTGGCCTCGATGTCGAGATTGATGTTGTCCAGCGTCAGCAGGTCGCGGCCGCGCCGCTTGTCGGAAAACACCTTTACGATGTTGCGAATCTCGATTGCCGCCATCAGCCCGCCCTGCCCTGCACGGTGGTGGTCTGCTGCCAGCGCAGCGTGCGCGCCATGATCGCCTTGAGGCCGAGGTCGGAGAGATAGCCGAGCAGCCCGATCGAGATCATCGCAGCCAACACGATGTCGTAGCGCAGAAAATAGTAGGAATCCCACAAGACGTAGCCGAGGCCGCTTTTCACTGCGACCATCTCGGCCGTGACCGTCAGCATCCAGGCCGAGCCGACCGCGATGCGCAGGCCGGCGAAGATCGAGGGCAGCGCCGCCGGCAGCACGATGTCGGTCAGCATCTGCCGTCCGTTCGCGCCCATCATCGCGCCGGCCCGCACGAGATTGTGGTCCACGGTCTTGACGCCATGGATGCTGTTCATCAGCACCGGAAAGAATGCGCCGAGAAAGACCAGGAAGATTGCCGGCTTGTCGGCGATGCCGAACCAGATGATGGCGAGCGGAATCCAGGACACCGGCGGGATGGGGCGCAACATCTGCAGTGTCGGCTCCAGCGTTTTCTCGAACAACCGGGACCAGCCGATCGCGACCCCCGCGAGGATGCCGAGCAGGCTTGCCAATGCAAAGCCGCCAAAGACGCGAAGAGCGCTGGCGAGCGCATCACGCAGCCAATGGCCGGAATAGGTCTGCGTGGTCTCGTCGAAGCCGAACACCCAGTCGCCGAGGGCATGCAGCACCGCGCTCGGCGCCGGCAGCAGCGCGGGCGGAAGCATGCCGCTGCGGGCAAACGCCTCCCAGCCCGCGATCAGCAGCGCGGGAACGACGAGGCGCTCCAGGCCCTGAAACGCCCGCATCGGCCGAAACGCCGGCTTGGCCGGCGAGACGTCAGTAACCGAGGTCATTCTTGGCCTTTCCGGTGGCCTGCTCCAGGAACGAATAGTCCATATTCTTCTCCGCTTCTGCGGACACGTCCTTCGAAATGTACTTGAGGTCGCGCATCATCGCCGCGATCGCCAGCGTCTGCGGACGATGGATCGCTGGATCGGGTGATGCATTCTTCAGTGCCTCGGTCGCCACCGTCTTGTCGAGGCCAGTGAGCTTGTTGATGACCTCGACCCACGGTCCCTTGTCGGCGATCAGCTTGTTGTCGAGTTCGACCACCGCGCTGACGACGCCCTGGACGCCGGCGCGCCGGCTCGCGATCACGTCGGAACGGGTGACGATGAGGTTCGTGAGATTCCCAGCGGCCTGTTCATACGGCAGCACGAAGTGCTTGCCGGCGCCGGCGAGCCGGATCTGCGAGGCAAACGGCTCGACCGAGCAGATCATGTCGACCTCGCCGCGCTGGAGCGCTGCGAGATGGTCGGACGGATTGGGAATGTTGATGAATTGAATGTCCTTGTTGGGGTCGACACCCTGCTTGAGGAACGCGCCGCGCATGTGGATGTCCTGCGCGTTGCCGCGGGACGCGGCAACCTTGAGCGGCTGGCCGTCGCTCTTCGCCTTCGCGACGGTTGCCTTGAACGTGGCCCAGTCTTCGGCCGGCAGGTTCAGCTTCGCGGAGGAGAGACATTCCGAGCCGCCGTTGATCTGGCCCGATACGGCGACGACGTCGAATCCTTTGTCGAGCGCGGTGATGTAGTGGAGGTAGGTGACCTGCGCGACGTCGATGCTCTTCGATACCAGCGCGGTGAGAACGTCATTGCCGGAGTTGAAGCCCGTGGCTTCGACCTCGACGTTCCTGGCCACCCCGGGGACCAACGACATCGGCAGGCAGTGTGCGCATTTGGCGTAACCGAGCTTGATCTTCGCCGTCTGCGCCAAGGCGAGATCGCTTCCGCCAAGCATTGCCGCCATCGCCACGAGGCCCAGTCGCAAACTCGTCCGCATCGCTTACTCCGTTTCGAAGGCGCGAGATCTCGCGCGTCTGGCGCGATCATCGACCGGCCTTTGCGGCAGCGCAACGGAGATTTTGCATGCTGCATACAATTTGCGCGTTGTGCCATTGTTTTCAGCTAGATGGGTCGGTATTTTAGGCAACTCGAAGGGCCGGAAACGGCTAACATGAATTGAAGCAGTGAGGCACGCGTGCAGCAGAAATCGGATGCGCCGAAGGGACGAAAGTCGCCCAAGCTCAAGCGGATAGGCCTGCATGAGCGCGCCGCCGCGCGGATGCGAACGATGATCATTCGCGGCGAGCTGCCGCCGGGATCGCAAACGCAGGAGACCCGGCTGTCGAAGGAGCTCGGCGTGTCGCGCACCCCGTTGCGCGAGGCGATGAAGGTGCTGGCGGCCGAGGGGCTGATCGAGCTTCGCCCCAACCGCAGCCCGCGCATTGCCGATATCGCGGTCGACGGCATCTCGGAATTGTTCGAGGCCCTCGCCGGCATCGAGCGGCTGGCCGCCGAGCTTGCAGCAGAGCGCGCCACCGCGCGCGATCTCGCCCGCCTGCGCACGCTTCAGACTCGGATGGAAGGTCATCACCGCAACGGCAGGCTCGACGACTATTTCGCCATCAACGGCGAGATCCACAACACCATCGTCCGCATGGCCCGCAACACGCCGCTGCGCGAGGCGCACGAGACGCTGATCTCCCGCGCCGAGCGTGCGCGTTACCTCGCGCTCGGCGCTAGCAGGCGCTGGAGCAATTCGGTCGACGAGCACGCCGATATCCTGGCCGCCCTCGAAGCGCGCAACGGCGAAGCGGCCGGCCGCCTGCTCGGCGCCCACGTCGCCCGCACAGGAACCGCGCTGCTCGAAGTCCTCGCCGCCTCTCAAGCCAAGCAGACGGCGGCATAATCATGAAGCTGCTGCTGCTCAACCCGAACACAAGCAAGGAGGTCACGCACCTGATGATGGGTGTCGGGCAGCGCACGGCCTCCCCCGGGACCGAGCTGATCCCCTGCACCGCGACCCGCGGCGTGCCTTATATCGCGACGCGCACCGAGGCGCAGATCGGCGGCGCCATCGCACTGGAGATGCTGGCCGAGCAGCATCGGAGGGTCGATGCTGCGATCATTGCGGCGTTCGGCGATCCCGGCCTGTTCGCCGCGCGCGAGACCTTCGACATTCCCGTGGTCGGCATGGCGGAAGCCGCGATGCTGACCGCCTGCATGGCCGGGCGCCGCTTTGCCATCGTCACTTTCGCCCAGGCGCTGGGGCCCTGGTACGAGGAATGCGTGCGCGCCCACGGGCTGTGGGCGCGCTGCGCCGGCATCCGCATGCTTGATACGCCCTTTCAGGCGATCTCCGAGGTGGGCACCGAGAAGGAGGACGTGCTGGTCAAGCTCGCCCAGCGCGCCATCGTCGAGGACGAGGCGGATGTGCTGATTTTTGCAGGCGCGCCACTCTCCGGCCTTGCCGAGCGCGTCGCCGACCGGATTCCCGTCCCTGTCGTCGACCAGGTCGCTGCTTCAGTGAAGCAGGCCGAGGCGCTGGTGGCCCTGCGCCTGCGCAAGGCAACGGCAGGCACGTTCCGCCGCCCCGCCGCCAAGCCGACCATTGGCCTCGCCGACGCGCTCGCCGCCCGGCTCGAGCATCGCGACAGCTGATCAGCAAGGCGGCCGGCGGTGCGAAAAACCCAGTTCGTTCTCGAGGATACGGCCAAAGGCAAACAAGCGGGATTCGCATCCCGGCGGCGCGATGATCTGGATGCCGAAGGGCAGTTCGCTCGCTTCTCGTCGTACCGGCACGGTCAGGACCGGAAAGCCGACCAGCGACACGATGAAAGTGACCGCGAGATAGTCGATCGGCGTCTCCAGTGCCGCTCCGTCAATCGCGGTGACATCGCTGATCTCGTTTGGCCAGGGAAAGACCGATGCCGCCGGCGCGACCAGGAAATCGGCGCGGGTGAACAGCTCGCAAAAGCTCCGATAGATCGCGGTGCGGCGGCGCTCGGCGTTGAGGTAATCGTCGGCCGAGAGGCTTGTACCCGCCTCGATGTTCCAGACCACCGTGGGCGTCAACTCGGCGCGGCGCGTCCTCAGCAGCTCACCGTGGCTGTCGGCAATGTGCGCGGCACGCAGCGTGCGGAAGGTCTCGATCGCACCGTTGCAATCGGGCGAGGAGGGCACGACATCGGCAACACGCGCGAGCGCCTCGCAGGCAGCGGCGAAACGGGCGCGGACGTTGCGCGCAACCGGCGCAACACCGAAATCGGGCGTGACGGCGACCCGCGGACGTCCTGCGAGCGGCCGATTGTCATGACCGACAGCAGTCGAGAGCGGATCGTTCGCATCACCTCCCGCACAGACCGACAGCGCAAGGGCGAGATCATCGACACCGCGGGCAAGAAAACCGTGGGTCGCCAGCATGTCCCAGCCGAGCGGACGGCTTGGCGACGGGATGCGGCCGGGCGTCGGCCGGATCGAGGCGACGTCGCAGAAGCTGGCGGGTGTGCGCACCGAGCCGCCGAAATCGGTGCCATGCGCCAGCGGTACCATGCCGGCCGCGACCGCGACAGCAGCGCCACCGGACGATCCGCCGGAGGTCAGCGCGGGATCGAACGGATTGCGTGTCGGCCCGCACAATCTGTTGGTGCAGACCGCACCGAAGCCGAATTCCGGCGTATTGGTCTTGCCCAGAACGACCGCACCGGCGCGACGCAGCCGCGCGACCACGAGATCATCCTCGGCCGGCACATGATCGCGGAACAGAACCGATCCATAGGTGGTCGCAAGCCCCGCCGTGTCGGTGAGATCTTTGATCGCGACAGGCACGCCATGCAGCGGGCCGATCGGCGTGGACGCATCACAGGTTTGCGCTGCACGACGGGCACCGTCGGCATCGACGGTCACGAACGCCGCCAATTGCGCGTCCTGATCCGCGATCCGAGCCAGATGGGCATCGACGACCTCTCGCGAGGACAGCTCGCGCTTCGTGATGGCGCGCGCGATGCTTGTGGCGGAGAGGTCGCAAATCGATGTCATCCGGCCACCATGCCAAAACCCGCGTCGAAAAGCGACAGGCGCGGGCACGAGACTTGCTTTCTCCTCTGGGGCAACGAGAGGCAACACCATGGCTGATGCGCCAAGCGGACGTTCGCTCGTCGTCGATGCGGTCACCCACCGCTATCCGAACGGCGCGCTCGCGGTCGAGAACATCAATCTGGACGTCAAGGGCGGCGAGATCATCGCCCTGCTCGGCCCGTCCGGCTGCGGCAAGACCACCCTGCTGCGCATCATCGCCGGCTTCATCGCGCAGAGCCAGGGCCGCATCATCATCGGCGATGACATCGTCGATGCGCTGCCGCCGAACAAGCGCGCCGTAGGCATCGTGTTCCAGAATTACGCGCTGTTCCCGCATCTGTCGATCAGCGAAAACGTGGCCTACGGGCTCGCCGCCCGCGGCATCGACAAGGCGACGCGGCAGCGCGAGGCGCAGCGCCTGCTCGAACTGGTGCAGCTTCCGACGATGGCCGAGCGGCTGCCGCGGCAGCTTTCCGGCGGCCAGCAGCAGCGCGTCGCGCTGGCCCGCGCGCTGGCGATCAAGCCGTCGATCCTGCTGCTCGACGAGCCCTTCGCCGCGCTCGACAAGAACTTGCGGCTCGACATGCAGATCGAGGTCAAGCGGCTGCAGCGCGTCTCCGGCATCACCACGTTGATCGTGACGCACGACCAGGAAGAAGCACTCTCGATGGCCGACCGCGTCGCCGTGCTGAGCCATGGCAAGCTCGAGCAGTTCGGCTCGCCGTCGGATGTCTACGACCGTCCGCAAACCCTGTTCGTCAACACATTCGTCGGCTCGACCAACCGCATGCCGGGCGTCGTGGTGTCGGCGGATCGCACGGCGGCAAAGATCCGTCTCGATGCCGGTGCCGAGATCATCGCACGGCCTGCGAGCGGTACGCTCAGCGAAGGCGGCCGCGTCACCGTCTGCATCCGGCCCGAACATCTGCAATTCGTCGGCGACGAGACCGGCTTTGCCGGCGTCGTCGGCATGTCGCTGCCGCTGGGCGCGACCGTCGTCCACGAGGTCACGACCGCCGACGGCTCCGGCGTGAAAGTCTCCCAGGCGCGCATAGGCGGGACGCGCGCGCTGGAGAATGGTGCTGCGGTGCGCCTTGCTCCGCTCGCCCCGTCGCTCGCCAACGCCTTTCCCGCCACGCTTTGATCCAGTCATAGTCCACGGAGCTCGACATGATCCTCAACCGCCGAAGCCTGCTGACGACCGCACTCACACTCGGTGCCATGAAGGCATTTCCCGGACTGAGCTACGCCCAGGCTCGCCCGCTGGTGTTCGCGACGTTCACCGGCAGCTGGGAGGAAGCGCACAAGGCCGTGCTGGTGCCGGCATTCCGGAAAGCCAACGCGGATGCCGCGATGGTGCTCGACCCCATGCTCTCGGTCGACCAGATCGCCAAGGTCAACGCCGCCAAGGCCAATCCGCCGATCGACGTCATGCTGCACGATCCCGGTCCCGCGCTCGTCGCAATCGGCCAGGATCTGGTCGAGCCATATCCGGTGGAGAAGAGCGCCTATTACAAGGACCTGATCGCCGAGGCGCAGGAGCCGATGGGCCCCGCCCCGTTTTTCCAGGTCGTCGGCCTCACCTACAATCCGGAAGCGATCAAGACACCGCCGACCTCCTGGGCCGATCTCTGGAAGCCCGAGTTCAAGGGCCGCGTCGGCATCACCAACCTCAATTCGACGCTCGGCACCGGCTGGCTGGTCGAGATCGCCAAGATGCGCGGCGGCTCCGAGGCGAACGTCGACCCCGGATTCAAGGCGCTGGACGAGCTCAAGCCCAATCTTGCGGCGGTCGCCGCCAATCCCGGCGCGCTCGCCACCCTGTTCCAGCAGGGCCAGATCGACATTTCGCCGGGCAATTTCAACGCCATCCAGATCCTGAAAGCGCGCGGTGTCCCGGTCGAGTTCGTGGCGCCGAAGGAAGGTGCCATCGCTTTCAAGACCACGATCCACATCGTCAAGAACTCGCCGAACCGCGAGCTCGCCTTCAAGCTGATCGAGGCGACCCTCACGCCGGAGGTACAGACTACGCTGATGAACCCGCCCTATCTGATCGTGCCGACCAATTCCAAGGTGGCGATGGGCGGCGAGATCGCACGCGTGCTCGCCAAGGACACGGCCGAGCTGAAGAAGAAGTTCGTGTTCCAGGACTGGAAGAAGATCAACGAGCAGCGCTCGGCCTGGATCGAGCGCTTCAACCGCGAGATCAAGATCTAGGGCCGGGACCTGGCGATGGGCGCAGCACCGGCATCACGGGACGTCACCTCCTACGGGATGGGATTGGCAGCGCCGCTGGCGCTGTTCTTCCTCGTCTTCTTCGTCGCGCCGCTGCTGCAATTGTTCTGGCTCTCGCTGCACAACGACACGGCCGCGCTCCATTGGGGACTCGGCCAGTACCTCCACTTCCTCACCGATCCCTTCAGCCTGGGCGTGCTCGGTTCGACGCTGTTGCTCGGCGCGGAGGTGACCGCCGTCTGTCTCCTGCTCGGCTTTCCCATCGCCTGGCTGTATCAAAGAGTCGGACCAAGGCTTCAGACCATCATCATCCTGATCGTGCTGCTGCCGCTCCTGACCAGTGTGGTGGTCCGCACCTTCGCCTGGATCGTCATCCTGGGCCGCCAGGGCATCATCAATGCGATGCTGCAATCCCTGGGCATCATCGATACACCATTGAAGCTGCTCTATACCCAGTTCGGCGTGGTGATCGCGCTGGCCCAGGTGCAGATGCCCTTGATGACGTTGCCGCTGATCACGGCGCTCGGCCGCATCGATCCCAACCTCGACGATGCCTCCTGCTCGCTCGGCGCCGGAAGCTGGCGCACCTTCTTCAGGATCGTGCTGCCGTTGTCGCTGCCCGGCGTGATCGCCGGCTGCACGCTGACCTATGCGGCGGCGATCACGGCCTTCATCACCCAGTCGCTGATCGGCGGCGGGCAGATGCTGTTCATGCCGATGTATCTCTACCAGCAGGCATCGACGCTGCAGAACTGGCCGTTCGCGTCGGCGATCTCGATCATCTTCCTGCTCGCCGTGCTCGCGGTCGTCTCGGTCTTCACCACGCTGGGCCGCATGTCGCGCGGCCATGGAGGCGGATGATGAGCAGCCGCAAGCGCACCTGGGAGGCGATCAGTTTCGAGTTGGTCATGACCGTGATCGCGATAATCGCGCTGATCATCATCATTGCGCCGTCGCTGGTGGTGCTGATCGTCTCCTTCACCAGTGGCTTCTCGCTGCGCTTTCCGCCGCCTGGCTATTCGCTGCGCTGGTACGCCGAGCTCTGGAATGCCTGGCAGCTGCATTTCGCGGCGAAAAACAGCCTAATCGTGGCGCTGTGGGCGACGGGGCTGTCCGTCGTGCTCGGCGTCGCCGCCGCGCTTGCGATCTCGCGCTCGCAAACACTGTCGGCCCGACTGCTCGATTCCCTGTTCATGTCGCCGCTGGTGCTGCCGGCGCTGGCCTTCGGGCTCGCCGCCTTGATGCTGTTCTCGCTGGTCGGCCTGCCGGTGTCACCGCTGACGCTGGTGATCGGCCACACCGTGGTCTGCGTCCCCTATATCGTGCGCAACACGGTTGCTGCGCTCGCCCAGTTGGAGCCGACCCTGCTCGAAAGCTCGGCCGTGCTGGGCGCCAGCCGCCTCTACACGTTCCGCCGCATCGTGCTGCCCCTGATCCGGCCCGGCATCATCGCGGGTGCCTTCATCGCCTTCATGTCATCCTTCGACAACGTGCCGGTGTCGCTGTTCCTGCGCGATGCCGCGACCGACATGCTGCCGATCCGGATGTGGCAGGATCTCGAAGGCAAGCTGGATGTAACCATCGCGGCCCTGTCTGGCGTGCTGATCATCGCGACCGTCGCCTTGGTCGCAGTCATGGAGCGCGTCACCGGCCTGTCGCGGCGACTGACGAATTGATCAGGCGCCGCGAAACAGCGAATAGCCCCAACGCGTGAATTTCAGCGGCAGATGAAAATGCTCGTCAGCATTCTTGATGCGGAAGCGGAACGGCGTCACGGTCAGGAAGCCGTCCCTGTCGCCGAAAAACTCGCCGAGATGAAACAGGACCTCGTACTCGCCTGCCGAAACGTCCTCGCCTCGCGCAATGGGATGATCGAGCACACCATTGGCGCCCAGTCGCCCCTCCGCGACACGAACCTTCTCGGGATCGATCCGCCAGATCTCGACGCGCAGTCCTTGCGCGGGCCGGCCGCTCGCCACATCGACTGCGTGAATGGAAATGCCGCCTGCCACCATGTTCCTCCGTAAGCGCGCCGCCATGGTAGACGCAGACAGTGCCGTTCGGCCAGCACCGCCGGCGTTGCTGCCGGCCCTGGGGGCGATGATCTCGCTTCAGGCGCTGGTGGCGCTGGCCCTGTTCGCGCCGGGCGTGGTGGCACCGCGCGCCCATATCGAGGTCTGGCAGATCTCGATGTTCTCCTGCGCGGTCTTTGCCGTCGGCATCCCCGCCTCGTTCTGGTGCGGCGGCTTCATCACGCGCATGGGCTCGCTCCGGATCGCGAGCCTGTGCGCGGCGGCCATCGTCGTCAGCATGGCGCTGGCCTCGCTCGGCTCGGCGGCGGCCCTGCTCGCTGCCGGCCTATGCCTCGGCCTTGCCTTCGGACCAGAGACGCCAGCGAGCGCGGCGCTGCTGGCACGCCTCGTGACGGCCGAGCGTCGCGCTTTTGTGTTCTCGGTGCGTCAGACCGGCAACCAGATCGGCGCCGTTTGCGGTTCGCTGGTGCTGCCCGCGATCGCGATCTCGCTGGGACCCGCCTGGTGCTACGCCGCGGTCGGCGCCTGTGCGCTGCTCGCGATCCCGCTGTTTGAGCGCCTGCAGCGGGCCTACGCAGGCAAGGCCATCCCGCCTCCGGAGCTCGACCTCCGCGCCCGGCTGGCCCTCGTGACCGCGGACCGGCGCATCGCGATGCTGGCGCTGGCCTCGATGCCGTTCAGCGCCATGCAGGTCTCGCTCAACACGGTCTTCGTCACGCTCGGCACCCGCGAGCTTGGCCTCAGCCACATCGAAGCCGGTATGGCGCTCGCCTGCGCGCAGGCCGGCGGTCTGGTCGGCCGGCTCGGCTGGGGCTATGTCGCCATGCGCCTCGACGCCTCGCGCATGGTGCTCATCGTCATCGGCCTCGGCATGGCCTTCTGCGCCGCGCTGCTTGGCCTCGATGGCGCATCGCTCGGCCGCACCGGCCAATTTGCGATGGCGGCGCTGTTCGGCCTGACGGCCTCGGGCTGGAACGGTGTCTTCATCGCCGAGATTGCCCGCCTCGCGCCGCAGGACCGGATCGGCGAGACCACCGGCGCGGTGCTCACGGCATCCTATGCGGGCTTGCTCGCGGCCCCCACATTGTTGTCGATCCTGGATGCTACAGCGAGCCTCGGCGCGGCCTTCTTTGCCTTGGCGTGCCTTGCGCTGTGCGGCACATTGGCGCTGATCTGGGGAGGCCATGGCAAAAAGGACAAGTAGCGCGCGCGAGATTGCGGCGGACGTTACGGCAGGGCGGACGAGCGCGGTCGAAACCGCCAGGGGCGCCCTCGGCCGCATCGAGGCTGCGAAGAGCTTGAACGCCGTGGTCACGACAGATCCCTCGCGCACGCTTGCCGATGCCGCCGCCGTCGACGATCGCCTGCGCGCGGGCGAAGCGATGCCGCTTGCCGGCGTCCCCATTGTGGTCAAGGACAACATCTGGACCGGCGGCTGGCGCGTGACACAGGGCTCGCGCCTATTTGTCGATTTCGTCGCGCCGCAGGATGCGATCGCGATCGAGCGGCTGCGCCAAGCCGGCGCCGTCGTTGTCGGCATCGGGGCGACGTCGGAATTCGCCTGCAAGGGGGTGACGACCTCGCCGCTGTTCGGGCCGACGCGGCATCCTCTTGATCCCAAGCTGACGCCGGGCGGCTCGTCCGGCGGCCCGGCTGTCGCCGTCGCGGCCGGCCTCGTGCCGCTGGCGATCGGCACCGATGCCGGCGGCTCCAGCCGCAGGCCGCCGGCCCATGTCGGTGTGGTCGGCTTCAAGCCATCCTGCGGCGCGATCCCTTATGGACCCGGCTTCGCCGAGCCGTTCTTCGGTCTCTCCGTCATCGCGCCGATCGCCACCGACGTCGCCGACATCGCGCTGGCGTTCGAGACCATGGCCGGCGTCGATCGGCGCGATCCGGATTCGGCGAGCATTGCGCAAGAGACCGCCGATGTCGCTGGTCTACGCATCGCATTCTCGCCTCGCCTCGGTCTCGATGTCGCCGTCGATGATGCCGTCGCGAACGGGCTCGCTTCTGCCGTCGGGCGTCTCTCGGCCGCAGGATTGCGCGTCGTGCAAGACGATCCCGTCTGGCCGGCCGGCGCGACGGAAGACGCCATCATGCCGCTCCAGCATGCCGGCCTTGCCGCGCTCCATGGCGAACGCTTCCGCAAGGATCCGGCCGTCTTCGATCCTGATATCGCCACGCAGATCGAGCGAGGGCTGTCGTGGTCAGGCGCCGAGGTCGCCGGAGCGCTGGTCGCAAGTGCGGCAATTGCCACGGCGTTTGCGGCGTTCTTTGACGAGATCGACCTGCTGCTGACGCCAACCGTCCCATGCGTCGCGTGGCCGCTTGCGCAGCTCGGCCCTGACATGATCGGCGGAAACGCCGCAAGCCCGCGTGCCCATGCGGTGTTCACGCCCTTTGTCAATCATGCCCGCCTGCCGGCGATTTCGATTCCGTGCGGAGCGGATCGGTGCGGACTTCCGTTCGGCCTTCAGATCATCGCCGCGCGCGGACAAGACCGTCCGCTGCTTGAAGCAGCGCAAGAGATCGAAGCCATATTGCGAACGTAAATCCTGCCGTCACACGTCTCTTCCCGACTGGTCGTCACCAGCGGCCATGGCGTACCATCCGCATGATGACGATGAGGCCAAAGCACGATGCGCAAATGAAACGCATCAGGCGCCGTGCAAGACAAGCGAAAGGAAAGTGACCGCTTGTCGGAATGAGAGAGCCTTGACGCGCCAAGTCATTGAAATCGCTGGAGCGGGTGAAGGGAATCGAACCCTCGTATTCAGCTTGGAAGTCTAAATTCAGCACTATCCGCGAACTTCACTGAACGTCATTTGCTCTCACATTTCAACACTTTAGAGCAAAATCGAACTTCACTCAGAATCACGCAAAAACACCACCAATCTGGGGATTCTGCGCCCGATGAGCGCCCGAGAATCTGGTACAACATACGCGTCCGCTCTGGATTCATTAACGCGCGGGCAATCTACTGCGCTTTGCCGAGACGGAACCGGGAAGATCATTCCCAACCAACAGTCAGATGGAAAAGAATTTAAAGTCATTCAGATGGGCCAGAAAATTTTCCGTGTTCAGCTACGGAATTAGCCACGGACCTCTGTTGCTCAGAAGTGGGAAGACCGATGAGCACCATAGCCGCGTCGACGTGCTCTTCCAGGACGTCCGCGCGATCGAAATTCGATCGTGGTTCGAAGGTCTTGAAATAAACGAGGTGGATCGAAATTATCTCCGCGACTTCTCAAGTAATCCCATTGAGATGATGGAAGTCGGTCTCCGAGTTTACGCGCTATCTGGGAACGGATGGCAGGGGTTCGTTGTTGGAGGCATCCTTAGTGTCCACGAAGATGATGCAGACTTTATGGCGCCAAGTGCGCTATTGCCTACGTTGGACACGGACAACGAGATAGACAAATATGGGCGCTACGTCGATCCCGCCGAAGCCTATCAGCAATTCATGCTCAAGCTATTTGACATAGAGGAAGAGGCGCGAGAGCTAGCCTATTCAAAAGAGGCGCTCGCTCGCCTTCATGAAGCGCGGCTCGTGTTCTTGGCTGAGTTTAAACATGAATTTCCCGGCTACGGAAAGGGGCGCGCTGTCTGGGAATAGTGCCTTCCGTTCATAAACATCATTCACCTTTGAGCTAAGTGTCCAACGTCGCTTATCATGAGCACACGGCCTTAGGCTAATCTGCGCGAGTGAACTTCCTCAACGCCTCCTCCGCCTTTTCCCTATCCTCGTCCGTTTTTGCCTCGTCTACGTGCGACTGGAGAATCCGGCGCAGCTTGTCCGGCAGCGGCTCCTTGTCGGAGTCGTCCCGCGACGTGGCGAGCGCGGATTTGAGGATTAGGACCATCATAGGCATATGATGAGGTCACGACCATTAACGCAGATCAGAATAGATTGGTCTGTTCTGCATTGTCGTTCGCAGCCTTCAGGTTGTCGTTCGCTGCTCTTGGCAATCGCGTCTCAGTCAGTATCGAAAGTTTGAGATGCGGCGCATTAGATAGGTACACTGCCTCAGCAAACCCCATTGGTGTTGCGCTCCTGAAATTCGCCCGCTCAGGACCCGGCGGTGCTGTATGAATGCGGTTGTCTGGCCCACCCAGCGTGCTGTCCTTGAAAGCTGGTGGCATCACGAACCCATTGCCAACCCACAGGCATGTTTTCTTTGTGTAGTTGTCGTTGGCGCAGTGGCCGGTGAAATCTTCAGGGCTGAACGTGTGATCAGGCAGCCCGAAGATGCTGCTGAACACCGACACTGGGTTTTCAAAGAACCATGGTGCACCAGACAGCATTCCAACCATTCTGCACTGCTCGGCCACCAGCGCGGCCTTCGCTTGGAAGTGCTTGTCCAGCGCGGCCTTGGCCGCGAACCAGCGCGAACCAGACACGGCAACATCAGTGCACGGCGGGAATCCTGCGACGAAGACAACGTTTTCAGTCCGCACAATTTGGCCAAGTCGGAAAGCCGCACCTAGTGCCGTGTCCGCGATGCGCTCGACGCGCCCATCATCGCTACTGATGCCGTGCTGAGGATCGACAAGAACCGCGCGATAGCCAGCGTCTACCCAAGGCAGAACCATGTGGCCGGTCAAGTCGCACAGAGAAATTACTGTGCCCAAATTTCGATTGTGCATACGCTGTGAAGCCACGTTGGTTCGTGGCTTTGATGATCGTGTCACGAATTTTATTTGATGAACGACTTCGCGTGTCGAACCGTGAAAAATTCACAACACGCGGGAGAGAGCGCGATATCAGAGCGCATCACGTGATCGAATTTGATGTACGATTCAGTTCGAGATCATCAGCCGAAAATTCCGATGATCTAATCGCTCAGAGTAGGAAGAGACTGAGAATCAATATGCTTAGGAGTTTTTTGCGCCCGACCTGCGCCCGAAGTATCCACAACTTCGTTGTGAAGGGCGATTGACTGCAGGCGCGTGCGCAGGTGACTCGTTGAATCGTCGATGATTTTTACGATGCCGTTGGAGCGGGTGAAGGGAATCGAACCCTCGTATTCAGCTTGGAAGGCTGCTGCTCTACCATTGAGCTACACCCGCGTCGGGCGATCCCCTAACACGGCCGGGCGGCGGTCTCAACTGCCCAGAACGTAGCTTTCCGGCTTCTTCTCCCCCTTGCCGAACCGCCTCTGGTTCCTCCGGGAGTCGCCGCCCCTTAACAGCGACAGCAATGCCGCCTATATTCAAGACTTCCGAAACCAACGAAAGGAGGTGATCCAGTGTCTTATCTCAAGCGCTGTCACCTCGCTGGGATCGTCCGCTGAGCTTTGACCAAAGCTTGGCATCGGGGCGGCCTCAGCCCTGGACCAGCGAGCAAGAAATCGGGCGCGACGGGGCTTCCCCGCCGCGCCTTTTCCTTGAGATCTACCTGAAACCGAAAGCCGGATGGCCGGGTCGGCCGCCGCGAAGCCGCTCGCGCGGCGCGACGGCGGCGATCAGCAGGCCGACGGGCTCGTCGAAAGGCTTCAGAAGCCGCAGATGTTGAGCGCGCGCGGCCGTTTGCCGCGCCGGCTCTCCGCGATCCGCTCGCCGCCGTTCTCGGCCGAGCTGCCGTAGTAGCGGTGATGGCCGGCATGGTCGTGCAGATCGGCCGGCTCCGTCTGTCCCGCCCGCCGCGCGTCGCAGATGATCTTGATGGTGTGACCCGACATTGCCGCCTCCAGCAAAAGCTTGTTGTTTATGGTCCATCAGTCGCGCCCCGCTCCGGCGGCGTTCACGTGGCAGGACCGCAATCGGGTTTCAGGACCGTTTCGCCGCCAATATCTTGTTTCGGGATTGTCGGGACGGGCCGCCGTGCTACGTCCTTGGGACTTTCGTAAAACCTTGCGCAAAAGAAGAGGTGACGATGCTCTACGCAATCCTGGCCTACCACGTGGAAGACGAGATCTTGTCCTGGACGCCGGAGCAGGACGCCGCGGTCGTGGCCAAAGTCATCGAGGTTCAGGCGCCCCTCCGGGCAAGCGGGCAGTTTGGACCGGCGGCTCGCCTGGATGAGACCCGAAAGGCCCGCACCTTGCGTGGTCCGGGCGCGGGAATGGTGCTGGACGGGCCGTTTGCCGAGACCAAGGAACAGCTTCTGGGCTTCCACCTGATGCAATGCGCCAGCGAGGATGAGGCGATCGCGGCGGCGCGGAAGCTGCGCGCGGTCAATCCGACGGCGGTCTACGAAATCCGCCCGGTCAAGCTTTACGTGGCGGCCGATGGGTTCGGCGCGACAGAGAGGTAAGGCTAGGCGTCCGGCTCGGTTCGCGCATTGTAGAAGCGCTGGATCGCGATTCCGCCGAAGGCGATGAACCACAAGAAGGGTGCGACGCGCGGCGCGAACGCCGCAACGATCGTGCCCGGGATGAACACCAGCAGCGGAAACAGCGAGGCCATGATTTCATGGCGCCAGCCGCCCAGGATCGTCCACCACAGCCAGGCGTTGAGGCCGGCGATCGCGGTCAAATGCAGGCCGTAGAGCACGGCGACGGCGCTGCTCATGCCGTAATTGGTGTAGAGGCCGTTGGTGACCGGCAGCAGCACGATCGAGAGCAGGAAGAACAGGTTGAGGATCACGTCGCCGCGGCTGCCGATCGGCTGGCGCGCCAGCCGGCGGTGATGGCTGATCCAGAACACGCCGGCGATGATGAAGCTGAGCGCAAAACCTATCAGCTTGCCCGAATAGACCCGGGCAAGATCGTTCCAGTCGGGCGCGCTGGTGAACACCGCGGCCTTGGGCAGATCATAGGCGAGAAGCGTCATGCCGACACCGAAAATGGTGTTGCTGAGCGATTCCAGCCGTCGCATCTCGAACTGGTCGGGCTTGAGCTCGGTCATGTCGGGCATGGGGGGCGCTGGAACTGGGGGCCGCCTTTCCCCTAGTCCTAATTCCGGTTCCGTCCAGCCGCATTGCGATTCGCGCCGGGATCGCCGATTCTCATCCTTTCACCGGGGCGATTCGTGGCGACATATCTGGACACGCTCAACGCGGAGCAGCGCCGCGCCGTCGAGCATGGCGTGGCCGAGGGCTCGACCGTGGGCGCTCCCCTGCTCGTCATCGCCGGCGCGGGCTCCGGCAAGACCAACACGCTGGCCCACCGCGTCGCGCATCTGATCGTCGCTGGCAGCGATCCCCGCCGCATTCTGCTGATGACGTTTTCCCGCCGCGCCGCGGCGGAAATGGCCGGCCGCGTCGAGCGCATCGCCCGCAAGGTGCTGGGCGAGAGCAACGCCGCGATCATGCGCGATGCGCTCACCTGGGCCGGTACCTTCCATGGCATCGGCGCGCGGCTCTTGCGCGAATATGCCGAGCGGATCGGCGTCGATCCCGCCTTCACCATCCATGACCGCGAGGATTCTGCCGATCTGATGAACCTGGTGCGGCACGAGCGCGGATTGTCGAAGACCACGAGCCGCTTTCCCGCCAAAGGCACCTGCCTGTCGATCTATTCCCGCTGCGTCAACGCCGAGATGGAGATCGAGAAGGTACTCGGCCAGCACTATCCCTGGTGCAGCGGCTGGGCCGCCGAGCTGAAGGGCCTGTTCGCCGCTTACGTCGAGGCCAAGCAAGCCCAGCACGTGCTCGATTACGACGACCTGCTGCTCTACTGGTCGCAGATGATGAGCGATGCGCTGATCGCGGAAGAGATCGGCGGCCGCTTCGATCACGTGCTGGTCGACGAATATCAGGACACCAACCGCCTGCAATCCTCGATCCTGCTGGCGCTCAAGCCCGACGGGCGCGGCCTCACCGTGGTCGGCGACGACGCGCAGTCGATTTATTCGTTCCGCGCCGCCACCGTGCGTAACATCCTGGAGTTTCCGCAGAGCTTTTCGCCACGCGCGGAGATGATCACGCTCGACCGCAATTACCGCTCGACGCAAGCGGTGCTTGCGGCAGCCAATGGGGTTATCGGGCTCGCGCGCGAGCGCTTCACAAAAAATCTCTGGACCGACCGCACCTCCGGGCAGAAACCGCAGCTCGTCACCGTCCACGACGAAGCCGACCAGGCGCGCTACATCGTCGAAGCGGTGCTGGCGAACCGCGAGCAAGGCGCGTTGCTCAAGCACCAGGCCGTGCTGTTCCGCACCTCCTCGCATTCGGGTCCGCTGGAGATCGAGCTCACGCGTCGCAACATCCCCTTCCTCAAGTTCGGCGGGCTGAAATTCCTCGATGCCGCGCATGTCAAGGACGTGCTGGCCCTGTTGCGCTTTGCCGAAAATCCGCGCGACCGCGTCGCCGGCTTTCGCATCCTGCATCTGTTGCCGGGCATCGGCCCCGCGACCGCACAGCGCGTGCTCGACCAGATGGCGGAAAACGCAGACCCACTTGCCGCGCTCGGCCGGCTCCCGGTGCCGGCGCGCACCGGCGACGACTGGACCGACTTCGTCCGCACGGTCGAAAATCTGCGCTATTCGGAATGGCCGGTCGATCTCGAGCGCGCGCGGCTCTGGTACGAGCCGCATCTGGATCGCATCCACGAGGATTCCGAGACCCGCCGCGCCGACCTGATGCAGCTCGAGCAGATCGCCAGCGGCTATGCCTCGCGCGAGAAATTCTTGACCGAGCTCACGCTCGATCCGCCGGATGCGACCAGCGACAAGTCAGGCCCCCCGTTGCGCGACGAGGATTATCTGATCCTCTCCACCATCCACTCCGCCAAAGGCCAGGAGTGGAAATCGGTGTTCATGCTCAATGTCGTCGACGGCTGCATGCCATCCGATCTCGGCGCCGGCACCAGCGCCGAGCTCGAGGAGGAGCGCCGCCTGCTCTATGTCGCGATGACGCGCGCCAAGGACGATCTTCACCTCGTCGTGCCGCAGCGCTTCTTCACCCACGGCCAGGCCGCCAAGGGCGACCGCCACGTCTACGCCTCGCGCACCCGCTTCATCCCGGAATCCCTGGTCTATCTGTTCGAGCGCACCGCCTGGCCGAAGGCAGCGGCGAGCGCAGCGCGCACCGCGGCGCAGGGGCCCAAGATCGACATCGGCGCGAAGATGCGCGGGATGTGGCGGTAGGCCGGCCACGGAAACCGAGCATTTCCACATGTGCGCTTGTGACCCGGCCGCCGTCCCTTAGATCTGGTCGATCATCCCACAGAGACCTGATCGATGACCGCACCGCTTGAATTCGGACTGGATACCTTTGGCGACGTCACCAGGGACGCCACAGGCAGCATGCTCCCGCACGCGCAGGCGATCCGCAACGTCGTCGACGAGGCGGTGCTGGCCGACGAGCTTGGTCTCGACTTCATCGGCCTCGGCGAGCATCACCGCGCGGATTTCGCGATCTCCTCGCCCGAGACCGTGCTCGCGGCGATCGCCTCGCGCACCAGGCGCATTCATCTTGGTTCTGCCGTGACGGTGCTGAGTTCGGACGACCCGATCCGCGTGTTCCAGCGCTTTGCAACGCTGGATGCGCTGTCGAACGGTCGCGCCGAGGTGATCCTCGGCCGCGGCTCATTCACCGAATCCTTCCCGCTGTTCGGCTTCGACCTGCGCAAATACGAGGAGCTGTTCGAGGAGAAGCTTGATTTGTTCGCCGCGCTCTTGTCGCAGCAGCCGGTGACCTGGGACGGCAAGCTTCGTCCGCCGCTGCGGGATCAGCTGGTCTATCCCCCGGTCGAGATCGGCACGCTGAAAACCTGGATCGGCGTCGGCGGCAGCCCGCAATCGGTGGTGCGCGCCGCGCATTACGATCTGCCCCTGATGCTCGCGATCATCGGCGGCGATCCCGCGCGCTTTGCGCCCTATGTCGATCTCTATCACCGCGCCTTCAGGGAATTCGGCCGCCCGGCCCAGCCAATCGGCGTGCATTCTCCGGGCTACGTCGCCGAGACCGATGCGCAGGCGCGCGAGGAGCTGTGGCCCGACTACAAGGCCATGCGCGACCGCATCGGCAAGGAACGCGGCTGGCCGCCGATGGGGCGCGACGAGTTCGTGAACGAGGCCGAGCATGGTTCGCTCTATGTCGGCTCGCCGGAAACGGTGGCGCGCAAGATCGCGAAGACCGCGAAGGCGCTTGGTATCTCGCGGTTTCAGTTGAAGTATTCGGCGGGGCCGTTGCCACACGACAAGCTGATGAAGAGCATCGAGCTCTATGGGCGGAAGGTGATGCCGATGGTGCGGGAGATGATGGGGTAGCGTACGTTTGAGACGGACTCAGTCCGTCTTCGCTCACCAGAGTCTCTTCTTCGCAAAGGCGTGGCCCGAACCGGATTTCAAATAACGCTCGAACGCACGTGCCTTTGCGATGTCCGAAAAGGCCACGTAAGTCACCAGTCGCCAGGGAGTGTACTTCGACGTGTGCGGTGACTTGCCTGCATCGTGGTCTGCTAGGCGTTGTTTGAGATTCGTCGTCACGCCGATATAGCGCTGACCTACGAATGCTTCGCTCTCCAGAAGATAGACATAGTGCATTGACGCCGCCCTCCTTCGCCAAGGCTTCGGAGGGCATCCTGCTTCGCGCAGTGAAAGGCTGCAATCCTGCGAAGCGCATCAGCGCGAACCGAACTTCACCAGCTGATTGTCAACGGTGTCCAGGCTCTCGCTGGTCTCCGTCAGAAACTCCCGCAACAGATCATCCATGAGCTACGCCTTACTGACCTGGACTTGAACTCGTCGCCCGAGCACCCTTGGCACGGACGGACGCCCTATTCTCGATCGTTAGACATCCCCTTTCACAGTCTCGTTAATTTCATCCTCCGTGCTACTACGGATATTGAAGAGAAGTTTGCGGTTCAGCTGTATGCTGCGGCGCTTTTCGGCAAAGCCGGCTCCGCGCCGCAACGGAAGAGCGGGCGAGGTCGACGGGCCGAGAACAGCGGGCGAGATGTGCAGGAAAGTCCTGCTCGCGAAGAGCGATAGAGACGGCCCGCGGGACGTTGGTCCAAGCCGCCTGCAACCAGCGGCGCTCTCGTGAGCTGCGTTTGGTGGTGTTGCCGCGATGTGCGCATTCCGCGCATCAGGTAAACGAATGGTTACCCTGCGGCCATGGCGGGCTCGTGCCGCGCTAACCGAGCCGCGCGCCTGTTCAGTTTCGCTGCAAACGAGACACGCCGTCTGACCCAACGGGTATATGTACGACATCACAATCTTCAGGATAACGTCGGTTTGCCGCGCAGACCGAACAACGAACGGGCGCCGCACCGATCATCCATCGAACCAGCCGGATTGACCCTGCATGAACACAAGCGGCCAGCCGCCGAAATCAGCTGCAACTGCTCGACGCGGCGGATTTCGATCCGTTGCGTCCGCATCTCGCTGCGATCGAAATGGTCATGAAATCTGTCATGGACGAGGTCGGCACGCAGCGCCGCAGGATCGATTGCCGCGCCCGAACGACCTGTCCCAATTGCCAATATATCCCGGCCTGAACATGATGGAACTTGGCCGTGCAGGCCGTGATTTCGCGCGTCGCGATTCGAGGGAGCAGGAACGGGGAGGCAGCTTTGGAAACGATGGTGCGTCCATCCAACGGTTTCCTGTCCGCGCTGTCGCCGGACGATTATGAATTGATCGGCCCGCACCTGCGAACGGTTGATCTGCCCCATGATGCGGTGCTGGTCGAGACCGGCAAGACGCTGAAGCGTGCCTATTTTCCCCACCGCGGCGTCATCTCTCTGGTGGTTGAACTGGCCAAGGGCGAGCGTGTGCAAGTCGCCATGATCGGCCGCGACAGCCTGCTTGGGACGCTCTCGATCATGGGCGACGCAGATGCATTGAACACCGCCATTGTGCTGGTTCCCGGCGTCGCCTCGGTGGTGGATCTGGACCGGCTGCGGATCGCCGCCGACCAGAGCAGCACCCTGCGCACATTGCTCACGCGCCACGGGCTGGCGGTCTATGTCCAGGCGCAGCAGACCGCGGGCTGCAGCGCCGCCCATCCGGTGGAGTCGCGGCTATCGCGGTGCCTGTTGCAGACTCATGATCTGTCGGGCGACTCCCGGCTCCTGCTGACCCAGGAAACGATGGCACAGATGATCGGGGCGCGGCGCAACAGCGTGTCGCTGGTCGCCACCTCCTTGCAGCAGGCCAATTTCATCCACTACAGCCGTGGACACATCCAGATCGTCAACCTGGACGGCCTGCGCCAGACGGCGTGCGAATGCTACGCCACCGTGAAGGCCCAGTACGACCGGCTGCTCGGCGCGCGCTGAACGCCGCCGCCGCAGCCAATTGGTAAACCGCCGGCTAATGCCGGCCTGCAAACGCCGGCCATCCTGCTACCGGAACTGAAATTCGCATGCCATAGACACGGGGCGTGCGTGCTGCGCGACAACGAAACCCGTGATGAAGGCCATGCTTGACGTAACCGCCGCGCCTGCGCGGAAGGCGCTCGATGCCGAACCCGCGCGCGAGCCGCGCGCGTATGAAGCGCTGGTGCGCGAGATCGGCGAGGACGCGGCCTGTGAGGTGCGCGATGTGTTCTGGAGCGAGACCTGCGCGCGCCTGCAACGGTTCCGCACGCTCTCGCCTGCGCAGCACCACGCCAGGATCGCCCGCGAAGCGCATTCGCTGAAGAGCGCGGCCGGGACGTTCGGCTATGTCAGGCTCGCAGCGCTGGCGTTGCGGCTGGAGAAGGCCGCGGAGGACCTCGGCGAGGCCGAATTCCGCGTTCTCGTGGACCTCATGGATGCCGCCTACGCCGCCGCGCGCGCACAGGAGCCGGAGGTCTAGAGCCATTTGCTTGCCGACTGCGCGCAACCCGCCGTACTTCTACGGTTTTGGATCTTCACAGATGGCTAATCATAGATGGCGATAGTCCCCGAAAACCAGGAGGGTTTTCCATGTTCACGTACGAGACCGCAGACCAGAAGGAGGTTCGTCGCTTCCGCATCGCACAGTTCAACGGCCGGATGGCGACGGTGAAGGCTGGCGATTCGACCGTGACCGGCTTCGTGCGTTCGGTGCTTGAGCAGGAATCGAGCATGCCTCCCCGCTGGACCATCACGATCATCCCGAACGCGCGGAAGGAAGAGATCAAGCCGCTGCGCCCCGCCTCCCGCACGCGTCCGTTCGCGGAAGATTATTTCTGAACACCACGGGTTTCCGCACCTATCGAGAGATGTCGCGGGCCTTGTCCGTACCGCCTGCCGGCGGCGCAACACGTCAGCCTCAGTCGATCGAATGCAGCAGCGCCGCACGGACGAGGTCCGCGGTGTTGCGCGCACCGAGCTTGCGCATCGCCTCGGCGCGATGGCTCTCGAAGGTGCGCGGACTGATCTGCATCCGAAGCGCGCCCTGCTTGTTCGAGTAGCCTTCGCTGATCAGCCTCAGCACCTCGCGCTCGCGCCTGGTCAGTCGCTTCTGGCCCGACGGGCCGACGAGTTCGGCGCTCGGCACGCGCTGCGGCTGCAGTGCGCGGGCAGTCTTCGATTGTGCCTCCTCGGTGCTGGGCGGGATCGGCAGGCCGCCCTTGTGAGGTCCGGCAAGCTGCTTGACCAGATGGCAAACGCGTTCGGTCTGTACCAGCGCGTTCTCCACCACCCGCTGCAGATAGGCACGATCGCCCGTAACAGGCGCGAGCTGATCGCTATGATGCTTGATCTCGCCCATGTAGAGCAGGAGCGCCGTCAGAGGGCCGTTGAGCTCGCGGGCGATGGCAGCGGCCATTTCGTCCGCCGCCTTGGCACGGGCGGCGCTCAGGCGGACGAAATCGGGCTCTTCAGCTGAAGCAGCGCTGCCCTCATGCCATTCCGACGGCCGCGAATCAGTGGCCGTATCGTTCTGTGACCCCATGTCACTCGTTTAGCGGAACCAGGGCGGGTCTGTGCTTAACTTTCTGCTCCGTAAGACTACGGTGATTTGGGCTCTTTTGCGCTGAAACGGCGGCCTCGGCACAATTTGTGCTTGCGCGCGGCCGCAACCGACCATGCAGGGGTTGAGTTTCCCGCCGAAATCCGGGGCGGCCAGGCGGGGAACTCCCTTTGACCGTCGCCTTCGCCCGATGTCCGCCCGGGGCCCCGCCCCCGGTTTTTACGGATTAATTAACGGCGACTTGCTTCTCTAGGGAGGTTGAGCGCGCAAATGCCTCCACGCATTGGGCCCGCAAGCCCGCGGGACACGCTGCGAAAGAGTGCGTGCCATGAACGAGATCAATCGACTGTCGGAATTCCTGCAGAGGCTGACGCCGCTGTCGCGCAGCTGTCTGCTCAGCGAGCTCGAACGGCTCGAGCTGTGCGGCATCGACATGCCGGGTTCAGCCGACATCCAGTCGCGCTTGCGCGCCGAGTTCCGCAAGGACGGATCGACCCAGGCGCGCGCCGCCAACCCTTCGCGCTATTTCTTCGCGCCGCTGGAGCTGCTGCTGATCGACGGCGCACCCGAGCATGCCAATCTGGGGCGGATCTCGCGCAACACCCTCACCCCGATCTGGGAGTGGATCTGCCGCGACCTGCTGCCGACCATGGCGCGCGACTACATCAAGGCGATCAACGACCAGGTCGCGGCCAACAACCCGAAGGAAGTGCAGAAGATCGCGTCGACCTTCCAGACCAAGGTCGTCAAGGTCCTCGAGAGCACCCTCACCTCGCCCGAGAACACCGAATCCGCGCGAGCCAAGCTCGCGCAATACACGGCCTCCCGCACCGCCTTCGACGACGTCCTGAAGATGCTGCATGTGTTGCGCGCCGGCGATGCGCTAGCGAAGTTCAACGAGAAGCTGCCTGAGAAGATCGCGAAGTTCGACGACGGCCAGGTCGCCCAGATCACGGCGCAGCTCGACGCCTTCAAGAAGGCGCATCCCGATGCGCTGCCGTTCGCCCTGGCGCTGGCGGCACGGCGCCTGAAGACGTCCTGGCAATTGGTGCGGCTTGCCACCAAGGCCGCTGCGAGCAAGGCCGCCGCAGATGTTGCCGCCACCCCCTATGCCTGCGTCGTTCCCATGGTCCTCGACCGGCTCGACGACAAGCGCCTCGCGCTTCGCATCGCGCTCCGGAACAACCGGGTGCTGGTCGCCCGCGACCTGCTCGCCGAAATCTATGACACCGAATATGCGCTCAAGGTCCGCATCGACGGCCTTGAACATTGCGACTGGGGCGTGCGCCTCCAGCAATTGATGGACGCGATCGCCGCGCTTGTGTCCGCCGAGGTGGGCCGCTTCCCCGCCAATGTCGGCCACATCCTCGGATCGCGGCGGCTGCGCAGCCACGACACACTCGGCGGCAAGCTGACTTATCTGGCGTGGAAGGGGCGCGACGCGATGCAGGACGGAGCGGCGGCGTTCCGCAAATTGATCGGGCAAGCCTAGATCGGGGTTCGGCCGCGAAGGGCCCGTTGCGCAGCGTGGCTAACGCGGCAAGCACAGGAAGCGATCCATAAATCGCCCTGACAGCACGAATCTGAACCACCAATACATCATTCGCCGCATCGACATAGCTGGAGTCCTCGACAGTCCACCACCGGCTGCGCGGAGCAATAGCGCATGTGCAGCAATGCGCGTGTGATGCACTTCACATTCGCGGCTGCCGGCCCGGACCCGTTGTCGCAGAACCGTCACGAGCGAAAGGGGACTATGCGCGCATCGCGGGAAGACGTTCTCCAGCGCAGCAGTCGCTCCGATGCGCCGCAAGAGCTGCGCGATGGGAATAGGCGATGAGCTCGGCACGAAGGGATTGACGATGGCGGCGCCACCCAATGGGCGCGCTGGCGTCCACGTCCACGTCGACGACGATGGCGCAGACGTCACCGCCGCGAGGTAACGCAGCGCCGATGTGGCCCTGCTTCCGGGCTTCTTCAAACACGACCAGCGACTTCATCGCTGCGTCGGAGCGACAGCGCGACGGCAGTGCGCGACGCCCTCGCTCGGCAAGTCGCGCGCCCATTGCGCGCGGGAGACATTTCAGGCGCGCCGACCGTGGTTGCGCGTGAGGCGCCCGGATGTGCGAATTCTTTTCGAAGATAGTGTCGACAAATTAGCTCGAATTGCAGGGCTTAACGTTACTCAAATAATTCAAGAACGATGTGATGCTCTCCTTATTTGAACCCACGCTCGCCGTTTAAGAAACTGTCACGGAACGGGAGTGGTGTACGATGAACGATGGGACTGTTGAACTCGTCGGACGAAGGCCTGTGACCTTCGGACGGCGAAAGGTGACACCGCGCGCCTGTGTGGCCGACAGCAAGCGACACTTGCGCGCCTTCCTCAGCGAGATTCTCGAGGACCTCGGTTTCGTCACCAGCGAATGCGCCAGTGCCGACGAGTTGCAAACCGTGCTCGCCAGCGAATTGCCGGATCTGATCCTGCTCGGCGTCGCCGCCGATGGCATCGAGCCGGGACGATTCCTCGAAATATTGGTGCGCGAGGCATTTGCCGGCAGGGTCCTCGCCGTCGGCGCCCGCGAGTCGATCATCGTCAAGGCCGTGCGGCAGGTCGGTGAGGAATATGGCCTTGCGATGCTGCCGCCGCTCACGACGCCCTTTGCCGCGGAGACGCTGCGCGAGCGCGTTGCGATGCTGCTGCCGGAGGAGCCGGCGCCGAGCCCGGCCGTGCATGTCGGCGAGGCCCTGCACGCCGGCTGGCTCGAGCTCTGGTACCAGCCCAAGATCGACGCGCGCACGCTGGTCCGCAGCGGCGCCGAGGCGCTGGTCCGGATGCGGCATCCGACCTGGGGCGTGGTGCCGCCGGCCTATTTCATCCCGGAGCCGCACGATCCGCATTTTCGCGAGCTCTCGGAGTTCGTGATCGATCGCGCCGTGCGAGACTGGCACTATCTGCTGGAGCAGCAAAGCCCGATCGATCTGTCGATCAATCTTCCCGCCTCCTATCTCAGGGAGCCGCATGCCGTGCGCGACCTCTGCCGCCGCGTGCCGACGCATCCGGCCTTCGGCGGGCTGACGGTCGAGATCGACAGCCAGGAGGCGACCCGCGATCTCGACCACCTGACCGAGGTCGCGCGCGAGGTGGGCCTGCACAACATCGGCCTGGCGGTCGACAATCTCGGCGCCGACTGGCCGGCGCTGATGGGCCTCGACAAGATTCCCTTCGTCAGGCTGAAGGCCGACCGGCAGTTCGTCACCGGCAGCGGCAATGACCGGCTCAAGCGCACGGTGTGCCGTCACATCGTCGAGCTGGCCCAGAGCTTTGGCGCGCGCGCGGTGGCGCAAGGGGTCGAGAGCCGCGCCGATCTCGTCGCCGCGAATGAGCTCGGCTTCGACCTCGTGCAGGGCTTTCTGTTCGGCAAGCCGATGCCGCTGAAGAAATTCGCAAGGAGCGCATTGACGCGGACGGTGATGGGGCAGGCGTGAGGCACGGGCCTCACGCAAACCGTCGTGCGAAGAAGACGCAGACGACCACGAGCGCGGTCGCGGCGATCATGCTCCAGGCCACGGGCTCGTGCAGCAGCAGACCTGCGAGCGCGAGACCGAAGAACGGCTGGAGCTGCTGCAGCTGGCCAACACGCGCAATGCCGCCGACGGCGAGCCCGCGGTACCAGAAGATGAAGCCGACGAACATGCTGAAGACGGAGACGTAGGCGAGCCCGATCCAGGCGGGCACGCTGACGCCGCCTAGGGCGGGCGGCCACGTCAGGGTTGCGAGCGCCACCATCATCGGCAGCGCGAGCAGCAGCGCCCAGGAGATCACCTGCCAGCCGCCGAGGCGGCGCGACAGCGCGGCGCCTTCGGCATAGCCGAGGCCGCACAGCACGATCGCGGCCACCATCAGGAGATCGCCGATGAGCGACGCCGAGGCGTCGCCCGCGAGGGCAAAGCCGGCCACCGTGGCGCTGCCGAGACCAGCGAACAGCCAGAACAGCGGCTGCGGCCGTTCGCCGCCGCGCAGCACGCCGAAGATCGCGGTCGACAGCGGCAGGAGCCCGATGAAGACGATCGAACGCGCCGAGGTGATGTGCTGGAGCGCGAGCGCGGTCAGCAGGGGAAAGCCGACCACGACGCCGACAGCGACGATCGTGAGCGAGGCGAGATCCTGCCGCCGCGGCCGCGCCTGCCGGAGCAGACCGAGCACCGCCGCACCGATCAGCGCGGCGATCACGGCGCGCGCGGACGTCAGGAACAGCGCCGAGAAGCCGCCGACCGCGACCCGCGTCGCCGGCAGCGAGCCGCTGAAGATGATGACGCCGAGAAGGCCGTTGCCCCAGCCGCTGCCCGCAGATTGCATATCACCTTATTCCCTGGCCGCGATCTATCCCCCGGACCATGGCAAAGCCAGCGACAATCCAATACAATCCGGCAGAACTGTATTGGTATGGAAGGCCATACACATTGGCTGCCGACACACGCATGAAGGGCCGCAGCGGCACCCGGACCGCTGACGTCATGAGCGCGGTCCGCGCCAAGGTCGTGGGCCGCGCGCTCAGTGCCGGCGACCGCCTGCCCTCGATCCGCAGCCTTGCCGCGACCATGGATGTTTCGCCCTCCACGGTGGTCGAGGCCTATGACCGGCTCGCCGCCGAAGGCCTGATCCGCGCGCGCCGCGGCTCCGGCTTCTATGTCTCCCCGACGGCAACGCCGCCGCTCGCGCTGGCCGAAGCCGAGCCGCGGCGCGACCGGGAGGTCGATCCGTTCTGGGTCTCGCGGCAATCGCTCGATGCCGATGCGGCCGTGCTCAAGCCCGGTTGCGGCTGGTTGCCGGCAGGCTGGATGCCGGAGACCGGCTTGCGGCGGGCCGTCCGTGCGCTGGCGCGGACCGACGACAGCCTGCTGACCGACTATGGCAGCACGCGCGGCGCGCCGGCGCTGCGCCGGCTGCTGATCGCGCGGCTGGCGGAAGATGCAGTTGAGGCATCGGTCGATCAGCTCATGCTGACGGGCTCGGGGACGCAGGCAACCGACCTCGTCTGCCGCTTCCTGCTCCGTCCCGGCGACACCGTGCTGGTCGATGATCCCTGCTACTTCAATTTCCGTGCGCTGCTGCGGGCACATCAGGCCAAAGTCGTCGGCGTGCCCACCACGCCGTCGGGCCCGGATGTCGCGCGCTTCGATCAACTCCTCGGCAGCGAGCGGCCGCGGCTCTACATCACCAATTCAGCGCTGCACAATCCGACCGGCGCGACGCCGTCTCTTGCGACCGCCCACCGGCTCCTGACCGCGGCCACCGCGCACGACCTCACCATCATCGAGGACGACATTTTCGGCGACTTCGAGCCGGAGCGCTCGCCGCGCCTTGCCGCGCTGGACGGATTGAACCGCGTGATCCGCATCGGCAGCTTCTCCAAGACGCTGTCGGCGTCGGTGCGCTGCGGCTACATCGCGGCACGTGCCGACTGGATCGAGCATCTCATCGACCTGCAGGTTGCAACAAGTTTCGGCGGGCCGAGCCCGGTCGCGACCGAGATCATCGCGCAAGTCCTGGTGGGCGGCAGCTATCGCAAGCACATGGACGAGCTCAGGCAGAGGCTCACGCGCACGCGTCGCGACGTCGCGCGCAAGCTTCAGGCCTTGGGGATCGAGCCGTGGCTGATGCCGCGCGGCGGCTTCTTCCTGTGGTGCCGTCTCGCCGGCGGGCAGGACGCCACGGCCGTTGCGCGCACGGCACTCGAGGAAGACGTCGTTCTGGCACCCGGCAACGTCTTCAGCGTGTCGCAGACGGCGTCGCACTTCATGCGCTTCAACGTGGCGCAGATGAGCGAGCCGCGAATGTGGGACGTGCTGCGGCGGGCGTTGAAGTCGGCGCCCGGAATGACCCGCAGCTGAAGCGCGATGCGATTGGGATGAATCGTCATCGCGCTTTAGTTTGCCTTGATGCCGGCCTCGCTGATGAGCTTGCCCCATTTCGTGCTTTCGCTCTGAATGAAGCGGCCGAACTGCTCCGGCGATGTCGGCGCGGGCTCCGCACCGAGGGTCCGGATCTTCTCGGCTACCGCCGGGTCCTTCAAGGCCTTTGCGAAGGCCTCGTTCAACCTGGCGACGATATCCGCTGGCGTGCCAGCCGGAGCAACCAGCCCGAACCAGCCGATGGATTCGAAGCCCGCGACACCGCCTTCGGCAAGCGTCGGCACGTCGGGCAAGGATGCCAGCCGCCGTGCCGACGACACGCCGATCGCGTTGAGCTTGCCATCGAGGATCAGCTGCTTCGAGGCAGGGATGTCCAGGACCGCGAACGGGACGTGACCCGCGAGGACATCGACCGTTGCCGGGCCGGTGCCGCGATAGGGAACCAGCTCCATGGCGAGCCCGGTCTTCTGCGTGAACAGCGCCGCAGTCAAGTGCATGGCGGTCGAATTGCCGCCGTGTCCAATCGACAGCGCGCCTGGCTTTGCCTTGGCGAGGGCGATCGTTTCCGCTGCGCTGTGCGCAGGCACGTTCGCAGACGCCACCAGCACGAAGGGAATTTCCGCAAGCAGGGTGATGGGCGCAAGATTCCTCGGATCGAACGGCATCGACGGGTTGAGATGCGGATTGACCGTCAGCGCCCCCGCCGGCGCGACTCCGAGTGTGTAGCCGTCGGGCTTGGCCTGGGCGACCGCGGCCATGCCGATATTGCCCCCGGCCCCGGCGCGGTTCTCGATGACCAGGCCTTGCTTGAGTTCGGCGGTGACCAGCGGCTCGAGCGCACGGATGACGGTATCGGCACTCCCGCCGGGCGGGAACGTCACGATGATCTTGATCAACTGCTCCGGATAGGCCGCCTCAGCAGCCTCCAACGGCAGGCCGGCAAAAGTTGCTGCCGTCAGCACGGCCAGAATGCAGCGCCTTGCTACGTCAAACACATTCTCCTCCCCAGTCTATTGTTTGCAGGCACGACCAGGCTGCCAGCACCGCGGGCCGCCTGCGATCGAGTTACGCCGCCGCGCCGGTGATGCGCGCCAGCAAACCCAATGGATCCTCGGGCGCGGCCTGTCCGCGCCAGGCGATGTGCTGGTCAGGCCGGACCAGCACCAGCTTCTCGGCGTACGTCCCGTTCGCCTCGCCCGGGGCGATGTCGACCAGCACCAGCGGCACGCCGCGTTCAGCTGCGGCGGACTTCAGTCGCGCCACATCGACTGCCGGATCGAACCGCAACAATGTGTAGCCCGGTCCGAAGGCGTCATAGAGCGATCGTCCGTCGCGCAGGAACAGATGCGGCGCGCGTGCGCCCGGGGCCGTGGAGGGCGTAAAGCTTCCCATCGTGTAGGCCGGCGGCGTCTCGCCATCATAGGCGATGATCGGCGAAGCATCGTAGTAGTAGCCGAAGTTGAGGCCGGCGCAGCAATATTGCTGCACGTTGAGATCATAGGCCGCTCTCGCCAGCGCCGCGCGCGCGGCTTGGCCGCGTGGCGTGGCCTCCTCGATCTCCGCAGATACACCGCCGCGCTGCGCCATCATCTTCATCGCATGATCCATCGCGAAGCGCGACACCTGCTCGGTGATGGGCTGGCGCTCCGCCTCGTAGGCATCGAGGATCGCGGCCGGCGCCCAGCCGTTCAGATGCGCCGCCAATTGCCAGCCGAGATCGACGGCATCCGCAATGCCCGCATTCATGCCGTAGCCGGCATAGGGCATCCACAGATGCGCGGCATCGCCGCAGATGAAGACCCTGCGATCGCGGAAGCGATCGGCCACGAGGCGACGTCCGACCCAGTCCTCCTTGCTGAGCACACGATATTCGAAACGCTCGTCGACGCCGAGGATGGCGCGGATGGCCCAGTCGCGGTCGACCGAGTCGAACTCGGGCTCGTCGGGCCTGAGGTGATTGTGAATCAGCCAGCGGTCGTGGCCGTCGATCGCGACCGTCGTGCCCGAGCGCCGCGGATTGAGCGACAGCACCATCCAGGCGGGCTTGTGCGCGTCCATCAGCTGCCTGAGTTGCGGGGCTTCGATGAAGGTCGATTGCACCCGCTGGATCACCGGCGTGCCGGACAGGCTGGCGCCGATCGATTTGCGAACGAGGGAACGGCTGCCGTCGCACCCGATCACGAAGCTGGCTTCGATATGCAGCGAGCTCCCGCTGTCGAGATCGCGCGCGAGTGCGACCACATGGTCGTCGTTCTGCTCGATGTCGGTGATTTCCGTGCGCGCCAGGATCTTGATCCGCGGCTGCGCGGCGGCATGGCTGAACAGGATCGGCTCGAGATAGATCTGGTTGATCCGGTGCGGCGGCTCCGGCGTCGGCCACCAGGTGTCAGGGCCACCGGTTGCGGTGTAACGGCGCGCGCGCGAGGGGATGTCGATGCGGCAGAGCTCGATGCCGGTCGCCGTGGTCCGATAGGAGCAGTCGTTCGGAAAGTCTGCCGGCAGGCCGGCGTCGCGCAGCTTTGCGGCAATGCCCAGCCTTCGGAAGATTTCCATCGAGCGCGCCGACACGTGATTGCATTTGACGCTGGGCGGATCGCCGGCATGCCGGATCTCCGCGACGACGACGTCGATCCCGCGCGAGGCCAGATCCATCGCCGCCGTCAATCCGACGGGCCCGGCGCCCACCACCAGCACCTGTGTCCTCATGCTCGTTTCATCCCCTTGCGGCGCCGCGGCTTCACCGTCCGCGCAGCATGCATTTTATTGCATGCCCGTTTATGCGATAAGCCGGAAAGAACTTATCAATTCATGAGCTTTGCCTATGAATGTCACCTTGCGCCAATTGCGGGCCTTCACCGGCGTGTATCGTACGCGCAGCATCACGCGGGCCGCCCGCGAGCTCGGGATCACGCAGTCGGCGGCGAGCCTTCTGGTTCAGCAGCTCGAGAGCCAGCTCGGCATCAAGCTGTTTGACCGTTCGACGCGTTCGGTGCAGCCGACACTGGCCGCCGATGAGGCGTTTCATTCCGCCGAACGCATGCTGAGCGATGCGCTGGGCCTGTCACGGCGCATGCGCGACCTCGCGCAAGCGCGCGCCGGCCGCGTCGCGTTTCTCGCCTCCGCCGGCGCCGCATCGGCGCTGCTGCCGCTGGTGCTGGCAAGATTCCGCGCTTGCCATCCCGACATCGAAATCGACATGCGCGACGTCGCCGCCGACGATCTCGTTCCGCGCCTGAGCGCGACCGATGCGGAATTCGCGATCGGCAGCGTGGAGGGTCGCTTTGCCGAGATGACGATCGAGACGCTGATCCGCGGTCGCCTGAGCGCAATCGGCAGGCGCACCGCCGACTTCGCCGCGCGGCGTGCGCTGACATGGGACGACCTGGCGCAGTTCCCCACGATCGCGATGCGCCGCGAGACGCGGATCCGCATGCAGATCGATCAGGCACTGGGTGCGCAGGGCAAGCGCCTCGATCCGACCTATGAAGTAACGTTGATCAACACCGCGCTCGCCATGACCGCGCAGGGCCTCGGCCTTGCCATCCTCCCTGCGGCGATGCTGCCGGCCGACCAGTTTCCGACGCTGATCGCAAGACCTCTGGTGCGACCGGCCATCACGCGACCGGTGTCGCTGCTGCAGCGCCAGGGCCGGACGCTGTCGCCGGCGGCGCAGGCGTTCGTGGCGACGGCGCGGACGGTGCTGGCGGAGCGAGCGGGGCAGGCTTCTTGAGCTGAAGGACGGTCGCATACGGAAGCCCGGTCGTCTCAAAAGCCGGGACTATCTTGCAGCTGCTCCTCTGAGCGGCTCGAGACATAGGTGACAAATCGTACCGGACACATGGGTTACACTTTCCGCTTTTGTTCTGCGGGAGGTGTGGATGCCGTGGAAAGCGAGTTCGGTAATGGAAGAGCGCCTGCGCTTTGTCGCCCGGCTTCTGGATGGGGAGGCCATGACCGAAGTGTGCCGGGAGTTCGGCATCTCCCGCAAGACCGGGTACAAGATTTTCGACCGCTACAAGGAGCACGGGCTGGAGGCGTTGAGCGACCGCTCCAGGCGGCCGGTCCGCCCCCCCCCCCCCCCCCCCCCCCCCCCCCCCCCCCCCCCCCCCCCCCCCCCCCCCCCTACGCCAACCAGCTCCCGCAGCAGCTCGAGACCCTGATCGTCCGGCTGAAGAGCGAGAAGCCGCACTGGGGCGCCCGCAAGATCCGCGAACTGCTGGTGCGCCGGCTCGACGGCGACGTCAGGGTTCCCGCCAAGAGCACCATTCATGCGGTGCTCGATCGCCACGGCCTGGTCAAGCGCGGCGGCGGGCCGCGCCACCGCGCGCGCGGCACGCCGCTGTCGCAGGGCACGCTTGCCAATGATCTGTGGTGCGCCGACTTCAAGGGCGAGTTCAAGCTCGGCAATGGCCAGTACTGTTACCCACTGACCGTCACCGACCATGCCTCGCGCTTCCTGCTGCTCTGTGAAGCCCTGGACTCAACGCGCGAAGACCCTGCCATTACCGCCTTCGAGCGGCTGTTCCGCGAACGCGGTCTGCCGCTGGCCATCCGCTCCGACAATGGCGTGCCCTTTGCCAGTCCCAATGCCTTGTTCAACCTCTCGAAGCTGTCGGTGTGGTGGCTCAGGCTCGGCATTGCGATCGAGCGGATCAAGCCCGGCCATCCGCAACAGAACGGCCGTCATGAGCGCATGCACCTCACGCTCAAAAGGGAAGCGACCCGGCCGCCAGGCTTCAACAGCCTGCAGCAGCAGGATCGCTTTGACCGCTTCCTGCACGAGTTCAATACCGAACGTCCCCACGAGGCGCTCGACATGAAGTGCCCTGCCGAGCTCTACACCGCGTCAGCGCGCCACTACGATGGC
>NZ_LBJF01000022.1:0-282601 GCF_028128735.1 Bradyrhizobium sp. CCBAU 53415 | reverse complement strand
GCCCGGGAACGACGCCGGCGCGGCCTGCAACAACCACCGCGCAGCGTCCGGGTGGACCGGCTGGCCGCGGCCCCGCAGTTGCGGCCGAGCCTGATGAGGAAGAGGCTCCGCGCCAGATCCGTCGCGGCCCCGGCGGCGCCGCGCGTCCCGCGCCTCCCCCGAAGACCACCCACAAGCCCGGCCCGCAGAAGGAGCGCGGCCGCCTCACCGTGGTCACCGCGCTCAACGCCGACGAGGTGCGCGAGCGCTCGATCGCCTCGTTCCGCCGCCGCACCCAGCGCCTGAAGGGCCACGCCTCGAACGAGCCGAAGGAAAAGCTCATCCGCGAGGTGGTCATTCCGGAAGCGATCACCATCCAGGAACTCGCCAACCGCATGGCCGAGCGCGCGGTCGACGTCATCCGCATGCTGATGAAGCAGGGCGCGATGCACAAGATCACCGACGTGATCGACGCCGACACCGCGCAGCTGATCGCCGAAGAACTGGGCCACACCGTCAAGCGCGTTGCGGCATCGGATGTCGAAGAAGGCCTGTTCGACACCGTCGACGATTCCACCGATACCGAGACGCGCTCGCCCGTCGTGACCGTCATGGGTCACGTCGATCACGGCAAGACTTCGCTGCTCGATGCGCTCCGCCACGCCAACGTCGTCTCCGGCGAGGCCGGCGGCATCACCCAGCACATCGGCGCCTATCAGGTGGTGTCGCCCGAAAGCGGCAAGAAGATCACCTTCATCGACACGCCCGGCCACGCCGCGTTCACCGCGATGCGCGCTCGCGGCGCCAAGGTCACCGACATCGTCGTGCTGGTGGTCGCGGCCGACGACGGCGTGATGCCGCAGACGGTCGAAGCCATCAACCACGCCAAGGCGGCGCGGGTGCCGATCATCGTTGCCATCAACAAGATCGACAAGCCCGACGCCAGGCCCGAGCGCGTGCGCACCGAGCTGCTCCAGCACGAGGTGCAGGTGGAGTCCTTCGGCGGCGAGGTCGTCGACGTCGAGGTGTCCGCCAAGAACAAGACCAATCTCGACAAGCTGCTCGAGATGATCGCCCTCCAGGCCGAAATCCTCGACCTGAAGACCAATTCGCATCGTCCGGCCGAAGGCACCGTGATCGAGGCCAAGCTCGATCGCGGCCGCGGTCCGGTCGCGACCGTGCTGGTGCAACGCGGCACGCTCCGGGTCGGAGACATCATCGTCGCCGGAGCGGAAATGGGCCGTGTCCGCGCCTTGATCTCCGATCAGGGCGAGACGGTGCAGGAGGCCGGTCCCTCGGTGCCGGTCGAAGTGCTCGGCTTCAACGGTCCGCCGGAGGCCGGCGATCGTCTCGCGGTGGTCGAGAACGAAGCCCGCGCCCGTCAGGTCACCAGCTACCGTGCGCACCAGAAGCGCGAGAACGCGGCAGCTTCGATCTCCGGCATGCGCGGCTCGCTCGAGCAGATGATGTCGCAGCTGAAGACGGCGGGCCGCAAGGAATTCCCGCTGATCGTCAAGGCCGACGTGCAGGGCTCGCTGGAAGCGATCCTCGGCTCGCTGGAGAAGCTCGGCACCGACGAAGTCGCGGCCCGCATCCTGCATGCCGGCGTCGGCGGCATCTCGGAATCCGACGTGACGCTCGCGGAAGGCTTCAACGCCGCGATCATCGGCTTCTCGGTTCGTGCCAACAAGGAAGCCGCTGCGGCCGCCAAGCGCAACGGCATCGAGATCCGCTACTACAACATCATCTACGACCTCGTGGACGACGTGAAGAAGGCGATGAGCGGTCTGCTCGCGCCGACCTTGCGCGAAACCATGCTGGGCAATGCCGAGATCCTGGAGATCTTCAACATCTCCAAGGTCGGCAAGGTCGCCGGCTGCCGCGTCACCGACGGCACCGTGGAGCGCGGCGCCAATGTGCGCCTGATCCGCGACAACGTCGTCGTGCACGAAGGCAAGCTGTCGACGCTCAAGCGCTTCAAGGACGAAGTGAAGGAAGTCCAGTCCGGCCAGGAATGCGGCATGGCCTTCGAGAGCTATCACGACATGCGTGCCGGTGACGTGATCGAGTGTTATCGCGTGGAGACGATCCAGCGCTCCCTGTAAGTCCAAATCTTACCGAAGCGTTCGGATCTTTTTGAACTGAAATTGCGGGAGTGCGATGGCCGGATTTTTTCCGGCCATCCACCCCTCTTCGTTTCAACAGGACAAATGACAATGCCCGTGTCCCGGCACGGGCACGACGAGGTGATTTTCGAGAATGCCACGCCACCATCAGAAGAAGGGTTCCGCGCCCGGCGGAGGCTCGCAGCGTCAGTTGCGCGTCGGCGAGCAGGTCCGCCACGCGATGGCCGACATTCTGGCGCAAGGCAATGTGCATGATGCCGACCTCGAAGGTCACATCATCACCGTGCCGGAGGTGCGGATGTCGCCCGACCTGAAGCTCGCGACGGTCTACGTGATGCCGCTCGGTGGCCGCGACACCGAGATCGTGATCGCGGCGCTCGAGCGCAACAAGAAATTCCTGCGCGGCGAGGTCGCGCGGCGCGTTAACCTGAAATTTGCACCTGACATTCGCTTCCGCGTCGACGAGCGATTCGACGAAGCGGAACGGATCGAGAAGCTTTTGCGAACACCTGCGGTGCAGAAGGACTTGGACAAGGATCTGGAACAGAATCCGGCTTCGGATCGGGAAGAAGAGCAATGACGATGGACCCGGCTCACGGCACGATCGGCGACAACGATGCCGATCAGCGCGAGGCGCAGAAAAATAATTTTGCGGATGTGGGAGGCGATGCTCGGCCGCATCAGGAGCCGCGCCGCGTCAACAACGATCCGCGCGCCAGGCAGCAGAAGGGCAATCAGCCGCGCCGGGACCGCCGCGACGTCCACGGCTGGGTCGTGCTCGACAAGCCGATCGGCATGACCTCGACGCAGGCCGTTGCCGTGCTCAAGCGCCTGTTCAACGCCAAGCGCGCCGGGCACGCTGGCACGCTCGATCCGCTTGCCTCGGGCGGGCTGCCGATCGCGCTCGGCGAAGCCACCAAGACCGTTCCCTTCGTCATGGACGGCCGCAAGCGCTACCAGTTCACGGTCTGCTGGGGCGAGGAGCGCGACACCGACGACATCGAGGGCCGGGTCACCGCGACCTCCGACCAGCGCCCGACCCGCGACGCCATCCTGGCCCTCTTGCCCCGCTTCACCGGGGTGATCGAGCAGATCCCGCCGCGCTATTCCGCGATCAAGGTCCAGGGCGAGCGTGCCTACGATCTCGCCCGCGACGGCGAGGTCGTGGAGCTGGCGCCCCGTCCGGTCGAGATTCACCATTTAACCCTTGTGGATCAACCGGATAACGACCACGCCGTGTTCGAGGCCGAGTGCGGCAAGGGCACCTATGTCCGGGCGCTGGCCCGCGATATGGGCCGGATTCTTGGCACTTATGGCCATATCTGCGCGCTCAGGCGGACCCTGGTCGGCCCATTTGGCGAAAACGACATGATTCCGCTGGATCAGCTGGAGGCTTTGTGCGATAGAGCCGCGTCCGGCGAGGGCAGCCTCGCCGACGCGCTTTTGCCCGTTGAGACCGCGCTGGACGACATCCCGGCACTGGCCGTCACTCGGGCTGATGCGGCAAGGCTCCATCGGGGCCAAGCCGTTTTGTTGCGCGGACGGGATGCGCCCACTTGTAGCGGCACAGTCTATGTCACGGTGGCAGGCCGGCTTCTCGCGCTTGCTGAAGTCGGCAATGGCGAAATCATCCCCAAGCGTGTGTTCAACCTGACCGGCCTGACTGCCAGCTCCGGTCGCAACGAGAGAAATTGACGATGTCGATTGCCGCAGAACGCAAAGCGGAAGTCATCAAGACGAATGCCACCAAGGCCGGTGACACCGGCTCGCCCGAGGTTCAGGTCGCGATCCTGTCGGAACGCATCAACAACCTCACCAACCATTTCAAGACCCACGTGAAGGACAACCATTCGCGTCGCGGCCTCTTGAAGCTGGTCTCGACCCGCCGCTCGCTGCTCGACTACCTGAAGAAGCGGGACGAGGCGCGTTACAAGGCGCTGCTCGAGAAGCACAACATTCGTCGCTAAGTGTTCCCACGCGCGCCGCCGGCGCGCGTTTTCGTGCGTGGTTTCGAGCGAGAGCGTTTATTTAAAGCTTTTTGATCGAAGCTGCGCGCGCGTCGGATGCGGAACGTTGACGAGTCGCATCCGGGGCATGATGAGCGAAGACCTAAGATTTGGTGTTCGCGTTCGTGCCGACTGACAGTCCAGCAGCAATCCGGCGGCTGGGCACAACGGGCAAGGCGCCCGTATGACCCGAAAGGATGGACGCCATCCGAAATCCAAAAACCATGGCAGGATCGCAGGACGCTGATCACCCGCTTCGATCAGCGCCCCGCAATCTTGCGCATGGTTTTTGTTTTTCGATGGCCGTCCCTTCTTTCGAGAACCCATGAAAGAAGACCACTATGTTCAATAAGCATTCAGTCGAGATCGACTGGGGCGGACGCCCACTCAAGCTCGAAACCGGCAAGATCGCGCGCCAGGCCGACGGCGCCGTCGTCGCCACCTATGGCGAGACCGTGGTGCTCGCCACCGTCGTCGCGGCGAAGGCCCCGCGCGAGGGTGTCGACTTCCTGCCGCTGACCGTCGACTACCAGGAGAAGACCTACGCTGCGGGCCGCATCCCCGGCGGCTATTTCAAGCGCGAGGGCCGTCCGACCGAGAAGGAGACGCTGGTCTCCCGCCTGATCGACCGTCCGATCCGCCCGCTGTTCGTCGACGGCTGGCGCAACGAGACCCAGGTGATCGCCACCGTGCTGTCGCACGACATGGAGAACGACCCGGATATCGTCGCGCTGGTTGCATCGTCCGCTGCGCTGACCCTGTCCGGCGCCCCGTTCAAGGGTCCGATCGGCGCAGCGCGCGTCGGCTTCGCCAATGACGAGTTCATCCTCAATCCGACGCTCGACGAGATGGTCGACACCCAGCTCGACCTCGTCGTCGCCGGCACCGCCGACGCCGTGCTGATGGTGGAATCGGAAGCCAAGGAGCTGAACGAAGACATCATGCTCGGCGCCGTGATGTTCGGTCACCGCCACTTCCAGCCGGTGATCAACGCGATCATCGAGCTCGCCGAGAAGGCCGCCAAGGAGCCGCGCGAAGTCACCGTGATCGACAACGCCGCGCTCGAGAAGGAGATGCTCGGCCTCGTCGAGCAGGAGCTGCGCGCCGCCTATGCGATTCCCGTCAAGCAGGATCGCTACGCCGCGGTCGGCAAGGTCAAGGAAAAGGTGATCGCCCATTACTTCCCCGAAGGGCAGGAGCCGAAATACGACAAGCTCCGCGTCGCTGGCGTGTTCAAGGAATTGGAAGCCAAGATCGTTCGCTGGAACATCCTGGACACCGGCAAGCGCATCGACGGCCGCGACAGCAAGACGGTCCGCAACATCATCGCCGAAGTCGGTGTGCTGCCCCGCGCCCACGGTTCGGCGCTGTTCACCCGCGGCGAGACCCAGGCGATGGTCGTGACCACGCTCGGCACCGGCGAGGACGAGCAGTACATCGACGCGCTGTCGGGAACGTACAAGGAAACGTTCCTGCTGCACTACAACTTCCCTCCCTATTCGGTCGGCGAGACCGGCCGCCTCGGCGGCACCAAGCGCCGCGAGATCGGCCACGGCAAGCTGGCCTGGCGCGCGATCCATCCGGTGCTGCCGCCGCACCACGAGTTCCCCTACACGGTGCGCGTGGTCTCGGAGATCACCGAATCCAACGGCTCCTCGTCGATGGCGTCGGTCTGCGGCGCCTCGCTGGCGCTGATGGATGCCGGCGTGCCGTTGAAGCGGCCGACCGCAGGCATCGCGATGGGCCTGATCCTCGAGGACAAGCGATTTGCGGTTCTCTCGGACATCCTCGGTGACGAGGACCATCTCGGCGACATGGACTTCAAGGTGGCCGGCACGGAAGCGGGTATCACCTCGCTCCAGATGGACATCAAGATCGAGGGTATCACCGAAGAGATCATGCGCGTCGCCCTTGGCCAGGCCAAGGACGGCCGCATCCACATCCTCGGCGAGATGGCGAAGGCCCTCACCGCGGCCCGCGCCGAGCTCGGCGAATATGCGCCGCGCATCGAGACCTTCAAGATCCCGACCGACAAGATCCGCGAAGTGATCGGCACCGGCGGCAAGGTGATCCGCGAGATCGTCGAGAAGACCGGCGCCAAGGTCAACATCGAGGACGACGGCACCGTGAAGGTCGCCTCCAGCGACGGCGAAGCCATGAAGGCCGCGATCAAGTGGATCAAGTCGATCGCGTCAGAGCCGGAAGTCGGCCAGATCTATGACGGCACCGTCGTCAAGGTGATGGAATTCGGCGCCTTCGTGAACTTCTTCGGCTCCAAGGACGGCCTCGTCCACATCAGCCAGCTCGCGGCCAACCGCGTGCAGAAGACCTCCGACGTCGTCAAGGAAGGCGACAAGGTCAAGGTCAAGCTGCTCGGCTTCGACGACCGCGGCAAGACCCGCCTGTCGATGAAGGTGGTCGATCAGACCACAGGCGAGGACCTCGAGGCCAAGGAGAAGGCCGCCGAGGGCGAGAATGCTCCGCGCGAAGCGGCCGGCGAGTAAGCCTCGGGACTTTGCCAGAAATACGAAGGGCGGCCGAAAGGCCGCCCTTTTTTGTGTTCGCTCCGGGTGATCTGCGCCCCCTCTCACGCAAGCGGGAGAGGGGAACCGGCCTCACGCCACGATATCGTAGCGGTCGAGGTTCATCACCTTGGTCCAAGCCTTGGCGAAGTCCTGCACGAACTTCTCCTTCGAATCCGAGGTCGCATAGACCTCGGCGAAGGCGCGGAGCTGCGAGTGCGCGCCGAAGATGAGATCGGCGCGCGTGCCGGTCCACTTCACCGCATTGGTCTTGCGGTCGCGTGCCTCGTAGCTGCCGTCGGCGACCGGCGTCCATTGCGTGCTCATGTCGAGCAGGTTGACGAAGAAGTCGTTGCTGAGCGTACCCACCTTCGACGTGAGGACGCCGTGCTTCGAGCCGTTTGCGTTGGCGCCGAGCACGCGCAGGCCGCCGACCAGCACCGTCAGCTCAGGTCCGGTCAGCTTCAGAAGCTGCGCGCGATCGACGAGGGCTTCCTCCTGCTGCAGGAACTGATTCTTCTTGCCGACATAGTTGCGGAAGCCGTCGGCCCGCGGCTCGAGCGGCGCGAAGGACTCCGCATCGGTCTGCTCCTGCGAGGCATCCATGCGGCCGGGCGTGAAGCCGACCTTGACGTCGACGCCGCCATCCTTCGCGGCCTTCTCGACCGCAGCCGTGCCGCCGAGGACGATGAGGTCCGCGAGCGAGACCTTCTTCGCGCCTGACGACGCGTTGAAGTCCTTCTGGATCGCTTCGAGCTTGCCGAGAACCTTGGAGAGCTGAGCCGGCTGGTTCACCTCCCAATCCTTCTGCGGGGCCAGGCGGATGCGCGCGCCGTTGGCGCCGCCGCGCTTGTCCGAACCACGGAACGTCGAGGCCGACGCCCAGGCGGTCGAGACCAGCTCGGACACCGAGAGGCCCGACGCCAGGATCTTGCTCTTCAGCGCCGCGACGTCCTGGTCGCCAACCAGCTCGTGATTCACGGCCGGAATCCGATCCTGCCAGATCAGCGCTTCCTTCGGCACCAGCGGGCCGAGATAACGCTGGATCGGGCCCATATCGCGATGGGTCAGCTTGAACCAGGCGCGGGCGAAGGCGTCCGCGAACTGATCGGGGTTTTCCAGGAAGCGGCGCGAGATCTTCTCGTAGGCCGGATCGAAGCGCAGCGAGAGGTCGGTCGTCAGCATCGTCGGGCGATGCTTCTTCGACTTGTCGAAAGCATCGGGAATGATCGCGTCGGCGCCCTTGGCCGTCCACTGATTCGCGCCGCCCGGGCTCTTCGTCAGCTCCCATTCGTACTTGAACAGGTTCTCGAAGAAGTTGTTGCTCCACTTCGTCGGCGTCGTCGTCCAGGTCACCTCGAGACCGCTGGTGATGGAATCACCCGCGAGACCCGACGCGTGCTTGCTCTTCCAGCCGAGGCCCTGATCTTCCAGCGCGCCCGCTTCCGGCTCCGGACCGACCAGCGACGGGTCACCCGCGCCATGGGTCTTGCCGAAGCTGTGGCCGCCCGCGATCAGCGCGACGGTCTCTTCGTCGTTCATCGCCATGCGGGCGAAGGTTTCGCGGATGTCCTTGGCCGCGGCGACCGGATCCGGCTTGCCGTTCGGGCCTTCCGGGTTGACGTAGATGAGGCCCATCTGCACCGCGCCGAGCGGCTCGGCGAGCTGACGCTCACCGCTGTAGCGCTCATCGCCGAGCCAGGTGCCTTCCGGACCCCAATAGAGCTCTTCCGGCTCCCAGACGTCGGCGCGGCCACCCGCAAAACCAAACGTCTTGAAGCCCATCGATTCCAACGCGACGTTGCCGGCGAGAACCATCAGATCGGCCCAGGAAATCTTGCGGCCGTATTTCTGCTTGATCGGCCAAAGCAGCCGGCGCGCCTTGTCGAGGTTGGCGTTGTCGGGCCAGCTGTTCAGCGGAGCGAAGCGCTGCTGACCGGCGCCGGCACCACCGCGACCGTCGGTGATGCGGTAGGTGCCCGCGCTGTGCCAGGCCATCCGGATCATGAGGCCGCCGTAATGACCGAAGTCGGCGGGCCACCACTCCTGCGAGTCTGTCATCAGAGCGGTCAGGTCCTTGATGACCGCATTCAGGTCGAGCGACTTGAATTCCTTGGCATAGTCGAATTCCTTGCCCATCGGGTCGGACAGGTCGGAATTCTTGTGCAGCACCTCGACGTTGAGCTGCGTCGGCCACCAGTCGCGGTTCACGCGCGTGGGTTTTCCGCCCGAAAACGGGCACTTTGAAGTGTCGTCCATGAATACCTCCTCTGGCGGCGTCGAACTCGCGCCCTTGACCAGGTAGAACCACTCTAAGCTCCGCGTTCGATCAGGTGAAGTTGACTTTAATGATCGCTGCAATAAGATTTTCTGATGCTCAATGTCACTCTGCGGCAGCTCCGGTATTTCGACGCGCTGGCGCGTCACGGTCATTTCGGCCGCGCGGCCGAGGCCTGCTCCATCTCGCAACCGGCCTTGTCGATGCAGATCAAGGAGCTGGAGGAAGCGCTCGGCGGCCTGCTGCTGGAACGCAGCGCGCGCCAGGTGGCGCTGACCCGGTTCGGCGAGGAACTCGCGCAGCGCGTCCGCGACATTTTGCGCTCGGTCGATGAGCTCGGCGATTTCGCCCGCGCCTCGCAGGATCGTTTCGCGGGCCGCTTACGCATCGGCATGATCCCGACCATCGCGCCCTACCTCCTGCCGAAGATCACCAAGAATCTCACGCGCATGCATCCGGAGCTCGACATCCGCGTGCGTGAAACCATGACGCCGCGGCTGATCCAGGAGCTCGTCGAGGGTCGGCTCGACACCGCCATCGTGGCGCTGCCGGTATCGGAGCCTTCGCTCACTGAGGTCGCCCTGTTCGAGGAGAAATTTTTGCTGGTGCGGCCGGGCGCGGATGAAGGCACGCCGGTGCCGTCGCGCGAGATGATGCGCGAGATGCGGCTTCTGCTGCTCGAGGAGGGGCACTGCTTCCGCGACCAGGCGCTCTCCTTCTGCAACATGCAATCGGCACCGCCGCGCGAGATGCTGGATGCCAATTCACTCTCGACACTGGTGCAGATGGTCAGCGCCGGCATCGGAGTCACCTTGATCCCGGAGATGGCGGTACCGGTGGAGACGCGATCGGCCTCGGTCTCGCTGGCGCGCTTCCGTGACCCCGAGCCGTCCCGCACCATCGGCATGGTCTGGCGCAAGACCAGCCCGCTGGCGCGGCAGCTGCTGCAGATTTCCGAGGTGGTGTGCCTGTCGGCCGGCAAGGTGCGCACCCGCCAGAGCGTACGCAATCATCGAGCTTGAGGCCAGATGTCAAATCCCTTCATCCGCTCCGCCCGCCCGGACGAATACGACGAGATCGGCCGCGTATGGATGGAGAGCTGGGTCTCGACCGGGCTTGCCGAGCCGACCGACTTCCTGCTGGCCAATTTGCGCGCGCGGATCAGGCGCGAGATCGACAACGGCTGGAGCCTGTTCGTCGCCGACGACAACGGCACGATCGCTGCGATGCTGGCACTGCATCTGCCCAAGCTCTATCTCGACATGCTCTTCGTCGCGCCCGCCTATCAGGGTCAATCGCTCGGACGGCAACTGCTCGCGTTCACGCGGACGCAGATGCCCGATGAAATGTACTTGCGTTGCGTGCGCGAGAACGAAAAAGCCTGGCGCTGGTACGAGCGCGAGGGGTTCGTGTTCGAGAAGGAAGAGATCGAGGCGTCGAATGGGTTCGTGATGAAGTATTATCGGTGGAAGCGGCAGCGGCCCGGCGAATAGACAGCGATCTCCGGCTGCAGCTTGCGGTTGTCACGATCCCCACCTAGTGTGGCGAGATCGATGACCTCCTGCCTCTGATCTCCCGGAATCCATGCTCCGCATTGCTGTCTCGCTGATCGCGCTCTCGTCCATTTGGACCTCGGCAGTCGCGCAAACTCCTCCAACACCCGCCGCGCCTCCCGCTCGGACTGCGGCGCCGGCCAAGCCGGCGGTCAAGAAGGCAGCGCCGAAGGCCAAACCGGCTGCACAACAGCCGGTCGCAGCGGAGAGCGGCCCCTGTCAGATTGGCGTCATTGCCGCGATCGGAGACCGGTTCTCGGTGCAACATGTCGGTCTCACGATGTTCGGCAATGAGTATATGGAGGCGCCGATCGAGACGTGGGGTATCGATGATCTGTTCGTCGCAAAGGTTCGTGCCGCGGCTTCCGGCACGGCTGTCCGAAAGATCGCTTACGCCAGCGGAGCCTTCAAGGCTTACTATCATCCGGAAGCGAAACTGTTCCGCAATGACCGCGACGACCTGACGGCCCTGGTGCGGCAGATCGCCGGAACTGCAAATTGCGAACGCTACGTCGTAGCCACGAAAGCCCGCGTTTCGGTTGATGGCACCAATCAGTCAATCGAGGGCCTCGGGGTCTACAAGAATTGGGCGAGCCCTTCCGGGCGCGGCGTCGTGGTTGCCTATTTCCGTATCAACGTTTTTGACGGACGGACTTTCAACATCCATCGAGCGCCCACCCGGAGCTTCGGCGATGTGCTTGCTTCGAGTTTTTCCAACAAGAACGACAATATGCAAATCCTCAACAATCTCGAGTTTCCCAAGACTCCTGAACAGGTGACCAACAGTGCATTGCTGCGTGACAGCACACGCAGCCTGCTCACGGCCCAGTTGGACAAGTATCTACCCGCATACATCAAGGGCGAGTAAGCACCCTTGCCGACGGGACGCGACAAAGGATACCGCTCGTCCGCTTCCTGCGGCTGGGCCGCATTTGACGTTCTGGCCCGGCTGGTCGTCGTTGCGGCTGTCCTGTGATTCTTTTCGACATCTGCTTCGGCGCGGACCAAATCGGGACCGCCAGGGACGGCGACGGCAGGACCGGCCGTCAAGCAAGCCAAAGGCAATTCGACTACGGGGCGAGAAGCGACGGGCAAGCCCGCTCCCGTGGCCGGCGGCTCGTGCGACTTCGGTGTCATGGTCACCACCAGCGATGAGTTCACCGTGCTGACGACCGGCCTGACCGTATTTCAGAACAAGAAGATGGTGGTCCCGATTCCAGGCTGGGGACTCAGCGATCTGATCTTCGCGCGGACCCGCGCCGCGATCCCTGCCGGCGTGTCCGTCCTGAGAATCCCCTACGACCCGGCAAAATTTCCTCCCCGCGATGAGTCCGAGGACACATTGAAGGACAGGTTGTTCCGCGATCTCAATGCGGAGCTGGCCGCATACACGCGCGAGGTCGTGAAAGGAACGAATTGCCGGCACTACATCCAGATCCTCAATTCAGTCAGTCCTATCGGGTCATCCAACTATACGATCCGCGGCTTCGGTATCCTCAACCAGGATGTGGTGCTCGGGCGTCGCATCTATCTCTATGCCCTGGCGTTTATCCGCATCTTCGACGGGCGCGACTTCTCCGTTGTCAGACAGAGCTCTGCGCTGATCAACGTACATCATTCCCTGGTGCAGAGGCTTCTGGGCGCGCTGGTCAGCGGTCCCTATCGCGAATTGCCCGCAGAATCGTTCCCAGTGCGCCCTGAAGACGCCGCCGGCAATCCCGCACTGCGCGATGGCGTACGCAGCATGCTGGCGGAAAGCCTCGACAAGACGCTGCCGCTCTTGCCTTAGACTTCGACCAGCAGCGCGCCAAAGCGACACCAGAGAACGTTGACCCACATGTCGTTCACGCCGCTTGGCTTCTGCCTAGGCAAAGTGCGTTGCGAATGCACGGCGAACGCGCCATGAATCGCGCGCTATAGGCCTCCGCCGATGAAAGGGTTTTCGCCATGATCAAGCTCTACTGGTCGCCCCGCTCGCGCTCGTTCACGACGCTCTGGCTGATGGAGGAGACCGGCCTGCCCTATGAGCGCGTGCTGACCGACATTTCGACCGGTGCGCAGAAGGCGCCGGACTTTCTCAAGATCAATCCGATGGGCAAGGTGCCGGCGCTGACCGACGGCGATGTGGCGCTCGGGGAAGCCGCGGCCATCTGCGCCTACATCGCCGACCGCTATCCCGAGACGAAGCTGGCGCCCGCCGTGACCGATCCGCGCCGCGCGCGCTATCTGCAATGGCTGTTCTTCTCGCCGGGCTGCATCGAGCCCGCCATCATCCAGATCTTCACCAAGATCGAGATTCCGACCTCGACCGCCGCGTGGGGCAGCGCAACCCAAGTCTTCGACGTGCTGGAAGCTGCGCTCGAGAAGGGACCGTGGATTCTCGGCGAGGAATTTTCCGCCGCCGACATCACGGTCGGCTCCGGCCTGAATTTCGCGGTGCGCCTGTTCAAGATGGTGCCGTCGCGCCCGGCCTTCGACGCTTATCTCGCGCGTTGCATGGTACGCCCGGCGTTCCAGCGCGCGGAGGCGATCGCGGCGGGCTAGAGCCTTTTCGAGCGAAGTGGACGCCGGTTCGCGTCAAGAAAACGCGTCAAAAACAAGAGTCTAGAGCCCCGTTCCGATTCCATCGGAACGGAAATGGCTCTAGTCCGGCGCCTTCAAATCGTCCGGCCGCGGCATCAGGACGATGTTGTAGCCGGAATCGACGTAATGAACCTCGCCGGTCACGCCGCCGGAGAGATCCGACAACAGATACAGCGCCGAGCCGCCGAGGTCTTCGAGCGTGACGCCGCGGCGGAGCGGCGAATGCTTCTGCATGAAGGCGAACATCGCCCGCGCCTCGCCGATGCCGGAGCCGGCGAGCGTGCGGATGGGGCCGGCGGAGATCGCGTTGACGCGGATGCCGCGCGGTCCGAAATCGGCAGCGAGATAGCGCACGGAGGCTTCCAGCGCCGCCTTGGCCACGCCCATCACATTGTAATTCGGCATCGCGCGCTCCGATGCGCCGAACGTCAGCGTGATCATGCTGCCGCCTTCCGTCATCAGCTCGGCGGCGCGTTTTGCGACCTCCGTGAACGAGAAGCATGAGATCACCATGGTCCGCGAGAAATTCTCGCGGCTGGTGTCGGCATAGCGGCCCTTCAGCTCGTTCTTGTCGGCAAAGCCGATCGCATGGATGACGAAATCGAGATTGCCCCATTTCTCGCGGAGCACCGCGAAGGTGGCATCGACACTGGCGATGTCCTCGACGTCGCAAGGCAGCACCAGGTCCACGCCAAGCTGCTCCGCCAGCGGCTTGACGCGCTTGCCGAGGGCCTCGCCCTGGAAGGTGAAGGCGAGCTCGGCTCCGTGGGCATGCAGCGTCCTCGCCATGCCCCAGGCGATGGAATGATCATTGGCGATGCCCATGATCAGACCGCGCTTGCCCTTCATCAAACCTTCCATTGCCGCCATCGCTCCTATTTTCGACGTCATCGCCCGCGCCGGCGGGCGATCCAGTATTCCAGAGACCGTCGTGATAAATAGAGAAGCCGCGGCGTACTGGATGCCCCGCCTTCGCGGGGCATGACAAGGTCAGAAATCACGCATCCAGCCGGCTGAACACCAGCGTGGCGTTGGTGCCGCCGAAGCCGAAGGAGTTCGACAGCACGGTGCCGATCCTGACGTTGTCGATGCGCTTGCGCACGATCGGCATGTCGGCGAAAACAGGGTCGAGCTCCTGGATGTGCGCGCTCTCGCAGATGAAGCCGTTGTTCATCATCAGCAGCGAGTAGATCGCTTCCTGCACGCCGGTGGCGCCCAGCGAGTGGCCGGTCAGCGCCTTGGTCGCCGAGATCGGCGGGCACTTCTCGCCGACGCCAAAGACCTTTCGGATCGCCTCGATCTCCGGCGGATCGCCGGCCGGCGTCGAGGTCGCGTGGGGGTTGATGTAGTCGACCCTGGTCTTCACCGTCGACATCGCCATTCGCATGCAGCGCTCGGCGCCTTCGCCCGACGGCGCGACCATATCGTAGCCGTCCGAGGTCGCGCCGTAGCCGACGATCTCGCCATAGATGCGCGCGCCGCGCGCCTTGGCATGCTCGAGCTCTTCCAGCACCAGCACGCCGGCGCCGCCGGCGATGACGAAGCCATCGCGATTGAGGTCGTATGGACGCGAGGCCGTGGCCGGCGTGTCGTTGTACTTCGAAGACATCGCGCCCATGGCGTCGAACAGCACCGACAGCGACCAGTCCAGCTCCTCGCAGCCGCCGGCGAAGATGACGTCCTGCTTGCCGATCTGGATGGTCTCATAGGCATTGCCGACGCAATGGTTCGACGTCGCGCAGGCCGAGGAGATCGAATAGTTCACGCCCTTGATCTTGAACCAGGTCGCAAGCGTCGCGGAGGCGGTGGAGGACATCGCCTTCGGCACCGCAAACGGGCCGACGCGCTTCGGTCCCTTGGAGCGGGTGATGTCGGCGGCTTCGACGATGGTGCGCGCCGAGGGACCGCCGGAGCCCATGATGATGCCGGTACGGATGTTGGAGACTTCGTCAGGCGACAGGCCGGAGTCCTGGATCGCCTGCTCCATCGCGACGTGATTCCACGCCGCACCCTGGCCGAGGAAACGCATCGCGCGGCGGTCGACCACCGTCGAAGGATCGAGCGTCGGCTCACCTTGCACCTGCGAACGGAAGCCGAGCTCGGCATATTTCTCAGCCCGCGAAATGCCCGACTTCGCCTCGTGAAGGCTCGCAAGCACTTCCTGGGTGTTGTTTCCGATGGACGAGACGATGCCCATTCCGGTGACCACAACCCGCCTCATGACAGCCTCGCCTCAATCGTTGTCTTCTTGGTGATGCGCTCAGCCCAGGCTCGTGCCCTGCTTGAACAGGCCGACCTTCAGATCCTTGGCGCGATAGATAATCTGGTCATCGACCGAAAGCCACCCGTCGGCGATACCGAGCACGAGCTTTGACCGCATCACGCGCTTGATATCGACGTTGTACACAACCTTGCGGGCCTCGGGCAGCACCTGGCCGCCGAACTTCAGCTCGCTCAGGCCGAGCGCCCGGCCCCGGCCTTCGCCGCCGATCCAGCCGAGGTAAAAACCGACCATTTGCCACAGCGCATCCAGGCCAAGGCAGCCGGGCATCACCGGGTCGTTCTTGAAGTGGCAGCCGAAGAACCAGAGGTCAGGCTTCACGTCGAGCTCGGCGCGCACGAGACCCTTGCCGAACTCACCGCCATCGTCGGTGATTTCCGTGATGCGATCGAACATCAGCATCGGCGGCAACGGCAACTGGGCATTGCCCGGACCGAACATCTCGCCACGGGCACAGGCCAGCAGATCTTCGTATTCGTAACCGTTGCGCCTGTTCAGCATTGACGAGCCTCTGTTCAAATTCCGGTTGAGCGGCGTTTTTTGGCGAAAATGGGCCCCGTCTCGTTCGGAGAGCAACGCCAATTGCCACCGCCGGCCGCGACTCGCGCAAGCCCCGGATGGACTGCGAACCAAGCCTCCTCGCCCGGCTGCGCCAAAACCGGCTAAGCGGAACCGCGCGCTCTCTAACACAGGCCATTTCGGGTGGCAAAGCGCATCCATGAAGGTAAAATGACGCGCTCCCAACGCAGTTCCAAGCCTGATTAGAACCTCTCTAGTTGCGAGAAACTTGCATCTGCATCTTTCTGTTCTTATATTACAGAGAGATATTGTTCACGTGTGCCCGAAATCTGGAAATGAGCGAGAATACCGCGTCCCATCCCGACGACGACGCCCACGCCGCGGCCCTCCTGTCCGGCCGCCAGCCGGCCCTGACCGGCTGCCCGTGGCACGACGTCAATGAAATGCTCCAGTCAGCGGGGCTCCGTCCGACGCGCCAGCGCATGGCGCTCGGCTGGCTGTTGTTCGGCAAGGGTGCACGTCACCTCACGGCCGAAATGCTCTACGAGGAGGCGACGCTTGCCAAGGTTCCGGTGTCGCTGGCGACCGTCTACAACACGTTGAACCAGCTCACCGATGCCGGCCTGCTCCGCCAGGTCAGTGTCGACGGCACCAAGACCTATTTCGACACCAACGTCACGACCCACCATCACTACTACCTCGAGAACAGCCACGAGCTGGTCGACATCGAGGATCCGCATCTGGCGCTGTCCAAGATGCCGGAGGTGCCCGAGGGTTACGAGATCTCGCGCATCGACATGGTCGTGCGCCTGCGCAAGAAGCGCTGAGCATCAGTATAGAACTGCTGAATTCGTCATCATGGCCGGGCTTGTTCCGGCCATTGTTATTTGACCGTCATTCCGGGGCGGTGCGCAGCACCGAACCCGGGAATCTCGAGATCCCGGATTCGATGCTACGCATCGCTCCGGGATGACCCTTCGGGTCAATTCACCTGCTCGTCCGAGTAGACGCCCCAGAGGCGCTCCTGCTGGATCCAGCCGTCAAAACCGTTGCCGATGACGCGGCACCAGTTTGCGGCGCACTTCTTCACCTGCGTGACGACGCCGGCCTGGAGCTTTGCTGCAACCGCGCTGTCGGGATCGGGCCGATCGTAGATCGGGGCGAGGTCGTCCTTGTGCTTCATGGTGACGACCGCGGTGCGGCGTCCCGACAGCAGCGAGTGATAGACCCAGCCCTCGGCACCTTCGGAATCGCGCACCCGGCGCCAGTTCTCGAACTCGGCGGTGATTTCGACCGGCAGGCCGGCGCGGGTGTAGACCCAGGCGACGTCATTGTCCTTGGTCGGGCCGGCGCGAACGTTCACGTGATCCGATTTGAGGCTGACATAGCGCGGCACCGGCAAGCCGCTGGCGGTCTGCGGGGTATTGTCCTTCGCCGAATGCGAGGGGCCGACCGAGGCGCTCAACCAGGTGCAAACGAGCGCCATCACCGAACAAAAACGCCCCAACGCCATCAACCCGTCTCCTGTCGAAGACCCGGCCTTGCCGGATCCTCACCCAAATTCCAAGACCCCTGCCGCGCCTGCCCCTTTCCCGCCCCACGCGGGTGTTCCCGAAGCCTTGACCCGTGGTTCTTGTCTTGGCCCGGCCTTCTGCTAGAGAGGACGGGCACTTGAACAACCAGTTTGCCCCGATTTTCCGGCCGGAAATGTCGGGAGAACTTGGAGGAAACGCCGGGGACGGACACGGCAAGGGCAGTGTCGGACAACCGGGTTAATGAGGCATCAACGACCGGCCTTTGGCGACAGAGGCGGCCTTGCGACGCCTCATGAGAGCAGGACATGTCGGTGAAGAAAAAGCCCCTCGTCGTGGTGACGCGCAAGCTGCCGGATTCGATCGAAACGCGAATGCGCGAGCTGTTCGACGCGCGGATCAATCTCGAGGACACCCCGATGTCGGCCGAGCAGATCGCGGAGGCCGCGCGCACCGCCGACGTGCTGGTTCCGACCGTCACCGATCACATCAGCGCCGATGTCGTGAACCAGCCCGACTGCAAGCTCCGCCTGATCGCCAATTTCGGCAACGGCGTCGACAATATCGACGTCGCGGCCGCCCATGCCCGCGGCATCACCGTCACCAATACGCCGAAGGTTCTGACCGAAGATACCGCTGATATGACCATGGCGCTGATCCTCGCGGTGCCCAGGCGGATGATCGAAGGCGCCTCGATCCTGACGGAGGGGAAACCCTGGGCTGGCTGGTCGCCGACCTGGATGCTCGGCCACCGCATCGGCGGCAAGCGTCTCGGCATCATCGGCATGGGCCGCATCGGCCAGGCGGTCGCGCGCCGCGCCCGCGCCTTCGGCCTTCAGATCCACTATCACAATCGCCGTCCCGTGGCGCCCGTCATCGCCGAAGAGCTGGGCGCGACCTACTGGGAAAGCCTCGACCAGATGCTGGCGCGGATGGACATCATCTCGGTGAACTGTCCGCACACGCCGGCGACCTATCATCTGCTCTCTGCGCGGCGGCTGAAGCTGATCCGCAAAGACGCCTACATCGTCAACACCGCGCGCGGCGAGGTGACCGACGAGGACACGCTGATCAAGCTGATCGAAGGCGGCGAGATTGCCGGCGCCGGCCTCGACGTCTACGAGCACGAGCCCGCGGTCAATCCGAAGCTGGTCCGGCTCGCCAAGGCCGGCAAGGTGACGTTGCTGCCGCATATGGGCTCGGCCACGATCGAAGGCCGCGTCGAGATGGGCGAGAAGGTGATCATCAACATCCGCACCTTCCTCGACGCCCACAAGCCTCCGGATCGCGTGCTACCGAGCATGCTCTGAGGCGCTGCGCGCAGGGCTCGCAGAGCTGACCGGAGCGGCCGGCGTATCGCGGCCGCTCCGAGCCAAGTCACTGCTTCGCCAAGGCGGCCAGGATTGGGCCGGCTTCGGCGTCTTCCACGCATGGAGTGACGGTGATCTCCATCACGTTGGCCCATTGGGCATACCATTGGTACATGGCCTTCGGGTCGTTGCTCTCCGAAATTGCAAAGCCCGTTCCATTCATTCCATGCCAGCGGCCGAGCATCTTCACGCCTTCCGGTGGCGCTCCCCCTGTCTTCAGAAATTTTTCGATTGCAGAGTCGATCAAATTCGGCGGCAATTTCCAGCTCGAGATGTACTTCATAGCAATCTCCATCTGAAATATCCGATTTGCCTTGCGGCGCCGCGAATTCAATCACGAAGAGAGACACTTGCAAGTGTCTATTTGGGCCGTCCCGACCCCCATCAGGGGACGGCATAGGCGACGCGACGAGCACGACTGTTTCCGCCCGGCAACGGGAGCAGTCGCTTCGCTCGGTCATCGCCAGTGCCGTGCCACGCGCCTACTCGCGATGGATGCCTAGATCCTCGATCACAGGCCCGTCGCCGTTGAGCGGGTTGGCCGGATCGCGCCCGTAGCGCAGCGTCTCGAAGCGCATCGCGCGTGCGTCGATCATCAGAAGGCGGCCGACGAGGCCGTCGCCGAAGCCGACGATCTCGCGGATCGCCTCCAGCGCCATCATCGAGCCGAGTACGCCCGCCAGCGCCCCCATGACGCCGGCCTCCGCACAGGCCGGAACGGTTCCCGGTGGCGGCGCTTCCGGAAACAGGCAGCGGTAGGTCGGATTGAACTCGCCCTGCTCGTTCGTCTCATGCGCGCGGATGGTGGTGAGCGAGCCGTCGAAGGTGCCGAGCGCCGCCGTGATCAGCGGCCGCTTGGCGAAGAAGCAGGCGTCGGAGACGAGATAGCGCGTCGAGAAATTGTCGGAGCCGTCGAGCACGAGGTCGTAGTCGCCGATCAGGCTGAGCGCATTGTCGGCATTGAGCCAGGTGGCGTGGCCGACGAAGCGGACATGCGGATTGAGCGCCGAGATGCGTTCGGCGGCGCTCTCGACCTTGTGCCGGCCGATGTCGGGTGTGGTGTGGATCACCTGACGCTGAAGGTTGGACAGCGACACCACGTCGTCGTCGACCACGCCGAGCGTGCCGACGCCGGCCGCGGCCAGATACATCAGCGCGGGCGCGCCGAGGCCGCCGGCGCCGATCACCAGCACGGAGGCCCGCTTCAGCGCGGCCTGGCCGGGTCCGCCGACATCGCGCAGCACGATATGGCGGGCATAGCGTTCGAGTTCGTCCGGGCTCAGCATCGTCTTAAGTCTCTCCTACCGGGCCATCGCTCTATCCCCTCATGGTGAGGAGGCGCGTCAGCGCCGTCTCGAACCATGGTGGCTCGGCCGCGGGCCTGAACCACCCCAACATTGTTCGCGACCAACGAGATGTGCTTCAATGGCTTGGCGTTCAATGGGCTGGCTGGATTTGTCATGAGATCGATGCTTGCGGCAACCTTGATGTGTGCGGCTGCCACGGCTGCGAACGCCCAGATGACGACGCCGCAGATTTCCGGCAGCAAGCCGAAGACGGTCGAGACCGTACCGATCCAGCCACCTGCGATGCAGACGCCGGCGGCGACGGCGGATGCCATGGCAAAAGCCGAGCGGCTGGCGCTGCAGTCCGACCTCGCCTGGGTCGGCCAGTACAACGGCGCCATCACTGGCGACGTCAGCGAGCGCATGGTCAACGCCATCAAGGAATACCAGAAGGCCAAGGGCGGCAAGCCGACCGGCGTGCTCAACCCGCAGGAGCGCGCAGCGCTCGCCGAGACGGCGCGAAAAAAGCAGGACAGCGTCGGCTGGAAGATCGTGACGGAGCCGACCAGCGGCGCCCGGCTCGGCATCCCCGGCAAGCTGGTGCCGCAGCAGGCGAGCGACGCCAACGGCTCGAAATGGACCTCGCCGACCGGAACCGTGCAGGTGCTGCTCAGCCGCCGCAAGGAGGCGAACCCGACCTCGGCGAAGCTCGCCGATCTGGAGAAGGAGCCGTCCGGGCGCAAGGTCGACTACACCGTGGTGAAGCCCGACTTCTTCGTGCTGTCAGGCTTGCAGGGCCTGAAGAAGTTTTACGTCCGCGGCACCTTCAAGGGCGACGAGGTCCGCACCATGACGATCCTCTACGACCAGGCGACCGAGAACACGGTCGAGCCGGTCGTGATTGCGATGTCGAGTGCGTTCAATGCGTTCCCGTCGGGACCGCAGGCCGGACCGCCGCCGCGCAAGACCGTCGAATACGGCTCCGGCGTCGTCGTCAGCGACGATGGCGCGATCGTTGCCGACCGCCTCGTCACCGACAGCTGCCTCGCGATCACGATTGCCGGCCATGGCAATGCCGATCGTCTTGCCGAGGACAAGGAGCGCGGTCTCGCGCTCCTGCACATCTACGGCGCACGCGGCCTGAAACCGTTCAGCCTCGCTGGCGGCGCGGCGAGGACGAACGTGGATGTCGTCGGCATCGCCGATCCGCAGAGCCAGGGTGGCGCAGGCGGCGTGTCGATCGTCAAGGCGACGCTGGCGCCGGCTCCCAGCGGCGATCCCACGCTGTCCCCAGCGCCGGCGGTCGGGTTTTCCGGCGCTCCGGCGATCGATGGCGACGGCAAGTTCTCGGGCATTGCGCTGTTGAAGCCGGCGATGCTGGCGGGCCCTGCGACATCGGTGCCGGCCTCGCAAGCCGTGATGGTGTCCGCGGATGCCGTGCGCGATTTCCTGAAAGCCAACCGGGTCACTGCGAACGGCACGTCGACGGACGCAAAGGCCGCCGTCGTGCGCGTGATCTGCGTGCGCAAGTAGCATGTTGCGGCGTCTCGTCTCACCTTCCGCGGCGGCAGCGACTGCGCTGCTGAGCTTTTCGGCCTGGGCGCAATCGTCGGCGCTGCCGACGCCGAAAGTGGAGGAGGTGATGGTGAAGGTGGCGTTGCTGACGCTCAACGACGCCAATCTCACCGGAAACTACAATGTCCTCTATGCCAAAATGGCGAGACCGTTTCGCGAACGCTTTTCGGCCGCCACGCTGAAGCAGGCATTCGCAACCTTTGCCGGGCATCACAGCGACGCCATTGCCGGCATGCCGATCGTGACCACCGAACAGCCCAGGATCGACGACAATGGCGCGCTGTTGTTGCGCGGCCATTTCGACACGACTCCCTCGCGGCTGAGCTACGCGCTGGACTACGCATGTCGGAAGGCGAATGGAAGTTGATCACCATCGACGTCAAGATTCGATCGCTCCAGACCAATGCGAACGCAACCGACCTGGTCGCGCGCGCCGCCGCGGACCTCGCGGGTCGCGGCGGACAGAAATGAGAGCCGTCAGGCGAGCCTGAACCTGATCCCGCTCTTCGCAAGGCCGCCCGAAATGCCCACCGGCGTACCGTCGGCGCGCCAGCAGGCAGCGCCGGTCATGGTGCCGTCGTCATGGAAGGCGATACCATTCATGCCGCCGGCGACCGTTGCAACAGGCTGCACCTCGTGGCCCAGCGCTGCGAGCTTCGCCCGCACGCTCTCCGGCACCGCCTGCTCGACCTCGAGCGCATTGCCCTCGGTCCAGACCCTGGGCGCCTCCACCGCCTCCTGCAGGCTCATGCCGTGGTCGATCAGGTTGACCAGCGCTTGCATCGCGCTCGGGAAGATGCGCTTGCCGCCGGGCAACCCCAGCGCAAAGCGTAGCTTGCCGCCATCCAGCGCCATCATCGGGGACATCGAGGTCGTCACGCGCTTGCCAGGTGCGAGCGACAGTGCGTGGCCCGGACGCGGATCGAACAGATTCATGTAGTTGTTGGCGATGGCCCCCAAGCCCGGGATCATGATCTTGGCGCCGAACAGATTGTTGATGGTCTGCGTCGTCGCGACCACGTTGCCGAAGCTATCGGCCGCCGTCATATGCGTGGTGTGCGCGCCCTCGAATTGCGACACGTTGGCGCCCCAGGCCTGCGCCCGTGCGGGATCGATCGCACGGCGGCGCTCCTCGGCATAGGCTTTCGAGGTCAGCTTCTCAACGGGCACGCCGACATAATCAGGATCACCGCTGGCCGCGGCGCGATCGGCGAAGGCGATCTTCAGGATTTCGGCGAGATAGTGGATCGTGTCGGAGGTGCCGAAGCCGAGGGCGCCGATGTCGTAGCCTTCCAGAATGTTGAGCATTTGCGCGATGTGCACGCCGGACGCGGCGGGAGGCGGCGGGCCGAGGATGGTCCAGCCGCGATAGTCGGCCCGGATCGGTCGCCGCTCGACCGTCTTGTAAGCCTTGAGATCATTGCGGCGGATGAAACCCCCGGTCTTCTCCATGTAGTCGACGAGGATATTGCCGAGCGGTCCTTCGTAGAGCGCCTTCTCGCCGTGATCGGCGATGGTGCGCAGCGTCTCGGCATATTCGGCCTGCACCACGCGCTCGCCGACCTTCAGCGGCTCACCGGCAGGCAGGAAGATCGCGGCGATCGGCTCGTCCTTGCGCATTTCATCTGCGCTCTCGCTGATGCACTCGTGCAGGTACGGCGTCGCCGCATAGCCGCGGGTGGCATGCTTGATCGCGGGCTGCATCACGTCGGCGAGGCTCATGGTGCCGAACCGGTGCAGCGTCTCGCACCAGGCCTTGAGCGAGCCCGGCACCGCGACGGCCTTCGGCCCGTTGAGATTCTCGTTGCCGATGGTGTCGAACACGTCATGCGCCGAGCCCGGCTTCGAGGTGTAGGTGGTGTCGCGCACGGAAGCGGGCACGGTGCTCTGGCCGTCGATGAATCGGTGGCTGCCGTCGGCCAGCCGGATATGCGCCATGCCGCCGCCGATGATGCCGACCATCATCGGCTCGACCACGGTCAGCGTGAACAGGGTCGCGATCGCGGCATCGATGGCGTTGCCGCCGGCGGCCAGCATCTCGGCGCCGGCGCTGGAGGCCAGGGGGTGATTGCTGACCACCATGCCGCGGCTGGAGAGCGCCGGCATCTTCTGGCATTCAAAGGTGGTTGCCGTCCGGTCGCGCCAGTTGCCGCTCATCTCGCCTGCCCTCTTCATTCACGCCGGCGAACACATCACACGTACGACTACTGGTCCAGTAATGGTACGGATTAGCTGGCATTCCCTATTCCGCCATCATCATGACCGTTGATTCGGACCACCGCGATCCCCCTTTGGATCGGGCCGGCACGTCCTGAGCGAGAAGAGCTCAGCATCCATGGATGCACGTTCGCGTGGCGTATTCCTGACCCAAGCACTCCAAAGGATTGACGTTCAAATGCACACGATCGTACTGGCCACCCAAAAGGGCGGCAGCGGCAAGAGCACGCTCGCCATCGGCCTCGCGCTGGCCGCCAAGCAGGCCGGCTTTTCCGTTCGCCTGATCGAGACCGACCCGCAGGGCACCCTGTCCAACTGGCAACGCCGCCGCACCACGGACGATCTCGTGGTCGAGCCGATCTATCACGCCGCCGACATCCAGCCGCGCCTGAAGATGCTGGCCGACAGCGGCCTCCAGCTCGCGATCGTCGACACCGCGGCCGGCCTCAGCGCGGCGACCACCGCCGCGATCCGCCATTCCGATCTCTGCCTGATCCCGGCCCGCCCGAGCGTCGCCGATATCGAGGCGACCGTCTCGACGCTCAGCGTCGCGCGCGCCTGGAAGCGGCCCTATAGCTTCGTGCTGAACCAGACGCCGATCCGCGGTCAGCGCATCGACAATGCCGCGGATGCGCTCGCCGACGAGGCTTCGCTCGATCTCGCTGACGTGCTCGCGCGCCCTCTGATCGTGATGCGCAACGATCACCAGGACGCGCTCGCGAGCGGCCTTGCGGTGAGCGAGTTCGCGCCGAACGGCAAGTCGGCAGACGAGATCCGCGGCCTCTGGCACTGGATCGAGAAACGTCTCGAGCTTGGCACCACGACCAATGTGCTGATCGACCAGGTGATGTCGGCTGCGGACGGCATGCTGCATGTCGCCGCCGATCTTGCGGCAGACGAGGCCACGACTCTGGCGTCCTGAGCGGGACAATCGCTCGGACGGCAGTCGGCCCTTCACCATCCGGAAGGGCCCCGGCGACGAAGCAATCCGGCCACCAGCCCGGTCTGATTGCTTCGCTTCGCGCTTTCATGACCCCTCGTAGCCCGGATGAATCGCAGCGCGATCCGGGAAAGTCTCCCTGCGGACATGCTTGATCCGGATTGCGCGGCACTCCATCCGGGCTGCGTCACTTCTGACATTTCGGGCACCAGAAGGTCGAGCGGCCGTTCTGGGTGAAGCGCTTGATCGTGCCGCCGCAACGCGGCGTGGCACATTTCTCGCCTTCGCGATCGTAGACCTTGAACGAGTGCTGGAAATAACCGAGCTCGCCCGAGGTCTGGCGATGGTCGCGCAAGCTGGAGCCGCCGGCCTTGATGGCATCGTTCAGCACGGTGTGGATCGCACCGACCAATCGCTTTGCATGATCGGTCGGCTCGCCCCCGGCAACGCCTTTGCGTTGTCCGGACTTCGTCGACAACGTCGCGGCGATCCGACGCGGCGACAGATGCGAGCGGTGCAGCGCCTCGCAGACATAGATGTTGCCGAGCCCTGCCACGACGCGCTGGTCGAGCAGCGCGGCCTTCAGGCTGGTGGTCTTGCCGGCGCAGGAGCGCGCCAGCATCGCGGCGTCGAATTCGTTGCCGAGCGGCTCGGGTCCAAGCCCGCGCAGCAGCGGCTCGTCTTCAAGCGCATTGCGCGCGATCACTTTCATGTAACCGAAGCGGCGCGGATCGTTGAACACGATGTCGGCGCCGGACGACATCCGAAACAGCACGTGGTCGTGCGTGGAGTCCTTGGCCCGCGGATAGTGAAACTCGCCAGGCCGAATGTCATTGCCCGGCTTGATGACACGGAACGAGCCCGACATGCCCAGATGCATCAAGAGCACGTCGCCGGAGCCGAGATCGGCCATGAGATATTTTGCACGGCGGCCGAGGCCGGTGACGACCTGCCCCTCGAGCCGGGCCACGAAGTCGGGTTGGAACGGAAAGCGCAAGTCCGGCCGGCGAGCCTCAGCATTGAGGATTTTCGCACCCTCCATGACGGGCTGAAGGCCGCGGCGGACGGTCTCGACTTCGGGCAATTCAGGCATGGTCAGGCATTCACCTTATGAGGGCGGTGTGATAGCGCCATTGCGGCGGGCAGGCTATGGTCCGCCTCGCGGAGTAGAGTAATGGATCGGCCGGGCGAAACCACGCATTTTGGCTTCAAGGACGTCCCCCTGGGGGACAAGCAGACGCTGGTGAACGATGTGTTTCACAGCGTGGCGTCGCGCTATGATTTGATGAACGACCTGATGTCCGGCGGCCTGCACCGGATCTGGAAGGACATCATGATCACGGCGCTCGACCCGCCGAGGAGCGACCGGCCGTTCGCTTTGCTCGACGTTGCCGGCGGCACCGGCGATATCTCGTTCCGCGCCGCCAAGGCGGCCGGCCCCGGCTTCCATGCCACGGTCTGCGACATCAATTCCGACATGCTGGCCGTCGGCCGCGAGCGTGCCGCCAAGCGCCATCTCGACGCCCAGGTCGATTTCGTCGAGGGTAATGCCGAAGCGCTCGCCTTCGCCGATCGCAGCTTCGATGCATATACGATCGCTTTCGGCATTCGCAACGTGCCGCGGATCGACCTTGCGCTGCGCGAGGCCTATCGCGTGCTCAAGCCCGGCAGCCGCTTCCTGTGCCTGGAGTTCTCCACGGTCGAGATGCCCGGGCTCGACAGGCTCTATGATCTGTTCTCGTTCAAGGTGATCCCACCGCTTGGTCGCATGGTCACCGGCGACGCCGAATCCTATCAATATCTCGTCGAATCGATCCGCAGGTTTCCGAAGCCTGCCGCCTTCGCCGACATGATCCGCGAGGCCGGCTTTTCCCGCGTCAGCTGGCAGACACTCTCCGGCGGCATCGTCGCACTGCATTCGGGCTGGCGTTTGTGATCTCTGCTTTCACCCACATTACGCGCCTGATCCGCGCTGCGTTCGTGTTTGCGCGTGAGGGCGTGTTCGGCTCGGTCGATCCGAGCCTGGTGCCGCCCCCGGGGCAGCTCGCGCTGAAGCTGGCGCGCCTCGTCGAACGGCGCGGCACCAAGCATGGCCCGCGGATATCGCGCGCGCTGACGCGGATGGGCCCGGCCTATCTCAAGCTCGGACAATTCTTGGCGACGCGCCCCGACGTGGTCGGCGTCATCATGGCGCGCGACCTCGAAAGCCTGCAGGACCGCTTGCCGCCGTTTCCGCAGGACGAAGCCGAGGCCGCCATCGCGACATCGCTGGAACGGCCACTGAAGGACATCTTCGTGAGCTTCGGCCCGCCGGTCGCGGCCGCCTCGATCGCCCAGGTGCATCGCGGCGAGGTGTTGCGCGACGGCATTCGGAAGCCGGTTGCGATCAAGGTGCTGCGGCCGAACGTCGCTGCACGCTTCCGCCGCGATCTCTCCGACTTCTTCTACGTCGCGCACAAGGCCGAGGCCTATTCGGCCGAGGCGCGGCGACTGCGCCTGATCGAGGTCATCAACACCATGTCGCGCTCGGTCGCGATGGAGATGGACCTGCGGCTGGAGGCCGCCGCGCTGTCGGAGATGGCGGAGAACACGCAGAACGATCCTGATTTCCGCGTGCCTGAAGTCGATTGGGACCGCACCACGCACAACGTGCTGACGATGGAGTGGATCGACGGCATCGCGCTGAACGACCACAAGCGGCTGGAAGAGGCGCAGGTCGACCTGCCCGATCTCGGCCGCAAGGTTATCCAGAGTTTCTTGCGGCACGCGCTGCGCGACGGCTTCTTCCATGCCGACATGCACCCGGGCAACCTGTTCCTCGATGATGCCGGCCGCCTCGTCGCTGTCGATTTCGGCATCATGGGCCGGCTCGGGATGAAGGAACGGCGCTTCCTCGCCGAAATCCTGCTCGGCTTCATCACCCGCGACTATCGCCGCGTTGCCGAGGTGCATTTCGAGGCGGGCTATGTGCCCGCGCATCACTCGGTCGAGAATTTTGCACAGGCCATCCGCGCCATCGGCGAGCCGATTCACAACCGCACCGCCGAGGAGATCTCGATGGCGCGGCTGCTGACGCTGCTGCTCGAGGTCACCGGCCTGTTCGACATGACCACCCGGCCCGAGCTGATCCTGCTGCAGAAGACCATGGTGGTGGTCGAGGGCGTGGCGCGCGGCTTCGATCCCAAGCTCGACATCTGGAAGATCGCCGACCCCGTGGTGCGCGAATGGATCGAGCGCAATCTCGGCCCGATCGGCCGGGTGCAGGGCGCGCTCGCCGGGACCGGCGACATCGCGCGCGTGCTGATGCGTCTGCCGGAGATCGCCGAGCGTTCGGTAAAGGTGCTGGAGCAGCTCGAGACCATGACCCGGGACGGCATAAGACTGTCGCCGGAGAGCATCGCCGCGATGGGCCGCAGCGAGGGCCGCAAGAACCGCTGGCGCACCGTGGCGCTCTGGATCATCGCCGCGACCTTCATTGGCATCCTGATCGCTGTCCGGAATCTATGATTGCACTGCAATCACGCGGATGATAGCATCGCTATCATTCCGTGCTGGAGGGGCGTCATGGCAAGCCTGACCATCCGCAAGCTCGACGACGCCGTCAAAACCTATTTGCGGCTGCGCTCGGCCAGAAATCGCAGGTCGGTCGAGGAAGAGGTCCGGGTCATCCTGCGGGAACTGATCGAGGGCCGCGAGGAGCCGCTGACACCGTTTGCGGTGCCGCCGGCGTCATCCACCGCCCCGACGCCGCAGCGCACCGGCGCCCTCCCCGAGGCCAGCGTCACCCTGATCATCGGCGGCGGCATCGCGGCCTACAAATCACTCGACCTGATCCGCAGGCTGAAGGAGCGCCGCATCGAGGTCCGCTGCGTGCTGACCAAGGCGGCACAGCAATTCGTCACGCCGCTGGCGGTCAGCGCGCTCTCCCATGAGCGCGTCTACACCGACCTGTTCGACCCGCAGAGTGAGTTCGACGCCGGCCACATCCGCCTGGCGCGCGACTGCGACCTGATCGTGGTGGCGCCGGCGACCGCCGACCTGATGGCCAAGATGGCGAACGGCCACGCCGACGACCTCGCCAGCGCCATCCTGCTCGCGACCAATCGCAAGGTGCTGCTGGCGCCGGCGATGAACCCGCTGATGTGGAACAACGCAGCGACGCGCCGCAACGTTGGCGCGCTCCAGCGCGACGGCGTGGTGCTGATCGGTCCGAATTCGGGCGAGATGGCCGAAGCGGGTGAAGCCGGTGTCGGCCGCATGTCGGAAGCCATCGAGATCGCCGATGCCGCCGAACGGCTGCTGCGGCCGCCGGTGCCGCGACCGCTTGCCGGCAAGCGCGTGCTGATCACCGCCGGCCCCACGCACGAGCCGATCGATCCGGTGCGCTACATCGCCAACCGCTCCTCCGGCAAGCAGGGCTTCGCCATTGCCGCCGCGGCGCAGGCCGCGGGCGCCGAGGTGATCCTGGTGAGCGGCCCGGTTGACCTCGACGATCCCCCGGGCGTGACGGTGAAGCACGTTGAATCGGCTCGGCAGATGCTCAAGCAGGTGCAGGCCGCGCTCCCCGCCGATATCGCGATCTTCGCTGCCGCGGTCGCCGACTGGCGCGTCGCCAACGAAGGCGAGCAGAAGCTGAAGAAGACTTCGGCCGGCATCCCGCCGCTGCAACTGGTCGAGAATCCCGACATCCTCGCCACGATCTCCAAGCTGACCGACAAGCGCCCGCCGCTGGTGATCGGCTTTGCCGCCGAGACCGAGCACCTCATCGACAACGCCAAGTCAAAGCTTGCGCGCAAGGGCTGCGACTGGATCGTCGCCAATGACGTCTCGCCCGCGACCGGCGTGATGGGCGGCGACCGCAACACGGTCCACCTCCTCAGCCGCAAGAACGGTGCGAAGGACGGCGAGATTGCAGTTGATTCCTGGCCGGTGATGACCAAGGAACAGGTCGCCATCGAACTCGTCGCGCATGTCGCAAGGAGCGTGACCGACAAATCCCGGGAGCCGGCATCTTGAGCACGAAGGTCACCGTCGAACTGCAACGCCTCGCCCATGCCGAAGGTCTGCCGTTGCCGGCCTATCAGACGGCGGAGGCCGCCGGCCTCGACCTGATGGCAGCCGTTGCGGACAGCGAGCCGATAACGCTCGCCCCCGGCCAATATGCGCTGGTGCCGACGGGCCTTGCGATCGCATTGCCGCCCGCCCACGAGGCCCAGGTGCGACCGCGCTCGGGGCTCGCTGCCAAGCACGGCGTCACCGTGCTGAACTCGCCGGGAACCATCGACGCGGATTATCGCGGCGAGATCAAGGTCATCCTGATCAACCACGGCGCAGCCCCCTTCGTGATCAAGCGCGGCGAGCGCATCGCCCAGATGGTGATCGCGCCCGTGGCGCAGGCCGCGCTGGTTCCCGTGGCCACCTTGTCGGCAACTGGTCGCGGCGCCGGCGGCTTCGGCTCGACCGGCCGCTAACGCACGGCAACTCCGGCCGAATCATCCCGAAGAATGACGTGCGCTGGAACCGCGCGCCCGGCATTTTTGGGGGGCCTCCCTTACGTTCACGATCTGGACTCTTACCGGCGGAGTCGCGGTGAGGGTATTGTCTTTTGATTCGCGCGCGACGGGGGTCGCCGCGCGTAGATTCGTGCGGTCTTGGGGCAACTATGTCAGGCGTGATCGTGTCGATGCGTCGGACGCTGCTGTCGTGCACATCGCTGGCGCGCAACGGCTTGATGGGCGGCGCTCTCGCAGCGCTGCTGCCGGCTGCGCCGGCCGAGGCCGCCGACCTCTTCGACACACTCTCGACATTGCTGGATTTCAACCGGCAGGAACTCGCGGTGCTCGCCACCGCGCTGGCCTTGCTCGGCTTCTCGGTCATGGCCGCGATCCTGTTGATGCGCACAAGGGTGCGCACGGCGAACAACGAAGCGCAGCTGCGCGCCCGGATCGGGGAACTGCAACTCCAGGCCGACCGCTTCGGCGCGCTGCTGTTCGCCGAGCCGCAGATCCTGATCTCCTGGCCGGCCGGCGACAGCCGCGCGCAGATTTCCGGCGACATCGCCATGGTGCTGCCGCGCGATTCGTCGCCGCAGCGCGTGCTGGCGTTCGGAACCTGGCTGCCCCCCGAGCCGGCGCTCCAGATGGACCATGCGGTCGACGCCCTGCGCGATCGCGGCGACGGGTTCCAGCTGACATTGACCACTGCGCACGGCCATACGCTGGAAGCGATCGGCCGCGCCATCGGCGGCCAGGCCATCGTCCGGATTCGCGAGCTCTCGGGACTGCGCCGCGATCTGGCCGAGACCCATCTGCGCTACAAGGCGCTCTCCGACGAAACCGAGATGCTGCGCGGCCTTGCCGCCGCCGCACCCTGGCCGATCTGGGCCAAGGGCGAGAACGGCGCGCTGACCTACGCCAATCCGGCCTATGTCCGCGCCACCGAAGCGAACAGCGTCACCGATGCCCAGCAGCGCAAGCTCGAGCTGCTCGACAGCGCCGACCGCACCGCGATGGAGCGGGGACTGAAGGACGCGGCCAATTTCAGCTCGCGGCTGCCGATCGTAATCGGCGGCGAGCGGCGCATCTACGACGTACGCGCCGTCAATGTCGGCAGCGGCAGCGTCGGGATCGCCATCGATGCCAGTGAGGCGGATGCGCTGAGTTCGGCGCTCGTGCGCATGGCAGAGGCGCACCGCCGCACGCTGGACCAGCTGTCCTCCGGCGTTGCCGTGTTCGACGGCCACCGGCGCCTTGCCTTCTACAACGATTCCTACCGGCGGCTGTGGGACCTCGACCGCAACTTCCTCGACGCCAACCCCGACGATTCCAGCGTGCTCGACCAGCTCCGCGCCGCGCGCAAATTGCCGGAGCAGCCGGATTTCCGCGCCTGGAAAGCCAAGCTGCAGGAAGCCTATCGCGCGGTCGAGACCGCCAAGGACACCTGGTTCCTGCCTGACGGCCGCGCGCTCTCGGTCGTCACCACGCCGAACCCGGAGGGCGGCGTCACTTACCTGTTCGACGACGTCACCGAAAGCCTCGACCTCGCCCGCCGCTTCGACGGCCTGATCCGCGTCCAGCGCGAGACGCTGGACAGCCTCGCCGAGGGCGTCGCGGTGTTCGGCAGCAACGGCAAGGCGCAGCTGTTCAATCCGGCCTTCGTCCGGATGTGGAAGCTCTCGAGCGATGCCATGCGCGACGAGCCGCATATCCAGACGGTGGAAGGCTGGTGCCATCAGCTGTTCGACGACCCCGTGGTCTGGCGCCAGATCCGCGAGGCCATCACCTCGATCGAGAACCGCGCGGACGTGCCGCTGAAGCTGGAGCGCAAGGACGGCAGCGTGCTCGACGGCATGATCCGGCCGCTGCCCGACGGCGCCACCATGCTGACGTTCCAGGACATCACCGACACCGAGAATGTCGAGCGCGCGCTGCGCGAGCGCAACGAGGCGCTTGAGGCCGCCGACCAGATGAAGGTGGATTTCGTCCACCACGTCTCCTACGAGCTGCGCTCGCCGCTCACCACCATCATCGGCTTTGCGCATTTCCTCAGCGATCCCTCGACCGGGCCGCTGACGCCGAAGCAGGCCGAATATCTCGACTACGTCACCAAATCGACCAACGCGCTGCTCGCGCTCACCAACAATATCCTGGATCTCGCCACCATCGACGCCGGCGCGATGAAGCTGGAACTCGGGCAGGTCGACGTCAGCAAGGCCATCGAGCTCGCCGCCGAGGGCATCCAGGACCGCCTCGCCACCGACCGCATCCGCCTCAAGGTCGAGATCGCGCCCGATGTCGGCAGCTTCATCGGCGACGAGAAGCGTGTGGTGCAGGTGCTCTATAACCTCCTCGCCAATGCGGTCGGGTTTTCTCCACAGGATTCCACCGTCGGCATCAGCGCGCGGCGCACCGAACGCAGCGTGGTCTTCACCGTGACAGATTCGGGACCTGGAATACCTGCCGACATGAAGGACAAGGTGTTCAACTGGTTCGAAAGCCGCTCGCAGGGCTCGCGTCACCGCGGCGCCGGGCTGGGTCTGTCGCTGGTGCGCTCCTTCGTCGAGCTGCACGGCGGCAAGGTGCGGGTGGATTCGATCGTCGGCCGGGGCACGGTCGTGATCTGCGACTTCCCGACCGACCAGGCGGCGCATCGCGACGCCGCCGAATGACGCAACCAACCACATTCTCGGTCGCGCTCCACAACGAGACGGCCACTGCGCAATTGATGGCCGACCTGGCGCTGCTGGTCGGCCCCGGTGACGTCATCACCCTTACCGGCGATCTCGGCGCCGGCAAGACCGCGGCGGCGCGCAGCCTGATCCGCTACCTCGCCGGCGACGAGGCGCTGGAAGTGCCGAGCCCGACCTTCACGCTGGTGCAGGGCTACGAGCTGCCGCCGTTCCCGGTGCTGCATGCCGATCTCTACCGCGTCGAGGACGAGAGCGAGCTCGAGGAGATCGGGCTGTCGCCGCTCCCGGACGCCACCCTCGTCCTGGTCGAATGGCCCGAGCGTGCGCCGGCGGCCATGCCTGAAGACCGCATCGACATCGCGCTGACGCATCGGCCGGCGCTGGGATCGAATGCACGCGCCGCCGACATCACCGGCCATGGCAAGAGCGCCGCACAAATCGCGCGGCTGAAGGCGTTGCGGGAATTTCTCGAGGCATCCGGCTACATGGATGCGACGCGCAAGCGCATGGCCGGCGATGCTTCGACCCGCTCCTATGCGCGGCTGCTGCGCGAGGACGAGATCGTCATCCTGATGAACTTTCCACAGCGGCCAGACGGCGCGGCCCTCTACGACGGAAAATCCTACAGCGCTGCAGTGCATCTCGCCGAGAACGTCAGACCCTTCGTCGCAATCGCCGAAGGCCTGCGCGCGCAGGGCATCTCCGCGCCCGCAATCCATCACTCCGATCTCGATCATGGCTTCCTGATCACCGAGGACTTTGGCAGCGAGGGCGTGGTCGAGGGCGATCCGCCACGCCCGATCGGCGAGCGCTACGAAGCCGCGACCGACGTGCTGGCGGTACTGCACGGCAAGGCGCTGCCGGAGACGCTGCCGCTGGACGGGAAGACCTACGACATCCCCGTCTTCGACACCGAGGCGATGCTGATCGAAATCGGACTGATGCCGGAATGGTACCTGCCCGATCGCAGCGCGCCGTTGAGCGACGAGAGGCGCGCGGAGTTCTTCGCGATGTGGCGCGAGCTGCTCGAGAAACCGCTGGCGGCGCCGAAGACATGGATCATCCGCGACTATCACTCGCCCAACCTGATCTGGCTCGAGAATCGCACCGGCATCGCGCGCGTCGGCGTGATCGACTTCCAGGACGCCGTGCTCGGGCCGCACTCCTATGACGTGGTGTCGCTGCTGCAGGACGCGCGCATCGACGTACCCGAGACCCTCGAGCTGACGCTGCTGTCGCGCTACATCAAGGCGCGGCGTGCGCAGGACTCGAGCTTCGACGCGGCCGGCTTTGCCGAGCTCTACGCCATCATGTCGGCGCAGCGGAACACGCGCCTGCTCGGCACCTTCGCCCGGCTCAACCGCCGCGATGGCAAGCCGCATTATCTGCGCCATCAGCCGCGGATCTGGACCTACCTCCAGCGCTCTTTGGCGCATCCCGCGCTCGGCGCTTTGCGCGCCTGGTATCTCGCCAACGTCCCACCGCCTCAAGAACCGTCCCGAGCTTGATTTCGGGCCGATTTACCGGCTGTTAGCCAAGACGCCGGTATTCTGGCGGCGAGGCAGCCGGATAATTACGGGGCTGGAGCGGGGCAGATGGCGGTAAAGACGGACCAGCGCGGCAACAGCCGGGTTGTTTTCGAACGCGGGATTCCAGCTCAGATGATGGGAATCGACGGCACCTGGCGGCGCGACTGCACCATGGAGGACGTCTCCGAGAGCGGCGCCAAGCTGACCATCGACGGTTCGGTCGAAGGCCTACACTTGAAGGAATTCTTTCTGCTGCTGTCGTCCACCGGACTTGCCTACCGGCGCTGCGAGCTTGCCTGGGTCAACGGCGACCAGATCGGCGTCAATTTCCTCAAGCTCGGTGACAAGAAGAAAAAGGCGCGTTCCGCGACCGTTGGGGCGTAACGGCAACACCCGTCGTACAACCGTCACGGCGGGTGGTTAAGGCGGTTGAGACGCGGTGCGGCTGATCAAGTCCCGTGCTAGGATTTGCTGCGAACGCGAAGGGTCTGAGAAAGCGAAGGATGTCCGTCAAACCGACCAAAGCCATGGTGCTCGCAGCAGGGTTTGGCCTGCGCATGCGTCCGTTGACGGACAAGATGCCGAAGCCGATGGTGCCGGTGGCCGGCCAGCCGCTGCTCGACCACGTGCTCGACAAGCTCGGCCAGGCCGGCGTGACCGAGGCGGTGGTCAACGTGCATTACCTGCCGGACCAGATCATCAATCACACCGCATCTCGCCAGCATCCGCGCGTGACCATCTCCGACGAACGCGACCAGGTCCTCGGCACCGGCGGCGGCGTCGTCAAGGCGCTGCCGCTGCTCGGCGACGCGCCGTTCTTCCACGTCAATTCCGACACGCTGTGGATCGACGGCGTACGCTCGAACCTTTCGCGGCTTGCCGAAAACTTCGACCCCGCGCGCATGGACATCCTGCTGCTGATGGCGCCGACCGCAACCAGCATCGGCTATAGCGGCCGCGGCGATTACGGCATGCTGCCCGATGGCGCCTTACGCAAGCGCAAGGAAAAAGAGGTCGTTCCGTTCGTCTATGCCGGCGCGGCGATCCTGTCGCCGTCGATCTTCGCCGACGCCCCGCAGGGCGAGTTCTCTTTGACCAAGATGTTCGACCGCGCCAACGAGCAGGAGCGGCTGTTCGGCCTGCGGCTTGACGGTGTCTGGATGCATGTCGGCACGCCCGATGCCGTGCACGCCGCGGAAGAGGCGTTTCTGGAGAGCGTGGCGTAGAAAGTCCCGTCATTCCGGGGCGCGCGTCAGCGCGAGCCCGGAATCTCGAGATTCCGGCTTCGATGCTTCGCATCGCCCCGGAATGACAATAGGACAGCGGGGAAGACCCCGCCGCAACGCATGACCATTTGACCCCGCCTCCCTATATTGCCCTGATTCCCGAATCAGGCGACCCATGCGCGTTTTCAGCGTTCCCATCTCAGTTCCGTTCCTGCGCACGGTCGTCACGGCCCTGCTCGACGGCCGGCTGGTCGAGGGATTCGAGGCCCGCAAGGAGCCGGCGCGGCTGGCCGACGCCACGCTGTACCTGCCAACCAGGCGCGCGATGCGCGTCGTGCGCGAGATCTTTCTCGACGAGATGAAGGTCGACGCGGTCGTGCTGCCGCGCATCGTCGCGCTCGGCGACATCGACGAGGACGAGCTCGCCTTCGCCAGCGAGAGCGAACAGTTTTCCGGCGCAGCGCCGCTCGACATTCCGCCGCGGCTCGGCGAGCTCGAGCGGCGCCTGACACTGGCGCAGCTCGTTGCGGCCTGGGCCAAGGGCCCGGTGCTGTCGCCGCTCGTGGTCGGCGGGCCTGCTTCGACGCTCTCCCTTGCCGGCGACCTCGCGCGCCTGATCGACGACATGGTCACGCGCGGCGTCGACTGGAGCGCACTCGATAGCCTGGTGCCAGACCAGCTCGATCGCTACTGGCAGCACTCGCTCGAGTTCCTGCGCATCGCACGCATCGCCTGGCCCAACCATCTCGCCGAGATCAACCGGATCGAGCCGGCCGCGCGACGCGATCTGCTGATTGCGGCGGAAGCCAAACGACTGACCGCGCACCCGAACGGGCCGGTGATCGCGGCGGGCTCGACCGGCTCCATGCCGGCCACCGCAAAATTTCTGCACGCAGTCGCGTCGCTGCCGCATGGCGCGGTGGTGTTGCCGGGCCTCGACACCGACCTCGACGACGACGCCTGGCGCACCATCGGTGGCGTCCGCGACTCGCTCGGCAAGTTCGTGGAGCATCCGGCCTCGAATCATCCGCAATACGCCATGCACGCGCTGCTGCAGCGCTTGGCCATCAAGCGCAGCGATGTCGAATTGCTTCAGCCACCAGCGGAAGGCGGCCGCGATCTGCTCGCGTCCGAATCGATGCGGCCATCCGCCAAGACCGAAGTCTGGCACGACCGGCTGAAGCAGCCCGACGTCGCCGCAAGGATCGCCGGCGGTATGAAAGACCTCGCGGTCGTCGAGGCCCCCAACCCCGAAATGGAAGCGCTCGCGATCGCCATTGCGATGCGCGAGGCGCGGCATCTCGACAAATCGGCGGCGCTGGTGACGCCCGACCGCGCGCTGGCGCGGCGGGTGATGGCGGCGCTGACTCGATGGGACCTCGCCTTCGACGATTCCGGCGGCGATGTGCTGATGGAAACCTCAGCCGGCACTTTCGCGCGTCTCGCGGCCGAGGCGGCGGCAAAGGGCCTGGAGCCGCCGACATTGCTGGCGATGCTGAAGCATCCGTTATGCCGACTCGGCCGCGCGCCCGGCGCCTGGAAAATGGCGACCGAGAGCCTGGAACTTGGCGTGCTGCGTGGCACGCGCCCACCGGCGGGCACCGCAGGCCTTTCGCGCGAATTCAACCGCTTTCGCGAGGAACTCACAAAGCTGTGGCGCAGCGAAGTCTCCGCGCTCCATCGCGCCGAGCCTCGCGCGCGTCTCAAGGCGGAGGATCTCGATCGTACCCGGGCGCTGATCGATGTCCTGCAAAAAGCACTGGCGCCGATCGAGAGCCTTGCATCAACAAAGCCGTACGACTTTGCAGAGCTGGCGCATCGGCATCGCGAGATCATGATCGAGCTGTCGCGCGACGAGCAGGGCATTCCGCTGGCCTTCGAGGATCGCGATGGTCTCGCGCTTGCCAGTGCCTTCGACGACCTCCTGCGCGGCGGCACGACGAGCGGGTTGATGGTGTCGCCGCCCGACTATCCCGATGTCTTCCTGACCGCGTTCGGCGACCGCGCGGTGCGGCGGCGGGACAGGCCGGGCGCCCGCTTGCAGATCTACGGCCCGCTGGAATCGCGCCTGATGCAGGCCGACCGCATCATCGTGGGCGGCCTGATCGAGGGCGTCTGGCCGCCGGCACCGCGCATCGATCCCTGGCTCAGCCGGCCGATGCGGCACGAGCTCGGTCTCGACCTGCCGGAGCGCCGCATCGGCCTCTCCGCCCATGACTTCACGCAGCTGCTCGGCGGCAATGAGGTGATCCTCACTCATTCCGCCAAGGCCGGCGGCGCACCGGCGGTGGCCTCGCGCTTCCTGCACCGGTTGGAGGCGGTCGCGGGCGACGAGATCTGGAAGGCGGCCATTCGCGCCGGCGAGAAATATGTGCAGTTCGCGGCCGCGCTGGACCAGCCCGACGAGGTCAGACCGATCAGGCAGCCGGAGCCGCGGCCGCCGCGCGCGACGCGGCCGCTCAAGATGTCCGTCACCGGAATCGAAGACTGGCTGCGCGATCCCTATACGATCTACGCCAAACGCATCCTGCGGCTCGATGCGCTCGATCCCGTCGACATGCCGCTCTCGGCTGCCGACCGCGGTTCGGCGATTCACGATGCGCTCGGCGAGTTCACCGAGGCCTATGCCGCACGTCTGCCCGACGATCCCGCGCGCGTGCTGAGTGCGATCGGCGAGAAGCATTTTGCGCCGCTGATGGAGCGTCCCGAGGCGCGGGCGCTGTGGTGGCCACGCTTCCAGCGTATCGCCCGCTGGTTCGGCGAATGGGAGACGGCACGGCGCGGCGCAATCGAGGCCATCACGGCCGAGACCCGGGGCGAGATCTCGATCCCGCTCGACAACGCGCGCGCTTTCCATCTTTCCGCGCGCGCCGACCGCATCGAGCGGCGCCAGGGCGGCGGCTACGCCATTCTCGACTACAAGACCGGGCAGCCGCCGACCGGCAAGCAAGTCCGCATGGGCCTGTCGCCGCAGCTCACGCTGGAGGCCGCGATCCTGCGCGAGGGCGGCTTCCCGGATATCGACGCCGGCTCCTCCGTGAGCCAGCTCGTCTATGTCCGCCTCAGCGGCAACAACCCGCCGGGCGAGGAGCGCATCCTCGAGCTCAAGTTCAAGCAAGGCGACGAGCCCCAGCCGCCGGACACCGCGGCAGCCGAGGCGCGGGCCAAGCTGGAAGCCCTGATCCGCGCCTTCGAGGACGAGAACCAGGCCTATACCTCGCTGAATCTGCCGATGTGGGCGAACCGCTACGGCACTTATGACGATCTCGCCCGGATCAAGGAATGGTCGGCGGCCGGCGGATTGGGGATCGAGGAATGGTGAAGGCGCCGCGTCCCATCCCTGACGAGGTGCGCGCGCGGCAGGCGCGTGCGTCCGATCCGACGGCGTCGGCGTTCGTTTCGGCCAATGCCGGCTCGGGCAAGACCCATGTGCTGGTGCAGCGCGTGATCCGCCTGCTGCTGTCGGGCGTGCCGCCGGAAAAGATCCTCTGCATCACCTTCACCAAGGCCGCCGCGGCCAACATGGCCGAACGTGTGTTCACCACGCTCGGGCATTGGGTGACGCTGGATGACGCCGGGCTCGATGCCGCGATCCGTGCCGTCGGCATTCCGTATCCTGATAGAACATTGCGCCGTAGCGCGCGAAAGCTGTTCGCCTGTGCGCTGGAGACCCCGGGCGGGCTGAAGGTGCAGACCATCCACGCGCTGTGCACCCGCCTGCTCCAGCAGTTTCCGTTCGAGGCCAATGTGCCGGCGCGCTTTGCCGTGATCGACGAGCGCGACCAGACCGACATGATGGAACGCGCCAATCTGAAGGTGCTGCTGGAGGCAGCGCGCGACCCCGAGAGCGTGACCGGACGCGCGCTCCTGACCGCGATGGCGAGCGCCGCCGACGTCACCTTCAAGGAGGTGGTGCGCGAGGCGTGCCTCAGCCGCGATCACTTCATGGCCTGGGCCGACGAGGCCGGCAACGCGGAAGCCGCAGCGGCGCAGATGGCTGCGGTGCTCGGCGTTGACGCGAGCGACCGCATCGAGGACGTCGAGGCCGAGATTCTCGATGGCCCGTTCCTGCCGCGATCGCGGTGGGACGACATCGCCTTCGCGCTGGAGGACGGCAGCAAGTCCGACAACGACCAGGCAGGCCGGCTCCGCGAGGCGAAGGTCTTTTCCGGCAGCGCGCAGGTCGATGCCTATCTCTGCGTCTTCCTCACCGACGACAAGCTGCTGCGCAAGACGGTTCTGACCAAGAAGTTTGGTGAGCACAATCCGTCCGTCGCGCGCCTGTTCGAGAGCGAGGCGCAACGCCTCGCTGGACTGGTCGAGAAGCGCCGCGCGGTGACCCTGCGCGACCGCACAGCGGCCCTGTTGCATATCGCGACCGCGGCTGCCGCAAATTACCGGCGCGAGAAGCAGGAGCGCGGCCTGCTCGACTACGACGACCTGATCGACAAGACGCTGGCAATGCTGGACCGGGTTTCCTCGGGCTGGGTGCATTACAAGCTCGACCGCGGCGTGGACCACGTCCTGATCGACGAGGCCCAGGACACCAGCCCGCGGCAATGGGACATCGTCGCGCACATCATCTCCGAGTTCACCGCCGGCGAAGGCGCGCGCGAGGGGCTGAACCGCACCATCTTCGCCGTCGGCGACGAGAAGCAGTCGATCTTCTCGTTCCAGGGCGCAGCGCCCCACGAGTTCGACGCGCGCCGGCGCGAGCTGCATCGCAAATTCACGGCAGCCGGGCTGAAATTCGATCCGGTCGCCTTCACCTATTCGTTCCGTTCGGGTGCTGCGATCCTGCATTCGGTCGACCACGTCTTCCGCGATCCGCAGATCTACAAGAGCATCCATTCGGTCGAGATCGGTCATCCCCTGCACAATTCGCTCAGCGATGCCGGTCCGAGCGTCGTCGAGCTCTGGGATCTCGCGGAGGCCGACGATCGGCAGGACATCGAGGGCTGGCGAGCACCGTTTGACGGCGTCGCCGTCACCAGTCCCGAAGTCAAGCTTGCCCGCCGCATCCAGGCCGAGATCAAGCGGCTGGTCGAAAGCGGGACGCTGACCGGGCACGAGGGCGAACGCCGCCCCCTGCGCTATGGCGACATGCTGATCCTGGTGCGCCGGCGCGGCAACGCGTTCGATGCGGTGATCCAGGCACTGAAGCATGCTGGCATTCCGGTCGCCGGCGCCGACCGGCTCAAGCTCACCGAGCATATCTCGATCATCGACCTGATGAATCTCGCCGACGCGCTGCTGCTGCCGCAGGACGATCTTGCGCTGGCTGTGGCGCTGAAGAGCCCGCTGTTCGGGCTCGATGACGACGACCTGTTCACGCTTGCCTGGGACCGCAAGGGCTCGCTGCGCCGCGCGCTCGGCGAACATGCGGCTGGAAGCGAGAAGTTCGCCACGGCATTGCGACGCCTGGAAGCCTGCGAGATCCGCGCGCGCGAGGAGACGCCGTTCGCCTTCTATGCCTGGCTGCTCGGCGGCGACGGCGGACGGGCGCGCATCCTGCGCCGGCTCGGGCACGAGGCCAACGATGCGCTCGACGAATTCCTGGAGCTGGCGCTGAACTATGAACGCAAGGCGCCGGCCTCGCTGCAGGGCTTCATGGCCTGGCTGCGTTCGGCCGATACCGAGGTGAAGCGCGACATGGAGATCTCGCGCGACGAGGTGCGGGTGATGACCGTGCACGGCGCCAAGGGCCTGGAGGCGTCCGTCGTATTCATGGTCGACACGACGTCGTCGCCCGCGGACTCGCAGCGGGTTCGGCTGATTCACGTGCCGCGCGGCAATGGCGGCGAGGTGGTGGTCTGGGCCGGCCGCAAGGCGGATGATCCCAGGCCAGTTGCCGAGGCGCGCAAGGCCATGCTCGAGGAGACCGAGGACGAGTATCGCCGCCTGCTCTACGTCGCGATGACGCGCGCGGCCGACCGGCTGGTCGTCGGCGGCTGCATGCCCGGCAATATGAAGACGGTCCGCAAGCTGAGCTGGTACGACCTCGTCGACACCGGCCTTGCCGGCTCGGGCCTGGACAAGCAGACGATCGAGACGCCGCTCGGCAAGGTGACCCGATTCGCCCGGCCGGAGGATGTCGCGGCGCTGGGCACGCCGGCGGCGACCCTGAACCAATCGATCGTGCTGCCGGACTGGCTGCGAACGCCGGCACCGCGCGAGACCATCGACGACGATGCCGTGCGCCCCTCGGGCCAGTCTGCCGAGGAGGGCCGCGCCGTACGATCAGGCGAATCGGTCCAGTCACGCGCTCTGGCGTTGCAACGCGGCACGCTGGTGCACCGTCTGCTGCAATCCTTGCCCGACATCGCCACCGAGCGCCGGCGCGAGGCCGCGCTCGGCTTCATGGTGCGCAACGCCTCGGACTGGGCGGAGGCCGACCGCATCGCACTGGCCGACAAGGTGCTCACCTTGATCACTGAGCCGCGTTTCGCCCCCGTCTTTGCCGCCGGAAGCCGGGCGGAGGTCGCCATCGCCGGCCGGCTGGAGCGGCCGGACCGCAGCCCGGCCCTGGTGTCGGGGCAGATCGACCGGCTGGTCGTTCGTCCCGAGGAGGTCCTGATCGTCGATTTCAAGACCAACCAGGCGGCCCCCAGGAGCGCCGCCGAGGCGCCCGCCGCCTATGTCCGGCAGCTTGCGCTGTACCGGGCGGTGCTGTCGCGGCTTTATCCGCAAAAGCCCGTCAGGGCCGTCCTGCTCTGGACGGAGGCCCTTGAATATATGGAGATTTCGGCCCCCGCGCTGGACGCGGCGCTGGCATCCCTTCATCTCGGTGTGAGCGTCCTTGACCCGGCAAGGGGCCGTTCATAGGTTGACCGCATGATCCCGGGCGCGATTCCATGTCGCGCCGATTCTCTTTCAACCGAGTGAGGTACTCCCAATGGCCGTTAGCAAGGTTTCCGACGCCGATTTCGAAGCCGAAGTGCTCAAGGCGAACGGCCCCGTGGTCGTCGATTTCTGGGCCGAATGGTGCGGCCCGTGCCGCATGATCGCCCCCGCCCTCGACGAAATCGCCGGCGCGATGGGCGACAAGGTCAAGATCGTGAAGCTCAATGTCGACGAGAGCCCGAAGACCGCCTCCAAATACGGCGTGATGTCGATCCCGACCCTGATGATCTTCAAGGGCGGCGAGATGGCCTCCCGCCAGGTCGGCGCGGCGCCCAAGGCGAAGCTGCAGCAGTGGATCACGTCCGCGGTCTGATCCATCCCGAAGATTATTTTCGAAGCGGCCGGCCAAAGCCGGCCGTTTTGCGTTGATGGGACGTGTTCAGCGTATGACGAGTCCCGCCCTTGCCAGCCCCTCCCGCCAAGCTCGCCCGAAGATCGAGCTCACTCGTCGCGATGGAGGCGCGTTCGGTCGACGGGATCCCGCGTGGCAAGGAATGGCAATATGAACCCAAGTGGGACGGCTTCCGCTGCCTGCTGTCGCGCGAAGGCAGCAACCTCGATCTGCGCTCGAAATCCGGCGAGGACCTTGCGCGCTATTTTCCCGAGATCGTTGCCGCCGCGCTGAGGCTGAAGCCGGATCGCTTCACGTTCGACGGCGAGATCGTCGTGCCGCAGGGCAAGGGATTTTCGTTCGACGCACTGCTGCAGCGAATCCATCCTGCCGCAAGCCGGGTGAAGAAGCTCGCGCAGGACACGCCCGCGCTCTATCTTGTTTTCGACCTGCTCGCGACGGCCGGGGAGAAGCAGCTTGCCAAGGCGCCGCTCAGCGAGCGACGGCCGGCACTGGAAGCTTTTGCGAAGTCCTATCTCAAAGGCAGCATCTTCCGGCTTTCGCCTGCGACGGCGAGTTACGCCACGGCCGGGAAATGGCTCGCGCAATCCGGCGGCGGCTCGGATGGCGTCATCGCCAAGCGCATCGACCTGCCTTATCAGGCGGGCAACCGCGACGGCATGCAGAAGATCAAGAAATTCCGCAGCGCCGATTGCGTGGTCGGCGGCTTCCGCTACGCCACCAACAAGATCGCCGGACGCAACGTGGTCGGCTCGCTGCTGCTCGGGCTCTTCGACGATGAGGGCCTGCTGCACCATGTCGGCTTCACCTCGGCCATCAAGGCGAAGGAGAAGCCTGCCCTGACCGATCGGCTGGAGGCGCTGATCGGCGAGCCCGGCTTCACCGGCAATGCCCCGGGCGGGCCGAGCCGCTGGTCGACAGAACGTTCGGCGAAATGGTGTCCGCTGAAGCCGAAGCTCGTCGTCGAGGTCTGCTACGACCATTTCAGCGGCGAGCGTTTCCGCCACGGCACCTCGATCCTGCGCTGGCGCCCCGACAAGGCGCCGCGGCAATGCCGCTTCGAACAGTTGAAGCAGAAGGTGGCCGACCCGATGAAGCTGTTGAAGTGATGATCGCCCATGCTCCGGCTCTGCGTCGCGTCCGGGACACGAGCGTGACTATGCAATCCATCCCGTCGCAAGCGCGTTCGCGAGCTCCAGCTGACCATTGCGCCGCGCCAGCGCGGCCATCGCCTCGTGATCGTAGGCGATATGGCGGAAGGCGACCCGCCAGGCACCATCGACGAGCTCGAGGATCGCATAGCGCGCGTGGGGGGTGCCTGCCTCGACGACATGCGGGAATGGATGCTTGTCGCGATAACCAGGGCTGCCGACGCTGCCGGGATTGACGATCAGCCGGCCGTCGCGCAGGCGCACGGCGCGGGCGAGATGGGTGTGGGCGCACAGGATCAGCGACTGCGTGATCCCTTGCGCAAACTGCTCGATGCGATCGAGCGGCGACGGCGCGACCGTACCGTCGGGATGCACGGTGTCGAGCCAATAGATTTCGTCATTCTCGGGCGTCGCATGGCAGAGGAACACCTGGTCGCGAAGCACCCGCGTCATCGGCTGGGCGCGCAGCCAGTCGAGCTGGGCGGCATCGAGCTGTGCGTGGGCGGGCCGATCCCACGAGCCCATCTTCTCCGGCGGACGGTCGAGCAGATAGCGATCATGATTGCCGAGGACATGCACGGCATCGAGCTGCATCAGGATGTCGATGGTCCGGCGCGCATCGAGCGGACCGCTCAGCATATCGCCGAGATTGACGATGTCGGTGATGCCGTGAGCGCGGATGTCGGCGAGGACAGCCTCCAGCGCGCGGTAGTTTCCGTGGATATCGGCAATCGCGGCGAAACGCATTGGCATTTCTCTCTCGTTCCCCGGACGCAGCGCAGCGCCTTTTCAGCGGTGCGCTGCAGAGCCGGGGCCCATGTTGCGGCATTCTGGGTCCCGGCTCTGCGGCTCATCGCTTGCGCGATGCGCCTTGTCCGGGACACAAGACCGTCTATGCAGGAGGCGTGCCGTTGATCGCCAGCACATGACCGGCGAGATACAGCGAGCCTGATATCAGGATGCGCGGCGGCACCTCGTAGGCGAGCTTCGCCAAGGCGCGCAGCGCGGCTTCGACGCCTGACACGGTCTCGACGCGCATGCCGAGGCTGCGCGCGGCATCCGCGAGGCGATCGACCGGCATTGCGTTCTCGGCGTCGGGGATCGGCACCGCGATGATGTGACGGGTGAGGCCGGCGAAATTGGCGAGGAAACCCTGTGCGTCCTTGTTGGCCATCATGCCCGCGATCACCACCAACGGCCGCGACACCCGCTCCTCGAGATCGCCGAGCGCGGCGGCTGCAACGCGGCCGCCTTCGGGATTGTGGCCGCCGTCGAGCCAGATCTCGGAGCCCTGCGGTCCCCAGGACAGCAGCTCGCCCGAAGTGATGCGCTGCATCCGCGCCGGCCATTCGGCGCCGACGATGCCGGCCTCGAACGCTGCCTGATCGACCTTGATGGTTGGAATCGCGCGCAACGTCGCGATCGCGAGCCCGGCATTGGCGAATTGGTGGCGGCCGAACAGACGCGGCGCCGGGAGATCCATCAAGCCGCGATCGTCGGAATAGACCAGACGCCCGCGCTCGACATTGACGTGCCAGCTCTCGTTTGCGGCAAACAGCGGCGCACGCATGCGCCTCGCCTGCGCTTCGATCACGGCCATAGCCTCCGGCATTTGCTCGGCACAAATCACGGGGACGCCGCGCTTGATGATCGCGGCCTTCTCGCCGGCAATCGACGCCAGGGTCGACCCCAGGAAATCCATGTGGTCCATGCTGACAGGCGTGATCACGCAGCCCGCCGGCGCATCGATCACATTGGTCGAATCGAGCCGGCCGCCGAGGCCGACTTCGAGCAGCACCACATCGGCCGGATTCTGCGCGAACAGGTGGAAGGCCGCGGCCGTCTTCAGCTCGAACAATGTCGCGGCCTCGCCGGCATTGACGCGCTCGACCTCTTCCAGCGCTGCGCGCAATTCGCCGTCGTCGACGAGCACGCCGCCGCCCACGCGGCCGAGCCGGAAGCATTCGTTGATGCGGACGAGATAGGGCGAGGTATAGGCGTGGACCCGCAAGCCCGCAGCTTCCAGCGTCGCGCGCAGATAAGCGAGCGTCGAGCCCTTGCCGTTGGTGCCGGCAATATGGATCACCGGCGGCAGCTTGCGTTCGGGGTGACCGAGCCGTTCGAGCAGGCGATGCATCCGCTCCAGCCCGAGATCGATGCGCTTCTGATGCAGGGCCGACAGCCGCCCGATCAATTCGCCGAGCGGCGTCTTTGCACTGTCGGAGGAGGCGTTCACGCGTGCGGCGCGGCCGGCGCCGTCTCGGCAGCCGATACGATCTGCGCCGGGCTCGCGACCGGCTGCACCGATTTCGATGCGCCTTCCAGCGCCGGCGCCTTGGTCAGCAAGCGGCAGAGCCGCGCCAGCGTCGGGCGGAGTTCGTGACGATGCACGACCATGTCGACCATGCCGTGCTCCTTGAGATACTCGGCGCGCTGGAAGCCCTCGGGCAGTTTTTCGCGGATGGTCTGCTCGATCACGCGCGCGCCGGCAAAACCGATCAGCGCGCCAGGCTCGGCTATCTGCACGTCGCCGAGCATCGCATAGGACGCGGTGACGCCGCCGGTGGTCGGGTTTGTCAGCACGACGATGTAAGGCAGTTTTGCCTCGCGCAGCATCTGCACCGCAACAGTGGTGCGCGGCATCTGCATCAGCGACAGGATGCCTTCCTGCATGCGCGCGCCGCCCGATGCGGCGAACACGATGAACGGCGACTTCTTCTCGACCGCCAGCTCCATCCCGCGCACGATGGCTTCGCCCGCGGCCATGCCGAGCGAGCCGCCCATGAAGTCGAAATCCTGCACGGCGATGACGACGGCGGAGCCTTCGAGCTTGCCGTAGCCGACCTTGACCGCGTCGTTGAGATTGGTCCGCGCCCGCGCATCCTTGATGCGGTCGACGTATTTCTTCTCGTCGCGGAACTTGAGCGGGTCGGGCGTGACCTCAGGCAGCGCGACGTCGAACCAGGTCTCGTTGTCGAAGATCGACTTCAGACGCGCCACCGCGCCCATGCGCATGTGGTAGTTCGAGCCGGGAATGACGAACTGGTTGGCCTCGACGTCCTTGTAGAACACGAGCTGCCCGGAATCCGGGCATTTGATCCACAGATTCTCCGGCGTCTGCCGCCGCAGCATGTTGCGGATTTTCGGCCGGACCACATTGGTAAGCCAGTTCATGGTTTGCTCCGATGTGCGAACCCGCTTCGCGGATCACCTGAAGGATATATGGCCGCCGGGCGCCTGTCCGGCAAGCCGCCGTGTCGTCCGCCTTGGCAGCGGAATTATGACCTATTCGGCCGCTTGTTTCGCGCCTTTGACGCCCTCGGCCAAGGCCGCCGTCAGTTCGGCGACGGCGTTGACGGTTGTGCCGGTCGCCCGCCCCTCCGCATCGAGGCTGGTCTTGAGCGCATCGACCAGCGCGGTGCCGACGACCGCACCATTGGCATGCGAGGCAATGGCGCGCGCCGTCTCCGGCGTACGGATACCGAAGCCGACGCAGACCGGCAGCTTGGTGTGCCGCTTGATGCGGGCAACTGCCTCGCTCACCGCCGCGGAGTCCGCCGTCGCCGCACCGGTAATGCCGGTGATGGAGACGTAGTAGACGAAGCCCGAGGTGTTGGCGAGCACGGCCGGCAGGCGCTTGTCGTCGGTCGTCGGCGTCGCCAGGCGGATGAAATTGAGGCCGGCCTTCATCGCGGGCAGGCAGAGCTCGTCGTCTTCCTCCGGCGGCAGGTCGACGATAATGAGGCCATCGACGCCCGCGCTCTTCGCATCGACCAGGAACTTGTCGACGCCATAGATGTAGATCGGATTGTAGTAGCCCATCAGCACGATGGGCGTCGCGTCGTCGTCCTTGCGGAAGCCGCGCACCAGTTCGAGCGTCTTCTTCAGAGTCATGCCGGCCTTGAGCGCGCGCAGGCCCGCAGCCTGGATCGACGGGCCGTCGGCCATCGGATCGGTGAAGGGCATGCCGATCTCGATCACGTCGGCGCCGGACTTCGGCAGCGCCTTGATGATCTCGAGCGAGGTCGCGGGATCGGGATCGCCGGCCATCAGGAAGGTCACGAAGGCCGAGCGGCCCTGCTTCGCAAGCTCGGCAAAACGGGTGTCGATACGCGTGGTCACTTGCTCTTGCCCCTCAGGATGTCGCCGACCTGCGGCACGTCCTTGTCGCCGCGGCCGGATAGATTGACGACCATCAGGTGATCTCTCGGCCGTTTCGGCGCGAGCTCCATCACCTTGGCGATGGCGTGCGCGGGTTCGAGCGCGGGGATGATGCCTTCGAGCTTCGACAGCAGCTGGAACGCGGCGAGCGCCTCGTCGTCGGTCGCGGAGAGATAGTTCACGCGGCCGACCTCATGCAGCCAGGAATGCTCGGGGCCGATGCCGGGATAGTCGAGGCCGGCGGAGATCGAATGCGCGTCCTGGATCTGGCCGTCGTCATCCATCAGCAGATAGGTGCGGTTGCCGTGCAGCACGCCGGGACGGCCGCCCGCGATCGAGGCCGCATGCAGCTGCGTAAGTCCGTGGCCCGCGGCTTCGACGCCGAAAATTTCGACGGAGGGGTCATCGAGAAACGGATGGAACAGGCCCATCGCGTTCGAGCCGCCGCCGATGCAGGCGACCAGCGAATCCGGCAGGCGCCCTTCGACCTCCTGCATCTGCGCCTTGGTCTCGTTGCCGATGATCGACTGGAAGTCGCGCACCAGCGTCGGATAGGGGTGCGGGCCCGCCACCGTGCCGATACAATAGAACGTGTTGTGCACGTTGGTGACCCAGTCGCGCAGCGCCTCGTTCATGGCGTCCTTGAGCGTGCGCGTGCCCGACTGCACCGGAAACACCTTCGCGCCCAGCATCTCCATGCGAATAACGTTGGGCTGCTGCCGCTCGACGTCGACGGCGCCCATATAGACCACGCATTCGAGGCCGAAGCGCGCGCACAGCGTCGCGGTGGCGACACCGTGCTGGCCGGCGCCGGTCTCGGCGATGATGCGCTTCTTGCCCATGCGTCGCGCCAGCATGATCTGGCCGAGCACGTTGTTCACCTTGTGCGAGCCGGTGTGGTTGAGCTCTTCACGCTTGAGGTAGATCTTGGCGCCGCCGAGATGCGAGGTGAGGCGTTCGGCGAAATAGAGTGGCGAGGGCCGGCCGACATAGTTCTTGAGATAGCCGTTCATCTCGGCTTGGAACGCCGGATCGGCCTTGGCCGCGGTGTAGGCCTTTTCCAGATCGAGGATCAGCGGCATCAGGGTTTCGGCGACGAAGCGGCCGCCGAAGATGCCGAAATGGCCGCGCTCGTCAGGACCGCTGCGGTAGGAATTGGGTTTGGCGACGTTCATCGAACACTCAACTCTTGGCTTGCATCTTGGGTGGCGCGCGCGGCGCGAATGAAGGTCTGGATCATCTCGGGGTCCTTGACGCCCGGGGCGCTCTCGACACCGGAAGAAACGTCGACGCCGTCGGCGCGGGTAACGCGGAGGGCCTCCGCGACGTTGTCGGCGTGAAGCCCGCCCGAGACCAGGTAGGGCAGTTTCAGATCGAGATTTTCCAGCAGGTGCCAGTCGAACGGCTCCCCCAGGCCGCCGGGCCGCGTCGCATCCTTCGGCGCGCGCGCGTCGAACAAAATGCTGTCGGCGACCGCGGCATAGCCGGGCACCATGGCGAGATCGGCTGATGTTGCGACCGGCACCGCCTTCATCACCGGACGGCCGAACCGCTGCTTGATGTCGCGCAGCCGCGCTACGCTCTCCTTGCCATGGAGCTGGAAGATGTCCGGCGACAGCGCATCCATGATGTTGTCGAGCGTGGCGTCGTCGGCATCGACCGTGAGCGCGACCTTGAGCGCGCGCTGCTTCACCTGGCGGCCGAGCGCGCGTCCGGCCTCCAGAGAGAGATGCCGCGGCGACGGCGGAAAGAACACGAACCCCACCATGTCGGCACCGGCGTCGAGCGCCGTTTGAAGCGTCTCGCGCGTGGACAGGCCGCAGATTTTGACGAGCAGGGACATGGTCTCAAAGCAGATGGAGGCCGCGGATCCGCGGCCGGAAAACGGTGCTTTCGGTCGGGGCCGCTTCTACAACGTCGCGCGCTGCTTGTCTCGCCCGACGGGCCCGTACAGGCCCACCCCGGAGGGGGAGGGAAGGCGCTGGGGCTCGGGCCTGGCCGCAGCCGCCTGGGCCCGCAGATCGGCCAGTTCGGCCCTAACGGCCCGGGCCTCCGCATCATTCCGGCGCGCCGCGCGCCGCCAGCGCCGCTGACCGAACCAGACGGCTGAGCCCCCGACGACGACGCCCAGCGCAGCCACCAGGATCAGGAGCAGGAACAGCGGCAACGTCAGCGACAGTGACGGGTCGTCGGAAATGAAGGGATCGAAGGAGACCGTGACGAAATGCCGGTTGGCGACCGCAAACGCGACCAGGATCAGGCCCAGCGGAATCACGATCAGCGCGGTCAGGAACTTTCGCATCTCGCTTCGCTCGCCTTGAATCAAGCTTGCGGCCGCATCATGCGCGGCCGCGAAAACCCCTGATGCCGGCCCTCAGCATGATCCGGAAAAGTGTGCAGGGCTTTCCGAAAAGATCATGCTCTAACAACAACCTAAAGCGCGGTCGCATCGCGCTTTAGTCTGCCGCGCCGGGATCCGGATGGTCGCGGTTCAGCCGCTCGCGCATTTCCTTGCCGGTCTTGAAGAACGGAACGCTCTTCTGATCGACGGGCACATGGGCGCCGGTGCGTGGATTGCGCCCTGCGCGAGCAGGACGATGCTTGACCGAGAAGGCACCGAAGCCGCGCAACTCGACGCGATCACCGCGCGCGAGGGCCGCTACGATCTCTTCGAGAATCGCATTCACAATGTTCTCGACATCCCGCTGGTACAGATGCGGGTTGTGCTCGGCGATACGCTGAACAAGTTCGGATTTGATCATCGAGAGATAGGACCCGGAAGCGTGCGGACGACCATTTCCGTGAAAATACCTTGATCTGTCAAGACGCTAAATCAAGGCTGAGCGCCGTGAAAATGCGTGACAAATGCCGAAAAAGCGGGCTGGCCCGGCACTCGCCACACGAGAAAACCTTTCGGAACTCGCCTATCCCAGTCAATTTGATGCGGCCGGCTGCCACAGGGCCAGCATTCCATCCATTCCGAGCCGGTCGACCGCCTGCGCGACGCCGGTTTGGCCGATTTGATGCGCAATCGAGCCCAAACCGAGCGCTTCAAGCGTCACGGCGGCGGCCGTCCTGAGGAAAGTAAGATCGCCAAAGCGCGGCTGGAGCTTGTAATCGCGCACGGGAAGCCCCTTCTTGACGCTCTTGTGCTCGACCAGCCAGGTCACGGCCGTCTTCTCGTCGCCGATCTGGTCGATCAGCTTGAGATCGATCGCCTGACGCCCGGTGAAGACGCGGCCGTCAGCGACTTTTTCGAGCTGCGTGTCATCCATGCCACGCCGCTCCTTCACCATTCCCTTGAACCAGGCATAGGAATCCTTGACCAGCGCATCGAGCGCGGCGCGCGCCTCGGGGCTGGTCGGCTCAAACCCGTTGGGTGCCGCCTTCAGCGGCGAGGACTTCACCTCCTCGACCTTGACGCCGATGGTCTTCAGCAGCTCGGAGACGTTGGGGTACTGGAACAGCACGCCGATCGAACCGACCAGCGAGCTCTGCTGGGCGATGATGTGGTCGCTCGCAATCGCGGTGATGTAGCCGCCCGATGCGGCGAGGCCCTCGACCACGACGACCAGCGGCTTCTTCGCCTTCAGCCGAACGAGCGAATCGTAGAGCTGCTCGGAGCCCGCGGTGGTGCCGCCCGGCGAGTTGATGTGAACGATGACCGCGGCGGCCCGCGAATTCTCCAGCCGCTCCAGCGCCTGCGTCCGCTCGGAATCGCTGCGGATCAATCCATCGATATGGACGCGCGCGATCGAGCCGGCGGATGCGAAGGTGCCACGCACTCCGGGTGTCGCGATCAGCGCGAAGCTCGCAATTGCCGCGATCGCGATCAGCGCGGCCATCACACGCCAGAACGTCAGCTTGCGGCGGATCCTGCGGCGATCGACGATGATGTCCGAATCGAGCGACATCGGAATATCTCCAAATGAAAGGCTGGGCGCGTTGTGCCGTCACAGCGTGACCATCGGCTTAGTTGAATACATCAATTGCGGCGCAATTTGAAGAAAACAAGGCCTGGTGAGGGGCGAGCAAGTCGCGCAGACTCAGTCGTCATCCCCGCGAAGGCGGGGATCCATAACCCCAGGGAGAAGTCGTCGCGCGAGCTGGCAACTGCGAGTCTTCGCCAAACTTCTCCCTGGGGCTATGGGTCCCGGATCCGCGCTCCGCTTCGCTGCGCTTGTCCGGGACGACAGTTGTGTATGCCGCAACGAAAAAGCCCCGGCTCGCGCCGGGGCTTTGATGCAGCGAAAAAAGCGTTTCGCTTACTTGTTGTCGCGGTTCTTGAGCGCGGTGCCGAGGATGTCGCCGAGCGTCGCACCCGAATCGGAGGAGCCGTATTGCGCGATGGCTTCCTTCTCTTCGGCGACTTCGAGCGCCTTGATCGACACCTGGACCTTGCGGGCCTTCTTGTCGAACTGGATCACGCGGGCATCGACCTTCTCACCGACGGCGAAGCGTTCGGCGCGCTGGTCATTGCGGTCGCGCGCGAGCTCCGAGCGCTTGATGAAGGTGGTGAAGTCGGTACCGGCGATCTTCACCTCGATACCGCTCTCCTTCACTTCGAGCACTTCGCAGGTCACGACCGCGCCCTTCTTGACATCGCCCGGCTCGGCGAAGGGGTCGCCTTCGAGCTGCTTGATGCCGAGCGAGATACGCTCCTTCTCGACGTCCACATCGAGCACCACGGCCTTCACCATGTCGCCCTTCTTGTAGTTGTCGATCACCTGCTCGCCCGGAAGCTTCCAGTCGAGGTCGGAGAGGTGGACCATGCCGTCGACGTCGCCCTCGAGACCCAGGAACAGACCGAACTCGGTCTTGTTCTTGACCTCGCCCTCGACCACCGAACCGGTCGGATGACCTTCGACGAAGACCTCCCACGGATTGCGCATGGTCTGCTTGAGGCCGAGCGAGATGCGGCGCTTGACGGAATCGACTTCCAGCACCTGCACGTCGACCTCCTGCGAGGTCGAGACGATCTTGCCGGGATGCATGTTCTTCTTGGTCCACGACATCTCGGAGACGTGGATCAGGCCTTCGATGCCCGGCTCGAGTTCGACGAACGCACCGTAGTCGGTGATGTTGGTGACGCGGCCGGTGAAACGGGCGCCCAGCGGGTACTTGGCTTCGATGCCCTGCCACGGATCGTCGAGCAGCTGCTTCATGCCCAGCGAGATGCGGTGCGTCTCGTGGTTGATCTTGATGATCTTGACCTTCACGGTCTGGCCGATCGAGAGCACCTCGGTCGGGTGGTTGACGCGGCGCCACGCGATGTCGGTGACGTGCAGCAGGCCGTCGATGCCGCCGAGATCAACGAACGCACCGTAGTCGGTGATATTCTTGACCACGCCGTCGATGACCTGACCCTCTTCGAGGTTCTGCACCAGCTCCTGACGCTGCTCGGCGCGGGTCTCTTCGAGAACCGTGCGGCGGGACACCACGATGTTGCCGCGGCGGCGGTCCATCTTGAGGATCTGGAACGGCTGCGAGTTGTTCATCAGCGGCGCGACGTCGCGGATCGGACGGATGTCGACCTGCGAGCGCGGCAGGAACGCCACGGCACCGTCGAGGTCGACGGTGAAGCCGCCCTTGACCTGGTTGAAGATGACGCCGTTGACCTTCTCGTTGTTCTGGAACGCCTTCTCGAGCTTGCCCCAGCTCTCTTCGCGGCGCGCCTTGTCGCGCGACAGCACGGCTTCGCCGAGCGCGTTCTCGATGCGATCGAGGAACACTTCCACCTCGTCGCCGACCTTGAGGTCGCTTTCACGGCCGGGACCGGAAAATTCGCGCAGCGCGACGCGGCCCTCGGTCTTCAGGCCGACATCGATGACGGCCATGTCCTTTTCAATTGCAACCACCTTGCCCTTGATGACGGAGCTTTCCTGCAGGTTGCCGCCTGCGAAGGACTCGTCGAGCATCGCGGCGAAATCGTCACGCGAGGGGCTATAGGTATCAGCAGAAGTCGAAGCCATTTGTTCTCCAGTTGCGGATGTCTTGCCGGCCGTTGGGTTCATGGGCGCATCGCACGCACAGTGTCGGAAGGTCCGCAAGACCTTCGAGCGACCGCTCGCTGCCCCGGCTTGGCACCGGAACGGCGGAAGCGGGCCGGCTGAGGCCCGCACGTTCGATACGTGGAAATCTTTGTCCGGAACCTTGATCGCGCCGGCCCCGAAACGAGGGGACCGAAGATATCGACCTCAAAGAGGCGGGAGCGGGCGCTTCCTCCAATGACGGCTGCGGCTTAACCCCGCGACCGGCCCGCTCGGACGGCCTCGATAATGTCGATGGCGGCCCGGACGCCGCCTTCTATATCCAGTTGGGAGTTATCTAGCAAGTAAGCATCCGGGGCCGGCTTCAAAGGCGCAATCGGCCGATTCTTGTCGCGTTCGTCGCGCTGGATGATGTCGGCGAGCACGGCCGCCTCGTCCGCCTCCTCGCCCCTCGCCCTGGCCTCCATGGTCCGACGGCGCGCGCGGACCTTGGGGTCTGCGACGACGAAGATCTTCACGTCGGCATGGGGGCAGATCACGGTTCCGATGTCTCGGCCGTCCAGCACGGCCCCGGGCGGATCGGCGGCGAATTGCCGCTGGAAGTTGACCAGGACCTCGCGAACCCCGGGGATCGCCGAGACGATCGAGGCGCCCTCGCCGGCCTTCTGGGTCTTCAGCGCGGGATTGCCGAACTTTTCGGGATCGAGTTCCAATGCGGCCTGCACCGCAGCCGCCTCGTCGCGAAGATCGTGGCCGGACTGCATGAGAGAGTAGGCCACCGCGCGGTAGATCACGCCGGTATCCAAGTGGCGATAGCCGTAATGGTGAGCGAGGCGCTTGCCGAGCGTCCCCTTGCCCGAAGCCGCCGGCCCGTCGATGGCAATGATCATGAAAACTCGGCCCCTAGCGAACGCATCATCGGAATGAAATCCGGGAAACTGGTGGCGATGAAGGCGGTGTCGTCGACCGCCACGGGCTGGTCGGAGGCGCAGCCCATCACCAGCGCCGACATCGCGATCCGATGGTCCATGTGGGTGGCGACGGTGCCGCCACCGGGGACATGGCCGCGGCCCTCGACGATCAGATCATCACCCGAGATCTCGACCTTGACGCCGTTGACGCGGAGCATGGCGGCGGTGGCCTCCAACCGGTCGGATTCCTTGACGCGCAGCTCCTGCAGGCCGCGCATGATCGTCGTGCCTTCGGCGAAGGAAGCTGCCACAGCCAGCACCAGATATTCGTCGATCATCGACGGCGCGCGCTCCGGCGGCACCTCGACGCCGCGCAGTTTTGACGCGCGCACGCGCAAATGCGCCATCGGCTCACCGGCGTCGCCCCGCACTTCGCTCTCCTCGATCGAGGCGCCCATCTCGCGGAGCGTGGTGAACAGACCGGTGCGCAGCGGATTGGTCATGACGTCGGACAGCAAGATATCGGAGCCCTCGACGATGAGCGCCGCGACGACCGGGAAGGCCGCCGAGGAGGGATCGGCGGGCACGACGACGTTCGCGCCATGCAGTTCGGGCTGGCCCACCAGCGTAATACGGCGGCCGTGCGGGCCTTCCTGAACCGAGGTAATGTCGGCGCCGAAATGCTTCAGCATCAGCTCGGTGTGGTCGCGGCTGGCCTCGGTCTCGATCACGGTCGTGGTGCCCGGCGCAGCCAGGCCCGCCAGCAGCACGGCCGACTTGATCTGGGCCGAGGCGACCGGGGTCTTGTAGGTGATCGGCAGCGGATCACGCGCGCCCTGGAGTGTCAGCGGCAGACGGCCGCCTTCGCCGCCGGAGACGACCCTGGCGCCCATCTTTTCCAGCGGATCGAGGATCCGGCGCATGGGGCGGCTGCGCAGCGAGGCATCGCCGTCGAACACCGCCGAGATCGGGCAGCCGGCGACGGCGCCCATGACCAGCCGGCAGCCGGTGCCGGAATTGCCGAAATCCAGTGGCGCCTTGGGCGGGGCGAAGCCGGCGACACCCACGCCCTGCACCTTCCAGGCGAAATCGCCGATGCGCTCGACCTTGGCGCCGAGCGCCTGCATGGATTTGGCCGTGTTGAGGACGTCCTCGCCCTCCAGCAAGCCCGAAATCCTGGTCTCGCCGACCGCGAGCGCGCCCAGGATGAGGGCACGGTGGGAGATCGACTTGTCCCCGGGCACCCGTACTTTCCCGGTCAGGGGACCGCTGGCGCGAGACTGGAGCGGCCTCGGTTGGTCGGAATGGGTCAAGATTGTGTCCTTGAATAGGCCCTGTGGGCTGGCGCGCAGGTACCACATGGTCCGCACCCCGTCACGGGCATGTCGTTCTCCCGTAATGCGCTATTGACAGCGGGCCGCCAACTAGCCAAGTGAAGCACCGCTTTTCAGACATTCCCAGGATTCCTGCCGTGGCCAAGTCAGAACTCGGAACCAAACGTATTTGCCCGACCACGGGCAAGAAGTTCTACGACCTCAACAAGAATCCGGTGATCTCGCCCTATACCGGCGAGGTGGTGCCTATTGCACCGATCGCCCCCGCCCGTGCGCCCCGCGGCGCCGAGGCCCGCAGCATGGCCCAGGACACCGCGCCGGAGCCGGCGGAGACCGAGGAGTTGGTCTCCCTCGAGGAGGCCGATGCCGAGGAGAACACCGGCAAGGTCAAGGCCGTCGTGCCCGAATCCGAGGACGATATCGAGGTGGATGAGACCATCGACGACGATGATGACGATGATTCGACCTTCATTGCCGACGAGGAAGAGGGCGACGAGGACGTCACCGACATCATTGGTGATGTCGGAGGTGATGAAGAGACTTGAGATCAGCCCTGATCTGTGAAAAAGGGTGCACCGCGCGAGTCGCTGGGCTCGCCGGTCCGGGGTGATCAACCAGATTCACCCCGGTTAAGGACTAAGGGGCCATAGCTCAGCTGGGAGAGCGCTTGCATGGCATGCAAGAGGTCGGCGGTTCGATCCCGCCTGGCTCCACCACGCTTCGCCCTTCGGGCTACGCGTGGCGCAGCCGCGCGGAGCCTGAAGGGTGAAGCGTGGTGTCCGGCGTAGCCCGTAGGGCGAAGATGGACTGCCTCACGTTCTGATTTCCTCGACTTCCCATCCGGCTACCCAGCCGCGAGACATCGATGTGGTATGTCTACATCATCCGGAGCATCGAGTTCCCCGACCAGGAATACATTGGCGCCACGGAAGATCTGAAGCGACGTCTCCCGGAGCACAATGCCGGCAAATCCGCTCACACCGCCAAGTTCGTGCCGTGGAAGCTGGTCTGGTACTGCGCATTCCCTGATAAGCTGAAGGCCTTGGCATTCGAGAAATACCTCAAATCACACTCCGGTCGCGCCTTCTCGAAAAAGCGGCTCTGCTAACCCCTACTCCCCGATCACCGCATTCAGCCGGTCCCGCAGCGCGACGATTTCGTCTTTCAGCGCGACCAGTTCCGACATCGAGCAGTCCGACGCCGCCAGGATCGACTGCGGCACGCTGCGTGCCTTCTCCTTCATTGCATGGCCTTGCGGCGTCAGCGCGATCAGCACCTGGCGCTCGTCCTCGCGCGAGCGGCTGCGCCGGACGAGATGGGCGGCCTCGAGCCGCTTGAGCAGCGGCGTCAGCGTGCCCGAATCCAGAAACAGTTTCTCGCCGATGTCCTTGACCGGCACGTCGTCGCGCTCCCACAGCACCAGCATCACCAGATATTGCGGATAGGTCAGGCCGAGCCGGTCGAGCAGCGGCTTGTAGACGCGGTTGAACGCATGCGCGGCGGAATAGACCGCGAAGCAGATCTGGTTGTCGAGCCGCAGCGGCGCGTCCGCTGCCGATGATTTCCGGGCCATTGGAGAATCTCACGAGGTTCAGCCGCATTGTGGGGCCGGTCGGCGGCACATTCAATTGCAAACAATTAAATGTGAGACGTCACATTTTCAATTGCGCACAATCTAATTGCCTGCAATAAAGACCGCACCCCATCCCGGGACGCAGGAGACCACAATGTCCGTGAACGTGCTCTACAAGACCAGCGCCAAGGCGACCGGCGGCCGCGACGGCCACGCTGCGACCCTCGACGGCGCGCTCGACGTCAAGCTCACCACGCCGAAGGAGCTCGGCGGTGCCGGCGGCGCCGGCAACAATCCCGAACAGCTGTTTGCGGCCGGCTATGCCGCCTGCTTTATCGGCGCGATGAAGTTCGTGGCTTCGCAGGGCGGCCCGAAAGTCCCCCCCGACACCTCCGTCACCTCCACCGTCGGCATCGGCCCGCGCTCGGAAGGCGGCTTCGGTCTCGACATCGATCTGGCCGTCTCGCTGCCGGGCCTTGCCCGCGCTGAGGCCGAGGCGCTGGTCGCGAAGGCCCACCAGGTGTGCCCGTACTCCAATGCCACGCGCGGCAATGTCGACGTTCGCCTGACGGTCGTCTGACCGGAACGGCGGATGGGCTGGCCCGGGATCCCCCACGGGCCGGCCGCTTCGCTGTTTTGCCACGCCGCGGGATTGACGCGCGCCGGTGCATGCGGCCCTACGCCCGGAGCCATTGCTGCCCCTGGCAAACCTCGCTAGGCCTGTGATCAAGCGTCGACACAGGAGAAGCGAAGGCATGAGTTCTGAAGCCGCCACAGGTGCCATGAGCGGATTGCGCGTCATCGATCTCACGCGGGTCCTCGGCGGTCCCTACTGCACCCAGATCCTCGCCGACCATGGCGCCGACGTGATCAAGGTCGAGCCGCCCGCGGGCGACGAGGTGCGCGAATGGGGCCCTCCCTTCCACGAGGAGGACGCGGCCTATTTCGTCGGCATCAACCGCAACAAGCGCTCGATCGGCCTCGACCTCGCCTCCGAGGGCGGCCGCGCAGTGCTGCTCAAGATGCTGGAGACGGCCGACGTCCTGATCGAGAATTTCAAGCCGGGCACGCTGGAGAAATGGGGCATCGGCAACGAGAGCTTGCGCGAAAAATTCCCGCGCCTCGTGCATTGCCGGATCTGCGGCTTCGGCGCCGACGGGCCGCGCGGCGGCAATCCCGGCTATGACGCCATCATCCAGGCCATGACCGGCATGATCGCGGCAACCGGCTCGCCCGAGAGTGGGCCGATGCGGATCGGCGTGCCGCTGGTCGACATCACCACCGGCCTTTATGCTGCGATCGGCATCCTGATGGCGCTGTCGGAGCGGCAACGCTCCGGCAAGGGCCAGTTCCTGGAGACGACGCTGTACGAGACCGGCCTTGCCATCATGCATCCGCACACCGCGAACTATTTCATGCATGGCAAGCCGCCCTCGCTCACCGGCAACGAGCACCCGAACCTCGTGCCTTACGCGATCTTCCCGACCAAGACCGACAACATCTTCATCGGTGTCGGCAATGACGGCACCTTCCGCAAGCTCGCCAAGGAGATCGGCAAGCCCGAGCTCGGCACCGACCCGCGCTTTGCCCGCAACAAGGACCGTATCGCCAATCGCGAGGCGCTGCGTGCCGAGCTTGCCGCGGTGTTCAGCCAGCACGAGGCCGAGCCGCTGTGCAACCGCCTGCTCGCCGCTGGCCTGCCCGCCGGCCCGGTGCAGAAGATCGACCAGGCGTTGAAGAATCCGCACACGATCTACCGTGGCGATATTATCGAGAAGGATTGGTACAAGGGCGTCGCCTCGCCGATCCGGCTCGATCGCTCAAAGCCGAGCCTGCGCCGGCTGCCGCCGAAATTCAGCCAGCACGCGGCCGAGGTGCTCGGCGAGTTCGGCTACTCCAAGGCCGAGATCGACGCGATGGTCGAGAAGGGCACGGTCTGCGGCCCCGAGCGCAAGCGGTAGTCGATCAGAACAAGTCGAGCGGCGGCGCAGGTGCGCTCCCTCTCCCGCAAGCAAGCGGGAGAGGTCAAGGGCGCCGCATCCGTTACCTCGCGTCATTCCGCGCTGACGGCGCTCTCCTTGCCTGAATGAACCAATGCCGCACTGCGGCGCGTCTACGCATGTGCACCGCGAACGGCCGCGCGCACGTCTTCGCCTATTTTCCGGCTTCCCTTTTCCAGCGCTTGCCGCTTTCGTTTCTCCCGCTTACACAGTCATGTGAACGTCATATCGCGCTGCTAGCGCAAGCGCTTCTTCAGTGACGGGCAAGGGAGGTTTTCTTGATGGCTCTTCGACATTTTGGCACGGCTGCGGCTGTTGCACTCACGGTTGGTCTCGGCGCGTCGCCGGCGCTGGCTGTGACCGAAATCCAGTGGTGGCACGCGATGACCGGCGCCAACAACGACGTCATCGTCAAGCTCGCCAACGACTTCAACGCGTCGCAGACCGACTACAAGGTCGTTCCCACCTACAAGGGCAATTACGCCGACACCATGAACGCGGGCATCGCGGCGTTCCGCGCCGGCAACGCCCCACATATCATGCAGGTGTTCGAAGTCGGCACCGCGACCATGATGGCCGCGACCGGCGCCGTGAAGCCGGTCTACAAGCTGATGGCCGAGACCGGGGAGAAGTTCGATCCGAAGGCCTATCTGCCCGCGATCACCGGCTACTATTCGACCTCGAAGGGCGAGATGCTGTCCTTCCCATTCAACTCGTCGTCGACCGTGATGTGGGTCAACCTCGACGAGCTGAAGAAGGCCAATGTCGCGATCCCCAAGACCTGGCCCGAAGTGTTCGACGCCGCCAAGAAGCTGCACGACAACGGCCATCCCACCTGCGGCTTCTCCAACTCATGGGTGACCTGGGTCAATCTCGAGCAGCTCTCCGCCTGGCATAACGTGCCGCTCTCGACCAAGGCCAACGGCCTCGACGGCTTCGATACCGTGCTCGAGTTCAACGGCCCGGTCCAGGTCAAGCACCTCGAGAAGCTGGTCGAGCTCCAGAAGGACAAGACCTACGACTATGCCGGCCGCACCAACACCGGCGAAGGCCGCTTCACCTCGGGCGAATGCCCGCTCTACCTGACCTCGTCGGCCTTCTTCGGCAACGTCAAGGCGCAGGCCAAGTTCAACTTCACCGCGGTGCCGATGCCCTATTATCCCGACGTCAAGGGCGCGCCGCAGAACTCGATCATCGGCGGCGCTTCGCTCTGGATCATGGGCGGCAAGTCGGCTGAAGAATACAAGGGTGTGGCGAAGTTCCTGACCTTCCTCTCCGATACGGATCGTCAGGTCTATATTCACAAGTCGTCCGGCTATCTCCCGATCACCAAGGCGGCTTACGCGAAGGCCAAGGCGGAAGGGTTCTACAAGGACCAGCCCTATCTCGAGACCCCGCTGCTCGAATTGACCAACAAGGAGCCGACCGAGAATTCGCGCGGCCTGCGCCTCGGCAACATGGTGCAGCTGCGCGACGTCTGGTCGGAGGAGATCGAGCAGGCGCTGGCCGGCAAGAAGACCGCCAAGCAGGCGCTCGACGCCGCCGTCGAGCGCGGCAACACGATGCTGCGGCAGTTCGAAAAGACCGCCGTGAAGTAAGGCGATCAGCGGCAGGCCGGTACCCCGGCCTGCCGCCTCGGGGCATCATGCAAAAGCAAGCCATTTTCCAATCCAAGCTGTTGCCCTACGCGCTGGTTGCGCCGCAACTCGGGATCGTCCTGATTTTCTTCTACTGGCCGGCGTTGCAGGCGGTGATCCAGTCCTTCCTGCTGCAGGACGCCTTCGGCCTGTCGACGAGCTTCGTCTGGTTCGACAATTATCTCGAGCTTCTGAAGGACCGCGCCTATTTCGAGGCGATCGTGCGGACTTTCTTCTTCTCGTTCGCGATCGCCGTTTCGTCGCTGTCGTTTGCGCTGCTGCTCGCCGTGATGGCGGACAAGCCGCTGCGCGGCTCGATGCTCTACCGCACGCTGCTGATCTGGCCCTATGCGGTCGCGCCGCCGGTCGTCGGTGTGCTCTGGATCTTCATGCTGCATCCCTCGCTGGGCGTGCTCTCGCGCTATGTGCGCGCCCTCGGCGTCGACTGGAATCCGTTGCTCGACGGCGACCAGGCCGCTGCTCTGATCATCCTCGCCGCCGCGTGGAAGCAGATCTCCTACAATTTCCTGTTCTTCCTCGCCGGCCTGCAGAGCATCCCTCGCAGCGTGCTCGAGGCCGCCGCGATCGACGGCGCGCGCCCGATGCGCAGGTTCTGGACCGTGACCTTCCCGTTGCTGTCGCCGACCATCTTCTTTCTTCTGGTCGTCAACATCGTCTACGCCTTCTTCGACACGTTCGGCATCATCGACACCATGACCCGCGGCGGCCCCGGCAAGTCGACGGAGACGCTGGTCTACAAGGTCTATTCCGACGGCCTGCTCGGCGGCAATCTCGGCAGCTCGGCGGCGCAATCGGTGATCCTGATGGTCATGGTCATCGTGCTGACGGGAATCCAGTTCCGCTTCGTCGAACGCAAGGTGACCTACTGATGGTCGAGGACGAGGGCATCAGGCGCTACGTCGCCCATTTCATCCTCTGGATCGGGATCGCGATCGTCGCGTTCCCCGTCTACATCGCGATCGTCGCCTCGACCCAGGACAACGCGCTGATTGCGAACGGGCAGATGTCGCTGCTGCCCGGCGGTCATTTCTTCGATACCTACTACCAGACGATCTTCGTCGGCACGAGCGGCTCGACCCGCGAGCCGGTCGGCAACATGATGCTGAACTCGCTGGTGATGGCGCTGCTGATCGCGGTCGGCAAGATCGCGATCTCGATCATCTCGGCCTATGCGATCGTGTATTTCCGCTTTCCGTTCCGGATGCCGATCTTCTGGCTGATCTTCATCACCTTGATGCTGCCGGTCGAGGTCCGCATCTATCCGACCTACAAGATCGTCGCCGACCTGCACATGCTCGACAGCTATGCCGGCCTGTCGCTGCCGCTGATCGCATCGGCCACGGCGACGCTGCTGTTCCGCCAGTTCTTCATGACGGTGCCGGACGAATTGCTGGAGGCCTCGCGCATCGACGGCGCCGGCCCGTTGCGCTTCTTCTGGGATACGCTGCTGCCGCTGTCGCGCACCAACATGGCGGCACTGTTCGTGATCCTGTTCATCCTCGGCTGGAATCAATATCTCTGGCCGCTGCTGATCACCACGCGCGACGACATGCAGACCATCCAGATCGGCATCCGCAAGATGATCACCACCACGGACGCGTTGACCGAATGGCCGATCGTGATGGCGACGGCCGTTCTCGCGATGCTGCCGCCGGTCCTTGTCGTCGTCGTGATGCAGAAGCTGTTCGTGCGCGGACTGGTCGAGACGGAAAAGTGAGTATGGCGAATAGCGAGTGGCGAGTAGCGAATGGGGTCGCTACGTCCGCCTTACGTATGACACCTTCCCCATTCGCCATTCACTATTCGCTACTCGCCGGTGCAACCCATGGCTAACGTCACCCTGCGCAACGTCCGCAAGACCTATCCCGGCGGCTTCGAGGCCATCAAGGGCGTCGACGTCGATGTCGGCGACGGACAGTTCTGCGTGCTGGTCGGACCAAGCGGCTGCGGCAAGTCGACATTGCTGCGCATGGTCGCGGGACTGGAGACGGTCACGGGCGGCGAGATCGACATCGGCGGCCGAATCGTCAACCAGATCGAGCCCGCCGACCGCGACATCGCGATGGTGTTCCAGAACTACGCGCTCTATCCGCATATGAGCGTCTACAACAACATGGCCTATGGCCTGCGCAACCGCGGCATGGCGGAGGCCGAGATCAAGACCCGCGTCGAGGAAGCCGCGCGCGTGCTCGAGCTGTCCGCCATGCTGGAGCGCAAGCCGCGCCAGCTCTCCGGCGGCCAGCGCCAGCGCGTCGCCATGGGCCGCGCCATCGTGCGCCAGCCGAAGGTGTTCCTGTTCGACGAGCCGCTCTCCAATCTCGACGCCAAGCTGCGCATCGCGATGCGGGTCGAGATCCGCAAACTGCAGCGCCGGCTCAACACGACGTCGATCTACGTCACCCACGACCAGCTCGAGGCGATGACGCTCGCCGACATCCTCGTGGTGATGAATGGCGGCCAGGTCGAGCAGGTCGGCAATCCGCTCGCGATCTACGAGAAGCCGGCGACCACCTTCGTCGCCTCCTTCATCGGCGCGCCGCCGATGAATCTGATGTCGACGCGCCCCGATGAGATCAAATCACAGCTCGGCGGCAGCGCGGGCGAGGCCGGCATCCTTGGCATCCGCCCGGAAGACTTCGTCATCACCGACCAGACGCCCGCCGGCGGCGTCGCCTTGCCGCTCACGGTCGAGGCGATCGAGCGTGTCGGCGCCGAAACCTTCGTGTACGGCTCGCGCGAGCGGGAAGAGCAGCACGTCGCCGCCACCCCCGGCGAGCTGCCGCCGGGCGAGATCATCGTCCGCATTCCCGGAACTGAAGCCCCCGCCATCGGCCAGAAGATTCGTGTCGCGGCGACGCGGACGAAGCTGCATCTGTTCAGCGCCGACGGGCGCAAGCGGATCGAGGCCTGACGGGCCCCGAAGGGCGATCGATCAAAAACCGCGAAAACAACCCCATGCACAGTAGAAGGGGGTCTGTTTTCATTAGGGTAATTCGCCCGCAACTTCGTCATGCCCGGGCTTGTCCCGGGCATCCACGTTCTTGGCGCCGCGAGCAAGGTCGTGGATGGCCGGGACAAGCCCGGCCATGACGATCCAGAGGCATCTGACGGTGCAATGCCCCATCCACAGCCTCCCGGCTACGTCCTTGAACCCACAGGGAAACATGCCCATATTGCTGATCAAGGGGTGCCACTACGGGCCCTGAAACACCAAAGTCGCTTCTGCGAGGACTTTGTAAACTATGTCTCGTGTTCCAACGCTCTCCAGTCCCTTCCTGCTGGGCTTCGACGAGATCGAGCGCGTGCTCGACCGCGTCGTCAAAGGCGCCGACGGCTACCCTCCCTACAATATCGAGAGGTGCGGCGGTTCGGACGGCCAGCCCGAGCGGTTGCGCATCACGCTGGCGGTTGCCGGATTCACCCGCGACCAACTCGATGTAACCATTGAGGAAAACCAGCTCGTGATCCGCGGGCGGCAGCAGGACGACAAGACCCGGCAATACATCCATCGCGGCATCGCCGCGCGCCACTTCCAGCGCACCTTCGTGCTGGCGGAGGGGATGCTGGTGCTGGGTGCGGATCTGAAGAACGGGCTGTTGTCGATCGATCTGGCCCGGCCTGAACCGGAGCGGATCGTTAAGACAATCGCTATCAATGAGCACGAATAATGGAACGAGTAGCGGACTCGACCGCTTAGTGTTCCAGAGGAGTCGAGACCATGAGTGAAGGTCACGCTGCGTTCGAATACGAAGCCAAGAACGTCTCTCCGGAGACACTGGCAACCCTGGGCGAAGGCCATATCGCCTATGTGAAGCAGATCCGTTCCGAGGACGTGCCGGACCTGTTCCCCGAGGCGCCCAAGATTGCGCCGGGCCTCAAGCTGTTCGCGCTCCACGCCGCCGACGGCACGCCGATCATGCTGACCGACAGCCGGGAAGCTGCGATCGCCAACGCCTGGAGCAACGAGCTGCAAGCGGTGAGCGTGCACTGAGCGCACGCGCTTTCACGCGCGACTGACGAATTCAAATGCGCGGGCATGCCTCGATCGAGGCGGCCCGCGTTTTCTTTGGGCACCTGCTAAGAGCGCGAGGCCAGCCGCGCACGGATATCCGGCTTGAGGACCTTGCCGACCTTGGAACGGGGCAGATCGTCCCAGACTTCGATCTGTTTCGGTGTCTTGACGCTGCCGATCCGCTGCTTGACGAAGGCCGCCAGCACCGTCGTGTCGACACTCTGTCCGGCGCGCAGCTGCACCACGGCGACGATCCGCTCACCCCATTTCTCGTCCGGAAGGCCGATCACGGCGCAATCCTGGACCGCCTCGTGCGACCGCAGCGCATTCTCGACCTCGATCGAGTAGACGTTGAACCCGCCGGTGATGATCATGTCCTTGGCGCGATCGACGATATAGAGGTAGCCATCGTCGTCGATGTAGCCGATGTCGCCAGTGTGGTGCCAGCCATGCGCCGAAGCCTCCGCCGTGGCCTCGGGATTCTTGTAATAGCCTTCCATCACCAGCGAGCCGCGAACCACGATCTCGCCGCGTGAGCCGGTCGGCAGCAGATTGCCGTCGCCATCCATGATGCCGGCCTGCACCAACGGACTGATCCGCCCGGCCGAGGCGAGGCGCTCCATCGCGATCGTGCCATCGGCATTGTAATGCTCGTCAGGTGCCATCATCGAGATCATCATCGGCGCTTCAGTCTGACCAAACAACTGCGCCATGGGCCCGATGCGCCGGAGCGCCTCCGCAAGCCGCGCGGCCGAGATCGGTGCCGCGCCATACCAGAAGCATTGCAGAGACCCGAGCTCCGCGGAATCGAGCCTGGGATGATCGAGCAGCATGTAGATCACGGTCGGCGGCAGGAAGGTGTGCGTGACATGGTAGCGCTCGATCAGATCGAGGAATTCGGCGATGTCGGGGTGGTGCATGATCACGACGCGCCCACCGAGCGTCATGATTGGGAAACACAACACGCCCGCCGCGTGGGTGAGCGGCGCGAGCGCGAGATAGACAGGACGGCCCTTGAAGGGATAGCCCATCAGCGTCAGTGCCGTCATGGCCTCGATATTGCGACCCGACAGCATGACTCCCTTCGGCTTTCCGGTGGTGCCGCCGGTGCCGGGAAGCATCGCGAGATCGTCGACCGTCGCACGTTGATATTGGTCGGCGGCAAGGCCAGCGAGCCAGCCGTCGAACGAGGGCGCGAAGGGCAACTCGGCATCGAGGCAGACGAGGACGCGCAGCTTCGGCAGTTCTGCACGTACCGCCTCGACCATCGGCGCGAAGCTTGAATGAAACAGCAGCAGGCTGCAGTCGAATTGGTCGAGGATGAGCCGGTTTTCGGCCGCCTCGTTGCGCGGATTGATCGGACACCAGACCGAGCCCGCGCGGGAAATGCCGAACACGCATGCAAACGCGACCGGATCGTTGCCGGAAAGGATTGCGACCTTCTCGCCAGCAGCAATACCCGATCGCGCGAGCCCGCGCGCGACGCGGTAGCTCAGCAACTGCACCTCGCGATAGCTGAGGTCGCGCCCGTCCATGGTCAGGCACGGCGCATCAGCGCCAAGCGAGGCACCTTTGTCCAGGTAATCGATGAAGCGCATGATCAATCCCCGAAACGCCGGCGGGTGACGCGCCCACCGCGCCACCCGCCATCCTTGCTCAGTCGTACACGGTGAGGATCGGTCTGCTGACCAGCCCGAAGCTGCGCAGCTGGCCGAGCAGTTCGTGGTGACCGAACGCCTGGCAACCGGAGGCGAAGCCCACGCGCTTGGGCGGCTGCTGCAGCAGGTGCGCCGCGGCATAGGCCTGCAGCAAGCCGGTCTGCTTGTAGTTGCTGTTGCCGTTTATGACACAGTGCGCGCGCCCCAACGGGCCGGAGGCATGCACCGAATCCAGCGACTTGTTGACGCGCGGGTTCTCGCGCGGCGGCATGGTGTTCATGACGCCGGCGGCGGTCTGCGCCAACGCGGCGTAGCGGTCGTCGGGGTTCATGTCCTTGGTCGCGTCCAGCGCGGCGGCGACGATCTGCGGCACGCCCAGCATCAGCGCGCGATTGAAGACGCCGCCCAGCACCTTCACGTTGGCCACGCGCGGATCGCGCTTGAACCACACCGGGTGCGAGGTGCCGCCCCAGGGCAGCGCCAGTGCGAGCTCATGCTGGCCGGGGATGGCGAGGTTGTACAGACCGGCATCCACCTGATGCTCGACATACTTGTTCTGTTCCAGATAGTAGGCCTTTGCCATTGCGGCGTTGACCAGGATGGTCTGCGTCGAGGCGATGGTCGGGCTGCCGCCCCAGAACACGGCGATATCCAATGTGTCGAGGCCGGGCGTCTCCAGGCAGAGCTGCGCAGCGATCTCGCCGGTGGTGTACATCTGCGCGATACCCGGCGCGAGCAGCAGGCCGGCATTGGCGAACCTGGTGCCCCACTCCTGCTCGAGCATGATCAGCCAGTCCTGCTCGCCGGTGGTGTCGGTGTAGTGGCATCGGGCAGCCCAACACGCCTGCACCACCTCGCCTCCGAACCTGGCGAAGGGGCCCACGGTGTTGAGCACCACGGAGGCGCCGTTGAACAATTCCGTCAGTGCGCTCACGGTGTGCGGCACTTCCACCACCTCGTAGTCGGCAGTCTCGATGCCGGCCACGTTTGCCTTCATTGCGGCGTTGAGCTTCTCCGCGCTGCGGCCGGCGGCGATGAAGGGGATGTTGTACTCGCGTAAGTATTCGCAGACCAGGCGGCCGGTGTAGCCGGACGCGCCATAGACGATGACGGGCTTCTTCGCGGTCATTCTCGTTCCTCCGAAATGTTCGTTGTCGGGTTCTCCGCTACATTCCCATGCCGCCATCGACCGGCAGACCGACGCCGGTGATGAAACGCGCCTCGTTCGAGCACAGGAACACCGCCGCGTCGGCGATGTCGCCGACCTCCGCGAGCTTGCCGAGCGGCGTCTGCTCCACCACCGAGCCGACCGCGGCGTCGACGTCGGGCGCAAGACCGATCTTCACGATGTCGTTGGCCAGCTGCAGGCCCATGTCGGTCGGGATCAAGCCGGGATAGATGCAGTTGACGCGCACGCCATAGCCGAGCTTGCCGGCCTCCATCGCAGCGACCCGTGTCATGCGATCGACCGCGGATTTGGTGCCGGAATAGACCGCGATGCTCGGGAAGGCGATCGTCGCCGCGACAGAAGCGATGTTGACGACCGCGCCACCTTTGCCCGCCGCTCCGCCCGGCCGCATCGCGCGGAAGGCGTGCTTCATGCCGAGCACGGTGCCGACGATGTTGACGTCGCACATCCGCCGCGCATCCTCGGCCCTGATCTCGGTGACCAGCGACGTGATCTCAATGCCGGCATTGTTGATGAGGATGTCGTAGCCGCCGAAGGTGGCGACAGTCTTGGCCACCGCCCGCTCCCATTGCGCGTCGTCGGTGACGTCGAGCTGGACGAAGCCCGTCGCGACGTCTTCCTTTGCGATCGCGGCCGCGCTGGCGCGGCCGGCCTCCTCCAGAATGTCGGCGATCATGATCGAGGCGCCGGCGCGCGCCAGCGCCTGCGCGGTGGCCGCGCCGATTCCCCGGGCACCGCCGGTGACCAGGGCTCTCCTGCCTGCAAGGCTCTTCCCACTCATGACGCACTCCTCCGTTGCTGGTGATTGATTCGTGCTGCGCGAATTGGCGCGCGCACCAGGTCGATGGACGCAGGCCTTTCGACCGCACCCAGCGAAGCGTTCCTCCATGGTCGGACGTCTTGACGACTGTCCAAATTTATTGACGCGAACCTCCGCCAGAATCTTGACACTTGTCAAGTTCGAATTTGACAGTTGTCTAAGAGAGTGATTGTGATGGGATTGGGTTATTCCGCGGTCGGCGCGGTATAAGTCCTTGTAAGAACTGGACTGAGGAAGGGACGAGATGGCGCGGCAGGTGACGGGGGCAGCCCGGCGTGTGGCCGAGGCGGCCGAGGCGCTGCGCGACGAGAAGTTCAACGCGCGACGCATCGAGCTTGCCGAGGCCGCGCTCGAAACGCTTGGAGAGCTCGGCTTCGCCCGGACCAGCCTGCGGGAGATCGCGCAGAACTCGGCGTTCACGCACGGCGTGTTCCACTATTATTTCAGCGACAAGCTCGACCTGATCTGCTGCTGCGTTCGCCACTACAAGGCGAAGTGCGTGACACGCTATGACGAGGTCGTCGCAACAGCAACGAGCCGCGACGAATTGACGGAGGGCTTCCTCGCCAAGCTCGCAGCGACGCTGCAGAACGAAGCCCGCATGCACCGGCTTTGGTACGACCTGCGCTCGCAGGCGATGTTCGAGCCGGCGTTTCGCAAGGATGTACTCGAGATCGACAAGAGCCTGGAAGCGATGATCTGGCGCATTGCCTCTCGCTATGCCGAGTTCGGCGGCAAGCGGCCGGCGTCGTCGCCAGGCGCGCTCTATGCGCTGTTCGACGGTTTATTCCAGAGCGCGCTGCTCAAGCACCTCGCGGGCGACAGGACGGCGGTTCCCGAACTGCTCGACGAAGTCCGGCACCTGCTGCCGACGGTCTGCTGAAGCGCGCGAGCGGCGCCCACGAAGCGTGACAATGGCGCGCATCTCTCCCCTGTCCCGGACGCGCTGCAACGCTTCTGGCGTTGCGGCGCAGAGCCGGGATCCGGGAAGCCGCGACACGGTCTGCGGCATGGGCACCCGGCTCTGCAGCGCAGCGCTGACCGGACGATGCTGCGCATCGCCGGAATAGCGCTGCGCTGCGTCCGGGGCACGAGCGAGCTTGCGGACACAGCCCGGCGCGGCGAAGCTCAACCCGCGAACCTTCCGCTTTCAACGCGTCGCGGGAATCAGCGCCCGGATGATCTCCGGCTTCCAGGCTTGGCGCTCGCTGTCGAAGGCCGCGAAATCGTGGTCGAACTGCCAGTAGGCCCATGCCCAGCCGAGCCGCTCCGCGCTTCGCGCCACGAACGACAGATATCTCGTCCGTGCTTCGGCTGGAGCGGCTTCGTACACGCCGAACTCGCCGAGATAAATCGGGCGCTTCTCCCTTTCGGACCAGGACCGGATCTTCTCGAAATCGGCGCGAGCCTTGCTTTCGTCCTCCGCAGTGCCCCAATCAAGCGGACCGATTCGCGAGAACGTCGGCGACCACGGTGCGCCCTGATGGGTGAAACGGATCGGCGCGTAATAGTGAAACGTCACGATGAGGTTTCGGTCGTCCGACGGCAGGACCAGGTCGTCGACAGGCATGTCGTCGACGTTGAGGACGGCGGCGATGACCGTCCGCCGGGGGTTGGTCGCGCGGATGATGCCGAGACACTCGTTCAGCAGGGTGTTCCAGTTGGCGGACGTCATCTGCCCGCCCGGCTCATTGAGGACCTCGAAGACAAGCTTCGGATATTTTCCGGCATAGCGCGCGGCGATCTGCGTCCAGAACGCTTTCAGCTTCTCGGTGCACTCGGAGACGTCGCGCTGGCAGACATGGGTATCGTGCTCGTCCAGGATGGGGATGAGCTTTCGGGCGAGCACCTCCTCGATGACGGCATCAAGCCGCCTCAAGACGATCTCATCCAGCAGATTCCCGGGGCCCATGAACTTGAAGCCGAAGAAGTTGATCCGAACGTGCGAGAAGCCGGCGCGTCTGATCGCAGTGAGGTTGTCCAGACGAAACGGCGCGTTCCGGCCTCCCTCCCAGATGCCGTCGTAGCCAAGGATGTTGATGCCGCGCCCCAATTTCGGAGGAGCAGGCGCGGTGCCTTGCCCGGCTGCCTCGGCCTGGGAGCAGATCGCAAGCATCGACATTGCCAGGGCGAGACCGAAAGCTACCGGCCAGCGGGCGCAGATGGCATTCATCCTGCGTCCTCCATCATTGCTGCAGGGTTTGCTGCGGCACAGGCCTGCACACTGCGAAGAGGAATGCGACGAGCAGCACCGACGTGAACATCGTCGAGCGAAGGAACATCGTCTCCGTGAAGTTCGATTGAAAGCTGAGGACGACGAATCCGATGATGAGCGCGCAGTGGCGACGATCGATCGACCGGGTGGCGATCAGATACAGGACCTTTTCCGAGAACAGATAGACGCTCGCGACGAACAGCACGTATCCCAGAAACCCCGTTTCAATCGCCACCGCGATGTAACCGCTATGATAATTGTCGAGCACCCAGCCATGGTTCTGGTTGAAATAGTCGTAGATCGAAGGGCGCGTCCAGAATCCGTTGATGCCAAAGCCGAGCAGCGGCGCATCGTTGAAATGGCTGATGGCGTACTGCCAGATGAAGGTCCGCTCGGTGAAATCGATGGTCGATTCGCCGAGATGGATGGAATCGTACCCCGTCACATAGAAATACAGGATCAGCAGGGCGGCCAGGATGCACATGATGAACGGCAGCACCGCGTAAACTCTCATGCAGCGGATCGACCACATCGAGGTCACGAGCAGTCCACCCGCGGCAACGGCAACGGCACCGGCACCACGAGATTCCGAGGCGATCACGCAAGTCGATGCCAGGAGAAACGTCGCGAGAAAAACGGTCCATCCCTGCCCCGTCATCTTCTGATAGCAGGCAAAGAACATGAGATATGCGCTGATGAAGCCGAGCGTCTGCTTCGATTCATATATTCCTTGCCACTGGCCCTTGTGCATCCAGCTCTGGTCCACGCCGATCTCGGGCACAAAGACCGCGCACAAGGCCGAGGCGGCGACCAGGATGAAGAGCCCCAGCGCCGTCGATCCGACGATCTCGTCGATGTCGATACGCGTGATGAGGCAGTACGCACCGAAGGTCGTCACCGCGAGTGCCGCGCTCTTCATGATCGCGGCAGCGGCGAGGCTGGTCCAGAGAACGGAAACGGCGGCGAGAGCATAGAATGCGACCAGCGCGATGAGATCGGGATTGGGCTGCACTCTCACGCGCGGACGTACGAAGGCGCTGGCGTAGATCAAGATGCCCCACATCAGAAGCGCAACGGCCTGCTGCACGTAGCTCCACTCTGCGGGAAGCAACGCGGGGTGGAGGACGCCCATCGACGCGATCACGTTGACGGTGATCGAACTGCGGATCACGTTTCTGGCAAGCGTTTCCACGCCGACGCCGGGCGCTTTCCAGATCGCGCTGTCGGACGCCTCGGAATCCGCTACCGTGTGCAGGCTGGCCATGAGCTGACCTTCCAGAAGCACGGTTAATATTTTCCTTAATGCCCCATCGCGACCGCCTTCGCGCGGTCGGCGTTCCCAGGGCTTGAGATTTATCCGATGCTGAGGCCCGGAGCGCACGCGAGGATGCCTGGCATCGCCAGTGCGACCTAGGCCGCGGTCGCCGGCGGCAGGGCAAGCACCGAATAGATCGCCTGCGCATCGCGCGAGGCGCGGAGCTTCTTGGCGATGTCCTGATCACGCAGCAGGCGGGCGATGCGGGCCAGCGCCTTGAGGTGATCGGCGCCGGCGCCTTCGGGCGCGAGCAGCAGGAACACGAGATCGACCGGCTGGCCGTCCATCGCCTCGAAGTCGATCGGGCGATCGAGCCGCGCGAACAGGCCGAAGATCTTTTCCAGCTTGGGCAGCTTGCCGTGCGGAATGGCGACGCCATAGCCGACCGCGGTGGTGCCGAGCTTCTCCCGTTGCAGCAGCACCTCGAACACCGAGCGCTCGTTCTGCCCGGTCAGCTCGGCGGCCTTGGCCGCCAGCTCCTGCAAGGCCTGCTTCTTGCTGTTGACCTTCAATGCCGGGAGAATCGCCTCGGGTGCGACCAGATCGGTAATCGGCATGGAGGGTTTCCGAGGTGAATTAAACCGTCAGGTTCCGATTTGGCCAGCTTGATAGAGCAAGCTGAGCCGGCGTCAATAACATGAAGCAGGAGGCGGACTTAGTCCCGGTCCAGATGTGGGGGCTTCTACTCCAACGCAATCCCGGTGCCAACTCCCGCATGCGGCTTTGCCCCGTCATTGTTAAGGGGCGGGATGGTACGGGCCCCGGGTCCCCGGCCTAATTGTCGGACTGGCCGTCCACCTTCGCCCCCGGCGGGTCAATCCAGCCCACATTGCCGTCCGCCCGGCGGTAAATGATGTTCACCCGGCCGGACGAACCGTGCTGGAACACCAGGCAGGATGCCCCGCTGAGGTCGAGTTCCATGACGGCTTCGCTGACCGAGAGCCGCTTCAGCGACGTGGTTTGCTCCGCAATGATGACGGGACTGTAGCCGGTGACTTCCTCCTCGCCCTCTCCGGGCGCTTCCAGCACATAGCTGGTGGCGTCGAGCGCTGCCATCGCTTCGGAGGCAGCATGGGCCTTGCGGGCGGAGCGGTCCTTGAGCCGGTTCTTGTAGCGACGCAGCCGCTTCTCGATCATCAGCAGCGCCTGGTCGGCGCTGGCATAGGCATCCGGCGCGTTCGAATCGGCCTCCAGCGTGATTCCCGAATCGAGATGCAGGGCGCAATCGGTGCGGAAGCCGAAGCCGTCCTTGCTGAGCGTGATGTGACCGGAATAGTTGCCGTCGAAATATTTGCGCAGCACCTCGTCGGTGCGGTCGGCAACGCGGCCGCGCAGGGCCTCGCCGACGCTGATGCTCTTTCCCGAGATTCGGAGAGTCATGTGATGCCTCGCTTGGTTGGTGCCGAGCTTGGATCGGTCTCGATGGGAAATCGAGAGTAGCGCGATTTCGCGCCAGCGCAATCAGGCCGGTTCGGTGTTGCGGGAGCGATCGGACAATGCGGTGGAGAGGACGTTACCAAGAGCGCTCTGCTTGTCGCGGCGGCGTTGCACCGAAGAGGGTATGCGCATGGCTTCGCGGTACTTCGCGACCGTGCGGCGGGCAATATCAATGCCCGAAGCGCGCAAGCGTTCCACGATGGTGTCATCCGACAGGATCGCGGAGGGCTCCTCCGAATCGATCAGCTGCTTGATATGGTGACGCACGGCCTCGGCCGAATGCGCCTCGCCGCCATCGGCCGAGGCGATCGAGGCCGTGAAGAAATATTTCAGCTCGAACGTGCCGCGGTTGGTCGCCATATATTTGTTGGCGGTGACGCGCGACACCGTGGATTCGTGCATCTGGATGGCGTCGGCGACGGCCTTCAGATTGAGCGGCCGCAGGTGCGCCACGCCATGGGTGAAGAAGCCGTCCTGCTGGCGCACGATCTCGGTTGCAACCTTCAGGATGGTGCGGGCGCGCTGGTCGAGCGCGCGCACGAGCCAGGTCGCGTTCTGGAGCGCGTCTGTGAAATAGGACTTGTCGCCGTCCTTGCCGACCTTCTTGGACAGCTCGGAATAATAGGTCTGGTTGACCAGCACGCGCGGCAAGGTGTCGCTGTTGAGCTCGACATGCCAGCCGCCATCGGGGCCCGGGCGGACATAGACATCGGGCACCATGGTCTGCAAGCGCGCCGAGCCGAACTTCATGCCCGGCTTGGGATTGAGGCGGCGAATCTCGCCGATCATGTCGGCGATGTCCTCGTCGTCGACGCCGCAGATCTTGCGCAGGGCCACGATGTCGCGCTTGGCGAGGAGGTCGAGATGCTCGACCAGGGCCTGCATCGCGGGGTCGTAGCGGTCGAGCTCGCGGAGCTGGATCGCGAGGCATTCGCTCAAGGATCGCGCGCAAACGCCGGGCGGGTCGAATTTTTGCAGCACGGCGAGGACGTCCTCGACCTCCTGCTGCGTCGCGCCGAGACGCTCGGCGGCCTGGCCGAGATCGGGCGGCAGATACCCGGCCTCGTCGACGAGGTCGATCAGGTACTGGCCGATCATGCGCTGGGCGGGCGCGGTGAAGGCGACCGAAAGCTGCTCGGCGAGATGATCCGACAACGTTGTCTCGGCCGCGACAAAAGCCTCGAGATTGTAGTCTTCGTCACCAGAGGCGCCGCCGCCCCATTCGGTATAGGTGGTCGGCACGGCATCCTGGGCGTTACGCGCCGCGGCCTCGGCCGGCTCCTCGGAGAAGACGTTGTCGAGGCCGGTGTCCAGGGTCTGCTCGATCTCGGCGCGGGTGCCGAGATCCTTGCTCATCCATTCTTCCTGGCCCGGCTCGAAACCGTCGGCGCTGCCGCCGAGGCCGTCCTCGCCCTGACCGTCACCCTGGCCACCCTCGGAATCGCCGTAGTTCCCGGCCTCGGCCGGAGCCTCTCCCACCGGGACCTCGTCACTGGCCCGTTCCAGCAGCGGATTGCGCTCGAGCTCCTCTTCCACGAAGGTCGTGAGATCGAGATTGGACAATTGCAGCAGCTTGATCGCCTGCATCAGCTGCGGCGTCATGACCAGCGACTGCGATTGCCGGAACTCTAATCTCTGCGTGAGCGCCATGAAGCAAGAACCGTTCCCAAAAATTGGTCCGATTTTTGCTTATCCTAGTCCAAGCCCGATGTACACGGCTTGACGAATTGGAAAAAAGGGCTAGAGGCGGAATTCCTCGCCAAGGTAAAGGCGGCGCACGTCCGGATCGGCGACGATTTCATCCGGGGTCCCCTCCGTCAAGATTTCCCCGGCATAGACGATATAGGCGCGATCGGTGAGGCCGAGCGTCTCGCGGACATTGTGGTCGGTGATGAGCACGCCGATGCCGCGATTGGTGAGATGGCGGACGAGGTCCTGGATGTCGCCGACCGCGATCGGGTCGATGCCGGCGAAGGGCTCGTCGAGCAGCATGTAGTTCGGCCGCGTCGCCAGCGCGCGCGCGATCTCGACGCGGCGGCGCTCGCCGCCGGACAGCGCGATCGAGGGCGATTTGCGCAGGCGCGTGATGTTGAACTCGTCGAGCAGCGAATCGAGCTGCTGCTCGCGCTTCTTGCGCGAGGGCTCGACCACTTCGAGCACGGCGCGGATGTTCTGCTCGACGGTGAGGCCGCGGAAGATCGAGGCTTCCTGCGGCAGATAGCCGATGCCGAGCCGCGCGCGCTGATACATCGGCAGCTTCGTCACGTCGTGGCCGTCGAGCTCGATCGCGCCGCGGTCGGCCTTGATCAGGCCGGTGATCATGTAGAACACGGTGGTCTTGCCGGCGCCGTTCGGACCGAGCAGGCCGACGGCTTCGCCGCGGCGCACATAGATGCTGACGCCGCGCACCACCTGGCGGCTGCCGAAGCTCTTTTCCACGCTATGCACAGCCAGGAAGCCGGGCCGCTTCAGGAGCTGCGGCCCGCCGGCACCGTTCGACCTGGCGGCGGCGCTTCTGACGGGATGAACCGCCTGCGGACGCGGCGTCTCGACTTGATAGTCGGCCTGGTAGTCAGCCTGATAGTCCCCTTGGAATTGGTCTGGCGCGCGCATCGGCTGGTCGCGGGCGATCGGCGGCGCGTCCCTGACGGGACTGGCCACGAGGCCGGCGACGCTGTCGCCGAGCGCGGTGATGTCCTGTCGCGCAAATCCTGGCCGGCCGCGTTTGGCGGGGCGCCGACGGAACATGCTGAAGAGATCGACCATCCCCGCCTTCTAGCCTTTTCGCGACGATCCTGCGCAAATTCGCGCGATCTGCCGCATCGGCCTTTCGATTCGCCGAGGCAGCATCAGTGAAGGGATGTCTCATGCCCAGTGAAACACGCCCGAAAAGCGGCGGACCCCGCTTCGAAAGCCCTGCGCGCTAGATACAGTCTCGCCGGGCAAGCTTCAACCTCGGATCGGGAGCACCCAAGACAAGTGATTGAATCTACTTTTGTTTAGTTGCACTTGGCAATTGCAGAGGCGGCGCCGCGCCGGATTTGGCCCCTTGTCCCCCTTGACCGCAATCATTGCTGCCGCCCTGCGGCAGCAGCGCTTGCACGCGGCCGTTGTCGGATTCCACACGTGACACGCCGGTCGTCATGTCGACCATCAGGCGGTCGCCGCGCAGCACGTTCTTGCACTGGGTCAGAACCACCTGGCCCGAGCCGCCGAGCATGGTGATGAGGTTGGTCCTGGTGTCGAACACGGCGGTCTCGCCTGTCACCACCTGGTCCTTCTGGGTGACCACGACATTGCCGCGCGCCTCCAGCCGCTTGATCGAGGAGCTGCCGCCGGGCCCGGGCGTCGCCGACTGCATCGGCGCCGATTTCGCGCCCTTCGCAGGTGCGGGCTGCGGCGCGGCCGCCTTGTCGCCGCTCGATTCGTAGAACACCACCAGCGTCTTCGAGGTCATGGTGGTGTCGCCCTGCACGACCTTCACATTGCCGGCGAAGGTCGCCTCCTTCTTCTTGTCGCGCATCTCCAGCGAGGCCGCTTCGATCTGGATCGGTTGATCGCGGTTCTGCGAAAAGCCCTGCATCGCATTGGGCACGCCTTGCATCGTGCTCTGTGCAATGGCCGCACCCGTGACGAGCAGCGCGAGGCCGACGGCGAGCACGGCCTTGCTGACAACAGCGTCGCGCGGAAAACAGGTCATCATGAAAATCATCTTGAATTGGCAGACTTGTTCTGAGGCGCGCGTGTCTTCGCCGACGCGGGCTCGGGCGGCGCAGGCTGAGCGGCGGGCTCGTCCAGCTTGTCCAGGTGCATCACCACATTGCCCTCGAAACGGATGACGTCACCGCCATCGGTAATCCGCAAGCGATCCGCGCTCAGCGTGCCGTTGGTCAGCTTGACGTCGACGCGCTCGTCCGAGGTGACCGTGCCCTTGCCCATGTCGACGAAGGCCGAGTTCAGCCGCGCCTCATAGCCGGTCGAGGTGCGCAGGAGGATGTCCTTGTGCAGGTCGAGCTGCTGCTGCTTGTTGTCGAAGCGGCCGGTGCGGGCATCGAGGAACAGCGTCGATTGATCCTCCATCAGCACCTTCGCGCGCAGGTCCGATAGATCGACATGGTCGGCATCGGTGATGTCCTGCGTCGCGGTCTTGGCCCAGAGCTCATAGGGCCGCTGGTCCGGCGTGTAACCGGCGAGGTGCGGCGATTCCATCGTGATCCTGGTGCCCGACACCACCATGTTTCCGGAATCGAGCGGCAGCTTCGGCATCAGCATGCGGAAGGGATTGAAGATCGAAACGCCGACGATGGCGGCCATGGACAGCAGCACCGCACCCGGCACCGCGATGCGCAGAATCCGCACCATGCGGCTGTGGCGCGCCGCGCTGGCGAACTTCGCCGCAAGCGCGGCGTCGTAGGTGGGATTCTGGGCCGAATTCACCTGGGTTCCTGCTTACCTGGGCTCCTGAAGTGTCGCTCGCCTTGCCGGGTCAAAAGGGGGGCGCCCCATTGTAGCCGGCGCCGCCTGAAGATGCAGCCGGCGACAGGCCGTTACGAAAGTGTCCGAAACGGGGCGGCAACCTCAGGCTAACCGCCGCGCAGGGCCTCAGGAATGCGCGAAAATGTCCTCTTCCGCCCAGCCCTGGAGATCGAGCAAGGCGCGGGTCGGCAGGAAGTCGAAACAGGCCTGTGCCAGCTGGCTGCGGCCTTCCCGGACCAGCATGGCGTCGAGCCGTTCGCGCAAGGCATGCAGATGCAGCACGTCGGAGGCGGCGTAGGCGAGCTGCGGCTCGGTGAGGCTGTCGGAACCCCAGTCGCTCGACTGCTGCTGCTTGGAGAGGTCGATGTTGAGCACCTCGCGCACGAGGTCCTTGAGGCCATGGCGGTCGGTATAGGTGCGGGTCAGGCGGGAGGCGATCTTGGTGCAGTAGATCGGCCCGGTCATGACGCCGAAGGTCTGGTACAGCACCGCGACGTCGAACCGCGCGAAATGGAAGATTTTCGTGAGGGCCGGATTGGCCAGGAGCGCCAACAGGTTCGGCGCGTCGGTGTGCCCCTTTGGGATCTGCACCACGTCGGCGCTGCCGTCGCCGGGCGAGAGCTGCACCACGCAGAGCCGGTCGCGGTGCGGGTTCAGCCCCATGGTCTCGGTGTCGATCGCCACCGCTCCGGTGTAGCGGGACAGGTCGGGCAGGTCGCCGCGGTGCAGGCGTACGGTCATGGCGTGTCAAAACCTCGATCGAATCGGTTGTGTCGGCACAATAGGCTCATTTGGATTGCCCGCGATGTAGCCATTGCAGGCGGGCCGCGCAAGCAAGGTTGCGCGCAGGGGTGGACGGCGCCCCGGCCGGCGGGCTGTGGCCTGGATCCCACAACCCGGCGCGGGCTTCATATTCCAGCGCAACTTGTGCCATGCGCCCCGTGGACATCGTCCCGGCCGACCCCATCTGCCAGTTTCGCGCGCTCCCTCCTCCCTCGCCATGAATCAGGTGGACATGACCGAACAGACGCTCGCTGCGCCTATCGACGATCCGCAGGAAGGCCAACGCGGCTTTTCGCGCTACCAGGCGCTCCTCATCGCGCTGCTCGCATTCACGCAGTTCACGATCATCCTCGACTTCATCATCATGTCGCCGCTCGGCGCCATCCTGATGCCCGCGCTCGACATCACGGCGGGGCAGTTCGGCATCGCGGTGTCGGCCTACGCGTTCAGCGCGGGCATTTCGGGCATCCTCGCCGCCGGCTTTGCCGATCGCTTCGATCGCAAGCGCCTTCTGCTGTTCTTCTATGTCGGCTTCACGCTCGGAACCATGCTCTGCGCCGCCGCGCAGAACTACCATGTCCTGTTGCTCGGCAGGATCGTGACCGGATTGTTCGGCGGCGTGATCGGCTCGGTCGTGCTGGCCATCGTCACCGACCTGTTCCCGCTGCAGATGCGCGGTCGCGTGATGGGCTTCATCCAGACGGCGTTCGCCGCGAGCCAGGTGCTCGGCATTCCCGCCGGGCTGTTTCTCGCCAATCACTGGAACTGGCATGTCTGCTTCGTGGCGATCGTCGCCGTCTCGATCGTCGCGATCGCCATCATCGCCTTCGCGATGGAGCCGGTCGATGCGCATCTGAAACTGAAGCAGGACAAGAACCCGTTCCACCATCTGATCGCGACGATCGGCCAGCCGCGCTATACGCTCGCCTTCACCGTCACGACGCTGCTGGCGACGGGCGGCTACATGCTGATGCCGTTCTCCAGCGCCTTCACCGTGCACAATCTCGGCATCGACATCACGCATCTGCCGACGATCTATCTCGTCTCCGGCCTGTTCAGCATCGTCACGGGACCGCTGGTCGGCCGGGCCAGCGACGCGTTCGGCAAATACCCGACCTTCGTGTTCGGCTGCGCGATGACCGTGGTCATGGTGCTGATCTACACACATCTCGGCCACGTTTCGCTCGCGACCGCGATCCTCGTCAATGTCCTGATGTTCGTCGGCATCTTCTCGCGCATGATCCCGTCGCAGGCCCTGATGTCGGCGATCCCCGATCCCGACCAGCGCGGCTCGTTCAGCGCGGTGAGCGCCTCGCTGCAGCAGCTCTCCGGCGGGCTCGGCTCGGTGCTCGCCGGCGCGATCATCGCGCAAGCGCCTGACGGCGCACTGATCCATTTCGACCGGATCGGCTACGTCGTCGTCACGACGACGATCGTCACGCTGGTGGCAATGTACTTCGTGCAGAAGGCGGTGGCGGAGAGGATGGGGAAGCAGGTGGTGTGAGGGCACCACGCAGCAGCAGCCCGGCTCGTCGATCAGCCGCCACCGAACTTGGATGGATCGTCATAGGCGGGAGGGTCGTCGTGGTTGGTCCGCAGGCCGCCGGGAACGGAGTCGTCGCGATAGACGCGCGCACCATTCGGCGTGACGTCGACTGGAACGACAGCGTGGCCCGCTCGAGCGATGACATGTCGCAACTTGTGATGCCCTCTTGCGGCGGCGTCCGCAGAGGCACACAGACCAATCAGGAGGCAAAGGCCCAAGACGCCCCATCCCAAGACACCGCGCATTGCACTTTCTCGGCTCATGGCCCGATACCAACGCAACACTTTGAAAGAGTTCATCTGTCTGGATCCGTTTGTGATCCAGAATTGTATGGTGCCCAGGAAAGGACTCGGCCGCCCCTCCTGAGAAACGATGATTTTGCAGGCCTTTTGAACCGAGCCGGAGACCGTCGTGTACTGGTATTGTGTGCCGGAAACAATCGCCTTGATATCCTAGGTCTGTGCCTCTTCGAAGGAATTTTCGTCCACACGTCTGAACTCGATAGGCCGCGACCGCTCCGCAAATCCAGCACGCAGGCCGTCCGCACGCACACTTTCGCGCCGACGGCATTGAGGTGGATCAATTGTCCCAAGCGGCAGTTGGCTGTAGATTTACGCTTCGGCCCGCGTGGCGCGAGGGTCGATGCTTGGCTAGGGGACCGCCTGCGGCGTGCGTGTGCCGCGCTTTGATGGAGGTCATCCACGATGAAGGTGGTACTCGCCCTTGCACATCGACTGCTCGCCGGCTGTGCGTTGCTGGCAGTGGCTGCGGTCACCGCTAACGCGCAGCAGACCACCGGCACGCCGGGCTCGCCCGACGCCACGACGACAATCGACGGACGGTACCTTCCGAACCCGCCGCCATCCTTCCGGGGGCAGATCAGTCCCAACGCCGTAGACTCGAAGCCCTATTGGCCAGCGCGTGTCGTGCCGCCCAAGGGCGCGCCGAACATCCTGTTGATCATGACCGACGACGTTGGTTTTTCCGCGCCGTCCACGTTCGGCGGCGTGATTCCGACTCCAACGCTGGACCGCGTCGCCGCGAGCGGTCTGCGCTATACCGCGTTCCACACCACGGCGCTGTGCTCGCCGACACGGGCCGCGCTCCTCACCGGCCGCAACCACCACTCGGTGGCGACGGGCGTCGTCGTCGACCAGGCGACGGGCTACCCCGGCTACAACAGCGTCATCCCGCGCGACGCCGTCGCCATCGGCGAGATCCTGCGGCAGCAGGGCTACGACACGTCTTGGTACGGCAAGGATCACAACGTCCCGCAGTGGGAAGGGAGCCAGGCGGGTCCCTTCCATAACTGGCCGACCGGCCCCATCAAGGGATTCGATTACTATTACGGTTTCGCCGGCGACGACACCAGCCAGTGGCAACCGAACAACCTGTTCCGCAACACCACACCGATCCAGCCTTTCCTTGGCAATCCCGGCTGGAATCTGGTCACGGCCATGGCCGACGAGGCGATCGGACGCATCAAGATGCTGAACGACGTTCAGCCCGACCGTCCCTTCATGATCTACTACGCCCCCGGCGCTACGCACTCGCCGCACCATCCGACGCCGGAGTGGGTCAAGAAGATCAGCGACTTGCACCTGTTCGACCAGGGCTGGAACAAGCTGCGTGAAACCATCTTCGCCAATCAAAGGAAGCTCGGCGTCATCCCGCAAAACGCAAAGCTCACCACCTGGCCGCAAGACATCCCGCAGTGGGATACGCTCTCGCCCGAGGCGAAGAAGCTCTACATCCGCCAGGCCGAGGTCTATGCGGCGTTCCTGGCCTATACGGACAGCGAGATCGGCCGCGTGGTCCAGGCGATTGCGGACATCGGCAAGCTCGACAATACGCTCGTCATCTACATCAGCGGCGACAACGGCGCGAGCCCCGAGGGCACGCTGCACGGCCTGTTCAACGAGTTCGCCGTTGCGAATGCCGTGAACCCGACGGTCGAACAGAACATGAAATTCTACGATGCCTGGGGCTCCGACCAGACCTACCCGCATTACGCAGTCGGCTGGGCGTGGGCCTGGGACACGCCGTATCAATGGACCAAGGAGGTGGCCTCTCACTTCGGCGGCACCCGCAATGGCATGGCCATGGCCTGGCCCGCGCGGATCAAGGACGCCGGCGGCATCCGCCACCAGTTCCACCATGTGATTGACATCGTGCCGACGATCCTCGAAGCGGCTGGCCTCCCGCAGCCGGTGAGCGTCAATGGCGTCGCGCAGAAGCCGATCGAAGGGGTGAGCATGACCTACACCTGGGACAAGGCCAACGCGAACGCGCCGGGCCAGCGAACGACGCAGTATTTCGAAATGTTTGGTTCGCGTGCGATCTACCACGACGGATGGATGGCCTCCGCGCCTCCCATCCACGCGCCTTGGGTCCTCACCTTGGACAAGCCGCCCGCGGATGTCATGAACGACTTCCCATGGGAGCTTTACAACCTCACCGAGGACTGGACGCAGGCCAACAACCTCGCCGCCAAGATGCCGGACAAGCTCCGCGCCATGCAGCAACTGTTTGCGATGGAGGCGACGAAGTACCAGGTCTTTCCGCTCGACGACTCTCGCCTTGAGAGGTTCATCTCGCACAAGCCAAGCTATGCGCCGGGCCGGACCCTGTTCACCTATTCGGGCGAAGTGAGCAACGTGCCGTTCCCGGACACTGGTAACGCACCGAGCTTGCTGAACCGGTCGTACACAATCATGGCCGAGGTCGATATTCCCCAGGGCGGTGCCGAGGGCATGCTGATGACCGACGGCGGCCGCTTCGCCGGCTACGGCTTCTATCTGCTCAAGGGCAAGCCGGTGTTCACCTGGAACCTGCTCGGCCTCGAGCGCGTGAAGTGGCAGGGCAAGGATGCACTGACGCCCGGCAAGCACACACTGGAGTTCGATTGGAAATACGACGGTCCCGGCCTGGGCAAGGGCGGCACCGGCACCCTGAAGGCGGACGGCAAGGTCACCGACAGCCATCCCATGCCGCGCAGTCTGCCGATCACCGTCATGTGGGACGAGACCTTCAACGTCGGCCTCGACACTGGCACGCCGGTGGACGATCAAGACTACCAAGTGCCGTTCCGCTTCACCGGCAAGATCGACAAGCTGACGGTGAAGCTCGGGTCGGACGAGATGTCAGCCGCGGGAACGACCCAAGGAAGCCGCCGATAGGCGGTAGCAGTTTCATCAAAAGATTGGTCGGCCCCGCAAACGGGGCTGACCACATGTGCCCCGGTCCGCGGCTCAAATTCCCTGCAAATAAGCGATTTCAATCGCTTGGATATGGGATGGTGCCCAGGAAAGGACTCGAACCTTCACGGCCGTTAAGCCACTGGCACCTGAAGCCAGCGCGTCTACCAATTCCACCACCTGGGCATGCCGTTTGGGGCACGGAGGCGGTTACTACGGTTCGGTGACGCCGTTGTCAATTCATGCGTGAAGCCCGGTTCGGGATGGCGATTGCGCATCGCAAACCGGCCCGATAAAAGTCTGACAAGACGCACTCTTTTCCGCAGGAATGGACCCCAGGAATGGCTCCCATGGCATCGAATCTGGACACGCTCGTCACGGTTTTCGGCGGATCGGGGTTTTTGGGCCGCAGCGTCGTCCGTGCCCTGTGCAAGAGGGATTACCGGGTCCGGGTCGCGGTGCGGCGGCCGGAACTCGCCGGCTTCCTCCAGCCGCTTGGCCGGGTCGGGCAGGTCCACACCGTGCAGGCGAATCTGCGCTATCCGGCCTCGGTCGAGGCGGCGCTGCGTGATTCCCATGTCGCCATCAACCTCGTCGGCGTCCTCACCGAGGGCGGCGCGCAGACTTTTGATGCCGTCCAGGCCAAGGGCGCCGAAACCGTCGCCAAGGCGGCGGCCGCGGCCGATGCCAGCCTGGTGCATGTCTCGGCGATCGGCGCGGACGCGGAATCGCCCTCGCGCTATGCCAGGGCCAAGGCGGCCGGCGAGGCCGCGGTCCTGGCCGCGGTTCCCTCCGCCACGATCTTCCGCCCCTCCGTGATTTTCGGCCCCGAGGATCAGTTCACCAACCGCTTTGCCGCGCTGGCCCGGATGTCGCCGGTGCTGCCGCTGATCGGCGGCGAGACGAAGATGCAGCCGGTCTATGTCGGCGATGTCGCCACCGCGATCGCGGACGCTGTCGACGGCAAGGCCAAGGCGGGCGCTACTTACGAGCTCGGCGGGCCGGAAGTGCTGACCATGCGCGAGATCGTCGAGACCATCCTGGAGATCACCGACCGCAAGCGGATGCTGATCCCGCTGCCGTTCGGCCTCGCCCGCTTCAAGGCGGCCTTCCTGCAATTCGCGCCGGGCGCGCTGAAGCTGACGCCCGACCAGGTCACGCTGCTCGAGCGCGACAATGTCGTCTCGGAGGCGGCGAAGGCGGCCGGCCTGACGCTGGAAGGTCTCGGCATCGCCCCCGATTCGCTGGAAGCGATCGCCCCGCAATATCTCTGGCGTTTCCGCGCCGCCGGTCAGTTCCAGCGCATGAGCGTGTGAGGCGCTTCACCTCTCTCGCTTGCGGGAGAGGCAAGTCGGAGCACAGCGGCTCGCATCACAATTCAATTGTGAGAGTCGCTGCTCTACCGGCCCAGCGCCAGCGCGATCAGGCCGAGCGTGCCGACGATGACGCGCCACCAGGCGAACACCACGAAGCCGTGGCGGGTGACGTAAGTCAGGAACGTCTTCACCACGATGATGGCGGTGATGAACGACACCACGAAGCCGATCGCGACGATGTTCATGTGGTCCATCGTCATCTCGGCGCGGCTCTTGTAGAAGTCGTAAGCGAACGCGCCGATCATGGTCGGGATGGCGAGGAAGAACGAGAACTCCGCCGCCGCGCGCTTGTCGGCCCCGAGCAGCATCGCCGCGACGATGCTGGCGCCGGAGCGTGACACGCCGGGGATCATCGCCATGCACTGCGCGATGCCGATATAGAGATACATCAGCAGCGGAAATCTGGTGGCGTCATGCTCGCGCGGCTTGAGATCGAGCTTGTCGACCCAGAGCAGGATGGCGCCGCCGACGATCAGCGTGAAGCAGATGACCCAGGGATTGAACAGCAGGCTCTTGATGTACTTGCCGGCGACGAGGCCGACGATCACGGCGGGCAGGAACGCCACCAGCACGCCGATCACGAAGCGCCGCGCATCCGCATCGCCTGTGAACAGGCCGATCACGACGTCCCACAGCTTTCTGAAATACAGCCCGACGATCGCGAGGATCGCGCCCAACTGGATCAGAACCGTAAACGAATCCCAGAAGGCGCCTTCGCCGAGATGGAAGAAGCGCTCCGCGAGCAAGAGGTGACCGGTCGAGGATACGGGAAGGAACTCGGTCACACCCTCGATGATGCCGAGGATCACTGCCCGTATCGCGTCTGACATATTTACGGTCCATTTCGGCTGGAAAAGCGGGGTTCTTCTCGCCTATTCGTTCCCATGCCGCAATCGCAAAATGCGAAGTCACTCTCTTGCTTCGCGATTTTGAGGGACTAGTGTGGCGCCGCACAAACATTGATGGATTCTTAAGCACCATCAAATAGTCAAAGGCTTCATGTTTACGCTGTTCCATCATCCGTTCTGTCCGCATTCGCGCTTCATCCGCCTGATCGCGGGCGAATACGGGCTCGATCTGAAGCTGGTCGAAGAGCGCAGCTGGGAGCGGCGCGAGGCGTTTCTGCTGCTCAATGCGGCCGGAACCACGCCGGTCCTTGTGGACCAGGAGCAGCCGCCGATCCCGGGCGCAGCCATCATCGCCGAATATGTCGACGAGGCCTATGGTGCCGAGATGGGGCCGAAGCGCCTGATGCCGGAGACCATCGGCGAACGTGTCGAGGTGCGCCGGCTGATGGCGTGGTTCAACGAAAAGTTCTTCGAGGAGGTTTCGCATCCGCTCGTCACCGAGCGCATCTACAAGCGCTTCATGAGCGAGGAGAACGGCGGCGGCCCGCCTTCGGCCGACGTGATGCGCGCGGCGAAGGCCAATGTGCGCTATCATCTGGCCTATATCGGCTGGCTGGCGCAGACACGCAATTTCCTCGCCGGCGACCGGCTCACTTACGCGGATCTCGCCGCCGCGGCGCATCTCTCGGCGATCGACTATCTGGGCGACGTGCCATGGAGCGAGGACGACGCAGCAAAGGCGTGGTACGCGCGGGTGAAATCCCGCCCGTCGTTCCGTCCGCTGCTGAGCGAATGGCTGGCGGGCGTGCCGGCGTCGCGGACCTACGTGGACCTGGACTTCTGAACTCCGATCCGACTGAACTGAAGGCGGCGCTCGAACGCGAGGCGCGCGCGCTCGGCTTCGACTGCATCGGCATCACGGCGCCCGGCACGATCGAGGCGGCCGGAAAGCACTTCCTCGCGTTCATCGCCGGCGGCGGCCATGGCGACATGGACTGGCTCGCGGCGCAGCCGGAGCGCCGCGTCGATCCACGCGGCTTGTGGCAGGACGTGCGCTCGGTGATCATGCTCGGCGTCAACTACGGTCCGGGCTCCGATCCGCTGGCGATCCTGAAGCGGCGCACGCGCGCGGCGATCTCGGTCTACGCGCAGGGCGACGACTATCACGACCTCATCAAGAAGCGCCTGAAGGCGCTGGCGCGCTGGCTGGTCGCGACCGCGCCGTCGGACGTGAAAGTTTTCGTCGACACCGCGGCGGTGATGGAGAAGCCGCTCGCACAGGCCGCGCATCTCGGCTGGCAGGGCAAGCACACCAATCTGGTCTCGCGCGAGTTCGGCTCCTGGCTGTTCCTCGGCGCGATCTACACCACGCTCGAGCTGCCGCGCGACGACGCCGAGATCGACCATTGTGGCTCGTGCCGGGCGTGCCTCGACATCTGCCCGACCGCGGCGTTCCCCGCACCCTACAAGCTCGATCCGCGGCGCTGCATCTCGTATCTCACCATCGAGAACAAGGGACCGATCCCGCGGGAATTTCGCAAGGGCATCGGCAACCGAATCTATGGCTGCGACGATTGTCTTGCCGCGTGTCCGTGGAACAAGTTTGCGCAGGAGGGACGTGAGGCCAAGCTCGCCGCACGCGACGAGCTGCGCGCGCCTGCGCTCGCCGAGCTGGCGCGGCTCGACGATGCAGCATTTCGTGCGCTGTTCACGAAGTCGCCGGTGAAGCGCGTCGGCCGCGACCGCTTCTTGCGCAACGTGCTGATCGCGATCGGCAATTCGGGTGATGTGGAGCTGGCAGACGAGGCGCGGCGCTTGCTCGATGATGCAAGCCCGCTGGTTCGCGGGGCTTCGGTGTGGGCGCTGGGACAGCTGGTGTCCCGGGAGGAGTTTGCGGCGATGAGAGCAGCCACGATGAGCAACGAGCACGACGACAGCGTGCGTGAGGAGTGGCAAGACGCCTCCTGATCCACCGCTGTCATTCCCCGCGGCAGGCGGGGAATCCAGTACGCCGCAGCCATCGATGAACCACAACTGTCTCGGAGTACTGGATCGCCCGGTCGAGCCGGGCGATGACACCCGTTGTCGTGGCGAGAGCTTGCACTCCTGTCTCCCACGATACCACCACCCTTGATTTCCCCGCCCATTCCCGCAAAGTCGCGCGCCATGACAAACATGCCTTTCTTCACGCGCGACGGCGATACATTCCATCCGACGGAGGCGGCCAACGGTCCATGGGACCCGAAATCGCTGCACGGTCGCGTCATTGTCGGCCTGCTCGGCCTTGCCATCGAGGAGCGCCATTCCGGCCCCGATTTCGTGCCGGCGCGGCTCACCGTCGACATGTTTCGGCTGCCGACCATCGATAAGCCGATTCAAGTGACGACGCGCCTCGTGCGCGACGGTCTGCGCATCCGCCTGGTCGAGGCGGAATTCATCTCCGGCGGCGTCAGCATGGCGCGCGCCTCCTGCCAGCTGTTGCGCAAGACGCAAAATCCAGAAGGCAACGTCTGGTCGCCACCGAACTGGGATGCGCCGAATCCGGCCGACATTCCCAAGCCGACCGATCCCAGGCTCGGCATGAACGGCAAATGGACGACGCGCCCCATCGTCGGCCATATGGGCTCGCTCGGTCCGCGCCGGCTGTGGATGAGCGAGGTTCGCGAGCTCGTCGCCGGCGTTGCGATGACACCGTTCGTCCATGTCACGGTTGCCGCCGACTTCGCCAGCCCCTTTGCCAATGCCGGCGACAAGGGGCTCGGCTACATCAACAGCGACGTCACGATCTATCTGCACCGCCTGCCGGTGACGAAGTGGATCGGCTTCGAAGTGGTGAACCACCACGCCACCGACGGCGTCGCGATCGGCGAATGCTGGCTCTATGACGAACAGGGCCCGATCGGCACCGCCACGGTCGCAGCGCTGGCGCAGCGCAAACCGACGACGAATCCGTCGAAGCGGTAGGAATACGGGGCCTCTCTCCGACCGTCATTCCGGGATGCGCCGTCAGGCGCAGACCCGGAAATCCATCGGGCCGCGGACCGAGAGGCGAAATGGATTCCGGGTTCGCGCCAAGTGCGCGCCCCGGAATGACGATGTGGAGAGAGCCGGCTTAACGCAAATGCCGCTGCATCTCCGGGCGCGCCTTCAGATCGGCGCCCTGCTTGGCGACGATCTTGGCGATTCTTTCCGGCGCGAAGTTCAGATCGACGAACGCCGGCGCGGTGTTGGCGACCTCGTGATAGCTCGCGATCCTGCCGTCACGCAGCGTCATGATCGCAACGCCCTCGAACATCGCCCGCGCGCCGTTCGCTTCCGGCAGGGTCGAACGATAGCTGAAGGTGTAGCGCGCATAGAGCGTGGTGCCGTCCGACACCGGATCGTGCATGTCCCAGCGGAAGTCGGTCGCCGTACGATAGAACCAGTCGTCGATCATCGCGGCGATCTTGGTGCGGCCTGCGAATGCGCCGTAGAAGACGTCGTGATAGACGCCGTCCTCGGTGAAGAGGTCGGCGAACGCGCGGCCGTTGCGCTGTTCGACGGCGTCGCAGAAGGCGCGCAGCATGGCGGTGGTCATCGGCGTTGCTCCCAATTTCTGTCATGCCCGCGAAGGCGGGCATCCAGTACGCCGCAGCCCATCGGCTCAATAACGGGCGCTGGTGGAATACTGGATCGTCCGCTTTCGCGGACGACGATACGGAGTGCTTGGCGACACTTCACCCGATCTCCGCCACCGCGGCAAGAATGCGCGCGATGTCCTGTGGGCGGGAGAGGCGGTGATCGCCGTCCTGGATCATGGTCAGCACGACGTCGTCGGCCGGCAGGCGGTGCGTCAGCGCGAACGCGTGCCGCCAGGGCACGTCGGGATCCTGCGCGCCTTGCAGGATGCGGACAGGGCAGCCGAGATCGATGGCGCTGCCGAGCACAAGGTGGTTGCGGCCCTCCTCGATCAGGTTCCGCGTGATCGGATAGGGTGAGCCGTCGCCGTAATCCGACGGCCGCATCCAGACGCCCTTGGTTTCGATCTCTTTCTTCACCGCGGACGAGAAATTCTTCCACATCAGCTCCTCGGTGAAGTCGGGCGCCGGCGCGATCAGGACAAGGCCGGCCAGCGACGCCTTGGCTCGTTGTTTCCCTTGCCGCTTCTTGATCTCGCGCGCGAGCAGCAGCGCCATCCAGCCACCCATGGACGAGCCGATCAGGACCTGCGGGCCGTCGCAGAACCGTTCGAACACTGCAACGCTCTCCTCCAGCCAGCGCCCGATGGTTCCGTCGACGAAGTCGCCGCCGGACTCGCCGTGGCCGGAATAGTCGAACCGGACCATTGCGCGGTTGTGATCCCGGGCCCAGGCGTCCAGCGCCAAGGCCTTGCTGCCCTGCATGTCCGATTTGAATCCGCCCAGCCAGACCAGTCCGGGCCCCTGTCCAGGCCGGCTGCGGACCGCGATCCTGCGTGCGGACGGGCCCTCGCCCACATTGATGGAGTCGAGCATGGCATCAGGAATTATATCGGTCATGGAACGTTTACTCCGGCTGCGCGGTTTGAGCTGTCCGGGCGTGTGCCACGAAGCGATCCGATGCCGGCATTGGCCGTTTGGGACGCTTGCGGAACAGAAGCAAGGTGTCTATGTCGGTCAACGTGCCGGAGGACGTGGCCAAAATGCCTCGCATTTGAGGGTTTTTCGACCGCGGCACGAGCGACTTGCTTGCCGGCAAACGCATCTTCCTTCAAAATAGCCGCTTCCTTCACAACTTTGGAGAACCACCCATTCGCCGTCCTAATAAAGCTCCGCCCGCTGCCAGCAAAGACGGGCCGCGCATCAATGATGATATCCGCAATGCGCAGATCCAGCTGATCGATCAGACCGGTGATAACAAAGGCACGGTCGAGACGGTCGTCGCCATCCGGATGGCCCAGGAAGCTGGCATGGATCTGGTCGAGATTTCGCCGAATACCAGCCCTCCCGTCTGCAAGATCATGGACTACGGGAAGTATAAGTATTCCGCTCAGAAGAAAGCTGCGGAAGCCCGCAAGCGGCAGAAGACCGTCGAGATCAAGGAGATCAAGCTCCGCCCGATGATCGACGACCACGATTACGACGTGAAGATGCGGGCGATGCAGCGGTTCTTCGAAGAGGGCGACAAGGTCAAGATCACGCTGCGCTATCGCGGCCGCGAAATGGCGCACCAGGAGATCGGGACCAAGCTGCTTGACAAGATCAAGACCGACGTCGCCGAGCTCGCCAAGGTCGAGCAGGACGCGCGGTTCGAAGGCCGCCAGGTCGTCATGGTGCTGGCGCCGCGCTGACGCTCAGGGACCGAAAGTTCAGGACTGAGAATCCAACGGCCCGTCCGGATCTCCGGCGGGCCGTTTTTGTTTTTTGCCTCTCCCGCAAGCGCAAGCGGGAGAGGGAGCGCACCTCCCGCTTCGCGACAGCTACGTCCTCGTCGCCTGCCAGGTGCCGCTGCACTGGTCGCCGGAAATGATGCCCCTCCACGAGCCGGCGCCGTTCATGCCGGCCAGCCGCCCGCCACCGCTGGCACGGGATGCACCGACTGAAACCTGGACCGCGACGGCTCCGGAGCGGTTGACCCTGCCCGAGACCCGGCCGCCGCCGGCGGACGAGACGCGGCTGCCCGTCACGGTGAAGGGAACACTGTAGCCTGAGCTGCAATTGCCCCTCGTGGTGGCGAAGGTGACGTTCCAGATGCCGTCATAGCCGCCGACGCGGGCGTCGGCCGCCGAAGGCAACATGGCCGCAGCAAGCACGGCAAAGAGAGCCAGGCGGCGCGGAAAGCGGATGGAGAATTGCGGGAAGTCAGCCATTTGAGTCCTGCTCCGGCAGAAGAATGTGGCAGCTTGGGAAATAGTCTCCGGGCCTATTCCGCCGGTTCATCGTTGCCATTTGGCTCCCGCTCTGTCATAAGCCCAGCCTTCATCGCCCGGCTGATCAAGGGCTGCCGTGGCGGTGTTCTGTGCGGGTTTCGCGTTCGTTCGCAAAACCTGAGCACAATCAACGCTCTAACGAGCATTTTAGACGGCCAGCCGCCTTCACGGGCGGATTTCTGTTGTGGCCACAGGAGAGCCAAATGCCCAAGCTGAAGACCAAATCGGGCGCTAAGAAGCGCTTCAAGGTGACTGCCACCGGCAAAGTGATGCACGCCCAGCGCGGCAAGCGTCACGGCATGATCAAGCGGACGAAGAAGCAGATCCGTCAGCTCCGCGGCACCCGCGTGCTGTTCAAGACCGACGGCGACAACGTCAAGAAGTACTTCTTGCCGAACGCCTGATCGCGTCCACGATCACTGCCACCGTGCCGCGTCTTGCGCGGCAATCCGATAACCAAAGTCATCTCTGAAGGATTTCGTCATGTCTCGCGTCAAACGCGGTGTGACCGCCCACGCCAAGCACAAGAAAGTCTACAAGGCCGCCAAGGGTTTCTACGGCCGCCGCAAGAACACCATCCGCGCCGCCAAGCCGGCTGTGGAGAAGGCCCAGCAATACGCCTTCCGCGACCGCAAGCGGAAGAAGCGGACATTCCGCGCGCTCTGGATCCAGCGTATCAATGCTGCCGTTCGTCCGTTCGGCCTGACCTACAGCCGGTTTATCGACGGCATGGCCAAGTCGGGCATCACCGTGGACCGCAAGGTGCTGTCGGATCTCGCGATCCGCGAACCCGCCGCGTTCCAGGCGATCGCCGAGAAGGCCAAGGCCGCCCTTGCGGCTTGATGCGGCCAAGGCTGCGCTGGCGGCGTAAGCCGTCTTCCACCGTGCTCTGCGCAGCATTCAGCTTGTGATGGCCCGGGCAAAGGCGCGTCTCGCGTTTTACTGCCCCGGCCGTCATTTCTCGCGCAAACACACTTCTCCGACGTGGAAGCCCGGCGCAATGCCGGGTGTGACGGGCTAGGATCATCGGCTCAGCATCCTGGCCAAAAGGGATTGCCATGACCGATCTAGCTCAGCTCCAAGCCCAGATCATCGCCGACATCGCCGCCGCCAGCGACGAGGCCGCGCTCGAAGTCGTGCGTGTCGCAGCCCTCGGCAAGAAGGGCTCGATCTCCGCGCTGCTCGCCACGCTCGGCAAGATGTCGCCGGACGAGCGCAAGACGCAGGGCGCCGCGATCAACCAGGCCAAGGACGAGGTCAGCCAGGCGCTTGTCGCGCGACGCGACGTGCTGAGATCGGCGGCGCTCGATGCGCGGCTCGCGTCCGAGACCGTCGACGTCACCCTGCCACTGCGCGAGGCACCGGTCGAAGCCGGCCGCATCCATCCGCTGAGCCAGGTCTGGGACGAGCTGACCACGATCTTCGCCGACATGGGATTTTCGGTGGCCGAAGGTCCCGACATCGAGACCGACGACTACAACTTCACCAAGCTGAACTTCCCGGAAGGCCATCCCGCGCGCGAGATGCACGACACCTTCTTCTTCCATCCGAAGCAGGACGGCTCGCGCATGCTGCTGCGCACCCACACCTCGCCGGTGCAGGTGCGCACCATGCTGAGCCAGAAGCCGCCGATCCGCGTGATCTGCCCGGGGCGCACCTATCGCATCGATTCGGACGCGACCCACACGCCGCAATTCCACCAGGTCGAAGGCCTCGTCATCGACAAGAGCTCGCATCTCGGCCACCTCAAATGGATCCTGCACGAGTTCTGCAAGGCGTTCTTCGAGGTCGACCACATCAACATGCGCTTCCGTCCCTCCTTCTTCCCGTTCACCGAGCCGTCGCTGGAAGTCGACATCCAGTGCCGCCGCGACAAGGGCGAGATCCGCTTCGGCGAGGGCGAGGACTGGCTCGAGATTCTCGGCTGCGGCATGGTGCATCCGAACGTGTTGCGCGCCTGCGGCATCGATCCCGACGAGTACCAGGGTTTTGCCTGGGGCATGGGGATCGACCGCATCGCCATGCTGAAATACGGCATCGCCGATTTGCGCCAGCTGTTCGACAGCGACGTCCGCTGGCTGTCCCATTACGGCTTCAAGCCGCTGGAGGTGCCGACGCTCGCGGGGGGATTGAGCACGTGAACCTGAGCGCCGTCCCGGAGCAATATCGCGGCCTGCGGTCGTTCGCCTTCGGCGACGGGCCGGCGCTGGCCGACGAGTTGCTCGATCTCGTGATCCGGGGCGTCAAGACCGCAACATGCAGCACCGAGGACGAGCCCAACACCTCGACGCCGGGCGAACGCTGGATCGTGCTCGACGGACGCGGAGAGCCGTGCTGCATCATCGAATCGACCGAGGTGAGCTATCGCCGCTTCGGCGAGGTCGATGCAGCCTTTGCCTTCGACGAGGGCGAAGGTGATCGCAGTCTCGACTACTGGCGCAACGCGCATCGCAATTATTTCGGTCGGCAAGGCAAGTTTCGCGAAGACATGATGCTGATGTGCGAACGCTTTCGCCTGGTCGAGGTTTTCTAGGAACGCAAAATGAAATTCACCCTCTCCTGGCTGAAGGATCATCTCGACACCGACGAGCCGCTGGACAAGCTCGCCGAGAAGCTCACCATGATCGGGCTCGAGGTCGAGAATATCGAGGACAAGGCCAAGGCTCTCAAGCCGTTCACCATTGCGAAGGTGATCTCGGCCGAGCAGCATCCCAACGCGGATCGCCTGCGCGTCTGCATGGTCGACACCGGCGACGGCGGCGCGCCGGTGCAGGTGGTATGCGGGGCGCCGAACGCGCGCGCCGGGCTCGTCAGCGTGTTCTCGCCGCCGGGCACCTACATTCCCGGCAAGGACATCACGCTCGGCGTCGGCACCATCCGGGGCGTCGAAAGCCGCGGCATGCTGTGCTCGGCGGCCGAGCTGCAGATCTCCAACGACCATGACGGCATCATGGAATTGCCGGCGGACGCGCCTGTTGGCGCTGCTTACGCCGAATGGGCTGGGCTCGGTGATCCCGTGGTCGAGATCAACCTGACGCCGAACCGGCAGGACTGCACCGGCGTGCACGGCATCGCCCGCGACCTCGCCGCGGCCGACATGGGCAAGTTCAAGGACCCGGCCATCAAGCCGATCAAGGGCGAATTCCCCTGCCCGGTGAAGGTCACGGTCGAGGATTCCACGCTGTGTCCCGGCTTCGCGCTCCGTCTCGTGCGCGGCGTCAAGAACGGGCCGTCGCCGGAATGGCTGCAGAAGCGGCTGACCGCGATCGGGCTGCGCCCGATCAACGCGTTGGTCGACATCACCAACTTCATGACCTTCGACCGCGCGCGTCCGCTGCATGTGTTCGACGCCAAGAAGGTCAAGGGCAATCTCGTCGTGCGCCGCGCGCATGAGGGCGAGAGCCTGCTCGCGCTCGACGGCCGCACCTACAAGCTCGATCCCGCCATTTGCGTGATCGCCGACGAGCATGGCGTCGAATCCCTCGCCGGCATCATGGGCGGCGAAGCCTCGGGCTGCGACGAGAGCACGACTGACGTGCTGATCGAATCGGCGCTGTGGAACGAGATCAACATCGCCCAGACCGGCCGCAAGCTCGGCATCAACTCGGATGCGCGTTACCGTTTCGAGCGCGGCGTCGATCCGGCCTTCATGGTGCCCGGCCTCGAGCTCGCGACCAGGCTGGTGATGGAGATGTGCGGCGGCACGCCGTCCGAGACCGTCGTGGCCGGCAAATCCTTCGGCGACGACCGCGTGATCGATTTCCCCGTCACGGAAGTGAAGCGCCTCTCCGGCATCGAAGTGCCGCAAGCAGAGATGAAGCGCATCCTGACCCATCTCGGCTTCATGATGGCGGGCCCCGGCCCGGTCGTGAAGGTCGCGGTGCCGTCCTGGCGCACCGACGTGCACGGCAAAGCCGACATCGTCGAGGAGATCGTGCGGATCTTCGGCGTCGACAAGGTGCCGATGACGCCGTTCGAGCGCGGCGAGGACGCGCGCAAGTCCGTGTTGACTTCGCTGCAGCTGCGCACCCGCCGCGCGCGACGCGCGCTCGCGAGCCGCGGCATGGTCGAAGCTGTGACGTGGTCTTTCATCGCAAAACCCGCGGCAGAATTGTTCGGCGGCGGCCAGCGCGAGCTCGAAGTGGCCAACCCGATTGCGTCTGATTTGTCGGACATGCGCCCGACCCTGCTTGCGGGCCTCGTCGCCGCCGCGCAGGCCAATGCCGATCGCGGCTTTGGCGATGTCGCGCTGTTCGAGGTCGGCCAGATCTTCAAGGGCGATCGCCCGCAGGACCAGTTCATGGCGGCAAGCGGCGTGCGCCGCGGTTTTGCGTCCTCGGAAGGTCTCGGGCGGCACTGGACCGGCTCGGCGCAGGCGGACGTGTTCGACGCGAAAGCCGACGCCCTGGCGGTGCTGGCTGCGGCCGGTGCTCCGATGCAGGCCCTGCAGATCGTCGCCGGCGGCCCCGGCTGGCTGCATCCGGGCCGGTCCGGCACGATCCAGATCGGTCCGCAGAATGTGCTCGGCTGTTTCGGCGAGATGCATCCCCGCGCGCTCGAGGCGCTCGGCGTCGACGGTCCGTTGATGGTGTTCGAGGTGATTCTCGACCGCATCCCTGAGGCGAAGAGGAAGCCGACCCGTGCCAAGCCCCTGATCGAGCTCTCCGCCTTCCAGCCGGTTACGCGCGACTTCGCCTTCATCGTTGACCGCGCCGTGAAGGCCGGCGACATCGTCCGCGCCGCGCAAGGCGTCGACAAGAAGCTGATCACCGGCGTGAACGTTTTCGACGTCTACGAGGGCAAGGGCATCGATGACGGCAGGAAATCGATCGCGATCGCGGTGACGATCCAGCCGCGTGAGAAGACGCTGACCGACCAGGAGATCGAGGCTGTCGGCGCCAAGATCGTGGCCGAGGTCACGAAGAAGACCGGCGGCACCCTGAGAGCATGATGGCGAGAAGTGCGGAGCGGTTTTCAGACGAAACCTTGCTCCAGAAGCACGGAGCATGAGCCTCGCCGACTTTCTCCCGAAGGACGTCAGCCTCGCCATTGCGATGGCGCTGTGCGCCGTCGCCTTCGTTTCGGGCACCGCGCGCGGCTTCTCCGGCTTCGGCTCGGCGCTGATCTTCATGCCGCTGGCAAGCAGCATCGCGGCGCCGCGGCTCGTTGCGGCTTTGCTGCTCGTCATCGATTTCGTCGCGGCCACACCGCTGCTGCCCGACGCATGGCGGAAGGCCGACCGCAGGGCAACCGCGGTGATCGTGCTCGGCGCGCTGATCGGCGTGCCCCTCGGCACCTATTTCCTGAGCGTGCTCGAACCCGTCACCACGCGCTGGATCATCTCCTGCTTCGTCGCCGCGCTCCTGCTTCTGCTGCTGTCGGGCTGGCGCTACCGCGGCAAGGACCACACCTGGCTCTCGGTCGGTATCGGAGGCCTCTCTGGCTTCTGTAGCGGCCTCGCGCAGACCGGCGGCCCGCCGATCGTCGGCTACTGGCTCGGCCGTCCGATCGCACCGATCGTCGCCCGCGCCAACATCGTGCTGTTCTTCGGCGCGTCGGATTTCTTCTCGATGGTCAGTTATGCAGCGACAGGCCTGATTTCGCGCGAATCGCTGGTGCTCTCGCTGATCGTCGGACCGGTCTATGCGATCGGTGTTGCCTTCGGTGCCTCTCTGTTCGGCCGCGCCAGCGAAAAGGTGTTTCGCGGCATCTGCTACGCGCTGATTGCGATAGCGGTGATTGCCGGGCTGCCGGTGCTGGATGGGGTGTTGCGTTAACTCTCTTCGTCATCCCTGCGAAGTGTTGCGACTTTGTTGCTATTGCCGCGGTGCCCTGCGCTTCTTCGTCGATTGCGTCGGCATGTCGGCCGGCTCGGGCTTGAGCGCGCCGATCTTGCGCAAGGCGGCATCAGCGGCGCGCTCGCCGCTTTCCCAGGCGCCGTCGACAGTGCCCCACAGCGTCTCGTGCGTGGCCTCGCCGGCGAGGAACATGTTTCCAATCGGCTCGCTCAGGGTTTTTCGCGAAAGCTGGCCGCCGGGCGAGGATGCCGACATCGCGCCCATCACATAGGGAGAGGCGTTCCAGCGCGTCGTACTGGCCTTCTGCACGGCGGAAGCGGCCTCTCTGCCAAACAGTTTTGTGATCCATTCCTTCGCGAAGGCGACCATGGCCTTCTCGCCCTGCTCGGAGAGATCGCGACCGAAGGAGCCGCCGACATCGATCGAACACAGCGAGGAGCCACCGATATTGGCGAACATGAGCGCCGTGCGCGTCGAATTGCTCTGCTCGATGAGAATATCGTCGCGCGACAGGCCGAGCGGATTGCCGGGCAGTTGCAGCACGATGCGATCGTAGCTGCCGAGGGTGAGCTTCGATGCCGCGTCCAACGTGCGCTTGGGAATGTCGGGTGCGAACCTGATCGCGCCCGATGTCAGTACATTGGTCGAGACCGTGATGATGGCGGCGCGCGCGGCGATCCTGCCGGCTTGCGTCTCCACGCTGACGTCGCGGCTGCTCCAGGCGATTCGGCTAGCTGGCGTCGACAGCGCCACCGGCGTCTGCTCGGCGAGCCTGGTGATCAGCGTGCCAAGGCCCTGGCGACAGGCGATCGCCGCGTTGCGATCCTGCGCGCGTCCCTTGTCGATCGCGGACAACTCCTTCAGGTCCTTGCCGGCGAAGCTCGCGCCCAGCATGAACTCGGCCGCGCCCGCCCAGTCGCCGAGATCCTTCGGCAGCACGGATGCGCAGGAGGTATCCAGCTTGCCGCGCGCGGCCTCGTCGATGGCGCGGTTGGCGCGCACCAGCGCGGCCAGGAATTGCTCGATCTCGCCCGCGCGCGCGTTGCGGCGGCCGATGCGCATCTTCTGGCCCGATGACACCGGCAGCACGTCAAGCCCGACACTGCGCGCCAGCCGGATCATGGGATTTGTGTCGGGATTGTGCATCCAGCGCGCGCCGCGGTCGAACGGCGTGTCGAACGTCGTGCTATCAGTGATGCAGCGGCCGCCGATCTGGGATGCCGCTTCCACCACGACGACCTTGCGGCCCATCGCCATGATGCGCCGCGCCGCGGCAATTCCCGCAGCCCCCGCACCGATGACGACGATGTCGGCCTCCCGCGGCAGGGGCGCGGCGATTGCGCGCAGGACCGGCATCGCCGCAAAAGCCGCCGACGCCGAAAGGAAGCCGCGGCGCGTGATTGTCATGTCATGGTTTCCGGGGACTTGCGGCAAAAGAGAACAGCCCGCGAACCTTGGCGCATCTGATGTTGCACGGCAACCATCATGGTGAATCAATCGTGCTTGATCTCACAGAGTGATGAACCGAATTGCAACACGTTTCGACCATGATAGAGAAAGGGAAAAGACGGCCGAAAAAGGCCGTGGGGGGAGTTTGACATGGGGACGGTCCTGGATTCGGTCGGCAAGGTGATTGCCGCGTACCTCTCGAAGGAGGTGCCCGGCTACGAGCCGTTCACGCCGAGCGACCCGGAGCATCTGCGCGGCGTCATCGAGCCCGGCGACGTGCTGCTGGTCGAGGGCAACAACCGCATCTCCGGCATCATCAAATATCTCACGCAGTCGACCTGGTCACATGCCGCGCTCTATGTCGGCCCGGTCGAGGGTGCGGAGGAGGCCGACGGCGAGCCGCATGTGCTGATCGAGGCCAATATCGGCGAAGGCGTCACCTCGGCGCCGCTGTCGAAGTATTTCCCGTATCACACCCGCATCTGCCGCCCGGTCGGGCTGTCCTATGAGGACCGCACCACAGTCTGCCGCTATGCGATCAACCGCATCGGCTTCGGCTACGACACCAAGAACATCGTCGATCTCATGCGCTATCTGTTCCCGCTGCCGGTTCCGCAGCGTTGGCGCCGGCGCATGATCGCGATCGGCTCAGGCGACCCGACCAAGATCATCTGCTCGGCGCTGATCGCGCAGGCGTTCGACGCCGTGCGCTATCCGATCCTGCCGAAGATCACCAAGGCCGGCAGCCGCGCCGCCCGCCGCGAGATCCTGCACATCCGCGATTCCTCGCTCTACATGCCCCGCGACTTCGACATCTCGCCCTATTTCGAAGTCGTCAAACCCACCATCGTGCACGGGTTCGACTACACCGTCCTGCACTGGGCCGACAAGCAGAAGCCGCTCGAGGAGGTAGCGGGCTCGTTCGGTGTGTTTCCAGAAACGGTCGTGGCGCCGCCGCTCATTCCTGAAGCGATTGACGAAGAGGCGCCGACTGAGATTCCGGCTGAGCAAGTGAGTGCGCGGACCGCGGAAATCAGCACCAATTTCTCCGAGCATTTTGTGCAGCTGAGCGAACTCGCGATGTACCGCGCCCGGCGCCGCGGAAACGCCTGCGAGATCGCGGCATAACCCCGCTATCGTCCCGGCGAACGCCGGGACCCATACCGCGGAATCTATCGTTCCGATTGTAGGCGTACCGAACGACCAATCTTCGTCAAACTTCTCCCTGGGGTTATGGATCCCTGCTTTCGCAGGGACGACACCGACCTTGTGGGAAGATCTCGCCCGAAGCCGTCATTGCGAAGAGCGCGGCGACGAAGCCTGCGGAATCTTTCCGCGACGAATTCTGGATGATTCCGCCCCGTCAAGCTTCGGCGTCCACGTCGCGGCGCCCTCGCAATGACGAGAATTACCGTTCCGCCCGCCCGATCACCGCCATCAGCTCCGCGATCTTCTCGCGCTGGTCGACCTTGTCGCCGCTTGCAATGGCGTGCTCGACACAATGGGCGACATGGTCCTTCAGGATCTCCTCCTCGACCCGGCGGAGCGCGGCACGCACCGCCGAGATCTGCGTGACGATGTCGATACAGTAGCGGTCTTCCTCTACCATTTTCGAGAGGCCACGAACCTGGCCCTCGATCCGGCCGAGACGTTTTCCGACGGATGCCTTGATGTCCTTGCGCATGCGTTCTATATACCCCTACCGGGTATGGGTTGCAAGACCGGTACAAGACCAGGCACAAGGCCGGAGCATGGCAATGAACAACAACGAGCATCGTCACGACGCGGAAACCCATTCCGGATGCGGCTGTTCCGCGAAAGCTGCACCGCCGGCGGCGAAGCCCGCGACCTCCTCGTGCTGCGGCGGCGACGGCGATCATTCCAGCCATGCCCATCATCAGGGCCACGACCACGGTGATGACGCGACCAAGGTGAAGGACCCCATCTGCGGCATGACGGTCGATCCCGCGACCTCGAAGCACCGCTTCACACATCACGGTGAGACCTTCCATTTCTGCTCGGCCGGCTGCCGCACCAAGTTCGCCGCCGATCCCGCCAAGTATCTTGCGAAGGAGAAGACGCCCGAGCCGGAAATGCCCGCGGGCACGATCTACACCTGCCCGATGCATCCGGAGATCCGCCAGGTCGGACCCGGCAGCTGTCCGATCTGCGGCATGGCGCTGGAGCCTGAGATCGCGAGCCTGGAGACCGGCCCCAATCCGGAGCTCGCCGATATGACGCGCCGGTTCTGGATCGGCGCCGTGCTGTCGCTGCCGCCGGTGGTGCTGGAGATGGGCGGCCATCTCGCAGGCCCCCACAGCTGGATCGATCCGACGCTGTCGAACTGGATCCAGCTCGTCTTCGCAACTCCCGTGGTGCTGTGGGCGGGCTGGCCGTTCTTCGTCCGCGGCTGGCAGTCGCTGCTGAGGCGCAACCTCAACATGTTCACGCTGATCGCGATGGGCACCGGGGTGGCCTATGTCTACAGCATCCTCGGCACCGTCACGCCGCAGATATTCCCTGACACCTTCCGCGGCCATGAAGGCGCGGTCGCGGTCTACTTCGAGGCGGCTGCGGTCATCACGGTGCTGGTGCTGCTCGGCCAGGTGCTGGAGCTGCGCGCCCGCGATGCGACGTCGGGCGCAATCAAGGCGCTGCTTCAGCTCGCACCGAAGACGGCACGCCGCGTCAATGCCGATGGCAGCGAGCACGAGGTCGAGATCGACACGCTTCATGCCGGCGATTCCTTGCGCGTTCGTCCCGGCGAGAAGGTGCCGGTCGACGGCATCATCCTGGAGGGACGCTCGTCGCTCGATGAATCCCTGGTCACCGGCGAGTCCATGCCCGTGACCAAGGAGACCGGTGCAAAGGTCATCGCCGGCACGCTGAACCAGTCGGGCAGCTTCGTGATGCGTGCCGACAAGGTCGGGCGCGAAACGCTGCTGTCCCAGATCGTGCAGATGGTCGCGGATGCGCAGCGCTCGCGCGCGCCGATCCAGCGGCTGGCCGATCAGGTCGCCGGCTGGTTCGTGCCGATGGTGATCGTGGTCGCAATCGCAGCCTTTGCCGCCTGGGCCTGGTTCGGACCGGAACCGCGGCTGGCCTTCGGTCTCGTCGCCGCCGTCAGCGTGCTGATCATCGCCTGCCCCTGTGCGCTCGGACTTGCGACCCCGATGTCGATCATGGTCGGCGTCGGCCGCGGCGCGCAAGGCGGCGTGCTGATCAAGAACGCCGAGGCGCTGGAGCGGATGGAGAAGATCGACACGCTCGTGGTCGACAAGACCGGCACCCTGACCGAGGGCAAGCCCAAGGTGGTCGCGATCGTGCCGGCCGCCGGCTTTGCGGAAGATGACATCCTGCGGCTTGCGGCCAGCGTCGAGCGCGCCAGCGAGCATCCCCTGGCGGACGCCATCATGCGCGCGGCCAGGGAAAAGCAGCTCGCCCTTGGCCAGGTCGAGCAATTCGATTCGCCAACGGGCAAGGGCGCGACCGGCAAGGTCGACGGCAAGACCATCGTGCTCGGCAATGCACGATATCTGTCATCGATCGGCATCGATACCAGATCGCTCGACACTGAAGCCGAACGGCTGCGTGGCGACGGCGCGACCGTGATCAACATGGCCGTCGATGGCCGGCTTGCTGGCCTGTTCGCGATCGCCGACCCGGTCAAGGCCTCGACTCCGGAGGCGCTCAAGGCGCTCGCGGCCGAAGGCATCAAGGTCATCATGCTCACCGGCGACAACCGTACGACGGCACAAGCCGTGGCGCGCCAGCTCGGTATTGCCGAGGTCGAAGCCGAGGTGCTGCCGGACCAGAAGAGCGCGGTGGTCGCAAAACTGCAAAAGGCCGGCCGCAGCGTCGCGATGGCCGGCGACGGCGTCAACGACGCGCCGGCACTGGCGGCGGCCGAGGTCGGCATCGCCATGGGCACCGGCACCGACGTGGCGATGGAGAGCGCCGGCGTCACATTGCTCAAGGGCGACCTCGTCGGCATCGTGCGGGCGCGCAAACTGTCGCAGGCGACCATGAGCAACATCCGCCAGAACCTGTTCTTCGCCTTCATCTACAACGCCGCCGGCATTCCGATTGCGGCCGGTGTCCTCTATCCCACATTTGGCGTGCTGCTCTCGCCGATCATCGCCGCGGCGGCGATGGCGCTGTCCTCGGTGAGCGTGGTCGGCAATGCGCTGCGCCTGCGCACGACGCGTCTGTGACCTGCTGGCAGACTCCCTCGCCTCCCTTCGGAGGAAAGGCTACAACCCCCCTGAGCCCGATGGAGAGGACCTGATGCAGCGGATAACCATCACGATCGAGGACGATCTCCTGGCGGAGATCGACGCCGCGGCGGAAGCGCGCGGCTATCAGAACCGCTCCGAGATCATTCGCGATCTCGCCCGCGCCGGCCTGCAACAGAGCACGGAGGACACGGCACAGACCGGCCAATGCGTGGCCGGTCTCGTCTATGTCTACGACCACGCCGCGCGCGATCTCTCAAAGCGCCTGGTGCAGGAATTCCACGGTCATCACGACCTCGCGCTGGCGACGCTGCACGTCCATCTCGACGACAACAATTGCATGGAGATGACGGCGCTGCGCGGCAACGCCTCCGAAGTCAGCCACTTCGCCGACCACATCATCGCCGAACGCGGCGTGCGCTACGGCCGCGTGGTGATGATTCCGACCGGCGAAGGCAAGCAGGCGAAGGCACGCAAGCACGGGCACAGGCATGGGTAGCCGGGTGCTTGCGTGCCCTGGACACGGTCGCGTCCTGGGCAGTCGGCCGCCCTTGCCGAAGCCGCATTGGGTGTCTACCTCTCGCGAAGTGTTGACCTGAGAGGGTGCCCCATGCTGGATGCCGCCATCAAGGCGCTGTCACAAATGATCTCGCCGCCGATGCGCTCGATCCTGTGGCGATCCATCGGCTTGGCGCTTGTGCTGATCACCGTGCTGGCGATCGGTTTGCAGCGGCTGCTCAGCTGGTTTGCGACCAATGGCGAGGTCTGGCTGGAGGGCCTGCTCGGGCCGGGCTGGCATTCATCGATCGAAGTCCTGTCGTGGATCGTCTCGATCGCGGCGGGCCTGGGAGTCGTGTTCGGCGGCGTCTTCCTGATGCCCGCGATTACCTCGCTGGTGGCGAGCCTGTTCGTCGACGACGTCGCCGACATCGTCGAGCGCGAGCATTATCCGGCCGAGCGGCCCGGCGTGGCGCTGCCGTTCAGCCAGGCGATCCTCGAGGGAATCAAGACCGCCCTCTTGACGATCCTGGTCTACCTCGCCGCCTTGCCGCTGGTACTGTTCGCCGGCGCGGGTTTCCTGATCTTCTTCCTCGCCGCCGCCTGGCTGCTCGGCCGTGAATATTTCGAGCTCGCCGCGATGCGCTTCCGCCCCCCGGAAGAAGCCAAGGCGATGCGGCGCGACCATGCCGCGACCATCTTCACCGCCGGCCTGTTCATCGCCGCCTTCGTCTCGATCCCGATCGTCAATCTGGCGACGCCGATCTTCGGCATGGCCTTCATGGTCCACATGCACAAGCGGCTATCGGGCCCGCGGCCCGAGCTGGTCGAGCCGGCGCGGCAGGTGCGGTGACGCTTCACTGCGTGCCAGCAAAGGTGCGCCCCTCTCCCGCAAGTGGGAAAGGGGACCGACCCCGCGGCGTGAACTCGTTCAGCTCACCTGCACCCCACACTTCCGCAACACCATCCTGGCGAAGCCGAACGGCGCCGGCGTGAAGGGACCCGTCGGCGCGCGCGTGACCAGCGCGACGATTGCAAGCGCGGCTATCGCGAGCCAGAAGCACAGCCAGAAACCGTCGATATAGGCGAGCACATTGGCCTCGCGCTGGACGATGCCCCCCAGCGTGCCGACCGCGCGCGCCTGCGCCGATCCTGTGCCATAGGCGGCGAAGTGATCGGCAAGCTGCTTCAGCCTCTGCACCACGTCGACATCGCCGACCGCAAGGTTCTGGCCGAGATAGAAGGAATGGACCTGCTCGCGCACGCGCAGCCAGGTGCCCATCAGCGCCACGCCGATCTCGGCGCCGCCGAGACGCATGATCTGGATATAGGCGGCAAAGGAGGTGGCGCGGCTCGGATCGGAGTTGGAGAGCAGCGTGATGATCAACGGCAGCAGGGTCAGCGACTGCCCGAGCGCTTGGAGCAGCACGATGCCGGCGAAGTCCTCGCGTGCCCAGTCGTGAGTGAGTCGCGTGCCCCAAAGATTGGCCGCGGCGAAGCAGGCAAAGCCCACGACGATCACGGTCCGCGTATCGAAATGCCTCAGCAGCCAGATCGAGACCGGCACCAGCACGAACATCGGCAAGGCGCCATAGGTGAGCAGCAGCATGCCGCTCTGCTCCGGTCTGAGCAGCGCGATGGTGGCGAGGAAGTTCGGCACCAGCGACGCATTGGACAGGCTGGTCAGCGTGTAGAGCAGGATCAGCACCAGTCCCAGGCCGATATTGCGCGAGAACAGCACGTTCACATGCGCCCAGGGCTGCCGCACCAGCGATTCGTTGAGGAAGAAGGCCAGAAACAGCACCGCGCCCGCTGCGAGCAGTGCCATCACCGTGCCCGAACCGAGCCAGTCCAGCCGGTTGCCCTGGTCAAGCCCCGCATAGATCATCGACACCGAGGCGCCGAGCAGCAGCATGCCGCCCCAATCGGCCTCGCGCAGCAGCGCGCGGTTCACCGGCTCGTGCGGCGTGCCCAGATAGACCATCAGGCCCATCAAGGGCGCGATCACGACGCCCTGCCAGTACAGCCATTGCCAGCCGAGATGGTCGACATAGAAGCCGACCAGCGAGGTCGAGGTGTCCAACGCGAAGCCGACGCGGATCGCATAGATCGAGATCGCCGGCAGCCACCAGCGGATCGGCAGATTGCGGAGCACGATCATCAGCGTCGCCGGCACGAAGGTGCCGAGCAGGAGACCATGCACCACGCTCAGCGCGAGCAATGTCGGATAGTCGTGCACGAAGGGAATGATGAACGCGACGGCGGCATAGACGAGACTGGGGATGCCAAGGACGCGGCGCAGGCCAAACACCGTGGCAAGCCAGGCCACCGCAGGCGCGATGAATATCTGCGAGCCGATGCCGGCGGTGGAGAGCCAGGCGCCCTCGTCGAAACCGAGCGAGAACGCGCCGCGGAGATCCGGCAGGCCGACCGTGGTCAGCCGGCTGTCGAAATTGGCGAGAAACGAGCCGAGCAGCACCGCCACGACGGCGAACAGGGGCTGCGGCGCGACGCCGCCGCGCGAGAGCGGTTCGCGGCTGGCACCGTCATTTTCGGCCATTCGCGGCCTTCGTATCGATGCTGGTGACCACCGACATGCCCGGCACCAGCCGCGCCACCAGCGGCTGGTCGTCATCGAACTGAATGCGCACGGGAATGCGCTGCACGACCTTTGTGAAATTGCCTGTTGCATTGTCGGGCGGCAGCAGTGCCACCTGTGCACCCGTCGCCGGCGCAATGCGCTCGACCCGGCCGCGCAGCTTCTCGCGCGGGAAACTGTCGACGGTGATCTCGACCGGCTGGCCCGGTGCCACATGCGTAAGCTGGGTCTCCTTGTAGTTCGCGATCACATAGACCTTGGGCAGCGGCACCACGTTGATGAGGTTGGTGCCGATATTGACGTAGTCGCCGGGCTGCACCTGGCGCTCGCCGACAACGCCGTCGAACGGGGCGGTGATCTTCGTGTAACCAAGCTTGAGCTTCGTACCCGCCAGCGTCGCCTTGGCCGCCTCGACATCGGCGGCGCGCTGCTTCCTGGTACCTTGCAGGACTTCGAGCTGATGCTGCTGGGCCGCGATCACTGCGCGGCTCGCGCGAACGTCGGCCTGTGCCTTGGCGTAAGCGGCCACCGCCTGCTCGAGGCGCTGGCGCGTGCCGGATTCGGTCTGCGACAGCGATTGCTGACGCTCCTGCTCCTGCCGTGCCTCGACCTCCATGGCCTCCGCAGACAGCCGTGCGGCCTGCGCCTGCGCGATCGTCGCATATTGCAGCTCGATCTGGTTGGCGAGATTGTCGAGCGCGGCTTGCGCCGCGGCGACCGCAGCTTCGGCCTGCGCGACTTGCGCCTCGTAATCGGCGGGATCGATCTGGATCAGGAGGTCGCCGGCCTTGACGCGCTGGAAATCGGTGACCCCCACGCTGAGCACTTCGCCCGAGACGCGGCTCGAAAGCCGCGTCAGCTCGGCGCGCACATAGGCGTCATTGGTGGTCTGGATCACCGCACTGCCGACCCATTCGTCGAAGCGCAGCGTCGCCAGCCCGACGAAGGCGAGCGCGACGATGACCGCAAACAGCGGAATCGCGAGCCGGCTCCAGAGCGGCGTGGCCGGCCGCTGTGTTGGCTTGGGCGATGAGGCCGGCGGTGCGGCCGGAGCCGATGATGGACTTTGCTCTTGTTGACTCACGACTTAACCTCAAACGAACTCACCGCGATCTCACACCGTCTTCTCCGGCCACCGGCAAAGATCGTTGATCAGGCACACCTCGCAGCGCGGCTTGCGCGCGAGGCAAGTATAGCGGCCGTGCAGGATCAGCCAATGATGGGCATGCAGCATGAACTCGGCCGGGATGACCTTTTCGAGACCGAGCTCGACCTCCAGGGGTGTCTTGCCGGGCGCAAGTCCGGTTCGGTTGCCGACGCGGAAGACATGCGTATCGACCGCCATGGTGTGCTCGCCGAAGGCCATGTTGAGCACGACGTTCGCTGTCTTGCGTCCGGCGCCGGGCAGCGACTCGATCTCGGCGCGCGTGCGCGGCACCTGGCCGCCGAATTCGCTGAGCAGCTTCGCCGACAGCGCGATCACGTTCTTCGCCTTGGTGCGGTAGAGGCCGATGGTCCTGATGTAATCGCGCAGCCGCTCCTCGCCGAGATCGAGCATCTTCTGCGGGGTGTCGGCGACCTCGAACAAGGCGCGCGTCGCCTTGTTGACGCCGGCGTCGGTCGCCTGCGCCGACAGCACCACGGCGACCAGCAGCGTGAACGGATTGACGTGCTCGAGCTCGCCCTTCGGCTCCGGATTGGCCTTGCGGAAACGGCTGAAGACCTCGTGGACCTCAGCCGGCGTCCACGGCTTCATGGCTTTGAGCGATTTCTTCGCGGGCGCCTTCGGTTTGGTCGCGACCGGCTTTGCCTTTTTCTTCGACACCGCCGCTTTGCGCGGGGCCGGCTTGCGGGTGATTTTCGCCATGATCGGGATATACTGATGGGCGATGAGCACAGGCAACGAAATTGAGAGCGCGCGATCCGAAATGGAGGATGAGCCTCAGATCTTCTCCGCGCGCCTGACGCCGCACCGCTCGCTGAACCGCGCCGGCTTCCTCGCCGTGATGCTGTTCCTGAGCGTCGTCAGCTTCATCACCGGCCTCTCCTTCCTGATGATGGGCGCCTGGCCCGTGTTCGGCTTTTTCGGTCTCGACGTGCTGGTGATCTGGTGGGCCTTCAAGGTTAATTTCCGCGCGGCGCGGGCCAGCGAGGAGATCGTGGTTACACCGTCGGAACTGCGCGTGCGTCGTGTCAGCCATCGTGGCCAGGTTGCCGAATGGACCTTCAATCCGCTCTGGGTCCGGCTCGACCAGGAGGTCGACGAGGAATACGGCATCGAGCACCTCTATCTGATCTCGCGCGGCCGCCGGCTGCTCATCGCCGGCTTTCTCGGACCTGATGAAAAAGCCAGTTTTTACAATGCCTTGGTCGGAGCCCTGAATGCTGCGCGGCGTGGACCGACCTATAATCCGGTGACCTGAGCACGGTCAGAAATCGGGTGGTTTCGAGCCACCCCCTCTCCTACATTTCCGGTCATGATGACCCTCGCGATACATGACCAGCGCCTGGCCAAGCCGGGCACCCAGAACGCCGCCTTGCGCGACTATGATTCGGTGCGCCGGGCGATCGCCTTCATTTCGGCGAACTGGCGCGCGCAGCCGACCATCGAGGCGATGGCGGATGCCGCCGGCGTCACGCCGGATGAACTGCACCATCTGTTCCGCCGCTGGGCTTCGATCACGCCGAAGGCTTTCATGCAGGCGCTCACCCTCGACCACGCCAAGAACCTGCTCAGGGAGTCCGCCAGCATCCTCGACGCGGCGCTCGACTCCGGCCTGTCGGGGCCGGGCCGGCTGCACGATCTCTTCGTCACCCACGAAGCGATGTCGCCAGGCGAGTGGAAGAACGGCGGTGCCGGCCTCACCCTGCGCTACGGCTTCCATCCCTCGCCGTTCGGCACCGCGATCGTGATCGCCACTGACCGTGGGCTGTCTGGACTTGCCTTCGCCGATCCCGGCGAAGAGGGGATCGCGCTCGCCGATATGACGCGGCGCTGGCCGAATGCCACTTATGTGGAAGATCACGAAGGCACCGCACCGCTCGCAGCGCGCATCTTCGACCCAAGGCTGTGGCGGCCGGATCAGCCGCTGCGCGTGGTCCTGATCGGCACCGATTTCGAGGTGCGGGTGTGGGAGACGCTGCTGAAGATTCCGATGGGACGCGCGGTGTCCTATTCCGACATCGCCTGCAACATCAACAGCCCGAAGGCCTCGCGCGCCGTCGGCGCTGCCGTCGGCAAGAATCCGGTCTCCTTCGTCGTGCCCTGTCATCGCGCGCTCGGCAAGAGCGGCACGCTCACCGGCTACCACTGGGGCATCACCCGCAAACAGGCGATGCTGGGCTGGGAAGCGGGGCAGCTGGGGATGGAGTGACTTTCCGATGTCGTTCCGGGGCGATGCGAAGTATCGAACCATGGTGCGCAATTGCGCGCCTGAGAAGCTCGAGATTCCGGGTTCGCCCTTCGGGCGCCCCGGAATGACAGCGTCGATTAGCCCGCCAGATCCAGCTTCGAGGCCACCGTCGAATCCGCATTGAGCCGATAGATGATCGGCACGCCAGTGGCGAGCTCGCGCTTCAGGATGCCCTCCGGCGAGAGCTTCTCCAGCACCATGATCAGCGCGCGCAGCGAGTTGCCGTGGGCGGCAACCAGGGTGCGCTTGCCGTTGAGCACGCCGGGCAGGATCTCCCGCACGTAATAGGGCAGCGCCCGCGCGAGGGTGTCCTTCAGGCTTTCGCCGCCGGGCGGCGGCACGTCGTAGGAGCGGCGCCAGATCAGCACCTGGTCCTCGCCCCATTTCTTGCGGGCATCGTCCTTGTTGAGACCGGAGAGATCGCCGTAGTCGCGCTCGTTCAACGCGAGGTCCTTCGAAGTCGGCAGACCGGTCTGGCCGAGCTCGGCGAGGATGAGATCCAGCGTGTGCTGCGCGCGCGTCAAGACCGAGGTGAAGGCGACGTCGAACACGAGACCCTGCGCCTTCAGCTTGCGGCCGGCTTCCCTGGCTTCGTTCACACCGAGCTCGGTGAGGTCAGGATCCTTCCACCCCGTGAACAGGTTCTTCAGATTCCATTCGCTCTGGCCGTGGCGCACGAGCACGAGAAGACGTTCGCTCATTGACTGCTTTCCGTTGGGTTCGTTCAGATGTCGGCGAGGCCGAGCACGTCGGCCATGGAGTAGTGCCCCGGCTGCTTGCCGTGCGCCCACAGTGCCGCCTTCAGCGCGCCATGGGCGAACAGCATGCGGTCCTCGGCCTGATGCGACAGCGTCAGGCGCTCGAACGGGCCGAGGAAACTGACGCTGTGATCGCCGGCCACGGTGCCGCCGCGCAAGGACGCGAAGCCGATATTGCCCGGCCGGCGCGCGCCGGTGATGCCGTCGCGCCCACGCTCGGAATGTTCATCGAGGGTGACGCCGCGGCCGCTGGCTGCAGCCTGGCCCAGCATCAGCGCCGTGCCCGAGGGCGCGTCGACCTTCATGCGATGATGGGTTTCGACGATCTCGATATCGAAGCTCTGGTCGAGCGCCTTGGCAACGCGCTTGACCACCGCGGCGAGCAGGTTGACGCCCAGGCTCATATTGCCCGACTGCACCACGACGGCGCGATTGGTGACGCTCCTGATCACGGCGTTGTCGGAACCGGACAATCCGGTCGTGCCGATGACGTGGACGATGCCGCGCTCGGCAGCGATCGCGACATTGGCGATGGTCGCCGCCGGGACGGTGAAGTCGAGGATGCCGTCGGCATCCTTCGACATTGCCCAGAGATCCGCGGAGAGCTTGATTCCGTTCGCCGGCAGGCCTGCGAGCACGCCGGCATCCTTGCCGAGCAGTTCCGAGCCCGGCGCCTCCAGCGCGCCGGCCAGCACCGCGCCCTTGCTCTCGGCGATCGCCCGCGTCAGCGCCCGTCCCATCCGGCCGCCGGCTCCTGCAACAATCAAGCGCATGTCGGACATGGTGTGATCCTTTCCATGGCCCTATACCGGTCGCGGGCGGTTTGAGCAACCGATGGAACTGTCGGGATTGCGCGGACGAGGGGATTTGACGGCGGGCGGGCGGATGCGGGCTCCGCGGATCAACGGAAAATATCCTGGATCAACGCGATCGAACCGGGAGTTCCCAGAGCTCTCTCAGCACGACCTGGCCGGCGTGCTCAACGGTGTATTCCGCCTTGTAGGTGCCCGGGTCCCAGCCGTTGGCGGGGCGCTTTCGACCCGTGAACAGAAAAGCTTGAGCCTTATTGTGCTCGACGGGCGCAGCATTGTTTTGGGCGATCACGTTGCCGGAGGGACTGCTGACGACAAGTCGCTGCAGGTCGCCCGATTTCAAACCGATGATGCGGACAAAAGCGACAATGGCCGCCGAGGTCGCGGAAGGCAATTCCACGTCCGTTCTTCCATCCTCGATGAATTCCATCGTCACCGGGGCACTCGCAAAACCCGTGTTCAGGACCGCCCGATCCTGATAGCGGAGCCGCGCCTGGAGTGCGGGATCCCAGAGCATCTCTCCTCCGCCGCAGGATTCCGGGCTCGAGCCGTAGGCAAAAGGATCTATGATCGAACCGTTGTGCCGGACCGTGAAGTGGAGGTGAGGATACTCGGTCAAACCCGATAGACCTACTCGGCCGAGCGGCTGCCCTCGTGTTACGGAGTCGCCGGGCTTCACCTGAAGACTACCCGTTGCCAAATGACAATATTGCGTTTCCCAGTGGCCGTCGTGTTCGATCAAAACGCCATTGCCACATTCGACATCACGCACAGCCTCGCGGGCGGATTTGCGAAACGCGCCGTCCGGCAGATTTTCCCGAGTTCGAACGACGCGCCCGCTTGCGGACGCGAGAACGTCAACGCCAACCCGTTGCGCCTGCAGCGAGGGGAGCCGAAAATCAGTTCCGTTGTGCCCATCGTATGTCAGCGTGCCACACTTGTAGTCCCTTGCTGCCGGCGAAGGATCGCGATCCGTATAATTCTGAATGTAGCACGTCCTGCCGGGCTCGCAGGCGATCGGCATCCCCAGTTGGATGGGTTCGGCAAGGGCATTTCCAGGGACAGCGAACACAAGGACCGCAATCACAGGCGAAAGACGGAAAGAGATCGCTGCGAGCGGACGGACTGGTGTCATCATGAACGCTTCGAACGCAGGCCCGAACCGAACGGCGATTGCGTGAGATGATGAAGCACAAAGAACTCGGATTGCCGGTTGATTCCCAGTTTGAGCATAATGCGCTTGGTGTAGGTTCTCACTGTTGCTTCGGTCAGCCGGAGGTCAGCACCGATCTGTCGCGGACACTTGCCTTGAAGGATCCGAGTAACGATCCGCTCTTCGGCGAAATTCAGGCCGAAAGCCGCGGCGATACGGTGCGCTCCCGACACCTCATCGAATTGCGGCACGATGACAAGCGCTTTTCCGCTATCGCAAGGCGGCGGCGCAGCTCCGATTCTGGCAAAGGCAAACCGCTCGCGCTCGGTTGAAAGAGGCACGGTTGTATCCAACCACTCCCGATCGGCGCGCGAACTCAATGATTCGCGAATCGCCTCCCTCAAGGCGGCCGTTACCGAACTGCTACGCCCCGCCAACCGGTCTCCATTCGCCTTGAGGAGTTCGCCCTTGGCCATCAGCGATTGCGCGCTGCCGTTGATTTCGTGAACGTGAAGATCTTCGTCAACGATGAGGGCGGGAAATGCCAGAACTCCAAGCCAGGCGGCGGCATCTTCCTGGCGTTGCTGCAACCGTACCAGATCGCTTGCAGTCTCCCAGATCGCACGCACCGCACGCACCAGGCACGGAACCTCTGCCCGAGTAAGTCCCACTGAACGCCATCCCGCGACAAAGACGACGGTCATGCCGTCGCAAGCGGCGAACCTTCCTATCACAGAATGACCTTTCAGATCCGGTTCGGGTCCGATCAGCCTTCGCACGAAGGTAGTGCGCGTATGGACGGGTTCGAGCAGCGTACAACCTGTACTAGCGCCCTTGCCGACAATCCGCGCCACCATGGCCGTGCACGAGGGATCGATGGTCGCCTGCCCGATCCGCACCTGTAGCAGTTCCTGGCAGGAAGGCCGACGTATTGCCGCCGCGACGTAGCAGCTGCGGCATTCGAGGAGCTTCGCAATCCCCCTACCAAAATACTCCATCGTCGTACGGCCGACGCTCTGATCAGCAGGTTCCGCGGACTGTTCGACCAGGCCTTCCGCATCAATCGTCGAACGTGCGCTGTCGGTATGACAAAAGCCAACCCTGTTCTGCCAGTGGGGCAGTACCTTGCCATTCTGGTGCAAGTGCTCCTCCCGCAATATCGATGCAGCCAGCCTTGCGCCAGCGGCCTAACTCTCCCTGAAAGCGCGGTGGATCCGCAGCACCATGGGCTGCAGCAAATACTCCGCAAAGGTTCTTTCTCCCGTCTCAACGAACACCTCGACGGGCATTCCGGGCAACAACGACGAAAGGTAATATGCAGTCGGCGTAGCGGTGCTTAACTCCAGTTCCGCCATGTAGGAGGCCGCTCCCGTCTTCGGGTCATTCAGAGCATCTGCGGCAACCGCAACGACCTTCGCTTCCAGCATGGGTATTCGCCGGATGTTCAACGCGAGGACGCGCACGCGCGCCGTCTGTCCCACATAAACCTCTTGTCGATCCGTCGGCTTCAGCGTTGCCTCGATGACAAGCCGGTCTTGGAGAGGCACGATTTCCAGGAGAGTTTCCCTAGGTGCAAGCACGGCACTGAGGTCCCTGCTGTTGAGGCCGACGACTTTTCCACCTTCAGGTGCACGCAATTCGGACCGTACAATCTGATCACGCAACGCGGCAATTCGATGTCGAAGAGCGCCAATCTCTTCGCTTGTGGCGTGCAGCTGCTTCGCGATATCCCGCTTCTGGTCCAGCTCCAGCTGCCGACGCCTATCGTCCAATTCGGCGATCTTGGCTCGTGCCTGCGAGATCGATGCTGCATTGCGGGCGATCTGCCCTTCCGTTTCAGCCTGGCTACGTTGCAGAGCCAGTAGACGCGGCTTGCGCGCGAGGCCCTTCGCGAGCAAGGAGCTCGTGTCCGCGATTTCCTCTTTCAGAAGGGCAAGTTGCTGCTCTGCCCCATTCGTGTCGCCCTCCAGGCCACGAATGGTGTCCTTCGATTGCAGCATCTGCTGATCGATCTGCCGTCGCTCACCCTCGATCGCCGTCAAGCGCGCCGCAAATTCGGCTTGCTGGGTTTGTACGGCAATGCCCGCGGCCGCAGCGGAGCTCGTTCGCAGTTCATCCGGAAATCGTATTGCTTTTTTGCCGGCCTGTTCGGCGGTCAATCGTGCTTCCATCGCAAGATCCGCAAACAATTTCGTCTCAAGCGAGCCAAGCATCGCCTCGATCTGCGTGGTGTCGAGCCGCGCAATGACCTGACCGGCCTGGACACGATCATTTTCTCTGACCAGGATCGACTTTATGATACCTCCCTCGAGATGCTGCACGGCCTTCCGTTTCGAATGCACCTTGATGAAGCCGGACGCCACGACAGCGCTGCGGAGCGGTACGGTGGTCGCCCAGACGCCGATGCAGCAGAACTGCAGAACGAGCAACACACACCCCCACGCCACGATGCGCCGCATGTCGGAGCGTGGTTCGCTGAATGCTGCCCGCCGATCGCCAGTCGCCGCATGGCGGGAGATGACGACGTTGCGACCATGACCTTGCGACGTCATCGACCTGCTCCTCGGGTCCTAGGCAGCCGGGATTCTCCTTCGCGATCGATGTCGGTCGACTTCGCCATCGGCGTGACCTCGGATATGCGGAGGGGCAGAACTTTTCTGGGCGGACCAAACGCGAGCTGAATGCCATCTCTGAGCAGCAATACGGCATCTGCGATCGTCAGGAGGCGGGGCCTGTGCGTCACGATGACCAGCGTTGCGCCGCGCGCCTTGACCTGCAAAGCCGCAGAGCAGAGCGCTTCCTCGCCGTCCGGGTCGAGATTGGCATTTGGTTCGTCCAGCAGCATCAACTTGCGGTCGCCGTAGAACGCTCGTGCAAGGCCGATCCGCTGGCGCTGGCCACCTGAGAGCTTGCTGCCGTCGCGCCCGATCTCGGTCTGATAGCCGGATTGCAGGGACAGGATCATATCATGCGCCTGCGCGAGCATCGCTGCCGCGGTGATGTCTTCGTCGCGCGCGTTTTCGTCGAATCCGGCGATCGCTTCTGCGACGGTACCGCCAACGAGCTGCACGTCCTGGGGAAGATATCCGACGAACTTGCCGAGTTGATCGGCATCCCAATTGTGGAGAGCGGCGTGATCCAGTCGGATCGTGCCGCTACTCGGCGGCTCAAGGGCAGCCATCAGCCGCAGCAGGGTCGACTTCCCAGCCCCCGTTGGACCTATGACAACCACGATTTGCGAGGGGCGGCACTCAAAGCTTATACCTGCGAGGACGGCACGTTTGGCTCCAGGTGGCCGATAAGCCACGCGATCGATGACCACCCTGCCGGACGGCATCGGAAGCAAGGTCTTTCTCTTTCGCGCCAATACCGGCGCGGCGGCGGCCTGGACCTGTGTCCAAGCCTCCTGCGCGGATGCGAGCGCGCGCCAGGCCGTGATCAGCCCTTCCATGGGTTGGAGCGTGCGCGCCACCAGCAGCGAACTCGCAATCAGGCTGCCCGACAACACCTCATTTTGAAGCACCAGCCAGGCACCCGCTCCGATCGCGGCAATCTGCAGGATTGTTCTGACCATGCGCGCGGCAGCGCCAATCGCGTAGACACGTTCACTGGCCCGGACGACGGGCGCCATTGCCTGGTCGTTGAGCCGCATGAATTCGCTGACCGCGCCGAGAGTCCACCCCATCGCGCGCACGAGGCTGGCATGCCGGACGATCCCATCCAGGGCGGCCTGCGTCCGCAGGGCGGCTCCCGAAGCGTCGGCGGTTTCGGTGCGCGCGATCCGGCGGCTGATGACGCCCATCACCAGCAGAATCACCGTCCCGACCAGAGCGATGGCGCCATACCAAACGTGGAGGAAGAAGAGAATGAGGATGAAGGCAGGGAGGAACGGAGCGTCGATCAGCGTTGTAACGGTGCCGCTTGACAGAAAGGTCCTCAGCTCACGAACCTTGACGAGATCGTGCGTCCTCCCATCGCCGCGACTTGCCGCGTCCACGATGGTGCCTTCGAGAACGATTGGGGCGACGCACCTCTCGAACCCAACGGCGAACCGACTGAGGAGCCGGCTACGCAAGATATCGAAAACGGCGCTAAAGACGAGAGCCGCTGCGGCGATGGCCGTAAGACCGACAAGCGTTTCAACGCTACCACTGCTGATCACCCGGTCGAACACCTCGATCGAATAGAAGGGAACGACCAGAAGCAGCAGGTTCACCGAGATGCTGAAGGCCACCACCCACGCGAAAGCATGCCGTCCCGGAATCAATCCGAACAGCGATCTCTTCCCTGTCGCTGGGCTCTCAGGCGGACGCAAATACATGACCGGCAGGCAATGTTACCGACTGACTAGTACGGATTGCAGAAATGCAACGGCGGGGCGGACCGGTAGCCGCCCCGCCGAACGGGCCTCACACGACTTCGATGACCGTGGCCCCCGCAGCCACGTTGATGTCGTCGATCGTCGTGAATGGCGTTGCGCCTCCCGTGACGCCGTCGAGTTGAATCGTTCCGAAGCCGAAGTCGAGCACGGTATTGGTGCCATCGTCGTCGACTACGATCGAGTTCGGATCGAATCCCGGCGCAGCATCGACGTGTATCAGATCACCATCGGTGAGACTGAAATCCGTTATCTCGTCATCACCGAAGTTGGTGGCGGTGTCGTCACCGAAATTATAGGTGTCGGCGCCCGCACCACCCGTCAGCACGTCGTCTCCCGTACCCCCGTCGAGGACGTCGTTGCCGTTACCGCCATTCAGCTCGTCATCGCCTGCGCCGCCGGCGAGCGTATCGTTGCCATTTCCGCCCGCGAGCGTGTCGGCTCCGTCTCCGCCGTTTAGCGTATCGTTATTGTCGCCGCCGGCAAGCGTATCGTCGCCCGCGTCGCCGTTTAGCGTATCGTTGCCCGTGCCGCCGCTGAGTTCGTCCGCGCCGTCACCGCCATTCACGGTGTCATCCCCGGCTCCGCCCGACATAGTGTCGTCTCCGGCGTCGCCGAACATCGTGTCGTTACCGGCACCGCCATCCATAAGGTCGGCTCCGGCGTTTCCATGCATGGTGTCGTTGCCAGCATCCCCGTTCAGCGTGTCATTGCCGGCACCCCCATTCAAGACGTCGTCGTCCGCACCGCCATTGAGCGTGTCGTTTCCGAGGCCGCCGTTCAGCGTGTCATTGCCCTCGTCGCCGTTGATGACATCGTCGCCGACGCCTCCGCTCAACGTGTCGTCGCCAAGACCGCCGTTCAAGGTGTCATTGCCGGCATCACCACTCAGCGTATCATTGCCTGCGTCTCCCCAGAGGGTATCGGCTCCGGCGCCACCGTGGATGGCATCATCGCCATCTCCGCCGTGAATGGAGTCGGCACCCGCGTCACCAAAGAGCTGATCGTCACCCAGGCCGCCGTCAATCGTGTCGTCGCCGGCGTTGCCGTGGATCGTGTCGAGGCCGTCATTGCCCGAAAGATTGTCGTCTCCGGCACCACCGCTGATGGCATCGTCACCGTCGCCGCCGGCGATCGTATCCACACCGGCATTGCCGTTCAGAGTGTCGTTACCAGCACCACCATCGATGTTGTCGTCACCCGCGCCTCCGTTCACGAGGTCGTTGCCATCCAACCCGGTGATCGTATCGTTGCCTGCCAGCCCGTTGATCTCGTCGTCAGCTGCCGTTCCGGGAAGGATATCGTCGCCTGCCGTTCCATTGATGAGTGCCATGATTTCCGCTCCTTGATTCAAGGTTTTCGTGATGCGGGTAGGCTTGCCTCCGATGAGGGACGTAGTGCTTTGCTTGGGTGACCTTCCATCGCCCCTGTTGTACAGTTCGAACAAAGCAACCTTGAATGAAAATTGGGCAGCGTCGCAATCCCCATTTGGGGACAAAAGAATTGTTGCAAAGAAGCTGGGTGAGTAACGCGACGGAGGCAGGTGGAGCGGCCAATCCCCCCCTTCAGGGAAGTCCTGGAACCGCTCGGCTGCATCAGGCGAGATTTACCTCGCGGCCGATCTCGCCACAATTTGGCGAGACAGCCGCTCGGGCGAAGGGGCGCTCGCTGATCAGCAATCCACACTCATGAATTGACGACCGCGCGTTCCTTTTTACGACGGCTGCGGACCTTCATAGCCTTCGATGATGATGAGGTCGGCCACCGAGTGCGGCTGGCGCACCTTGATGTTGGCCTGGTATTCCGGCGAGTTGTAGCAGGCGAGCGCAGTCTCGTAGTCGGGGAATTCGATCACGACGTTGCGGTTGCGGCTGGCGCCTTCGACGATGGTGAATTTACCGGCACGTACGACGAAACGGCCGCCCCATTTCTTGAAGATCGGACCGTTGGCGACGGCATAGGGCTTGTAGCCCTCGTCATTGCTCACGTCGACGCGTCCGATCCAGTAGCCTTTCGCCATTGTCGTTCTCCCTTGTGATTAGCCGAGTGCTTGAGCGATCTCGGCCTGGATTGCGTCGGCCGCCGCCTTGGGGTCAGCGGCCTCGAGGATCGGCCGTCCGACGACGAGATAGTCGGCGCCCGCAGCGATCGCACGACCCGGCGTCATGACGCGCTTCTGGTCGCCGGTCGGCGTGCCCGCGGGACGGATACCGGGTGTGACGAGGCTCATCTGATGGCCGACGATCTTGCGCAGGGCACCCACCTCTTCCGGCGAGCAGACGAGTCCATCGATGCCAAGCACCTGCGCCTGCTGCGCGCGCGCCTCGACCAGTTCGGAGACACCGAGCCGATATCCTGCCGCGTGCAGATCGTCGTCATTGTAGGAGGTCAGCACGGTGACCGCGAGAATCCTCAAGCTCGACTTACCGCGCCCTTCGACCGCCGCCTTCATGGTCTGCGGATAAGCGTGAACGGTGAGGAAAGTCGCCCCCAACTTGGCGACACTCTCGACACCGCGCATCACGGTGTTGCCGATGTCGTGCATCTTGAGATCGGCGAACACCTTCTTGCCCTTGCCGGCGAGCTTGCCGATCAGCGGCAGGCCGCCGGCATAGGCGATCTGATAGCCGATCTTGTAGAACGTGACGCTGTCGCCGAGCCTTGCGACCATCGCCTCGGCAGCCTCCGGGCTCGACACATCGAGCGGAACGATCAGGCGGTCCTTGGGGGCGATCTCGGCTGGCGTCATGTCACCTCACATCATACGTTGGGAAACGTCGATCAACTGCGCTACCAGCTCCTTCAGCGCGGCGATATCGCCCTCGTTCTTCAGCCTATCCATATCGTCATAGGCCTGGTCGACAAAGGCGAGCGTGAGCTGGCTTGCAATCACATTGGCGTGGCAGGAGGTCAGGATCAGCCGCAAGGCCTGGAGCGCGCGGGCCGCGCCGAGCCGGCTCTGCGATGCGCCGGCGAGCGCGAAGACGCGGTTGCGGAACACCTCGCCGCGCGCCTCGTGCAGCTCGTGCACGCGGCTGACCCAGTCGATCGCGTTCTTCAGTAGCGGCGGCACCGAGGCGTTGTATTCGGGCGATACGATGAGAACGCCGTGATGGGCGCCGATCATGCGCTTGAGATTGATGGCGTGCTTGGGCACGCCGGATTTGGCCTGGAGATCGCCGTCGTAGATCGGCAGCGGAAAATCGGCGAGCGAGATGCGGGTGACGTCCACGCCTGCCCTTGCGAATTCATACGCGGCGACCGCCGCCAGCTTCGCGTTGTGCGAGCCGGTGCGCAGCGAACCCGGAATGACCAGAATCTTGGGAGCTGACATCCAATCCAATGCGTTCGGCGAAACCAGCCCGCCGCGCAAAAGGAGGAGCCGGCGGACTTAGTCCTTGCGATACACCCAGACGCGGGCCGGCGGAAGATTCATCCAGATCCGTTCCGAGGCCTCTGTGGACACGCCGGGCAGCGATTTCGGGATCGGCGGCACCACCGCATAGGTGAACTGGATGAACGGCGCACCGGGCGCGAGCGCGGTGAAGGCGTCGCGGATGAGCCGCAGCCGCGTCAGCATCGGTTTCGTGACGAGCGGCAGGCCCGAAACGACTGCGCTGGCCGGCGCGCTCAAGACGTTCCAGAGCGTGTCGCGCAGGCGGTAGGCATCGCCCTGTACCACCTTGGCCTGTGGGTAGCGGTCGCGCAGCAGCGCGCAGAAGCCGGGATTGTATTCGACGAGGACGAGACGCTTCTGGTCGATACCGCGCTCGATCAGCGCGGAGGTGATGGCGCCGGTGCCGGGTCCGAGCTCCACCACTGGCGCGTCCGAGTCGACATCGACGTAATGGGCCATGGTCCGGGCCAGGAGCTTGCCCGACGGCATTACTGCGCCCATGTGCAGTGGCTTTTCGATCCACGACCTGAGAAAGCGCACCTCGTCATCGAGACGAGGCTTCTTCAACGCACGCGCGGACGATGGCAATGGCATGTCGGGACCGGACGGGACCGCGGGACCGCGGCGTGTCAGAAAATGGTCACAAAGACGTATAGGCCGAACGCGGTACGGTCAAGACGGGTCAATTCGTCCGATTACCGAAGAAATCCTTGACCTTGGCGAAGAAGCCCTCGGATTCCGGCTGAGTGTTGCCGGAGGAGAGCTTATCGAACTCGGCCAGCAATTCCTGCTGCTTCTTGGTGAGGTTCTGCGGGGTCTCGACCACGACTTGAACGTACATGTCACCCATCTGGCGCGACCGCAGCACCGGCATGCCTTTTGACGCAATGCGAAACCGACGGCCCGACTGGGTTCCCGCCGGTACCTTCACCTTGCTCTTGCCCTTCTCGATGGTCGGCACCTCGAATTCGCCGCCGAGCGCAGCGGTCACCATCGAGATCGGCACGCGGCAGTGCAGATCGGCGCCGTCGCGCTGGAAGAACTGATGCTGGGCCAGCGACAGGAAGATGTAGAGGTCGCCGGGTGGACCGCCGCGGACGCCGGCCTCGCCCTCGCCGGCGAGCCTGATCCGTGTGCCGTCCTCGACGCCTTGCGGAATGTTGACCGACAGCGTCCGCTCGCGGGCGACGCGGCCCTGGCCCGCGCAGGAGGGGCAGGCGTCCTCGATCATCTGACCGCGCCCCTGGCAGCCCGGACAGGTCCGCTCCAGCGTGAAGAAGCCCTGCGACTGCCGCACGCGGCCGGCGCCGCCGCAGCTCGAGCAGGTCTTCGGCTTGGTGCCGGCCTTGGCACCAATGCCCGAACAGGCCTCACAGGTGACCGAGACCGGAATCTCGATCTGCGCGGTCTTGCCGCCGAAAGCTTCCTCGAGGGTGATTTCCATGTTGTAGCGCAGGTCGGCTCCGCGCTCGCGGCCGCCGCGGCCGCGCTGTCCGGCCATGCCGAACAGGTCTTCGAAAATATCGGAGAAGGAGGAGGCGAAGCCCGCGCCGAAACCGGCGCCGCCGCCAAAGCCGCCACCTTGCTCGAAGGCGGCGTGGCCGTACCGATCGTAGGCGGCGCGCTTGTCCTTGTCCTTCAGGACCTCGTAGGCCTCGTTGATTTCCTTGAACTTGACTTCGCTGGTCTCATCCCCGGGATTGCGGTCGGGGTGGAACTTCATTGCCAGCTTGCGGAACGACGACTTCAGCTTGCCTTCATCGGCATCGCGTTCGACTTCCAGGGTCTCGTAGTAGCAGCGCTTGGTGGACGTGGACATGCTGAGCTCGGTCTATCCAATCGCGATTCAAGTTGAGGCGAAACAACGTTGACACGGAACGATATAAGCGCCCTTCGACCTCGCGGCAGAGGGCTGCATGGCAGCGCTGAGAATAACGGCTGGGGATTGATCGATCGTAACGGGGCCGATTTTAGAAGAGTCTTGGCCCGTCCGTCCCGACATAACGGCCTCCCCCTTTAGGGAGGAGGCCGTTAGCGCGTGTGGGGTCCAAGCCGTCCGCATCATCACCCTCTTGGGGCTTAAGCGGACTTCTTGTTGTTCTTGTCGTCGTCGACTTCGGTGAATTCCGCGTCGACGACGTCGTCCTTGGCCGCGTCCTTCTTGGCGTCGGCCTCGGCCTGCTGCTTGTACATGGCCTCGCCGAGCTTCATCGAAGCCTGGGCCAGCGTCTGGGTCTTGGCCTTGATCGCCTCGGCATCGTCGCCCTTCAGCGCTTCCTTGAGGTCGCTGACGGCATCCTCGATGGCGCGGCGCTCGCTCTCGGCGACCTTCGAACCGTGCTCGGCCAGCGCCTTCTCGGTCGAATGCACCAGGCCATCGGCCTCGTTCTTGGCGGTCACGGCCTCGCGGCGCTTCTTGTCCGCCTCGGCATTGGCCTCGGCGTCCTTGACCATCTTCTCGATGTCGGCTTCCGACAAACCGCCCGAGGCCTGGATGCGGATCTGCTGCTCCTTGCCCGTGGCCTTGTCCTTGGCCGAGACGTTGACGATACCGTTGGCGTCGATGTCGAAGGTCACCTCGATCTGCGGCATGCCGCGCGGAGCCGGCGGAATGCCCATCAGGTCGAACTGGCCGAGCATCTTGTTATCGGCCGCCATTTCACGCTCGCCCTGGAAGACGCGGATGGTGACGGCATTCTGATTGTCTTCAGCCGTCGAGAACACCTGGCTCTTCTTGGTCGGGATCGTGGTGTTGCGGTCGATGATGCGGGTGAACACGCCGCCCAGCGTCTCGATGCCCAGCGACAGGGGGGTCACGTCGAGCAGCAGCACGTCCTTGACGTCGCCCTGAAGCACGCCGGCCTGGATCGCGGCGCCGATCGCCACGACTTCGTCCGGGTTGACGCCCTTGTGCGGCTCCTTGCCGAACAGCTGCTTCACGACTTCCTGCACCTTCGGCATCCGCGACATGCCGCCGACCAGCACGACTTCGCCGATCTCGCCGGCGGTGACGCCGGCATCCTTCAGCGCCTTGCGGCAGGGCTCGACGGTCTTCTGGATGAGGTCGTCGACCAGCGCCTCGAACTTGGCGCGGGTGAGCTTCATCGTCAGATGCTTCGGGCCGGTCTGGTCCGCGGTGATGAAGGGCAGGTTGATCTCGGTCTGCGTCGTCGAGGACAACTCGATCTTGGCCTTTTCAGCGGCTTCCTTCAGGCGCTGCAAAGCGAGCTTGTCGTTGCGCAGGTTGATGCCCTGCTCCTTCTGGAACTCGTCGGCAAGATAGCCGACGAGGCGCATGTCGAAATCTTCGCCGCCGAGGAAGGTGTCGCCGTTGGTCGACTTCACCTCGAACACGCCGTCGCCGATTTCGAGAATGGAGATATCGAAGGTGCCGCCACCGAGGTCGTAAACGGCGATCGTGCCGGCCTTGGTCTTGTCGAGGCCATAGGCGAGCGCGGCCGCAGTCGGCTCGTTGATGATGCGCAGCACTTCGAGGCCCGCGATCTTGCCGGCGTCCTTGGTCGCCTGGCGCTGGGCGTCGTTGAAGTAGGCGGGAACGGTGATGACGGCCTGATCGACCTTCTGGCCGAGATGGGCTTCCGCGGTCTCCTTCATCTTCTGCAAGATGAACGCCGAGACCTGCGAGGGCGAGTAGGTCTGGCCGTCGGCCTCGACCCAGGCGTCGCCGTTGGAGGCCTTCACGATCTTGTACGGGACGAGCTTCTTGTCCTTCTCGACCATCGGGTCGTCGTAGCGGCGGCCGATGAGGCGCTTCACTGCGAAGAAGGTGCGCTCGGGATTGGTGACGGCCTGGCGCTTGGCCGGCTGGCCGACGAGGCGCTCACCGTCATCCGTGACGGCGACGATCGAAGGCGTCGTGCGCATGCCTTCGGAATTCTCGATGACTTTGGCGTTCTTGCCATCCATTACGGCGACGCACGAATTCGTGGTGCCGAGGTCGATCCCAATGACCTTTCCCATGGTCCTGATATCCTTCTTTTTGCGGCAGGTTGGCTGGGCCCAGAAGGCACCCAAACCGAAACCCCCTAAGATCAAACATCCGCGATATTGCGATGATTGAGGCTCATATAGGAGGGGGGGAGGGGCCCGCAAGGACCGAAGCAACGTTTCGGCCGTGAAAACATTGGGTTTTGGCGGATCATATCCGGGCTCGACCGCCCTTGCGGGTGAGGAGTTATTAACGGGTTCGGGCCTCGGCAGGCCCCGCCACGGCAATCTGCCCCACCCTGTTACGGCAGGGCCAAACCCGCTAAAAGGCGACCGGCCGGCAACCGCAGCACAGCTGCTTCGCGCGACAAAGCGGCCCGGTGGCCGACCATCGAACGGCCTCAATGTGAACCAATCAGAGTGCCCATGAAGCTGATCCGCCCCCTCGCCGCGCTCGCCCTCCTCATTGCCTCCGCGCTTCCGGCCCTTGCCGCCGATGTCGTCTACCCGCCCGGCTTGCGCCTTGGCATGGTGCCCCTGGTAGGCCTCAGCACGGCAAAGACCTTTCCGGGCTTCGAGAGCGAGGACGGCAGCGTCAAGGTGCTGATCACCGAGCTGCCGCCGGCCGCCTATGGCGAGGTCGTGAGCGCCTTCAATTCGAACCCCGCCGGGGCCAACGGCGTCAAGCAGGACAAGATCGAAACCCCCGCGGGTCTTGCCTATTTCACCACCGAAAGCGGCAAGGCGGGCGATACCCCGGTGAAGCGCTATTCGATGATAGTGCCCGGCGCCGGCTTCTCCGGCTATGTCGCGGTGCAGATCCCGGAGAATGCGACCAGGATCTACAGCGATGAAGCGGTGCGGCAGATGTTTGCGAGCACCGTGACCCGCAAGCAGGTCTCGGCCGAAGAGCAGATCGCGCTGATGCCGTTCAAGATCACGAATCTGGCCGACTTCAAGGATATCCGGACCCTGGCGCCGGGCTCGAGCATCATCCTGGCCGACGGCGATGAGAGCACGGGCTACGAGTCGAGGCCGTTCATGATCCTCGGTCTGATCGGCGCCACCCCGCAGCAGGCCGACGACCGCGCCCGCTTCGCCCAGGAGGCGGCGCTCCAGATTCCCGGCGTGCGCGAGTCGCGCGTCACCATGTCCGAGCCGATCCGCATCAACGGCCAGCAGGGTTTCGAGACCCGGATCGACGGCGTCAGCGGCAAGGACAAGGTCCCGGTGACCGTGGTGCAGTGGATCCGCTTCTCGAGCGGCGGCGCATCATTGCGCATCATCGCCAGCGCCCCGCGCGACCAGTGGCTGCCCGCCTTCGCCCGCTTCCGCGCGGTGCGCGATGGGATTCAGCCGAAGGGGTAGCTGCACGCCTGGTGTCGTCCTTGCGAACGCAAGGGACACATACCGCGTGATCTGGCGATCGTGGCTTGCGGGTTATCTGAAGGGACGCAAGATCGTCGCAGGGCTGGCGACAGATTTCTGCGTCGCCTGAACCGCGCTCGACGCGCGCAAGACGGGTTTCGAGGTCTATGTAACCGAGGATGCCTGCCGCGGCATCGACACGCAGGCTCACTGGCAAAGGCCCGGGCCGACATGGCGTCGACATGGCCGAGGCCGGCGTGAAGCGGATTCAGTCTGCGGATATCGCGACGAGCGCGTAAGATTTACGATCAGTCGTTGCGGGGCGATGCAAAGCATCGAACTACGGTGCGCAATTGCGCACCTGAGAACCTCGAGATTCCGGGTTCGGCTCTGCCGCCCCGGAATGACACCGACACTCAGTTCGCCGCGCCGCTCGACTCGTTGTTGTTCGCCGCGGGCGCGGCCTTGGCGCCGCCCTTCGCAACACCGACCAGCGCCGGGCGCAGCACGCGCTCGCCGATGGTGTAGCCGGCCTGCACGACCTGCACCACAGTGCCCGACGGCACCGACGCATCGGGCACCTCGAACATCGCCTGCTGGAAGTTCGGGTCGAACTTCTGGCCCTGCGGGTCGAACTTCTTCACACCGTGCTTTTCCAGCGCGTTAAGCAGCGAGCGTTCGGTGAGCTCGACACCCTCGATCAGCGAGGTCAGACCGGGATCGGCTGCGGCACGGGCCTCGGCCGGAACGGCGTCGAGCGCGCGCTGAAGATTGTCGGCAATGTCGAGCACGTCGCGGGCAAAGCCGGTGATGCCGTAGAGGCGAGCGTCGGCGACCTCCTTGCTGGTGCGCTTGCGCAAATTCTCCATTTCGGCCAGCGTCCGCAGCATGCGATCGCGCGCCTCGGCGGCTTCCTTCTGCAAGGTTTCGACCGAGCCGGGCTCGGGATCATCGGGCATGATGTAGGGTTTTGACACCACGGGCTCGCCGTTCGGCTGGGTCGTGTCTTCGGGTTGCCGGTCGCGATCGGTCATCGGCTCTGTTCTCGAACTCGTTTCAAGGGATTTTTCTGGCCCGGATATCGTGCTTCGGACGCCGAAAATCAAGCGCCCGTGATCGGAGGAAACGCCGGTCAGCCCCCCAGAAGGCGGCTGACGATGCGGGCGGCGTAATCCACGGTCGGGATCACGCGGGCATAATTCAATCGCGTGGGCCCGATCACGCCCAAAACGCCGACGATGTGGCCGGCGGCATCCCGATAGGGCGAGATGATGGTGGAGGACCCCGAGAGCGAGAACAGCTTGTTCTCACTGCCGATGAAGATGCGGACGCCCTCGGCGGTCTCGGCGCGTCCGAGCAGGTCGATCACGCCGCGCTTGGTCTCGAGATCGTCGAACAACAGGCGCACCCGCTCCAGATCCTCCAGCGCATGCAGATCTTCGAGCAGATTGGCATGGCCGCGAACGATGAGCTGGCGATCCTCGTTCTCGCCGCCGGACCAGCTGGCGATACCGGCCGAGATCACCTTCTGCGTCAGCTGATCGAGCTCGGCACGGGCCTCTCCAAGTGCCGTCTCCAGCTCGAGCCGCGCCTCGGCCAGCGTGCGGCCGCGGATGCGGGCATTGAGGAAATTGCCGGCCTCGACGATCGCCGAGGAGGGAACCCCGGGCGGCAGCGCCAGCACGCGGTTTTCGACCTGGCCGTCCTCGCCGACGAGGATCACCAGCGCCTTCTCCGGTTCCAGGCGGACGAATTCGATGTGCTTCAGCCGCGCATTGGATTTTGGCGTCAACACGACAGCGGCGGCCCGGGTGAGGCCCGAGAGCCGCATCAAGGCCTGGTCCAGCGCCGCCTCGACCGACTGCGCCTCACCGACGGAGGAGAGCTGGCTCTGGATCGCCTGCCGCTCCGCCTCGTTGAGGTCGCCGACCTGCATCAGGGCATCGACGAAGAAGCGCAGGCCGAGTTCCGTCGGCAGCCGGCCGGCCGAGGTGTGGGGGGCATAGATCAGGCCGAGCTGTTCCAGATCGGCCATGACGTTGCGGACCGAGGCCGGCGACAGCGGCATGGCGATCAGGCGGGAAATGTTGCGCGAGCCGACGGGCTCACCGGTCGCGAGATAGCTTTCGACAATTTGACGAAAGATGTCGCGGGAGCGCTCGTTGAGCTGGGCGAGGCCTGCGCGCGGCGCGATCAGATGGATCGGATCGTGATGTGCCACAGACGGTAACTCCTCTCAGATGCTCATAATTTGTCCATCCCTGGGGCTTCTGACAAGCGCGGCGTTCGCGGCCTCGAAAACAGCGGGTGAAAAGGCCTTGCCGCCCACCCCCGCCCCACCTACAAGCACCGCGAACAGCCTTTTCCCGTGAGTTTTGGAGGATTTCCCATGCGGCCAAGCCGCCGTGCGCCCGACGAATTGCGCCCCGTGACACTGGAGCGCGGCGTGGTCAAATATGCGGAAGGCTCATGCCTGGTGAAATACGGCGACACTCACGTGCTGGTCACCGCCACGCTGGAGGACCGCCTGCCGCCGTGGCTAAAGGGCCAGGGCCGCGGCTGGGTCACCGCCGAATACGGCATGCTGCCGCGCGCGACCTCCGAGCGCACCCGCCGCGAGGCCTCCGCCGGAAAGCAGAGCGGCCGCACCGTCGAGATCCAGCGCCTGATCGGCCGCTCGCTTCGCACCATCATCAATCTCGAAGCGCTCGGCGAGCGCCAGATCACGGTCGATTGCGACGTGCTTCAGGCCGACGGCGGCACGCGCACGGCCTCGATCACCGGCGCCTGGGTCGCGCTCGCCGATTGCGTCAACTGGATGAAGGCGCGCAACATGGTCAAGGCCAACGTGCTGCGCGACAACGTCGCCGCGATCTCCTGCGGCATCTACAACGGCACGCCGGTGCTCGATCTCGACTACGCTGAGGATTCCGAGGCCGAGACCGACGCCAATTTCGTCATGACGGGCGATGGCCGTATCATCGAGGTGCAGGGCACCGCGGAACGCGAGCCGTTCACGGAAGCCGAGTTCCTGGCGCTGATGGCGCTGGCCCGCAAGGGCGTCGCGCGTCTGGTGGACTTGCAGAAACTGGCTGTGGCGTAGTCAATAGGCCCATGCACCGCCGAATCACGGACAAGCTGGTCATCGCCACCCACAATCCCGGCAAGCTCGCCGAGATGCGGGAGCTGCTTGCGCCGTACGGCATCGAGGCGGTGTCGGCCGGCGACCTCGGCCTGTCCGAGCCGGACGAGACGGGCAGCGATTTCCGCAGCAATGCCGCGATCAAGGCGATCGCGGCAGCGCGGGCGACGAGACTTCCCGCCTTCGCCGATGATTCCGGCATCGTGGTCGACGCGCTCGACGGCGCGCCCGGGATCTACAGCGCGCGCTGGGCCGGCCCGTCCAAGGATTTCAACGCGGCGATGGCGCAGATCGAGCGCCTGCTGCAGGAGCGCGGCGCCACCACGCCGAACCAGCGCAAGGCGCACTTCGTCTCCGCGCTCTGCGTCGCCTGGCCCGACGATCATCTCGAAGAGGTCGAGGCGCACGTTCATGGCACGCTGGTCTGGCCTCCGCGCGGGAATGCCGGCTTCGGCTACGACCCGATGTTCCTGCCCGACGGCCACGGCCGCACCTTCGGCGAGATGGAGAGCATCGAGAAGCACGGCCTGCCGCCGCTCGGCCTCGGCCTGTCGCACCGCGCCCGCGCCTTCGTGAAACTGGCGGAGATCTGCCTTGAGCCGCGCTAGAGCGTTTTCGAGCGAAGTGGATACCGGTTCGCGCCAGGAAAACGCGTCAAAACACGAATCTAAAGCCTTTGGCGTCTACGTGCACTGGCCGTTCTGCCTGTCGAAATGTCCCTATTGCGACTTCAACAGCCATGTCCGCCACGCCGCGACCGACGAGGCGCGCTTCGCCTCGGCCTTCGCGCGTGAGATCGCAACGACCGCCGCGCGCGCCCCCGGGCGTGAGGTCACCTCGATCTTCCTCGGCGGCGGCACCCCGTCCCTGATGCAGCCCGCAACCGTCGGCGCGGTGCTCGATGCGATCGGCAAGCACTGGACCGTTGCAGGCGACGTCGAAGTCACGCTGGAGGCGAACCCGACCAGCGTCGAAGCCACGCGCTTCGCCGGCTATCGCGCCGCCGGCGTCAACCGCGTCTCGCTCGGCGTGCAGGCGCTCGACGACGCCTCGCTGAAGGCGCTCGGCCGCATGCACAGCGCGCGCGAGGCGCTCGATGCCGTCGCCATCGCGCGCCGCTCGTTCGACCGCTATTCGTTCGACCTGATCTACGCCCGCCCGGACCAGACGCCGGCGATGTGGGCCGACGAGTTGCGTCTCGCCATCGATGAAGCGGCCGAGCATCTGTCGCTCTATCAACTGACGATCGAGGAAGGCACGCCGTTCTTCGGCCTGCACCAGGCCGGCAAATTGAAGACGCCGGACGAAGCGGTCGCACGCGCGCTCTACGACGTCACGCAGGAGACCTGCGACAAGCTGGGGCTGCCCGCCTACGAGATCTCCAATCACGCGCGGCGCGGCGCCGAGTGCCGGCACAATCTGGTGTACTGGCGCGGCGAGGAATATGCCGGCATCGGGCCCGGCGCGCATGGCCGCCTCGACATCGACGGCGTGCGCCACGCCACCGCCACCGAGAAGCGTCCCGAGGCCTGGCTGATGCGGGTCGAGACCAATGGCGACGGCATCGTCACCGACGAGATCCTCAACAGCGAGGAGCGCGCCGACGAATTCCTGCTGATGGGTTTGCGCCTTGCCGAGGGCATCGACCCCGAGCGTTACAAGGCGCTCTCGGGTCGCCCGCTCGACCCCCGCCGCATCGCGTTGCTGCGCGAGGAAGGCGCGATCACCGTGGATGCGACGGGACGGCTGCGCGTGACCAGCAGCGGATTCCCGGTGCTGGATGCAGTGGTCGCAGATCTGGCGGCGTAGCGAGCTCTCGTAGAGTGGGTTAGCGACGCGTAACCCACCACTGTCCGTTTCCGCAAAGAGACAAGAGGTGGGTTACGCCTTCGGCTAACCCACCCGACAGGACTTTGCCCACCCTAAAGCGCGATGCAATCAGGATGAATCGTCACCGCGCTGTAGGTTGTTGTTTAAGCATGATCTTTTCGGAAAACCGCTGCGCACTTTTCCGGATCATGCTTTAGGGCAGCGCGCTACGCTCCAAAGCTCTTCGGCGAGCCCGCGACCGCAACGCCGCCACCCTGCGTCACCTTCATCACGGCGAGACCACGTTCATTCGTGCCATCGGCGCGGAAGCGGAACAGGCCGTCGATGCCGGCAAAGCCCGAGGGGTTGGTGAGCACATCGGGCGAGAAGCGCGTGGTGCCTTGCGTGCGCGCCAGCGCGGCGACGAGGGCGACCGCATCATAGGCCAATGTCGCCGTGCGCACCGGCTCGCCGCCATATTTGGTGCGATAGCGGCCGGAGAAGGCGCGGAAGCCGGCCGGGTCGGGCGCGGCATAAAGGCCGCCCTGCAGCGCGGCGCTGGCATAGACGCGCGGATTGTCCCACAGGCCGGTGCCGAGCAGCTGGATGTTGCGCAGATTCGCGCCTGCGGCTGTCATCGCGTCCGCCACCGACACGACGGCATCGCCGTCATCGGCGATGAACAGCGCGTCCGCGCTGCCGAGCTGTTGCGCCACGGTGCGCGCCGGCGTGGCGCGATCGGCGCCATATTTCTCGAAGGCGACGATCCGCCCGCCGCGCCGCGGCGCCGCTGCCTTCACCGCCGCCTCGACGACATTGCCATAGGCATTGTCGGGCACCAGCACGGCGAGCGAGCGCTTTCCGATGCTGGCGGAATATTCAACGATGCGGTTGACGTCGGACTCCGGCAGGAACGAGAGCAGATAGACGCCGCGGCCGGCGATGCTGGAATCGGTCGAGAACGCGATCACGGAAATGCCGCGCGTGCGCGCGACCTGCGCCACTGCCGGGACCGACTGTGCGAACAGCGGTCCGAGGATGATCTCGGCGCCCTCGTCGACCGCCTGCTGCGCGCCGGCTTGCGCGCCTTGCGGGCTACCATTGTCGTCCTTGATCAGGAGCTGGATGTTCGGGTTCTGGAACTCGGCCAGCGCCATCTCGGCGCCGTTGCGCATGGATTGCGCGGCGAGACCGGCATTGCCGGCGGCCGAAAGCGGCAGGATCAGGCCGACCTTCACGCCGCCGGTGCCGGCGGTCGTGGCCTGTTGCTGCGGACCTGCCGGCTGAGCCGGCGGTGCGGAGAACTGGCTGAGACTTTGCTGCACGCCGGCGCAGGCCGACAGCAGGGGCGCACTGAGCAACAGGCCGAGCGCACTCCGACGGGTCGCCGACGATCGGGACCCCGGAACGGGAGACTTTGGATAACGCGCGCGTACCATGGGCAAATTCTCTTCTGACCGGCCGCTGCCGGCCGATCACGACATTCCTTCCACGACATGGGCCGCGGATTCGGGCATATTGTCGGCAAACAGTTAACCAAAACAAAAGGATAACAGCCGCTTAACGCAGCCGCCTTCCCCGTCCCAGCAGCCGTTCGCCGTCGCTCATCGAGCATCAAGGCGGCGTTTCCGTCGTGAATATGGCGCGAGGGCCTTCATTCCCTCTCGCCGTGATGCTGGATTGATCACATTCCCGTCCGTTCGCCACCCCTCACCTTGGCGCGATCTTTTTCGACCAGCCGGTTCCCAGCCCTCCGGATCGTGCCTAAGTTGGCTTCATTATGCGCGCAAAGCCGGTCCCGATAAATACGTCTGAAGCTCAAGACGCCGCCTCGCGCGGTTTCTCCATCGATGCCCATCGGCTCGCGGTGCCGAAGGCCGCGCCGGGTCTCTATCTGGTCGCCACACCCATCGGCAATCTCGGCGACATCACCCTGCGGGCGCTTCAGACCCTCGCCGGCGTCGATGTCATCGCCTGCGAGGACACCCGCATCACGCGCCGCCTGACCGAGCGCTATGCGATTGCGGCGCAGCTCAGGCCCTATCACGAGCACAACGCGGAAGCGGCGCGCCCGAAGATCCTGGAGGCGCTGGCGCAAGGCGGCTCGGTCGCGCTGGTGTCGGATGCCGGTACGCCACTGATCTCCGATCCCGGCTTCAAGCTGGTGCGCGAGGTCTGCGCCGCCGGCCATCCGGTGCACGCGCTGCCCGGCCCCTCCTCGGTGCTGGCAGCTCTGTCGGTCGCCGCGCTGCCGACCGACCGCTTCTTCTTCGAGGGTTTCTTGCCGGCAAAATCCGCGGCGCGCCGCGCACGCCTGGCCGAGCTTGCGCGCATCGACGCGACGCTGGTGATGTTCGAATCGGGCAATCGGATGCAGGCTACCTTGACCGATCTCGGCGAAATCATGGGTGAACGCGAGGCCGCGGTCTGCCGCGAGCTGACGAAGTTGCACGAGGAGATCAGGCGTGCGCCCCTCGCCGAACTCGCGCGGCAAGCCGACGCGCCGGAGACGCGCGGCGAGTTCGTTCTGGTGATCGGCCCGCCTGCAGCCGACGCCGATATGCTGGCATCGGATGCGCTCGACGGTCTCCTGCGCGAGCAGCTTGCCGCCAACAGCGTCAAGGATGCCGTGGCGCATGCGGTCGCACTCTCGGGCCGACCGCGCCGCGAGGTCTATGCCCGCGCACTCGAGCTCGCAAGGGATCTGCGAGGCGGCGATGGCGAAGACTGATATCCCGGCGGAACCGAAGGTCGCCTCGCCCGAGCGTGTCGCCGCGTTCCGCACCGGCATTTCCGCGGAGAGCCGCGCCGCTGCCTATCTGATGGCCAAGGGCTACCGCATTCTCGCCAAGCGCTACCGCACGGCGCATGGCGAGATCGATATCGTGGCGCGCCGCCGCAATTTGATCGCCTTCGTCGAGGTCAAGGCGCGGGCGACGCTGGATGAGGCCGCTTTCGCCGTGACGCCGCGCCAGCAACGGCGCATCATCGACGCGGCGCAGGGCTGGCTCGCAGCGCATCCCGAGCATGCCGAATTCGAATTGCGATTCGACGCCATGCTGATTGCGCCGAAGCGACTTCCGCGCCATGTGTTGGCGGCATTCGACGCCTCGACCTGAAAGGCAGATCATGAAACTCAACGTCGCCGTCCAGATGGACCCCATCGCCCGCATCAACATCAAGGGCGATTCCACCTTTGCGCTGCTGCTGGAAGCGCAGAAGCGCGGCCATGGCCTGTCCTACTACACGCCCGACAAGCTCTCGATGGTCGGCGACGCGCTGGTCGCGCCGGTTCAGCTCCTGACCGTGCGCGACGAGCCCGGCGACCACTTCACTCTGGGCGAGCCCAGGCGCGAGGCGCTGAATGGTTTCGACGTGGTGCTTCTCCGCCAGGACCCGCCGTTCGACCTCGCCTACATCACCTCGACGCATTTGCTGGAGCGCATCCATCCCAAGACGCTTGTGGTCAACGATCCCGCCTCGGTGCGCAACGCGCCGGAAAAGCTGTTCGTGATGAATTTTCCGCAGCTGATGCCGCCGACGCTGATCTCGCGCGACCTGGATGAGATCAACGCGTTTCGCGACAAGCACGGCGCCGTCGTCATGAAGCCGCTGCACGGCCATGGCGGCGCGGCCGTGTTCCGCGTGATGCCGCAGGACATGAATTTCGGCTCGCTCTTCGACATGTTCTCGGTGACGTTCAGGGAGCCCTGGGTAATCCAGCAGTTCATCCCCGAGGTGAAGCACGGCGACAAGCGCATCATCCTGGTGAATGGCGAGTTCGCCGGCGCGGTGAACCGCGTGCCGGCCACGGACGACCTCCGCTCCAACATGGTCCGCGGCGGCGCGGCGCAGGAGACCGAGCTCACCCCGCGCGAACGCGAGATCTGCGCCACGGTCGGCCCGGCGCTGCGCGAGCGCGGCCTCCTCTTCGTCGGCATCGACGTCATCAACGGCAACCTCACCGAGATCAACGTGACCTCGCCGACCGGCATCCGCGCCATCTCGCGGCTCGGCGGCCCTGACGTCGCGGCCAGGATCTGGGACGTGATCGAGCAGAAGCGGAAGAAGTAGCTCACCGCAACAATTGTACTGGAGTCCCGCAATCTCTCCCACGTCGTCCCCGCGAACGCGGGGACCCATACCGCGGAATCCATCGATTGCGGCTGGTCGAAGTCCCGAACGACCAGTCTTCGCCAAACTTCTCCTTGGGGTTATGGGTCCCTGCGTTCGCAGGGACGACAGCGATATTGTGATGCGCTGCGCGGTCTCACTCGCATCGTCATGGGACCATTACTAACCACCCGTTCACCATAGCGCGCCGAGCGTCGTTCGAACGCACGAGCGCGCTTACGTGAATCTACGGGGCTGCTGGGCGATCTAATAACGCCGCGTTCACCATCTGCCGAAATCCGGCATCGCGGCCGGCCATCGCATTCGGCCTCGCAACACCCCTTATACCTTTGCTCCCTACTCATCGACGCGGGGGAACACGCCAGGTGCGGTTCGAGTGCCCCGCGTAAGAGTAGAAGCGTATGAACACCGCACGCATTGTCGTTCTCGTCATCGCTCTCGGCGCCGGCGGCGTCGCCGCCTATCTGGCGAGCGGCTTCGACAACAATCCCGCGCCTGCCCTTCCCGTCGCCGAGAAGCTGCCGACGGTCGAGGTCCTCGTCGCGAAGAACGATGTCCAGCTTGGCCAGGCCGTCAAGCCCGACGACCTGCAATGGCAGTCCTGGCCGGCCGCGACCGCGAGCAGCGCCTTCATCCGCCGCGACAGCCGGCCCGACGCGCAGACCCAGATCGCCGGCTCGATCGCGCGCGTGCCGTTGATGCAGGGCGAGCCGATCCGCGAGCAGAAGCTGGTGAGGGCCGAAGGCTCCGGCTTCATGGCGGCGATCCTTCCCTCCGGGATGCGCGCGGTCTCCACCGAGATTTCGGCCGAAACCGGCGCCGGCGGCTTCATCCTTCCGAACGATCGCGTCGACATCGTCCTGACCCGCCGCCTGAAGAATCCCGACGGCGCCAACCCTAACGGTCCGGCCGGCGGCAACGACCTCATCCTGTCCGAAATCATTCTCGCCAACATCCGCGTGCTCGCGATCGACCAGGCGCCGAAGGAAAAGGACGGCCAGAACGCCGTGGTCGGCAAGACCGTCACGCTCGAGCTCAGGCCCGACCAGGTCGCCACGCTCTCGGCCGCACGCCAGGGCGGCACGCTGACACTCGCGCTGCGCAGCATCGTCGATGCCAACGCAGTCGACGGCACGCCCGAGGACCAGGCGGTCAAGCGTCCGGGCGGCGTCAACGTGATTCGTTACGGCGTGCCGGCACGACAACTGACGTCACAGAAGTGATGGGGATAGCATGAACTACGGGGGAGATCGGACGGGCCTGCGCCTTCGGGGGAAGCGCGCGCGGTCGTTCTTGGCGGGGACGATGTTGATGCTGGGGCTGCTTGCAGCCGCGGACGTCGTCGGCGCTGCGGATGCGCCGGTCGGCGACCAGGCGCCGATGCAAGCGCCGGACCTCGGCGTGTCCCCGGTCGCGACGATCGCACCGGCGAGGACGCGTTTTCTCTCGCTTGGTGTCGGCAAATCAGTCGTCATCGACCTGCCGCGCGAGGTCAAGGACGTGCTGGTGGCCGATCCCAAGATCGCCAATGCGGTGATCCGCTCGGCCCAGCGCGCCTATATCATCGGCGGCCAGGTCGGCCAGACCAACGTCGTATTCTTCACCGCCGACGGCCAGCAGGTCGCCTCCTACGACATCGCGGTGAAGCGCGATCTCAACGGCATGCGCGCGGCGCTGCGCCAGTCCTTGCCGGGCGTGCAGATCGAGGGCGTCGGCGAAAGCGTGATGCTGACCGGCTCGGTGTCGAGCCCGGTCGAGGCCCAGCAGGCCGGCGACGTCGCCGCAAAGCTCGTCGGCGGCTCCGACAAGGTCGTCAACAACATCGTCGTGCGCGGCCGCGACCAAGTGATGCTCAAGGTCGTCGTCGGCGAAGTGCGCCGCGACATCGTCAAGCAGCTCGGCGTCGATCTCAGCGCCAGCCTCAACGCCGGCACCGCGGTGGTGAATTTCAACAACTCCAACCCGTTCTCGGTCTCCGGCGGCCCGCTCGTCAGCAGCAACGGGCTCGGTGTAACCGGGCTCGCAAAAGGCGTGGCCACCGTCAACGCCACGATGCGCGCGATGGAAAGCGCCGGTGTGATGCGGACGCTGGCCGAGCCGAGCCTGACGGCGATCTCCGGCGAATCAGCGACTTTCATCGCCGGCGGCGAATTTCCGATCCCTGCAGGCTATTCCTGCGATCCGGTCACCCACGTCTGCACCACCCAGATCACCTACAAGAAGTTCGGCATCTCCCTGAACTTCACGCCGGTCGTGCTCAGCGAGGGACGTATCAGCCTGCGCGTGATGACCGAAGTCTCGGAGCTGTCGAATCAGAACGCCATCTCCGTGACGCAGGCGGTGTCCGCGGGCCAGACCAGTTCGATCACCATTCCCTCGATCCAGACCCGCCGCGCCGAGACCACGCTGGAAATTCCCTCGGGCGGCTCGATGGCGATGGCCGGCCTGATCCAGCAGCAGACCAAGCAGGCGATCAACGGCCTGCCCGGCGTCGACCAGGTGCCGATCATCGGCGCGCTGTTCCGCAGCCAGGACTTCGTCAACAACGAGACCGAGCTGATGGTGATCGTGACGCCCTATGTGGTGCGCGCGGTCGCCCAGAAGGAATTGTCCCGGCCCGACGACGGCTTCGCGCCGGCCTCGGACGCGCAGACGGCGCTGCTCGGCCGCATGAACCGCCTCTATGGCATCGCGCGCCGGGTCGATCCGATCAACGGCGCGCCCGGTGATTTCGGCTTCATCATCGACTGAAGTGAACGGTTTGGGGACCGAGCGGGAAACGGGCAAGAAACGGGCAAGAGGGGACCAGGCGATGACGACAACATCAGCCGATCGACGTCGCAATTTGCGGATCGCGCTGGCACTGGCGGGGCTCTCCGTCATGCTCGGCGCTTGCAACACGACCGAGATCGTCACCCAGACGGTGCCGACCGACTATCGCCAGCGCCACCCGATCGCGGTGCAGGAAGGCAGGAAGTCGATCGTGATCTTCGTCGGCAAGTCGAGAGGCGGCCTCTCGGCCGCACAGCATGCGGACGTCGCGGGCATCGCCCGGGACTGGGTGCGCGAAGGCACCGGCTCCGTCGTCGTCGACGTGCCTGTCGACACCACGAATTCGCGCGCTGCGGCGGCAACCTATCAGGAAATCCGCTCCGTGCTCGCAGCCGGCGGCGTGCCGTCGCGTGCCATCGTCCAGCATCCCTATCGTCCCGAGGATCCCGGGCTGCTGCCGACGATCCGGCTGAGCTATTCCAAGATCAGCGCAGTGGCCGGCCCCTGCGGGCTGTGGCCGGAAGACGTTGGTCCGAACATCCTCGACCCCGGCTACAACGAGAATCGGCCCTATTTCAATCTGGGCTGCGCCAGCCAGCGCAATCTCGCGGCGATGATCGACAACCCGGCCGACCTCGAGCAGCCGCGCGCCGAGACACCGGCCTATACCGCACGGCGCGACATCGCCTTCGAGCGCTATCGCAAGGGCACCGCGATCGCGACTCCCAACCCCGACGCCGACAAGGCCAAACTCAGCGATACCGGCAGATGACACGTCTCCACGACGAAGACGCGGACGATCCGCGACACCCCGAGGAACACATTGCGCCGGTTCCTCGCATTTCGGTGCAAGCCTTTTGCGAGACCGAGCAGACGCTCAAGGCGGTGACCGCGGCGGGCCAGGATCGCCGGCTCGCCAAGGCGCATCTCACCGCCAGGGACGGCGGCCTCGCCGCGGCGATCGAAGTCTATGAATCGATGCCGACGCCGAACGTGATCGTCATCGAGTCCGACGGCACGCGCGACATCCTCGAGGGCCTGGACGATCTCGCCGGCGTCTGCGATCCCGGCACCCGTGTGGTCGTGATCGGCAACCCCAACGACACCGCGCCCTATCGCGAGCTGGTGCGCCGCGGCGTCAACGATTACGTGGTCGGGCCGGTCGAAACCCTCGACGTCGTCCGCTCGATCTGCAGCCTGTTCTCGGCCTCCGAGGCCATCATCACCGGCCGCGTCATCGCGGTGGTCGGCGCCAAGGGCGGCGTCGGTGCGTCCACCGTCGCGCACAATCTGGCCTGGACCATCGCCCGCGACCTCGCGCTCGATTCCGTCGTGATCGATCTCGACCTCGCCTTCGGCACGGCGGGCCTCGACTACAACCAGGACCCGGTGCAGGGCATCGCCAACGCGGTGCTGTCGCAGGACCGGCCGGACACGGCGCTGATGGAGCGCCTGCTCGCCAAATGCACCGAGCGCCTCAGCCTGCTCGCTGCGCCTGCCACCCTCGACCGCGTCTACGATTTCGGTGCCGAAGCCTTCGATGCGGTGTTCGACACGCTGCGCATGACGACGCCCTGCATCGTGCTCGACGTTCCCCATCAATGGTCCGGCTGGACGCGGCGCGCGCTGGTGAACGCCGACGACATCGTGATCGTGGCCGAGCCCGATCTCGCCAATTTGCGCAACACCAAGAACATGCTGACCGTGCTGAAAGCGGCACGCCCCAATGATCGCCCGCCGCTGTACTGCCTCAACCAGGTCGGCATGCACAAGCGCGCGGAGATCGATGTCAAGGCGTTCGCCAAGACCATGGAGAGCCAGCCGATCGCGGTGATCCCGTTCGATTCGAAACTGTTCTCGACCGCGGCCAATAACGGCCAGATGATCGCGGAGGTCTCCAAGACCCATCGCACCACCCTTCTGTTCCAGAACATGGCAAACCGCCTCGCCGGCCGCGGCGAAGTGAAGAAGCCGAAGCGCTCGCTGCTCGAGCCGCTCCTGAAAAAGCTGAAGGGCCGGTCAAGCCGCAACTCCCCGCCGCATCGCAAGGCGTCGTAAGCGCACACCAAAGGGCGGATTACTTGTCCGCCCTCTGCTGCTTCTTAGCCAGCAGCTGCCGCAGCGCCGTGACCTTGGCCGCGGCCTGGTCCGGCGGCAAATCTGCCTTCACGAGAATTTCAGCCTCGGCCTCGCGGCCCTGCAATCCCAGCACGAGCGCGAGATTGGCACGAACCCGTGGATCGTTCTGATTGCGCTGATAGGCGCGGCCGAGCACCTGTTCGGCCTTCGGCAGATTGTTTTGCAGCACATAGGACAGGCCGAGATTGGACAGCACGGTCGGCTCGTCGGGCACGATCTTCAGCGCCGCGGCGTAATATTGCTGCGCCTCCTCGTTGCGGCCGAGCTGATCGAGCACCGCGCCCTGCGCCGACAGGATGCGCCAGTCCGGATCCTCGGGCGTATGCGCGCGGCTGAGGACGTCGAAGGCCTGCTGGAAATTGCCGTTGTCGGCGAGCGCGCGGCCATAGCCGGCGAGCAGCGCCTTGTTGCTGGGATGGCCGAGCACGGCCTGCTCCAGCACCGCGACCGCCTGCGCGCGCTGACCGGTCTCGCGCAGCGCCTTGCCGTAGGCGAGCGCGATGGCGGGATCGCCGGGCTTGGCACGATAGCGCTCGCGCAAAGCGTCCATGTCCGGCCTGGCATCGGCCTTGCCGACTGTTTCCGGTTTGCCACCGAGCGCGCCGGTGACGTCTTCGAGGCCCGTCGTCTGACAGCCGCCGAGGCCGAGCACCAGGAGTGCGGGAAGCAGGAATCTCGCCGGAGAGGCGAGGCACGAACGCTTGGACATACTCTGATCACTCGGCAACTGATCAGAGATGCTGACCCATTAACGCTAAAGTCCGGTTAAGGACGCGCGGCCTTCGATCCGGATTGCGCTCTAATCGACGAACTCAGCGCCGAATTCGCAGCCGATGCGCCAGCGCAGGCGGCACTGGCGGGAATAGTCGGGCGCGAAGATGATGGTGAATTGGGGGGGCACTTCTAGGAATTCCGCCACCACTTTCACGCCCCCATCCGAAATATCCGTGATCGTGCAGTCCCGCGGCAGCGAGCCCGCGCCAAAATGAATCTTGGCGAGCCGGCTGCACACCCGACGTTCGCTTCTCCGGCGATTTGCAAGCATTTGAACTGTTCACCCGTTAGACCACGGCCCATCCCGCAGCTTCAGGAGTAACGGACATTCGTTGGGATGTGCTGAGGACAGCCGGTCGCATTCGAGGCGTAGTGTTCGCGTCGCGTTTACGGCCGGTTAGGACTTGCGCGGGCACCAGACAATGTTCCCGTATTGTTCTTGCGTACACGGCCTCGCTCTGCTACCGCTAATTGCACGAAAGGGGCAGGCTGGTTCGAGCATGGTTCAGCGGGTTTCTACCGTCGCCTTTGAGGGGATCGAGGCCCGCGCGGTCGACGTGCAGGTGCAGGTCGCGCCGGGACTGCCGGCCTTCGCCATCGTCGGCCTGCCGGACAAGGCGGTGTCGGAGGCGCGCGAGCGGGTGCGCTCGGCCCTGATCGCCTCGGGGCTGGCGCTGCCGGCGCGGCGGATCATCGTCAATCTGGCACCGGCCGACCTGCCCAAGGAGGGCAGCCATTACGACCTGCCGATCGCGCTCGGCCTGATGGCGGCGATCGGGGCGATCCCGCCGGATGCGCTGGCCGGCTTCACCGTTCTCGGCGAGCTCGGCCTCGACGGCTCGATCGCGCCGGTGGCCGGCGTTCTTCCCGCCGCGATCGGCGCCAATATGCGCGAGGAAGGACTGATCTGCCCGGCGGCTTGTGGCTCCGAAGCGGCCTGGGCGAGCCCGGACATCCAGATCATCGCAGCAAGTTCGCTGATCCAGATCGCCAACCATTTCAAGGGCACGCAGGTGCTGTCGCGGCCCTCGCCGAAGGTGCACGAGGCCGCCGCCTTCACGCTCGATTTGCGCGACATCAAGGGCCAGGAAAGCGCCAAGCGCGCGCTGGAGATCGCGGCCGCCGGCGGGCATCACCTGCTGATGATCGGCGCGCCTGGCGCCGGCAAATCGATGCTGGCGGCGCGCCTGCCCTCGATCCTGCCGCCGCTGTCGCCGGGCGAGCTGCTCGAGGTCTCGATGATCGCGTCCGTCGCCGGCGAGATCGAGGGCGGCGCGCTGACGGCGCGGCGGCCGTTCCGCTCGCCGCATCATTCCGCCAGCATGGCCGCGCTCACCGGCGGCGGCGCGCGCGCCAAGCCCGGCGAGATCTCGCTGGCGCATCAGGGCGTGCTGTTCCTCGACGAGCTGCCGGAGTTCGATCCGCGCGTGCTGGATTCGCTGCGCCAGCCGCTGGAGAACGGCGAGGTCGCGGTGTCGCGCGCCAATCACCGCGTCACCTACCCTGCCCGCTTCATGCTGGTCGCGGCGATGAATCCCTGCCGCTGCGGCAATGCGTTCGAGCCCGGCTATGCCTGCAAGCGCGGCCGCATCGACCGTTGCACCGGCGACTACCAGGCGCGCATCTCCGGTCCCCTGATGGATCGCATCGATTTGCGCATCGAGGTGCCGGCCGTGACCGCGGCCGACCTGATCCTGCCGCCGCCGGCGGAGGGCTCGGCCGAGGTCGCCGCCCGCGTGGCGGCGGCGCGCGACATCCAGCTCGCGCGCTATGCGAATGCTGGCCTGCCAAATGTCCGCACCAATGCCGAGGCGCCCGCCTCGGTGCTGGAAGAGATCGCAAAGCCGGATGCGCAAGGCGCCAAGCTGCTGCGGGATGCCGCCGAGACCATGCGGCTGTCGGCGCGCGGCTATCACCGCGTGCTGCGGGTGGCGCGCACCCTGGCCGACCTCGACAACGCGGACAAGATCGGCCGGCTGCACCTCGCCGAAGCGCTGTCCTACCGCGCACTCGCGGAGGATGTGCGGCAGATGGCGTAAGCGCGCCGCGCGTCAACCCGGCGGTAACGAGTTTCCTTTACGCTCTGCAAACCATAAGGGTCGCTCATTTCGGTTCCGAGTTCCCGAGGGCCCGGCGAGTAGAGTGTCATGTTGCGTTTCAATATCCTGGCCTCGGTTGTTCCCCTGCTGGCGGCTGCGGTGTTTGCCCGCGCCGAGATCGGATCGGTCTCGCATCCCTGCATCGCGGTGGGCGAAACATCGGTCGAGCTCACGTCGCTGTTCTGGACCGCCGGCGTGCGTGTCGCCTTCACCGAAGATCCCGCTCGGGCCACGGTGCGGGTTCAGGTCACCGACGATGCCGACGCCGCGGACTTCACCGTGGTCGACGACGGTCTCGGTTCCGAGCCGGATTCCTGTCAGGCCAATCCCTCGACGCGCCTCGTCTCGATTGCCGCCCAGCCTGTCGACGGCGGCCAGGTGATCTATCTCTCCACCGAAGGTCCGGCGGACTACCGCATCTACGTGCGCTCGAAGTCGTTCTCGCCGCGCGAGGCGGCGGCGCTGATCGTCGGCGCCCGCGGCAGCCACCGTCATCTCCAGGCCGCTTCGCTCTGACGCATTAACATCTCGTCAACCCTGTTTGGAGGCAGGGCCAAAGCCTCAAGCTGTTCGCAAGGTCAGCGGGCCATCGTCGCACGCGGCGGCGGGTTTCAGGCAAGGGTCGGTGGCGATGGGTCGGACGTTCCGGATCAAGGTGCGCATGCGCCGCTTCAAGCGGCAGCACCCTCGCATCGCCTTCGCGATCCGCTCCTTCATGATCTTCTCGGCGACGTTCGGGGGAGCCTATGGTTTCGTGTCCGGCAGCCGGTCCGACACCTCCGGCTATGATCCCCACGCCTTTGCGATCGGTGCGAGCTTCCTGTTCGCGCTCGCCTGCCTCGGCCTTGCGACGCTGAGCATGCGCCTGCGCTTCGTCAACAAGCGGCTGCGCAAGCTCGCTGCCCACAATGAGGCGTTGATCGACCGCAATTGGGAGCTGAAGGAGGCGGAAGAACGCGCCCGCAGCCTGTTTGAACAGCAGGGCGATCTCATCGTGCTGCGCGCTACCGATGGCCGCATCACCTTTGCCAACGACGCCTATTGCGCGCTCGCGGGACAGAAGCGCAGCGCGCTGGTCGGCACGCATTTCGATTTCGACGTGCTGGAGCAGGGCGACAGCGCCCGCGAGAGCAACGGCACGCGCATCCACGACCAGAAGATCGCAACTCCGCTCGGCACGCGCTGGATCGCCTGGCGCGAGGGCTATGTCCGCCTCGATGCCGGACAGCCCGCCGAATTGCAGAGCGTGGGACGCGACGTCACCGACCGTACCGAGACCGAACGCGCACTGTCCGATGCGCGCGACCAGGCCGATGCCGCCAACCGCGCCAAGTCGCGCTTCCTCGCGATGGCCTCGCACGAAATCCGTACCCCCCTGAACGGCATCATCGGCATGGGCGGCCTCCTGCTCGACACCGCACTGACGCCGGAGCAGGCCACCTATGCCAGGGCGGTGAAGACTTCGGGCGAAGCCTTGATGGCGCTGATCGAGGAATTGCTCGACTATTCCAAGATCGAGGCCGGCAAGCTCGACCTCGATCAGCATCCGTTCGCGCTCTCGACCCTGGTCGAGGAGATCACCGAGCTGCTCGCGCCGCGCGCGCAGGCGAAGACGCTCGAGATCGCCGCCTATGTCGACGAGCGCCTGCCGCTCGAAGTGGTCGGCGACGCCGCGCGGCTGCGCCAGGTGCTGCTCAACCTCGCCGGCAACGCCATCAAGTTCACCGCGAGCGGCGGCATCGCGCTGATCGTCGAGCCCGGAATCTGGCCGAACGAGATCAGCTTCCTGGTCCGGGATACCGGCATCGGCATCGCGGCCGAAGCCCAGCAACGCATCTTCTGCGAGTTCGAGCAGGCCGATGAGCGCGTCGCCCGCACTTATGGCGGCACCGGGCTCGGCCTCGCCATCAGCGAGCGCATCGTCAAGCGGATGGGCGGCCGGATCACGCTCACGAGCGAGCCGGGCAGGGGCTCGACCTTCGAGGTCGCGGTGCCGCTTCCGCCGTCGCAAGCCGGCGCCGGACAGACGCCATTTCCGAGCCCCGACCTCACCGGCAAGTCGTTGCTCCTCGTCGCCGACGGCATCGAGGCCTCGTTGATCGCGCGGCGCCTCGAGCGCTGGGGCGGCCAGACCTGCATGGTCGCGGACGCGGCGGTAGCCGAAGCGCTGCTGCCGGAACGCTCTTGGCACGCGGTGCTGATCGATCGCGCGATCGGTCCTGTCTTGGCCGACCATCTCGGCGAAGCGGCCCGCGCGCATGCACACCAGCGCCTCGTGCTGCTGACGTCGAGCTCGCGCCACGAAGAGCTGCCGCCGGCATTCACCGGTTTTCTCATGAAGCCGCTGCGCGCAGCTTCGCTCGCAGCACGCCTCGCCCTGACACCGGAGGTCGCCTCGCCCGATCTCGCGCCGGAGCCGCCGGCGGCATCCATCAGCACGGCACCGAAGGGCCTGTCGATCCTCGTCGCCGAAGACAATGAGATCAACGCATTGTTGATGCGTTCGCTGCTGACCAAGCTCGGCCACCGCGTCGTCATCGCCGTCCATGGCGAGGCCGCGCTGGAATCCTGGCTCGCCGCCTCATCGGCCGGCACGCCCTATGATCTCGTGCTGATGGACATCCAGATGCCGCAGCTCGACGGCATCGAGACGACAAAGCGCATCCGCGCGCAAGAGACAGCCACCGGCGGTCATCACACACCGATCCTGGCGCTCACCGCCAACACGCTGGTCGAGGATCGCTATGCCTGCTTCGAAGCGGGCATGAACGGATTTCTGATCAAGCCGCTCGACCGGGAGAAGCTTGACGAGGCGCTGGCCGGGCTGGCCGCCTCCCGGCATCAGACAGTCCCGGATGTCACGGGAACCTGATCTCGGCCGGCAATCGTAACTGAAACCCACCGCGTTGCCGCGACGTGGCGGGGTGATCGGCCCGGCGTGACTTGCCGCTCCGCCGCGATGTTGTGATATCGACGTCCTGCGACGAGCGACTGAAAGGCTGGCGAACACGTGAGAACATCCGAAGACCGCTCATTCCTCATTTTACTCGCCGCGATCTCCGTTGCGTTCGGGTGGGTGCTCTGGCCATTCTCCGGCGCGTTGTTGTGGGCTTTGCTGCTAGCCATCATCTTCGCACCGCTCTATCGGCGCGCCCTGGAAACCCTCCGTGGAAAGCACAACCTTGCCGCACTCTTCACGCTCGCCGTTGTGATCGTCATGGTCCTGATCCCGGTGGGGATCGTCATCGCTTCGCTCATCGACCAGGGCGGGGAGCTGTATCAGCGCGTTCAGAGCGGAGAGATCAGTTTCGCTCACCCGCTGCAGCAATTGAGATCCGCATTGCCTGGCTGGACTGCTTCGCTGTCAGATCGCCTGGCCCGCATGGATCTTTCGGCCCTGAAGGAACGCCTGTCGGGCCTGGTCGTCCCAGCCGGCCAACAGCTGGCCGGGCATGCGATCAACATCGGTCAGTTGACGCTGGAGTTCGTCGCAAGCCTGCTCGTGATGCTGTACCTGCTGTTCTTCCTGCTGCGCGACGGCGACGACCTGAGCGCACGCATTCGCGATGCACTCCCGCTGCGCCCGAGCCAGACCGCCGAGATCCTCGATGCGTTCACCCTCGCGGTTCGCGGAACGATCAAGGGGATCGTTCTCGTCGCCCTGATACAGGGGGCGCTTGGCGGGCTCATCTTCTGGCTGCTCGGCTTGACTGCGCCGCTGCTGGCGGGCGCGCTCATGGCGCTGGTTTCGCTGCTGCCCGTGCTCGGCTCCGCCCTGATTTGGGTTCCGGCCGCGCTTTATCTGCTCGTGGCGGGCGCAGTCACGAAGGGCCTCATTCTGCTCGCTTTCGGCACCTTCGTGATTGGCCTCGCGGACAATTTTCTCCGCCCGATCCTGGTCGGCCAGTCGATCCAGATGCCGAGCTATGTCGTGCTGCTTGCCACCCTGGGCGGCCTCGCGACCTTCGGAGCGAACGGCTTCGTCATCGGCCCGCTCGTCGCCGCGATGTTTCTGACGACGTGGCACATCTTCGTCGCCTCGAAGGCGCAACAGGGGGGCCGGAAATGATCGTCATTCCGAGCCTCCCGCCCTTTTTCAAAGGAATAGCGGAATACCCATTGTTGGTCTGCAACAAAAGATACGTATCGCTCGGACCAGCCAACGCCCCGTTCACGACGCTATCATAGCCGCCTGAGCGCCACGCTCTCCACGGTGTGGTCCGCGCCCTTCTTGAGGATCAGCGTGGCCCGGGGGCGGGTCGGCAGGATGTTGTCCTCGAGATTGGCAAGGTTGGTGCGTTCCCAGATCGCGATCGCGGTGGCGGTGGCTTCCTCGTCCGACAATAGCGCGTAGCGGTTGAAGTAGGATTTCGGGTTGGTGAATGCGGTGTCGCGCAGCGCCAGGAAGCGCTTGATGTACCATTGCCGCAGCGCCACCTCGTCGGCGTCGATATAGACCGAGAAATCGAAGAAGTCGGAGACGACAGGCACCGCCTTGCCGTCGCGCGGCAGCTTGCCGGTCTGCAAGACGTTGACGCCCTCCACGATCAGGATGTCGGGCTGGTCGATCTCGGCCCACTGGTTCGGCACGATGTCGTAGGTCAGATGCGAATAGACAGGCGCGCGAACGTGGCGGCGACCGGACTTGATGTCGGAGAGGAAGCTGAGCAGCAGCGGAAGGTCGTAGCTCTCGGGGAAACCCTTCTTCTGCATGATTCCCTGCCGATCAAGCACCGCGTTGGGGTAGAGAAACCCGTCGGTGGTGATCAGCTCGACCTTCGGGCGCGGCGACCAGCGCGCCAGCAGGGCCTGGAGCACGCGGGCCGTGGTGGATTTCCCGACTGCGACCGATCCGGCGACGCCGATGATGTAGGGCACCTTGCGGTCGCGGATGTTGAGGAATTGACGCTCCGCGTAATACAGGCGCTGCGTCGCATCGACGTAGATCGAGAGCAGGCGCGACAGCGGAAGGTAGATGTCTTCGACTTCTTGGAGGTCAAGGCGGTCATGCAGCGAGCGTAACCGATCGAACTCGCCCGGCTCCAGCGTCATCGGCGTGTCGTCGCGCAGTCGCGACCACTCTTCGCGCGTATAGACGCGGTACGGATTATACTGCTGCTCGGGTGCGCGGATATCCATGACGCCGCCTTTCCGTTGCTTCGATCAATCGCTCTTGCGCGACGCCTTTTCTTCCAACCCTGACATCGACGTGCGCTTGCCGAGCGCAGCCTCGACCTCTTCCAGCTTTATGCCGCGTGCTTTCAAAAGCACAAGGAAATGATAGAGCAGATCCGCGCTTTCGGCGATCAGATGCGCGCGGTCGTTTTCGACTGCTGCGATTACGGTTTCGACTGCTTCCTCGCCGAACTTCTTGGCGCAATGTTCGGCGCCCTTGTCGAGAAGCTTGCGGGTATAGGAGGCCTCGCCGCCAGCCGCAGCGCGGGCATCGATGGTCTCGACCAGATCGTGGATCGTGAAACGCGGCATCGGACCTACTCAGAAACACATGAGGCCACGGAGGCCATTTCCCAGCCTGTTTTGTAGCATTTTTGCAGGCGGGAGTCGTCAGGCATCGAGGCGCATCGGCAGCCCCCGCCGCGCCATGTGCTCCTTGGCTTCGCGGATGGTGAATTCCCCGAAGTGAAAGATCGAGGCGGCCAGCACGGCCGTGGCATGCCCATCGCGGATACCGTCGACGAGATGGTCGAGATTGCCGACGCCGCCGGAGGCGATCACGGGAACGGGAACGCTGTCGGCGATCGCCCGGGTCAGCGAAATGTCGAAACCCTGCCTGGTGCCGTCGCGATCCATCGAAGTGAGCAGGATTTCGCCGGCACCGAGCGCGACCACCTCCTGGGCATATTCGATGGCATCGATGCCGGTCGAGTTGCGGCCGCCATGGGTAAAGATCTCCCAGCGGTCACCGCCGGGGCGCTTGACCCGCTTGGCGTCGATCGCGACCACCACGCACTGCTCGCCAAATTTTTCGGCGGCTTCCTTGACGAACTCGCGCCGCGCCACCGCGGCGCTGTTGATCGAGACCTTGTCGGCCCCCGCGCGCAGCAGCGTCTTGATGTCGTTGACCTCACGTACGCCGCCGCCGACGGTGACAGGCATGAAGCAGGCTTCCGCCGTGCGCCGGACCACGTCCAGCATGATGCCGCGGTTCTCATGGGTCGCGGTGATGTCGAGGAAAGTGAGCTCGTCCGCGCCGGCGGCATCGTAGGCGATCGCGGCTTCGACGGGATCGCCGGCATCGCGCAGATCGACGAAGTTGACGCCCTTGACGACGCGGCCATCCTTGACGTCGAGGCAGGGGATCACGCGCACCTTGAACATCCGATGTCTCCTAGGCAGCGCGCGCGTTGCGGATCAAGGTGAGGGCGGCGGCGGGATCGAGCCGGCCGTCGTAGAGCGCGCGGCCGGCGATCGCGCCGGCGAGCTTTCTGGCGCTTGGCGTCAGCATCGCCTTGACGTCCTCGATCGAGGCAAGGCCGCCGGAGGCGATCACCGGAATCGAGATGGCATCGGCCAGCGCGATGGTCGCGTCCAGGTTCAGGCCCTTGAGCAGGCCGTCGCGCGCGATGTCGGTGAAGACGATGGCGGCGACGCCGGCATCCTCGAACCGCTGTGCGATTTCCAGCACCGTCACCTGCGAGGTCTCGGCCCAGCCTTCGACCGCGACCTTGCCGTCGCGCGCATCCAACCCGACCGCGACGCGGCCAGGGAATTTCTTCGCGGCAGCCTTCACCAGCTCGGGATCGCGCACCGCGGCGGTGCCGATGATGACGCGGGTGATGCCCTTGTCGAGCCAGGCTTCGACGGTCTTGAGATCGCGAATGCCGCCGCCGAGCTGCACCGGGATCTTGATCGTCTTCAGCATCGCCTCGACAGCCTCGGCATTTACCGGCTTGCCGGCAAAGGCGCCGTCGAGGTCGACGACGTGGAGATATTCAAAGCCCTGCTCGACGAAGCTCTGCGCCTGCGCGGCCGGATTGAGGTTGAACACGGTCGCGCGCGCCATGTCGCCTTGCTCGAGGCGCACGCACTGGCCGTTCTTGAGGTCGATTGCCGGAAAGAGAATCACGGTTTCCATCGCAAAAAGTTCGAGATCAGGGCCAGACCGAAACGCTGGCTCTTCTCGGGGTGGAATTGTGTGCCGATGGCGGTGTCCTTGCCGACGATCGCGGTGACAGGCCCGCCGTAATCGGCGCGCGCGAGCACGTCCGCCTCGTTGGCGGCATTGAGGTGGTAGGAGTGCACGAAATAAGCGTGCTGCCCCTTGGGGCCGAGCGGAAGCTTGTTCAGCACCGGATGCTCCTGCAGCAGGTCGAGCGTGTTCCAGCCCATGTGCGGGATCTTCAGGCTCTCGTCGCGCGGCGTGATCTTCTCGACGTCGCCGCCGATCCAGTTCAGGCCTTCGGTGATGACATGCTCCTTGCCGCGGCTCGCCATCAGCTGCATGCCGACACAAATGCCGAAGAACGGCCGCGCCTTGACGCGCACCGCTTCGGTGATCGCCTCCACCATGCCGTTGACGGCATCCAGCCCGCGTCGGCAATCGGCGAAGGCGCCGACGCCCGGCAGCACCAGGCGATCGGCTTCATAGGCCTGATCCGGGTCGCTGGTGACGAAGATCTTTTGCGGGGTCTCCAGGCTGCGCGCGGCGCGCTCGAAAGCTTTCGCGGCGGAATGCAGATTGCCGGAACCGTAATCGATGATGGCGACGCTCATCTTGACCCTCCCGGCTCTGGAAACAATCCAATGATGCCGCCGGCCGGAATGGGCGGCGGATTCGAGAATGGCTGACCCGGCACACCGCGGGTCGGCGGCGGACCGCCGCGATCGACGGCCCATTGATCGCCAGCGATGCCGTGCTGCTTCTGGCTCCAGCGCTCGAAGAAGCGGCGCTCGGCGGTGTCGCCGTCGGCGGCGACCACCACGTCGAGCTGCCGCCAATTGCCGCGCGACAACGTCCAGCGACGCAGGCTCGAGGCCTCGAAACCCATCAAGAGCGCGACGACGAGATTGGCAAAGACGATCGAAGAGCGTCCGACACCGAGGCTGTTCAGCCCCGCGCTGAACGCCGCCGTGAAGAGCACCCAGCCAATCAGGGCCAGCCACAGCCGATTCCACAGCAGCCAGAAGGGGCCGAAGATCATCGCCCAGAAATGAAAACCGTCGCGCACGAACACGAATTTGTCGGTCGCGCGCAGATCGGCTCCAGCGGGGGAGGGAGCATGAACTGTGTAGACAGGCATGGTGATGCCCCGTTCTCAAGGATTCAGTGATGTTGCAAGCGGCACGTGCCGCCGCCGGCCGAAAAGACGTCAGCCGCCGAGCGAGCCCTTGGTGGACGGGATTTCGCCCGCCGCCTTCGGATCGATCGCGACGGCGGTACGCAGCGCCCGCGCCAGACCCTTGAAACAGGATTCGGCGATATGGTGGCTGTTATCGCCATATAGGGTCTCGACGTGGAGAGTCACGCCGGCATTGATGGCGAAGGCCTGGAACCACTCACGCACCAGCTCGGTGTCGAACTCACCGATCTTGTCGCGGGGGAAGTCGGCCTTGAACACCAGGAATGGGCGGCCCGAGATGTCGATGACCACGCGCGACAGCGTCTCGTCCATGGGCATGTGCACGCCGGCATAGCGGGTGATGCCCGCCATGTTGCCGAGCGCCTGCTTGACCGCCTGGCCGAGCGCGATGCCGGTGTCTTCGGTGGTATGGTGATAGTCAATGTGCAGGTCGCCCACCGCCTTGACCGTGAGGTCGATGCGGGAATGGCGGGCGAGGAGATCGAGCATATGGTCGAAAAAGCCGATGCCGGTCGCGATATTGGCCACGCCGGTGCCATCGAGGTTCACGGTGACCTCGATGTCGGTCTCCTTGGTCTTGCGCTTGATCGTCGCGGTGCGCATTGAAAGCTGGCTTTCACCTTCGTTTGAGCATGACCCTCTCGGAAAACCGGTACCCGGTTTTCCGGGCCATGCTCGGAGCCGAAAACGGCGGTCTTTTAACAGCCAAATGACGCCTTCGCTACTGCGGGAACGGCTGGAAGGACCTCTACTTCTGCCTATGGTGAGTGAAATTCGGTCCGGAACGGCCCGTTGTGCGCCCGTCCCCGACCGCCTAAATCAGGCCGGATAACGAGGTACTCATGCAGAATTCCCAAAACAGCTCGCCGGGCTGGCACGGCACCACGATTTTGACGGTCCGAAAGGGCGGCAAGGTCGTGGTCGGCGGCGACGGCCAGGTCTCGATCGGCCAGACCGTGATCAAGTCCAACGCCAAGAAGGTCCGCAAGCTCGGCAAAGGTGACGTGATCGGCGGCTTTGCCGGTGCGACCGCCGATGCCTTCACCCTCTTCGAGCGCCTGGAGGCCAAACTCGAGCAATATCCGGGACAGCTGACCCGGGCCGCGGTCGAGCTCGCCAAGGACTGGCGCACCGATCGCTATCTGCGGCGGCTGGAGGCCATGATGATCGTCGCCGACAAGGACGTCTCCCTGGTGCTGACAGGCACCGGCGACGTGCTTGAGCCCGAGGCCGGCGTGATGGCGATCGGCTCCGGTGGCAACTATGCCCTCGCGGCGGCTCGGGCCCTGCTCGACACCGACAAGGACGTCGAGACCATCGTCCGCCGCTCCCTCGACATTGCCGCCGACATCTGCGTCTACACCAACCGGAATGTGACGATCGAGAGCCTGGCGACCGGCTAGGCGACGGTGCCCGCCTACACCTTCCGCCCGATGGCTGCAGCCGACCTGCCACTGATCCGGCGGTGGCTGGGGGAAGCCCATGTGCGGGAATGGTGGGGCGATCCGGACGAGCAGTTGGCGCTGGTGAGCGGCGATCTCGACGAGCCGGCGATGGACCAATTCATCGTCTTGGCCGCCGACAAGCCCTTCGGCTATCTTCAGTGCTACCGCCTGACCGCCTGGAATACGGGCTTCGGGCCGCAACCGGAGGGCACGCGTGGCATCGACCAGTTCATCGGCGACGGCGACATGATCGCGCGCGGCCACGGCTCGGCGTTCATCCGCGCATTCGTCGACGGGCGATTGCGGCAGGGCCTGCCGCGCGTCGTCACCGATCCGGATCCGCTCAACGCGCGCGCCATACGCGCATACGAGAAGGCCGGCTTCGTCCGCGACCGCATGGTCGAGACGCCGGACGGGCCGGCGCTGTTGATGGTGCGCGAAGCATGAGGCTGGCGCATGCGCAGAAGAGCAAGGTCGCATTTCCGCCGCTCGCCTGGGCCGGTGTCGCGCTGTTATTGCTCGTGCTGCAAGCCTCGATCCTGTTCGCAATGGGCCGGGTGCCGATCTGCACCTGCGGCACCATCAAGCTCTGGCATGGCGTGGTGAACAGCTCGGAGAATTCCCAGCACATCGCCGACTGGTACAGCTTTTCGCACGTGCTGCACGGCTTCCTGTTCTACGGCTTGACCTGGCTGCTGTTCGTTCGTTCGCCGTTCCTGACCTTGTCGTGGCCCGCCCGCCTCATCATTGCGATGCTGATCGAGGGCGCCTGGGAGATCGTCGAGAACTCGCCGTTCATCATCGAGCGCTATCGCGCCGGCACGATCTCGCTGGATTATTATGGCGACAGCGTCGTCAATTCGGCTTCGGACACGCTGTTCATGGTGCTGGGGTTCCTCGCCGCGCGCGTGCTGCCGGTCCCGGTCACTGTCCTGCTCGGCCTCGCCTTCGAGGTCATGCTGGCGCTCCATATTCGCGACAATCTGACGCTCAACGTCCTGATGCTGATCCATCCGATCGAGACCGTGAAACAATGGCAATCGGGCCCTCCGATCATCTGACAGCCAAAAAAAGCGGCTTGTCCCGGCCCGCATCTGACCCTAGCTAAGCACACATGACAGACTTCTCCCCCCGCGAAATCGTTTCCGAACTCGACCGTTTCATCGTCGGCCAGGGCGACGCCAAGCGCGCCGTCTCGATCGCGCTGCGCAACCGCTGGCGCCGGCAGCAGCTCGAAGGCTCCCTGCGCGAAGAGGTGCTGCCCAAGAACATCCTGATGATCGGCCCCACCGGGGTCGGCAAGACGGAAATCGCGAGACGGCTCGCAAAACTCGCGAATGCGCCGTTCCTGAAGGTGGAAGCCACGAAGTTCACCGAGGTTGGCTATGTCGGCCGCGACGTCGAGCAGATCGTGCGCGATCTCGTCGAGGTTGCGATTGCCCAGGTGCGCGAGAGGAAGCGCAAGGACGTGCAGGCGCGCGCCCAGCTCGCCGCCGAGGAGCGCGTGCTCGACGCGCTGGTCGGCGCCAATGCCTCTTCGGCGACGCGGGAATCCTTTCGCAAGAAACTGCGCGCCGGCGAGCTCAACGACAAGGAAATCGAGATCGAGACGCAATCGTCCGGCGGCGGCATGCCGATGTTCGAAATCCCGGGCATGCCGGGCGCGCAGATGGGCGCGATCTCGATCGGCGACATCTTCGGCAAGCTGGGCGGCCGCAGCAAGACGCGGCGGCTCACGGTCGAGGGCTCGCACGAAATCCTCGTCAACGAGGAATCCGACAAGCTGCTCGACGCCGACCAGCTGACGCTGGAGGCGATCAGCGCGGTCGAGAACAACGGCATCGTGTTCCTGGACGAGATCGACAAGATCTGCGCGCGCGAAGGCCGCGTGGGCGGCGACGTCTCGCGCGAGGGCGTGCAGCGCGATCTGTTGCCGCTGATCGAGGGCACCACGGTCTCGACCAAGCACGGCGCGGTCAAGACCGACCACATCCTGTTCATCGCCTCCGGCGCCTTCCACGTCGCAAAGCCGTCCGACCTGCTGCCGGAATTGCAGGGCCGCCTGCCGATCCGCGTCGAGTTGCAGGCGTTGACCCGCGACGACATGCGCCGGATCCTGACCGAACCTGAGGCCTCGCTGATCAAGCAATATGTCGCCCTGATGCAGACCGAGGGCGTGACGCTCGACATCACCGACGGCGCGATCGACGCGCTCGCCGACGTCGCGGTCGCCGTCAATTCCACCGTCGAGAACATCGGGGCGCGGCGGCTCCAGACCGTGATGGAGCGGGTGCTGGACGAGATCTCCTTCACCGCCCCCGACCGCAGCGGCGAGACGGTCAAGGTGGATGCCGATTTCGTGCAGAAGCACGTCGGGGACCTCGCCAAGAACGCGGATCTGAGCCGGTTCATTTTGTGATTTCGGGCGGTCACGCTATTGATGCGGCGTGACCGTACGCATCCTGCAAAACCCCTGGCGTCTGCTGCTTGCGGTCAATGCCGTCGTCATCGTCGGCGTGTTCGTCCACAAGATCCAGCTGCCGCCTTACGTCCCCTACATTCACCTCCTCGTCGACTATCATTTCGGCTTCATCAAGCGCGCGCTGATCGGTGCGGTCGTCGCACTGTTCACGGCGAAGGTGCCGGTCTGGCTGGTGTTCGCGCTCGGCGGGGCGACGTGGCTGGCGACATCAGCGCTTTACGCAAGGCTGTTTCAGAACACCTTTGGCTTCACCGCGAGAACGCTGCCGCTCTTCGTCTTCACCGCGGGCTCGCTGCTGTTCGTTGCCACGGCCGCGCTGTTCTCGATCATTCTCGTGCTGATCCATCACATTCATCTCCTGATGTATGTGCCGACGATCGTCACCATCGTCGTGATCAGGCACTACCTCGCCCATGGCTGCAACCGCACCAACATCGCTTTTGGCGCCATCGCCCTCGTCGCCGTCTCCGCGCTGTTCCTTGCTGCGCAATTCCTGGGAACGATGCCGATCCCCGAGGCGGATTTCGTCGGCTATCTGAAGACCCGGATGGCCGATCCGTCGCGGACAGACCTGCTGCAATTCGCCTACATCTGGTACCAGCCGCTGGCGAAGGAGATTTCGGACACCTGGGGCCGGCTGCCGCACAACATCCTCGGCGTGCCCGTGTTCGCACTCTTGATCTGGCTGCACACGCCGCTGTGGCGCTTCTTCGCAAGCCTGATCGGCGCGCTCGCCAGCGATCTGCACAAGCGGCTCGTCATCGCCGCGCTGATCGGGATCAGCCTCGCCTATCTCGTGATGTTCGCGATGGTGTTCGACTATTCGCGCTGGATCTCGAACTGGGCGGTCTGCATGTTCCTGATCCTGCATGCGGTGAAGATGCTGCCGGCCGCTCGAGAGACAGAGCTGATCCCGGCGGAGGATCGGAAGACCAACATCTCCGGCTTGGTCATCACCTTGATCCCGCGTGTTGGCATTGTCCGACCGTTTTAGAGATGAGCTCTCTCCGTTCCCTCCCCCCTTGTGGGCGAGGGTCAGGGAGGGGGGTGCCACACGGGGATTCTGTCCATCGCGCGTCCCTACGCTGCATCATCAACAGCCTGCACCTTTTGCTGAGCTACCCCCCTCCCTAGCCCTCCCCCACAAGGGGGGAGGGAACGCACCTCCGTCGCGGAGCGCGTCGAGGTCATTCCGTGAGATTCTCAAAATCTCGCCCGCCTGATCCGCACATACAGCGCGCCCTCGCCGCCGTGTCCGACGTGCGCAGTCTCGAAGCCGACGACGAAGGCGCGGAATTCCGGGAGGCTGAGCCATTCCGGCACCTGGCGGCGAAGCACGCCGCTTTCGCCGCCGCTGCGGCCCTTGCCGGTGATGACGAGCACGAAGGTGAGGCCGTCATGATGGGCGCGGTGCAGGAAGCCGGTCAGCGCGCGATGGGCGCGCGTCTGCGTCATGCCGTGCAGATCGAGCCGCGCCTCGATCTCGCTGCGGCCGCGCGAGAGCTTGGTCCGCTCGCGCTTGCCGAGCGGCGCCAGGGGCGGAACGGTCGGCTTCGTCACGCGCGGCGCTGGCGCGGCGGCGACGGGCCGCGGCGATGACGCGGGTCGCATGGCCGGACCGGCGGGTGACGGCTCGGAGCGCGGCGCGGCGTGCGCCTTTGGCACGCGGTGTTTCCGCAGCGGCTTGACCTGTCTTGCGACTGTATCCCACAGCTCGCGCTCCTCCTCGCTCAGCGGGCGACGGCGCGGCGAGGGGCGGGGCTCCAGCACGGGCGGACGGGACGATCGTTTCATTGCTGCCGATGAGGACGATTCTTCACCGGTCGACGCGGCTCAAAGGCAGGGTCGATCGCGGGACGCGGCACCGGTAGCGGAACAGGGCCGGCGATGGCAACCGTTTCGTTCTTGCCTTGCGCCGCGGCGGCAGCAGGCGTGCCCGTCTTTGCCGGGTCGGTTTGCGGAAACAGTTTTGCGATCTTCTCCGAGGGCCTGGGGTCCGGTATCGGCAGCTTCGCCGCGCGCGGGCCGGGATCGAGGCTCTTCGGCACCAGCATCACGAAATGCATGGGATGGCGCAGCCGCCCGGAGATACGGCCTGCTTCCTGGCCAGCACCGAAAAACAGATCGGCGCGCGCAGGCCCGATGATGGCCGAACCGGTGTCCTGCGCAATCATCAAGCGGTGGAACGGCGTCTTGGCGCGTTCGGACTCGATCGGCAGCTCGCCCTCGATGAAGAACGGCGTACCGTAGACATGCAGCGATTTGTCGACCGCGATCGAGCGCCCCGCCGTCAGCGGAATGCCCTGCGCGCCCACCGCCTCGTCCTTGTCGGAGAGGTTGACCTCGCGAAAGAAGATGTAGGCGCGGTTCTGGCGGCGCAGCTCCTTGGCGCCGTCGGGGTTTTGCGCCATCCACTCCCTGATCTTCTGCATCGACATCTCTTCCTTCGGAATGATGCCGCGCTCGATCAGGATGCGACCGACGGCCGTATAGGGATAGCCGTTATAGGCGTCGTAATTGAGCCGAACCGTGCCGCCATCATCGAACTTGATCCGCGCCGAACCCTGGATCTGTGCGAACAGAAGATCGGTCGGGTCCTTCAGCCAGGCGATCTCCAGTCCGCGGCCGGCGATCTTGCCGTCCTCGATCTCGCCGCGGTCGTAATAGGGCACCAGCTTGCGGCGGCCGATCTTGCGATAGACCGGGCCCTTGTTGGGCAGGCTGACCGAATCCTGCCTGTAGCCGCGCACGAACAGATTCGAGGGACGGCGATAGACCGGCACGTTGTAGACGTCGGTCTGCGTGCGCGATCCCTCCAGCACCGGCTCGTAATAGCCGGTGACGAAACCATCAGGCTCGCCGAGGCGCGAGATCCGCAGCGGCGCAAAATTCTCCTCGAAGAAGCTCTTCGCTTTGGCATCGTCGGTGAGATCGAGCGTTTTGGCAGCCCGGCAAGGCTCGCTCAGCGAGGCACCCAATGCCTTGGGTTCGGCCGCACCGTTCTGCGCGTTGATCGACCGGCAGCTGAGACGGAACGTCTTGTAGGCGGCGAGATGATTGTCGTCGCCCCAACCCTTCACGTCCGCCCAGGCCAGCGGCAGATATTGCGCGCCGGGAATTTCGAACGGCAGGAGGAGCTGCGGATAGGGCAAGGCCCGCGGCGGGACGGCAGGCGATTGCGGGGCGTGATGATGATGGCTGCGATGGTGGCGCCTCGCCGCCTCGGCACCGAGCGAAAACGACGACAGCACGACGGCACACGCGCAAAGCGCCGTCGCGCTGTTCTTGAGAAGGACCTTAGTTCGCGCTTCCGGTGCCAACCAGCTTCCAGTTCGGATCGCGAGAGGAGGTGTCGCGGGCGAAAGTCCAGATGTCGGTGATGTCGGCGACCGTGTCGGCGCTGCCGTCGACGATGTTGCCGGCCTTGTCGCGGGTCGCCGAGATCATCTGCGAGACGAAGCGCACGGTGAGCTGGGCGGTACGATCGCGCAGCTCGGCGCCGACGAGTTCGGCCTTGTCGATCGAGACGAAGCGCGTCTCGGTCTTCTGCTCGTTCTTCTCGCGCTCCTTGATCGCGGCGTCGAAGCTTTCATAAACCTCCGACGACAACAGGTCGCGCAGCGCGCGGCGGTCGCCATTGGCGAAGGCCAGCACGATCATCTCGTAGGCGCCGCGGGCGCCCGAGATGAAATGGCGCGGATCGAAGGTGGAATCCCTCTCGACGATGGCATCGAGGCCTTGCGCCAGCGCAGTGCCCGGCTCGGTCAGACCCTTCCAGCGATCGGAGGGCGGGGTCGGCTCGGCCGTCGGCGCCAGCGGGGCCTGGTCGATCACCTTGCCCGGCACGGTCACGACGTTGTTGTCCTGAGCACCCCCCAGCGCATTGCGGGCGGCGGTGCGATCGAACGGCGGCCGCTCGTTGCCCGTGCGCTGCCCCAGCACGCTACGCAGTCTCAGAAAAATAAAGACTGCCAGCGCCAGGAATATGATGGTGTAGATGTCCACGTCGTATCCGCTTTCTGGTCTTTTCAGGGGTCGTTGCCGGGAAAATCAATCCGGCCAGTAGACCGTTCCCTACGGAAACGGCAAGTCTACATCACCGTTTTGGATCCGCGTCTGGTCCGTGGGATGTAGGCACGAAATCTTGCCCGGCCAATGGCGCCTTTTGGCACAGCACCAAGTGTAGCGCGTTTTATGCTTAAGGGGAAACCCGATCCTGCCCGGAAATCGCGCATCTTCAATCGTTTAAGGCGCAATTTCGCGGAAAAGGCAGGATGTACGTCCAAGCCGCGGGCGCGGCCCGAATTCCCGATCCGGGACCGTTCGTCCTTGTGGAACGAGGCGGCCCTATGTTAGCCAACCGCCGCGAAATTCAGCCCCAATCGGGTAAGGAGAGACTTTCATGACCAATGGTAACGGCACCCCTCCCGAGGCGGCCCAGGCTCCCCAGCTCAACGTGCTGGCGCAATATACCAAGGACCTCTCGTTCGAAAATCCCAACGCCCCGAGCTCGCTCCAGCAGCAGGGCCAGCCGCCGCAGATCAACATCCAGATCAACGTCAGCGCCAACAATCTCAGCGAACAGGAGTTCGAAGTGACGTTGTCGGTCGAGGGCAAGGCCGAGACCGCAGGTAAAGTGATGTTCTCGTTCGAGCTCGCTTATGCCGGCGTGTTTCGGATCGTCAACGTGCCCAAGGAGAACCTGCACCCGCTGGTCATGATCGAGTGTCCGCGCCTGTTGTTCCCGTTCGCGCGCGAGATCATCGCGACCGCGGTGCGCGACGGCGGGTTCCCGCCCCTGATGCTGGATCCGGTCGACTTCGTCGGCCTCTATCGCCAGAACATGGAGCGGCAAATGGCCGCTCAGGGTCAAGCTGGTCAGGCCTGACCGGCCGCCGCCGCGGCTGGAGCGGGCAGGTACTCGTTCCAGATCGCCTTGTCGCCAAGTGTCGCGATGAAGGCCCGATGGGCTTCGCGCTCGGCCTCCGAAATCCGTGGCGCAAGCGGCACCGGGCGCTGCCGCCGCGGCGCATCCCCGGCCGCACTGACGCGAATCTCCTGGGTGTCCGAAGCCAGCAGCAGCTGCGACTGTCGCGCCCCGACCAGATCGACATAGACTTCGGCCAGCAGCTCGGCGTCCAGCAGCGCGCCGTGCTTGGTACGGTGTGAATTGTCGATCGCATAGCGCGAGCAGAGATCGTCGAGCCGATTGGACACGCCGGGATGCTTGCGGCGCGCCAGCAGTAGCGTGTCCACCAGCCGCTCGCGCGGGATCGCGGCACGCTTAATGCGATCGAGCTCGGCATTGATGAAGCCGATGTCGAACGAGGCGTTGTGGATCACCAGCGGGGCGTCGCCGATGAACGCAAGAAACTCGTCGGCGACCTCGTGGAACAAAGGCTTCGTCGCCAGGAATTCGGACGACAATCCGTGCACCGCGAAGGCTTCCGCCGGCATGTCCCGTTCAGGGTTGATGTAGACGTGAAAGCTCTGTCCCGTCGGCATGCGGTTCAGGATCTCGACGCAGCCGATCTCGACCAGTCGGTCGCCGCGGAGGGGATCGAGGCCGGTCGTTTCGGTGTCGAGGACGATTTCGCGCATGTCTTGGAAGCCGTGTGGGACGGCGAATCAGGCTCGCCGCTGCGGCATCTTAACGACCTCGGCCAGAATGTGCGCGATTTGCGCCCGCACCGGTTCAAGTCCGTGTGACGTATCCACCACGAAATCGGCGCGCCGACGCTTTTCGGCATCTGGCATCTGCTTGGCGATGATGGCGTCGAGCTTCGCCTCGTCCATCGTGCCGCGCGCCAGCACCCGCTCGCGCTGGAGTTCCGCCGAGGTCGAGACCACGACCACGGCATCCATGCGCTTCTCGCCGCCGGTCTCGAACAACAAGGGGATGTCCAGCACCACGACCGGCGCGCCGGCAGCTTCCGCATCGGCGAAGAATTTCTTCCGGGACTCGCCAAGCATCGGGTGGACGATCTGCTCGAGCTGCTTGATGGCGGCGGGATCGTGTACGACGCGCGCCGACAATTTGGGGCGATCGACCTTGCCGTTCACGGTGGTGCCGGGGAAGGCGGCCTCGATCGCGGGGGCTGCTTCGCCCTCATAGAGCTGATGCACGGCGGCATCGGCATCGTAGACGGGGACACCTGCCTCCGCGAATAATTTCGCGGTGGTGGATTTGCCCATCCCGATCGAGCCGGTCAGTCCGAGGATCCGCATCAAGCCATGGCCAAGTCTGTCATTCACACTGCAACTAGCCGCTCGTGGCGCAGGAACGCAAGCAGCGGCAGCAGCGGCAGGCCGAGAATGGTGAAATGATCACCCTCGATCTGCTCGAACAGATGGATGCCGACGCCTTCGAGCTGATAGGCGCCGACGCTGGTCGTGACGGCATCGCCGGCAGCATCGAGATAGGCCGAAAGCTCGGCCTCGGTCATCTCCCGCATGGTCATGCGGGCGACCGAGACGTCCTCGAAAACGATCCTGCCGTCGCGCGCCACGGCTACGGCGGAATTCAGCTCGTGGCTCTTGCCGGCAAGATCGCGCAATTGCGCCAACGCCTGCATGCGGCCTGCGGGCTTGTTGAAGAGACGGTTGCCGAGGGCCAGCGTCTGATCGGCGCCGACCACGTAGCTTCCTGGATAACCTGACGAAACAGCCTTGGCCTTTTCGCGCGCCAACAACAGGGCGATCTCGCGCGGGTGTGAAAGCCTCGACTCGGCCTGAATGCCGCGCTCGTCGATATCGGCTGTCACGGCCTCGAATTCGAGCCCGGCATTGGCGAGCAGCATTTTGCGCGCGCTGCTTTGTGAGGCCAGGATCAACGGAGATTTGCCGCGCCACACACCCATCGTGCAAACTAGCCCGAGGGACGGTTGCGCTGGCGATCGCTGTAGAGCTTCATGATCGCCGCCGCGGTTTCCTCGATCGAACGTCGCGTGACGTCCAGCAGTGGCCAGTCATGCTTGGCGCTCAGCTTTCGCGCGAACGCGACCTCCTCGGTGACCGACTGCTTGTCGGTGTAGGTGTCGCTGCCGGACTCGGCCCCCATGGACAGCAGGCGATTCTGTCGGATCTGGATCAGGCGTTCGGGCGTCGCGTGCAGGCTGACGACCAGCGGCCGCGTCAACGTCTCCAATTGCGAGGGCACCGGAATGCCTGGAACCAGCGGCACGTTGGCGGTGCGGATGCCGCGGTTGGCGAGATAGATCGAGGTCGGTGTCTTCGAGGTGCGGGACACGCCCACCAGGACCACGTCGGCCTCGTCGAGACCTTCGACATGCTGACCATCGTCATGAATCATCGTGTAGTTCAACGCGTCGATACGCTTGAAATATTCCGCGTTGAGGACGTGCTGGGCGCCGACCCGGCCCGTGGTCGCCGCGCCGAGATAGGCTTCGAACAGCTGCATCACCGGGCCGATGATCGACAGGCTCGGAACGTTGATCTGCTTGCACTTGTCCTCGAGCCTGGCGACCAGATCCTTCTCGAGCAGCGTGAACAGCACGATCCCCGGCGCCTCCTCGATCTCGTCGAGCACGCGGTCGAGCTGCTTCTGGCTGCGCACCAGCGGATAGACGTGCTCGACCGGCGTCACGTTGGCGTATTGAGCCGCGACCGCGCGCGCCACGGTAATGAGCGTCTCACCCGTGGAGTCGGAGACCAGGTGGAGATGGAAATAATTGTTCGAGCTCGGCACCGAAACCCTTTGAATTTCGTTGGGGTGGTTTGTGGATTTCTGTGGAGCTTAACCCCTCGGAAAGGGATGTGCGACACCAGGGGCGGGACAACGGCCGATTTTCTTCACACCGCTGCCCGTCAGGGCAAGTCCGGCACCCTGCCGAGATGGAAACGGGATATCGCGGACAACCCCCTTGATAAGCTGCCGATAGAAACGCACAAGCCTTTGAAGCCGACCGCCTTATCGGAAGTCGCCAGAGCTATCCGGGATATGTGGATGGATGTGAACAAGCGCGCGTGAACTCACGGACGGAATTGCGTGAGTCCAATCCACGGTCACAAAGACTCAAACCTTAAGAATCTAAGATTCTAGATTTGAGGAAGGCGCTACGGACGGGTATGTGTGCAGGGTAAGACCTTAACGGGTTCTTACTATCCCCAGCGCTCCCAGCGTTGGGCGCAAATCCGGGCGCAGAAAATGTTCGAGGACGTCTATCTCTGGATCAAGGCGTTGCATGTGATCGCCGTCATCTCCTGGATGGCGGGCATGCTCTATCTGCCGCGTCTGTTCGTTTATCATTCCGAGGCCGAGATCGGCTCGAAGCAGTCGGAAACCTTCAAGGTGATGGAACGTCGGCTGCTGAAGGCGATCATCAACCCCGCCATGATCGTCACCTGGCTCGCCGGGCTCTATCTGGCATGGTCCGGCCACTGGTTCTCGTTCGGCTGGCTGCACGTAAAACTGGCACTGGTTCTGGCGATGTCGGCGGTGCACGGCTTTTTTTCCCGCTGGCTGAAGGATTTTGCCGCCGACAGGCGGCCGCGGAGCCAGAAATTCTATCGAATAATCAATGAGGTACCGACTGTTCTGATGATCGTCATCGTCGTCATGGTGGTCGTGAAGCCGTTCTAGGCAGGGTGCGCGACGATTAGCTCAGCGCTTCGGCTTGCGGAGCTGGGAGCGATTTTCTATATTGTCGATATCCCACCCAACGCAGGCGGATGTGGTTGTGTCCGAGCTTTCCAGAGGCCGGACACCGCATCAGGTTTGAAGCCTCACCGGCACTTAACCTTGCCAGTCCTGCGGACCTTACCTTCTCACGTCCGCATTTCAGAGCCTCCTCGCGCCCCCCTCTTTCAGGTTACCCCACAGGACCACCCCAATGCGGGAAATCAAACTCCAGGACCTCAAGTCGAAAACCCCGGCTGAGCTCGTCTCGTTCGCGGAAGAGAACGGGGTCGAGAATGCAAGCACCATGCGCAAGCAGGAGCTGCTCTTCGCCATCCTCAAGCAGCTCTCGCTCGCCGAGACCGACATCGTCGGCGAGGGCGTCGTCGAGGTCCTCTCCGACGGCTTCGGCTTCCTCCGCTCGCCGGATGCGAACTATCTGCCGGGCCCGGACGATATCTACGTTTCGCCCTCGCAGATCCGCCGTTTCGGCCTGCGCACCGGCGACACCATCGAAGGCCATATCCGCAGCCCGAAAGAGGGCGAGCGCTATTTCGCGCTGCTGAAGGTCAACACGCTCAATTTCGAGGACCCGGAAAAGTCCAAGCACAAGGTCAATTTCGACAACCTCACGCCGCTGTTTCCGAACCAGCGCTTCCGCATGGAAATCGACGATCCGACGCGAAAGGACCTGTCTGCACGCGTGATCGACATCGTCGCCCCGATCGGCAAGGGCCAGCGCGCGCTCATCGTGGCGCCGCCGCGCACCGGTAAGACCGTGTTGATGCAGAACATCGCCCATTCGATCACGCACAATCATCCCGAATGCTATCTGATCGTGCTCTTGATCGACGAGCGTCCGGAAGAAGTCACGGACATGCAGCGCTCGGTGAAGGGCGAGGTCGTGTCCTCCACCTTCGACGAGCCGGCTGTGCGCCACGTTCAGGTCGCCGAGATGGTGATCGAAAAAGCAAAACGCCTGGTCGAGCATGGCCGCGACGTCGTGATCCTGCTCGATTCGATCACGCGCTTGGGACGCGCCTACAACACCGTCGTGCCGTCATCCGGCAAGGTGCTGACCGGCGGTGTCGACGCCAACGCGCTGCAACGCCCGAAGCGCTTCTTCGGTGCCGCCCGCAACATCGAGGAGGGCGGCTCGCTGACCATCATCGCGACCGCGCTGGTCGATACCGGCAGCCGCATGGACGAAGTCATCTTCGAAGAGTTCAAGGGCACCGGCAACTCGGAACTGATCCTGGACCGCAAGGTCTCGGACAAGCGCACCTTCCCGGCGATCGACATCTCGCGTTCCGGCACCCGCAAGGAGGAGCTCATCACCGATCCGCAGGTGCTCAAGAAGATGTACGTGCTCCGCCGCATCCTCAACCCGATGGGGACGATGGATGCGATCGACTTCCTGCTCGACAAGCTGCGCTCGACCAAGAGCAACTCGGAGTTCTTCGACTCCATGAACACCTGAGTGCAGTGCAGCAAAGGTTCAGAGGGCGCCTTCGGGCGCCTTTTTGTTGCAAGCTTTGCTGCGGCGAGATTGCAGTATGGGGCGCCGTGCCGACGGGTTGCCAGCGTCTGCCAATGTGGTGATATAAAGAAATAATACTTGAATTTCGCTAGCCGAAACCTGGTTCAGGCAGGCGTTCCTGCAGCAAAATACTGCGATTATGTTGCGGTGCAGTAAGACTATTGCTGCGGGATTTTCTGCAGCAAAACCCCGCCGCCGGCCGGGCTGCAAATGGATATTTGCCTTTTCATTGACAGCTGCACAAATAGGCCATGCATCCGCGAGACCAGACCATTTTTGCGCTGTCATCCGGCCGGGCGCCCAGCGCTATCGCTGTGGTGCGCGTATCGGGGTCGCAAGCCAGTACGGTGCTGGCGACGCTCGCGGGCGAGCTACCGCCGCCACGGCAGGCGAGCCGCCGGTTGCTCCGCGACGGCGCGGGCCAGGCGATCGACTATGCCGTCGTGCTCTGGTTTCCGGGACCGGGCAGCGCGACCGGCGAGGACGTCGCCGAATTTCACGTCCATGGCGGCCGGGCGGTGCTGGCGGCGCTCTTTGAACAAATTGCTAATATTCCGAATTCGCGCGCAGCCGAGCCGGGCGAGTTCACCCGGCGCGCCTTCGAGAACGGCAAGCTTGATTTAACTGAAGTCGAGGGACTCGACGATCTCATTCATGCCGACACGGACCGCCAGCGCCGCCAGGCGCTGCGCCAGTTGCAGGGGCTGCTCGGGGATCGCGCGCGCGACTGGCGCGAGCGGATCATCGAGGCATCCGCGCTGATCGAGGCCGGCATCGATTTTTCCGATGAGGGCGACGTGCCCAAGGAGTTGAGGGCGCCGGCGGTGAAGGCGATCGAGGCCCTTCACGATGAAATCGCAAAAGTCCTTGCGGCACAGGGGCATTCTGAACGCCTGCGCGACGGCCTCGTGGTTGCGATCGCGGGCGAGCCGAATGTCGGCAAGTCCACGCTGATCAACCAGCTCGCCCGCCGCGAAGTCGCGATCGTCTCGCCCTATGCCGGCACCACGCGCGACGTCATCGAGGTGCAGCTCGATCTCGACGGCTATCCCGTCACCGTCATCGACACCGCCGGCATTCGCGAGACCGATGACCCCGTGGAGCAGGAGGGCGTGCGTCGGGCGCGGGCGCGAGCCGAGGATGCCGATCTCGTGCTGTGGCTGGTCGAGGGGGAGCAAGCCCCCGATCCGGACGCGGTGCGGTCACTTCGGAAATCGGAAGGCGGCGATCGATCAGAAGGGGCGGTCTGGATCGTCCGCAACAAGATCGACCTTGGCGGGGGCGGGGGAATCCGGCCGAGTGGTGAGTTCGGGATCTCGGCGAGCCGGGGTGATGGGATCCCCGAACTGATGGATGCGCTGGTAAAATTCGCTTCGGAGTTTTTCGGAACTACCGAGGGTGCCCTGGTGACCCGGGCCCGCCAGCGCGACGTGTTGAGCCGGGCCTCAAACAGCTTGCGCCGGAGCCTTGAGCTTGTAGACAACGGTGAGGAGCTCGCCGCTGAAGAGCTGCGTGCTGCTGCTTATGCCCTGGGCCGGCTGCTCGGCCGCGTGGACGTCGAAGACGTCCTTGGTGCCATCTTCCAGAAGTTCTGTATTGGAAAGTAGCATTAGTTCTTCATTGTAGAACTAGCTCTTGTTCCATTGTTTGCGTTTCACGTGAAACGCGTCTTTGCGGTGCAATCCAGCTTATCTCTTCCAGGTGCAGGTGACGCCGTCGTGTTCCAGTCGGCGATGACGCTGCTGAGGTAATCGGCTTAGGAAGATCACTCCCAGCTTTTGGGAGCCCGTTTTCTGTCAATGGGCCGTTTTGTTTCACGTGAAACGAGTTTCCTTTCAACGCTTCCCCTACTGTGCATGGGGTTGTTTTCGCAAAATTGAATTGGGCCGAGGAAACCGTGTTTCACGTGAAACACTCCCGCTTTCCCAGTTTCCTCTTCCGGCTTTCTCGCCTCTGAGCTAGAAATCCGCCCATGCGAACAGAGCGAGAGAGTTTCGACGTCATCGTGATTGGCGGCGGCCACGCCGGCTGTGAGGCCGCGGCTGCTGCCGCGCGAATGGGTGCGACGACCGCTCTGGTGACGCACCGTTTCTCGACTGTCGGCGCGATGTCGTGCAATCCGGCCATCGGCGGTCTCGGCAAGGGTCATCTGGTCCGCGAAGTCGACGCTCTCGACGGTCTGATGGGCCGGGTTGGCGACGCCGGTGGCATCCAGTTCCGTGTTCTCAATCGCCGCAAGGGGCCCGCTGTTCGTGGTCCGCGCGCCCAGGCGGACCGGAAGCTCTATGCGGCTTCCATGCAGACCGCCATCCAGGAAACCAAGGGTCTTTCAGTCATCGAAGGCGAGGCCGACAAGCTGATCGTGGGCGAAGGGCGCGTCACAGGTCTTCGCCTGGCGGATGGTCGGGAGCTTCGGGCAGGGTCGGTTGTGGTCACCACCGGCACATTCCTCCGCGGTCTGATCCATCTCGGCGAGAAGAGCTGGCCGGCCGGCCGTGTCGGCGAGGCGCCCGCCATGGGTCTTTCCGGCTCCTTTGAGCGTGCCGGCTTCACCCTCGGACGGCTCAAGACCGGCACTCCGCCACGTCTGGACGGGACCACGATCGACTGGGCCGCCGTCGAGATGCAGCCCGGAGACGAGCCCCCGGAGCCGTTCTCGGTTATGACGGAGCGGATCACGACCCCGCAGATCCAGTGCGGGATCACCCGGACCACGGCCGCCACCCACGAGGTGATCCGCGCCAATGTCCATCGTTCTCCGATGTACTCAGGCCAGATCAGGAGCTCCGGGCCGCGCTATTGCCCCTCGATCGAAGACAAGATCGTCCGCTTCGGCGACCGCGACGGCCATCAGATCTTCCTGGAGCCGGAAGGGCTCGACGATACGACCGTATATCCCAACGGGATCTCGACCTCGCTGCCGGAGGAGGTCCAGCTTGCGATCGTCGCCAGCATTCCAGGCCTGGAGCGGGTGAAGATGGTCCGCCCGGGCTACGCCATTGAATACGACCACATTGATCCCCGTGAACTCGATCCGACCCTCCAAACCAAGCGCCTGCGTGGTCTGTTCCTGGCCGGGCAGATCAACGGCACCACGGGGTATGAAGAGGCCGCCGGGCAGGGCATCGTGGCCGGCCTGAACGCTGCGCTCTCCGCCAGTGGGGCCGCGCTGACGGTGTTCGACCGGGCTGACGGCTATCTCGGCGTGATGATCGATGACCTCGTCACCCGCGGGATCAGCGAGCCCTATCGGATGTTCACCTCCAGGGCTGAATATCGTTTGACGTTGCGGGCCGACAATGCGGACCAGCGCCTGACCGAGAAGGGAATCGCCTTGGGATGTGTCGGCAGTGCTCGAATCCGGCACCACCGTACCAAGATGCACGCCCTGAACGCAGCCCGGATGCTGTCGAAGTCCCTGAGCATCACTCCGAACGAGGCGATCAAGCATGGCCTGTCCCTGAACCGGGATGGCCAGCGGCGGTCGGCCTTCGAGTTGATGGCGTATCCAGACATCGGCTGGAGCCAAGTCCGCGCGATCTGGCCGGAGCTGGCGGCGATTGATCCCGTCATTGCGACCCATCTCGAGATCGACGCGAAGTACGACGTCTATCTGGAGCGCCAGAGCGCCGACGTCGAAGCGTTCCGGCGCGACGAGGGGATGGTGCTGTCGGACATCGATTACCAGCAGGTCCCGGGTCTCTCCAACGAGGTCCGTGCCAAGCTGGAGAAGGCGCGGCCGTTCACCGTTGGCCAAGCCGGCCGGATCGACGGCATGACGCCGGCGGCACTCGGTATCCTCGCGGCCTACCTCCGCCGCGAGGCACGGAAGACCTCGAAGGCGATCGCCTAGGCATTTCACGTGAAACAGCGCGGGCCGGGCGGCGGCAGATCGTCATCAGGAAAGAACGCGATGGGTGAGGGGGCTGGCCGGCGAACCGAACCGCCGGCCAAGCCGAGGATCGACAAGGCCAGCGCCAACGATCAGGCACTCGACTCGATCATCGCAGCCGACAAGATCGCGGCGCTCAAGCTTGCTCCCGTTTCACGTGAAACCGAGGCGCGGCTCGATCGCTACATCGCCCTGCTGCGCGAGTGGCAGGCTAAGACGAATCTGGTCGCACCTTCGACCTTGCCGCAGCTCTGGACGCGGCACATCGCCGATTCGCTCCAGCTGGTCGATCTGGCGCCCACTGCAAAATGCTGGGCAGACCTCGGCAGCGGCGGCGGCTTCCCCGGCGTCGTCCTGGCCTGCGCCATGGCGGGGACACCGGGCGCGAGCGTCCACCTTGTCGAGCGAATCGCCAAGAAAGCGGCTTTCCTGCGCGAAGCGATTCGCGTCACCACATCTCCGGGAGTCGTACATCTCGCTGAGATCGGGGATAATGTGGATAGAATCACCGGTCCCGTCGATTGCGTCACCGCGCGTGCACTGGCTCCGCTACATCAACTCATCGGCTTTGCGGAGCCGCTGATGCGCCAAGGCGCGAAGGCGCTATTTCTCAAGGGTCAAGATGTAGAGGCTGAATTGACCGAAGCCGCTAAATATTGGAATATTCGGCCTCAGCTCCACCAAAGTCGAACGGGTGATGGTTGGATCGTGGAGCTGAATGCCGCCGAACGGCGCAGCTGAGGCGTTCAGGGGTGAGTGGGGAATTGCGATGAGTGTGATTGACGAACCACAGCAAGAGCAGCCGGCCCAAGAGACCCATGAGGTCCCTCATGGCCACCCGCGCATTCTTGCGTTGGCGAATCAGAAGGGCGGGGTAGGAAAGACAACCACAGCGATCAACCTTGGCACGGCGCTCGCGGCGATCGGCGAGCGCGTCCTGATCGTCGATCTCGATCCGCAGGGCAACGCCTCGACCGGCCTCGGCATCGATCGCCGCAACCGCTCCTGCTCGACCTACGACGTGCTGGTCGGCGAAGCCGCCTTGCGCGAGGCGGTGGTCTCGACCGCGGTGCCGCGGCTGCACATCGCGCCCTCGACCATGGACCTCTCCGGCCTTGAGCTCGAGCTCGGCACCACGCCCGGCCGCGCCTTCAAGCTGCGCGACGCCATCGGCGCGCTCAACAACAACGTCTCGCCGGATGCCGACTACACCTATGTGCTGATCGACTGTCCGCCTTCGCTCAACCTGCTCACTGTGAACGCGATGGCGGCCTCCGACGCGATCCTGGTGCCGCTGCAATGCGAGTTCTTCGCGCTCGAGGGTCTGTCGCAATTGCTGCAGACGGTGGAGCAGGTGCGCTCGACGCTCAATCCGAACCTGTCGATCCACGGCATCGTGCTGACCATGTTCGACTCGCGCAACAACCTCTCGAACCAGGTCGTCGCCGACGTCCGGCAGTTCATGGGCGAGAAGGTCTACAAGACCATGATCCCGCGCAACGTGCGCATCTCCGAGGCGCCGTCCTATGGCAAGCCGGTGCTGGTCTACGATCTCAAATGCGTCGGCAGCGAAGCCTACTTGCGGCTTGCCACCGAAGTGATCCAGCGCGAGCGCGAACTGCGCACGACGCATTGACGCGACGTTGACCCGTAGGATGGGTAGAGCGCAGCGAAACCCATCATCACACGCACGAACAGCGATGGGTTTCGCTTCGCTCTACCCATCCTACAAGTTTCGACAATTCAGTTCTGGAGTGCTGCACCGTGAATCCAAGGGAGCTGGCGATGGCCGACGAAGCGCGTTCGCGACTGGGCCGAGGTCTTGCGAGTCTGATCGGTGACGTCGGCGGCGAGGCTCAGCATGTCGATCGTCCGCGCGCGCAGCGCAAGGTGCCGATCGAATTCATCAAGCCCAACCCGCGCAACCCGCGCCGCAATTTTTCGGAGACCGAGCTCAAGGAGCTCTCCGACTCCATCAAGCAGCACGGCGTGATCCAGCCGATCGTGGTGCGTCCGGTGAAGGGCGCGCAGGACCGCTACGAGATCATCGCGGGCGAGCGGCGCTGGCGCGCCTCGCAGCTCGCGGGCCTGCATGACGTGCCGATCGTTCCGGTCGACATTAGCGACAGCGATGCGCTGGAGTTCGCGATCATCGAGAACGTGCAGCGCGAAGACCTCAACCCGATGGAAGAGGCGCAGGGCTATCACGCGCTCGCCAACGAGTTCAAACGCAGCCAGGACGACATCGCAAAGGTCGTCGGCAAGAGCCGCAGCCACGTCGCCAACATGATGCGGCTGACGAAGCTGCCGGCCGAGGTGCAGGCCTTCATCGCGACCGGCGAGCTGACGGCCGGCCACGCCCGCGCCCTGATCGGCGTGCCGGATCCGCTCGCCGCCGCCAAGCGCATCGTCGAGGAGGGTCTCAACGTCCGCCAGGCCGAGGCGCTGGCGCATGAAGAGGGCGTACCCGAGCGCAAGCCCCAGAAGGCGCGCGCCACTGGGGGCAAGGAAAAGGACCCTGATACGCTCGACCTCGAAAGGCGCGTCAGCGACGCGCTCGGTCTCAAGGTCACCGTCAATCACCGCGATCCCGGTGGCTCCGTGCAGATCAACTACCGCAACCTCGATCAGCTCGACGAGGTGATGAAGCGGCTGGCGAAGGGCGCGCTGTAAGCCCGGCTCTCGTCCTCTGCGTTCGCTGGGCGAGACGAGTATGTGGCGCGCGTCTGCATCCACACCCGCGGAGGGACGCTGGGTTGCTTCGCTGCGCTCGCAATGACGGGTGGAGAGAGTTACGTCCGACGCGGAGGGAGCGAAGGCCTAACCCCGTCGCTTCGCGTTCGCGGCAATCGCCATCAGCGTACGCTGGGCGATTGCGGCGGCGAGGGTGGATTGCTTGCGGGTGTCGAGCGCGGTGGTCGCAAGCTGCTCGATGATGGCGGCGAGCCGCGCCGGGCTGAAATTGCGCAGCGCGGTTTCGACCTGGGGCTTTCGCGAAAAATGCAGCCGCGGAAAGCCGCCGTCGAGCACGGCGGAGGCCGGCGTGCCGTCTGCGATCGCGAGCGCGGATTTGTGCAGCCACGCGGCCTGCCGCTGTGCGGCGGAGATGATCACGCCGGGATAGGTGCCGGCGATCATCGCCTTGGCGAATTCGCTCTCGACGATGTCGGGCCGCCCGGCAAAGGCGCCGTCGACGATTGGATCGAGCTTCAGTTCTGAGGCATCGGCGACCACGGCCATGACATCGTCCAGCGTGACCTCGCCCTTGCCGTGGGCGTAGAGCGTCAGCTTGCGCAGCTCGTTGCGCGAGGCCTGGCGATCACCGCCGAGGAACGACATCAGCGCTGCGCGGGCGTCCTGCGCGATGCGCAAATTCGCGATGCGAAGCTCATCGTCCATCAGCCTGGCAAGATCGCGTTCGGTATCGGGATAGCAGCCGATCGCCACCGCCGTCTTGGCGCGCTCGCAAGTCTTGCGCAGCGGCGATTCCGGGCGGAGCTCGCCAGCCTCGATCACGATGCGGCAATCCTTCACGTTCATCTCGGCCAGCGTCTCGATGCCGCTGGCGAAGCTGCGCGAGCCGGCGCGAACGCGGATGGCGCGGCGGCCGCCGAACAGCGGCACCGTCATGGCCTCGTCGACGAGGCGCGAGGGCTCGGCGGAGAGTTCGTCGCCGTCGAGCTTGACCAGCGAGAACGGATCGTTGGGATCGTCGACCGCCGATGCGATCAGCGCATCGGCGCGCTCGCGCACGAGGCCGGCATCGGGACCGTAGAGCAGGATGATCGGACGGCCCGCATCGGGGCGGGCGAGGAAGGCGTCGATCTCTTTTCCGCGCAGTGCGACCATGTGAGCTAACTGTCATTCCGGTGCGCGCGCAGCGCGAACCCGGAATCCAGAGGTTGGGGATCGAGATTCCGGGTTCGCCCTGCGGGCGCACCGGAATGACAGGAATGAACTACGTTCCCGCGGTGAAGAACGAGGCGAGCCGGGTCGTGATGTTCTCGGCGATCTCGTTGGCGGCACGATCCTCGGCATCGCGCACGGCGCGGGTGCGCGAGAAGCGCTGATAGGACCCCGGCATGTCATAGGACACGCGTGAGAAGGTCGAGCCGGTCATGACAGACTTGCCGGTCACGACTTCGACCAGATTGTACTGGGCATCGATTCCGAGATTTTCGCTGGTCGGCAGTCCCGTCGTGGCGCTGACGATCAGCGAGGAGCGGGTGGTGGTGAAGCGGATGTCCAGTCGGTGGGTCGGCGGCATGCCCGTCGCCGTACCGTAAAGCTTGAAGGCCAGAGCGTTGCGGATTTCGACGCCGACGCGGGCCTCGCGCGAGGCATTGGGCTTGTTGATCGGGGGCAGCTCCACCCCCATCAGCTTCTCACGCAGGCCGGGGGTGCCGTCGGTTCGCTCGGCATACATCGGCTGGAAGCAGCCGGCCGTCAGCGCCGCCAGGGCGGCGACCGCCAGCAAGCGGGCTGCGATACGGATCCTAGCCGACAACATTCACGATCCTCTTGGGGACGATGATCACCTTGCGGACGGGCTTGCCATCCAGCGCCAGCTTTACCGCATCGAGGGCCAAAACGGCAGCCTCGATTTCCGGATTCTGGGCCGCTGTTGCAACTGTGACCTCCCCCCGCTTCTTGCCGTTGACCTGGACCACCAGGGTCACGCTGTCTTCAACTAGCAAATCGCGTTCGATTTGGGGCCAATTGGCCTCCGAAACCAGCCCCTTCTGCCCCAGGACCTGCCAGCACTCCTCAGCCAGATGCGGCATCATCGGCGAGAATAGCTGGACCAGGATCTGGCTGGCCTCCCGGATCGCCCAAGCAAGGTCCGGGGCGGGCTGGACGGGTCGCTGCAGCACTTCCGAAAACGAATTGGTGAACTCGCGGATATGGGCGAGGCAGACGTTGAAGTGCAGCCGCTCGATACCGGTGGTGACCTTGTCCAGTGCACCGTGGGCGACCTTGCGCAAGGCGGTGGCGTCCGGGCCGAAGCTGGCCGGCCGGGCCGTCGGCGCACCCTTGCCGAGCTCGACGGAATCGTTCACCAGCCGCCACAGCCGCTGCACGAAGCGCGAGGCGCCCTGGACGCGCTCGTCGCTCCAGATCACGTCGCGATCGGGCGGGGAGTCCGACAGCATGAACCAGCGGGCGACGTCGGCGCCGTAGGTTTCGATGATGTCGTCGGGGTCGACCGTGTTCTTCTTCGACTTGGACATCTTCTCGATCGGGCCGATCTGGATGTCTTCGCCTGACGTCAGCAACGTCGCGCGGCGCCCGTTGCCGCCGACCTCGATCTTCACCTCGGCCGGCTGCACATAGGTGCCGTCGGCCGTCTGGTAGGTCTCGTGCACCACCATGCCTTGCGTGAACATGCCGGCGAACGGCTCGTCCATCGCGATATGGCCGGTCGCCTTCATCGCGCGCACGAAGAAGCGGCTGTAGAGCAGATGCAGGATCGCGTGCTCGACGCCGCCGATATACTGGTCGACCGGCATCATCCGGTTGACGACGGCGGGCGTCGTCGGCGCGTTCTCGTTCCAGGGATCGGTGAAGCGCGCGAAGTACCAGGACGAATCCACGAAGGTGTCCATGGTGTCGGTTTCGCGCTGGGCCTTGCCGCCACATTTGGGGCAGGTGACGTGCTTCCAGGTCGGATGATGATCGAGCGCGTTGCCCGGCCTGTCGAAGGTCGCATCATCAGGCAGCTTCACCGGCAGATCGGCATCCGGCACCGGCACCACATCGCACTTCGGACAGTGAATGACCGGAATCGGACAGCCCCAATAGCGCTGGCGCGAAATGCCCCAGTCGCGCAGGCGGAAATTCACCTGGCGCTCGCCGACCGGCGCATTGCCGCGCAGTTCGCTCTCGAGACGCTTCGCCACCTCGTCCTTGGCCTGCTCGATGGTCATGCCGTCGAGGAAGCGCGAATTGATCATGCGGCCGTCACCGTCATAGGCGGTGTCGGTGATGACGAACGACTTCGGATCCTGGCCTTCCGGGCACACCACCGGCGTGTTGCCGAGAGCGTACTTGTTGACGAAGTCGAGGTCGCGCTGGTCGTGCGCGGGGCAGCCGAAGATGGCGCCGGTGCCGTATTCCATCAGCACGAAGTTGGCGACATAGACCGGCAGCTTCCAGGACGGATCGAACGGATGCACCGCGCGGATGCCTGTGTCAAAGCCCTGCTTCTCCGCGGTGTCGATGATCTCCTGCGCGGTGCCGATCTTCTTGATCTCGGCGATGAACTCCGCGAGATCAGGGCTCTTCGCAGCTGCGGCCTGCGCCAGCGGATGATCCGCCGAGATCGCCATGAATTTTGCGCCGAACAGCGTGTCGGGCCGCGTTGTGAAGATCTTCAGCTCGTTCTCGCCGGCGGGCGTTGTCGCCGGATCCAGCGCGAAGCGGATCAGGAGGCCCTCCGAGCGGCCGATCCAGTTGCGCTGCATCAGCCGGACCTTGTCGGGCCAGCGGTCCAGCCCGTCCAGCGCCGACAGCAACTCCTGCGAGTACTTCGTGATCTTGAAGACCCACTGGTTCATCTCGCGCTGCTCGACCACGGCGCCGGAGCGCCAGCCGCGGCCGTCGATCACCTGCTCGTTGGCGAGCACGGTCATGTCGACGGGGTCCCAGTTCACCTTGCGCTTCTCGCGCTCGGCGAGACCTTCGCGCAGGAAGTCCAGAAACATCTTCTGCTGGTGCTTGTAATAACTGGGATCGCAGGTCGCGATCTCCCTGGACCAGTCCAGCGAGAGCCCGATCGAGCGAAGCTGTTTCTTCATCGCGGCGATGTTGTCGTAGGTCCAGGCCTTCGGGGCGACCTTGCGCTCGATCGCGGCGTTCTCGGCCGGCAGGCCGAAGGCATCCCAGCCCATCGGGTGCAGCACGTTGAAACCCTTGGCGCGCATGAAGCGGGCCAGCACGTCGCCGAGCGTGTAATTTCGGACATGGCCGATATGGATGCGCCCGGAGGGGTAGGGGAACATCTCGAGCACATAGTATTTCGGCCGCGGATCGTCGTTCCTGGAGACGAAGATCGCCTGCTCGTCCCAGAGGCGTTGCCAGCGCGGTTCGGCGTCGCGGGCGTTATAACGTTCGGAGGTCATGGAATCGTTGGGTTTTCGTGGGTTCGGCCGTCTCAAGACGGCGGACTAGGCCATAGAAGACCTCAGGGGGTCAATGGGTTGCCCGCCTTCTGGAACTTCGACCGCGCCTCCGCATAACTACGAGGGCCCACGTTGGGGTGGGATTAAGGGGTCGATGCCAATTTGCGGCCCGACAGGACCGCGTTACCGCAGATGCATTCCGGCTTTGACGATACCGATTACGACTATGCCGCGTCCATCGCCGGACGGGCGATGCGGAGCATGGCCGAGCAGCGGATTGCGCCGACTCCGGCCAATTTTGCGGTCTGGTTCCAGTATTTCGCAGGCAGCCATGACGATCTGCGCAACGCGATCGATCTCCTCATCGACCACAATCGCCCCTTCGATGCCCGAACCAATCAGGATCTGTTCGAAACCTACGTCGCGCCGCAGGTGGGTGCCGCCGTGGTCGACACGTCCGAGCGGTTGCAGGCGCTCATGGGGGTCGCGAAGGAGTTTCTGGCGACCGCGATCGCCGACAATCATTCGCAGATGCAGGTCATCAGCCAGGTGGCGGACCAGGGCAGGGCCGGCGTCGATCCAAAACTGCTGGTCGCCCAGCTCATGAACGAGCTGGCGCGGGCCGCCACAAGGGCGACGCGGCTGGAGGCAGGCTTTGCGGAGAAGACCCGCGAGCTCGACGTGATCCGCGATTCGCTGTCGAGGTCCGAGCAGCGCGCCCGGACCGACATGCTGACGGGGCTGGCGAACCGGAGGGCGCTCGACGAATTCCTGCGCAAGGCGCAGACGACTGCGGAATGGGGCGAGCCGCTCAGCGTGCTGATGCTCGATATCGACCACTTCAAAGCCTTCAACGACAATTTCGGCCACGGCGTCGGCGATCAGGTGCTGCGCCTGATGGCGAAGGTGCTGCGCGAAAAGGTTCGCGAGCAGGGTCTGCCGGCCCGCTATGGCGGCGAGGAGCTGATTGCGGTGCTGCCGGACGCCGACCTTGGCGCCTGTGCCGAGATCGCCGAGCGCATCAGGCGCGCGATCGCCGAATGCACGATCACGCGTCGCTCGACCGGCGAGATCCTGCCCAACATCAGCGTGTCGATCGGCGTGGCGCAGTACCGGACCGGCGAAGCTATCACCGACCTGATCGAGCGTTGCGACCGCGCGCTCTATCTCGCCAAGGGCGGCGGGCGCAATCGCGTGGTGACGGAGGTCGAGCTCGAGCGGGCCGGAGCCGCCGGCTAAAGCGCGATGCGATTAGGATGAATCGTCATCGCGCTTCAGGTTGTTGTTCAAGCATGATCTCCGCGCAAACGCGTTCCGCGCTTGTCGCGAGGGAAAACCGCTGCGCACTTTTCCGGATCATGCTTTCAGGCGCTGGCCACCATCATCATGTGAGCCGCGCCGACCTCGACCGCCTGCACGCCGTGCTCGACGACGTTGTTGCGGCCGCGGTGCTTGGCGGTATAGAGCGCGGCGTCGGCGGCTTCGATCAGGTCGCCGGGACGCAAGGCCTCGTTCGGCTTCGTCGCGGCAACCCCGATCGAGACCGTGACGATCATGTGGTTCGAGGTGATGTGCGGCAGGCAGAGTTTCAGCACGGCCGCGCGCACCTGCTCTCCGATCTCGGCGGCGCGCATCGCGTCGGTGTTCGGCAGCAACAGGCAAAATTCCTCGCCGCCATAGCGTGCCGCAAAGCCCATCGTGTCGGCGGCGATGCCGGACAGCGACTCGCCGAGCCGGGTCAGGCAGGAATCGCCCTCGAGATGGCCATAGGTGTCGTTGAACAGCTTGAAATGGTCGACGTCGATCATCAGAAGCGCGAGATCGCTGCCATATTGCTGCGCGCGCATCCATTCGAAGTCGAGCCGGCTCTGGAAGCCGCGGCGGTTGGCGAGCCCGGACAGCATGTCGATCGAGGCCATCACCGTCAGGCGATCGTTGCTCGCAATCAGCTCGCGCTCGCGCTGGCTCAGCTGCGCAGCCATCGCGTTGAACGCGCGGGCCAGAGGCACGAACTCGGCCGGCAGCCGATTGCGTGCCGCGCGGGCCGACAGGTCGCCCTCGCCGAGACGCTTGGCCATGTCGACCAGCATCTCGATCGGCTTGATGACGAGCTTTTCGGCGGCGATCAGCGCGCCGAGCAGGACGAACACGACGACGAAAGCGAGCTGGAGATACGCGGTGCGGATGTCGCGGCTGACCGCTGCGGACACCTTGTCTTCGTCGATGCTGGCGATCAGGCGAGCATTGGTGCCGGCGATGCGGATGTAGCTGACAGCGCGGCGGGAGCCATCGGCGGCGAGGAAGGACAGAGAACCCTCGTCCTGGTCGGACCGCAGCGCCTTGTCGGCGATCGCGGACATCAGCGGCATGTTGTCGAGGGGACGGCCAACCGCACTGCGCTGATCGGCCGGGGCCGCCAGCACGGTGCCCGCGCTGTCGACCAGCACGGCGGTGATGCCGGCACGGCCGCCCAGATTGCTCATGACCTTCGACATCCAGTCGAGATTGACGGTGGCGAGCACGACGGCATCGGCGACCCCGCTGAAGGCGGACACCGGATAAACCGCCATCACCGTCGGCGACGGCACTGGCCGCGACAGGATGAAATCACTGAGAACGAAGCGGCCGGTTTGCTGTGCCTGCTGGAAGTAGGGCCGATCACTGAGATCGAGGCCGACATACATGTTGTTGGTCGCGCATTGGATGCGTCCATCCTGGCCGGCTATCAGCAGCGTGCGGATCCAGGGAAGGCTCGACGGAAGGCTTGCGCGCAGCACGTCGCAGCTCTTGCTGATGCCGCCGGCGGACGCGCGGATGAAGGCCTCCGATTTCAGGATGGTCTCGACCGACGAGATCACCTCGCGCTGCGCGTCGGCGCTGTGCCTTGCCACCGTAGTGAATTCAGCCGCGGCCTGCGCGATCTGCCGCGTGCGCGTGTCTTCGAGCGAACGAATGCGATCGAGCATCAACGGCGCCACGAGAATCACCGCGAGCAACGCAAGCCTCGCCCGGATTCCGAGAACCTGCTTGAGTTTCGCTCGTTTGCGGTTGAGACTGACGCTTGCCATCTTCGCTACCCACCCCGCGGGCTAAGGTAAAGCGAAGGGTTCAAAAACTGTTTCTTGAACTCGGTAAAATTGGACTTAACTCGGGCTACGATCACAGCCAAGAGACGTCATGACAGAAGCCAACGCCGCGCCGGTAACCGGCCATTCACTAAACGCGCTCGCCGCGGTCGAAGCCGAAATCGCCCGCGCCTGCAAGGACGCGCGGCGCGACCGCGCCTCCGTGACGCTGATCGCGGTGTCCAAGACTTTCGCCGCGGATGCAATTATCCCGGTCATCGCCGCCGGACAGCGCGTATTCGGCGAGAATCGGGTGCAGGAGGCCAAGAGCAAGTGGCCGGCGTTAACGTCCGTTTACCCCGATACCGCGCTGCATCTGATCGGGCCGCTGCAATCCAACAAGGCGAAAGACGCGGTCGCGCTGTTCGACGCCATCCATTCGGTCGATCGCCCGAGCATTTGCCAGGCATTAGCCAAGGAAATCGAATCCCAGAACAAGCACCCGCAGCTCTTCGTCCAGATCAACACCGGCGAGGAGCCGCAGAAGGCCGGCGTCGCGCCCGGCGAGGCCGATGCCTTCCTCGCGAGCTGCCGCGACACCTATGGGCTCACGATCTCCGGACTGATGTGCATCCCGCCGGCCGACGAACCGCCGGCCGCGCACTTTGCTCTCACCGCCAAGATCGCCGCGCGTAATGGATTGAAGAATCTCTCGATGGGGATGAGCGCCGATTTCGCGACGGCGATCATGCTGGGCGCCACCCATGTGCGGGTGGGAAGTGCGATCTTTGGGCATCGGTAAGAGCCGTTAGCGGGAAACGCGCCCCAGCAACCGCCATCGATTTCGTCGTTGCTTCGCTGCGCTCGCGTTGACGGCGGTGTGTGTCGCGCCTACACGAACCGTACCGACGCCTTCCCCAGCACACCAAAATCCACCGCGAGATGATCGCCGGCCTGGATCGGCAGCGGCGGATGGCATGTGCCCGTCGTCACGACCTCCCCTGCCCGCAACGTGATGCCGAGCCCGCGCAGCTCGTTGGCAAGCCAGGCGAGCGCAACGCGGGGATCGCCGAGCACGTTCCTGCCGTGGCCGATATAGCGCTCGCCGCGCAGCGTGATCTGCGGCCGCTCGGCGACGAGATCCATCCCGCGCCAGTCCGCCGATGTCGCTGCGCCCAGCACGAACAGATGCGCGCAGGCATCGTCCGCGATGAGCTGCGCCTCGCCGGCGCTGGCGAAATCGGCAAAGCGCGAATCGGGAATCTCGATCGCGGGATGCAGGGTTTCGACGGCGGCGAGGATCTCGTCAGCGGTGTACGGCGTCGCTCGCGGCGGCAGATCGCGCCCCATCCGAAAGGCGAATTCCGGCTCGGCGACGCGCATCTCGTTACCCCTCATCGATGCAGCACCGCCGTCAGCGATCACGGTGTCGCTCATGATGCGTCCGGCCATGGGGCCTGCGACATTGATGTGCTTCTGTCCGGCCTCGCTCGTTGCCGCGATCTTCCAGCCGAACAATGTCCCGCTCGTTTGTCGTTCGAGCGCGGCCTGGACGGCGTAGCCCTCGGCGCGACTTTGTGGCCGCAATCGTGCCTCCAGCGCGTCCAGCTTGGTGCCGTCGCGCCAGTGTTTGACCAGGACCTGAGAAGCGGCGGCGATCTGATCGTTGCCGAGCATGCACCCTCACCCGATGATGATTCTCGTTCGCGGCCCCAAGCGCCGCAGCAATTGCAGCATCGCAGATTTCGTCATGGAGACGCAGCCCGCGGTCGGGCCGAAATTGTCGCGGGCGAGGTGCAAGAACACCGCGCTGCCGCGGCCGGCGATGCGTGGTCTCGTGTTGTGATCGATCTCGACGATGAAGTCGTAGAGATGGTCGGCCCGCTTGAGCCGGTCACCGCCCTGCTCCTTGCCGAGCCGGACTCCCTGGTTGTAATGACGGTCCCTTGGATCCTCGCACCAGGCGTCTACGTCCGTGATCATCCGGGTCGGTAGGAACGTCCGGGGACGGCTGTGCCGGTCACCCCGCCACCACAACCGCCTGGGACGGAAGCTGCCCCTTGGCGTACCGCCATCGCCCTCGCGCTTGTTGGCGAGGATGCCTCCCCGCCCCAGCGCCACGGGAATCGTCAGCGCTCCGGCCGTCAGCCAGCCCCGGCGCCGATTCCCGGCGGCAGGCTTGACGCGGATCGCAGACAGCGGCCCGGCGCCTCGGTTTCTGGTATAATCAGTTGAAGTGACGTTGTTTTTCATGTGAACGTGCAATGTCGAATTCATTACAGGACATTCATCAAAACGCCCTGTTATTCTGGGTTAGAGTGGTTCCGGCTTGTGAATCGGTAACAGCCCACTACTTCAACATGAACAACAATAATAATGGCGACCCCTAAACTTTCCCTCGCGGCTGGGCGCGGCATGCATGCGCGCCGGGCCGGACCCCAAAAGGATGATACCCTATGGCCAATGCCCGCAAGATCCTGATCGTGGATGACGACACCGATCTGCGCGACACGTTGGTGGAGCAATTATCGCTGCACGAAGAATTCGAGGCCTCCGCCGTCGATACCGGCGCCAAGGGTGCGAGCGCCGCAAAGGCCAATTCACCCGATCTGGTCCTGATGGACGTCGGTCTGCCCGACACCGATGGCCGCGAAGTTGTCCGCTCCCTGCGCAAGGGTGGCTTCAAGGCCCCGATCATCATGCTGACCGGGCATGACACCGATTCCGATACGATTCTGGGCCTGGAATCCGGCGCTAACGACTACGTCGCAAAGCCCTTCCGTTTCGCCGTGCTGCTGGCCCGCATCCGCGCCCAGCTGCGCCAGCACGAGGCCAGCGAGGACGCGGTGTTCTCGGTCGGGCCCTATAGCTTCCGGCCCGGCTCCAAGATGCTGACCGCGGCCAATGCGCGCAAGGTGCGGCTGACGGAGAAGGAAACCGCCATTCTCCGCTTCCTCTACCGGGCCGGCCAGATGCCGGTGTCGCGCGAGACCTTGCTCCAGGAGGTCTGGGGCTACAATTCCGGCGTCACCACCCACACGCTGGAAACCCACATCTATCGGCTTCGCCAGAAGATCGAGAAGGACGCCGCCAACCCCGAGATCCTGGTCACGGAAGCCGGTGGCTACAAGCTGGTGCCGTGATACGTTCCGGAAACGCGCGATTCGTCATAAATTGGCGCGTTCCTCGAGCCACGGACCGGAATGTCAATCGACGACGACGTAGCGCTTCTCGAGCGTGTCCCGACATTGCGCCTGTTGGGAGACGCCTCGTTGCGCATGCTGGCGATCGGTTCCGAGCAGCGTGACTTCGTCCGCGGCGACGTCCTGTTCAATCTGGGCGATGACGCCGACGCCGGCTACGTGGTCCAGCGAGGCGCGTTCAGGGTCGAGGACGGCGCTGGCGCCGAAATGATCGCCGGCCCCGGCGCGCTGATCGGCGAGCTTGCACTGGTGGTGCCGATGAAGCGGCCATCGAGTGCGATCGCGCTGGAGCATTCGTCCGTCATCCGCGTCGCACGCAGCCTGTTCCAGCGCGTGCTCGAGAGCGACCCCGCCGCCGCCGTTCGCCTCCGCGACGAATTCGCGGTGCGCTCCAGCCAGATCGCCAGCGATATCCTGATGGCCGGTGCGAAGCTGACGTCGTAGCCCTCTCCAGGCGTCATTCCGGGCTCGCGCCTTTGTCGCGCTCCGGACTGCGGCGGGGCTTAAACCTCCAGCGTCACGGTCACCGGCACGTGGTCCGACGGCCGCTCCCAGCTCCGCGCATCGCGCAGAATGCTGAAATCGCTGACCGCATCCTTCAGCGCGCGCGAAACCCAGATGTGATCGAGCCTGCGGCCGCGATCGCCGACGGTCCAATCCGCGGAGCGGTAGCTCCACCACGTATAGACCTTATCCGACATTGGGATGCGCTCGCGCGCGACGTCGACCCATTCACCGGCGGCGAGTGCCGCCTTCAGCTTCTCGGTTTCGACGGGCGTATGCGAGACAACTTTCAGCAACTGCTTGTGCGACCAGACGTCGTTCTCGTGCGGGGCGACGTTGAGATCACCGACCAGGATGTGGCGGTCTTGCCCTCGCGGATGCAGCGGCTCGCACGCCTTCATCTCGTCGAGGAAGCGAAGCTTGTGATCAAACTTCTCGTTCAGCGCGGGATCGGGAATGTCGCCGCCGGCGGGCACGTAGAAATTATGCAGCACCAGCGGCTTTGCGATGCCCGCCTTTTCGCCGAAGGACACCGAGATGTGGCGCGAATCCACCTTGTCGCAGAAGGTGCGGATGTCCTTCGACTCGAACGGAATCTTCGAGACGATGGCGACGCCATGGTAGCCCTTCTGCCCGTTCAGCGCGACGTGCTCATAGCCGAGCCGCTTGAAGCGCTTCAGCGGAAAGGCATCGTCGATGCATTTGGTCTCCTGCAGGCACAGCACCTCCGGCCGCGCGCTCTTCAAGAATTTCGCGACCAGATCGATGCGCAGGCGCACCGAATTGATGTTCCAGGTTGTCAGGGAAAGACGCATGGAGGATGCGTCTTAGCAAGTCCTCGCAGGGTGGGCAAAGGCGCAAAGCACCGTGCCCACCGTCTTTTGGAGGCTGGACGCGAACGGTCGCTTCGATCGCGCGCCGCGGACGCTGCGCGGCACGAAGTGACGCGCTACAGAGCCGGGGCCCATTTTGCGGCGTTCTGGATCCCGGCTCTGCGCTCCGCTTCGCCCGTTCGGGACACGGGAGCTCAGCCCGGCGACGGGCCGTAATTGGTGAAATCGATCTTGAACATGTTGGGGTCGAGCTTCTTGCTCGAATCCAGATTGTAGACCGCAATCGTGGTGTCGTATCCCTGCGGATCGGTCACGGTCCACTGCTTGAGCTGGCCATCCTTGGCGCCGAACATCAGCAGGAGGCGGCTGGTGCCGACCAGCGCCTGCTTCTCCTCGATCATGACGCTGACGTAGACGTCATCGGCCGAGACGTTGACGACGTTGGTGTCCTTCATCAGGTCGATGCGGTCGGACAGCAGGAAGCGCAGCGGCGTCTGCGACAGCGGATAGACGTCCTGGGTCGCGAGCTTGCGGTCGCGCACCACCAGTGACGATCCGTCGGCGACGATGTCGATCGGGCTCGGCGCGTCATATTCGAAGCGCACCTTGCCCGGTTTCTGGATGTAGAAATCGCCCTGCGTCTTGCTGCCGTCGGGCCCGACCTGGACGAAATTCCCGACCAGGGTTTGAAGCGACGACAGATAGGCACTAACCTTGGCGGCCTGCGCCTTCTGGTTGGCATCGAAGGTCTGGAAGATGCTGCTCGGCACGTTGCGGCGCGGATCCGGGATGACTGGATTAGGCGGAGTCTGGGTCGCGCCGGTGACAGCGGGCCCACTGCCGGCCGGCCCGCCATCGCCGCGGCCCTTCGGTGCAGGCTTCGGCACGGGCACGGTCTGCGCGAGCGACGCAGCGGTCACCATCGCGGCGGTGACGAGAAGCACGCCGGCCATGCGCATGCTTCGCGCAGCGATGGTGGTAGCGAATCGAATGTCCGGATGTCTGATCAACGCGTCGTCCTAACGTGGCTGGCGCCTTTTTAGCGTGATTTCGGGCAAAAGCAGATATCGATTTTGCGTGAAATGATGTCGCGAGGCCCCTCGCCTCACATATGGCTGTCTTCTTCCTCGACCAGAATCTCGCGCTTGCCGGCGTGATTGGCGGGACCGACGATGCCCTCCAGTTCCATACGCTCCATCAGCGATGCGGCGCGGTTATAGCCGATTTGCAGGCGGCGCTGGATGTAGCTGGTCGAGGCCTTGCGATCGCGTTTGACGATCGCAACCGCCTGCTGGAACAGATCGCCGCCGCCATCCCCGCCCATGCCGGTGGCGTCGAACACGGCGCCGTCCTCGTCCTCGGTCGGCTCTTCGGCGGTGACGGCTTCGAGATATTCCGGCTGTCCCTGCGTCTTGAGGTGACGCACCACCTTCTCGACTTCCTCGTCGGAGGCGAACGGTCCATGCACGCGGCTGATGCGGCCGCCGCCGGCCATGTAGAGCATGTCGCCCTGACCGAGCAGCTGCTCGGCGCCCATCTCGCCCAAAATGGTGCGGCTGTCGATCTTGGAGGTGACCTGGAAGGCGATGCGGGTCGGGAAGTTCGCCTTGATTGTGCCGGTGATGACGTCGACCGACGGACGCTGCGTGGCGAGGATCACGTGCAGGCCGGCGGCGCGCGCCATCTGCGCGAGACGTTGCACCGCGCCTTCGATGTCCTTGCCGGCGACCATCATCAGGTCGGCCATTTCGTCGACGATGATGACGATGTAGGGCAGCGGGTCGAGCGAGAGCTTCTCTTCCTCGTAGATCGCCTTGCCGGTTTCCTTGTCGAAGCCGGTATGCACCGTGCGCGTCGGCTCCTCGCCCTTGGCCTTCAGTTCGAGCAGGCGCGTATTGTAGCCGTCGATGTTGCGCACACCGAGCTTGGCCATGTTCTTGTAGCGCTCCTCCATCTCGCGCACGGCCCATTTCAGCGCGACCACCGCCTTCTTCGGGTCGGTGACGACGGGGGTGAGCAGATGGGGAATGCCGTCATAGACGGAGAGTTCGAGCATCTTCGGATCGACCATGATGAGCCGGCACTGGTCCGGGCGCAGCCGGTAGACCAGACTGAGAATCATGGTGTTGATCGCGACCGACTTGCCCGAGCCGGTGGTACCGGCGATCAGCATGTGCGGCGTGCGGGCGAGATCGATGATGACAGGATCGCCGCCGATGGTCTTGCCGAGGCACAGCGGCAGCTTTGCCACCGTGTCGGTCGCCTCCTTCGCCACCAGTAATTCGCGCAAGTAGACCTTCTCGCGATGCGCGTTCGGCAGCTCGATGCCGATCGCGTTGCGGCCCGGCACGACCGCGACGCGCGCCGATAGCGCGCTCATCGAGCGGGCGATGTCGTCGGCAAGTCCGATCACGCGCGAGGACTTGATGCCGGGCGCCGGCTCGAGCTCGTACAGCGTGACCACCGGACCCGGATTGGCCTTCACGATCTCGCCGCGCACGCCGAAATCCTGCAGCACGCCTTCGAGCGAACGGGAATTGTTCTCCAGCTCGGCCTTGCTGAGCGGCTGACGATCGCCGGCCTTCGGCGCCGCCAGCATCGAGACGGACGGAAGGTCGAACTTGTCGGAGGATTTCCTGGCCGTGGCCTTGGGTGCGGCCTTCTTGCGCGGGGCGCGCGCAGTGGGCTGCTCCTCTTCCTCCTCCTCGTCTTCCTCTTCGTCGTGCGCGTCCTCGCAATCCTCGTCCTCGGTCTGCGGCGAGATCGAGGGCGCGGCGCGGCCGCCGCCCAGATTCGGCTCCTGACGGCTGAACTGGGTGGCCTTGGTCTTCGGTCCACTCGAGACCAGCGAGCGGTAAGCGGCGCCAAGCAGCCAGATCAGCCGCGCCTTGGTGCTCATCAGCGCGTGGAACAGCCAGCCCAGCGATACCGAGCCGCGATCGCTCTCCTCGTCTTCGTCGAGCGGCTTGTCGTCATCCTCGATCTCCGCGAGTTCGTCGTCCTGCTCGCGCGCGCCAAGGCCGCAGGCGATCAGGAAGGTCACGGTCATCGCGGCGAACAGGATCGTGCCCAGCACGATGCGATAGACCGTGCCGGCCGGTCCGAAAATCACCGCCGGCGCGCGTACCAGGGCGTCGCCGACCACGCCGCCGAGGCCGGTCGGCAGCGGCCATGCGCCGCCATGTGGCCAGCAGCTGACGAAGCCCGCCGCGATCACCGTGCAGAGAATCCAGGAGCCGAGCCGCAGCGCCTCGCGGTCGAACGGGCGATGCGTCATCATGCGCCAGCCCCAGACCGCAACCGTCAGGACCAGCATGATCGCGCCGAGCCCGAGGATCTGCATCGCGAGGTCGGCGCCGATCGCGCCGGCATAGCCGAGAATGTTGCGGATCGGACGCGAGGTGGCGTGGCTGAGGCTGGGATCCTGCACCGACCACGTCATCAGCGCGGCGGAGGCGACCCCCGCCAACGCGATCAGGCCGAGACCGGTAAGCTCGCGCATGCGCCGCGCCAGACCCTCACGGATCGGTGGCGGCAGATGGCCGACCAGTGGAATGACACGCTCGATTGCCGACATGCTCATGGGCCCGCCTAACCCAGAGTCTCGACCAGGCGGTGCAGTGCCTGCGCCGTGGTCTCTCCATCCTGCACCAGCGCGAGGCGAATATAGCCCGCACCGGGATTGAAGCCGTCGGGCTGAAGCCGGGCCAGATAGCTGCCGGGCACCACGCGCACGCCTGCCTCCTTGAAGAGTCTCAGCGTCACCGACACGTCGTCGCCGAGGGCGGACGTGTTGAGCCAGACGCAGAAGCCGGCATCGGGCCGGCGATAGCCGTAACGATTGCCGATGATCTGGTCGGCGAGATCGAACTTGATCCGATAGAGCCTGCGGTTCTCCTCGACATGCGCTTCGTCGCCATAGGCGACGGTCGCGACATGCTGGAGCGGCACGGGCACCTGGGGCGCCGCAACGTTGCGCAACTCCAGGAACATGCCGATGAACTTCCTGTCGCCGGCGGCGAAGCCGACGCGCATGCCCGGCAGGTTGGAACGCTTCGACAGCGACTGGAACGCGACCACGCGGGTGAAATCGGGGCCAGCGCATTCCAGTGCACTGCCAGGAGCCTCGCGGGTGTAGATCTCGGAATAGCACTCGTCGCTGAGGATCACGAAGCCGTAGCGGTCGGCGAGTTGCTTCAATCGTTTGAAATAGTCGGGCGAGGCGACCGAGCCCTGCGGATTGGCCGGCGAAGCCAGGTAGAAAGCCACCGTGCGCGCCAGTGTAGCCTCGTCGATGGCATCGAGATCGGGCAGGAAGCCGTTCTCGACGGTGGTCGACAGATAGACCGGCTCGCAAGCCGCTGCACGGGCGCCGGCGCCATAGACGGGATAGAACGGGTTCGGCATCAGGATCGCAGGCTTGCCGGGACGCGGCCCGACATAGCGCGCCGCGGTAATCGCAGCGAAGAACAGCCCTTCGCGGCTGCCATTGAGCACGAGAATCTCGCTCTCGGGATCGAGCGACCGCGGCAGCTTGAACCGCGACGACAGCCAGGCGCCGGCGGCCTTGCGGAACGGCTCGATGCCCTTGCCGAGCGGGTAGCGCCCGAAATCGGCGATGTGCTTCGCCAGCACCGGGCCGACGAAGTCGGGCACCGGATGCTGGGGCTCGCCGACTGCAAGCGTGATCAAGGGCTTACCGGGCTGATGCGGTGCCAGCAGCTCGTTCAGCCGGATGAAGGGCGAGCGGTCGGTGTCGGAGCTTCCACCGGCCTGCGGCGCACGGGATGAAGCGGTCATAGCCATTCTGGGCGCCAGCACTCTTGGAACAGCCGGTCGCGCGAAAGCGCCGGCGGGAAGCGGTTCAGTTCACCATAGATAGGGCGAGGTTAAGACGCGATTAACCATCGGCCGCCGCCCGCGTCCAGAGCGGGAATATCGAGGCCGGATGGCGTTGGGATGCATGGCCGCGCCAACCCCTTCCGCTTGCTTGCGGAAGAGGGAGCGCACCGCTCTCTTGGCTCGATTCGCTCGTCAGCGCCCCGGTAGCTTCTCGAACGTCTTCAAGCCCGCGGGAATCGCATGGAACTCCTGCATGTCGCAGGTGTAGATCGCCATCTGGGGCTGGAACTGCTCCGGCTCGTCCAGCGTGCCGACCTTCACGACAGCCGCCGGCAGTCCTGGAACCTTGGTCACCAGATGCGTGCCGCATTCGGCGCAAAATTCGCGCGTGACGGCGCGTTCGAGGTCCTTGCGCGTGAATTGCTTCGGTTGCCCGGTGATGTAGGTGAAGCCGGCCGCCGGCATCGCTATGAAGGTGTTGGGCGCTCCGCCCGAGATGTACTGGCACTCGCGGCAGTGACATTGAGCCTGCATCATCGGATCGCCTTCGGCCACGTAGCGCACCTCGCCGCAATAGCATCCGCCTTCCAAACGCATGACGACCTCCCGATTGTTATCTTTGTAGGTCGATATTTCTGCGCCGGCTGCGCGGAATGGCAATCGTTTTCTTTTGCGCGCCTGCCAAAAAGAATGCGGCGCGATCGATGTTCAGGCCATGAATATTGCCTTGCGCCTATCGCTTGGCGAGGCCGCAGCCGTTGAAAGCTCGACTTCTCCAGCATCCGCTGCTCATGCATTCCGCTTCCTGTCGCACGCAAAATGTTGAGCCGCAATTCGGCTGACCGCCAAAGTTGACGCAAGCCACCGCGCAATTTCTGCGCATGATGGAGCAACTCATCACGTTGCCGCCCGGCGTAGCCTGTCCGCCCCCGCGCCGATCGGAAGGTGCAGCAGCCGCATTGTCATTGCGCTTTGCGGCGCGCTTCGGGTCGGGCTGCCTCCGATCGGCTTCTGCGCTCGGCGCTGATACCTTCGAAAAGCCGTAGCGACACGGCCAATAGGTTTCAGTGCGGACGCCTGCCCCTTTGGAATCCTTCAGTTCGATCACGATCTTGTACTGATAGGACGATCCGCGAGCGCGGTTCAGCGGATCCTTGTCGCCAATGATACCGTTGACGGAGATGGTACTGCTGCCGTCCGGTTCGATCTTGCCGTCATAGATCACAGAGCCGGGCTTGCCTGCATCCCCTAACACGGTGTGCAACACTCCGTCCTTGATGCGAAACACATATTGGCGATGCGATTCCGGAAAAGGCGGCTTGCTTTCGCAACTTTCGTTGGCGATCCAGGCCCCGTCGAAAGTCGTCGGGCGCTTCGCGCTTTCGATGGGTCTCGACAACAGCTCGATGCGGTATTTCGCGAGGTCTGCGAAGGCGCAGGACGGGAAGCGAAGCAGATGATCCCTGAATGCCGTGACGGTGCCGAGCGCGTCCGCGCCGCGCCAATGGTCGGCGGCCTCTGTACAAGGGTCAGTCCGGGGTGACGCTGGTGTCAGCGCTGCGGTTTCGGCCTTGCCATTGAGGTAAAACTCGCCGAAGAACGACAGTGACAGCTCCGGGACCTGTGATCCCCTGGTGCGCTGATAGACGTCGGCGCCGATCGTCTGGAACACTGTGTTGATGTGGTCCTTGTCGCCGATGTGCTCAAGGAACGCACCGGTATAGGGACTGTTGCGGCCATTGCCGTCGTCGGCTGTGCGACCGGCCTGGGTCGCATAGGAGATGATGGTGCCTTCCGGGCTCTCCATCTTGGCCAGCCCGCGGCCGATGGCCACGCCGCGACCCTGTCCGATGTTGCGCCGAAGCTCGTCAGCGAATGGATTGTCGCGGCAGGCGTCGAGCACGAGGATGCGCAGGTTCTTGGCCTGTTGCAGATCCGCCAGGATCTCGTCGGCGCGCACCAGGCGCCGCAGATCGACCTCGTCGCGCACGACAGCATCGATGGGCACCAGATAGTTGACGCCTGCGAATTGAAGCGCGTGTCCGCTGTAATAGAACAGGGCCACGTCGGCGCCGCGAGCCGCGCGCGCAAACCGAAGAACGGTCTCTTGCATGGCGGCTTGATCGAGATCGGTCACGACCAGAGGTTCGAATCCCGATCGCTTCAGGGCCGCGCCGACGTCGGCCGCATCATTGGTCGGATTCGCAAGGGTGGGAACGTTCCGGTAGGCACCGTTGCCGATTACCAGCGCGACGCGCTTGTCAGCCTTGGCGTCGAGGGCAGACAAGGCGAGCGACAGCAAACACAAGGTCATGTAACGCAACAGGCGCATGAAACCGTGCTCCGGCGGGAGCATGATATTCACCAGTCTCGGGACAATGCAATTTGGGTCTTATGCAGGCCCAGCCGCTGCGACGATGCGGCGCGCCAAAAAGAAAGGGGCTCCAGCTTGCGCTGGAGCCCCTCAACGGTCGGGGCATTGCCGGGTATGTGCCCGAACCGGAGTTGTGGACGGGGTCTCCGGGGAGATCCCGTCCGGGAGGAGACTTACATGTTGTAGGCGCGCTCGGTGTGCTCGGTGATGTCGAGGCCTTCACGCTCGCTCTCGACATTGGCACGGAGGCCAACGATCACATCGACGACCTTGTAGAGGATCGCCGAACCGACGCCCGACCACACCAGCGTGGTGCAGACGGCCTTGATCTGGGCGAGGATCTGCGTGGCGAAGTCGTAATCGGCAACCTTCGGCGGGATGGCCGTGTAGTCGACGATGCCGGCGCCGCCGAGCGCGGGGTTGACGAGAATGCCGGTGCCGATGGCGCCGACGATGCCGCCGATGCAGTGCACGCCGAACACGTCGAGCGAGTCATCGTAGCCGAGCGCGTTCTTCACGACGGTGCAGAAGAACAGGCAGACCACGCCAACGACGAGGCCGAGGACGATCGCGCCCATCACGCCGGAGAAGCCGGCGGCAGGCGTGACGGCCACGAGACCCGCGACGGCACCGGAGATGACGCCGAGCACGGAGGGATGACCCTTGATGATCCACTCCGCGAACATCCACGACAGCGCGGCGGCTGCGGTGGCGACGAAGGAGTTGGTCATGGCGAGCGCAGCGCCGCCATTGGCTTCCAGGTTGGAGCCGGCGTTGAAGCCGAACCAGCCGACCCAGAGCAGCGAGGCGCCGATCATCGACATGGTCAGCGAGTGCGGAGCCATCAGCTCCTTGCCGTAACCGACGCGCTTGCCGATCAGGAGAGCGCCGACGAGGCCTGCGATGCCGGCGTTGATGTGCACCACGGTGCCACCCGCGAAGTCGATCGCACCCATCTTGAAAATCCAGCCGGCGTCGGCGTTGAGCTCGTCGAGCTTGGCCTGCGCCGCGGTCTTCGCCGCCGCGTCAGTGGCATCGGCAAGCGCCTTGGCCGCATCCTGAATCGCGTCCGGGCCCGGCCAGTACCAGACCATGTGAGCGATCGGGAAGTAGATCAGCGTGACCCAGAGCGGGATGAACAGGGCGATCGCCGAGAACTTCATGCGCTCGGCGAAGGCGCCGACGATGAGTGCGGGTGTGATCGCCGCGAAGGTCATCTGGAAGCACATATAGATGAGCTCCGAGATGTTGGCGTCGACCGAGAAGGTCGCGGCCTTCGAATCGGTGGTGACGCCCATCATGAAGGCCTTGGAGAAGCCGCCGATGAAGTCGGAGCCGCCGGTGAAGGCGAGGCTGTAGCCGTAGACGGCCCAGATCACGGTGACGACGCAGACGGTGTAGAACACCTGCATCAGGACAGAGAGCATGTTCTTGGAACGGACGAGACCGCCGTAGAACAGCGCGAGGCCGGGGATCGTCATCAACAGCACGAGCACTGTCGATGTCATCATCCAGGCGTTGTCTCCCTTGTTGACCGTTGGCTCGGCGTAGGCCGCGGTCGCAGCGAACAGGCCGACTGCGAGAGCCGCCAATCCCGCGCCATAGGGACGCTTGAACGTCATATTATTTACTCCTGATTGGTAAGGTTGAGCGCGAAATCAAAGGGCCGCGGCATCGGCCTCGCCGGTGCGGATGCGCACCGCATGGTCGAGGTTGATGACGAAGATCTTGCCGTCGCCGATCTGTCCGGTTTTCGCGGCGGACGTGATGGCGTCGATGGTCTTGTCGACCTGGTCGGAGGCGACAGCGACCTCGATCTTGATCTTGGGCAGGAAGCTCACGGCATATTCGGCGCCGCGATAGATTTCCGTATGGCCCTTCTGGCGGCCATACCCCTTGACTTCCGTCACCGTGAGACCGTGAACGCCGATGGCGGTCAGGGCGTCACGGACTTCTTCCAGCTTGAATGGCTTAATAATCGCCATAACAATTTTCATGGGTCCTATCCCCGCTTGGGCCCGGTCCGGACGTGGCCGGGCGTTTCTCGACTGGTTCGCCACGAGGGAGAAGTTTCACACGCGGGCACAGCCGGGACCCTAGAATCAAATGCCGTGCCAGATCGGACGTGTTGCCTAACGGATTATGAAAACGGGCGTTTTCGCGTTTGACGGGTATTGTGGTGCGGTGCGCTATTACGTCGCGCTCAAAACGTGATCATGTCTGCTCAAAACAAGGGCACGACAGGCTATCGACACAATGTTGCTCATGTGTCGGGCAGCAGGAAGGTAATTGAGTAGTGTCGACCCTTATTGCAGGGCTTCACCGTGCTGCGAAATATCCAGTCCCTCGAGTTCGTGCTCACGGGATACGCGCAGGGGCACGAACAGACCGACCAGCTTGAGCAGGATGAAGCTCACGCCCGCCGACCAGACGAAGGTGACGGCGACCCCGTAGAATTGGATCAGAAGCTGCTGAGGATGGCCCTCCAGCAGACCGGCGGTGCCGCCGATGGCGCTGGTCGCGAACACGCCGGCAAGCAGGGTGCCGGTCAGGCCGCCGATGCCGTGGACGCCGAATACGTCGAGCGAATCGTCATAGTCGAAGCGGTGCTTCAGCCAGGTACAGGCCCAGTAGCAGACCGCACCGGCAACGATGCCGATGACGATGCCGTGCCAGGGTGCGACGAAGCCCGAGGCCGGCGTGATGGTGCCGAGCCCGGCCACCGCGCCGGAGATGATGCCGAGCACGGAGGGCTTGCGCCGCGTCGACCATTCGATCGCGCCCCATGTCAGCGCGCCGGCACAGGCGGCAAGGTGGGTCGCGATGATCGCCATCACCGCGCGTGAATTGGCCGCCAGCGCCGAGCCGCCGTTGAAGCCGAACCAGCCGACCCACAACAGGCCGGTGCCCATCACCGCGAGCGAGAGATCGAACGGCGAGAGATTCTCGGTGCCGTAGCCGTGACGGCGCCCCATCACCTTGGCCGCAACGAGGCCGCCGGTACCGGCCGACAGGTGCACCACGAGACCGCCGGCGAAATCCAAAACGCCCATGCTGGCAAGGAAGCCGCCGCCCCACACCCAATGCGCTAGCGGAATGTAGACGAAGATGAACCAGGCGACCGCGAACAGGAGATAGGCGGAGAACCGCATGCGGTCGGCGACCGAGCCTGCGACCAGCGCCACGGTAATGACGGCAAAGGTCATCTGGTACAGCATGAACAGCGATTCCGGGATGGTCTTCGCCGCCGGGTTGACGCTGTCCATGGTCATGCCGGTGAGAAACCAGCGGTCGAGCGTGCCGATCCACGGGCCGTCGCCGACGAAGCACAGCGAATAGCCGAACGCCACCCAGAGAATGGAGATCAGCATCACTGCGGCGAGGCTCTGCGCCATGGTGGCGAGCACGTTCTTCTTGCGCACCATGCCGGAATAGAACAGCGCAAGCCCCGGGATCGTCATCATCAGCACCAGCGCGGTGGCGACGATCATCCAGGCCGTATCGGCCGTGTTGATCTCCGAGCCGGCGGCCGCTGCCGGCGAAGCCGTGATCGACACAATCCCGATCGGCGCAGCCACGGCAGCCGCGCGGCGCAACAATCCCGCCATGTCGTTCCCCCCGGCATCAATTGGCGTCGCACAGTGTGGTCGTTGCCCGGTGCGATCGAAGAAGATCAAAGCGTTTTCAAGCGAAGTGGATACCGGTTCGCTTGAAGAAAACGCGTCAAAACCAGAATCTAGAGCGCGTCGCTGTCGGTTTCGCCGGTGCGGATGCGCAGCGCATGGTCGATCGGCGTGACGAAGATCTTGCCGTCGCCGATCTGCCCGGTGCGCGCGGTCGCGGTGATCACGCTGACCGCCTTGTCCGCAACGTCGGAGGCGACCGCGATCTCGATGCGCAGCTTGGGCAGGAAGTTCACGACATATTCGGCGCCGCGATAAATCTCGGTGTGGCCCTTCTGCCGGCCGTAACCCTTCACCTCGGTCACGGTCATGCCGTGGACGCCGATCGCGGTCAGGGCCTGGCGGACCTCATCGAGCTTGAAGGGTTTGATAATCGCGACGACGAGTTTCATGGTCAGGCCTATTCCCCGGGATGCGCCGCGCCGTATGTCCCCGGCGCAGCGTCAATCTGGCATCTTTCCGGGCAAATGGCATAAAAAAGTTGCAGATTGAAGCGGAAAAACGATTGGGCTTGTGAACGGCCGCCTCTGTACAGGGCAACCGTTCATCATTCACAATGCATTTTTGGCATGGAAACAGTGAACCCGCACCGGTCGAGCGGTACATAAGTGTTTTGGGGGACGCTTCATGGCGAGTTGGTTCTACGCATCCGAGGGCAAGCAGCAGGGGCCTTTTCCGGAAGGGCAATTCCGCGATCTCGTCGCTCAGGGCATCGTGCGCCCGGATACGCTGGTATGGACCGAGGGCATGGCCGGCTGGCAGAAGGCCGCAGAAATCCCCGGCCTGATCGGAGGCGGCGGCGCGCCGCCGATGATGCCGGCCGGAGGCCCGCCGATGATGGGTTCCGGCGGCTACGCCGGCACGGGCAGCGGCGGCTCGCTGGCGGTCGATTTCGGCATCCTGGAATTCACCTGGCGCAGCATCGTGATGCTGATCGGCATGTGCTTCATCATCCCGATGCCGTGGGTGTTCGTCTGGTACACGAAATGGATCGTGTCCTGCGTGAAGGTCCCGGGCCGGCCCAATTTCAGCTTCACCGGCACTGCGATGGCCCTGGTGCCCTGGTTCTTCGGCTTCATCGTCCTGGCGATCGTGATCGGCTACCTCGGCAGTCAGTTGCTGAGCAATTTGCTGTTCATCGTCCAGCTGGTTCTCTACTGGCTCTTGATCAAATGGATGGTCGCCAACCTCGCCTCCAACGGGCAGCCGCTGGGCTTGAGCTTCACCGGCTCGATCTGGGCCTATATCGGCTGGAATCTGCTGTTCGCGATCTCGATTATCACCATCATCGGCTGGGCCTGGGTCGCTGCGGCTCAGATGCGCTGGTTCTGCCGCAGCATCGAAGGCACACGCCGCGAGATCGTCTTCAAGGGCAGTGGTCTCGACATCCTCTGGCGCGGCATCGTCGCCGCGATCCTGAGCAGCCTCATCATCCCGATTCCGTGGGTGTATCGCTGGATCATGAACTGGTTCGCATCCCAGACCGAGCTCGTTCCGCGCGGCTCGCTCGGAGCGTGACCCGGAAAGCCATGAGCGCGATCTATCGCGCCGATGGAGCTATGCCCTCCGCTCGCGCACGGAGCCTTCCTGCGCGACGGAGGCGACCAGCGTGCCGTCAGGCTTGAAGATCGAGCCGCGCGTCAGGCCGCGGCCGCCCTGGGCGCTCGGCGAATCCTGGGCGTAGAGCAGCCATTCGTCGGCGCGGAAGGGGCGGTGAAACCACATCGCGTGGTCGAGGCTCGCAGGCATCATGCGCTTGTCGAACAGCGTTCGACCATAGCGCGCCATGATCGCATCCAGCAGCGAGAAGTCGGAAGCGTAGGCAAGCGCGCACATATGCAGTGCCGGATCGTCGGGCAGCTTCGCTGCGGTCCTGATCCAGACGTGAATGCGGCCGTCGTCGATCTTCTGGCCGAAATAGCGGCCGAGCTCGACCGGGCGCAGCTCGATCGGACGATCGGATTCATAGTAGCGGCGGATGAACTCCGGCATCTCCTTGAACATCGGCTGCTTCGCAACCTCCTCCGCCGTGAGTTTTTCCGGCGGCGGCACATCGGGCATCCCGTCCTGATGGTCGAACGCACTCTCCTCCTCGGCGTGGAACGACACCATGATCGAGAAGATCGCATTGCCGTGCTGGATCGCCGTGACGCGGCGGGTCGAGTAGCTCTTGCCGTCGCGCAGGCGCTCGACCTGATAGATGATCGGGATCTGCGGATCGCCCGGCAGGATGAAATAACAATGCAGCGAATGCGGCAGCCGGCCCTCGACGGTGCGGCAGGCAGCGACCATCGCCTGCCCGATCACCTGGCCGCCGAACACCCGCTGCCAGCTCGTCTTCGGGCTGTTGCCGCGGAACAGATTCACCTCGAGCTGTTCGAGGTCGAGGATCGAAATGAGGTCGATCAGGCTTTTGGACATGATGGTGCTTTCGCCTTGTCGTCATTCGGGGGCGATGCGGAGCATTGAACCCGGAATCTCGAGCCAAAACCTCGTCATTCCGGGGTTCGCGCTTTGCGCGTCCCGGAATGACAGGAAGAAGCTGCCCTTGTTTCACCGCACTGTTTCGCCCAGCTCAAGTCTGCTAGCAAGACCGAGAATTGACCGGGAAACTTGGTATGTCGGTACAGGGTAGCATTGTCATCGGTGGCGGCGCGTTTGCAGGGCTTGCGCTGGCCCTGGCGCTGCGCCAGGGGCTCGGGCCCGAGATTCCCGTCATCGTCGCCGATCCCGCGCTCGGCACACGGCCGAGCCGAGATCCCCGCGCCACGGCGATCGTCGCCGCCTGCCGTCGCCTGTTCGAGGCGATCGGCGCCTGGGACGGGGTCAGGAGCGAGGCCCAGCCGATCCTCGACATGGTCGTCACCGATTCCAGGCTGGAGGACGCCACCCGTCCGGTGTTCCTGAATTTTGCCGGCGACGTCGCTCCCGGCGAGCCCTTTGCGCACATGGTCGAGAACCGCCGCCTGATCGATGCGCTGGTCGTGCGCGCCGAAGCCGAGGGCGTCGATCTTCGCGCCACCACGGTGGCGTCCTACGATGCGCGCGCAGACGGCATCGACGTGACGCTCGGCGACGGCAGCGTGATCGCCGCGAGCCTTTTGATCGCCGCCGATGGCGCGCGGTCGAAGCTGCGCGAGCGCGCCGGCATCGCCACTCATGGCTGGGAGTATGACCAGTCCGGCATCGTCGTCACCGTCGGCCACGAGCGCGATCACGAGGGGCGCGCCGAAGAACATTTCCTGCCGGCGGGCCCGTTCGCGATCCTGCCGCTGTCGGGAAAGCGTTCGTCGCTGGTGTGGACCGAGCGCCGAGCCGAGGCCGCGCGCATCGTTGCGCTCAGCGACGAAGAATTTCACAGTGAGCTCGAGCAGCGTTTCGGCCTGCATCTCGGCGAGGTGAAGGCGCTCGACAAGCCTCGCGCGTTTCCGCTGTCCTATTTCGTCGCGCGTTCCTTCATCGCCGAGCGCCTCGCGCTGGTCGGCGATGCCGCCCACGTCATCCACCCGATCGCGGGCCAGGGCCTCAACATGGGGCTGAAGGACGTCGCGGCGCTGGCGGAGGTCGTGGTCGATGCCGCGCGGCTCGGCATGGATATCGGCGGGGCGGATGTGCTCGAACGCTACCAGCGCTGGCGCCGCTTCGACACCATGGCGATGGGCGTTGCCACCAACTCGCTGAACTTCCTGTTCTCCAACCAGTCGACGCTGTTGCGCACGGTGCGCGACATCGGCCTCGGCCTTGTCGACCGCGCCCCGCCGCTGAAGAACCTCTTCATCCGCCAGGCCGCCGGGCTCACCGGCGAGGTACCAAGATTGCTGAAGGGCGAGGCGTTGTAGCGCGTGTTCTTACCGCATACTCAGCTGTCGTCCCGGACAAGCGCGCCATAGGCGCGCGCAGATCCGGGACCCATACGCCGCAGCAACAGTTTTGCGAAGACGCGGAGTTGCCAGCCTCGTGCCACAACCACTGCCTGTGGTTATGGAACCCCGCTTTCGCGGGGATGACAGCGAGAATGTGGCGCGGCCATAGTGCCCCATTCAAGCGACGCGAGATCAATCGATCTTGCGCGCCTCTTCCGGCAGCATGATCGGGATGCCGTCGCGAATGGGATAGGCGAGCTTGGCGCTGCGCGAGATCAGCTCCTGCTTCGCAGGATCGAACTCCAGCGGGCCCTTGGTCAGCGGGCAGACCAGAATCTCCAGCAATTTCGGATCGACGCTGGCTTCGGGACGTTCGGTGGGCGCGTTCATTGGGATCTCCGGCAGTCGGTTGCCTTTAGCATGGAAATTCGCGCCCGCCCATCGCGAGCCAAGATCGCAGTGCGATCGGGATACTCTAGGCGGAGACCATCGCCAGGAGCTCGTCGAGCAGGGCCTGAAGCCGCGCGGCCGGCACCGGCGGGCCCGACAGCGCGAAGCCGAGAAATGTCCAGTACAGGATCTGCGCGCGGGCCTGGGCCGCCGCCGGGGTGAGCCCACGCTCTTCCAGGAGGCCTTCGATATAGTCGAGCCTGCGGCGGTCGATCGCGCGCACGGCGCCTTGCGCCGCCGCATCGAACGCCGCCCAATTGCGCACCGCGCGTTCGAGATCGAGCCGCGCGCCGAACGACCTGCGCAGCAGCGCCGTCAGCGGCTCGTCGCCGGCGGCCTCGACGTCGGCGATGATCTGCTCCGCCGCGATCTCGCGCCAGCGTTTCAGCACCGCGGCCTGGAAGGCACCGAGATCGGCGAAATGCCAATAGAAGCTGCCGCGCGACACGCCCATCACCTTTGCCAGCGGATCGGCCTTGAGCGCGGTGAAGCCGCTCTTGGCCAGCGCCTTGAGGCCTTCCTTGATCCAGTCGTCGGCGGAGAGCTGTTCGGTCATGTCGGGTTCCCGGGTCCGACCATACACTAGTGTATTGACAGGCGGTCGGCCAGCGCCTATCTGTCCATACAGTAGTGTATGGATATCGGGCGAGGTCTGCTGATGCGTGATCTGCTGCTGCAATGTGCCGGCGCCGCGGGAATCGTGGTCGCCCTGATCCATGGCGTGCTGGGCGAAACCAAGGTGTTCGCCAAGGCGACCATCACCCCGGAAAGCCTGCGCACGTTGATCCGGCTGGTCTGGCAGGCCGGGACGGTCGCCTGGATCGGCGGCGGCGCGCTCCTGCTTGCCGCCCCCATGTTGGGATCGGACAGCGCGCGGCACTGGATCGTCGCGACGATTGTCACCGTCTACGGTTTTGCAGCCGTCGCCAACGCCTGGTGGTCGCGCGGCCGCGGCTTCGGCTGGAAGGCTCTCGCCGCCGTGGTTGCGCTGGCGATCGCTGGATACTGAACCCGCGATGCAAGCCACAGGAGAAGCACGATGAGCGACCGTGTCCGTCTGTCCATCGACGATGGCGTGGCCCATGTTCGGCTGAATCGTCCGGACAAGATGAATGCGCTCGACCCCGCGATGTTCGAGGCGATTGTTGACGCCGGCACGCAGCTTCGCTCGCGCAATGACATCCGCGTCGCCGTTCTCTCCGGCGAGGGCCGCGCATTTTGCGCAGGCCTCGATCTGGACCGCCTTCTCGCCACGGTGAAGCACGAACCGCTGCTCCCATCCGTCGACCTGACACGCCGAACCCACGGCATTGCGAACTATGCCCAGCACCTCGTCTGGCTCTGGCGCGAGCTGCCCGTGCCGGTGATCGCAGCGGTGCACGGCGTTGCCTTCGGCGGCGGCCTTCAACTCGCGCTCGGCGCGGACCTGCGCTATCTCGCGCCCGATACCAAGCTCGCGGTCATCGAGACCAAATGGGGTCTGGTGCCGGATATGTGCGGCACGCAATTGATGCGCCATCTCGCGCGCGAGGATGTGGTGCGGGAGCTGACCTACACCGGGCGCATTTTTTCGGCCGACGAAGCGCTGACTTACGGCTTTGCGACGCGGCTTGCCGATGATCCCGTCGCCGCCGCGCTGGCCACGGCGCGCGACATTGCGGGCCGCAGCCCCGATGCGATCCGTGCCGCCAAGCGACTGCTCAACCTGTCCGCAACTTGCGACGCGGCGTCCGGTCTCGCTGCGGAGACCGCTGAACAGGCCGGACTGCTTGGATCCGTCAATCATCGCGAAGCGGTCAGGAGCAATCTGGAACGTCGTGCGCCAAGATGGAGTTTCGCATGACGCTGACGCTCGTCACCGGCGGCACAGGTCATCTCGGCCGGGATATCGTCGATCGTCTGGTTCGCGACGGCCGTCGCGTCCGGGTGTTTGCGCGATCGCCGGGCATGCGATCGGACGTCGAATGGGCCGCAGGCGATCTCGCCACGGGCGCCGGGTTGCGCGAAGCACTGCGCGACGTCGATACGGTCATCAACGCGGCGACGCATTCGCCGATCGCACGGCGCGGCGGCATACGTCCGATCGATTTCTTCAGATCGCCCTCCGCCGTGGACGTCGAGGGAACGGAGCGGCTGCTGTCGCTCTGCGGGGAGGCCGGCATCCGGCACTTCCTGCACGTTTCGATCGTCGGGCTCGACCAAGCGACCCTGCCCTACGCGCGGGTCAAGCTCGCGGGTGAACGGCTGGTGCGTACGTCAGCGCTGCCCTGGTCCATCGTTCGCGCAATGCCGTTCTATTACCTGCTCGACAAGTTGCTCTCGGGCCTCGTCTGGCTTCCGGTGTGGCCGGTGCCGACGACGCTGTTCGATCCCGTCGCTACGTCGGATGTCGCCGATCACGTTCTGGCTTGTGCGTTCGACGGGCAGCGCGGCGCGCGCGCCGAGATCGGCGGCCCCGAAGCGCTCGATCTCGTTGCCATCGTCCGCCAATACAGGGATGCAAGGCGGCTGCACCGGAAGATCCTGCCAATCGGCCTGTCCGAGGCGAAGGCGCGCGGCATGGGCTTGGTCGTCAGCCATGGCGCGCGCGGACGTCTCCGCTGGGAGGACTGGCTGCAGCGCAACTATCCGGGACTGCGAAGTGCGGCCTAGCGCAACTGGCGAGGTGAGCAGTCCATCCGACCCGTGAGGCGTAAGGCCGCAGCGATCCAGCGAAAGCATGCTGCATGCGGAGAGCGCTGATCTTTTGGCGATCGTTAGAACAACTCTAAATGCAAATGGCCTCGTACCGGATTGACTTCACCATCACCTTTGCTTCCTTCAGTTCCGCTTCGCGGCTCGCGTAGCGCGCACGACAGAGGAGGAGATTTTCGTGAAGGTCATTCGTGTTGTTGCCATTGCACTGACGGTCGGGACGAGCATGGGGTCGGCCGCCATGGCCGACGGCTTCAAGGATTGCACCAAGCTCGACAAGGCGTCGTGGAAGCCGGCCAGCGAAGCCGAAGCCAAGGCCAAGGCGCTGGGCTATGAAGTGCGGCGGTCCAAGATCGAAGGCTCGTGCTACGAGGTCTACGGCGTCAAGGAAGGCAAGCTCTACGAGCTGTTCTACAGCCCCGAAGATCTCAGCCTGAAGCACACGATCGCCAAGTGAACTGCGACGTCGGTCGCGCGACGCAATCTGCGCACAGCTAGGCTTGAGGGTGGTCTTCGCTTGATCGAACAAGCGCCAGACGCGCGCGGGGTGTCCGACCGGACCCCCGCCGAGCGAACTGTTTCGCGGACGCTCGCGGTCTGGGATCTCCCGCTGCGCCTATGGCACTGGGCTCTCGCGGCCGGCGTTCTGGTCGCGTGGTTCACGCCGACGGTTCATGACGGCCTTCACCGCGTAGCCGGCTATACGGTGCTGGGACTACTCGCTTTTCGCCTGGTCTGGGGCTTCTGGGGAAGCCGCTATTCGCGCTTCCGGATGGTCGGGGTCAGGCTTCGCGCGGCGCCTCGCTATCTCTGGAATCTGCGCCGCGGCATCACCGGCCGCTATATCGGGCTCAATCCCGCCGGCACCTTGATGCTGGTCGCGCTCTTGGTCTCGCTCGCCGTCTCGGCGATCACGGGCGCGATGTCGGTGACCGTCACCTTCTTCGGCGTCTGGTGGGTCGAGGACACTCACCACTATTCGTCGGACGCCGTCATCGTCCTGGTCGTGCTCCACGTTGCCGGCGTGGTGCTGATGGGACTTCTCCAGCGCGAGAATCTGATCCGCGCGATGATCACCGGGCGCAAGCGCATCCGGCATCATTCGTAGAATTTTTGAAGGCGACATTCCCTCCTCGTCATGGCCGTGGGCTTGTCCGGCACAAGCCCGGGCATGATGGAGCTTGCAGTGCCTCACTGCAACGGCGGATCGCCGCTGGTGCGCTTCTTGGCGAGATCCATCTCGGTGACGGCGATCAGGATCTCGGCGCGGGTCTTCAAGTCGGGCGCCTCCAGCATCGCCTGCTTCTCCGCGGGGCCATAGGGCGACATCATCGCCAGCGCGTTGACCAGCGCCTCGTTGGGCGCGCTCTCGACGCCTTCCCAGTCGACCTTGAGATTGTTGGCCTTCAGAAAGTCCGCCAGCACCGCCAGCAGCGCTTCGCGATCGACCTCGTCCTCGCCCATGCGGGCGGTGAAATCGTCGACGAAGGCGAAGAAATCCACCTTGCACTGCCGATAGGCGGTAAGCACGTCGAGCTCCTCGACCACCTTGAAGCGCGCGACGCCGGTGAGCTCGAGGATGTAGCGGCCGTCGCCGGATTCGGCGAGTTGGGTGATGCGACCGACGCAGCCGACGCGGAACAGCGCCGGCTTGTCGGAATTCTTCGGCGAGTGCGCCACGTCGGGCTGGATCATGCCGATCAGGCGATGGCCGTCGCGGAAGCAATCGTCGACCATCGAAAGGTAGCGCGGCTCGAAGATGTTGAGCGGCATCTGGCCGCGGGGCAGCAGCAGTGCGCCCGGCAGCGGAAAGACCGGAATGATCTCCGGGAGGTCGGCGGGCCCGCGATATTCGATGTTGATCGGCATCTGCCCGGTCCCCCTGGCGTTGCCAGTACGTCCCTATGAAAACAGGACCGTCGACAGACGCTTGCGTCCCTCGACGGTTGCATCATCCGTGCCGCCCCAGGCCTCGAAGAACTGCACCAGCTGCTTGCGGGCGCCGTCGTCGTTCCACTTGCGGTCGCGCTTGACGATCTCGAGCAGCTGCTCGGTCGCCGCTGCGCGGTTGCCTTGCGCGTTGAGCGCGGTGGCGAGGTCGAATCGGGCCTGATGATCGAGCGGGTTTGCGGCGACTTTCTGTTCCAGCTCGGCGACCGGTCCAAGCGATTTCGCCTGCTCGGCGAGATCGATCGCGGTCTGCACGGCCTTCACGGCCGGATCGTTGCGCTTGGATTCCGGCACCATGGCCAGCGTCTGCTTGGCCTGCTCCATCGCGCCGGAGACGGTGTAGCACTTCGCAAGGCCGGCAAGCGCCGCGATATTGGTCGAATCATGCTGGAGCGCCTCGGCGTAGATCTGCGCCGCCGCCGCCGTGTCGCCCTCGGCGAGCACCGCTTCGGCCTCCTGCACGATCTCGGCGACATTGACCTCGCCCGGCGCGGTGACACCCTTGGTCAGCCGCTCGATGAAGGCATTGACCTGGCTCTCCGGTACCGCGCCCATGAAGCCGTCGGCCGGCTGGCCGTTGACGAAGGCGATCACGGCCGGGATCGACTGGATGCCCATCTGGCCCGGGATCGCCGGATGGTGGTCGATGTTCATCTTGACCAGCTTGACCTTGCCCTTGGCCGCCTTCACCGCCTTCTCCAGCACGGGCGTGAGCTGCTTGCAGGGGCCGCACCACTCCGCCCAGAAATCGATCAGCACCGGCTGGCGCTTCGATTCCTCGATCACGTCCTTCACGAAGGTCTGGGTGGTGGTGTCCTTGATCAGGTCGGCCGCAGCCGGGCCCGCCGCTCCGTTACCCTGGTCGATGATCGTCACGGGATCCCCTCGTCATGTCTGGAATGGCTGCTCTTTAGCACGCCGCCACATCATATGCTCGTTGTCGGCTCCTAAATTGGGCCGAACGGGCCGAATTTCAATCCAGGCGACCCGATTCGCCGGTTCCGGGGCTCTTTCGGGCGGTTTCGTCGCATTCGGGGTCCATATGGGGTCTCCGATTGCGAATCTATGCCGCCGGTAGCTGTTGCATTCCCTGTCCGCTTTTGGCATACGACAGCCGTTGCCGGCGCGTCACGCGACCGACACAGGATGCGGGTGTAGCTCAGTGGTAGAGCACGACCTTGCCAAGGTCGGGGTCGAGGGTTCGAGCCCCTTCGCCCGCTCCAATTTTTCCCAGAGCATCCAGCCAAACCGGGTCGGGCCGCGGTTTTCCGCGGCGCTGGCCGCTGTATTGTTGGGTGTCAAATGACAATCCTGATCACAGGCAGCGCGGGCCACCTCGGTGAGGCCATAGTCCGAACGCTCCGCGGGCGCGGATTGCCCGTGCGCGGGCTCGATCTGAAGCCCTCCCCCTTCACCGCCGCCGTCGGCTCGATCGTCGATCCCGCGTTCGTGCGGGAGCAGATGGACGGCGTCTCCGCCGTGATCCACACCGCGACGCTGCACAAGCCGCATGTGGCGACCCACTCCAGGCAGGACTTCGTCGACACCAATGTCACCGGCACGCTCAATCTGCTCGAGGCGGCCGCGGCGGCCTGTGTGAAGAGCTTCGTCTTCACCAGCACCACCAGCGCGTTCGGCTCGCAGCTCCGCCCCGAGGCGGGACAGGCCGCGGTGTGGGTCGCCGAGGATCTGCCGCCCGTCCCGAAGAACATCTACGGCACGACCAAGCTGATGGCCGAGAATCTCTGCGAGCTGTTCTTTCGCGAGCGCGCCCTGCCGGTCGTCGTCCTGCGGACCTCGCGCTTCTTTCCGGAGGACGACGATGATCCGGCGATGCGCTCGGCTTACGCGCTCGAGAACGCGCAGGCCAACGAGCTGCTCTATCGCCGGCTGGATATCGCGGACGCGGTGGGCGCGCATCTGCTGGCCATCGAGCGCGCGGCGAAGATCGGGTTCGCCCGCTACGTCGTCTCGGCGACGAGCCCGTTCGAGCCGCGCCACCTCGCGGCGCTTGCACGCGATGCGGCCGGTGTCGTGCGCGAGCTCTATCCGGAGTGCGCGCGGCTCTATGCGGCACGCGGCTGGCGGCTCTTCCCGGAGATCGACCGGGTTTATGTCAACGCGCGGGCGCGGCGCGAGCTGGGCTGGCGGCCCGAATTCGACTTCGCGCATGTGCTGCACAGCCTGCGCGTCGGACAGGATTTTCGCAGCGCGCTGGCGCGCGAGATCGGCTCCAAAGGCTATCATGATACGGTGTTCGACGACGGGCCCTACCCCGTCGCCTCGTAAGCGCCGCGTTTGCCATTTTGCTCGACAGCTCAAATGCCTGCCCGGCGTCACCACGAGCAACGCCGCCTGGACCGTTCTACTGTGCATGGGGTTGTTTTCGCGCTTTTGCGTGTCCACCCTCGTGCCGTCTGAAAGGAATCCAGGCGCCTTCTCGATTCCGCGTTGCAGCGAGAGCGTCGTCGTCGCGGCGTTCGCCCGCTTATTGACATTCCGTCTCAATTTTTTCGGAGCGCGAACGCGGTGCAGGCGTCGCGCTTCTCACCGTTCGCAGATGTGCTAACCTTTTTGCGTCTGTCGTTCCGACGGACCCACGACTTCGCCTCTCGACTGGCAAAATAAAATAACGCGCAGCCCTCACGGCTGCCTTAGGGGAGTGACGCGATGAAATTCCATCGATCCGTCTTTCAATCCGTTCTGGCGCTTGCAGCGGCTGCCCTTCTCGCAGGGACGAGCGCTGGCAATGCGCAACAGCAGGACAAGAACCGGGCGCTGAAGAAATACGAATCCGGCACCAAGGAGTTCTGGACACACCCGCCGGACGACTGGTTCCTTGGCGACGAGACCGAGGCTCAGAAGGGCCTCGCGCCGCCCTCGGGCCCGCCAACCGGCGCCTCCGACGCCGAGCTCGCCAATATCGTCAAGAAGATCAAGCTGCCGCCGGGCTTCAAGATCGAGGTCTATGCCTCGGGCGTGCTGGCCGCGCGGCAGATGGCCTGGGGTGACAAGGGCACGCTGTTCGTCGGCTCCTTCGGCCTCGGCAACGTCTATGCCATCAAGGACAACAACGGAAAGAAGGAGGTCAAGACCGTCCTCAAGGGCCTGAACATGCCCACCGGTCTCGCCTTCAAGGACGGCGCGCTCTACGTCATCGCCGTCGACAAGCTGATCCGCTACGACAACGCCGAAGCCAATCTCGACAATCTCGGGCAGGGCAAGGTCGTCTACGACGACATGCCGTCCTATGCCGCGCATGGCTGGAAGTACATCGCGGTCGACAAGGAAGGCTGGTTCTACATTCCGTTCGGACCGCCCTTCAACATCGGCATCCCGCCGACCAGCGTCTCGCAGATCCGGCGCGTCGATCCCAAGACCGGCAACGCCGAAATCTGGGCCCTCGGCGTCCGCAACTCGGTCGGCGGCGACGTCGATCCGCGCACCGGCAAGTACTGGTTCACCGAGAATGCCCGCGACTGGATCAGCGATGATCTCCCCTCAGACAAGCTGAACATGATCAACAGGATCGGCGAGCATTTCGGTTATCCCTATTGCCACCAGGGCAACCTGCCGGACGACAAGTTCGCGATGGGCCACAAGTGCTCCGAGTTCACGCCGCCCGTGCTGAATCTCGGCGCCCATGTCGCTCCGCTCGGCATGAAGTTCTACACCGGCGACCAGTTCCCCGCCGAGTACAAGAACAACATCTTGATCGCCGAGCACGGCTCCTGGAATCGGCACAAGTACCAGGGCGGCCGCATCGTTCGCGTGATCGTCGGGCCCGACGGCAAGAACCCCAAGCAGGAGGTGTTCGCCTCCGGTTGGATCGAGGGTGACCAGGGCTATCTCGGTCGTCCCGACGACATCATCCTCGCCAAGGATGGCTCGATCCTCGTCGCCGACGACTGGGCCGGGGCGATCTATCGCATCAGCTACAGCAAGAAGTAGCGCGCGCACGACACGAGGCTGCGGTGGCCGGAAGGCGCCGCGGCCTTTTGTTTGACGCGGCAGGCTCACAGCGGAACACGTTCGTCATGCCCGGACTTGATCCGGGCATCCATCAATCGAGAAGCCTTTCAAAAACGGGATGGATTGCCGGGGCAAGCCCGGCAAATGACAGTCGGAGAGATCATCCATGCGAGCAGTCTGGTTTGGAGTTCTGGCAGCCACCCTTCTGGTTGCGCCGGCCACGCGTGCCGCCGACGTCGCTGCCGGCAAGGCCAAGGCGCAGGTGTGCGCCGGCTGTCACGGCGAGAACGGCATCTCGCAGACCGAGAACATCCCTTCACTGGCCGGCCAGCCCGATCAATTCCTGCAATGGCAGCTCGTGTTCTTTCGCGCCGGCTCGCGCAAGAACGAGCAGATGCAACCGATCGTCGAGGAGATCACCAACGAGGACATCCGCAATCTCGGCGCCTATTTCTCGCAGCTGACGCCGCCGAAAGGCTCGGAGGACAAGGACCCTGACCTCTCGAAGAAAGGCGCGCAGGTTGCCGCCGGCCGCCGCTGCGCCTCATGCCATACGGATAGCTTTGCCGGCACCAAGGGAGTCGCACGGCTCGCCGGTCAGCGCGAGGAATATCTGGTCAAGGCGCTGCACGACTACAAAGCCGGCCAGCGCGTCGGCGGCGGCGTCGCGGCGATGGCCGACGTCGCCTATCACATGAGCGACGAGGAAATCACGACCGTCTCGCACTATCTCGCGCATTTGAAATAGCAGCGGAGCCGTTGCCACAAACTCCGCTGTCGTCCCGGGACGCGCGTAGCGCAGATCCGGGACCCATACCCACAGGAAGTCGTTTTGCGATGATTCGGAGTGGGAGCAGCGCAACAAACTGCTGCCTGTGATTGGGTCCCGGGCTCGCGCTACGCGCGTCCCGGGACGACAACCGAGCTTGTGGTCAGCTCGCGCGCTGCTTCTCATACGCCTTCAGATGCGTGTACGCGATGCGCAGCTTCGGCACCGGCACCTTGGCGGCATCTGCGCGCGCGATGAGATCGCCGATCACGTGATCGGCCTCGACCGGCAGGCCTGCCTTGATGTCGCGGAACATCGAGGCCGTCATCGGCGAGCCTTCGGTGGTGAGGTTGCCCTTCACCCGCTCGAAGAACGGCCCGCCCGGCGGATAGCCCGACGCGGTGGCGATCGCGCTGGTCTCATCGAGCATGCCGAGCAGGAAATCGCGGCCGCCCGGAGCCGCAAGGATGTCGCCGACCGAGGCGCGCATCAGGCTGGTGGACGCCGCGAGCGAGGACAGGAACACCCACTTCTCCCACATGTCCTGCATGATGTTCTGGCTGGCGGTGGCGCCAGTGATGCCGCTCTTGAAGGCCTCGTCGATCGCCTTCACCCGGTCCGACATCTTGCCGTCGCGCTCGCCGTAATTGATCGACTGCATCGGCTGGAGCTGCACCACCTCGCGCTTCTCGTTCAAGGTCGCGGCGATGGCGCAGAGGCCGCCGAGCACGCGTTCCTTGCCGAACCGGGCATCCAGCGTGTCGAGATGCTTCATGCCGTTGAGCATCGGAATGATCGCGGTGTTCGGTCCGACCGCCGCGGTAAACGACCTGATGGCATCGTCGAGGTCAAACGCCTTGCAGCTCAAGAGCACGACGTCGAACTTGTCCTTCAGCGCGTCCGCCTGCACGGTCGGCGGATTTCTCAAGGTCACGTCGCCGTTCGGGCTCTTGATGACGAGGCCCGCGCTCGCGAGCTCGCTGGCGCGTCGTGGCCTGACCAGGAAGGTGACGTCGCGGCCGGCCTGCAACAGCCTGCCACCAAAATAGCCGCCGATGGCGCCGGCGCCGACCACGAGGACACGCATGGGAGAACTCCGCTATTGTTCTTGGCGAATGGCGAATAGGGACTAGCGAATAGGGCAACGCGCAATGAAATGCGAGTCACGTTTCCACTATTCGCCATTCCCTATTCGCCCTTCACCGTCTCCTCGACCTCGCGCAGCTGCTCCTTGCCGAAGAACATTTCGTTGCCGACGAAGAAGGTCGGCGAGCCGAACGCGCCGCGGGCTACCGCCTCCTCGGTGTTCTTGATCAGCCTGGCCTTCACCTCGGGCTCCTGGCCGCGGGCGAACAGCTTTTGCGCGTCGAGCCCGGAGGACGCCAGCGCCTTGGCCGCGACGTCAGGATCGTCCATCTTCTTCGGCTCGCACCACATATGGTGGAAGGCGGCTTCGACATAGGGCTCGAACACGCCCTCGAGCTGCGCTGCGATCGCCATGCGCATGAGGTTGAGCGTGTTGACAGGAAAATGCGGATTCCAGGCATAGGGCTGGACCTTGAAGCGCTTGATGAAGCGCTCGGTCTCGACCTGCTGGAATTCGCGCTTGTTCTTGACGCCGGCGAGGGTCTCGGCCGGCGACTTGTTGTTGGTCGATTTGAAGATGCCGCCGAGCAGGATCGGGACGTACTCGAACTTGACGCCGATGCGCTGCTCGATCGCCGGAATCGCGAGATGGCTGAGATAGGCGTTCGGGCTGCCGAAATCGAACAGGAACTGCGGGGCGGTGCGGGTCAAACTCATTCTCCCTGAGGACGCTTTCACCCATTGTGGCGCAGCATGCCCCGCAGGTCCACCGTTTAATGATGATCATAATACTTTGAGTCAGACCAGACGCCGGATCGCCTGCTTGCGCCACACCAGGAGGTAATAGCCCATCTGCAAAACGAACATGGCGCAGAACACGATGGGATAGGCAGCCCAGACGCCCGCAAGGCCGACCGTGCGGCTCAGGATCACCGCGGCCGGCAGTTCGATCGCGACAATCGCGAAGATCGACAGCAGCATCGGTGTGAACGCGACACCGGCCGCACGCATCGCGCCTGAAAACACCGTGGCGAGGCCGAACGGCACCGAGCTCCACAAGGCGATGTACAGCAGCCCTTTCGCCAGATCGAGGACGGCGCCATCGGTGATGAAGATACCAAGCACGGCGCGCGGGGCGAGATAGATCAGCGTCACCAGCCCGCCGGTCAGGACGATGTTGAACGTGAGGCCGGTACGGACGATGCCATCGAGCGATGTCCTGTCACCGCTGCCGACAGCTTGCGCGCCGAGGATCGAGACCGCGATCGAAATCGACATCGCCGTGAACTGCGTATAGCCCATCACCTGGTTGACGGCGCCGTACGCGGCCGTGGCGTCGGACCCATAGCCGTTGACGAGGCCGAGCAGCACCAGCTCGGCGATCGCCATCACCACCATGCCGATCGCGCTCGGCAGTCCGATGCCGAGAACCTTTCCGAGCACGGTGCCGTTCAGCCGCAGGTGACGCAGCAGCGCCGCGTCCGGCGCGAGCGCGTGCTTCTTGCGCAGCAGATGGACGGCCAGCATGATCAGCGTGAGTGCGTTCGAGATCGCAGCCGCCCATGCCGGGCTGGTGATGCCAGTCGCCGGCCATCCGGACGCGCCGCGGATCAGCAATGGCGTCAGGACCAGGCCGATCGCAGTCGACATCGCCAGCGCCAACAATGGCGTGAGCGCGTCGCCGACGCCGCGGATCATCGCCGTCATCAGCAGGAAGACGAAGCCGAGCGGCATGGTCAGCAGCATGATCCTCGCATAGGCGCTGGCCGCATCGAGAATGTCCGCGGGCGTGGCGAGCGCCATCATCAATTGACGACTGAAGAGCCCGCCAATCAGTGCAACCGAAATCGACAGCAGCAAGCCGACTGCGAGTGTCGTACCCGCGATGATCTTGATTTGGCCGTGCTTGCCCGCGCCAAAGGCCTGGCCGATCAGCACGGTGGCGCCGGTGCTCAGTCCCATGACGAAGGCGAACAGGAAGAACATTACCGGGAAGAAGACCGAGACTGCGGCGAGCGCGTCGACGCCGATCATCTGGCCGAGATAGACATTGCTGACGGTGCCGAACAGCGATTGCAGGGCGTTGCTCAGCATCAAGGGGGCGAGGAAGCGCAGGAATGTGGTCCAGAGCGGTTTTGGAGCGGACATGGATCGGCCTTTCATCAGGGCGTGCGAAGCCGTTGCCGCGCAATGCGCGGCTCGGCCGTCGATGGGGTTGTGAAGAGCGGCCGCGCGGTTTACGCGCGGTCGCTGTAGGCGAGCTTGACGATGTGGTCGCGGATGTCAGTCGGCCAATCGGCGATCAGTCCGGTGAAGCGCCGCCGATCATCCGCGAACAGTGCGCGCGAGGCCTCCTCGAACTGCGGCAGGTTGCCGGCCATGGTCGACATGAAGTGATAGGCCGCATCGCGCGCCTGCTGCGCGCGGTGCTTGTCGCCGCTGACGCGCCTGGCCTCGTCGACCAGCTTGCGCAGTGCAACCGAGGCGCCGCCGGCCTGTGCGTTGAGCCACTCCCAGTGCCGCGGCAGCAGCGTCACCTCGCGCGCGACCACGCCGAGCTTCGGCCGGCCGCGGCCGCGCGGCTCTGCGGGTGCCTCGACCGTCTCGGCCGGCGGCATGAGCTTCGCCAGCCGCGCCAGCACCTCATGATCGTTGCCGCGCAGGTCGAAATCGACCGACCGGCCCGTCCCGTCGTCGAAGATGATGATCGGCTGGTCCAGCGGCTGCGTCTCGCGCTTGACGGCAAGCGCGACTTCGCCCGCCGTCCCTGAGGCCAGCCGGCGCTGGCCGGCGAAGGCTGTGTAGGTCCCTTGCATTGGAATCATTGCCATATTGACCGTGGTGGCAGCTTAATATCCGGGTAAATTATCGACGTCAATATACCCGGGTGAAAATATCCGCACCGGCGCCTCGACAATGTGTTCCCGGGCTGGCACGAACGGCGCAGCCGACCGACACGCCTAGCGCCAAGGACCTCAAAATGCTGACCGTTCACCACCTCAACAATTCCCGTTCGCAGCGCGTGCTGTGGCTGCTCGAGGAGTTGGGCGTTCCCTACGAGATCGTGCGCTATCAACGCCAGCCGGATATGCGCGCGCCGAAGGAACTGCGGGCCATCCATCCGCTCGGCAAGTCGCCTGTCATCACCGACAACGGCAACACCATTGCCGAGTCAGGCGCGATCATCGAATATCTCATCGCAACCCACGGCGATGGCCGGCTGATCCCGCCGCCGAACACGCCGGAGCGGCTGCGGTACACCTATTGGCTGCACTATGCGGAAGGATCCGCGATGCAGCCGCTGCTGCTCAAGCTGCTTTTCACGCTGATGCCCAAGCGCGCGCCCGCCCTGCTGCGCCCGTTGGTGCGCAAGGTCTGCAACCAGGCGCTGACCGCGCTTGTCAATCCGCAGCTGAAGCAACACATGGACTATTGGGAAGGCGAGCTTGCCAAGAGCGAGTGGTTCGCCGGCAGCGAGTTCACCGCAGCCGACATCCAGATGAGCTTTCCGCTGGAAGCAGCCCAAGCGCGCGGTGGGCTCGAGCAGGGCCATCCCAAGGCGATGGCGTTCCTGGAGCGTATCCACGCCCGGCCGGCGTATGCGCGCGCGCTGGAAAGAGGCGGGCCGTATCAGGTGGGGCGGTAGGCCTGTCTCCCGTCATTCCGGGGCGGTGCGTAGCACCGGACCCGGAATCTCGAGATCCCGGGTTCACGCTTCGCGTGCCCAGGGATGACAGGTCAGTCCGCGTGCAGCACGCGCCCGCGTGTCTCCGGCAGCGCGAAGGCGGCGATGAAGAACACCGCGTAAGCCACCACCGCGAAGATCGCGATCGCATTGGCGAGCGATGTCGTCGCCGACAGCGCGCCGACGAGGAATGGAAACAGCGCGCCGATGCCGCGGCCGAAATTGTAGCAGAAGCCCTGGCCCGAGCCGCGCAACCGCGTCGGATAGAGTTCGGTCAGGAACGCGCCAAGCCCGGAGAAATAGCCCGAGGCGAAGAAGCCGAGCGGGAAACCGAGTATCCAGAGGATCTCGTTGGTCAGCGGCAGCTGTGTGTAGAGAAGCACCACCGCCATGGCTCCGAGCGAGAAGATCAGGAACAGGTTGCGCCGCCCGATCCGGTCGGCGAGCCACGCGCCCACGAGATAGCCGATGAAGGAGCCGATGATCAGCGTCGCGAGATAACCGGTCGATCCGACGATCGACAGGTGCCGCTCCTTGGTCAGGAATTGCGGCACCCAGAAGGTGACGGCGTAGTAGCCGCCCTGGCAGCCCGTCGCCATCAGCGACGCAAGCACCGTGGTCTTCACGATCGGGAAGGTGAAGATCTCCCAGAGTTTCGGATGACTGCCCGTTTCCGCCCGCCTGGCGCGGGCCTCGGCCGCGATCTCTGGCTCGGTGACAGAGCGGCGGATGTAGAACACCAGAAGTGCCGGCAGCGCTCCAATCACGAACATCCAGCGCCACGCCGTCTCCGCCGGCAAGACCGAGAACAGGATCGCCTGCGACAGCACGGCCAGGCCCCAGCCGACCGCCCAGCCCGACTGGACCGAGCCAACCGCGCGCCCGCGATATTGCGGCCGGATCGCCTCGCCCATCAGCACGGCACCCGCCGCCCATTCGCCGCCGAAGCCGAGACCGAGCACGGCACGTGCGATCAGGAGCTGATCGAAATTCTGCACGACGGCGCAGACCAGAGAGAAGAACGAGAACCAGATGATGGTGATCTGGAGCGTCCTGACACGCCCGATATGATCGGAGAGATAGCCGCCGAGCCAGCCGCCGATGGCGGAGGCGAGCAGCGTCACCGTGCCGGCAAGGCCGGCCGAGGCCGCATCGACCTTCCACAGGGCGATGATGGTGCCGATCACCAGCGGATAGATCATGAAGTCCATGCCGTCGAGCGCCCAGCCCGCAGCGCAGGCCCAGAACGTCCGCCGCTCGGACGTGTTCATGTCGCGATAGAAGGCGAGCAGGCTGGTGTCATCGATCTCGGCGCGTTCGATGCGCTGGTTCGGACCGGCGGTGGTCATGTGTGTTTTCCCGGCAATTGCTTTGGCTGGGCGGTGGTAGCACGCACGCCGGCCCGAGCAAGCCGGCGCGCGCTGCCGTGCCATGCAGGGAGAGCGGGCTACTGCCCCGCCGCTTCCGCGCCGCGCGTCCGCGGATCGGCCGCGCCAAGCAATCGGTTCGGCGTCACGAGAATCGAATTCGCCGATGTCTGCCCCATCGGCTCGACGACGAGGTGGCCCATGGCCTTCAGCGTGAGCAGCACGTCGTCGGGAAAGCCACGCTCGACGCGCACCTCATCCGGTAGCCATTGGTGATGCAGCCGCGGCGCTGCGACGGCGGCCGCGACATCCATCTTGTAGTCGAGGACGTTCACGATCACCTGGAGCACGGTCGAGATGATGCGGCTGCCGCCAGGGGAGCCCGTCACCAGCACCGGCTTGCCGTTCCTCAGCACGATGGTCGGCGACATCGATGAGAGCGGCCGTTTGCCGGGACCGGGCAGATTTGCCTCGAAGCCTACGAGGCCATAGGCATTGGATGCGCCGACCGCTGCGGTGAAATCGTCGAGTTCGTTGTTGAGCAGCACGCCGGTGCCGTCGGCGACGAGGCCGACGCCATAGCTGAAGTTCAGCGTATAAGTGTTGCTGACGGCGTTGCCACGGGCATCGACGACGGAGAAATGCGTCGTGTTGCTGCCCTCACGCGGCGCGGCGGAAGCGGACACGAGCTCCTGCGACGGCGTGGCGCGTTCGGTAGAAATACCCGCGCGCAGCTTGGCGGCGTAGTCCTTCGCGATGAGCGTCTCGATCGGTGCGTTGACGAAGGCGGGATCGCCGAGATAGCGCGCGCGATCGGCATAGGCGCGCTTCATGGCCTCGATCAGCAGATGCAGCGACGCCGGCGATCCCTGCTTCAAATCGGCCAGCTGAAAGCCCTCGAGGATGTTGAGCGTCTCCACCAGCACCACGCCGCCTGACGATGGCAGCGGCATCGAGACGATGTCGTAGCCGCGATAGGTGCCGCGCACCGGCGCGCGGATGACCGGCTGATAGGCCTTGAGGTCGGCCGGCGCCATGATCCCGCCGGCGTCGGTCACGGCCCTGGCGAGTTTCTCCGCGACCGGCCCGTCGTAGAAGCCGCGCGGCCCCAGCGCGGCGACGGCCGACAGCGTTTCGGCGAGATCGCCCTGCACCAGCCGGTCGCCTTCGCCCAGCGGCGTGCCATCAGGCCGCGAGAAGATCCTGGCCGAGGAAGGCCAGCGTGCCAGCCGCCGGTGCCAACTCGGCAGCGTATCGGCAATGTCGTCGCTGACGATGAAGCCGTCACGTGCGAGCGCTATGGCGGGCGCGAGGAGTTGCGCCAGCGTGAACCGGCCGGAGCCGTATCTGTCCAAGGCCATCGCGAGGCCCGCGACTGTGCCGGGAACGCCGACGCCGAGTGCGGAATCCCGTGACTTCGTCGTGTCAGGCTTGCCGTCTGCGCCGAGGAAGATCTGCGGCGTCGTCGCGGCCGGCGCGGTCTCGCGATAGTCGATCGTGATGTCTTCGTTGCGATCGGCGGAATGGATCACCATGAAGCCGCCGCCGCCGATATTGCCGGCGCGCGGGTAGGTCACCGCCATCGCAAAGCCGGTCGCGACCGCAGCGTCGACCGCATTGCCGCCGCGCCGCAGGATGTCGGCGCCGATCTGCGCGGACAACTTCTCCTGCGCCACCACCATGCCGTGCTCGGCGGCGACGGCGCGTACCGTGTCGCGCGCGGGCGGCACATAGCCCCTCCGCGCATCCTGAGCGGTCGCGGGAGCGACACTGAACGCCAGGGTGGCTATGAAGGCGAAGAATATCCGCCGTGTCGAATGTGATGACATCATCAAAACTTCCGCCGCGGCCTCGGGCCGGTTCACACGCCTCGCTGCAATGCTATACGGTTTGCTCCAGGAGAGACAAAACTGTTCGTGATGAGGACTGCGTGATGACGACGATCGCCCCTGATGCGCGCATGGCCGGCGCGCCGCGGACCTATCCGCCGCGTGCCGCCGTCGTCAGCTGGATCTTCTTCGACTGGGCCGCGCAGCCCTATTTCACGCTGATCACGACCTTCGTATTCGCGCCCTATTTCGCCACCAGCGTCGCGCCAAATCCCGCCGCCGGCCAGTCGCTGTGGGGCTTTGCAATGGCCGCCGCGGGCCTTGCGATCGCCTTGCTGTCGCCGGTGCTGGGGGCCATCGCGGATGCATCGGGCCGCAGGAAACCATGGATCGCGGGATTCGGCGCGGTGCTGGTGCTGGCATCCTGCACGCTGTGGATCGGCAAACCCGGCGATTACGCCATCATTCCCTCGCTGCTCACCGCGGTCGCGCTTGCCAGCGTCGGTGCGGAGTTCGCCACCGTCTTCAACAATGCGATGATGCCGACCCTGGTGCCGCCGGAGCGCATCGGCCGGCTCTCCGGCACCGGCTGGGCGACCGGCTACGTCGGCGGCATCGTCAGCCTGATCATCGTTCTCGGCTTCCTCGCCGCAAATCCCGAGACCGGTCGCACGCTGCTGGGCTTCACGCCGCTGTTCGGGCTCGACCCCGCCACTCACCAGGGCGACCGCGCCGCGGGACCACTGACCGGGCTGTGGTTCATCATCTTCGTGACGCCGATGTTCCTGTTCACGCCGGATTATCCGGCGAAGCGTCCGCTGCGCGAAGCGCTGCGCGAAGGTCTGTCCGAGCTGAAGCAATCGATCAAAGGCCTGCCCAAGCGGAAATCGCTCGCGGCATTCCTGCTCGCCAACATGATCTACACCGATGGTCTGGTGTCGCTGTTCGCGTTTGGCGGCATCTATGCGGCCGGTACGTTCGGCTGGCACACGATCCAGATCGGCACCTTCGGCATCATGCTCGCGATTGCCGGCGCGTTCGGCGCATGGTTCGGCGGCAAGCTCGACGATCGTCTCGGGCCGAAGCGCGTCATCGCCGGCACTCTGCTGGTCCTGCTGCTGGCCGTGGCCGCGATCCTTATGGTCGACAAGGATAGCGTCCTGTTCGTCAAGGTCGCGCCGCCGCAAGCAGGTGCTCCCCTGTTCTCGAGCGCGGCCGAGCGCGCCTATCTCGTGCTGGGCTGCCTGATCGGTGCGGCCGGCGGCCCGCTGCAGGCCGCCTCACGCACGCTATTGATCCGCCTCGCACCGAAGGATCGCATCGCGCAGTATTTCGGCCTGTTTGCATTGACCGGGAAGGTGACGTCCTTCATCGGACCGCTCTTGATCGGCATGATCACCGCGGTGACTGCGAGCCAGAAGGCCGGCATGGCCGTGCTGGTCGTGTTCTTCGTTGCGGGGCTGGGGCTGTTGATGCGGGTGAAGCAGTCCTAACTCTCGCCGTCGCCCCTGCGAACGCAGGGACCCATTACCCCAAGAGGAAATACAGCGCGAGACCGGTCACTCCGAGTCCTCGCCAGACTTCTCCCTGTCGCGACCGCGACGAGCGCAAGCGCTCGCGCTGAGGTCCCGGATCTGCGCGTCGCTTGTCCGGGACGACAGCAAGCTCAATGCCGGAAGTGCCGCGTTCCCGTGAATACCATGGCGATGCCATGCTCGTCGGCGGCCTTGATCACCTCGTCGTCGCGCATGGAGCCTCCGGGCTGCACCACGGCGGTGGCGCCGGCCTCGATGCAGGCGAGCATGCCATCGGCGAACGGGAAGAATGCATCCGACGCCACGACCGAGCCCTTGGTCAGCGGCTCGGCGAGCTTCAGCTCGACGGCGGCATCCTGCGCCTTGCGCGCTGCGATGCGCGCTGAATCCACGCGGCTCATCTGACCCGCGCCGATGCCGACGGTGGCGAGATCCTTGGCGTAGATGATGGTGTTGGACTTGACGTGTTTTGCCACCCGGAACGCGAACTTCAGGTCGCGCATTTCCGCGTCGGTCGGTGCGCGCCTGGTCACAACCTTGAACGTCATGTCGTCGACCACGGCGTTGTCGCGGCTCTGCACGAGGAGGCCGCCGGCCACCGTCTTGGCGGTCAAGCCCGGGGCGCGCGGATCGGGCAGGCTGCCGGCGAGCAGCAGGCGCAGGTTCTTCTTGCCGCCGATGATGGCGATCGCCTCCTCGGTCGCGTCGGGTGCGATGATCACCTCGGTGAAGATCTTGGTGATCTCGCGCGCGGTGTCGGCGTCGAGCGCGCGGTTCATTGCGATGATGCCGCCGAAGGCCGAGGTCGAATCGCAGGCCAGCGCCTTGCGGTAGGCGTCGACGAGGTTAGAGCCTTCGGCGACGCCGCAGGGATTGGCATGCTTGACGATGACGCAGGCCGCGGTGCGCTTGGTGTCGAACTCGCCGATGCACTCATAGGCGGCGTCGGTGTCGTTGATGTTGTTGTAGGAGAGCTCCTTGCCCTGGAGCTGCCGTGCGGTGGAGACGCCCGGGCGCTTGTCGGGCGTCGCGTAGAACGCCGCGGTCTGATGCGGGTTCTCGCCATAGCGCAGCGACTGGATCAGCCGGCCGCCGAAGGCGCGGAAGTCGGGCGCGTTGATCTCGAGCTGGCGGTTGAACCAGTTCGAGATCGCGGCATCATACGCCGCGGTCCGGGCATAGGCCTTCGCGGCCAGGCGCCGGCGCAGCTTCAGCGTGGTCGCGCCCTTGTTGGCGGCGAGCTCGTCGAGCACGGCCTGATAGTCCTGCGCCTCGACCACGACAGCGACATCGTCATGGTTCTTTGCGGCCGCGCGGATCATCGCGGGGCCGCCGATGTCGATGTTCTCGATGCAGTCTTCGAAGCCGGCGCCTTTGTCGACGGTCGCCTCGAACGGATAGAGATTGACGACGAGGAGATCGATCGGCGCGATGCCGTGCGCCTTCATCGCCTCCGCGTGTTCCTTGTTGTCCCGGATCGCAAGCAGGCCGCCATGCACCTTCGGATGCAGCGTCTTGACGCGGCCGTCCATCATCTCGGGGAAGCCGGTGAGGTCGGAGACGTCCTTCACCTTGAGGCCGGCCGCGGCAATGGTCTTGGCGGTGCCGCCGGTCGAGATCAGCTCGACATCGTGCGCGGCCAGCGCCTTGGCGAACTCGATCAGGCCGGTCTTGTCGGAAACGGAGAGAAGCGCACGGGTAACGCGGCGGGGATGGTCAGTCATGAGCAAGATCCTCTGTTCAGGGAGTGTCTATGCCCAGGCGCGCGGCGGATATGTCCCGCGCTTCCCGATGGTGCTCCATCCAAGGTCGCCAGTCGCGCGAGCGAGGGCTCGATAGCAGCTTTCGGCCGCTTTCACAACGACGAGATAGGGCCGGATCGCGCCTGTTTACAGCGGAAGTTCCGGCTCGCGGCGAGCGTTGCGGCGGGCATTGGTGACGGCCGGTGAAGCCGTGGAGCGGACAAAGCTCCAGCGGATCGAGGGCGCCTGCCGCGCGTCCTGGCGGATCACGATCTGCGCGGTGCGGCGTGGCCCGTCATTGCCGGCCAGGAACACGCTGTCCTCGAGGTCGACCTTGTCGTCGAGCGCCTCGAAGGTCCAGACGTCGCGGTTCGGCAGCACCAGCATGACGCCGCGGGCATCCGACAGCCGGCTCGCCTTCACTGCCGGATGCAGATGGAAGCGCAGCGCGAAATCGGCATCCGCGCCCTTGAAGCGCCCGCCCTGGGGCGGCGACAGCGTGTCCTCGCCGTCGATACGCGCGCCGTCAGTGGCGATCATCAGCATGCGGCGGTGGATCGCGCCGAACTTGGCGAGATAGCCGTCGTGCGAGGTCGTAAGCAGCGTGCCGCTCTGCACGATCTCGCGATAACTCTCGACCTCGACCGGTCCGCTGGTGACGGGCGAGCCGTGCAGCAGGCGCTTCATCGCCGACATCTCCACAAATTGGCACGAGGAGGTGTCGTGATAGGTCAGCGTCGAATGCGCCGCCGTGCTGCGCGCGAACGGCCGCCAATTGTCGCGGCCCGTGGTCGGCATGCCGCAATTGGTGACGATGCGGCTGATGCCGGACGACAGTTCGAACGACAGACAGCCGGCATGGGCGTCGTGGCTGACGCCGGCCGGCGGCGGTGGGCCGGTGTCGATGATCACAGTGGTCTGGCCGGCATCGAGGCGCTGGAAGCCGGTATGCGGCATGTTCGCCATCGGCGCGCCGTGGGTGTCGTCATAGGCGAGCAGCGTGGCGAGCAGGTCCGAAGAGGTCGCGCTCATGCCGTTGAACAGGGCGAAATTGCCGTCGCCGTGCCGGAAGAAGCGCAGCATCGGCATCATGCGGTCGATTGCGTTGAGCAGCGCCGGCGGTGGCGCGATGTTACGCGCAGCAAAGGTCTGCCGCAGTGGCAGCAGGTCGATCAGGAGTTCGATCAGCGCGCCCGGGTTGCGGGAGATGTGGCCGCCATCGGGCAGGATCTGCCGCTGCAATTCGTCCGACAGCTTCTTCGAGGCGCTGCGGATGTGACGCGCCTGGTTGGCGAGACACAGGGCCGCATAGCACAGTGCGATCAGCACCTGGAGCTTCGGCACCCCGTCCGGAATGTCGACCATGGTGTAGCGCAGGAAGCGGATCTCGCGGGCGAGCGCGCGCAAGTAGCGGCGGTAGAATTTGTTGTCGGTCTCGCCCAGCACCAGCGGCGCCTGCGACAGCAGCGAGATCACGCGGCGGGCCAGCACGTCGGCACGGCGCGCGACGGGGCGGCGCTTGTTGGCGGGGTTGGCGATCCAGTCCTCGATGAGCGCGCGCGCATTCGCTCGCGTCAGCGCAGTGTCGGCGGCGCGCAAATGACGCAACCAGCCGAAGCCGAGCAGCGCGACTTCCCAATCCTCCGACGGCGGCTCGAGATCGAAGATCGAGCGGCCGTGGCAATTGACGATCTTGCCGGCGAAGACGAAGCGGCCGGCATAGATCTCGGCGGCGCGGGTCGCGTCCGCGGTGCGCAAGTCGTGCGGCGCGATGATCAGCCGGTCGGTGCGGCCGGGCCAGACCCGCGACAAAGCAACGGAACCGCCGCTCGCGCGCGCGAGCATGTTCCGCGCGAAGCGGTTCATGACCAGCGTCGAGATATGTCTGCGTTGAGCGACCGACACGCCTTGCCTTGATGGGGGAGAGGATTAGCGACGAATCCTTCTTAATCCCAAATTCGAGCGGCCGACACCACCTTGAAAGGGTGCGAATCAGCGCCGTCGCAAAAACCGGTGCAAAATCAGGATTTAACGAGCCGTGCTGCGTAGAATCCGTCGAGCCCGCCGAGCTTGGGATCGACATTCGGGAGATGGCTGGGCAGGGTGCGCAGGTCTCCCTCGGCGGTGATGATCTCGGAGAGACCCGACACCTCGGACGCCTCGATCGGCACCCGGCGCAGGCCGGCCTCCGCGGCCAGCAGCGTGGCGATCGCCTGCTCGCCCTCTTCGGGTTCCAGCGAACAGGTGCAGTAGACCAGCGTCCCGCCGGGCTTGAGCAGCGAGACGGATTTCTTCAGCAGCCGCTGCTGAAGCGCGGACAGGGCGGCGATGTCGGATTCCTGCCGGAGCCATGCGACGTCGGGATGTCGCCGGATCGTGCCGGTCGAGGTGCAGGGCGCGTCGATCAGGATGCCGTCGAAACCCTCGGCTGGGCCGGCCCACTCCACGGCGTCGGCAACGACGGTCTCAGCCTGGAGCGACAATCGCATCAGATTTTCGCGCAGGCGCGCCACCCGGGCCGGTGAGCGGTCGATCGCCGTGACATGCGCGCCTGATAGTGCCAGCTGCGCGGTCTTGCCGCCCGGGGCGGCGCAGAGATCGGCAATGGATTTGCCTTTGACGTCACCGAACAGCCGCGCGGGCAGCGCGGCAGCGGCGTCCTGCACCCACCATTGTCCTTCGGCGAAGCCGGGCAGCATCGTCACGGAACCGTGCAGCAGCATCCGCACCGTTCCCGTCGGCAGTGTCTCGCCATGCAGGCGGCTCGCCCATTGTGCGGGATCCGACTTCACCGTCAGATCGAGCGACGGCTCATGGCCGAGCGCCAGCGCCATGTCTCGTGCGGTCGCCTCGCCATAATGCGCGGTCCAGCGCGCGAGCAGCCATGGCGGCAGATCGAGCGATTGCGTCGCGACTTCCTCGACCAGCCCCTTGCCCTCGCGCGCGCAGCGGCGCAGCACGGCGTTGACGAGGCCGGCATAGCGCGCGGCGCGGCGGTCGGATTGCACGAGGCGAACGGAGAGATCGACCGCAGCGTGATCCGGCACGTCCATCCAGAGGATCTGCGCCGCGCCGATCAGGAGCGCACTCTGCGCGCGCGGCGCGTCGGAGGGAATGCCCTTGTCGAGCAGGCGGGACAGCACATGGCCGAGCGTGCCGAGCCGGCGCAGCACCGTGGCGACGAGGCGCCGCATCAGCGCGCGGTCGCGATCGGCCAGCGTCTTCAGTCCGGGATGGGCGCCGCCGCCGTCGAGCTGGTCATCAAGCGTGCGGTGCTTGTGCAGCACGCCGTCGACGATGTCGGCGGCTATCCGCCGTGCCGCAAGACCGGGCACTTCGGATGGGGGGACGAAACGTTGAGATGGCATACGGAAGCAAGGTTCTGAGCGAGCGGCAGTTCCGCCGCAATGGCGCATGCCTTGAGAGACTGATCTCTGACACGCGAATATGCCAAATGTAAGAATGGCCCCTCGCGATTGGAGCCCGCAATGACCATTTCAGCAATGCGTTATTGGACCTCGCCCTTTCCGTGATCTTGCGTTAGGAACCCGCCGAGATGAGTGACCAGCCCGCCCTTCCCGATCGCAAGCCGCTGCCGCCGGCCGCCCAGCGGGCGTTGGCCGAAGCCGAAGCGCGCCGGCGGGCTGCGGCGGCCGCGCATGCCGAAGCTGCGCCGAAGGAGTTGCAGGGGCCGAAGGGACCGGAGCCAACCCGTTACGGCGATTGGGAGCGTAAAGGCATCGCTTCGGACTTCTGAGGCGCCGCTTTACGTGCGCTCCTCACAAGCCACCTTGCCGGTTCGGCCGACTCAGCCCTAGCGTGCGCGGATGTCGCGCTTCGATCCCAGCCGTCCATACCGGACTTCATACAGCGGCTCGCCGTTCGGCCGTCGCTTCTCCGGACTGTTGCCGTGGATGTTCGTGGTCGGCGTTGCGACGGCCATCGTGCTCGGCTTCCGCCAGGGAACGATCTGGCCCATCCCGCATGTGGATGACGAACAATCGCGCGATGCCGAAATCATCCTGCGGCAACCCGGCAATTCCGATGCGAGACAACCGGTCGAGGTCGTCCGCACCATCGACGGTGACACTTTCCTCGCGCGCGTGCATCTGCGCGACGGCCGCGATCTCGTCGCACGTGTCCGTCTGCGCGGCATCGATGCGCCCGAGATGAAAGCATCCTGCCGGGACGAGCTGGACAAGGCCGAGGCCGCCGGCGATGCGTTGCGCAACCTGCTCGGCCAGGGCGGCGTGATGGTCTATAATCTTGGTCAGGACAAATACGGCCGCGTTCTCGCCGATGTTGCCACCAGGCGCACCGCCAACGTCTCGGCTGCGCTGCTCGCGAGCGGTTATGTGCGCAGCTACAATGGCGGCCATCGCGACGGCTGGTGCGCGCGGCGCTGGCGCTTCTGGTAACAAAAAAGCCGCGTCGCAATACGCGGCTTTTATCTCGACTGATTCAGGCGATCAGCGCGTCACGACCACCGTCGTGCCGACGGAGACGCGGCCGTAGAGATCGGTAATGTCGTCGTTGAGCATGCGGATGCAACCATAGGAGACGAAGCCGCCGATCGAGCCCGGGACGTTGGTGCCGTGAATGGCATATTCGCCGCCGGCCAGAGTCATCGCCGCGACACCCATAGGGTTGCGCGGCGAGCCGCCCGGAATGACGTCGGGAATATTCGGCTTGTCGCGCTTCACCTCGGCGGGCGGCGCCCAGGCCGGATTGAGATACTTGCCGTCGATCTTCGTCGTGCCGGCCCATTGCTTGCCGGCCTTGCCGACGCCGACCGGATAGCGCACGGCGTGGCCGTTATCGAGGATCAGATAAAGCCGCCGCTCGCTGGTTTTGACCACGATGGTGCCCGGCGAGTAGTCGGCCAGGTGGGTCCCCACCATTTCCGGCCGTGCCTCTGCCGCTGTCGACATCAAGACCCCAACCCCGATGGTGGCGGCCAGCGTCACCGCAATCCTCATCGACATCGATGCTTCCCCTTGCCCCAAACGGATCGTCCAAAATTACGCAGAACCCGGCAATCTCCGCCGCGTCAGGCCCTCGTTAGCGCTCATTCTTAGCCGCGCCTGTTAACCGGATGGTTTCCACGCGCGCTAGCCGAGGGCCAGCCAGCGGCGGGAACAAAGGAAATGTTCGAAATAAAGTAAATAACCTGAAAACAACACTTTCCGGGAAAGATGCTGGCCGCACGGGTGCGCGCGCTGACAAGAGCGTGAGGATGTGAACGGCTGTTGGCTGTTAGGGGGCGCGACACGCGGACTTGTGTCCCGGACAAGGCGCGGCGCGTAGCGCCGCGACGCAGAGCCGGGACCCAGCTCTTTACTTTATGCGGATAGATGGGCCCCGGCCCAGCAGCGCATCGTTGAAGTGCGCGCTGCGCTGCGTCCGGGGCACGAGAGCGTCCTTACGCCGACTTCCGGTTCTGCCGGTTCTTGACGAGGTCGTCGACCACCGCGGGATCGGCCAGGGTCGACGTATCGCCCAGGCTGCCGGGCTCGTCTTCGGCGATCTTGCGCAGGATGCGGCGCATGATCTTGCCGGAGCGGGTCTTTGGCAGGCCCGGCGCGAACTGGATCTGGTCGGGCGAAGCGATCGGGCCGATCTCCTTGCGCACCCAGGTGACGAGCTCCTTGCGCAGGTCCTCGGTCGGCTGGACGCCGGACATCAGGGTGACGTAGGCGTAGATGCCCTGGCCCTTGATGTCGTGCGGGAAGCCGACCACTGCCGCCTCCGACACCTTCTCGTGCGCGACCAGCGCGCTCTCCACTTCAGCGGTGCCCATGCGATGACCGGAGACGTTGATGACGTCGTCGACGCGGCCGGTGATCCAGTAATAGCCGTCGGCGTCGCGCCGGCAGCCGTCGCCGGTGAAATACTTGCCCTTGTAGGTCGAGAAATAGGTCTGCTCGAAGCGGGCGTGGTCGCCGTAGACCGTGCGCATCTGACCGGGCCAGGACCGCGTCAGGCAGAGATTGCCGGTGGTTTCGCCCTCCAGAACATTGCCGTCGGCGTCGACGATCTCAGGCACCACGCCGAAGAACGGCTGCGTCGCCGAGCCCGGCTTGAGCCTGGTTGCGCCCGGCAGCGGGGTGATCAGGATACCGCCGGTCTCGGTCTGCCACCAGGTGTCGACGATCGGGCAGCGATCATCGCCGACGACGCGGTGATACCACTCCCAGGCTTCCGGATTGATGGGCTCGCCGACCGAGCCGAGCAGGCGGAGCGAGGCGCGCGAGGTCTTCTTCACAGGCTCGTCGCCGCCCTGCATCAGTGCGCGGATCGCAGTCGGCGCGGTGTAGAAGATGTTGACCTTGTGCTTGTCGATGACGTTCCAGAATCGCGAATTATCCGGGTAATTGGGCACGCCTTCGAACATCAGCGTGGTCGCGCCGTTCGCCAGCGGCCCGTAGAGGATGTAGCTGTGGCCGGTGACCCAGCCGACGTCGGCGGTGCACCAGTAGATGTCGCCGTCGTGATAGTCGAAGACGTATTGGTGCGTCATCGAGGCGAACACGAGATAGCCGGCCGTGGTGTGCAGCACACCCTTGGGCTGGCCGGTCGAGCCAGAGGTGTAGAGGATGAACAGCGGGTCCTCGGCGTGCATGTGCTCGACCGGGCATTCCGTCGTCACCATGGCGGCGGCCTCGTGGTACCAGAGGTCGCGCGTCGGGTTCATGTCGACCTTGCCGCCGGTGCGCTTGACCACGACGACCCAGTCGACGCCGTCGGCCTTGGCGAGCGCCGCGTCGACATTGGCCTTCAGCGGCACCTTCTTGCCGCCGCGCAGGCCTTCGTCAGCGGTGATGATCACCTTGGACTGGCAGTCGTTGATGCGCTGGGCGAGGCTGTCCGGCGAGAAGCCCGCGAACACCACGGAGTGGATCGCGCCGATGCGTGCGCAGGCCAGCATCGCATAGGCGGCCTCGGGAATCATCGGCAGGTAGATGGTGACGCGGTCGCCCTTCTTGACGTTGCGGGTGCGCAGGATGTTGGCCATCCGGCAGACCTCGTCGTGCAACTCCTTGTAGGTGATGTGTTTGGACTGCGAGGGGTCGTCGCCTTCCCAGATGATCGCCGTCTGGTTGGCGCGCGTGTGAAGATGCCGGTCGATGCAATTGTGAGCGACGTTGAGGATGCCGTCCTCGAACCATTTGATCGAGATGTTGCCGGGCGCGAACGAGACGTTCTCGATCTTCGTCGGCGCCTTCATCCAGTCGATGCGCTTGGCCTGCTCAGCCCAGAAACCATTCGGGTCCGAGATGGAGCGAGCATACATCTCCTTGTACTTGGCCTGGTCGACCCAGGCGCGCTTCGCCCACTCCGCGGGGACATCATAGATCTTCTCGGACATGCTTTCCCTCCACATACGGCAGGCCGACGCCGGCGATCGGCGAGCCGACTTGATCATTGACTGATTATGCGTCGGGCTAACCGCACCCGACAAGGAGCACAAGCTGGACCTTCGGCGGGCCGCCGGCCATGCGGAGGATCAAGGCCACTGCCGCGATTGTCGCAGATCTGAAACAGGCCTGCGGGCTGCCTTTGGGCTCTTGTCTGGATGCGCGAACAGGCCGGTGCAGAGCCCTCATGCTGCAGGAGAGGTATTTAGAAACCTCTTCTCACTGATTCGGGACTCGCAATACGGTTCGGAACACCCTAAATGGCCAACCCGGGTCCAAAGAGACCCCTCGGAACAAAAATCAGAACGACGGCATTGATCGACAACAAACAGGGCTAAGGCATAAGACTATGATGGATCAGCAGAATCTCGGGACGATGCGGCCCGCTTCAGCCGATCCTGCGGCCATTGCACTGGCCAGAGCCCTCGGACAATGGCCGAAACCGGCCCCTTTCAGGCGCCCGAGCCCGAAGAAGGTCTTCGACACGGCGCCCGCGGCGACGGTCGAGGCGCTCGCCAAGGAGCTCGGCCTGCGGCTCGGCGACCAGAACGAGCTGACCATCCGCCGAATCAAGCGCGGCAAGGGCTACTCCTTCGTCCGTCCCAACGGAGCGCACATCCGTGACGCCCGCACCATCCGCCGGCTGCATGCGATGGCGGTGCCGCCGGCCTATCGCGAGGTGCGCTACTCCGCCGATCCCAATTCGCACCTTCAGGCCGTGGGCCGCGACGCCGCGGGCCGGCTGCAATATCGCTATCACGCCGATTGGGAGAAGGTCCGCGAGCACCGTAAGGCGCATCGCCTGGAAAAGCTCGTCGGCGCACTGCCAAAAATCCGGCGCAAGGTCTCTGCGTTCCTGTCGGGCGATGAGCCGACGCGCGAATTCGCGCTCTCGGCCGTGATCGAACTGATCGCCCGCACCGCGATCCGTCCGGGCAACGAATCCTATGCCCGCCTCAACGGAACCCGCGGCGCCACCACGCTGCTGAAGTCCAACGTCACGCTGGAAGACGACAGCTTCGTGCTGACCTTCAAGGCAAAAGGCGGCAAGGCGGTGCGCAAGGAGTGCGACGCGGCCAAGCTGGTGCGCGCCATCGGAATTTTGCGCGGCGTTCCCGGCAAGCGCATGTTCCAGTATCGCGATGCCTACGGCATCGTCCGTGCGGTCAACACCACGCAGGTCAATGCGTTTCTGCGCGAGATCGCCGGCATCAAGATCTCGCTGAAGGATTTTCGTACGCTGATGGCCTCCGCCGTCGTGGTGGAATCGCTGTCGCGGATCACGCCGGCGACCAGCCAGCGCGGCCGCAAGAAGCAGGTGCTGGACGCAATCCGCGCCGCCGCGGACAAGCTCTCCAACACGCCGGCGATCTGCCGCAAGAGCTACGTCCACGACACCATCGTCACGGCTTTCGAGGACGGCATCCTCGAGCGCTTCGCCGCGACCATGAAGGGCCAGCGCTCGCAGGCGAGGCGCGAGCAGCTTCTGGCGCAGGTGGTGGCGACGGCCGCGGTCTGACCTGCCCGTTGCTACGAAACGCCCCTGTCCGGACCGGGATCACCGCCTGCGGCCGCGGTGGTGAGTCGTTCCAGATAATGCGACCAGCCTTTCGCGTGGGCGGCGGCCTGCGCTTCGCTCGGCAGGCCGCTATGGGTCATGCGCAGCAGCGTGCCGCCGTCGCGCTCGATCAGGTCGATCTCGATCAGGCTCGAGCCGGGCGGCACTTCCTGGCCACCCTCCCAGCCGAACGTGTAGGCCAGACGATGCACCGGCACGACCTCGCGGAACGCGCCGCGGGCGACGCCGTCGCGCGGGCCGACGCCTTTGAGCAGATAAAGACCGCCGGGATACGGCTCCGTGGTCGCGTCAGCGCCCATCCAGCTCAGGATCTTCTCGGGGTCGGTGAGATAGGCAAAGACGGTGGCACGCGGGGCCGCGATCTGGGTTTCGCGTTGCACCATGAACGGCTGGGCCATTGGCGATCATCCCTGCGCTGACGTTGGGACATGGCGGCGCCGCGGCGCTCCGTCAAGGATTGCCGTGACAAAGACGGCTCTGCTTCGTCATCATCGGGCCATGCAGCTCTCCTCGACCCTCGCCTGGCTTGTCGATGCCGCCTCGGATTGTTCCGGGGCCGACCGCCTGCTCGCGGAACTCGGCACACATCTGGTCGCCGACGGCGTGCCGCTTGCGGCAGGCAGCCTCACGCTGGAGATACCGCATCCGCTGATCGCGAAGCGCACGTGGTTGTGGCGCGCCGACAGCGGTCAGGTGATCGAGGCACTCGGCTTCGCGCCTGGCGGGCTGGCGCCGGACCCGCCGAACGATGCCGGCCGCCGCTGGCTGCGCGACATCATTCGCGGCGAGGCGCACGAAGACATCGTCGGCCGGCCCGATGGGCCCCGACTCGGCTGGATCGGGCCGCGACCGTTCACTGCGGACGAGATCGAGCAATTGCGCCGGGCCGCGCGCTTTGCCGCGGCGCCCCTTGCCGTGCTCGCCGCGCGCGCCACGTTGCGCGCGACCTTGGATGCCTATCTCGGCAAGCGCAGTGCGGAGCGGGTGCTGGCGGCACCTCTGCGCCGCGATCTCGGCGAGACCATTCAGGCCGCACTGCTCTATGCGGACCTGCGCAACTTCACGGTCTTGTCGGAGACCACGCCGCCTGCCGATGTCATCGCGGCGCTCGACGCCTGGTTCGATCGCATTGCAGGCGCGGTTCACGCCTTTGGCGGCGAGGTGCTGAAATTCGTCGGCGACGGCGTCCTCGCGATTTTTCCGGTGATCGAGGCGTCGCCGCGCCGCGCCTGCGATGCCGCTCTCCGCGCGGCAAGCGCAGCCGAAGCCGGGATGGCCTATCTCAACAAGGAGCGCGGTGCCCAAGGACTGCCGCCTCTGTCATTCGGCGCCGCGCTCCATCTCGGCGAGATGCTCTGGGGCAACATCGGCGCCGCCAATCGGCTCGATTTCACCGCGATCGGTCCCGCCGTCAATCTCGCCAGCCGGCTCGAGGGGTTGTGCAAGACGCTCGGCAGGACGGTGCTGGTCTCGGGCGCCCTCGCCGCCGAGGCGGACATGCCGCTGATCGCGCTCGGATCGCATTTGCTGCGCGGCATAGCCGCGCCCTGCGAGGTGTTCACGCTGCCGGAGCCGCAGGTTCGAATATCGAAGCCCGCATGAGCGTAGCGACATGCGGGACCGGACTATCCCGGCTGTCGTTGCGCTCATCCGGGCTACAGTGCCTGCTCTTACATCCCGCCCATCTTGCAGACGAGCTTCCATTCTTCCGACGTCACCGGCTGCACCGAGAGGCGCGAATATTTCACCAAGGCCATGCCTTCGAGCTTCTTCTCGGCCTTGACCGCGGCCATCGTCACCGGCGTCTTCAAGGGCTTGTCGGCCTTGATGTCGACGCAGACGAATTTGCCGGTCTTGTCGGTCGGATCGGGATAGGCCTCCTTGATGATCTCGGCGATGCCGACGATCTCCTTGCCCTCGTTCGAATGATAGAAGAACGCCTTGTCGCCCTTCTTCATGTTCACGAGGTTCTGGCGCGCGGTGAAATTGCGCACGCCGGTCCAGGCCTCGCCCTTGGCGCCCTTCGCAACCTGCTGGTCCCAGGACCAGACCGACGGTTCGGATTTCACCAGCCAGTACGCCATGCTCATTCCTCTGCCTTGAAGGGACGCGACATCAGCCCCGAGATCGCGGCATCGATCGTGCTTGCGCCGCTCAGGATCGCCGCGACCGCTTCTGATACCGGCAACTCGATGTCTTGCGAAGCGGCGAGTTCGATCAGCACGGGTGCCGTGAACTCGCCCTCGGCGAGCTTGCCGGCGGGAGGCTGCTCGCCGCGCCCGAGCGCGAGCCCGAGCGCGAAGTTGCGCGATTGCGGGCTCGAGCAGGTCAGGATCAAATCGCCGAGGCCTGACAGGCCGGTGAGCGTCTCGCTGCGCGCGCCGAGCGCTCGGCCGAGGCGCGTCAGCTCGGCAAAGCCGCGGGTCGTGAGCGCAGCCTGGGCGGAGGCGCCGAGCTTGCGCCCGACCGCAATGCCGACTGCGATCGCCAGCACGTTCTTGGCCGCACCGCCGATCTCGACACCCCGGATGTCCGTGGAGTGATAGGGGCGGAACGTCGGCGAGCCCAGTGCCTGCACGAGCGCGCGCGCCAGCGCCTCATCGCTTGCCGCCAGGGTCACTGCCGTCGGCAGGCCGCGCGCGACGTCGTCGGCAAAGCTCGGGCCCGACAGGATCGCCGGCTGCGCGCCCGGTGCAGCCTCGGCGATCACGTCGGTCATGAACTTGTGGGTGCCGTGTTCGATGCCCTTGGCGCAGGCGACGATCGGCACCGGCCTCGAAACACGCGAGGCCAGCATGTTGACAGCACCGCGCAGATGCTGCGCAGGCGTTGCGATCAACAGCATGTCGGCGCGCGCGGCAAACGCCAGCTCGCCCGTGACGACAATCTCCGGAGCGAGCCGCACGCCGGGCAGCCGCGGATTGTCGCGGCTCGACGCAATCCGCGCGGCATGTTCCGCATTGCGAGCCCAGAGCGTGACGGTCCGCCCGGCTCGCGCTGCCACCGTCGCCAGCGCCGTACCCCAGGCGCCCGCGCCGATCACCGCAACGGATTGCAGCGCGGTCATCGCTAAAATCCCGCCCGCGTATTGCCGTAACCTGCGGGCGCCGTCGCGTTGGCGTCGAGCAGCCATCGTGCGCGCGGCTGCGCTTGCATCGTGTCGGTCAGGCCGAGCGCGAGGCGCTCGGCGCCGGCCCAGGCGATCATCGCGCCATTGTCGGTGCAGAGCGCCGGCGGCGGTATGATCAATTGCGTCCCGGCTTGCCGCGCCACGTCGTCGAGGGCGCCGCGGATCGCCTGATTGGCGGCGACGCCGCCGGCAGCGACCAGCGCACGCGGCGCGCCGAACCGTTCGCGGAAAAGCCTGAGGCCGACGTTCAACCGATCCGCCGTCGAGTCGAGCACGGCGGCCTGAAAGCTCGCGCAGAGATCGCTGATGTCCTGTGGCGTGATCTCGGCCAACCGGCTCGCTTCGGTGCGCACCGCCGTCTTCAATCCCGACAGCGAGAAATTGGCATCGGGGCGTCCCTGCATCGGCCGCGGAAACGCAAAGCGCGTGGCATCGCCGCCTGCCGCCGCACGCTCGACCTGCGGTCCGCCGGGATAGGGCAGCCCCAGCATCTTCGCGACCTTGTCGAAGGCCTCGCCGATCGCGTCGTCGACCGTGGTGCCGAGCCGCACATACTGGCCGACACCGGTGACCGCGACGATCTGGGTGTGGCCGCCGGAGGCGAGAAAGAGGCAATAGGGAAATTCGATTCGGTCGGTGAGGCGCGGCGTCAGCGCATGCGCTTCGAGATGGTTCACTGCGACCAGCGGCGTGTCGTGCACCATTGCGATCGCCTTCGCGGTGGTCAGCCCGACGATGACGCCGCCGATCAGGCCCGGCCCTGCGGCGGCCGCGACGCCATTGAGCTGGGCGAAGCCAATGCCGGCCTCGCGCATGGCGCGATCGATGATGCCGTCGAGCAGATCGACATGCGCGCGCGCGGCGATCTCCGGCACCACGCCGCCGAAGCGGGCATGTTCCTCGATCTGCGACCGCACGATGTTGGACAGGATCTTGCCGCTGCCGTCGCTCGCCCGCTCGATCACGGCCGCGGCGGTCTCGTCGCAGGTGGTTTCTATGCCCAGCACCAGCATTGGCGAATTGTTATCCAATTTGCGCCCTTGCGCTCATCCGTAAAGCAGAGTTCTGGTAGGTCCGGTAGCATCCCGGGGTCGGCTTGCGCAATCGTCACGCGCAGCTGTCCGGGTCATGCATCACCGCCACGCGGCTCGGGAACACCAGCAATGTCCATTCTTGTCACACGGCCGCATCCCGACAATGAGGCGACGGCGGAAAGTCTGCGCGCGCGAGGACATGCGGTGCTGCTTGCGCCGGTGCTCAAGTTCGAGCCTGCCGCGTTCCATGGCGAGAGTGAAGCTCCCTACGGTGCCGTTCTCGTCACATCGGCCAACGCGATCCGCGCCGTTGCGCCGCAATTGCCGGACCTCGGTGTCCTGGAGCTGCCTTTGTTTGCGGTCGGCGAACATACGGCTGCTGCGGCGCGCGAGGCCGGTTTCACCGAGGTGATCGTCGCTGGCGGCGATGCCGCCTCCTTGTGCGACAAGGTGATGCAGAGCGCGCGCGAGAGGGTGCTGAAGAAGAGCACGCTGCTGTATCTCGCGGGCGCGGATCTGTCGCGCGACCTCGGCGGCGAACTCGGTGCGGAGGGCTTCCGCGTGGTCACGCAGACCACTTATCGCATGGCGCCGGTCAAGCATCTGCCGCGGGAGGTCTGCGAGGGCTTCGCCGCCCACGGGGTCGAGGCGGTGCTGCACTACTCCCGGCGCAGCGCACGTGCGTTCCTGGATGCGGCACGGGACGAAGGCGTCGAAATCTCGGCCCTGGCTATCCTGCATTGCTGCCTGTCCGAGACGGTTGCGGGCGTGCTGCGCGACGCCGGCGCGTCACAGGTTCTGGTGGCCGCAACACCGGACGAAAGTGCCTTATTCGACACCTTGGAGCGTGCGTTGCGCACCCGTTTGGCGTAAGAGGTCGGGCCGAATCCGACGCATCGAGTTCACCCGGGTAATGGAAGTGTGAGGAACCGTCACGATGGCCGACGACAAGCCTGAAGATGCAGGATTGGCGCCCGACACGGGTCGTGCCAAGCGCACCCCGCCCACCATCGACCTTGAGGCGACCGAAGTCTCAACCCAGCCGCAGCAGGTCGCGGGTGAGCCCGAGGCGTCCGAGCAGGTCGCGCAGGAGCAGGCCAGGTTCGAAGAGCCCGGATCCGAGGAAATCAAGGCCGAGCCTCAGTCCGAGCCTGCAGAGGAGCAGGTTTCCGTCGGGGCCGCACCCGTGTCGGCGCCGATTTCCCCCTGGGTCATTGCGCCGTTCTCCGGAGCTGTCGCAGCGGCGGTCGTGATCGCGGTCGGCTGGATGCTGGGCTGGCCCGCGGTGCAGGCGCCGCCGGCCGCGCCTGAGGTCACCCGTGCGACAGTCGATGCGCTGAGCGCACGCGTTGCCGCGGTCGAAGCCAAGGCCGGCAAGCCCGCAGCCGATCCGGCCATGGCGGCGCGGATCGATGCGCTGGAAAAATCCGTGGGCAGTCTGCGCAGCGACATGGCCAATCTGCGTGCGCAGTCCGACAAGACTGCGAATGCACTGAACGACGCGAAAGCGGCGGCGCCTGCCGCAGCGCCGGATCTTGCCGCTGTCATCGACCGCATCGCTCAGCTCGAGCGCGCCGGCAAGACGGAGCGCGCCGAACTCGCGCAGCAGGGCGAGAAGATCGCCGACACCAGGACGGTGGATGACAAGCCACTCCGCCATGTGGTGGCCGCGGCCCTGCTCGACGTTGCCGTTCGCCATGGCGATCCCTATCAATCGCAGCTGGCCGCGGCGCGGTCGCTGGCGGCCAAGCCCGACATGCTGAAGCCGCTCGACATGTTTGCATCCTCCGGCATTCCGACGCCAGCCGCGCTGAGCCGCGAGCTCCTCAACATCGTGCCGAAGCTGTCGCCCCCGGCGGAAGCTCCGGCGAGCGACGCCGGCATCGTCGAGCGTCTCCAGGCCGGCGCGTCAAAACTCGTCCGCATCGAGCGCACCGACGGGGTCGGCAACGATCGCGGCGCCATCGTTGCGCGCGTGACAGCGGCTGCGCTCCGCAATGATTTCGCGGAAGCGCGGCGCGAGCTGAAGACTCTGCCCGAGGCCGATCGCGCCCCGGCGCAGGCCTGGCTCGCCAAGACCGATGCCCGGGACGCCGCGCTCGCGGCGTCCCGCAAATTCGCCGACGATGCCATGGCGGATCTCGCCAAGTCTGATCCGGCCAAGTCTGATCCGGCCAAGTCGGATCCGGTCAAGCCCCTTCAGTAAAGGTTCGCGCAACAATCGGCGCGTATAGGGATCGCCATGCTTCGCATCGTCCTTTTTCTCGTCCTGATCGCACTGGCGGCGGCCGGCGCGGCCTGGGTTGCCGATCAGCCCGGCGATCTGGTCCTGACCGCAGCTGGTTTCCGCATCTCGACGACGCTTCCGAGGTTCGTGTTCCTGCTTGGGCTCTTTGCCGCGGCCGTCGTGCTGGTCTGGAGCATCCTGACGATGATCTGGCGCACGCCGGGTCGCTTGCGCCGCCGCCGCCACGAAAAGCGCCAGGCGCGGGGACGTCATGCCATCACCCATGGCCTGCTCGCGATCGGCCATGGCGATCCTGCGCTCGCCCGCCGTCATGCCGAGGCGGCACGGCGGCACGCGCCGAACGATCCGCTCGCGCTGCTGCTGCACGCGCAGTCGGCCCAGCTCGAAGGCAATCGCGACGAGGCGCAGCGCGTCTTCCGCGTCATGGCCGAGCGCGAGGATACGCGGCTGCTCGGCCTGCGCGGCCTGTTCATCGAGGCGCAGCGTGCCGACGATGCGGTCGGCGCGGTGATGATCGCGGAGGAAGCGATCAAGCTGTCGCCGTCCTCGACCTGGGCCTCGCATGCGGTGCTCGGCTTCCGTTGCGCGCGCGGCGACTGGAGCGGCGCAGTCGCGATCCTCGACTCGAATCTGCGCGCGGGGCAGATCGACAAGCAGACCTATCGCCGGCAGCGCGGCGTCCTGCTCGCCGCGCGTGCGCTGGAATTGCAAACGATGGACCGCGACGTCGCGCGCGAGAGCGCGATGGAGGCGGTCAAGCTCGCGCCGACCCTGGTGCCGGCGGCGGTGCTGGCGGCAAAATTCGAGAGCGAGGCGCATCAGGTGCGCCGCGCCATGAAGCTGGTGGAAGCCGCCTGGCTCGCCAATCCGCATCCCGATCTGGCGGATGCCTATGCGCATGTGAAGCTCGGCGATACCGCGTGGCACCGCTTGCAGCGGGTCGAGACGCTCGCCGCGAAGACGCCGGCCGACAAGCCCGGTCATGTCGAAGGGCAGCTTGCGATCGCACGCGCCGCGATCGACGCCTCGGAGTTTGCCCGTGCGCGTGAGGTGCTCGCGCCTTATCTCAAGGATCCGACCCAGCGCGTCGCGCTGCTGATGGCCGAGATCGAGCGCACCGAGCATGGTGACGGCGGCCGCGCCCGCGCCTGGACCTTGCGCGCGGTGCGTGCCCGCCTCGATCCCGCCTGGACCGCGGACGGCTATGTCAGCGACCGCTGGCGTCCGGTCTCCCCGGTTACCGGCCGCCTCGATGCGTTCCAGTGGCAGACGCCGGTCGCGAGCCTGCCCTCGGACAAGGGCCCCACGATCGAATCCTCGGCCTTCGAGGAAGCGATGCTGGCCGCTCCGCCGCCGAAGCGGGTGGCTGCCGCTCCCAGCGAGGCTCCGGTGGAACCGCCGGTAACGGCCCCGGTGTCAGCGCCAGCCGCCCAGGACAATTCACCTCCTCAGGTCCAGGAGGTCGCCAGGGAGTCTGCGAAGGAGGAACCGGTGGTCACGCCCTCCGAGCCGGTGAATCCGGCGCCGGCGCCGGCCGAATCATCGCCGGCGGGGGCAACGCCGGTCTTCCGAACCCGGGCCGACCTCGGCAAGCCGGCATCGGCGCCGGTCCAGGCCGTCATCCCGATCGTCCGTGCACCGGATGATCCCGGAATCGACGACGACGGCCCGAGCGATGAATTTACGGAACAAATCGGCACGCCCAAGGCCCACCCAAAGGCCCAGGCCGGCGGCTGGCGCGGATTCTGGTCCCGCTGGGGCGCGTGAGCCGCATTTCAGGCCGCGCTTGTCCTTGCCAATTCGGGCCATGCCCGATATCAGGGGCGCGTATCGGGACCGGCATCGCCCAGGTCCCGGCAGGGTTCGCCGCAATAGCTCAGTCGGTAGAGCACGTCATTCGTAATGACGGGGTCGGGGGTTCGAATCCCTCTTGCGGCACCAGCGCTCAAGTGTCCAGCCCGAAGAGATTGGTTCATCCGATCCCTGCAAACGCGGAATTTTGACCAGCGCGTCAGCCTTCATGAGGCTCGTTCAGCTGGGTGATCGCGATCACATAATCTCGGACATGACTCCCCTAACGTCCCGGTCACGCCAAACACGGGGAGACTTCACATGCGCAAGATCATTCTGGTTGCCGCCATGCTGCTGGCTTCTGCGTCCGCCCATGCGGGCGCGTCTCGCGGTCTGTCGCTGGCCGCGGCGGGCGAACAGGCCTTCGCTCCGCAAACCACGACGCCGGCGAGCACCGCGATGACGCAGGTGAGCGAAGCCGCGCCGGCTACCGAGGCTCCGAAATATTCCGAGCGTCCGCCGGCAGTGTCGCTCTCCGCGCCGGCCGCGGCGAGCGCCCCGACGGTGACCACACCCACGACGACCTCCGCGCCGGTCACGACAGCCAGGCCCGCCACCAAGAGCGCGGCAGGAGCGGACAAGCCGAAGCACAAGCGCAGCTGGACCGAACGCCGCATCATCAGCGAGTTGCATCGTCACGGCATCTATTGGTGAGCCGCAGATCTGTACCTCAATCTCGCCGTCATGCCCGGGCTTGACCCACGGCTGTCCGGTTCAGAGATTCAAGAGTCGTTCCAAGTGGTTGAAATGCCTTCGGTTCAAAGTATTCGCTGGCACTCTGGACTTGCGAGTGTGAACCTGAATCATTTGAATCACTTGGGCCTCTGAACCGGACACCCGTGGGCTTGACCCGGGCATCCACGTCTTCGCCCCTGATCCAAACCCGTGGATGGCCGGAACAAGCCCGGCCATGACGCTAGTTGAAGCTATCTGAACGGATGGCAGTGCCTACTGCGACACCGTCTGCACCACGCTCGAGATCGGGCGTGCATTCGTGCCCGCCGTCGGCACCTTGAGCTCCTTCAGCAGCGCCTCGTCGTATTCCGGCAGCGTCTGGAAGCTCGTCTTGGCCTTCATCTGCACGACCTTGTAGCCGCCGGCCTTGAGCCGCGCGAGCAGCGCCGGCATGGCTTCGCCGGTGTGCTTCTGGAAGTCGTGCATCAGGATGATGCCCTTGCCGAGCTTGTCGAGCCTTCCCATCACGGTCTCGACGATCTTCTCGGGCGTCGCGCCCTTCCTAAAGTCGAAGGAATCGATGTCGGTCGAGAACATCGCGACGTTGCGGGTGCCGAAATAGGTCACCATCGCGGGATTGTGCTGGAGCTGCGGGAAGCGGAAGAACGGCGCCGGGTTGGTGCCGAGCGCGAATCGCACGGCGCTGAAGCCCTTCTCGACCTCGTCCTTGACCTGCTGCTCCGTCATCTTCTTGCTGTTGAGGTTGACATGCGACCAGGTGTGCGTGCCGACCGTGTGGCCCTGGGCCAGCACCTGCTTCAGGATTTCCGGATGATAGGTCGCGTGCTTGCCGACCGAGAAGAACAGGCCCTTGGTGCATTCATCCGCGAGCGCCTTCAGTACAGCGGGCGTGTTGACCGGCCACGGACCATCGTCGAAGGTCAGCACGACCTCCTTGTCGGCGAGGAAGTCGAACTGCTTGAAATGCTCGAAGCCGAAGCCCGGGCCGCCCGTGGTGTCGATCTCGACGACGCGGGACACACCCAGCGCGTTCGGATTGGCGCAGGCCTGTTTCGGCTGCACCGGCATGGTCGGGGCAGGCGCGGGTGCCGGAGCGGCTGCCGCCGGCTTGGCCGCGATCGTCGCGGTGGTCTCGACGTCATCCCTGGCGGCGAGCTTCGCCTGTGCCGGCAGTTGATCGGCGGCACGGGCGGCAACTGTCTTGGGAGCGCCCTGATCGGCGCGCGCGGAATAATAAAACCAACCGCCGGCGGCGATCACGACCGCCGCAACTACACTGGCCAGCATCAGGCCCAACGCATTACGCATCGCAACTCTTTCCAATTACGCAACCAAACCGGCGGAATCTTCCGCGCGACCAGCCATTAATGCGAACCAAGAGTTAACGTCACGCCAACACGACAGCGGTTGCGGAGGAATTTCAGTCGGGTGCGCCAAAGTGACCGGGATCACAGAGGATGGGTCTCCCGTGAGCGTCATCACAGTGGAAACGGTTTTGCCGGAGCATCGTGGCTCCCATCAACAACCGGCCCGTCTTCCGCGGTGCCAATGGGAGCTTCAAATGACCAGGTCTCTGAACGCCAAGTCGTTTACCAGCAAGATCCGCGACACCAGCCTGGCTCTGGGCTTGGTCGCCATCGTCTCGATCGCTTCGACGAGTGCCAGCTTCGCCTTCTCGGCCGAGGCGCAGCAGATGTGCACCGGCGATGCCTTCCGTCTGTGCTCGGCGGAGATCCCCAACATCCCGAAGATCACGGCGTGCATGATCAAGCATCGTTCGGATCTGAGCGCCGGCTGCCGCGCGGTGATGGACAAGGACCTCGCCAAGGGCGCCTCACGCAAGGTCGCTGACGCCCAGGACAAGCAGTAGGAGCGCGCAACCGGGATCGTTGCGCCGGTCAGCTCCCCTCGCGACGGGCCCCGGCGTCAAGCCGCGGGCCGCGCGCCGGCGCTCGGCCCGCTTGGCAATAAAGCCGTTGCAGCGTCGGGACCGCCGCACTAGCTTCGCCCGCACTTTTTTTGCGCTGCGAGGCATTACGCGATGGCCAGATTTCTTTTCATCATATCTTTGCTCATGTGCGCATCGGGCGCGTCGGCGCAGCAGCAGGCCGGCCACGATGCCTGCGCGCGCGACGTCACCCGCTTCTGCCGCGCGGTGATGAACAATGGCGATAGCGCCGTGCTCGCCTGCCTGAAGCAGCACCGCGCCCGCCTCAGCAAGGCCTGCGACAAGATGCTGACGGAGCATGGGCAGTGATCGTCATTCCGGGGTGCGCCGTTCGGCGCGAGCCCGGAATCCATCGAACGACAAGCTCCTGAGATAAATGGATTCCGGGTTCACGCCTAACGGCGCGCCTCGGAATGACGAGAGACCTACGTACTGCTCCCCGCCGCGGTCGCGACCACCGGCAGCACCTCGCTATTGGCGCGGTCCGGCGTGTCGTCCTTCCAGCGCACCGAGCCGAATGGACGTTCGAGCATGCGGCGGATCCGCACCGGCTCGGGTCCGATGTGAAAATCGATCGCCTGCTGATGCAGCGCGCGTTCGGACTGGGTCGAGCGGTTGCGCTGACGCAGATAGTCGAACCAGGTCGGACAGTGATAGCGCTCGGTCCACAATTCCGGATCGGCGATGTCGCGTGCGATCGACCAGCCATAGGCGCCGTTGCGCTGGCGCGAGAGCTGCACGTCCTGCATCACGTTGTGGAACGCGCGCGCGTTCTCCTGGGCGACCCGGTATTCGATCTCGACCACCAGGGGCCCACTACGCCCGGTGAGCGACAGCTTCACCTCGGGATCGGCGAGCACCTCGGCATCCTCGTTGCGGGCGCCGACGCGCGGCATTGCAAGCCAGATGCCGAGCAGCGGCGAGATCAGCATCAGGCCTGCCGCCGTCAGCAATGCGATCTCGACGCCGGCATAGTCGGTGAGATGGCCCCAGCCCCAGGCGCCGATCGCGATGCCGCCGGAGATCGAGGCCTGGAACGCCGCGAGCGAGCGGCCCGCGACCCAGCGCGGCGCCGACAGCTGCACGCCGATGTTGAACAGCGCGATCGCAGCCATCCAGACCGCTCCGGCCAGGACCAGCGCGGTTGCCGTCAGCACCGGCTCCGAGCTCAGGGCGAGGGCGGCCATCGCAAACGCCATCGAGATGGTGCAGGCGCGGATCGCGGCCTCGCCGCTCATGCGCTTGCGCAATTCGTGGATGTTGAGTGCGCCGATCACCGCGCCCATGCCGAAGGCGCCGAGCATGATGCCATAGGTCTGCGCGCCGCCATGCAAGAGGTCGCGTGCGACCAGCGGCATCAGCGCCATCACGGCGCCGCCGATCAGACCCATCACCAGCGTGCGCAACAGCACGATCTTGATCGGCGGCGAATTGGTGATGTAGCGGAAGCCCGAGACCATGGCGCGGTTGAGCTTTTCCCGCGGCAGGCGCGAGGGCTCGACCGCGCGGCGCCAGAGCAGCAGCACCACCAGCAGCGGCAGATAGAGGATCGCATTGCAGGCGAACGCGGCGACGGCGCCGAGTGCGGCGACGATGACGCCGCCGACCGCGGGACCGAAGCTGCGCGCGATGTTGTAGCTGATGCCGTTCAGCGCGACGGCCGAAGGCAGTGCATCGGGCGGCACCTGTTCGCTGACCGAGGATTGCCAGGCCGGACCGAACAGCGCGTTGCCGCTGCCGACGACGAAACAGAAGGCGAGCAGCGCTTCCGGGGTGATGAGCTTGAGCCCGGCCAGGATCGTGAGCGCCGTCGCGCCGGTCAGCGCGATCGACAGCGAGACCAGGGTCACGATGCGGCGGTCATACATGTCGGCGATGGCGCCCGCGGGCATCGAGATCAGCATGATCGGCAGCATCAGGGCGGTCTGCACCAGCGCCACCTGGTCGGCCGACGCCGCCATCTGCGTCATTGCCCAGGCTGCGCCGACGCCCTGAATCAGGAGGCCGAGATTGGAGAGCAGGCTGGCGAGCCAGATGCGCCGGAACAATGTGTACCGCAGGGGCGCAGTGATGCCGGTGGCGGCCATTTTCTGGCGGTTCGGCTGCTCGGTCATATCCCCTTCCAAACGGTGTGGCAGAAATGGTCCCGGGCGATTCCGGCAAATTCAGTGATGCCCGCGAAAGTCCTTCGCTGTCCAGTGGTTAGGCCGCTATAAGCGGTGCAAAGAGGCGGTTTGCTCGGGAGGAACGCATGAAGCTGTCGCGACGGACGATCCTGCAGGGCGTTGGCAGCTTGCCTTTCGCGGTTGCGAGCTTGCGGGCCGGCGCGATGGCCCAGACCGCATCTGCGGCCACGCCGAGCACCGAAGTGCCGCCGATCCTGTTCGTCCACGGCAATGGCGATTACGACGCGCTCTGGATGACGACCTTGTGGCGAATGGAATCGAACGGCATCGCCCGGGAGCGGACGATGGCGATCAATTTCACCGATCCTCTGGCGCGCAGCGATGACAAGGTCGAGCAGGCGAACCGCTCCTCGACCGAGGACCAGCGCCGCGAGCTCACTGCTGCCATCGCCGAGCTGAAGCGCCGCACTGGCGCGGCGCGCGTGGCCCTGGTCGGCAGCTCGCGCGGCGGCTATGCGATTCGCAATGTCATCAAGAACGGCACTGCCGGAGATGTCAGCCATGCCGTGCTGTGCGGCACGCCCAATCACGGCGTGTTCGCAACCGATGACCAGCCCAACAACGAGTTCAACGGCCGCGGCGAGTTCCTTCGCGGCTTGAACGCGGGCGACAGCGAGGTGACGGCGGGCGTCGCCTTCCTTACGCTGCGCAGCGACGGCCTGGACAAATATGCCCAGCCCGATGGACGGTTTATCGGCAAGCCCGGCACGCCGACCAATGTCACTGCCGAGGGACCGGAGCTGAAGGGCGCCACCAATCTCGCGCTCGGCGCGCTCGATCATCGCGAGGTGGCGTTTCATCCGCGCGCGTTCCGGGAGATCTACAGGTTCATCGCCGGTCGCGAGCCCACCCGCATCGCAATCGTGCCGGAGACCAGCGTGACGCTGAGCGGGCTTGTCACGGGCACGCCAGGCGGTGTTCCGACCAATCGTCCGGTCGCGGGCGCAACCGTCGATGTCTTCCGTGTCGATCCTGATACCGGGGAGCGCAAGGGTGGTGCGTTGCACAACTCGAAGACCGGTGCTGACGGACGCTGGGGGCCGGCACAGGTCGATCCGACATGGTCGCTCGAATTCGTCCTGACGTCGCCGGCCGCGCCGACGACGCATTTCTATCGCTCGCCATTCCCGCGCTCGTCCGAGGTCGTGCATCTGCGGCCTGCGCGCCCGCTCGGGCCGGCCGACAAGGACGCAGGCGCGGTCGTGATCATGTCGCGGCCGCGCGGCTATTTCGGCTTGCCGCGGGACGTGGTGCTGTTCGATGGCAAGGAGCCGGCCGACGTCAAGCCGGGCGTGCCCACGGATGCGGCAGCAACCCTGCGGCTTCCGGCCGGCGAGGTCGGGCGGAACATCGTGGCCCAGTTTGGCGAAGAACGGATCGTGGCGCGTGCCTGGCCTGCCGCCGAGAACAGGATTGCGATCGCCGAGCTGACTTATTAGCTATTTGCCTGCGTCACATCTCTCGGGAGGGAGCCATGAATATCGCCAGCGTGCGTCGGCCCGTCATCCCTCCGGCTCCCCCGCGTGCGCCCGACGACATGTCGTTCTTCGGCCGGCTCGCGGTTGTCAGGCAGAACATGATCGCGACCTGGGGGCAGCGCGCCTATGAGGAAGAGGTCATCCCGGGTCGCTTCTTTTTCCGCAACAGTTTTATCCTGAACCAGCCGGACGCGATCCGGCACGTTCTGCTCAGCAATTACGAAAACTATACGCGCACGCCGGCCGGCATCCGCATGCTGCGCCCGGTGCTCGGCGACGGCCTTCTGATCGCGGAAGGTCATTCCTGGACCTTTCAGCGCCGCACCCTCGCGCCGGCCTTCACGCCGCGCGCCACCGCAAATCTCGTCCCCCATATGACGACGGTGCTCGACGAGACCATCGCAAAGCTCGACACGCGAACCGGCGAGCCGGTCGACCTGCGCGAGGTCATGCAGCGCATGACGCTCGAGATCGCCGGGCGCACGATGTTCTCGTTCGGCATGGACCGGCATGGCGCGACATTGCGCAACTTCATCATGGAATATGCCGCGCGGCTGGGACGGCCTTATTTCCTCGACATGGTGCTGCCGGTGTCCTGGCCGAGCCCGATGGATTTTGCGCGGGCGCGTTTCCGCGGGCGCTGGACCGAATTCGTCGCGATGCTGATCGCCGAACGACGTGCGGTCGGCAAGAAGGACGGCGCGCCGCCGCGCGACCTGTTCGATCTCATGGACGAGGCCCGTGACCCCGAAACCGGCAAGGGTTTCTCGGACGAGCAGCTCGTGGACGAGGTCGCGACCATGATCCTCGCCGGTCACGAGACCACGGCGACGGCGCTGTTCTGGGCGCTCTATCTGCTCGCGCTCGATCCCGATACGCAGGAGGAAGTGGCGTCCGAGACCCGCGGCGAGCATCTCGACAGCATGGCCGATATCGATCGTCAGAAATTCACCCGTGCCGTGATCGACGAGACGATGCGGCTCTATCCGCCGGCCTTCCTGGTCGCGCGCGCCGCACGCGAGAAGGACAATGCGGCCGGTGTCGAGATCGGCAAGGGAGACATCATCATGATAGCACCCTGGCTGCTGCACCGGCACGAGAAGCTGTGGGATCAGCCGAACGCGTTCGTTCCAAAGCGCTTCTTGTCGAAAGAGGCGCCGGACCGTTTTGCTTACCTGCCGTTTGGTGCAGGTCCGCGCGTCTGCATCGGCGCGCCGTTTGCCCAGGCCGAATCCGTGCTGGCGCTGGCCCGGCTGATCGGCGCATTCCGTGTCGAGCTCGCCGATACTGCGAATCCCGTGATCCCGCTCGGCGTCGTCACGACCCAGCCGGACCACTCACCCATGTTCCGCATCACGCGTCGGTGACGGGCGCTCGTCTGGCCGATGGCGTGATCCACCCTAGATAGAGCCCCGCCATGAGCGACATCCAGGCCCAGTTTTCCGTTCTGAAACAGACCGCCGATCCGAAGGTGGCCGATGCGATTGCGCGCCTCATCGAGGATGGCGAGGATCACGAGCTCAACCGCGTCAATGTGCTCGATTTTTCCAGGCAGCACGGTCTCGACGAGGAGCGCGTGATCTCGGCGTTCCTGCATTCGGCGCGGCTCGGACTGTTCGACCTGGGCTGGAACGTGCTGTGCCCGGGCTGCGGCGGCGTGCTGGGCGCGCACTCGACGCTGAAGGCGCTCAAGCCGGACGATTATCACTGCGCACTCTGCGCCTGTGGCTACAAAGCCTCCGTCGACGACCAGGTCGAGGTCTCCTTCACCGTGAACCCGCGCGTCCGGCGCATCGCGGCGCACGCTCCCGATACGCTCCCGGTCTGGGAATATTTCAAGCAGGTGTTCTGGAGCTCCGGCGTCGACTTCAACAAGGAATCCTTTGCGGCACTCGCGAATGAGGTGACGCTCGACACGATGGAGCTGCCGGCCGGAGAGAAGGCGACCATGTCGCTGCAACTGCCGAACGACTTCGTCATCATCTTCGAGCCGGTGACCCACGCCGCGCATTTCATCGACGTCCAGGGCGAGCCGACCAAGGACCGCCAGCAGCTCGCCATCATGTACAACAAGGTCCAGGCCCCCACGGGCACGACGACGATGCGGCCGGGCCCGCTGCGTCTGTCGCTGGAGAACCAGGCCGGCGTGCGCGTGCTGCCGTCGGTGTTCATCGCGGCCGAGGCGCTCCATCACCTCATCGGCAAGCGCAAGCCGTTCCTCACCGCCAAGCGGATGCTGTCGAATCAGACGTTTCGCGACGTGTTCAAGGCGGACAATCTCAGTCTCGATCAGCGCCTCCAGATCACCTCGCTCACCTTCCTGTTCACCGATTTGAAGGGCTCGACCGCGCTGTACGAGCGGGTCGGCGATCTCGCCGCCTTCGATCTCGTGCGCGCGCATTTTCATGCGCTGCTCGAGATCATTTCCTCCGAGAAGGGCGCGGTGGTGAAGACGATCGGCGACGCCGTGATGGCGACCTTCGTCCGTCCCGAGCACGCCATCGTCGCCGGCCTGCGGATGCGCGCGGCCATGGACGAGCTCAACAAGAAGCGCGGCACCGACGATCTCATCGTCAAGATCGGTATCCATGAAGGTCCCTGTCTCGCGGTGATGCTCAACGAGCGGCAGGATTATTTCGGCCAGACCGTCAACATTGCCGCCCGCGTGCAGAGCCTGTCGACCGCGCAGGAGATCCACATCACCGGCCCGGTGCTGGACGCTCCCGCAGTCGCCGAGGTGCTCGAGCGGCGCGCGATCAGGCCGATCCAGAAGCAGGCCGCGCTGCGCGGCATCGCCGACAAGATGGTGGTGTACGAGATACCGTGAGCCTCAAACTGTCATTCCGGGTTCGCGCTGTGCGCGCCCCGGAATGACAGTAAGCAGATTGCCGAAAAGTAATGCAGCGCGGAACTGACGCACGTTGCGCCGGTTGAGTTTCCCGCTCATATAATGCTGGCAACAGCCGCGCTCCTTGCGGCTGTCATCGATCTCGGTAGGACCTTATGCTCGACGGCTTACGTCAATTCATCTCCGACATTGTCGGTCCTCAAGCCTCGGACCGCGCATTCGGCGACAGCGATTATCGGCTGGCGGCCACTGCACTGCTGGTCCACGTGGTTTCGCTGGACGGCCAGCCGAGCGCGGCCGAGCAGCGCAAGCTGCACAGCCTGATCGAAAGCCATTTCGGGCTCGATCGCGGCACTGCGGATCGTCTGATCGCGGACGCCACCCAGGTAGAGGGCGAGGCGGTGGACCTCTATCACTTCACCAGCGTCATCATGCGCTCGCTCGACGAGGAGGGGCGCAAGCGCATCGTCCGGATGATGTGGGAGCTGGTCTATGCCGACGGCCAGGTCAGCGAGTTCGAGGACAATGTCGTCTGGCGTGCTTCCGACCTGCTCGGGATTTCCCAGCGCGACCGGATCGAGCTGAAGCATGCGGTCGCGGAGCGGGCCGGTGGTCAGGTCAAGGATAGCGCCGTCAGCGGCTGACGGCACTGAACTCGGCGGAATCGCGGTCTGCATGGGCACATGACGAAAGTTTAATTTATTCGTCGCCTGCGCCACATACGCCTGCAAATCAACGGTTTTTCAGCGCTGTCTGTCGTTTTGCTCAAACGGCCATGCCGCCAGCCCCGCTTGCCTGTTGTGCACGGCCTATGCTCTCGTTCCGCTGTTGCGGGGCCAAATACTTGAATCCAAGAGACTTCGATCGTGGCTGAGCGGGTGACGCTGATTACCGGTGCTTCGGCGGGCATCGGGATGGAGCTGGCGCGTGTGTTCGCCGCCAATGGACACCGCCTCGTCTTGACCGCGAGACGGGCGGATCGGCTCGAAGCGCTCGCGAACGAGCTCGCTGCCAAGGGCGGCAAGAAGCCGATCGTGATCGCCTGCGATCTCGAGAAAGCGGATTCCGGCGAGACGATCGCGGCCGCCCTTGCAGCCGAAGGCGTCGAGCTCGACCATCTCGTGAACAATGCCGGCTTCGGCGTGTTCGGCGATGCGGTTGAGCGCGACCGCGTCGAGCAGCTCGGCATCGTCGATGTCAACGTCCGGGCCCTGACGGATCTGTCGCTGCGCTTTGCCGATCAGCTCATCAGGAACAAGGGCGGTCTTCTCAATGTCGGATCGGTCGCCGGTTTCCTGCCCGGCCCCGGCATGGCCGTCTACTACGCGTCCAAGGCCTATGTGATCTCCTTCACCGAAGCGTTGCGGGCAGAGCTTGCGCCGCGCGGCGTCCGCGTCAGCGTCCTTTGCCCGGGTCCGGTGCCGACCGAATTCCAGGCCCGCGCCGGCGTTGGCTCCCAGCATGATACGACCGTTCTCAACGTCTCTGCCGCCGAGGTTGCACGGGAGGCGTATCGTGGCCTGATGGCCAATAAACGGGCAGTGCTGCCTGGTCTCGGTATCAAGATCGTGCCGTTCGCGCTGCGCTTCTTCCCGCGCGGCTTCATCCTTGCAGCCACCAGTCGGTTCCAGAGGCGCAGGCACTAGAGGGCCCGTAGTGGCCCGGAGTTTGCTTCGATATCGCACGTATGTGCGCGAACTCACACGATGTTAACCATCGCTTAGCTATGCTGGCGGTCTGAACCGATAGCACTCGCAGAGGCCATGTCGTTCCGGACGGACAGGTTTGGTGACGCGGAGGTGGTGGCCTTCCCACAGAGGGCGCCGAGCGTCGCCGCCTCCAAGACCCGGCTGCCGGTTCTGATCATCCTGCATCAGGAATGCTCGACACCGGGCCGAGTCGGCAATGCGCTGCGCGGGCTCGGCCATCGCCTCGACATCCGCCGTCCCCGCTTCGGCGATTCCCTGCCCGACACGCTCGGTCAGCATGCCGGCGCCGTGATCTTCGGCGGCCCGATGAGTGCCAACGATCCCGATGACTACATCCGCCGCGAGATCGACTGGATCGAAATTCCACTCCGCGAGCAGCGGCCGTTCCTCGGCATCTGCTTGGGTGCGCAGATGCTCGCGATGCAGCTAGGGGCTCGCGTCGCGCCCCATCCGCAGGCGCTGACCCAGATCGGGTATTACCCGATCCGGCCGACCGCTGCGGGCCGTGCGCTCTGCCCGCACTGGCCGGCGCAGGTCTATCACTGGCATCGCGAGGGATTTGAGCTGCCTGAAGGCACTGAGCTGCTCGCCGAGGGCAATGACTTTCCGGTGCAGGCGTTCCGTGCCGGCAATGCTTTCGGAGTGCAGTTCCACCCCGATGTGACCTACGCGATGATGCATCGCTGGACCACGCGCGGCTATGACGGCTTCAGCGCGCCCGGCGCGCGGCAGCGGCATCATCACTTCGCGGATCGTGCCGTCTACGACGTCGCCGAGCGCGCCTGGCTCGACCATTTCATCGACGGCTGGCTGGCGCGCCGGCCCGTGCTGGCGCAGGCCGCCGAGTAATCCACGCGGTTCGCGCAGGTCGTTCACGGGTCCTTCGCACAGATCCTTTGCACAGATCCCTGGCGCAAGACCTTGGCCCATCCCCGAATATGCTAGGCTCGCTGGAACGAGCGCGTGCGAACGCATGCCGGCAGACAAAGGGAGAGCGCCATGGCCTACGAGCACATTCTCTATGAAGTGAGCGACAAGATCGCGACCGTCACGCTCAACCGCCCCGATCGTATGAACGCGTGGACGCCGATCATGGAACGCGACGTGCGTCATGCGATGGAAGCCTCAAGCGCCGATGACAATGTCCGCGTCATCATTCTCACCGGCGCGGACCGCGCGTTTTGCGCCGGCGCCGATATGGACGCGTTGAAGGGGCTCGATCCTGATGACGTCAGGCGCGCCTCGAACCTGCCGCCCTTCGACATGAATCGCCGGCCGGACTGGCAGACGCGCTACGGCTTCTATCCGTCGATCAAGAAGCCGGTTATCGCCATGCTCAATGGCGCCACGGCAGGCATCGGCCTCGTGCACGCACTCTATTGCGACCTGCGCTTTGCTGCCGACAACACCGTGTTCACCACGGCCTTCGCGCGGCGCGGTCTGATCGCCGAGCATGGCATCAGCTGGATGCTGCCGCGGATCGTCGGCCACGCCAATGCGCTGGATCTGTTGCTCTCGGCGCGGCGCGTGTCGAGCGAGGAGGCGATGCGGATCGGGCTGGTCAACCGGCTCTGTTCGCCTGAAGGGCTCCGCGAGGAGACCTATGCCTATGCGCGCGACCTCGCCGAGTTCGTCTCGCCGAGCGCCATGGCCGTGATCAAGCGCCAGCTCTACGAGGTGCCGTTCCAGACGCTGGCCGAGGCGACGATCGAGGCCAACCGCGAGATGATGGTGGCCCTGAACGGGAGCGATTTCCGGGAAGGCGTGGCGAGCTTCATGGAGAAGCGGCCGCCAAGGTTTACGGGGAGGTAGGGGAATTTCGGAGGGAGCCCGCCTTCGCCCTTTGGGCTTCGGCGAGGCAGCCTTCGCTCACTTCGCTACGAGGGACTTCCCAGGCTTGCCCAGCCGTAGCTCGCGAAGCGAGCGAAGGCTGGTGGAGCCAGGCGGGATCGAACCGCCGACCTCGTCATTGCGAACGACGCGCTCTCCCAGCTGAGCTATGGCCCCTTTGCTGGCCGCTCTGGTGAACGCGGCCGACAACCGGGCGCCATTTAAGTCCCTGCCAAGGTCAAGTCAAGGACGGGTGTAACCCGGTTTTAGCCCTCCGGGCGCCGACTTCCCTTGTTTGGGTCGGGGGGAACCGATATCTAGCAACAGGCGTCAATCCCGACCGCAGCCAAAGTTTTCAAAAGCCAGAGGCCTCAAAAGCCATGCGTGCCGTTCTCGACATCGTCATCATCGTGCTCGACCTCTACGTCTGGCTGCTGATCGCCTCCGCGATCCTGTCCTGGCTGATTGCCTTCAACGTGGTGAACACCCGCAACCAGTTCGTGTCCGCGGTGGCGGAGTTCCTGTACCGGATCACCGAACCCCTGCTGGCGCCGATTCGCAATTTCCTGCCCAGTCTCGGCGGCCTCGACATCTCGCCCATCATCCTGATCCTCATCATCATGTTCATCGAGCGGGTGATCCTGTACTACATCTACCCGAACGTGATCTGAGCTCGGCTGGAGCGCCTTTGGTTGCCAAGGAAGCTCGCAAAGAACCCTGGCGCTACTCGGCCACGGGAATCAGCATCGCTCTGCGGGTAACGCCGCGCGGTGGCCGCGACGACATCGACGGGATCGAGCAACTTTCGGATGGGCGCACTGTGCTCAAGGTGCGGGTGCGTGCCATCGCCGATGGCGGCGAGGCCAACAAGGCCGTCCTGGTGCTCCTGGCGAAATCGCTTGGCGTGCCCAAGGCCAATGTAAAATTGCTATCCGGCGCCACCTCGCGGCTGAAGCAGATCGCGGTCGATGGCGATCCGGCGCGGCTCGGAGAAGCTCTGCGCCAGCTCGTGTCGGCGAAATCGAAGGACTGAGGGAACTGACATGACCGCCAAGATCATCGATGGAAAAGTCATTGCCGCGGAGCTGCGCGCCCAGGTCGCCGAGGAGGTCGCACGTGTCAGGCGCGAGCACGATCTGATCCCCGGCCTTGCGGTGGTCCTGGTCGGCAACGACCCCGCCAGCGAGGTCTATGTCCGCTCCAAGCATACCCAGACCCAGGCCGCCGGCATGGCCTCGTTCGAGCACAAGCTGCCGGCCGATGTATCGCAAGGAGATCTGCTGGCGCTGGTCGCAAAGCTCAACCGCGACCCGGCCGTGCATGGCATTCTGGTGCAGCTGCCGCTGCCGAAGGGTCTGAACACCGAGGCCGTGATCAATGCCATCGATCCCGCCAAGGATGTCGACGGGCTGCATCCGAACAATGCCGGCAGGCTCGCCGGTGGCTTCGAAGCACTGTCGCCCTGCACGCCGCTCGGCTGCATCATCCTGACCAAGAGCGTGCACGCCTCGCTCGAAGGCATGAATGCCATCGTCATCGGCCGCTCCAACCTGGTCGGCCGCCCGCTGGTGCAGCTGCTGTTGAACGAGAACGCCACGGTGACCATTGCGCACTCGCGCTCGCGCGATCTGCCCGGCCTCGTGAGACGCGCCGATCTGGTCTATGCCGCCGTCGGCAAGCCTGAGATGGTGCGCGGCGACTGGCTGAAGCCGGGCGCGACCGTGATCGACGTCGGCATCAACCGCATCCCGAAAGACGACGGCAAGACCCGTCTGGTCGGTGACGTCGCCTATCAGGAAGCGCTTGGCGTGGCCGGCGCGATCACGCCGGTGCCGGGCGGCGTCGGCCAGATGACGGTGGCGTGTCTGCTGGTGAACACGCTGCGGGCCGCTTGCGCGATCGCCGGCCTGCCGAAACCGGCGGTGTAGGTGGACTCTCGTGCCCCGGACGCAGCGCAGCGCTTTTTCAGCGGTGCGCTGCTGAGCCGGGGCCCAGTGGCGGCTGGGTCCCGGCTCAGCGTCGCGTCATTTCATGCCGCGCCGCGTCCGGGACACAGAAGCTCAGCCCTTCTTCTTCTTCTCGCGCTCGATGCCTTCGAGGATCAGTTTGTGCGCGTCCTCCGGGCCGCCCCAGCGCAGGATCTTCACCCACTTGCCCTTTTCGAGATCCTTGTAGTGCTCGAAGAAGTGCTGGATCTGCTGCAGCGTGATGTCCGGTAAGTCGGAATAGCTCTTCACCTTGTCGTAGCGCTGCGTCAGCTTGGACGACGGCACCGCCAGGATCTTCTCGTCGCCGCCGGCTTCGTCTTCCATGAACAGCACGCCGACCGGGCGCACGCTCATGACGGCGCCGGGGATGATGGCGCGGGTGTTGATGATCAGGACGTCGCAGGGATCGCCGTCGTCGGAGAGCGTGTGCGGGATGAAGCCATAGTTACCGGGGTAACGCATCGGCGTGTAGAGGAAGCGGTCGACCACCAGCGTGCCGGCCTCCTTGTCCATCTCGTACTTGATCGGCTCGCCGCCCACGGGGACCTCGATGATGACATTGACGTCGTGTGGTACGTTTTTCCCGATCGAGACCGCATCGATACGCATTCAAGGCTCCGTTGTTGCCGAGGTGAAATCGCGCCCGGCAGCGATTTTGGCGCTGTCATACGCGGGCTTGGCCCGCTGATCCATCGCGTTTTTGTGAAATAATGAATCCGGCGATCACCGGCGCGAGCGGCAACGGTATCGACGGACGGGAAACGCTGCCGAATCAGGTTTCAGCAGCTCAATTGGTCCAAGCGAAGGCAACCTTGTCGAGCGACTTCGGCCCGAACCGCTCGGAAGAGCGCGCCACCATACGGCCGCCCAGCGCCCGGTAGAACTCGGTCGCCGGGTCGTTGTCCGAGAGTGCCCACACCACCATGCTCTTCAGCCCGCTCTGCATGAGATCGCGGCGGGCCGCAGCGAACAGTCGGCGGCCGAAGCCGAGCCCCTGGAATTCCGGACGCAGGTACAGCTCGTAGATCTCGCCGTCGAAATGCAGGCTGCGGGCACGGTTGCGGCCGTAGTTGGCATAGCCGGCGATCTTGTCACCGAACACGAGCACGCTGACGCGGCTGCCTTTGCGGATCGCGCTGTCCCACCACTGCGGACCGCGGCGGTTGATCAGCTTCTCCAGCTCGGCTCCGGGAATGATGCCCTGATAGGCCGAGCGCCAAGCTTCGTCATGAGTGCACGCCACCGCAGTTGCGTCTGCAGCTTTGGCCGGCCGGACCTCGATCAGGGTTGTGCTCATGGACGCGATCAAACCAAGTCGCCGCGCCGGCGGCAAGACCTATCGTTAATTATCGGTTAACCTGTGGACTTTCTGCATCAGTATTATGACCATGTTGTGCCGAAAGAGGACAGTGCGCAGCCCTGAACGGCAACCGCGTGCCACGCGTCGGTGCAAAACTGCGTTGTAGCAACCAATGAAGGGCGATGGCGACGCAGAAAGTCCGCCCGGAATGATTCGTTCCTACTAGTCTGACGGTTGCTGTCCGTGCTCGCCTTTGGCCATTCATGCGGCTCTTCAACATCCTTGCGCTCCTGCCTCTGCTGACCCTTCTGACCGCGTCGCCTCTGTGCGCGCAGGTCACGTTCGGTGCATCGGGCGCGGAAGGCGAGCCGTTTCGTCGGCAGGCGTGGCGCGTGCCTTCGCCGGATACCAGCATTGCCGCGCATGCGCTGCTGTTTCGCCCCGCCGGTGCCGGTCCGTTCCGGCTTGCGGTCATCGCGCATGCCTCGACGCAGAATGCGTTGCGTCGTGCGCAAATGCCGCAGCCGGAATACCGCGCGCTCGCAGCGTTTCTCGTCGCGCGCGGGTTTGCCGTGCTGGTGCCGGAGCGGCTCGGCCATGGTGCGACCGGCGGCCGTTATGCCGAGGACCAGGGCGGCTGCGATGATGCGGACTATGCGCGCTCCGCTCGCGCGACCGCCGAAGAGATCTCGCTCGCGCTGGACCATTTGCGAAAGCAGGATTTCATCCGCAAGGATGCTGCGATCGTGATTGGCCATTCCGCCGGTGGCTGGGGCGCGCTGGCGATTGCGAATGCCGATCCAAAGGCGATTTCCGGCATCATCGCATTCGCGCCGGGGCGCGGCGGCCACGTCAATGACGAGCCGAACCGGATCTGCGCGCCAGATGCGCTTGTCGCGGCGGCGACCGAGATCGGTCGGGCGGCGCGCATCCCCGTCACATGGTTCGTCGCAGGCAATGACAGCTATTTTGCCCCGGCATTCTCGAAGTCGTTGGCGGATGCCTTTCGCGGCGCCGGCGGCAAAGTCGATTTCCGCGCATTGCCCGCGGTGGGCAGCGAAGGGCACGGGATGATCGAGACCGAAGCTGGCGTGAAAGCCGCGGCCGCCGAACTCGAACGCGCGCTGAACCAGTCGAAGCCGGTGGCGACCAAGAAGCCATGACGCTGTATCTCCTGGTCAAATATGTGCATGTGCTCGGCGCCATCGTCATCCTCGGCACCGGAACCGGCATTGCCTTCTTCATGCTGATGGCGCATCGTACGCATGACGCGGAGTTCATCGCGCGCACCGCCTCGGTGGTGGTGGTCGCGGATGCGATCTTCACGCTGTCAGCGGTCATCTTCCAGCCGGTCAGCGGCGGACTGCTGATGATGCTGTCTGCCACGTCGATCACGGAGCACTGGCTGCTCGCTTCGCTCGCGCTTTACGCCATCGCTGGCTTGTTCTGGATTCCCGTCGTGTTCATGCAGATCGAAATGCGTGATCTCGCGCGCAAGGCCGCCGATCAGCGCACCGCTTTGCCGGAGCGCTACTTCATCCTGTTCCGCCGCTGGTTCGCGTTCGGCTTCCCGGGCTTCGGTGCGACGATGGCGATCCTCTGGCTGATGATCGCAAAACCGTTTTGAGAGACGCGATGAACCCAAGGACCGTTTTGGTGCTCGGCGCCTCCGGCCTGATCGGCCGGTTCGTCACCGATGATCTGCGCGCGCGGGGGTTTCGCGTCGTCGGCGCCGCGCGCAGCCTAGCGCCGGCGCAGACAATGAGCGCGCTGGACATCGAGCTGCCGATCCTCGCGCTCGATACGGCCGCCCTGAAACGATTCCTGGGCAAACATTCCGTCGATATCGTCGTGAACTGCCTCGGCGTGCTCCAGGATGGTCCGGGCAGCAGCACAGGCGCCGTGCACCGCGATTTTGTCGCGCGCCTGCTCCAGGCCGTCGCCGACAGCGGCCGCGCGGTCCGGCTGGTGCACATCTCGATCCCCGGCACGGCCGATGCTGATCGGACCGCCTTTGCGACGACCAAGCGCGAGGCCGAACGGCTGATCGCGGCATCAGGCGTTCCCTATGCCATCCTGCGGCCCGGCTTCGTGGTCGCCCCATCCGCCTATGGCGGCAGCGCGATGCTGCGGGCGCTCGCCGCGTGTCCGCTGGACCTGCCGGAGACGGAAATGGCGACGCCATTCCAGCCCGTCGCGGTCGAGGATATCTCGGCCACCATCGCCTGGCTCGCCGCGCGCCACATCGGCGACGCCTCCGTCAAAGCCGTGGCTTGGGACCTGATGCAGCTTGAGCCGGTCACCATGGCCGGCGTCATCAAGCAGTTCCGCCATGCGCTTGGCACGGCCGGCTGGCCGCTTGCCGCGATACCGTCCTTCATGCTCGATCTCGGCGCGAAAATCGGCGATCTCGCCAGCACTCTCGGCTGGGCGTCGCCGATGCGTTCCACCGCCATCGCCGAGCTCCGCCGCGGCGTGCGAGGCGATCCCTCCGCCTGGATCGCAGCGACGGGCATTGCGCCGAAGACGCCGGCTGAGGGGATCGGGCGCCATCCCGCCACCATCCAGGACAAATGGTTCGCGCGACTGTTCCTGGTCAAGGCACTGATCTTCGCGAGCCTGGTCGCGTTCTGGATCGTCTCCGGCTTCATCGCGCTGTTCGTGTCCTACCGCGCCGCGGCCGGCATCTTGATCGCGCACGACTTCCCACCCGCGCCGGTCGATCCCATCACCATCGGCACCAGCCTGATGGACATCAGCATCGGCCTGCTGATCGTCTTCCGCCGCACCGCGGCGGTGGGGCTCGTCGCAGGCATTGTGGCTTCGCTCGGCTATATGGTTGGCGCAGCAATTCTCACGCCCGATCTCTGGGTCGAGCCGCTCGGGGCTCTGGTCAAGACCGGACCGGCGATCGTGCTGATGCTGGTCGCGCTCCTGATGCTGGACAATCGATAGCGTTTTTGAGCGAAGTGGATTCCGGTTCGCGTGAAGAAAACGCGTCAAAAAGAGCAGCTGATGCCCAAATGGCCCGACGACGACGTGATCCTGTTCGATGGCGTCTGCATCTTCTGCTCGCGCTGGGTGCGGTTCGTTGCCGCGCGCGACACGGCGAAGCGATTCCGCTTCACGCCGATCCAGTCGGATTATGGGGCGCGATTGGCGCGCACGTTCGGCATCGATCCGGATGACCCCGACACCAACGCGGTGATCCATGGCGGCGAGGTTTTCATGAAGTCCGACGCTGCACTGACCGTACTGTCGCAGCTGCCGGGTTGGAGCTGGATGCGCGCATTATTCGTCGTGCCGAAGTCGCTGCGGGATCCGATCTACAGCCTCATCGCGCGCAACCGCTATCGCATCTTCGGGAAATATGACGCCTGCTTCGTGCCCGATGCAGATCTGCGGGCGCGGGTGATCGATTAGCCCGTCATTGCTTCGCTGCGCTCGCAATGACGGAGTTCGTGACTACGGCTTACCCGTTGCCGCCAGCACTTCCCCTGCCGCCCGCTCCCCGCTGTCCCGTGCTCCATGCGCCGTCGTGAAGAACTCCGGCGACGTTGCTTCCCCCGCGAAGAACAGCCGCCCATCCACCGGCGCGGCCAGCACCGCGCGATCTCCCGAGTGCCCCGGCAGCGCGTGCGAATAGGATCCTCGCGCGAAGGGATCGCGCGCCCAGCGGGATTCGCACAGCGGCTTCAGCTTGCGCCTGATATCGTTGCCGAGGAAGCCCGCGATCTCGTCGATGCTGTGCGCGGCAACGGCGCCGTCGCCGGCGTCTTCCAGCGCGCGGGCGAAGCTGCCGCCGAAGAAGCCTTCGATGCAGGGCTGGCCGAACGGGCGGATGTGGTAGGTGCCCATGTCGGTGCGCATGGTGGCGCCGCGCAGGTTTCCTTCTTTCGGAAAGGCCTCGGCGTCGGCGAGCGCCAGCGTCACCTTGTCGTCCACGCCGAGCGGCAGGCCGGCTGCGGCATCGACCTTGGCGGGGAGCGGCGGTGAGAAGCATATCGCCTCGTCGGCGATCAGATTGGTCGGGACGGTTACGATCACCTTGTCGGCGGTGAGCGTGCCCCGCGACGTCTCGATGCGGATGCGTTTGCCGGAATGATCGATCCGTGTGACGCTGCAGTTCACCGCCACCGGGCAGGGGGCGCCATAGGCCGCGACAAGCGCGCCATAGCCGCGACGGATGCGCCAGTTGAGGTTCGTGTCCTCATAGGCGTCCCAGTCCAGCGTGGACATGTCCTCGAGTTCGCAGCCGTTGATATAGGTCGAGATCGCGTCGATCATCGGATTCCAGCGATTGCCGGCCTCGAGGCTCAAGCTCGCGGGTTCGTCCTTGCCCGTTTGCGCCGCTTCCCACAGACGCTCGTAGAATGCGTCCATCGCGCGCATGAAGTCATCACGCTCGGCCTGCGGAAAAGCATTGCCGAAGGCGCGCTCGCGCCATGGCGGCAGGTCCTTGTTGACCTCGAAATCGAGTTGTCGCGCGATCGGCACGAACGAGTTCTTGTCCGCCGAATGCAGCCAGCCGCAGCCGACGTCGAACGTCACCTCAGGTGAGGCCTGCACGGTCCAGGCGCGACCGCCGAGCCGGTCGCGGGCCTCCAGCACGATCACGGAGAGGCCGGTGCCGTGCAGCGCGTGTGCAGCGCCGAGGCCGGCGGCACCGGCGCCGATGATCGCGACGTCCACGGAGGAGGGGAGCGAGGTCATGGGCGGGCTCTAGCACGTTCGCTGAGCGCGCTGAAGCCGGCCGACGCATACCTCCCGCAGCGCACGCGGATCCCGGATGCCACCTTGTTTCCGGTCACGCAACATTCGTGAAGCAGACCGGCGTGGCATCGGGATCCGAGCCGACTTGTTTTTCGTGCCAGGGTTGTATTCAATTTCGTATTCTCTTCTGTCCATTCTTCAAGGAATTGCCCCATGCTGAATATCGACCCGGGCGTAGAGCACAAGCGAACCGCAGTTCTGGTGGTTCACGGTATTGGCAGCCAGCGCGCGCTGGAAACCGTGCGCGGCGTCATCCGCGGTGTCTGGCGCAACAAGGGCAATCCCGACGACAAGAGCAACAAGCTCTGGACGCATCCGGAGAAGAGCGGCGTCGACATCGATCTGACGGTGATGACGACCAGCGAAGTGCCGGGATCGGCGGACAAGCGCGTGGTCGATTTTCACGAGCTCTACTGGGCTCATCTCATGAGCGAGACCAAGGCGGTCGCCGTGCTGCTCTGGCTCTACGAGTTGTGCCGCAAGGGGCCGGTCATGAGAACCGGGCTTAACGCGCTTTGGTGGGCCGCGTCCATCTTTCTGTGTCTGATGAACCTCTCGTTTGCCGTGCTGGCGCTCAGGGGCGTGTTGCTGTTTTCGGAGACCAGCGCGCAAAACATCCTGATTGCGCCCTTCCTTCTGCTTCTATGCAGCGTCGTGTTCGGCCTCTACGTCGCGCTCAAATGGCAGGCTCTTCGTCTCATCCTGTGGCTGGCTGCCTTCTGCGCTGCGGGTTTTGCGGCCGGCCTCGGCTATCTGTGGCTTGAGGGTACCTTCCCCGGCGGAAACGGGGGCCTCGATGGCGCCGAGATCTTGACGCTGATTGGTCTTCCGACCCTGGATGCGTTGCTGGCGACCTACCTTGTGATGGGAGAGCAGGGATTGCGCGCGTTCTGGCGCACACTCGCGGTCTCGCTGCTCGTGTCCCTTGCCTTCATCTGGGCCGATCAGCACTGGTACGACAGATCACTAGCCGAAACGGTGCTCAAGGCATGGCCCTGGGGATTGAATTCGCCCTGGAGCGCCCCCATCGCGTTTGGTGTGATCGGCATCTATCTCGCCGCCAACGGTGCATTCCTCCAGCCTTATCTCGGCGATGCCGCGCGCTATTTCCGCGGCTCACCGGCCAATGTCGCCGTTCGCCGGGCCATCCGGAAGGAGGCCGTGGACACGCTGGCGCGCCTGCATGAAAGCGGCCGATACGACCGTATTGTCGTCGTCGCCCACAGCCTGGGCACTGTTGTCGCTTACGATATGCTGCGAGCCTATTTCAGCAGGATTTGCGACGAGTTGCCGCCGGTCACACTGCTCGGCCAGGAGTTTTTGGACATCGATGGTGCGCCGTGGCAGCCCGAGGAAGTGGCTACCCACGAGGAGAAAGTGGAGCTCCGCCGCAAGGCACGGCAGTTGATCGCAAACATCGCCGACGTGACCGTCAGGCGGCCCGTCGAACAGCGGCATTTCAAGAGCTGGCTGGTAACCGACTTCGTCACGCTCGGGAGCGCCCTGTCCCACGCTTATTTCCTGATGTGCGAGGAGGCAAAGGAGCCCGATGCCGCCGAGAAGAATGGACACGAGAGGTTGCGCGCAGATTTCAGGCGTCGGGTCGAGGAGCGCGAGTTCCCGACTTGTCCGCCGAAGCGGCTCCAGCAGGATGGCTTGCTGGCCTTCGACAATCCGAGGAAGAAGATACGGCAGATCCACCATGGCGCGCTGTTCGGGTTGACGCGCTGGACCAATATCTACTTTCCGATCGAACAGATCTTCTGGGGCGACGCGATCGGCGGGCCGTTAGCCCCGATCTTCGGCCGGCACATCGTCGACCTGCCGGTCTCGACGAAATTGGCCGGCGGTGCGGACTTCTTCACCCACACCGCCTATTGGAATGTCGACCGGAAGCCCGACACTTGGAAGGCGCCGCATCTTGCGGTTCTGCGCGACGCGGTCAATCTCTCCGACGGGACGCCGACCATCGATCTCGTCGGTCGTGGCGAGGACGCGCCGGGGGAAGCCGGAGGGTAACTCCTACGCCACCGCTTCCTTGGCCTTTTCCGCGCGCTTGCGCTCGTTCGGGTCGAGGTGCTTCTTGCGCAGGCGGATCGACTTCGGGGTGACCTCGACGAGCTCGTCGTCCTCGATATAGGCCAGCGCCTTTTCCAGTGTCATGCGGATCGGCGGGGTCAGGCGCACGGCCTCGTCCTTCGAGGTGGTGCGGATGTTGGTGAGCTGCTTGCCCTTGAGCACGTTGATCTCGAGATCGTTGTCGCGGGTGTGCTCGCCGACGATCATGCCGCGGTAGACCTTCCAGCCCGGCTCGATCATCATCGGGCCACGGTCTTCCAGCTTGAACATGGCGTAGGCCACCGCTTCACCCTGGTCGTTGGAGATCAAGACGCCGTTGCGGCGGCCCTGGATCTCGCCCTTGTACGGAGCGTAGCCGTGGAACAGGCGGTTCATGATCGCGGTGCCGCGGGTGTCGGTGAGCAGTTCACCCTGGTAGCCGATCAGGCCGCGGGTCGGCGCGTAGAACACCAGGCGCTGGCGATTGCCGCCGGACGGCTTCATTTCGACCAGCTCGGACTTGCGCTCGCTCATCTTCTGCACGACGACGCCGGAATGCTCCTCGTCGACGTCGATCACGACCTCCTCGATCGGCTCCATGGTGGCGCCGGTCGCTTCGTCCTTCTGGTAGACGACGCGCGGACGCGACACAGAGAGCTCGAAGCCCTCGCGACGCATGGTCTCGATCAGGATCGCGAGCTGCAATTCGCCGCGGCCCGAGACTTCCATTGCATCCTTGTCGGCGGCTTCGACGACGCGCAGGGCGACGTTGCCTTCGGCCTCGCGCAGCAGACGGTCGCGGATCATGCGGCTCGTCACCTTGTCGCCTTCAGTGCCGGCGAGCGGGGAGTTATTGACGATGAACGACATCGACACGGTCGGCGGATCAATCGGCTGCGCCGGCAGCGGCACTTCCACACTCGGATCGCAGAAGGTGTCGGCGACGGTGCCCTTGGTCAGGCCCGCAATCGCAACGATGTCGCCGGCCTCGGCTTCATCGAGCGGGGTGCGCTCGAGACCGCGGAACGCCAGGATCTTGGTGATGCGGCCGGACTCGACCAGCTTGCCGTCGGCGTTCAGCACCTTGACCTGCTGGTTCGGCTTGAGCACGCCCGACGAGATGCGGCCGGTGATGATGCGGCCGAGATAGGGGTTGGCCTCCAGGATGGTGCCGATCATCCTGAACGGTCCTTCCTCGACCTTCGGCGGCGCGACGTGGCGCAGGATCAGGTCGAACAGCGGCTCCATGCCCTTGTCCTTCGGACCCTCGGGGCTCTCGGCCATCCAGCCCTGCTTGGCCGACCCGTAGAGGATCGGGAAGTCGAGCTGCTCCTCGCTGGCGTCGAGCGCCGCGAACAGGTCGAACACCTCGTTGATGACCTCGGTCGGGCGCGCGTCGGGGCGGTCGACCTTGTTGATGACGACGATCGGCTTGAGGCCGACCTTGAGCGCCTTGGAGACCACGAACTTGGTCTGCGGCAGCGGGCCTTCGGCGGCGTCTACCAGCACCAGCGCGCCGTCCACCATGTTCAGGATGCGCTCGACCTCGCCGCCGAAATCGGCGTGGCCGGGGGTGTCGACGATGTTGACCCGGGTGTCCTTCCACTGCACCGAGGCAGCCTTGGCCAGGATGGTGATGCCGCGCTCGCGCTCCAGGTCGTTGGAGTCCATGGCGCGCTCAGTCACCTTCTGGTTCTCGCGGAACGTGCCGGATTGCTGGAGGAGGCGGTCAACCAGGGTCGTCTTGCCGTGGTCGACGTGGGCGATGATGGCGACGTTGCGAAGGTTCATGTGTGAGCTTCTTTGCGGTCGAACAATGGGTTAAGCGCGATCTCGCCGGTCAGACTGGGACCTCTTCACGGACAACGCTGGAAACGTGGAAAACGGGGCCTGCTTCGCCCAAAAAGGAAGCCCGGTCAGCTCGACCGGGCACCCTACGCGTTTGCGGCGCAATATATGCAAAAACCGTCAAAAAACAATGTGTTCTTTGCTGGTTGGTTGACTGAATTTTGCCCGGGGATTCCCGGGGCTTAGGGCTGGGTTCCGGGATGGGCGGGGCCTTCCGCCGCTTGATCGCCGCCCAGATCAGGACGGCGCCTCCAATGCTGACGACCAGCCCCAGGAAGACCAGCGGTGCGATGTCGGAATCGATCTTGCTCCCCTCGATCACCGAGGCCCCGCCGAACAGCAGGGCGCAGAGGCCGGGCAGCCCTGTCCACAAGCTTGTTGTGGTGAGGGGTCTCTCGCACCAAGGCGAGCTCGCGGACAAAATCCCTGATCCGACGCGCGCACTGCGCGCGCCCCTTCTCCCGCAAGGGGAGAAGGAAGGAAGCAAGAGCCGCTACCCTGCCTCACGTTCCTCGGTCGGATAGACGCCGCGCAGCACCTCCTCGAAATGCATTTTCACGGCATCGTTGCACAGGCAGGCGCGAAGCTTCAGGCCATCGCGGCTGCGAACCAGGATCGAACCGCGCCTTGTGTCGAGAATCCGTTCCGCCTTGAACGACTGAAGCACGCGGCTGGCATAACTGCGGCCCACCCCGAGCAGCGTCGCGAGCTGTTCGTGGGTCAGCGGCACGCTGGTTTCGTCGCCGGTCCGCTCCATCGCCGCCAAAATCCATTTGGCGGTACGCTGTTCTATCGAATGGATCGCGTTGCAGGCGGTCGACTGGAAGATCTGGGCCAGCATGCAATCGGCATAGCGGGCAAAGATGTTGCGCAGTGAAGCCGAGCGCAGCTTGGCCGCTTCCAGCTTGGCAACGTGAACGCGCGCAAACGGCCCGCTGAATTTCACGCAGATCCGGGTATAGGCCGGCAGAAATCCCTCGCTGACGATGCCGCCGACCGCGCCTTCGCGGCCGACCAGAATGGTTTCGACGTCCCGGCCGTCCTCGTTGGGAACGAGGAAGGTCGCGAGCGATGGCCCGCAGGGAAAGTGGACGACCTGCACGTCATCGCCGGGATTGTAGAGCAACTGCCCCGCTGCGGAGTCTTCGACGGTCACGTGCGGTGCAAGGAGGGTGTAGTCGGCCTGGCTCAAACGCCGCAGCAGATTGTTGGCCGGCCGGCTCTCGACCTCGGTGACTTTGCCGATGCGCGCATCCATCGTGAACTCCTGTCCTTCCTCCCAGCTTAGCGAGTTCCGTCCATGCCCTGTGTGCACAAGTGGACAGACTGAAGAACGATGATGTGGTGAGTTTCGTTCCGGGAACCCTTCGATGCGCTACGCGCAGGCATCGTGTCGCGGCAGTCCTGATCCGAAAACCCCCGAACGCAAGATGCGATCATGGCACCCGCACTTTCCAATGGCTCGAGCTGGCCAGCCGATGTTCTGATCGTCGAGGACGATCCGATCATCGCGATCGATTTCGAGGACCGTCTGCTCGGATTTGGTGTGATCGGTGTGCGGACCGTCGGGTCGGTGACCCAGGCGCTGGACGCGATCGCGAAGCGTACGCCCGACTTCGCGCTGCTCGATGTCGAGCTGATCCGCGAGACCAGCTTTGCGATCGCCGAGCGGCTGATCGCGCTGAAGGTTCCGTTCGTTTTCGTCACCGGCTACGGCGCCGACGCGCGCATTCCGCCCGAATTGGCAGGCCGGCCGCGGTTGCAGAAGCCGTGTTCGAGCGACGCGCTGGAAGCGGCGCTCAAGATACGTGCCGCCAATTAGCGATCAGCTTTGCTTCGGATCGAGCGTGGTCGACCACAGCGCCACGTCGGCGCGGTCGCGCAGGGTCACCGTCATCCGGCCGGAGGCGCCGTCGATCTTGACGTGACCGAAGAACTGCATGCCAGCGGACGGCGGCAGGTTCTGGCTGTCCTTACCCGGTGCCTTGACGAAACGCACCTCCGGCCCGAAGGTGTTGTCGAGCGCGTTCGGACCGAACGTGCCGGCATGCAGCGGGCCCGAGACGAATTCCCAGAACGGCTCGAACTCCTGGAATTGCGCCTTGTTCGGATCGTAGTAATGCGCGGCGGCGTAATGCACGTCTGCCGTCAGCCACACCGTGTTGCGGATCGGCGCCATCTTGATGAAGCGGAGGATGTCGGCGATCTCGAACTCGCGGCCACGCACCGCGCCGCCGCCCTGCGCAATGGCTTCCGAGCCGCCCTTCGGCGTGTCGGAGACAATCAGGCTGATCGGCATGTCCGACGCGATGACTTTCCATGTCGCGCGCGAATTCAACAGACTGCGCTTGAGCCAGGCGATCTGGTCCGGGCCGAGGAAGTAGCTGGCGGGACCGTAAGCGGTGTCGAGATTGGGGCCGTTCGGGCCGCGATAGCTGCGCTCGTCGAGCATGAACACGTCGAGATGCGGGCCGTAGGCGATCTGGCGATAGACGCGGCCGGGCTCGGTGATGCTCTCGCGCATCGGGTACATCTCGTGAAAGGCGCGACCCGCGCGGGCCGCGAGCAGCGAGATGTCGCGCACCTTGTAGGCGGCCGGCAAGTCCTTCGACAGCGACCAGTTGTTGGTCACTTCGTGGTCGTCCCACTGCACGAAGATCGGCACTTCGGCATTGAAGGCACGGATATTGTCGTCGGTGAGATTGTATTTGTGCGCGGCGCGGTACTCGTCCAGCGTCTCGGCAACCTTGGCCTTCTCCGGGATGGTCAGATTCTTCCAGATCTTGCCGTCGGCAAGTTTCACCTCGGATTGGATGGGACCATCGGCATAGATCGTGTCGCCGGAATGCAGGAAGAAGTCCGGCCGGTGCTTGCGCATCGCCGAAAAGGTGAACATGCCGCCGTCGTCCGGATTGATGCCCCAGCCTTGCCCGGCGACGTCTCCGCCCCAGACGAAGCTAACGTCGCGGCGGTCGGCCGGGGCGGTGCGGAAGCGGCCGGTCACCGGCTCGCCCTCGACAGCGCTGTGCGAGAGATTGCGGAAGCGGACGCGGTAGAAGATGTCCTGTCCGCTCGGCATGTTCTCCAGCAGCATCTTTGCGGTGAAATCGCTCTCGGGGAGCGCGGCGATTGGCGGCAATGCGCGGGCGTCCTTGAAGGACTCGGTCGTCGCCACCTCGACCAGCATCTGTGCGGGCCGGTCGGTGCGCGCCCACACCACGCCGCCGTCGACGGTGACGTCGCCAGACTGCACGCCATGAGTGACCGCCGGCCGATCGGCCGCGCGCGAGAGATATGGCATCGCGATCGTGCCGAGCGCACCGGCGCTGGTGGCGAGGAAGCGGCGGCGGGAGAATTTGATGTTCATGGCTGGCTCGCGCATCTCTCGCTGTCATTCCGGAGCGCGCGAAGCGCGAATCCGGAATCTCGAGATTCCCTGGTGCGCAATTGCCCACCTGTGGTCTGGTCCTTCGGACCATCCCGGAATAACGGCAAAGCTATATAGAGACAATGTGACGCAGCAATAACGCTGGCAAGCTCTTACGCGTTGCCGGCGGCCCGGAATTGCACGCCTGCGCGCTGCAGGTTCTGCGGCAGGCTTATCAGCACCGCCTTGCGGTCGGCGACCGCGGCGTGGAACTGGTCGAGCGCGATGTTGAAGGCGGTGAGCGCGCCTTCCTCGATCGCGCCGTGATCGTAGCAGCGCAGCGTATCGCGCAGGATGTCGTCAGCCTCGGTCTGCATCTGGTCGAGCTCTTCGGCCGTCTCGCACTTGCGCGCCGCCGAGATCATATCGAGCAGGCGTTCGCGCAGATGACTGTTGCTGTCGCGCTCGTCCTTCTTCAGATAACCGGCGAACCAGGCGCCGATCGAGCCCATGGCGGAAAGCGCCATCAGGCTCCACCAGATGTAATCGCTGTATTTGTCGAGGAAGGTCTTTTCCTCGCCGTCGACGAAGGCGGCCGCACCCGGATGCACCGGGATCACCGCATCCTTGTCGGTATCGGGCGTTTCGATCTTCGCCGCGAGCGGGAATTCCGTCACCAGTTGCTGCCGCACGGCGAACAGCTGGCGCGTGAACGCCGCGATGGTGGTTTCGGACACGCCTTTGCGCGCCACGATATGGTGCGAAAAGCTGATAGTCTTGACCTCGTCCTCCGGGCGAGCGGGCGAGCCACCATAGGTGCCGGCGGGAATCTCGGACGCTTCGTAGACCGGATGGTTCTGCGCGATCGCGTCCGCCGAATCGATCGCGAGGAAGGTGGGCGCGCCGAAATCCTTGGTGGAGGCGGCGATCGCATCCGCCGTGATCTTGCTGTTGACGGGGCCGGCCGCGAGATAGACCTCGGCCTTCCGCGCCTTGATCGCCTCGGCTGCTTCGTTGGCGGGGAATTGCACGATCTCGACCTTGGCGGGATCGATGCCGTATTGCTGGAGGATCACCTTGAGCAGATTGACGTTGGCCTGGGTGCGGCCCACCACGCCGACGCGATGGCCGGCGAGCTGTGCGATCTTGGTGATCTTCGGGCCCCGCTTCTTGCCTTTGCCCGGCACGGACCAAAGCACCACGACGTTCTTGCGCAGGGTCGCGACCGCCTGCGCGTTCTTGGGCACGTCGACGTCGCCGCGTACGATGGCGAGATCGACCTTGCCTTCCGCAAGCGCATTGGCGCTGGCCGTGGCGCCCTCGGTCGGAAACGGCCGCAGCCGCACCTGGCCCTTGGTCTGCGTGAACGCCTGCGTCAGCGCCTGCACGACCTTGACGTCATCGCTGTTGGCAGGGCCGACTGCGATCCGGAGCGTCACCGGGCGCATCGCGAAGTAATATCCGCCGGCCAGCGCGCCGACGATCGCAAGCACGAGTGCCAGAGACACGAGCGCCGTCTTCCGCGCCGCGGATCGCGGCGAAGGCGGAGGGGGCGCTTCGGCCAGGTCCAATCCCCCGGTCATCGATCTCCCAAACAGGCGCTTCAGGCTCAATTTCATCTTTGGCCGGCGATTTACTTGGGCAATTGTAGCAAATTTCCTGCCCGGCGGGGTTACATCTCCGTCATGGTTAGCGGATGCAGGAATTCCGTATGAACCCGGGCGTCGGCGCGGTGTTAGAGTAAAGTTCCTCTAAAGGACGGAGAGAACCATGGCAGAACGGCTCGCGGCGGAGGCGCGCAAGCAGGCGTTGGGCGGACTACCGGGCTGGACTGACGTCAAAGGCCGCGACGCCATCGGGAAGACCTTTGTCTTCAAGGATTTCAACGCTGCGTTCGGCTTCATGACCCGCGCTGCGCTGGCCGCCGAGAAGATGGATCATCACCCCGAATGGCGCAACGTCTACAAGACAGTGGAGGTGGTGCTGTCGACCCACGACGCCGGCGGCGTCACCGCGCTCGACGTCGCGCTGGCCAAGGCGATGAACGCCATCGCGGGCTGACACCAGGCTCGCGTCTTGCGGGGATCGGCCGGATCCCCATCTTGTGATCAGCCGGGACGGGACGACCCTCCGCCTCCGGCAGAACGGGGAATTCTTGAGCATGGCTGCCGAGCACAGCGTCGGGTTCGAGCCGGCCGATCGGCTCGCGGAAGATCGCGAGAGCGTGCGCCGTCGCTTCTGGCGCAAGCTGAAGCGTGTCGCTGCGCAGCTGCCGTTCGCGGAAGATTTGCTTGCCGCCTATTACTGCGCGTTCGACCGGCAGACGCCGCGCCACGTCCAGGCCTCGCTGTTAGGCGCGATCGCCTATTTCGTCCTGCCGTTCGACTTCGTCGCGGATGTGATGCCGATCCTCGGCTTCGCCGATGACGCCGCCGTGCTCGCCACCGCCATCCGCATGGTCGCCGGCCACATCACCAACGAGCATCGCGAGGCCGCCCGCGCCGCGCTGAAGCGTGGCGTCGACGAGGGGGAGGCGGCGCAATAGGTGTCTTCGGCGGCATGTCGCGGCTACACACTCCGCTGTCATTCCCCGCGAAGGCGGGGAATCCAGTACGCCGCGGCCTTTAAGTTCAATCACTGCTGTTTCGGAGTGCTGGATCGCCCGGTCAAGCCGGGCGATGACGGCTGAGTGTGTGGATGGCGCTTGCGACACCATTGCTCGCAGCGACGACCGCTACTTCGGCCCCGCCTGCGCCCGCGCGTTCGCCGCGTCCCACGCCTGGAATTGCTTGAACAGCGCTTCCTTGTCCGCGTCGGACACCTGCGCGGCCGCAGGGCTCTGCTTCAGGAACGCCTCGAAGCGCTGCCGTGTCACCGGCTCGATGCCGTGCTTGTCGAGCCATTGCTGCGCCACCGGCAATCTGTTCCATCCTGACAGCGGCGCCGCCAGCGAGACCTCCTTCCACTTGGGATGGAAGGGCGGGTTCTGGAGCGCCGTGAATTTCGTGAAGAACGCGTCCACGAACAGCGCGAGCTTGCGATAGCGCTCGGTGTTGGGTGCCCAATTATAGGCCGCGAGCACCGCAGGCACGGCGATCGTGTCCACGCTTTCGCCTTCCCGGATCAGGTTCGGATAATCCTTGGCGGTCAGCGTCGCGGGCAGATAGTCGCTCTGAAGCGGCCTTTCATAGTCGACTTTCGCGAGATGGAAGCGGCCGTCATTGGCGAAGGTCGAGACCGATTTGTACGGCTTGCCTCCGACCACGATGACGGCGTCGATCGTGCCGGCCTTCAGCTTCTCCATCGCGATACGCTGCTCGACATAGACGAATTTCGCCTTGATCCCGAGCCGCTCGAACACGGTGAGCGCGGTGACGAAGGTGCCGCCATTCGGCAGGTCGACACTGACGGTCTTGCCTTCGAGGTCCTTCAATGTCGCGACCGATTTCGGCGCGATCACCTGCATCTCCTCGTTGTAGAGCTTGGTCACATAGGTGAACTGCCGCTTGATGTCCTTGGCGAAACCCTTGCGCTCGAGATAGTCGAGCGTGTCTGCGCGGACGATACCGAGATCGACGCCTTGCAGAAACAGGATGTCGGCAACGCTCTGCACCGAGCCGCGGCCGACGATCGGCAGCACGCGGATCTTGTTGCCGTCGTCGAGCACGGAGGCAAGGTCGGCGCCGAACTGCACATAGGTGCCGCCGATCGTGCCCGTTATCAGCGTGACGGTGTTGGCGTTCAGCGCCCGTTTTGTCGAGGTCGAGCCGAACTGGAAGATGGCCTTCAGGCCGTCCGAGACCTTGGCCGGATCGTATTCGGCCTGCTCGGCGCGCGCCGTGAAGGCACAGACGGTCATGAAGGCGGCCAGCGCCATTCCCAAAGCGTTACGCATGATGTCCCCTGAAATGGTCTAGTTCGAGAGCTGGGCGAGGCGCTGTCGCGCCTCCGCCGATCCAAGTATCGCGGCTTTCTGGTACCAGTCGCGCGCGGCGGTCGCGTCAGCGGCGATGCGCCGGGAGTCGCTGGTGCCCAGCACGGCCGGGTCATAGCTCTGCGCCAGCACGAACGCAGCCGTCGCGTCCTGTGCATTGGCCGCGCGTTCGAGCAGCAGGCGGGCCGCAACAATATCGCCGACACCGAGCAGGCTCTTCGCGCGCGTCATCAGCCCGGCCAGTGTGTCGGCGTCGAGCGTCTTGGCGGGCGGAGGCGGCGCAGGCGGTGCTGGCGGCGCCGCAACGGGCGCAGGCGCCTGGGCTTGCAGCGCCGTCTGATAGGCGGTCGCGATCGCCTCGCGGCTCGGCGTTGCCGGTGCAGGGAGAGCCTGCGTGTCGGCGCTTGCCTGCCTCGTATCGCTCACGCGGACCGCATTCTCGGGCGGGGTCTGCGGTATGGCCGGGGCGCTGGCTGACGCCATGGCCTGGTCAGCCACGATGCGAATCCAGCTACCGGCATTGGCGGCGAAGAGGCCGCGAAAGTCGGATTGAAACAGCGTGATCAGGACTGCAAGGGTGGATGCCGCCAGAACCGCCGCGAGCACACGCGGGACAATTCTGGAGCGCAACTTCACCGGCGCATATTCGCTCGGGTCGGGCGCCCCGAGCGGATCGGACAGGAACAGTGGAACTGCCTCGTCCTGCGAAAGATCCACCCGTGCAGCGCGCGCACGGACAAAGGACGCTGTCTGCGGATGTGATGCGGCTCGATTGGAGTCGAACGCGCTCGACTCCCTCGAGAAACGATGGGCCGTCGTCTCCATGGTGATGCTCCCCATTACTGACGCAACGCAGGGGCATTCCCGGCTTTAGTCTTCTTGTTGTTGTCCAGAAGTGCCCCGCAAACTGGAACCGGTAAATCGCCGTCCGATTCAGCCCAAAAGACGACGGCGATTTGCGCGAATCTGGAGATATTTGGGTTTGATTACGGCGAGGCGGCGGAATGCACCACAATTTTACCGGTGATGGTTGGCGAGCGATGACGGTTGTGGATGCTGAGCGACGCCCCACATCCTCACGGATGCAGGATCACCTTGCCCATGGCCTGGCGTCCCGCGAGCACCTTCAGCGCGTCCGCTGTCTGGGCCAGCGGGAACGTGCGGTCGACATGCGATGAAATCTTTCCTTCCGCGGTCCACTTCACGAGCTTTTCGAGATTGGCGCGGTTCTTGGCCGGGTTGAGTCGGGTCCAGGCCCCCCAGAACACGCCGCGGATGTCGCAGCCCTTCAGCAGTGCGAGGTTCAACGGCATTTTTGGAATGTCGCCGGCGGCAAAACCGATGACGAGGAAGCGGCCTTCCCAGGCGATCGAGCGCAGCGCCTGCTCGGCGTAAGCACCACCAACCGGATCGAAGATGATGTCGACGCCCTTGCCGCCGGTGAGTTTTCGCAAGCCTTCCTTCAGATCTTCCCTGGCGTAGTTCAGCGTCAGCTCGGCGCCATGAGCTTTGGCGAATTCGAGCTTCTCGTCCGACGAGGCGCAGGCGATCACCTTCAGGCCCATCAGCTTGCCGAGCTCGCAGGCCGCAAGGCCCGTGCCGCCGGCCGCGCCGAGCACCGCGATCGTCTCGCCGGGTTTCGGGCTGGCGCGATCCTCCAGCGCATGCAGCGCGGTGCCGTAGATGATTATGATGCCGGCAGCGCGGTCGTAGTCGAGATCGTCGGGGATTTTCACGATCGACGCCGCAGGCAGCGCGATCTTCTCGCGTGCGCCGTTGTGGCCACAGGATGCCACCACGCGGTCGCCGACCTTCAGGTCGGTGACGTCAGGGCCGATGCTCTCGATCACGCCCGCGACTTCCGCCGCCGGCGAGAACGGGAACGGCGGCTTGATCTGGTACTTGCCCTGGATCATCAGGAGATCGAAGAAGTTCAGCGCCGCCGCCTTGATCGCGATCACGGCCTCGCCGGGACCTGCCACCGGATCCGGCACCTCGGCCAGCACGAGATCGTCGGGCTGGCAATATTGCGAGCAGAGGATGGCTTTCATGGCGGCACCTTGGGGTGTTTCGAGTGGAATTATAGTTTGGCCGTTTCTGCCGGATTTGGCGCGGCCCGACAATCGGGATTCTTTGTCTGAGGCTAGGCTCCGGCCTATCCTCGTCATTGCGGGCGAAGCGAAGCAATCCAGAGTCCGTCTCGCGGAAATAGTCTCGCAATGACGGAGCAAGAAGAGGATGGAGGATTCAAACGATGTTTGAAACAAGCCTGCTCGAGAGCAAGCGCATCCTCGTCACCGGCGGCGGCTCGGGCCTCGGCGCCGCGATGGGCCGTCGCTTCCTCGCGCTCGGCGCCGAACTCGTGATCTGCGGCCGCAAGCCCGATCGGCTGGAAGCTGCCGCGAGCGAGATGCGCGCACAGACTGGCGGCAAGGTCACGACCATCGCTTGCGACATTCGCGAGGGCGCCGCCGTGGATGGCATGATGAATGAGATCTGGCGCGAAGCGCCACTCGATGTCCTCGTCAACAATGCTGCCGCGACCTTCATCGCACGGAGCGAGCAGCTCTCCTTCCGTGCCGCGGATGCGATCCTGGCGCCGACGCTGCATGGTGCGATGTACTGCACGCTCGCCGCCGGCAAACGCTGGATCGATGGCAGGCGTGGCGGCGTCGTGCTGTCGATTCTATCGACCTCCACCATCACAGGCCGCGCCTTCACGGTTCCGTCGGCGATGGCGAAGTCCGCCCTGCTGGCGATGACCAGGAGCCTTGCGGTGGAGTGGGGCCCGAAGGGCATCCGCACCGTCGCGATCGCGCCGGGTCCGTTTCCGACCGCCGGCGCATCCGGGCAGCTACGTCCCGAAGGCCGCGACGAAAGTTGGACCGCGCGCAACCCGCTCGGACGCACCGGCGAGCACAGCGAGCTTGCCGATCTCGCCAGCTTCCTGGTCTCGGACCGCGCCGGTTACATCAATGGCGAGATGGTGGTGATCGACGGTGGCGCGCATTTGCGCAGTTCCGGCGCCGAGGATTTGCTCGGCTGGACCGAGACGCAGTGGGCCGAGCAACGCGCCGCGCGATCCAAGGCCTAGCCGCCGCGGCTGCCGCTAACTGCCTTCCCAAATTGGACTTTCCCGGCTATCCCTGCCCGGGGACAACGCGCGGTCGGGCCATCTTCCAGTCACAATATTGAGGGAACCACTGCGGCATGTGGCGGGTGCTGATTTTAGCTTTGATGACTGGCGTCATGGCCGGGGGAATCGCCGATTCCGCGCGGGCGCAACCGGCGCACAAGTCTGCTCCAAAAGAGGCGACACCAAAGCCGGCCGCGCCATCGGCCCATACGACTGCGAAGTCGGCTGCAAAGCCCGAGAGCAAGCCGGCAGCCTCGCCCGCGGCGGTTGCGGGCGGTGCCGAGCCGACCCTGATCGGCCAGTTCGGCACCTGGGGCGCCTATTCGGCGACGCCCAACGGCAAGAAGGTCTGCTTCGCACTGGCCAAGCCTTCATCGTCGAAGACCAATCCGCCGAATCGGCCGCGCGATCCCGCCTATGCGTTCGTCTCGACCCGGCCGGCGGAGAAGGTCAACAACGAAGTTTCGGTGATGATCGGCTACGCGCTGAAGCCGGGCTCGGAATCGACCGTCGAAGTCGGCGGCGCCTCCTTCGCGATGTACACGCAGGGTGACGGCCTCTGGATCAAGAACGCGGCCGAGGAGGAGCGGATGGTCGAAGCCATGCGAAAATCCGCGGATCTCGTGGTCAAGGGCGTCTCGGCCAAGGGCACGGAGACGACCGACACGTTTTCGCTGAAGGGCCTGTCCCAGGCGTTGGACAAGATCGCGCAGGACTGCCGGCGTTAAGACTGCCGGCGACAAGGTCGCAATCGGCAGTTCCGGTTGCTATATAGAGCGTGTTCCAGATTTTCTTCCGTCATTCCGGGATGGGCCGAAGGACCAGACCCGGAATCTCGAGGTTCCGGGTTCAGCTCTTCGAGCTGCCTCGGAACGACCAAACCATCAGGCTCATCAATGCAACCGTCGACCCAGCCGCACAACGCAATCCTGGTGGAGAAGACTCCGCTCGAAACCTATGTGCCGCCGGCGAAGCCGTCGCTGATCGGCCTGTCACGCGCCGAGCTTGCCGACCGCCTCGGCGAGATCGATGTCGCGCCGGCACAGCGCAAGATGCGCGTGCAGCAGCTATGGCATTGGCTCTATTTCCGTGGCGCCCAAAGCTTCGACGACATGACCTCGATCTCGAAGGGCATTCGCGCCGAGCTCGCGCAGCACTTTACCGTCGACCGTCCCGAAGTCGTGGCCGAGCAGATCTCCAACGACGGCACCCGCAAATGGCTGCTGCGCCTGCCGAGCGGCGACAATGTCGAGAAGGCGCATGAAGTCGAATGCGTCTACATCCCCGAGACCGATCGCGGCACGCTCTGCGTCTCCTCGCAGGTCGGCTGCACGCTGAACTGCGCCTTCTGCCACACCGGCACGCAGCGCCTCGTGCGCAACCTCACCGCCGGCGAGATCGTCGGCCAGGTCATGGTCGCGCGCGACCGTCTCGCCGATTGGGCCGACCGCGAGGACGGCACGCGCCGCGTCACCAACATTGTGATGATGGGCATGGGCGAGCCGCTCTACAATTTCGACGCGGTGCGCGATGCGCTGCTCATCGTTGGCGACAACGAGGGCATCGGCATTTCCCGCCGCCGCATCACGCTGTCGACCTCGGGCGTGGTACCGAACATCGTGCGCGCGGGCGAGGAGATCGGCGTCATGCTCGCGATCTCGTTGCATGCGGTGCGTGACGAATTGCGCAACGAGCTGGTGCCGCTGAACCGCAAATATCCGATCAAGGAGCTGCTGCAGGCCTGCCGCGACTATCCCGGCGCCTCGAACGCCCGCCGCATCACCTTCGAATATGTGATGCTCAAGGGCGTCAACGATTCGCTCGACGATGCCAAGCTGCTGGTGAAGATGCTCAAGGGCATTCCCGCCAAGATCAATCTGATCCCGTTCAATCCCTGGCCCGGCACGGCCTATGAATGCTCGGACTGGGACCAGATCGAGAAATTCTCCGAATATATCTTCAACGCCGGCTATTCCTCCCCGGTGCGCACCCCGCGCGGCCGCGACATCCTCGCCGCCTGCGGCCAGCTCAAGTCTGAAACCGAAAAGCTCAGCGCACGCGAGCGTCAGGCGCTCCGCGCCATGGCGATGACGGATTGACGATGCGTACGGACTCCACGCGCGTCATGGCCGGGCTTGACCCGGCCATCCACGTCGAGCCGCGAGCACGAGAGCCGTGGATGCCCGGGCATAGGCGAGCGGAAGCGACGCCGTCCTTCGGACGGCTACGCCCGGGCATGACGGTTGTGGGCGTCGCGACGCCGTTGATCAGCAACCTGCTTATCCCATGTCCCTGATCGGCCGCCTCATCGTCATCTTCATCGGCTTCCTCGCCGCCTGCTTCGTCGGCGGGATGATTATCGTCATCGCGCTGCTGTTTCCGGAATTCGCCGATCTCGGCGCCGGTCCCGTCGATCAAGGCACGATCGATATCGTGCTCGGCTTCGGTTTCATCTTCGTTTCGGGCTTCGCGCTGGTGCCGGCGGCGGTGATCGTCGCGATCACCGAAGCGCTCTACATCCGCAGTGCGCTCGCTTACGCCGCCGGCGGCGGCCTCGTCGGACTGGCCTGCTATCTCGGCCTCGTTCCCTTCCACTCCGACACGCTGCAGTTCGAAGGTATCGTGCGGCGTCACCTGGAAATCATGACCGGTGCGGGCATCGTCGCCGGCGTCGTCTACTGGCTGATCGCCGGCCGCAACGCCGGCGCCTGGCGCAATCCGCCACCCCCGCGGAAACCGCCGCCGCCGCTGCCGTCGAATTCGCGGCCGGATGCCAGGTGAGTTTCTTACCCTCCTCTGGAGGGGGAGGGTCGGATCGCATCATCGATGCGATCCGGGGTGGGGTGACAGACTATCCTCGATAGCGGTGCGTGTGGCTCAGGGTTGCGACGGACGAGAGACCATTTGTGTGGCTTCACCCCACCTCGCTCGCGCTTCGCGCGATCGATCCTCCCCCTCCAGGGGAGGATGGGCACCGCCGGTTGGGGTTTTCATCCCCGTCCCACTCCGCTAAACCGCGCGCCATGAACCGGACTGGACTCTTTGTCGCCCTGGCGCTGTGGCTCGTGATCGGCGTCGTCTTCGGCCTCTATCCCGAGCTCGATCTCAAGCTCGCTGCGCTGTTCTTCGATCCCGCGACCAAGACATTCCCGCTCAAGCTGAACGGCTGGGCCGGCTTTGCGCGCGATGCGGCGATGTGGATCGCCTGGGCGTTCGCGCTGCCCTCGCTCGTCGCGCTGGTGGTCAAGATGGTCCGGCCCGACCGGCCGCTGATGGTGCCGGGGCGCACGGTCATCTTCCTGCTGGTGACGCTGACCATGTCGGCCGGCATTTTGACCAACCTGACGTTCAAGACTTATTGGGGCCGGCCGCGTCCGGTGGTGGTGACCGAGTTTGCCGGCGATCAGCAATTCGTGCCGTGGTGGGATCCGCGCGGCGGCTGCGGGCGCAACTGCTCGTTCTTCTCCGGGGAAGGGGCGACGGCATTTTGGACGCTCGCGCCGGCCGCGCTGGCGCCGCCGGCATGGCGCCCACTCGCCTATGCTGCCGCCGTGGTGTTCGGCGCCGTGACCAGCGGGCTGCGCATGGCCTTCGGGGGCCACTTCTTCACCGACGTTTCCATCGCGGGCCTCGTCACCTTCGTCGTGATCTGGTTCGCCTACGCGCTGATCTACCGGTGGCCACGGACGCGGTTTTCGGACGAGGCGGTCGATGCCGCCCTGACCCGGCTGAACATGCCCGCCTACCGGCTCCGCCAGCGCCTGTTCGGCCGCAAGACCGGTCCCGAGCCCTCGGTTTGAGCCATTAAATGCGTGCTCAGCCTCGCGAAATTTGATATTCGCCGCCCGAGCCACAAACAACATCAGCTATTTGAGACCGATTGGACGCGCCATGACCACGATCCTGAAAAGCCTGCCCAAGGGTGAGAAAGTCGGCATCGCTTTTTCGGGCGGCCTCGATACTTCTGCCGCGCTGCTCTGGATGAAGCAGAAGGGCGCGCGCTGCTACGCCTACACCGCCAATCTCGGCCAGCCGGATGAAGCCGACTACAACGAGATCCCGCGCAAGGCGATGGAGTTCGGCGCTGAAAAGGCTCGGCTCGTCGATTGCCGCACGCAGCTGGTCCACGAGGGCATCGCCGCGATCCAGTCCGGCGCCTTCCACATTTCGACCGGCGGCATCACCTATTTCAACACCACGCCTCTGGGGCGCGCCGTCACCGGCACGATGCTGGTTGCCGCCATGAAGGAAGACGGCGTCAACATCTGGGGCGATGGCTCGACCTTCAAGGGCAACGACATCGAGCGCTTCTACCGCTACGGCCTGCTCACCAATCCCGGCCTGAAGATCTACAAGCCCTGGCTCGACCAGCAGTTCATCGACGAGCTCGGCGGTCGCGCCGAGATGTCGGCGTTCATGACCGCCCAGGGCTTTGCCTACAAGATGAGCGCCGAGAAGGCGTATTCGACCGACAGCAACCTGCTCGGCGCCACGCACGAAGCCAAGGATCTCGAGAGCCTCGACAGCGGGATCAAGATCGTCAACCCGATCATGGGCGTGCCGTTCTGGCGCGACGATTGCGCGGTGAAAGCCGAGAAGGTGGTGGTCCGTTTCGAGGAGGGCCAGCCGACCGCGCTGAACGGCCAGACCTTCTCCGATCCCGTCGCGCTGTTTCTCGAAGCCAACGCGATCGGCGGCCGTCATGGCCTCGGCATGAGCGACCAGATCGAGAATCGCATCATCGAGGCCAAGAGCCGCGGCATCTATGAAGCGCCTGGCATGGCGCTCCTGCACATCGCCTATGAGCGCCTGGTCACCGGCATCCACAACGAGGACACCATCGAGCAATACCGCATCAGCGGCATGCGCCTCGGCCGCCTGCTCTATCAAGGCCGCTGGTTCGACTCGCAGGCCCTGATGCTGCGCGAGACCGCGCAGCGCTGGGTCGCGCGCGCCGTCACCGGCGAGGTCACGCTCGAGCTGCGCCGCGGCAACGACTATTCGATCCTCAACACCGAAAGCCCCAATCTCACCTATGCGCCGGAGCGGCTCAGCATGGAGAAGGTCGAGGACGCCGCCTTCACGCCGGCCGACCGCATCGGCCAGCTCACCATGCGCAACCTCGACATCGCCGATACCCGCACCAAGCTCGGCCTCTATTCCAAGACCGGCCTGTTGTCGGGCAGCGAGGGCTCGCAGATCTTCCGCCTGGAGAGCGACAAGGGCTGAGGCCTTCCCCGGCCCGAATCGCGCTTGCTCATCCGGGTTACGAGCTTAATGACGATGTCATTCTCGATCGCTACGCTTCCTGTTCCTGTTGGAAACCGGATTGCGGAGCATCGAGCATGGTCAGGGGATCGGCACTCGCCTCTCTCATCGTCCTCTGTTGGGCGTCATCATCGTCGGCGCAGACGATCTATCCGATCGATCGTGCCGAGATCCTGGCGGGAGCCACATTCGACTTCAAGGTCGAGCTTCCCGGGCCGGTCGATCCCGCCAAGTTGAAGGTGACGGTGAACGGCGCGGATTATGCGACCGCGTTCGGCCGTGCTGGGACCTTCATCGAGCGCGAGGACGGCAAGGAGCAGTCGGCCCTGATCCTGCGCGACGTCGCGCTGACCGCGCCGGGCAGCGTTGCCGTGGACGTGAGCGATGGCACGCGCCAGCGCAACGTCACATGGACGGTCTACGACACCGGCCCGCGCAAGGTGAAGAACGTCATCCTGTTCATCGGTGACGGCATGTCGCCGGCGCATCGGGTCGCAGCCCGAATCCTGTCCAAGGGGATTTCGGAGGGCAAGAGCCGCGGCAAGCTCGCCATCGACGACATGCCCCACATGGCGCTGGTGGCAACCGCCGGCACGGATTCGATCATCACGGATTCCGCGAACTCGGCCAGCGCCTATGCGACCGGCCACAAGAGCGCCGTCAACGCGCTCGGCGTCTATGCGGACCGCACCGCGAGCCCGTTCGACGATCCCCGGGTCGAAACCATCACCAGTCTCGCCAGGCGGCGGCACGGCATGGCGATCGGCATCGTCACCAATACCGAGATCGAGGACGCGACGCCGGCGGCGATGGTCGCGCACACCCGCCGGCGCGCCGCCTATGACGGGATCGTCGAGCAGCTCTTCGCGGCGAAGCCGGATGTCCTGATGGGCGGCGGCAGCGCAAATCTTCTGCCGAAATCGGCTGCGGGCTCGAAACGCAGGGACGAGACTGACTACATTGCGAAGTTTCGCGATGCAGGCTATCAGGTCGCGACCACCGCGAGCGAGCTCAGCGCGTCTGCCGCAAAACAGGAGACGACCAAGCTGCTCGGCCTGTTCGCCACCGGCAACATGGACGGTGTGCTCGACCGCAGATTCCTGAAGGGTGGCGGCGTCAAGAAATTCCCTGAGCAGCCTGATCTGACCGAGCAGGTATGGGCAGCGCTGAACATCCTCTCGAAGAACGATGCCGGCTTCTTCCTGATGGTCGAGTCCGGACTGATCGACAAATATGCGCATGCCCTCGACATGGAGCGCGCCGTCTACGACACGATCATGCTCGACAACGCAGTGCGCCAGACGCGTGAATGGGCGCGGGCGCGTGGTGACGACACCCTCATCCTGGTGGTGGCGGACCACAATCATCCCAACAGCCTCGTCGGCACGGTGAATGACGACATGGCCACCACGCCCAACGTTCCCTTGCGCGAGCGCGTCGGCGTCTACGATCGGGCTGGATTTCCCAATTATCCGGCTCCCGACGCGGAAGGCTATCCGGCACGCATCGACGTGAGCCGCCGGCTGGCCATCTTCTCGGCCAGTCTGCCGGATCACTACGAGACGTTCCGTCCGAAGCTGGACAATCCCAACGAGCCGACCGTCAAGGCCGGCGCCGACGGGACCTTCAAGGCCAACGACAAATACAAGGACGTCCCGGGCGCGGTGCTGCGCCCCGGCAATCTGTCGGCGATGATCGGCGCCAGCGTGCATTCGGGCGAGGACGTCATCCTGACCGCGGCCGGTCCGGGCAGCGAGCGCGTGCACGGCTCGATGGACAACACGGAAGTGTTCCGTGTGATGGTCGACGCATTGGGATTGGCTGCGCAGCAATGACGCATCGCTTCACGAGGAAGGCGGCGGCGTGAAGACCAGCTTCACGCAGCTGCGGAACAGCAGGATTTGCCGCTCCAGCCGCTTCGGGTCGTTGAGCGTCTTCGACATGATGATCGCGCCGTCCACCACGCACGAGATCATCTCCGCGAGATCGTCGAGGTCGACCGGCTCGCGGGGCGGATAGACTGCGGCGATGCCGTCGAGGATCGCGCGGAAGTGCGCATTCCAGGCCCGGACCGATTGCGCGGTCAGGTCGCGGACCTCGCGGTCGAACAAGCGCTCCTGATAACAGATACTGGCGATCAGGCAGCCGGGATGGCCGTTCGGCAGGTCGGCCATCACTTCGGCGAGCAGCTTCAGCGAGATCAAGAACGACTGCAGCGGGTCGTCCGAGAGCTCACGCCCTCGCTGGAAGATCTCCTCGAACAGGCGATCGTTCGTCTCCACATAGCGGCGCAGCATCTCCCGCGCGAGCGCGTTCTTGTCCCTGAAGTGATAGAAGAATCCGCTCTTGGTCAGTCCGGCCTCGGCGATGACCTCGTCGATCGAGGTCGCTCCGAAGCCCTTTGCGAGCACCGCCGCTTCCGCGATCTCGAGAATGCGCTCGCGCGTCGCTTCGCCCTTTCCCATCGATGACTCCAAAACCGTACCAACGGTGCGGAATTTGCCGCCCGCAGCCAGCGACCACTCCGAATGGATCATGCAAGTCTTTGATTTGTCTTCGCTTGCGGGTGGAAGTTCAGCCGCACCACGGGGCTTCTAGAGCGACGCGACATTATGCGGCACCAAATGCCGAGACCGAACACGGGCATGGCGCGACCGAATGAAGAGAGCGAGCCCGTCCAAATGATGGAGCGATCGATGGCCAGATACCGACATGGTCTGCCGCAGCACGGCGGCGGCATTTTCCTGACCGACGGCGGCATGGAGACCACCCTGATCTTTCACGAGGGGCTGGAGCTGCCCCACTTCGCGGCATTCGTGCTGCTCGACAGCGCGGACGGCCGAGCGCATCTGAAGCGGTACTACGAAGCTTATCTCCGCATCGCGCGGCAGCACGGGCTCGGCTTCGTGCTCGACACTCCGACCTGGCGCGCCAACCCGGATTGGGGTGCCAAGCTCGGCTACGACGCGCCCGGGCTCGATGCCGTCAACAAGCGTGCCATCCGCTTCCTCGACGAATTGCGCGGCGACTGGGAGTCCCCCGGCATGCCCTGCGTCATCAATGGCGCGATCGGTCCGCGAGGCGATGGTTACAAGGCCGGCAACATGGATGCGGCAGAGGCGGAAGCCTACCACGCGCCTCAGATCGCGGCCTTCGCCGAGGCTGGCGCCGACATGGTGACTGCGTTCACGCTGAACAGCATCAACGAGGCCGTTGGCGTGGCGCGTGCGGCCAAGAGGCGGAAAATTCCGGTCGCGATCTCTTTCACGGTCGAGACAGATGGCCGCCTCGTCAGGGGAGAGTCGCTGCGCGAAGCGATCGAAGCGGTCGACGACGCAACGGACCGTGCTTGCGAATATTTCCTGATCAACTGCGCGCACCCGACTCATTTCGAGAGTGCGCTCGCGGCCGGCGAGGCCTGGGTCCGGCGCATCCACGGCATCAGGGCCAATGCGTCGATCAAGAGTCATGCCGAGCTTGACGAATCGGAGGCTCTCGACAGCGGCGATCCCGTCGATCTCGGCCGCCGGTACCTTTCGCTCAGGCGCACGTTCCCCGGCATGCGGATTCTCGGCGGCTGTTGCGGCACCGATCACTGGCATGTTGCCGCCGTTTGCGACGCCTGCCTGCCGCCGGAAGCGTTGACTGTCTGATGCAAATGAAATGGCCGGGATTGCTCCCGGCCATTTGCGTTTGTGCTTCGCCTCAGCGCGGCGGCGCAGTGCCGGGCGGGGGCGGTGGCAGCGACGCCGTGCCGCCGTTGAGCAGTGGCGTGATGCGGCGGACGGTGACGCGCCGGTTGATCAAGCTCGGCCCTTGCGTCTGCTCCTTCAGGTACTGCTCGCCATAGCCCTGCGACGTCAGGTTTTCCGCGGGCACGCCGAACTGCTGCGTCAGCAATTCGGCCGCTGACTGTGCGCGGCGGTCCGACAGCGACAGATTGTCGACCTCGTTGCCGACCGCGTCGGTGTGTCCCTCGATCAGGAACACTTCGCGCGGATTGCGCTGGATCGCCTGGTTGAGGCCGTCGGCGATCACCTGCAGCCGGGCCGCCTGGTCCGGCGGGATGGTCCACGATCCCGTCTCGAAGTTGATCGTGTTGACGTCGATGCTCGGCATCTGCATGCGGACATTGGGGCTGTAGCGAATCTCGTCGAGCGAGTAGCGCCGATCGATCCGCTGCACCGGCGGTGCCTGCATGGTCGCGTAGATCACGTCCGGCGACGCGTCCTCAGCGCTGACGATGTAGCGATCATAGGGAATGCTCACGACCGGCGGCGGCACGTCGACATAGAAGCCGCCGACCGCGCGCGGATCGCGGTAGCTGTTGTCGATGATGACGATCTCCTGCCCGCGCGGATCCCTGCGGATGCGCCTGAGCAGCCGGCCATCGGCGCCGACCACCGTGATCACCTCGCTGCCGTCGGGACGGATCACAACCGTGCGGGTTTCGCTGCCGACCGTATCGGTCCGGATGTCACGGGCGCCATAGCGGAAGCGATAGAGGTCATTGCCGCGGACGTAGGCCTGTCCGCCCGGATCGCGGATGATGATGCGGTCCGGCTCGGTATAGATGGTGCGTCCGCCTTCGACGGTTTCGCGCCGCTGGTTGTGGAGGTCGGCGATGGTGGCGCCGATCACGGCTCCGGCCACCACGCCGGCTCCGATCGCGAGCGGCGTCAGGTCACGCTGCGGCGGACGCGGCGGCGGCGGCAGCGGGGCTGCGACCGTGGGCGCGGTGCGGAAGGCCGGTGCGACCGTTGGCGGTTTGTATTGTGCCCTGTCGGGGGGCGGTGCTGCGGCCGGCGTGCCAGGCACCACGGTCGGCGCCGCGGCGCCAGCGGGAGGCGCCGGCGGCCGGGCCGGGGCACCAGCCTGCGGTGACGCAGCCGGGGTTCCGGCTGCGGGCGCG